>JANRIE010000009.1:0-2996 GCA_033765285.1 Hyphomicrobiaceae bacterium | reverse complement strand
GTGTCACCGATCAGCCAGTCCTGCCCGTACCGTTCCTGCTTCCATGCGCGCGACGGATTGTTCCCGTGCGCCATGCCGGACAGCGGAAGGTCGTACTTCTGGCCAAGCCCCAGCCGGTCGTTCATCGCGAAGATGCCGTCGATGCCTATGCGCTGCGCGACCTCGTAGAAGTAGACGTCGCAGGACTCGCGCAGCGCGCCGACCATGTTCACCCGGCCATGGCCACCGCGCTTCCAGCAGTGGAACCTGCGGCCGGAGATCTCGACATAGCCATTGCAGGCGACAGTCTCTTCCGGGTCCATCAGCCCGGTTTCCAGCGCGGCCAGTGCGTTCGACATCTTGATCGTGGATCCCGGCGGATAGGCCCCCTGCACCGTCTTGTCGGAGAGCGGGCGGAATTCGCTGTCGCGTAGCGCGCCGTAGTCGCGACTGGAAATCCCGCGGACGAAGAGGTTCGGATCGAAGGACGGCGCCGAGGTGCAGCCAAGGAGATCGCCGTTCGTCACGTCCATCACGATCGCGGCGGCACTTTGCCCTTCAAGGCGGACGCGCATGAAGTTCTGCAGGTGGTGGTCGAGGGTGACCTGCATGTCGGGGCCCGGTGTAGCAGGGTCCAGCGCCAGCTCGCGCATCGTGCGGCCGGACACGTTGACCTCGACCCGCTGGGTTCCCGGCAGTCCGCGCAGGGTACTTTCGTGGCTGCGCTCGACCCCGGTCTTGCCCACTTCAAAATCCGGGAGGCGGAGCAGTGGCTCATTGTCGTCAGCCTCGCTTTCCAGGTCACTTTCGCTGACCGGTCCCACGTAGCCGACCTGATGGGCGAAATCCGGCCCAAAGGGATAGACGCGGGACAGGACCATCTCGGGCTGGACGCCCGGAAGAGCGGGAGAGTTCAACGCCACGATGGAAAGCTCGTCCCAGGTGACCCGGTCCTTCACCGTGATCGGAACGAAAGCCCGCACGCGGGCCGTCTGCTCGCGGACCTCTGTCAGTGTCTCCTCGTCCAAACCAAGCAGCAGGCGCAGCTTCTCGAGAACTTGATCGACATCCTGCGCCTCCTCCCTAACGAGCGTGATGCGGTAGGCCTGCTCGTTGTCCGCAATGATCTTTCCAGCACGGTCGAAGATGCGTCCGCGGTCGGGCCGCACCAGCCGCAGGCTGATCCGGTTTTCTTCGGCCAGGAGGTAGTATTGTTCAGCATCCCGGACGCCCAGTTGCCACATCCGAAAGCCGAGAACACTTACCACCGACGACATTGCACCGCCCAGCAGCAGGGACCGCCGGGTCGTCTTCTTTGCCGCATGCACAAGATCGCGTTCAGATCGACGCACGGCTTGCCTTCTCTCCCGGCAGTTCGGACGGGGCCTTGGCGCGGATGGTCTTTAGGTAGGCCGCCGCGCGCAGACCAAGGACCAGAACCACCAACCCGACGAACCAAAGCTGAAGCGGATTCGGCGGTGGCGTTGCCCGATGGAAGCTCAGGAAATGCATGAACAGGAAGTAGGCGACATGTGCCACAGTCAGCCACCACATCGGCAGCACGCCCATCTGCAAGAACTTCCAGCCGGACAGCCCCAGACGCCGCATCGCGAAATCGCTCGACGTGGCGGCAAGCAGAACCGCGAGGACGAGGGCCGCGATCCCGATGGCGTTGGCAAGCCCGAAACCATGCTGGAACATGACATAGGCCAAGAGGTCGGGATGCCATTCGAACCCGAAAAGACGCATCAGATCCCATTCGACCCAGCCGACGAGAACGATCGCCGCGTGGACGATCACCAGAAGGCAAGCATGGATACCCATCTCACGGCGGAACGGCAGCAGCGGAACCGATGCGCGCAGAAAGCGGGTCAGCGGCCCGAAGGCCATCGACAGCGCGATCAGCACCAGCGAGGCATCACCGAAGGCGCGGTTCCAGCGATGCATCGGGCTGAACTGCGCGTGAACCGCCGCAAAGCCCAGCACGAGCCCCATCGCAAGAATGGCCACGAGCGTGTGCCGGACCAGCGTTTTCCGGGCCAGCCCACGCATCGCTGACCGCAAACCAGTTGACGCTGTCACTGCGGGCCTCCCGTCATGGGAGTTTCAACGCCGCCGACAATGTGAAGGTCAGATCGGGACTCGCGAAACGCGCGCCAGGTGCGAAAGGCAGCATAGCCCATGACGATGACCCCGGCTGCCGCGAGCCAGGGCCGGACCGGATCGAACCATGCGAGCAGCGCCGGCCCGCCGAAGATCAGCATCAGGACCTTGTTGCAGGTCGGACAGGCGATCCCGAGGAAGCTCGCAAGACCGCCTGCCCCGGATGTCCGCAGCCGGCATCGGGGAACCCAAAGCGCGACCGTCACTCCGGCCAAGAGTGCCGTCAGGACAGTGGCCCCGAACTCCCACGGACCAACCGGAGTCATGCGGACGAACAGGGGGTTCGCCCAGACTGCCGTCACCGTCCCGAGGACAGCGAACATCGCGATGCCGACGGCGATGCCGCGAAACCCCCGGTGCAGGGTATCATCGTGCCTTGCCTGTTGTGTCGGTCCGTCACTGTGCATCAAATTCAACCTCTGCGCGATCCTCGCCAAAGCCAACACTGACCACCCACCGTCCAGCCATTGGCAACTTGAGATTTGCTCGCCAGACCCCGGCCTCGACTAACTGAAGCGGCGGATCAAAGCCGTCCATATGCATCTCCTTCATCGCGAAGTTCACGTCCGGCCGCATAGCGGCAGATTCGATGGCATCGGCATCCGGCGTGAACTGGATATCGAGACGGACGTCCCGGTTTCCGAGCGCATAGACCTGGACGTCGATCCGACCATCCGGAAGGACTTCCGACACTTCGGCCGTCGGCTCGCTCTGATCCGCAACGGTGTCTCGCGGATCGAGCGTGCGCACCGTAGTCCAGATGAACGCGCCCACAAGGGCAAAGACGCCCAGAGCAAGCGCCACTGCGAGCACTCTAGTTCTCATTGCCCATCTCCATTTGCGAGTGGTCCATC
>JANRIE010000035.1:0-157864 GCA_033765285.1 Hyphomicrobiaceae bacterium | reverse complement strand
TGACCTGCTCCCCTGAAATCCCTCCACGTGATAGTTGAATCCATCCGTGGAGTGAGGAGCATGCGCAAGAGCCGGTTCAGCGAGAGCCAGATCATCGCGATCATTCGGGAGCACGAGGCCGGCGCCAAGGTGGAGGACCTGTGCCGCCGGCACGGGATCAGCGGTACGACGCTGTACAAATGGAAGGCGAAGTACGGCGGCATGGACGTGTCGGAGGCGAAGTCGCTGAAGGCACTGGAGGAGGAGAACCGGCGGCTGAAGAAGCTTCTTGCCGAGCAGATGCTCGACAACGCCGCCTTGAAGGATCTCGTCGGAAAAAACTTCTGACGCCCCGTGCCCGACGCGCGGCGGCCCGGCACGTGATCGAGCATCACGGCATGTCGGAGCGCCGCGCCACGGGGCTGCTCAGCGTGGACAGATCGACGATGCGTTATCAGAGCAAGCGTCCGAGCGACGCTCCGGAGCGGGCCTTGCTGAAGGAGCTCGCTGCCGAGCGGCGTCGGTTCGGCTATCGACGTCTCAGGGAGATGGCGCGCCGTCGCGGCGTCGTCATGAACCTGAAGAAGGTCTATCGACTGTACAGGGAGGAGCGCCTGACGGTGCGCCGTCGTGGCGGTCGCAAGCGCGCGATCGGCACGCGGGCGCCGTTGGAGAAGGCAGCCGGTCCGAACGCGATCTGGGTGCTCGACTTCATATCGGACACTCTCGACAGTGGACGGAGGTTCCGTGTCTTCAACGTCGAGGACCAGTTCACGCGGCGCGGTTTAGGCGTCGAGATCGACACGTCCTTGCCGGGCCGTCGCATCGTGCGCGTGCTCGATCGGCTGGTGGCGATCTGGGGCAGGCCGGTGATGATCGTCTCCGACAACGGCACCGAGCTGACCTGCAACGCGATGCTCAAGTGGACCACGGAGCAATCGATCGCCTGGCACTATATCGCGCCGGGCAAGCCGATGCAGAACGGCTTCATGGAGAGCTTCAACGGCAAGCTTCGCGACGAGTGCCTCAACGAGCACGTGTTCTCCTCGCTCGCCGAAGCGCGTCGCGTGATCGAGGCCTGGCGCGTCGACTACAACGAGGTGCGGCCTCACTCGAGCCTCGGCTATCAGACGCCGGACGAGTTCGCTCACGCCTGGGTGGAACGCCAGAGCGAGAACATCGCCCCGGACGCCTCACCCTGCCATCGTGCTCGGGCGCATCGAGGACAAGCCAGCGGCGGCGCTGAAGACGCGCCGTCCTCGACCCGCCCTGCGCGCGACGGCGCAACCGACGTGCGGCCGGGACGGAAGAATGGCTCCACAGCGGCCGAACAGAAGAATGACGTTGCAGACCAGACCAAGAACCGATTCAACCTATGACCGGAGGGAAGACGGGGAGCAGGTCATCCAAAGCGGACTTGCCACCCAAACCCACAATTGCCAAAACACACAAACCCTTGATTTTATTGGTGCGGACGGTGGGAGTCGAACCCACACGGCTGTGAGGCCTCGGGATTTTAAGTCCCGTGTGTCTACCATTCCACCACGTCCGCCGGAGCGCTGGTTTATGCGCAAATCCACCCATCCGCGCAACTCGGCGCGGCCGACGATGCCGAACGCTTCCATGCTGGCCACGGCCCCTGCCTGCCGCTATCACGGTGCGAACGCAGACGACTCAAAAAATATCCAAGGGAGGGCCGCATGACACTCTGGGTGAGGTTCGAAGCCGGCGGACGGATCGGTTTCGGCACGCTCGCGGATGGCAAGATCGCCGTGCATGCGGGCGACATGTTCGATGGCCCGACCCCAACAGGTGACGTTCTGGCGAGCGATCAGGCCAAACTGCTGATGCCGTCGATGCCTTCGAAAATGATCTGCCTGTGGAACAACTTTCACGCCCTATCCGCAAAGCTCGGTGTCGCCGAGCCAGCCGAACCCCTCTACCTCCTGAAGGCACCTTCGTCGTTCATGGGGCCGGGCGGGGCGATCCGCAGACCGCGGAGCTACGACGGAAAAATCGTCTATGAGGGCGAACTCGGCATCGTCATCGGCCGCACGCTGTCGGACGCCAGCGAGGACGAGGCGCAGGCCGGCATCTTCGGCTACACGTGCATCAACGACGTGACGTGCGCCGATATCATCAGCAAGGACCCGACGTTCCCGCAGTGGGCCCGGGCCAAGAGCTTCGATACGTTCGGCATCTTCGGTCCTGCGATCGCCACCGGGCTCGATCCGGCCAGCCTCACGGTCCGCACGATCCTCAATGGTGCCGAGCGGCAGAACTATCCCATCAGCGACATGATCTTCCCGGCTGCAACGCTGGTTGCCAAACTTTCGGCCGACATGACGCTTCTGCCGGGCGATGTCATCGCTTGCGGCACGTCGTTGGGCGTCGGCGCGATGAAAGAGCCGGAGAATACCGTCGAAATCGTCATCGACGGCATCGGGACGCTCGCCAACACGCTGAGCAACGAACGCGGCGCGTAAAGCGGCCATCGGCGGGTCCTGTTTCAGCTCGGCCCGGCATGGGGTGGATGGGCGCAATCCGACATCCCGAGCCGGGCCCGCGGCCGCCCAGGGCACAGGCGCTCACAAGTCGGGCTGGCCGGCCCACTTTGACGGTGGAAGTTTACAGTTTCATCTGTCAATGTGGCGTTGCGCCATGCCGGTCCACACGCCCAGAGAACCGTTCGGGTGGCCGATGACCGTGGCGGGAGGTCACGCCCCATGTCCTTACTGCAAGTGATTTACGCCTCGCGTCCATTCGGCTACGACGACGGCACGTTGCGGCACATCCTTTCGGTCGCGCGCACCAACAATGTGCGTGACGGCATCACCGGCTCGCTCGTCTGCCGCGAGGACCTGTTCCTGCAACTGCTCGAGGGACCGGCCGCCGAGGTGGAGGCGGCCTTCGCGCGGATTGCCCGCGACGATCGCCACATCGACGTCGATCTGCTGGTGCGGATGCCCACGAACACCCGGATGTTTGCGACATGGGCCATGCGTCATGATCCGGCGCGATCATGGATGTGGACGGCCGAGGACGTCGCCAACGGCGCAGTGGCCCGCGCGACCCCGGCCGATCTCAGTGGCGTCTTCGCCAGGGTTTCAGCCGAGCCGGCACCCGTTTGCGTCCGTGCGTTGAACTGAGCGGATGCCTCACGACGACGCCCCCTGGCGGGTTGGGCCGCCATGCAGAACCGCGGCCCGCAGCAGCAAATAAAGCAACAGCCCGTTCAAGACGTGCCACAGGAAGTGCGTGCCAATGGTGCCAACCGTCGGCAGGAACGTCTGCGGGCACATCTGCCGGTCGAGGGTGCGGAAGGCCAGCGAGGCGGCGAACACGGCGGCCCCTGGCAGAATGTAGGCCGCGGCCGGGTGGCGGCGCACGGCCAGCCCCAGCCCGATGATCAGCAACGCGGCAAAAGCGGGGAGGTAGGCCACCGAGCCGCCGAGCGCCAACGTCCCTGCCGCCGAGCGTAGCGTCGCGGCCTGCTGCCCCGCCGCCAGGAACACGCCGAGGCCGAGGGCGACGATGTACCAGGGTGCGGCCAAGAACCGGCGCAGCGCATAAATCAGATAGGCCAGCATGAACAGACCGATGGGCGCGGTGTCGGCGACGGCTGCCCAGCGGTTGGCGAGTGTGTGGAACAGAAAGCTGCCGACGCCGATGACGGCGACGAGGGCGACAAGGGCAAGATCAATGGCCCTGCGGTTTTCCGGGGGGCGGGTGGCCCAGAGGGTCAAGGCCGCCAGTGCGGCCAAGAGGAACGCCGCGTTCGTGAGCGCGTTCAAGGGCTCGGCCCAGAAGGCGGCATCCGATCCGCGCTCGCAGTAGGCGAAAATCTGGTCGTGCCAGGTGCCGGGCGGGATCTGCCGATCGAGCGCGCGGGCCAGGGATTGGATGATGTCCATTGGCGCGCGATTCCCCCTGCCGGCCCCTGTCGGCGGAAGATTAGGGGGACGGGCCGACGAACTCAATGCGGTGCGGTGGTCGCTTCACGACCCAGAGGGCTGCACGCGGCAACGGGCACGCCGCCGTCATGTGGGCACCCAATCGCCTACTTCCCCGCCTCTTTCACCACGCGGATCGACAACTCGCGCAGTTGCTTCGGCTCAGGTTCCGAGGGGGCGCCCATCAGCAGGTCCTGGGCCTGCTGGTTCATCGGGAACAGGGCCACGTCGCGGACGGCTTTGCATCCGGTCAGCAGCATAACGATGCGCTCGATGCCGGCCGCCATGCCGCCGTGCGGAGGGGCGCCGTACTGGAAGGCGCGGTAGAGGCCGCCGAAGCGGGCTTCCACGTCGGCGCGGGAGAGCCCCGTCACCTCGAACGCCTTCACCATCGTCTCGGGCAGGTGGTTGCGGACCGAACCGGACGCGATCTCGTAGCCATTGCAGACGATGTCGTACTGGTTGGCTTTCAACGCCAGGAAGTCTTCATCGCTCTTGCAGGCGTCCAGACCCGCGAGCCCGCCCTGCGGCATCGAGAAAGGGTTGTGGCTGAACTCGACCTTCTTGTTGTCCTCGTCCCACTCGTAGAACGGGAAGTCGACGATCCAGGCGAGCTTGAAACAGTTCTCGTCGACGAGTTTGAGTTCCTGGCCGACGCGGTCGCGGGCGAGGCCGGCGAACTTGTAGAACTTCTGCGGGTTGCCGGCGGCGAAGAACACGGCGTCGCCGTCCTTGAGGCCGAGTTCCGTGCGGACCGCCTCGGCACGCTCCCCGATGTTCTTGGCGATGGGGCCGGCGGCCTCCAGGCCCTCGCCGCCGCCCTCGGGCTTGCGCCAGAAGATATACCCCAGCCCCGGCTGGCCCTCGCCCTGCGCCCAGGCGTTCATGCGGTCACAAAACGCTCGGCTGCCCCCGGTCGGCGCAGGGATCGCCCACACGCGGACCTTGGGGTCCTTGGCGATCATGCCGGCGAAGACCTTGAAGCCGGAATCCCGGAAATGCTCGGTGACGTCGGCCATTTCAATCGGGTTGCGCAGGTCGGGCTTGTCGGAGCCGTACTTGGCGATGGCCGTGTCGTAGGGAATGCGCGGCCAGGTCTGGGTCACCGGCTTGCCGTCGGCGAAGGTCTCGAACACCTGCGTGATGATCGGCTCCATCGTGGCAAAGATATCCTCCTGCTCGACGAAGCTCATCTCGACGTCGAGTTGGTAGAACTCGCCCGGCAGGCGGTCGGCGCGCGGGTCCTCGTCGCGGAAGCAGGGCGCGATCTGGAAATAGCGGTCGAAGCCGGAGACCATCAGCAGTTGCTTGTACTGCTGGGGCGCCTGGGGCAGCGCGTAGAACTTGCCGGTGTGAATGCGCGAGGGCACCAGGAAGTCGCGCGCGCCCTCGGGCGAGGAGGCGGTCAGGATCGGCGTCGGGAATTCGTTGAAGCCGGCGTCGTGCATGAGGCGGCGGATCTCGCGCGTGATCGCGAGCCGCTTCATGATGATGGCGTGCAAGCTGTCGCGCCGCAGGTCCAGGAACCGATAGGTGAGGCGCATGTCTTCCGGGTAATCAGGCTCGCCGAACACGGGAACCGGCAGCTCCTTCGCCGCAGACAGCACCTCGATCTCGGTGGCGTAGACTTCGATCCCGCCGGTCGGCAGGTCGGCATTCGCCGTGCCCTCCGGGCGCGCGCGCACCTTGCCGTCGATGCGGATCACCCACTCGGAGCGGACGGTCTCGGCGGCCTTGAAGGCGGGGCTGTCGGGGTCGGCTACCACCTGCGTCAGGCCGTAGTGGTCGCGCAGGTCGATGAACAGCACGCCGCCGTGGTCGCGCACCCTGTGCACCCAGCCGGAGATACGGGCCGTGCCGCCGATGTCGGCTTCCCTCAGCGCGCCGCAGGTGTGGGAGCGATACCGCTGACCGATCGTGCGCACCGGCGCAACAACCGGCGCAGCGCCGCCAGCCGGATCGGCCGGCACCGTGCCGCCCGCGGCTGACTGGCCCGCCGTCTTGTTCTTGCGCTCAGCCATGGTGTTGTCCTGCTGCCGTTTTGTCGCATCGTCTCGGTTGATCAGGCGCGGACAGGTGCACGAGGCAAAATGGTTGTCAAGGCGGCCGCACAAGCCCCCGCGACAAGCCGCCGGAGATCAGATATACGCGGAAGGGCATGCAAATCATCACATCGACTGACGCCCTGCAGACCGCTTGCGTTACCCTCGGCCGCGACCCTTTCGTCGCTGTTGACACGGAGTTCATGCGCGAGACGACGTACTGGCCCCAGCTTTGCCTCATCCAGGCGGCGAGCCCGGGGCTCGAGATCATCATCGACCCGCTCGCGCCCGGCCTCGACCTGAAGCCCTTCTGGTCGCTGATGGTCGAGCATCCGATCGTGAAAGTGTTCCACGCCGCCCGCCAGGACATCGAGATCGTCTTTGCGGAGGCTGGTCGCGTCCCGACCCCGGTGGTGGACACGCAGGTCGCCGCGATGGTGTGCGGCTTCGGAGACTCGGTCTCTTACGTCAATCTGGTCAAGAAGATCACCGGCACCGATCTCGACAAGTCCTCGCGCTTCACCGACTGGTCGCGGCGGCCGCTGTCGGACAAGCAGCTCGTCTACGCCCTCGGCGACGTCACGCACCTGCGCGACGTCTATCTGGCGCTCCAGGCCGAGCTGGTGGCGACCGGCCGCGCCTCCTGGCTCGACGAGGAGATGGCGACGCTGACCGCGGATGAGACCTATGTCCAGGATCCAGAAAGGGCGTGGGCGCGGCTGAAGCTCAAGGTGAAGAACCGCAAGGCGCTGGCCGTGCTCATGGAACTCGCCGCCTGGCGCGAGCGTTTGGCGCAGAGCCAGAACGTGCCGCGGCAGCGCATTCTGAAGGATGAGGCGCTGTACGACATCGCCAACCAGTCGCCGCGCACGGTCGAGCAGCTGGCCGGCCTGCGCTCGCTGTCGGAGGGGTTCTCGCGGTCGTCGCGCGCGCGTGAAATCGTCGAGGCGGTGAAGGCCGGCCTCGACCGCGACATGAAGACGGTACCGGCCATGCAGCACACCTCGCCGCTCACCGCGGAGGCGATTGCGACGCTGGAGCTGCTCAAGGTGCTGGTCAAGGCCTCTGCCGCCCAGCATCGGGTCGCCCCGCGGCTGATCGCGGATGCAGCCGACCTCGAGGAACTGGCGCGGTCGGGTGAGCCCGACATCGCCGCACTCAAGGGCTGGCGGCGCGAACTGTTCGGTGAGGACGCGCTGGCCCTGAAGCGCGGCGAAATTGCGCTCACCCTGTCGGGCGGCGACGTCAAGGTCGTGCGCACGGCGCACGCGGCCAACGGTGGGTCTGCCGCCAGCGCCGAGGCCACGGCCGAGTTGAACAACGGCTTGTGATCAGGCGTGTGATGCGCGTGTGATGGGCGGCTGCTAGCACGTGCACGCACGGGTTTCATCTTTCACACCGAGGAAACGGTCATGATTTCATGCTCCGCACGCATCTCTTCGTCGGCGCTCGCCGCCACGATGGTGGTCGCCGCTGCACTGCCGGTGGCACCTGCTGCTGCCCAGTCGGCTGATCCGGCTGCAATTTTCGAAGTCATGCGCACGCTTGCGGGCAAGCAGAAAGCGCGTCCCAGCGGGGCCAAAGGCCAGTGCTTCGTCGGCACGTTCACGCCGTCGGCGGAGGCCGCCAAGCTGACGAAGTCGGCAGCCTTCACCAAGACGTCGCGGGTGGTTGCGCGTTTCTCGGTCGGCGGTGGCAACCCGAAGGTCATGGACGCCAACAAGATGGTCAATCGCGGCTTTTCGTTCCGCATCGACGACGGCGGCCCTGGCCAGACCGAATTCGTGATGGTCAACGCGCCGATCAACTTCGTCAAATCGCCCGAGCAGATGCTCGGCTTCCTCCAGGCTCGGCTGCCCGGTGCCGATGGCAAGCCCGATCCGGCCAAGATCAAGGCGTTCGCGGACGCCAACCCCGAGACGACGGCGCAGGGTAAATTCCTCGCCAGCCGGCCCGTTGCGGCCTCGTGGGTCGGCGTACCTTACTGGGGCATTCATGGCTACACGCTGACGAACGCCAGCGGTGAAAAGCAACTCGTCAAGTTCCGCATGACGCCGGTTGCCGGCGAACTCGGACTGACCGACGACGAGGCCAAGGCCAAGCCCGCAGACTTCCTGGTCGATGAGTTGAAGGGCCGGCTGGAGTCCAAGGCACCTGCGGCATTCGACATGGTGGCGATCATGGGTCGCCCGGGTGACGAGAAGACGAATGCGACACAGCTCTGGGAAGACGAGGACAAGCGCCCGACCGTCATCCTCGGGCGGCTGGCGATCACCGCGCTCGAGAAGAACGAAACCTGCGATGGCACGATCTTCGACCCGCAGACACTTGCCGACGGTGTCGCCGGCCCGGCCGACGATGCGTTGTTCCTGGCCCGCCAGCCGGCCTACGCGGTGTCGATCGGCGACCGCTCGTGATCTGAGACGCCACGTATTGAGATCATCAGTGACACCGGGCAGTCGCGTAAGGCGTCTGCCCGGTTTTTTCATGGGCCGTGCCCAATCACCGGGTGCCTGGGTCGTACTTCCGCTTGAGACGCCAGTTGGCGAGGAAATAGGACAACTCGTCGTCGACCTCCGGCGGCATCACGACCTTGACGGTCACGATGTGGTCACCCGTCACGCCGGTCGTCATGTTGCGCACCCCTTTGCCTTTCAGGCGAAACATCCGGCCCTGCTGGGTGGCTTTCGGGATTGTCAGATGTACGCTGCCGTCAACGGTGGTGATCTCGATGCGGCCGCCAAGAAGCGCCTCGTCCATCGTGACGTGCGCCTCCGAATGGATGTCGTCGCCGATCCGCTTGAAGCGGGCATGGGGCCGCACCTTGATCTCGACCAGCGCGTCCCCCGGCTCACCGCCCGCGGGGGCCTGGGCCCCTTTGCCGCGCAACCGCAGCACCTGCCCATCGGCCACGGCGGCCGGGACATTGAGGTCCAGGATACCGCCTTCTGGCATGGTGACGCGCTTCCTCACTCCCTCGACGGCCTCCAGGAAATCCACTTCCAGCGTGTAGCGGACGTCATTGCCGCGTCGAGACTGGCCGCGACCGCGAGCCCGCGGATCGCCGTTTGCGCCGGCAAAGCCGTAGCCCGGTCCGCGCTCGGCGCGTTCGCGCGCGAACATCTCGTCGAAGATATCCCCAAAGCTGAAGTCGAAGCCGCCAGCTCCGTTGCGGGCGGCACGGTGACCGCGGCGCGGCTCTCCAGAGCCGTCGATTTCGCCACGGTCGAACATGGCGCGCTTGTCTGGCTCACCCAATATCTCGTAGGCCGCGGACACACGCTTGAAGCGCTCGGCGGCTGCGCGATCTCCAGGGTGCAAGTCGGGATGCAGTTCCTTGGCGAGCTTGCGGAACGCGCGGCGAATGTCGTCTTCGCCGGCCGAACGCTCGAGGCCGAGTTCCTGGTAGGGATCTATCGCCGTCATCCGCGAAACCCTGATGCGTTGGTGACCGCGCGGCGGAACTGTACGGCGCGCTCGAGCGAAGACCGCCCCCGTGTCGGAGATATCGTAGTGATTGTGGCAAGCCTAGGTCTGATTCGGGCCATCGAGCTAGTGTTGCGCATTCGACGCTTGGTCCCCTGTCCGGCATGGCTCGTGGCTATCCCAAAGATGCAGAAAGCATCACGGGACTCAAGAGAGCGTGTGCGCTTTCGACGGCATGGCCACTGGCGCTGTGGCCCGCGTTCAGCGGTGGTCCGAGCGCCTGATCGACGACCTCGACGGACGTGAGGACGCGTCCAGCCAAAGCGACCACGGTCGCTCGCACTGCCTGCGTCTCAGGTGGATGTCAGGGCATCAGTTGGATTTCTGCTTGCAGGTTCAACAGCTCGGCGAGCGTGCCGAACCGGCGGCGCAACCTCTCGCCATCCAAAGAGGCATGCCGCTGCGGTACCTGCAGAACGAGCACGCCGTCGTCGCGATGCGTCAGTCGCGTCTGTGGCACTATTCCCGGCATGCCTGCCGACAGCATGTGGACTGCCCGAATGGCGCACCCCAGAATACGGGCTCGGCGATAAACGGCCCGGCTCACGGCGGCCTTCAGGCGCGCGGAGAGATCGTCGTGGCCGCCTTCTTCGAGGCCCACATGCCGAAAATAGATGGCGAGGGCCAGGAAAACCCGCCCCGGATGGTCGATCCCCGACAAGGCGGCATGCGCGACCACGTTCAGACTCTGCTCGCCGCGGTAGTCAGGGTGGGCCCGCCAGCCGATATCCGACAACAGGCAGGCGGCGTGGCGCAGGCGGCGGTCTTCCGGTGTCTCCTCGAAACCAGGGATAGCCGCCAACCCGTCCGTCCACGCACACAGTTCCTGGGCATGACGCAGCGAGCGGGAGCGCAGGCGGGCATAGTCCTCGCAAAAGCTCAGAAGCGGGTCCTTCGCCCGCTCGGCCTCCGAGAGCAACTGATAGATGAGCCCCTCGCGCACGCCGAATACCGAAAACTCCACGCGGCGCGGCGAGAGGCGGATCAGCAGCCGCTCCAGAACGAGTGCGCCGTAGGGCAGGACCTCGCGCCGCTGGCGGGAAATATCCGTGATGCCGCGCAAACTCTGCAGCTTCTTGGCCTTGCGGACATGCTCGGCGAACGTAATGGCCTCGGCCACGGGCAGGCTGTAGCCATGCATCACATGCAGCGGATAGTTGACGTGGGCCATGTGCATGCGGGCAATCGAGCGCCACGTGCCGCCTACGGCGTAAAAGGTGCGCGCGCGGCAAGCCTCGATAAAGGGCACGCGGGAAATTTCCCGGTCGATCAGGCTTGCGGCCTTGTCCAACTTGCCGCCGGTCACGTCGATCAGGCGCAGACCGCCAAGTGGCAGGGTCGTCGCCTCTTTCAGCGTGCTGCCCTGAATGTCGATCAGCTCGAGGCTGCCGCCGCCGAGGTCCCCGACGAAGCCGTCAGCGTCGCTGACGCCCATGACGATGCCGAGGGCAGACGCGCGCGCCTCCTCCTCGCCCGACAATACGCGAACCGGACACCCGCACGCCTCCTCGCATGCCGCGACGAACGCGGGACCATTCTGGGCATCGCGCACGGCCGCCGTGGCGATTACCAATGGCTTGGAGATGCCAAACAGTGCGAGCAGCGCCCGAAAGCGGCCGAGAGCCGACAGCGCCCGCGCCATCGCGTCCTCTGCCAAAAGTCCCGTGGTGGCGACCGCGCGGCCGAGCCCGCACAGCACCTTCTCATTGAAGAGGGGCGTCGGTGAGCGGACCGCTCCCTCGTAGACGACGAGGCGAACCGAGTTCGACCCGATGTCCACGACGGCGATCGGCTCAAGCTCGACAAATCGGCCGCGGTCCCCGCTCCGGGCGATCAGCTCTGTCACCAGCGCACTCCGCTCAGGCTTGTCTCAGTCGACGTCGCTCGGGTTCGTCCCCGTCATGTATCAGGTCTTGCGCAGCATGTGGAACCGCGGGGGAAAATCCTCCTGCAGTGCCTCGCCACGCCCCGAAAGGCTGGGGTTGTTCATGAAGTAGTGGTGGGCGTTGAACGGTTCCTCTCCCGCGGCCGGCGTGATCCGCACGGACGAGCCATCCGACATGATGCGCCAGCTCTGCTGGTTGTCCTTCAGGTTGGCGACCATGATCTGGTTGAGCACCTGCTCGTGCACCGTCGGGTTCTTGATCGGCGTCAGTGCCTCGACGCGACGGTCGAGGTTGCGCGGCATCATGTCGGCGGAGCTGATGTAGACCGCAGCGTTCGGCGAGGGCAACCCCTCCCCCCGGCCAAAACAGTAGATGCGCGAATGCTCCAGAAAGCGGCCGATGATGCTCCTGACCCGGATTCGCTCGGACATGCCAGCAACGCCGGGTCTCAGGCAGCAGATGCCGCGCACGATGAGGTCGATGTCGACTCCGGCGCTGCTGGCCGCATAGAGCGACTCGATGATCTCGATGTCTACAATCGAGTTCATTTTCATCCAGATCGCCGCCGGCCGGCCGGCCTTGGCGTGCTCGATCTCCTCGGCGATATGGTCGAGGATGCGCCGGCGGATGCCATGCGGGCTGGCGGCCATCAGCTCGAGGGCACCGGGCTCACCGTAGCCCGTGACATAGTTCAGGATGCGAGTCACGTCGCGGGCAATGGCGGGGTCGTCGGTGAACAGCGACAGATCGGTGTAAACGCGCGCCGTCTGCGGATGATAGTTTCCGGTCCCGATGTGGGAGTAGGTGACGAGGTCGCTGCCTTCCTTGCGGACCACGATCCCCAGCTTGGCATGCGTCTTCAGCTCGATGAAGCCATAGACCACGTGCACGCCCACATTCTCCAGGTCGCGCGCCCACTTGATGTTGGCGGCCTCGTCGAAACGCGCCTTCAACTCGACGACCGCGGTCACCGATTTGCCGGCCTCCACGGCGTCCTTGAGCGCGGCGACGATCGGACTGTCGCGGGAGGTTCGGTAGAGCGTCCACTTGATCGCCATCACGTTGGGATCGCGGACGGCCTGGCGCAGGTACTGGACCACGACGTCGAAGGATTCATAGGGATGGTGGACGACGAAGTCCTTGGCCTTGATCGCCGCGAAGATGTTGCCCTCGAACTGGCGCACGCGCTCGGGAAAGCGGATCGAGAATGGCTGGAACTGCAAGTCGCTGCGGTCCGAGACAATGAGCTGCGAGGTGTCGGAGAGCCCCAGCAAGCCGTCCTTGACGAACACCGCGCTTTCGTTGACCTCGAGTTCGTCGACGACGAAGCGCTGCAGCCCCTTGGGCATGCGCCCGTCGATCTCGAGCCGGATGACGTTGCCGCGGCGGCGTCGCTTCAGCAGGTTTTCGAAGGTCTGGACGAGATCCTCGGCCTCCTCCTCCAGTTCGATGTCGCTGTCGCGCAGCACCCGGAAAGCGCCTTGCTTCATCACGGTGAAGCCTGGAAACAGAGTCTCGGTGAACATGCCGATGACCGACTCCACACGGATGAAGCGAACGCCGGCGGCGTCGGTCGTCTTCAACCGGATGAAGCGGTCGAGCTGGGATGGGATCGGGATCAGACCGTTGAGCGACTTACCGGTCTCGCGGTTCTCCATCAGGACGGCGAGCGTGAGGCCTTTGTTCAGGATGAATGGAAACGGGTGCGACGGATCGACCGCGATCGGCGTCAGGATCGGGAAGTACTGGTCCATGAAGTGCTGGCGCAGGCTTTCGCGCTCGACCTGGCCGACGTCCTCGGGTTCGATGATCGAAATCCCGGCAGCGGCGAGTTCATCGCGCAGCGTCTTCCAGCAGGCCTGCTTGCGCTGCACGAGGCTGCCGGCAAAGGCGTTGATCTCGGCGAGTTGCTGGGCCGGCGTCAGACCGTCTTGCGAGGGCACGGCGAAGCCGGTCGCGATCTGGCCATGGATGCCCGCCACCCGGACCATGTAGAACTCGTCAAGATTGGAGGCCGAGATCGACAGGAAGCGCAGCCGCTCCAGCAGCGGATGGCGCGTGTTCATCGCCTCTTCGAGCACGCGTGAATTGAATTGCAGCCAGGACAGTTCCCGGTTGTAGAAGCGTGCCGCCCCCTGTGGTGTGGGACTGGAGGGCAACGGTTGCTCGCTGGCAGATGGCTTCGGCCTCCGCGCGATACTCGGGCTGTCGGGCGCTTTGACTGGCGGGCGCGGGCCGCGGCCTTTCGACGTCGTCATGTCCACTCCCTGGCGGGTGCAATCCTTCGCTTGGCGGCTGCCGGGTCACAGACCTGATCCTGCACCAGCATGTCCTCGCTCGACACGCTCCATATCATGTTCCGCTCGGGATCAGCAGCAACGGCACCCGCGTGCGATGTCATGGGGCTCATGACTGCGCAGGGCCCGTTTGCGTCGCGTCCGCCGAGGAGGCATCTGGTGGCATCTCTGCGCCGCCGCCAAGACGCTCAAGTGCTGCACCGGCCAGTTGACGCGTGACGCGGCGGTGCATGGCGAGCGCGAGCCGGTCGATCTCGGCGACGATGCGACCGGCACCGGCCATCGAGCGTTCCATGCGCACCATGAGGTAGCCGATCACGGCGGGGTCGACCACGAGCTGGCGGTCGGCGAAAAGCTTCACGAGTACGGCCTGGAGCAAATCCTCGTCCGGCTCAGCGATCGTGGCGAGCGGCAGCGAGCGCACGCGCGAGCGCAGATCCGGCAGGCCGATGGTCAGTTCGCCCGGCGGCACGCGCGAGGTCAGCAGCATGTGCCCGCGGCCCTGCCGGCACAAATTGAGAAGGTGGAACATGGCCTGCTCATCGGGAATACCCTGATGGACGTCCTCGACCACCACTGCCGCATGAGCCACCAGTCGCGCCGCAGCGCCGTCGCCGACGACGTCTGTGGCGCGCACCAAGATGGCTCCGGTGCGCAGGCGCCAGACGTTGGCAAGGTGGCTCTTGCCGCTGCCGGCCGGCCCCGCCACAAAGGCGGCCCGATGCGGCCAATGGGCCATGCCGTCGATCACGTCCAAGGCCGCGCCGTTCGACTGGCTGAGGAGAAAATCCTCGGCATCGAGTGCGGAGCGATGCGGCAGGTCGAGCACGAGCTGCGCTGGCTGGGACGAGGTCATGGGTTGCGATCTCTGCCTCGAACGAGAACACCAACGAAACGGGCGGGGCTGCCCTCGTGCTAGGACGGCTCACCGCCTCCCGCAAGACACGCGGGCATCGGGTCAGGCACGTTTCAACCCTATTCACAGCCCCACGATGATGTCGAGGCGCCGCGGGTCCGCCTCACGTGGCGACGTCGCCGCGGTAGACGGAACTCGCCAGGTAGGCCCTGAGCCCATAACGGACGATCACGCCCATGGCGGCGGCGAGCGGAACCGCAACGAGCACGCCGACGAGGCCGAACAGGTAGCTGAATGCGAACAGGGCAAACAAAAGCCAGACGGGATGCAGGCCGATCCGCGAGCCGACGATGGCCGGGCTCAGGAATCCCGCATCCAGAGCCTGGCCGGCCAAAAATACGCCCATCACCATCAGGATCGGCACCGTCTCCGGCCAGAACTGAAGCGCGGCGAGCGCGGTCGCCGTCGTCGCGCCGATGATCCAGCCGATGAACGGAACGAACGCCGCAAGCCCTGTGCCCAAGCCGATCAGCACACCGTAATTCAGCCCGATGGCCCACAACGAAACCGCATAGAACAGGCCAAGGACAAGGCAAACAGTGCCCTGGCCGCGAATGAAGGCGGCGACCGACGCATTGATGTCGCGGCCCATCTGACGCAGCACGTCGGCATGATCGAGCGGCAGCCAATGGTCGACCTCGCCCAGCATCCGTTTCCAATCGACGAGGAGGTAGAAGACGACGAGCGGCGTGACGAGGATGATCGAGACCACGTTGAACACGGCCCGGCCCTGCGTCCACAGCGACTGTGCGGCCCACGCCGCGATCGTGTCCCAATTCGCTCCGAGAGAGGCGAACGCCCGGTCGATGCCCTGCTGCACCTGGGGATAGCGATCGCCGAAGGCCTCCCTGGCCCACACCTCGAGAATGCCCTTCAGACGCTGCATCTCCCCTGGCAGCGCGGCCACGAACTGCTCGATCTGGATCGCCAGGACCGGCAGCAGGAAAATCAGCGCCAGGACGAAGGCCACAAGCAGGCCGGCGACGATCAGGACGGAGGCTGCGATCCGTGGCAGGCCCAGACGCTCCAGACCATCGGCCAGCGGGTTCAAGCCGTAGGCGATCAGCATGCCGGCGACGAACGGGAGAAGGATGTCCTTCAACAGCCCCAGTAGGCCGACCAGTGCGATCGCTGAAACCAGCCAGAACAAGACCTGCCGTTCCATCCGCATCAGCGTCCCCCCTACTCGACGTCTGGTGGCAGGCATTTGCCACCGCCGGCCAGTCACGCACCAATCGCTCCGCACGGCAAGCGCCGGACGGTCGGTTCATACTCATTGCACGGCATCACTGTCGGTGAAGTGACAGCCCGGCCCCGCTCAGGGGTCACTTGTGGCACCTCGGCGGATGTCAGCGCCTCAGAAGCGGCGGCGCAGAACGTATCGGTCACCGGAGCGCGTGAGCGCAAAGCCCTGGCGGGACAAGGCCGCTGTCAACGCCGCTGGACCGGCAGGATAGTTCAGCGCCACCTCGGCGCTGCGCGGGGACACCGCCTGTACCTCGAGCCCCTCCATGCCGGGGATCGCCTGGATCTCGTCTTGCAGCGCGTACCATTCGGCCGGAGAGGCGAACAGCACGTCAACCGCGATGGCACCATCGCCCGAACCGGCGCTCGCCCCGGGATATGCCGCCCCGCCATCGCCGCGCGCCTTGATCGCCTTCCATCGGCCTTCGATGATCGCAAGCGAGACGACCGCGGCCAGTTCCATGGCGTAGGCCACATCGCCGCCGTCGACGCGATAGCTGCGGGCCAATGTCAAGAAGCCCGCCGCGTCGCGGCCCGTGAGCGTGACATGGAGCCGCTGGGCGGGGCGGTCGTGCTCGGCCGTCGCGACCACCACGGCTTGTCCGGGGTAGGCCGTTTCGAGCTGCCGCAGCGCGCCTGAGGGATCGGGCGCACGTAAGCCGACGAGGGTGTCGGGTGTCACCCCGGCGGCGAGTTTGTCGACCGCCATCGGCGTGAGCGCGTTCGCAATGTCGAGGGATTTCCAGATGGCCCCCCAGTCGCCCAGTGCCGGTTGTGGCTGTCCACCGCTGAGCGTGACGGGTACCAGCGTTATCGCTGGAGCCTGCCCATCGACGAACGGTACGCCCTCCCGGCGCAGGACGTCGCGCACGGCCTCTTGCGAAAACGCGAAATCATAGCTGGCAATGTAGCGGGTGGCCGAGTTGCGCTCGGCACGGACGGACATACCGTCGACGAGTTCGGAGGCGGACACGTGGCCGAGGGCCTGGAGCCTGCCGTAGGCTGTCACGGGCACGAGCCGCTTGAGAAGCGAGCGGAAGGCTGCTGCCTGGGCCTCCTCGACCGCAATCCTTTTAGCGGTCACGGCATCGGCGGCCACGGCCTCGACGGGATAGTTCGATACGGTGTAGACGGGATTGCTGGCGGCTGCGGCAGGTGTCGACGCCCCAACGGCGACCGCGCCTAAGCCCAGCGCGATGGCGACCATCGCACGATGGGCGCGCATCCCGAACCGGTCGAACTCCATGTCGCCTCCCCACAGTTGTTCGTTGGTTCCACGCCGAAACGCACGGGCGTTCGCTACGCCCGCCTCGGCGGCGATTGCAGGAGTGTGTCCTACCTGCTAGTGCAGCACATCCAACAGTTCGGTCCCCGGTCGCGGCTCGGTCTCGAGCCAAACATCAGATGCATAAGCTGCCTTATAATCATATGGTTGCTCGTGTTCCTTATGCTTCAGACGTTTGCTCTCGATCGTGTTGCGGAGAGAAGCAGACGTCGGAACCACAGCACGAGAGGTCCCCCATACCATAGGGCGGACGAGAAAGGCGAGGTCACGGCGGACGATGAGCGAAGAGGCCAAAAGTCCGGTCACTTACCGAGACGCCGGTGTCGATATCGACGCTGGCAATGCTCTCGTCGCTGCCATCAAGCCTCTCGTGAAGGCCACGGACCGAACCGGCACGATGGGTGCCGTCGGTGGCTTCGGTGGACTGTTCGACCTCGCAAAGGCCGGCTATCGCGATCCCATCCTGGTCTCGGGGACCGATGGCGTCGGCACGAAACTGCGGATCGCCATTGAAACCGGCCAGCACACCACGATCGGCATCGACCTTGTCGCCATGTGCGTCAACGATCTCATCGTGCAAGGGGCAGAACCCCTGTTTTTTCTGGACTATTTCGCAACTGGAACGCTGTCGGTGCCCACGGCCCGCGATGTCGTCGCGGGCATCGCATCGGGGTGCCGGGAAGCCGGGTGCGCGCTGATCGGCGGCGAAACCGCCGAGATGCCCGGCATGTATCGCGGCGGTGATTACGACCTGGCGGGATTTGCCGTCGGCGCGGTCGAACGGGATGGGCTGCTGCCACGTGCCGACGTCGCGCTCGGCGATGTCCTGATCGGCCTTGCGTCTTCAGGCGTTCACTCCAACGGCTATTCGCTGGTACGACGACTGGTCAGCGACGCCAAGCTCGGGTGGGGCGAGGCCGCGCCGTGGGACGCGCAGAGTTCCCTCGCGCAGAGCCTGCTGGAACCGACCCGCATCTACGTCAAGCCGCTCCTTGCCGCGCTCAAGGCTGTCGGTGCGGACAGCGGGGCGGTGAAGGCCGTGTCTCACATTACCGGTGGCGGGCTGTCCGAAAACGTGCCGCGCATCCTGCCGCCCGGCCTTGCGGCGCGGATCGACCTGGCAGCTTGGGAGCCGGCTCCGGTCTTCGGCTGGCTTGCATCCAGCGGGCGGCTCGATCAATCCGAAATGCTGCGAACGTTCAACTGCGGCATCGGCCTCGTCATCGTCGTGGCCGCCCACCGCGCTGGTGAGGTTGCGGCGGCGCTGACCGCGGCAGGCGAGCGGCCGGTCGTGATCGGACAGATCGTCCCGCCCAACGGCCAGACGACCGAGGCTAAGGGCCAAGGCGAGACGGCAGCCGTGCAGTACGTCGGGCACCCCGGTTGGGCGAGATGAGCGGCGAGACCTGCTCACCGGCTCGCCCCGTCGTGCCCCGGGCGCGCGTCGGCGTGCTGATTTCCGGGCGTGGCTCGAACATGATGGCGCTGGTGGAAGCCGCACGCGCCGCCGATTATCCCGCCACAATCGCGCTCGTCGTCTCCAACCGGCCAGACGCCGCCGGGCTCGCGTGGGCCGCCTCCGAGGGCATCGCGACGGTTGCGCTCGACCACAAGGCATTCGCCACGCGCGAGGACTTCGACAAAGCCGTGGACGCGGCCCTGGTCGCGGCAGGTGTCGACATCGTCGCGTGCGCCGGCTTCATGCGCTTGATGACGCCATGGCTCGTTCAGCGCTGGATGAACCGCATGATCAATATCCATCCAGCGTTGTTGCCCTCGTTCAAGGGGCTCGATACCCATGCGCGGGCCCTTGCGGCAGGGGTCATGATTGCGGGATGCACCGTACATGTCGTGCGGGAGGCCATGGACGAGGGACCGATCCTGGGACAGGCCGCCGTGCCGGTCCTTGCCGACGACACGCCGTTGACGCTGGCGGAACGTGTGCTCTCGGCTGAGCACCGGTTGTACCCCGCCGTCCTGGCCCTATTTGCGCGTGATGCGTTCGCGATTGTCGCAGATACCGCGAGATTAACGGTGCAAACCCCTGTTAACCCTGCGGCAATGCTGCTCTCGCCAGGGGAGGCGACTGCTGATGTGGTGGGACAGAAGCGCTGACGGCGCGCCTTTGTGAAGCGCTCGCCGAGCGTCGAATAGACAGTCATGATTGCCCGATGCTAGCTACGCGGGATCGGGCGGGGTGTGTCGCCAGAGGCACACGCGGTGATCCGAAAGCAGTTAAGCTGCGCGGATCAGTGCGGAGTTCGGTAAGGGGCGTCGTCGCACTGTTCGAACCCGATGCCGCGAGATCAGAAACTGGACAAGACATGTGACCGGCAGGTGTACCCGTCCTCACGTCGGCTGGACCTGGGCGGTCGAACCTGACGAGTGAGGCTGGCACGCCGTTGCGTCGTCTGATCGCAATGGGCATCCGGCCCGAGCCATGCTGCCCCGGGGCCCGTGCGGCCTCAGCGGAGACACTTCGAGATGGATACGACCGAGATGGATGCACCCGAACTCGGCGAGGAGAGCATTTGGTTCAAGCTCTCGCCGCTGCTCAAGGACCCCAGCAATCCGATGCGGATCCTGCTGCAGATGGCCGAGCGATACGGGCCCGTCATTCCCATCAACATGGCCAATCAGCGCCTCGTCCTGGTCACGGAACCCGAGTACTTCAAGCATGTGCTCGTTTCAAACGCCGACAATTACATCAAGTACTTCGACGGCCTGAAGCCGATCTTCGGCAAGTCGATGATCACCAACGACGGCGCGCTGTGGCAGAAGATCCGCATGCCGCAGCAGCCAGCGTTTCATCCGGACGCGTTTTCCGACTACATCCCCTACTTCAACGCCGCGATCCGCACGAAGATGGAAGGCTGGGCCGCGCTGGCGAAGTCCGGCGAGAGCGTCGAAATGGTCGAGCAGACGTGGACGCTCGCAGCGGACATGATCTGCAAGGCGTTGTTCGATCGCGATATGCCTTTCAACCCGCACGCCGTGTTCAAATACGTCAAGACCTACACCGACGTGATGAACCACAAGGCGATCCGCCTGCGGAAACTCGCCGGCGACGGATTCGAAGTGGCCGACGACAACGACACCGCCAAGGCCGTGCAGGCCTGGTGGAGTGTCCCACCGGCCGTTATGGCCGCCGAGCCGCGCGAACACCGCGATCGTACGCTGCTGAAGATGATCGAGGCCTCTGTCGCCGATCCCAGCATCCCCGAATTCGACGCCCAACAGGCCATCGACGAGATCAAGCAGTACCTGTGGGCCGGCACCGAGACGACGGCGCTGACGCTCGCCTGGGCGCTGTACCTCGTTTCCAAGCATCCCGAAGCCGCCGAGCGCATCCGCGCGGAAGGCCGGGAGGTCTGCGGCGACCGCGAGCCGACTGCGGCTGACTATTCGGCGCTGGCCTACACGCGCGCCGTCATTCAGGAAACGATGCGCCTTTACCCGCCGGTCTGGAGCCTGATCCGGACCGCCGCCGGGCCTGACACCATCGGCGGCAAGGAGATCAAGGCTGGCGACCGCATCGTGATCTTCGGCTACGGCGCGCAGCACAACCCCCGCTACTGGGACGAACCGGAAGAGTTCCGGCCGGAGCGGTGGATGGGCGGCGGCGCCAAAAAGCAGGTCAAGTACAGCTACATCCCGTTCGGCGCGGGCAAGCGCTCGTGCATTGGCGGAGCGATGAGCCAAGTCGAAAACGTGCTGGCGCTGTCGCAGCTTTTGCGCGCCTTCAAGCCGGTCTACGTCGGCCAGGAACCGCCCGGCATCAACGCCACCGTCACGCTGACCCCGCGCGGTGGGCTGATGTTCCGTATCGAGGAGCTGGGCTGAGGGCCGCGAGGTCGAATGCGCGCGTCCGACCGCCGCATCCGCCCCGTCTGCGCCACCACCAGAGCGAACCTCGGCGACACCTGGAACACGAGACCCCCGGTTCTGCTCATTGGGATCGAGTGAGAGAGACGGCGCGTTACCCAGCCACCGGTCCCGGCGAGCTTCCCGATCTCACCTGGTCCTCGCACTCCGTGTCCAAACGACCGGTGCCCCCACTGGCGGACCAACCGCGGATCTGCTTAGACTGAAGCTTCCGTGCGTGGAGAGATTGACATGACCAGGATCGTTTCGGCGCTCGTCGTTGCCTTCGCGGTATCAGTCTCCAGCCTCCCCGCCCAAGCCGACGACCGCAGCATCTGTTTCAATACCAATGATGCGAACTGGAACGAAGCCTCGCGATTTGACGGGGCAATCGCGGCGTGCACACGGCTGACGAAGGCGTGGGAAGGGCAACGCCGGGCCGATGCCTACACGTCGCGCGGATCCTGGTACACGAGGAAGAAAGATTTCAAGAAGGCCTTGGCCGATTTCGACCAGGCGCTAGACTTGGATCCGACCAACGTAGAGATTTACGACTACCGGGGCGACGCGCTCATGGCGAGCGGCGATCTCGACAGCGCGATCGCCAACTATGATCAGGCGATCCGCATCGACCCGACCTACGCGGCCGCCCACTACAGCCGCGGCCGAGCCTATGAGCAAAAAGGCGATCTCGACACCGCCAAGCATGGCTATCGCGCGGCACTGGTCCCGCCGGAAAAGCGCAAACTCGAGATGCAGGTTCGCATTCAACGATGGGCACAAAACTCAGCCCGGAAACGACTGCAGGAATTGGACGCATCGGGCAAATGATGGCACCGCGTCCAGGACGCCGCCCTCACGCCCCCCGCAGCGTCGCGTAGCGCAGCTTCACGATGTCGTCGCCGAATACGGCCATGCCATCGAACGCGAGTGTGCGACGGCGCGACAACGAGTTCAGCATCGGGAGCCCTCGCCCAAGCAACACCGGCACGACGCAGATCTCGATGATGTCGACGAGACCGGCGTCGATGGCCGACTGCATGGTCAAGGCCCCGCCGACGATCCAGATGTCTTTTCTGGTGTCTTCGCGGGCTGCCTGCACGGCGGCCGCGATCCCGCCGTTGCGCACGAAGACCGCATTGTCCGGCAGGTTCCAGGGGGCCTGGGTGGTCAGGATGTAGGCCCGCTTGCCGGCATAGGGCCACTCCGCGAAGGCCTGCATGAATTCGAACGTGCGACGGCCGAGGATGACCGCGCCGATCTCGCTCATGAAGCCCGTCTCGGCGAACAGTCGGTCCTGATATGGCTCCAGCCATGCGGTATCGCCGTCGGCGTCGGCGACGAAGCCGTCGAGGCTCGTGGCAGCGTAGAGCCTGACCTTGGACATGTTCAAACCGGTCGGAGGGACGAGACGGAGGTGAAGGCGCGCACCCGAGGCGCGCGCCCGGTTGAAGCGACCTCAGCCGACAATCTCGTCGAGGCGGAAGTTCATCGCGATCTCGCGCTCGGCGGCGGCCGGGCTGTCCGAGCCGTGCACAGAATTCTCGCCCTTCGACACCGCGAACAGCTTGCGGATCGTTCCGTCGGCGGCCTGGGCCGGGTCGGTCGCTCCCATCACCTCCCGATACTTGGCGATTGCGTTGTCGCCCTCGAGCACCTGCAGGACGACCGGAGCGGATGTCATGAACGCGACGAGTTCGCCGTAAAACGGCCGGGCCGCGTGCTCCTCATAGAACTTCTGGGCCTGGGCGGGTGTCCACCGTACCCGCTTCTGAGCGATGACACGAAGGCCCGCCTGCTCGATCACGGCATTGATGGCACCGGTCAGGTTGCGGTTCGTGGCGTCCGGCTTGATGATCGAGAACGTGCGCTCGATGGCCATGTCGGTAGTCCCCCAAAATGTCTCGTTGGCTTGGATTGGCAATGGCTTATAGCTGCCGGCCGCGCCTGCCACAAGGCGGCCGGCCGGACGCTCGGGCCACGTTGACGGGCGAGGCCGGCCGCGGTGGCGAAACTCCCTGGTCGCCGCGGCTGTTGCGGGCGGCCCATGTGCCATGCAAAAGCCCGGTTTCTCGCGTGATTGTGACTGTGGGGCGGGTTGCGCTGTCTTGTCGTGCCCACGATACTCCGGCGCATAATGCGTACCCGGAGAGAATGGCACGAGATCGACGTCTCGGAGCCTCAACCCACGGGTGAGGGTTAGACCGGGGACATCTACTGCTCGGTCTCGTCGTTACTGGTGCAGCAGACCTCTTGGTCGAACTTGGCGGCAGAAGCATTGACGCCGGTTGGCGTTCGCAGGAAAACGGCACCATGACCCCGGCCATTATGGTCCGGGCCGAGGACCGCACGCAACCAAGGGCCTGACCAGCGGCGAACGGTATGGTCGAGGGCGGCCATCGGGTCGATGTGATCTTCAAGAGGCGTGCGACGGGCGCGCAGGTGGCCGGTGCGGATACGAGAATCAGATGACTGAGACATCGCCGCAGACACAGTGGTATCTCGCTCGCGAAGGCAAGCAAATCGGGCCTATCACGGACGAGGAGATGCGTATCCTCGTGCAGGGCGGCCACGTCCTTCCGACCGATCTCGTCTGGCGGCCAGGCTTCGATGATTGGCTCCCTGCGCAGAATGTCTTCCCGCGACCGGCTCCCCAGCCGTCACCAGACCCAACGCCGCCCGCCAGGGTCGAGCCGGAACCTGTCGCTCCCGTACAGCCGGTGACGCAGACGCGACCCGTTGCTCCACAGTCAGCTCCGGGTGGTGAGCGGCCGACCGCACGACCTGCCGCCGAACAGGGGAACGCACGCACTGCGGGCGAGGCCCCGGCCGATCACCTGGCATCGGTTGCCGGGCCGGTTCTCCAGAAGCCGGTCCAAGCCACACGACCAGCCTCGCGCCCACACAACGAGGTCGCGCCGATCCTCGATGATCCGGAGCCGGAGTTGGCACCGCGTGCCGGCGTGCGGCGGATGGCTCTCGTTGCCGTGTTGATGGCGGTGGTCGGGGTCGCGGGGCTGCTGGCCTATCAGAACCGCGACACGCTCATGGCCGCGGTAGGGGGCAGCGCCGATGCCCAAGGCACGGCCCCCCCCGTCGTGAAAGCCAGCGGTGCCACCAAAACGGCCGCGCTGGACGAGGTCCGGGCTCCGGCTCCCGCACCCGTGGAAGCACGCGCGGAGCCAGTTTCCCCCACCCCGCCGGCAGAGCCACTGGTTGGGACGCCCGGGATCATCACCACGCTGCCGCCTGCAATTGCCCCGCCGGTTGCCAGCAACACCGCAGCCGCCAACACTCCGGCCGTCGCCCCTGAAGTCATCGACGCTGATTTCCAGAAATCGGCCCTCTGGGCGCTGATGAAACGCGAATTCCCCGAGTGGTACGCCGAGCGCATCACCGAGGTTGCGCAGATGAGTGGCGGGCAGCAGAACACCGACGTCTCCAAGCATCTGGTCAAACAACTCGTCCTGCTCCGCCGGCGGAACGCCGAGCACGCGCTGGCGGCAAGCAACGAGAGATTGCGGGGCATCGCCACCGCGTTCTTGGCAAACCTCAAGACGCTGAGCGGACATTCGACGCAGGCTTGCTACACCTTCATCAGCCACGGCGAAGCCTCCAAAGAGGTGATCGGGCTGTTCAATCAGCAAGGCTACAGCGAAGGCATCGAAGCCCATATTGCCGCTGTCTTCGAAGCCGTGGCCGACGGGCGCACGTCTCCAGTCAAGCGGGAGCGTGCCGCCAAGGCAGAGTACGATGTGCTGGCCGCGCAACTGCAAAAGATGGGCTGGAGCCGGACCGACCTGAAGCTGTTTGCCTCGCCCGACGAGCTGGCGAAAGCGCCTCACGAGCAGGTATGCAAAATGGTGCAGGACTGGTTCGCCGCTCACATCGCGATTCCTGATGCTGGCGTGCAGGAGCGTCTGCTCTATGAGACACTGCGGCCGGTCGTTGCGGGGTGATGCGCGGCCCTTTCCCCTCGCTTGCGGAGCGTTCCAGTCGGAGCGTTTACGGTCCAGGCTCGGTCTCACGCTGCGGACAACTGGCAACTGTCATCCGTCTCGTGTAGCGTCGTTGTTGAACGTCGCCGCCGCGGACGAATGCGACCGGTGGCCAAACGTGAGACGCGCTCCAAGGACGCGCCGGCTTCCGATTGCCCGCCCGCGCGGCACTCTCCCATCGGCTGTCAAGTGGCACGACGCGCGTGGGCCCGGGCCGACGGGGCGGGGATCGTAGGGCGGCTCGTTCGCGCTTCTCGGCTCTTGGACAATCAGCCTCGAGCCTCCTCTCCGCGAGCAACCACACACGTTTTTGGAACAGGCTCGAGTTCTTTCGGCGATGCTGCACATCAACGAACTGACATACCGGATCGAGGGCAAGCCGATCCTCGAGGCGGCAAGCGTCGGCATCCCGGCGGGGCATAAAGTCGGCCTCGTCGGTCGCAATGGCGCGGGCAAATCCACGCTGTTGAAACTCATCTCCGGCGACATCCATCACGACGACGGTTCGATCACCTTCCCGAAGAACGCGCGCGTCGGGCATGTCGCGCAAGAAGCACCCGGAGGTGACATCAGCCTCATCGACTGGGTGCTGGACGCCGATACCGAGCGGGCGAACCTGCTCGCCGAAGCCGAGACCGCGACCGATGGGGCGCGGATCGCCGCCATCCACGAGCGGCTGCTCGACATCGACGCCCATTCGGCCCCGGCGCGGGCGGCGCAGATCCTATCGGGCCTGGGGTTCGACGCGGCGGCCCAGCAGCGGCCATGTCGGGCGTTCTCGGGCGGCTGGCGCATGCGCGTGGCGCTGGCTGCCGTCCTGTTTCTGACACCGGATATCCTGCTGCTCGACGAGCCGACCAACTACCTGGACCTCGAGGGCACGCTGTGGCTGGAAAGCTACCTCAAGGCCTATCCGCACACCGTGCTGATCGTCAGCCATGACCGCGACCTACTCAACACGTGCGTCAACGCGATCCTGCATCTCGACCGGGGCCGGCTGACGCTCTATGCGGGCGGTTACGACGACTTCGAGGAAGCGCGGCGCGAGCAGCAGCGGCTGCAGTCGCAGATGAAGAAAAAGCAGGACGACGAGCGAAAGCGCATTCAGGCGTTCATCGACCGCTTCAAGGCCAAGGCGACAAAGGCCCGGCAGGCGCAAAGCCGCGTCAAGGCGCTGGCGAAAATGAAGCCCATCGCGGCCACGATCGAAGATCGCGTCGTCCCGTTCGCACTGCCCAATCCCAAGAAACCCGTCGCCAGTCCGCTGCTTCGGCTCGAGAAGGCGGTGGTCGGATACGCCGACAGCGCGCCTGTCCTGTCACGGCTCGACCTGCGGATCGACGCCGACGATCGCATCGCGCTGCTGGGCCAGAACGGCAATGGCAAATCGACATTCGCCAAGCTGATCTCAGGACGGCTGAAGCCGCTTGCGGGGCACGTGTACGGGTTGGAGAAATTCGATACCGGCTACTTTGCCCAGCACCAGCTCGACGATCTGCTGCCCCATGCGACGCCCTACGACTACGCTGTGAAGCTGATGCCGGAGGCGACCGAGGCCCAGAAGCGGGCCCGGCTCGGCACCTGGGGCTTTTCTGCCGACAAGGCCGATACGAAGTGCGAGAACCTGTCGGGGGGCGAGAAGGCGCGGCTTCTGATTGCGATCACCGCGTTCCACGGGCCGCACCTTCTCATCCTCGACGAGCCGACCAACCACCTCGATGTCGACTCGCGCGAGGCCCTGGTCCATGCGCTGAGCGACTACGAGGGGGCCGTCATCCTCATCAGCCACGACCGCCATCTCATCGAGGCGACGGCGGACAGGCTCTGGATCGTCAAGGATGGGACCGTTCGCGTTTACGACGGCGATCTGGACGGTTATCGCGACGACCTGGTCGCGGAACGCGGTGGCCGCCCAGCGCAGACTGGGGCCAGCGGTGGGGCTGCCGGTCCAACGCCCGAGACCAAGGTCGACCGATCAGCCGAGCGACGCCAGGCGGCGCAGCGCCGCGCGGACTTAGCGCCCTTGAAAAAATTGATGCAGGACGCTGAACGGCGCGTCGATGCGCTCGCGAAGAAGATCGCCGCGCTGGACGAGGTGCTGGCCGACCAGTCGGTCTATGCGCGCGATCCCGCCAAGGCGAGGAAGGCGGCAGAGGATCGAGGCGGTTTGGCCAAGGAGCTCGCTGCCGCCGAGGAGGACTGGCTTGCGGCGGCCGCGCGTTACGAGGACGCCGTGGCAAGCGCTGGTTGATCCCTGTCAAATCCCTGTTCACAGCCCGCGACTGCCGGCCGAACAGGGGAGGCACCTCGCACTCGCAGTCCCCGCCTCAGTCGCTCTCGCCGTTGAGCGGGCGCACGGGGTCGATTGCGACTTCGAGCAACAGCTTGTCACACGACACGCGGGGCACCTTGCGTCGCTCGTCGGCAACGTCGAACGTGACGATACCGAAGTGCGCAAGCCGGCGCAGCGTCAGCATGAGGCTGGCTTTCGGCCGCCCCGACAGTCGGGCGAGCTCAGCGACGGATTGGGGTTCGGCGCGCTTGATCAGGCGCAGCAACTCGAGGTTGCGTTGCGACAAGAGCCGCGAAAGCGTGTCGAGTGCAGCGGTCGCCTCCACTTTGCACGACTCCCGCCCTACGGGTTCGGGCCCCGCCAAGACCCGGTTGTGGTCCACAACGCCATTCGTGAGTTTCCTCACGGGAAGCGGGCGAATCTCGACCTTCAGAACCTTCTGGTGCTGCATGCGTCGATGCCTCAAAAATTGGCGAATGGGCTCCGTCTGGGGACTGTCACGCAGCCGCCAAACGAAACGAGTGTCGCTTTGTGAGGCAGACAACGAGCAATCCTGCCGAGGGGATCACCGCCGGGACGTTATATCATCGCGGCCTAGCAGCCCGTGGTCGTCAAGGAACGCGAACCGGGTGCTGCCCTCACGACGTAACACTATGTTTTCTCGGCTGGATATTTCGTGCGGCGTTGACGCGAACGATCGCAACCCAGCCGACCTGGCCCTAAGCTGCGACCCAACGCCGCACCGACAGAGGTATGAGGCCATCCATCGGGCCAGTGTAAATATAGGCCCAGGCGTGTTGCGTCGCCGTCGGCCCAGCGCGTGGTCGGACACCGACTATCTTGCGCGTGTAGGCATCCGTGGGTTGCCCTTCCGCAGAGCCGATGCCCTCATACGCATCGAGCCAGGACCAGGTCGCGTCCGGATCGGCGAGCGAGAGCACCTCGCCTTCGACATCCTCGCCAAGACCGGTCACGAGGCCAGGGTAGCCGCCGAGATCATAGAGCCTGCCTTGAATGCTCGCGGGGCCGAGGACCGTTGCGCCAGCGGCCAAAAGCTGCCGTTCTGCGCGCCCGAGTTCGCTCGTCGCCGTCGGCATCAGCGTGCCGTAAACGAACAGCAACCGGCACGACTGACGTTGCCCTGACGAAGCGGCGCACATCCGATCACGATCCTTTCACCCGAAGTTTGCTGGCATGTCAGCGGCAGATGGCCCAAATCCCCATCATCGCAAGCGGCCATCGTCAGGAGCCACAGTCCATGTCACTTCGCAAGATCCTCACCGGAACCGCAATCGTCGCTGGCGCGCTGGCGCTCGGGATTGCGATTGCCGCGCTCGTCGTGATCGGACCGGCCGAAGCGAAATCCCCCCCTGTGTTCACAGGGATCGTCAAGGGCGTCGCGGTCGGCGGCTACGATCCCGTGGCCTATCACACGGAAGGCAAGGCGGTGGCGGGGTCCAAAGACATCACGCTGGAGCACGACGGGGCTGTCTGGCGCTTCGCGAGCGATGCCAACCGCGCGGCATTCAAGGCCGATCCAGGACGCTATGCACCCCATTACGGCGGGTATTGCGCTTGGGCCGTCAGCCGTGGCTACACCGCCAAGGGCGATCCCCAGGCATGGTCCATCGTCGATGGCAAACTCTACCTGAATTACGACAAGTCGGTCCGGTCCTCATGGGAGAAGGCCGCCAGATCCAACATCACAAAGGCCGACGCCAACTGGCCAAAGGTTCTGGCCAAGTGATCGCGCCGGGACGAACCCCTTGACCGGTCGCCACCGGTCGGTCGACGGGACGGGTTCGACACGCGCGCCGGCCGGGGCGGCAAGACCAAGCCGCTCAGCCGGCGATTTTTGTGAAATCAGCGACGGTCAGAGTCGCTGACCGGATCTCCGACAGCAGCTTGAGCCGGTTCGCGCGCAGGGCGGGATCGTCGGAATTGACGGTGACACGCTCGAAGAAGTTGTCCACCGGACCCCGCAACTCCGACAGCGCCCGCATGGCCCCCTCGAAGTTTTCGACGTCGATTGCCGCCCGGGTGTCAAACTTCACTTTGGCGATGGCTGCGGCCAGCTCGCGCTCGGCCGGCTCGGTCAGAAGCGCCCCTGCCGGCTCGCCAGCGTAGGTCGCCTTGTCCTTTTTCTCCTCGATGGCGAGGATGTTGACGGCGCGCTTGACGCCGATGAGCAGCGTTGCCCCATCATCGGATTTCAAGAAACCATCCAGGGCCCCGACACGCTTGACGACAAGAGCGATGTCGTCTTGTCCCGGCAGCGCGAACACCGCGTCGATCAGGTCGTGGCGCTTGCCCTCTTCGCGAAGGTGCACCTTCAGGCGATCGCCGAAAAATGCCAGCAGTTCGGCCACGAGATCGTCCCGATCCATGACCTCGAAGGGTCCGGCGCGGTCCTCGAAGACTTTCTCGATGTACTGGGAAACGTAGTGGCGGAGGAAATGAATGGACAGCGGCAGGCGCAGGTCGTTCTCCAGCAGGATCCGGATGACGCCAAGGGCTGCCCGGCGCAACTGATAGGGATCGCCCGAACCCGTCGGTGTCTCGTCGATCGCCCAGAACCCCACCAGCGTATCGAGCTTGTCGGCCAGCGCGACGGCGATCGCGACCGAGTCACCGGTATCCTCCTTGGGCACCGTATCGGTCGGGCCTTTGGGCTTGTAGTGCAACTCGATGGCGCGCGCGATCTCCGGCTTGATGCCGCCTTTTTCCGCGTAGTGGCGGCCCATGAGCCCCTGCAGCTCCGGGAACTCGGCCACCATGCCGGAGACGAGGTCGGCCTTGCTGAGCTGGCCGGCCCGGCGGGCGGCCTCGGGATCGGCATCGACGGCACCCGCGATCTGGAAGGCGAGTTCGGCGATGCGTTCGACGCGATCCTTCTGTGACCCCAGCTTCTCGTGGAAGGTGATCCCACCCAGGTCGATGGCCATTTCGTCGAGCGGCCGCTTCAGGTCCTGCTCCCAAAAGAACTTGGCATCCGACAGCCGCGCCCGGATCACCTTCTCGTTGCCGGCGACAATGGCCCGGCCCTCGTCGGAGGCGGTCAGGTTCGAAACGAGAATGAACCGGTTGGCGAGGGTGCCGGTCTTGGGGTCTTTGAGCGAGAAGCACTTCTGGTGGGCCTTCATGGCCGTCATCAGGCATTCGGCCGGCACCGACAGGAAGGCGTCGTCGAACGTTCCCATCAGGACCACTGGCCATTCGGTGAGGCCGGCGTTTTCCGCCAGCAGGCCCTCGTCCTCCACCAGCGTCAGCCCGGCGGACTTGGCCAGAGCGCGGGCATCCTCCGCGATCATCGCCGCGCGTTCGGAGGCGGGCAGCAACACCTTTTTGGCTTTCAGCTTCTTGCCGTAGTCGGCGAAGTCCTTGACGGCAAACGCGTCCGCGCCATGGAAGCGGTGTGCGCGGGTCTCGTTGCCCGCGACGATGCCACCGACCTCGACCGGGACGATCGCACCGTCCAACAGGCAGAGGATCGACTGCAATGGGCGCACCCAATAGAAATCCGACGAGCCCCAGCGCATCGACTTCGGCCAGGGGAACTTCATACAAACGTCGGCGACAGTTTCGGCGATGATCTCGGGAGCGGCGCGACCGGGCTTGTCGATACGGGCGAGGTAATAGTCGCCCTTCTTGTCGTCCTTAACGATCTCGGCGTCGGCAAGCGTGGCCAGTCCGGCGGCCTTCAAGAAGCCCTCGACCGCCTTCTCGGGGGCACCGACGCGGGGGCCCTTGCGCTCCTCGCGGAGCGCTGGAGACTTCGCCGGCACGCCCTCGATGACCAGCGCCAGACGCCGCGGGGTCGCAAATGCCATGGCCTCGCCGATTTTTAGCCCGCGCGCCTCGAGGCCGTCGGCGACCAGCCGCTTCAGGTCCTCGCAGGCGCGGGCCTGCATGCGGGCGGGGATCTCTTCGCTTAACAGCTCGAGGAGGAGTTGGGGCATGGGCTGGGACGTCCTGACAAATTGGGAGTCCACATCTAGACGCGTCGCCGCAGGACTTGAAGGATCAATCGCACAGCGCAGGCAAATAGATTGCTCAGGCGGGTGCGCCGGCCTTGGTCGGCTCGATGCCCGTTGGGAAGACGCCATTGACGAAGGTCAGGATCGCATTGCCCAGCTCGATCGCTGCGCCTGTCATGTGCAGGTAGCCAAGGCCAACCGCGCACAGCACGACAAAAAACCAGTAGACGGGCGGCTTCAGGACAAGCCGCGCGACGAGCAGCACCGGCACCAGGCCAATGACGATACCAATCCAGTGGTTCATACCCGTCCTCCCGTCAGCCGGCCGCGCTGTGACCCGCCACTCCACCGTTTCCTCGTGCCTATACTTTAATCAAAGGTTCCCGACAACGCCTGGGAGACGCGGCAGATCACAAAGCGACCGCGGCAATGCCAAACAGCACGAGGAGTGCCACAAGAACCGCAAGCGCCACGCCGGCCCCGGCAACGCCCATATAGCTGAGCGCGCCGACCAGCGCGAAAGCAGCCAACGTCCCGAACAGTTGCGGGTTGGCGCTTTTCGGCCAGATGCGGCTCACCACATAGCCGAGCACGATCGCCCCGATGAGGATCAAGGTGGCCTCGCCGATCAGGCGCGTGTCGAGAAAGGACATCGAGACTCCGGAATTTTCAACGCGACGACTGCTCAGGGCAGCATCGGCATGTTTCGCAAAACGGGCTGCCGGCAACGCAGGCCGTCGGTCGATGGACGCTGCCGGGGATAGCGACCTTCCCGGGACGGCCAGACGAGTTGGCGTACGGGAAAGTTGCGTCGCCCGTAATACCCATGCGTCCAGATCAGATATGCGCCGAAGACGTCCGGCAGACTGGTGTCGACGTCGATGATGCGGACCGTATCGTCCTCGAGTATGCCGCTGATGTCTCCCTTGGGCGCAGCGAACTTTCCGCCGCGCACGAGATTGACGTCGTCATGACACACGCCGTGCATCACATTGCGAGAAAGGCCGAAGATAATCAGCGCCGGTCGACGTCGTCCGCGGGTAGCGGCCGCGTCCAGCCCTCCAGCATACCCGTGCGACTCTCACCCCGCCCCGCCCCCCTCCGTCGCCAGCCACGCCGCGCAGCAGGCCTTGGTGAGTTCGCGCACGCGCAGAATGTAGCTCTGCCGCTCGGTCACTGAGATGACGCCACGGGCATCGAGCAAGTTGAACACGTGGGAGGCCTTGATCGCCTGATCGTAAGCTGGCAGCGCGAGACGGTGGCGATCCAGCGCGCCGTCCGGCCGGCTCCCCGAAGGCGGATCGGAAGGCGCGCCAGCAAGGAGCAAGCTCTTGCACTCTGCCTCCGCGTCGCGGAAATGGCGAAGCAGCATGGCGGTGTCGGCGTGCTCGAAATTGAAGCGCGAATACTCCTGCTCGGCCTGCAAGAAAACATCACCGTACGTGAGCTTGCGGTCGTCGCTCCGCCCGTTGAAATTGATGTCGAACACCCGGTCGACGCCCTGCACGTACATGGCCAACCGCTCGAGCCCATAGGTGATCTCGCCGGCCACCGGGCGGCAGTCGAAGCCGCCGACCTGCTGGAAATAGGTGAACTGCGTCACCTCCATGCCATTGCACCACACCTCCCAGCCCAGGCCCCAGGCCCCCAGCGTCGGGCTCTCCCAATCGTCTTCGACGAAGCGGATGTCGTTGATGCTGGTGTCGATGCCGATGGCGTCCAGGCTGCCGAGATAGAGCTCCAGGATGTCGGGCGGCGACGGCTTCATGATGACCTGGAACTGATAGTAGTGCTGCAGGCGGTTCGGGTTTTCGCCGTAGCGGCCATCCTTGGGCCGGCGCGAGGGCTGCACGTAGGCTGCGTTCCATGGCCTGGGACCGAGCGCGCGCAGCGTGGTCGCCGGATGGAAGGTGCCCGCCCCCATCTCGATGTCATAGGGCTGAAGGATCACACAGCCCTGCGCTGCCCAGTAGCGCTGAAGGGTGAGGATCATGTCCTGGAAGCTGGTTTTCGGGCTCAGCGGTGCCAGCGCCGCAGACGCCGGCGATCGGGCCGGCTTCGAACGTGGCTTGTCAGTGGTGGCCTGGGGCATGGTCGGATCATTTCCTGTGGACGTTGGCCGGCACTATACGGTGTTTCGCGCGGCTGTCACGGGCAGCGCCCATGCCGAAACGCACGCGCTAAGGTGGCAATCGTGGTGGCTGGCGGATAGCGTCGACAGCGGGGGATCACCAGCGGAGGGGAAACTCGAAAGGAGTACCGGCCATGAGCGTAAACAAAGTGATCGAGCTGATGTCTGAAAGCGACAAGAGTTGGGAGGATGCCGCCCAGCTTGCCGTGAAGAAAGCGTCTGCCTCGCTCAAGAATATCCGATCGGTCTGGGTGCAGGACTTCTCGGCCACCGTTGATGCCAAGGGCAAGCTCAAAACCTACCGGGTCACGTGCAAGGTCACGTTCGAAGTCGAGGACTGACCGTCGCGGCGATGCCGTTACTGTCGTGTCGTGCCTGCGTGCGACGCTCGTATTCGGCCAGAAACTCGGGCCATGCGCATCGTCCGCGCCGGGCCCTTGGAGCCGGCGGGCGACCCTTCAGTGGGCTTGCCGAGGACGGTAGACCTGGGCCCCGTCGTCCCACTCGAGACGGCCAAGGTCGCGGGGTTCCGCAGTGGCCGCATCGGCGTGTCCGCCGGCTGGTTGCGCAGGGCTCGAACGCAGTTTGTCGGCGGCGCGCGCGGCAAAGCGAAATCCGGCGTAAAGTCCAACGCCGATGGCTGCCAGCACCAATAGTTGCGGAGGCATCCGACCCTCTCTCGGTTGGCGCGCCGACGGGCAACTTACAGACCGTAGCGCGACCACAGACTACGCGTCTCGATGGCAGATATCAAATCGTCCGCAATGGCTGGACCATGCCACGGGCCAGCCTGGGCGAGCGGAGCGCGCCGCAGCCAAGACAACAGCCCGCCTTTCGATTGCGGGACGACACGCAGAACGACCTTGTCGCCGTGAACCTCACGCATCTTCGTGCGCACATCCGAGATGCCGTCGATCAGACCGAGATCGAGCGAGCGGGCCGCTGACCAGAATGCCCCCGAAAAAATCTCGGCATCCAATGCGGCGAGCCGGCCGGCGCGGCGCTCCTTGACCACCCCGATGAACACATCGTGGACATCCTGCTGCAAAGCCTTCAAGCGAACCACGTCGTCAGGGTTCTCGGCCAGGAACGGGTCCAATTGCCCCTTGTTCAGGCCGGACGTGTAGACGCGCCGCTCGATACCGAGCCGGCCGATTGCCTCGTTGAACCCGAAGCCAGCCGATATGACCCCGATCGACCCGACGATTGAGCAGGCATCGGCATAAATCTCGTCGCCCGACACGGCCAGGTAGTAGCCGCCCGAAGCGGCCACGTCCTCGCAGAACACGTAGACCTTTTTCTTTTTCTCCTCGGCAAGCTGCCGGATGCGCTTGAAAATCAGGCTCGACTGTACCGGAGAGCCGCCAGGAGAGTTCACCACCACCGCGACCGAGGGAGCCTTCGACATCGTGAAGGCCCGCTCGATGGGACCGGCAACGGTGGCGATCGAGACGCCCGGGCGCAGCGGTGTCGCCATCCCGATCGGACCTGAAAAACGCAACACGGGGACGACGGGTCCACTCGAAAACGGCCACATGAGAGGGCTCCGGGTTGTCGGGTTCAAGTCGGTCCGTGGGGGGAAGATATCGGCGAGACGCGGGACAGCACTGTCGTGACCGATCACTTTAATGGCGGCCTATCGCGGATCGTTCAAGCCCTCGATGCATAATGGCGCACCGTGCCTCAGCACGGCGTCGATCGCCGGATCGTAGCCGTGCCCGTCGCCGTGCAGCACGAGGCCGGGAAGCAGCTCGAGCGTGGCGCGGCTCCCCTTGCGTCCCATCACGATCACATGGTTGGCCGGCGCACCTCGACGCGGGTGCAGGGGCAGGACGCGAAAGCCTCCGAACCGCCGGTCGAGGGTGGCGAGCACCTCGGCCAGCGCACTGGCACGATGGATCAGGTATAGCTGACCGGCCGGGCGGACCATGCGAACGAGGAACCGGGCCCAGTCGGCGAACGTGATGTCGCTTTGGAGAGCATGCGAGGCCCGGCGTAAGGGGTCCGCGCTGAGTGTACCGGCCGCGCTGGCGAAATAGGGTGGATTGGTCACCACGATGTCGAAACTCTCCGGCCGCAGGCCCGCTGCATCCATCGCATCGGCACGATCCCCGACCCGGGCTGCGATGGCGCTCACTCGCGCGCCGAGCCCGTTCGCTTCGATATTGAACCGGGCCAGCGCCAGATGTGTTGCCTCTGGCTCCATCAGAACCACGCGAACGTCGTCGATGCGGCGCGCCAGGCAAAGTCCGACGGTGCCCACGCCGGCACCAACGTCGAGGCAGGTCGCGCCGGCGGCACTTTCTGCATCGACACTGGCGGCAAGCAGCACGGCGTCGCTGCCGGCGCGATAGCCGCGGGCGGGCTGGCGCACCGTGAGCGCGCCACCCAGGAAGGCATCGTCGGTCGTCTGATCGGGACGCGCCGGTGCGACGTCGGGCCCCTGGCTCATCCTGGGTCGCCTTCGCGCAGCAGCCAATCGCCCAATCCGGCGTCGTTCATCAACGATCGGGCCGCGTAAACATCGTCTTCATCGACCATCACACGACGCGGCAGCAAGCCGATCGAGCCCTCCATCACGCTCATATTCTGATCGAGGACCACCGCATGAACACCGGCCGCGTCGAGAAGGGCCTCGACATAGCTCAACAAAACGGGATCGTTCGTGCGCATCAGCTCTCGCATGCTTCCCGTCGTTTCCCATTTGGTCGGCTGGTTCCGGGCACCTGACGCCTGCACGTTACGTGGGGCTTGCGACAAACCCAACCGTCGGGTGAATGGGCGCGCCTGCGAGCCCAAGCAGGTTGCCGATGTCGGAGCCGAAACGGAGGCGGACTGAGGCAACGCTTGCATGTTTCGCTTCGCGTGCGGCAAAGTGCCTTTGGTCTCGTCTGCGACAGCGTGGGTATACCCTCGCACGAACAAGATCAAAACATCAGGGAGTTCGACTTGGGACTTGTCATTCCCTTTGGCGAGGCGCGCGATCCATCCGACAGCCTGAAGCCGCTGCTCGACCTCGTTGCGGAGGACATGCAGCGAATCAACAGGCTGATCCTGGACAAGGCGATCTCCGACGTCGAGCTGATCCCCGAGCTGGCGCACCACCTGATCGATTCGGGTGGCAAACGGCTGCGGCCGATGATGACGCTGGCTGCCGCGCAACTGATCGGCTTTGCGGGCGAGGGGCATGTGCGCGTCGCCGCGGCAGTCGAATTCATGCACACTGCCACGCTGCTGCACGACGACGTGGTCGACGAGAGCGGGGTTCGCCGCGGCCGCAAGACCGCCCGCATGATCTGGGGCAACCAGGCCAGCGTGCTGGTCGGCGACTTCCTGCTGGGCCAGGCCTTTCGCATGCTGGTCGAGGTCGGGTCGCTGTCGGTTCTGCGCATCCTGTCGAATGCCGCCGCCGTGATCGCCGAGGGGGAGGTCATGCAGCTCGCCGCGGCCAAGAACCTGGCGACCACCGAGGACGAGTACCTGGCCATCATCAACGCCAAGACGGCAGCCCTGTTCTCGGGCGCGGCGGAAGCCGGTGCGGCGATCGCGGACCGGCCGGCCGATGAACTGGCCGCGCTGCGGTCGTATGGCAAGAACCTCGGCATTGCCTTCCAGCTTATCGACGACGCACTCGATTATGGCGGTGACAGCTCGCGGCTCGGCAAGTCGGTGGGCGATGATTTCCGCGAAGGCAAGGTCACGTTGCCGGTCATCCTCGCCTACCGTCGCGGCAACGAAGACGAGCGCGCCTTCTGGACGCGTACCATCACCGAGGGCGATATTCGCGACGGCGATATCGAGCAGGCGATCGGCCTGATGAAGCGGCACGACGCCATCGACGCGACGATCTCACGGGCCAAATCCTATGGAGCTATCGCGCGGGATGCGATGGCGATCTTCAAGGACAGCCCGGCCAAGAAAGCGCTTCAGGATGTTATCGTGTTCTGTGTTGGACGGGCGCACTGAGGGACCCCTACGACAGACATAAGTGCGGCGCTAGATCCCGCTGCTGCACCATTGTTCTATCGTCGACACCTCAGTGCCGGTCAGCGCAGCGTTGTCGGCACGACCCACCAGCCTGGATGAGCAATGGCGAGTGCTGCGGCCGCCGCACTGGCCTCGGCGTCGGTGGAAAAAAGCGCCACGCACGTCGGACCAGCGCCAGACATGGTCGTGGCCAAAGCACGGGTCTCGGTCCCCAGTGCGTGAAGAACATCGGCAAGTTGCGGAACGATCGTTTCGGAGGCGGCGGCAAGATCGTTGCCGGCCTGCCGCATGAACGCCGTCACGTCCGCAGCCTGGCGAAAGGCCGGTACGGTCGGGCCGTGTTGCGCAGGGCTATCTGACAAAGGAGCCGCGGCGAGAGCCTTGAAAACGCGCGCTGTCTTGTCCGCCGGCACCTGAGCCATCGCATTGACGAGCACGGCTGGTAACGCCGGCAGCGAGATCGGCTCCAGACGCTCCCCCAGACCGCGCATGATGACGGCCCGGTCCAACAGGCAAACGGGGACGTCGGCGCCAAGCTTGCGCGCGACGGCCTCCCAGTCGGTCTGGCGAGCACGGGCCGGATTGGCCTGGCGGACCGCGCGCAAGACGGCGGCCGCGTTCGCTGAGCCGCCGCCGATCCCGGCGGCGACGGGGAGGTTCTTGATGATGTGCACGGACCCCAGCGTCAACCGGGGCTCCACGTTGGCGAGTTCAGCCAGCGTTGCGGCGGCAATGTTCAGGCCAACGATGTCGTCCGCATAGGGACCGGAAACCGTGACGACCGGCGGCAGGCCCGGCTCGAAGGCAACCTCGTCGGCCGCATCGGCGAAGGCAACGAGGCTCTCGACTTCATGATAGCCGTCGGGCCGGCGGCCGAGCACGCGCAACGTCAGATTGACTTTGGCGCGGGCGCGCTCAGTGATCGTCATGGCGCGAGCGTCGGCCTCCGCGAGCCAACAACCGGCCGCCTATTCAACCGTGCGGCGAACCGGCGCGGGCACGTCGGGCACACTCTGGTTGCCCGCAGTCGGCAGCGGCAGTTCGGGTGCAGGCGGCTGCGCCTGCAGATCGCCGTCGACCGCGGCCTGGCGCTTCACCGGCAGGCCCTCGGCCAGCTTCTTCTTGATCTTCTCCAAGTCCTCGGGCTCGGGATTGAGGCTGAGGGCCTGGTCCCACTGGAAGCGGGCCTCCCGGGCGCGGCCAACCTGCCAATAGGCGTCGCCGAGGTGATCGTTGAGCACCGGATCTTCGGGGCGCAGTTCCACGGCGCGCTCCAGGTGAGTGACCGCCTTTTCGTAATGTCCGAGCCGGAAGTGCGCCCAGCCGAGGCTGTCGACGATGTAGCCGTCGTCCGGCTTCAGCGACACCGCTTTCTCGATCAGCTTCATGCCCTCGCGAAGGTTTCGCCCCCGGTCGATCCAGGAATAGCCCAGATAGTTCAGCGCCAGCGGCTGGTCAGGGCTCAGCTTGAGGGCTTGCATCAAATCCGCCTCGGCCTCAGGCCAGCGCTTGAGCCGCTCATACGACGTGCCGCGCGAGTAGTAATAGACCCAGTCGCGCTCCTCGGGCTTGCCGATCAGCGATATGACCCGGGTGTAATAGTCGACGGCTTCGTCGTATCGCTTGCGCGAGCGCATGATGTTACCGAGCGCGTCGAGCGGCTTGACGTCAGCGGGGTTGCTCTTGGCGACCGCGTCGAGCAAGTCGCGCGCTTCGTCGGTGCGCTCGAGCGAATTCAGGTTGAACGCCTTGCGGATGTCGATGGCCTGCTCGAGCGCGCTGCCACGCGGGATGCGGTCGTATGTCGAGATGGCCTCGTCGTACCGCTTCGTCGCTTCGTGGGCATTGGCCAGGGCAGCGAGGGCGAAGGCCTGATCTGGCTGAAGGAACAGGGCCATTTGCAGGTAAAGGATGCCGATCGACACGCCACCTTCGCCGGTCAGCGCCTCGCCTAGCCCGTAAAAGACCTCGGACAGGCCCTCGACGGGCGTGCGCACGAGCAGCTTGTAGCCCTCGCCACGGCTCAACCGATCCAGCATGTCGCGGGCCAATGGATGACCATCGCCCTGGGCGGCGCGCAGATGCGTGCGCAGAATGGTCTTGGCGCGGGCAAAATCGCCACTGGCGGCCGCGTGGCGGGCGTAGGCGAGTGCCGTGCGCAATGTCCGGCTGTCCTGGCGGAAGATCTTCTCGTAGGCGGCGCGCGCCTCGCCCGACCGGCCAGCCATGTCGGAGATGAGGGCTGCGTGGTAGCTCAGATAAAACTGCGCCCAATCGGCCTGGCGTCGGCTTTTCAGCAGCTCCAGTGCGCGCGCTGTTCGCCCTTGCGCCTGCTCAACCCAGGCCCGCGCGATCAAGCTCGTCAGTTCGCCGATCGGCCCGGAGCCGGCTGCCTTGAAATGCTTGGCAGCCTTTTCGTGGCTGTTCTCCTGAAAGGCCGCCAGCCCGAGCACCAGATGGCTCATGCGGTGCTTGGGCTGCTTGGCAACCAGGCGCTCGGCCAGCTTCAAGGCGTCGGGCCAATTGCCCTCCGAGGCGTCCATGAGAAACGCCTGCTCCAACAGCACGTCGCTGTCGCGATCGCGCGCCAGGGCCGATTTGTAGAAGGTTGCAGCTTTTCCCGTCTCGTGGTCGGCGCGGGCAAACCGACCGGCCAGGTAGCTGCCGATCAACGAGGTCGTTTGGACGTCGTCCTCGGGCGCGCGAGCCGAGGCTGGCGACGCGCCGACGAGCGAGGCCGCCACGGCGAGGCTGAAAAGGGCCAGGCTGGCACCCTTACGGTCAAGTCCACGCGATACGCGCAGGAAGCTCATTGCAGCAGGTCCTTCGAACGCCCGCACCCGCGGGATGATTCTCATGTCGATCGCAACGCTATCAAACATGTTGGCCGGTTGGCGACTCGTTATCAGCAGTGAAAGGCGAGGCATCGGCTTCCGGCGTCTCCCGAGCCAACCGCTCGAGCCCCGCTGACCGCTCCGGAGGCCCTGTGCCAGCGGTTGCGCCGACCTGTTTTGCGTCTGGACGATCAGGCTCCAATGCGGCCGCGGCGTGGCGGGCCCACCCGGCGTCGGCGGCGGGTTGGGGTGACAACTTGGCACAATCTGCCACGTTCAGAGGCGCTCGCCCATCACATCCCGGAATAATTGGGGCCGCCACCGCCCTCAGGGCAGACCCACGTGATGTTCTGGGAGGGGTCCTTGATATCGCACGTCTTGCAGTGGACGCAGTTCTGCGCGTTGATCTGGAAGCGTGGCTTGCCGGATTTGTCGGCGACAATCTCGTAGACGCCGGCGGGACAATAGCGCTGCGCGGGCTCGTCGAACTCTGGAAGGTTGTACCATACCGGAGTGTTGGCGTCCTTCAGATGGAGATGGACGGGCTGGTCCTCCGCGTGGTTGGTGGCCGAGAACGAGACATTGGTCAGGCGGTCGAACGTCAGGACGCCGTCAGGCTTCGGATAGGCAATCCGGGGCATGCGGGCGGCACTGCGCAACGTTTCGTGGTCAGCCTTGCCGTGCTTCAGTGTAAAGCCCAGGCCAACGCCCGACATGAGCGTGTTGGCCCACATGTCGACCCCCGCGAGCATGATACCGCCCACCGTGCCGAAGCGCGACCATAGCGGCTTGGCGTTGCGCACGGGCTTCAAGTCGGCGGCGATGGGCCCGGTCCGCACGGCCGTCTCATAGGCCTCCAGCCGGTCGTGGGCGCGACCCTCACCTAGCGCGGCAAACGCGGCCTCGGCTGCCGCAATGCCGGAATGAATGGCATTGTGACTGCCCTTGATGCGGGGAACGTTGACCATCCCGGCCGAGCAGCCCAGCAAAGCGCCGCCGGGGAACGTCAGTTCGGGCAGCGACTGCCAGCCACCCTCGGTGATCGCACGGGCTCCATAGGAGATGCGCTTGCCCCCGGCGAGAAGCGTTGCGATCATCGGGTGGGTCTTGAACCGCTGGAACTCGTGATACGGCGACAAATGCGGGTTCTGGTAGTTCAGGTGAACCACGAACCCGACGGCGACCAGGTTTTCCCCATAGTGGTAGAGGAACGATCCGCCGCCGGTCGAATTGTCGAGCGGCCAGCCGAACGAGTGCTGCACGAGGCCGGGGCGATGGTTTTCGGGGCGGACCTCCCAAACCTCCTTCAGGCCGATGCCATACTTCTGCGGACAGCGGTCGCGATCGAGCTTGAAGTCGGCGAGGAGGCGCTTCGTCAGCGAACCGCGCGCGCCCTCGGCAAAGAAGGTGTAGCGGCCCCGAAGCTCCATGCCGCGTGTGAAGTGCGCGGTCGGCTCGCCGTCGCGGCTGATGCCCATGTCACCGGTGGCGACGCCCAGGACGGCTGCACCATCCTGCGCATAGAGGATTTCGGCAGCGGCAAAGCCCGGATAAATCTCGACGCCCAGGTCCGTCGCCCGCTCGCCCAGCCAACGGCACAGATCGCCGAGGCTGCCGATGTAGTTGCCGTGGTTGTTCATCAAGGGCGGCATGGCGAAGTTCGGCAGCCGCATCTCTCCAGCCGGACCGAGATAGTAGAAGCGATCCTGCTCGACCCGGGTGGTGAGGGGGGCCCCCGTCTCACGCCAGTCGGGGATCAAGCGGTCGAGACCGGAAGGGTCGATCACAGCGCCAGAGAGGATATGCGCGCCGACCTCCGACCCCTTCTCGAGAACGACCACGCTCACCTCGCGATCCGCGGCGGCGGCGAGTTGCTTCAACCGGATGGCCGCGGCAAGACCTGCCGGCCCCGCGCCGACGATCACGACGTCGAAGTCCATCGCTTCGCGCGGTGGCATCTCAAATCCCATTTTTGGTCCTGTCGCTCGCAGTTGCCGGATCGCAAAGACATACGTTGCCGGTTTCGATTAGGGTCTAACCGCAGACCGCGTCAATCCGCGCGCGGCAGGCCGTCGCGCCGGCACAATTGCGCATGCGGCGGGACACGGACATGTTTCCTTGCGAGGTGAACCGCTCTAGGGTCCCGCCATGCTCGACGCCAGCACCCGTTCCGACCTGATTGGCCTTCTCGCGTGGTACGGCGAGATGGGTGTCGATGCCGTGCTGGCGGAGGAGGCGGTCAACTGGCTGGAGCGTGCTGACCAGGCACCAGGGGCCGACATTCGCGCGGCGTTGAGAGCTGGGGCGCAGGGCGTGGCGCGCGGTTCGCCTCCCGTCGAGGCGCGCACGGCCTCCGTGGCGACCGGACAGCGACCGGCCGACGCACGACGACCAGCGGCCGCGCCAGCGGTCCGCCAGCCGCTGGACCGCGCGCCAACGCCGCTAGCCGTCCCGACGGCAGCACGGCAACGGCCGCAGGCGTCGGGTTCAGGCTCCAGCGGTGCCGCGCCCGACGACGGGGTCGGCCACGCCCGCCAGATCGCGGGTGGGATCACATCACTGACCGAACTCAAAGCGGCGCTCGACGCCTTCACCGGCTGCGCCCTCAAGGCAACGGCAACGAACACCTGCGTGTTCCGTGGTGCCGAGCGGGCGCGGCTGATGATCATCGGCGAAGCACCCGGGCGCGAAGAAGACCTCGAGGGACGCCCGTTCGTCGGCCGTGCCGGACAACTGCTCGACCGCATGCTGACCGCAGCCGGACTGACAGAGGGCGACGTCCACATCACCAATGCCGTCTACTGGCGCCCACCGGGCAACCGCAACCCGACGCTGCAGGAAATAGAAACGCTCCGGCCGTTCCTCGAGCGGCAGGTGGAACTCGTCGCGCCGGAGTTCGTACTGGCGCTCGGGGGCGTGGCTGGCAAGGCCGTGCTGGGGACGGCGGACGGCATCATGAAAATGCGCGGAAAGTGGCGCGATATCAGCGTTGGCACACATCCGGTCCGCGCCATCGCCACGTTGCATCCAGCCTACCTTCTGCGCACGCCGGAGGCCAAACGGCTGGCGTGGCGCGATCTCGTCGCCGTACGAATCGCGCTGGACGCGACAGCCTGACATCGGGGCGGCACCGCGCAGCACTCTCGATAGACACCACACTGACGAGTCGTCGCGAATTTGCAGCGAATGTCGGCGGCCGTGTTTAGCTCGATCCAACCTCCACCCGCTATTGTGATCTGGTGGTTGGGTGGTTGCCGGACTGGTTGAACCGGCTCGTTAGAAGGATTGTGTGCTTTGCCTTCTGGATTTGTTTACCTGCGCGCGCTGCGGGTGGGCGCGATCAGCGTGTCTGGGCCGCTGAGAACCGCGGCCCCTGCGGCGTGGTCACAGATGTGCTCATGGCTCGAGCGGCGAAACGCGCGCCACGACGTCAAGGTCGGCTACGGACTGTGCTGGCCGGAAGACGGCGGCGAGGCCTGCGACGAACAGGTGCGTTACGATGCCTCCATCGAGTTGCCAGCCGGCATCACGGAGCAGGATGCGCGCGACCTCACGTTCCAGACGCTGCCTGGCGGGGCCTATGCCCGCGAGCGCTACAAGGGTAGCCTGTGTGGAGTCGCGACGACGCTCGCCACCTTGCGCACGCACTGCCTGCCCGAGCGGGGACTGGCCGCCGATCCCCATCGTCCGGTCATCACGGTGTTTCCCGATACCGTTCGGCTCGGCCAGACCGACAGCCTGCGCGTCGACATCCTGATGCCGGTCGCCGTCGCAAATTTCGGTCGTTCGGCGGCCTGACGCCCGTCGGGCTCGTCGGTCGCGTGATGTCCCCTGCGTTTTGGCTCGAGCGCGTTCAATCGTGGCGGAGACGCAACGGGCCCTGGTGGGCGCGCTCCAAGCTCGGGTTTGAGAGGCCTGAGCTGCTGCCGGTTTCACGGACACGAGGACGCTTCCATCTCAGGCGACCCGACATTAGGCTTGCCAGCACGGAGGCGGTGGCCGCGGCCGCATTCTGTCACGGTCACGTCTGCGCTCGATTTGTGTTCCAAGGGCAGATCGGCTCGCGCGCCGCGCAGCCACGGTGCCTTGCTGGCCGATGAGGCTTCCGAGTGCCGGACTGCCCCTTTGCGAGGACGCCCTTGCCATGCCGAGACTCGACGAAACCCGCCCGTTCCTGCCGGTTCGCATCGCTATCCTCACACTCTCGGATACGCGCACGGCCAAGGAAGACAAGTCGGGCAGCCTGCTCGCAGACCTCATCCAGGCGGCCGGGCACATCCTGGCCGACCGGGCGCTCGTAGCCGACGACATCGACGCGATCCGGCAGACGGTGTCGACGTGGATCGCCGATCGCGAAATCGACGTGGTGATCACCACGGGGGGCACGGGCTTCACCGGTCGCGACGTCACGCCGGAAGCCGTGCGGCCGTTGTTCGAGAAGGACATCGAGGGCTTTTCGACGATCTTCCACATGCTGTCCTACCAGAAGATCGAGACGTCGACGATCCAGTCGCGGGCTTGTGCCGGTGTCGCGCGGGGAACCTACATTTTCTGCCTGCCCGGCTCGCCAGGGGCCTGCCGTGATGGCTGGGACGGCATCCTCAAGTGGCAACTCGACAATCGCCACCGGCCCTGCAACTTCGTCGAGATCATGCCGCGGCTCGAAGAGCACCGCAGGGCGACCAGCTAGCACGTGGTCCCGGTTAGACCGCGTTCATGGTCCGTGAACGCGTCCCCGGCCCATGGGGCCGCAGCCCAGCTTTCGGTTGCAGGGTGCCGACACGTCTTTGGCGCATGCGACGTCGCCCCAATCTCAAACGATCAGGCTCTTGGGTATCGAGAGACTGATTCACGTCTTCCATAGACGCAAACGCGCGTCCATCGAAGACGATCAGGCTCTTGGTTGCGGCTGCCCGCCCGCGACCGATCATCCAACTACCACCCCGATCGCAGCCGCTCGATCTCGGCGAGTTCCCGATTGGAGGCGGCGATATCGAACACCGCCCGCGTGATCTGGCCCACGAGCAGAGCGGCGGCCGAAAAAGCCATGGCTCCGGCAGCAGCGAGAAACCCATAGGGCAGGCCTGTCGCCGGATCAGGTGACGTCAACGTTCGCACGCTGCCCAAAATGGTCGCGCCGGCCATGGCGATGGCCAGTCCAAACCCGAGCCAGCCCAATATCGTCACCAACGCGGCGACGGACCTGCCGGTGCGATAGCTGGGGACGGCGACGGCCAGCGCCTCGTCGATGTCATCGGAAGCCTCGGGTCGGACGACGCGTGGCAAGGCTGCGCGTCCGCCCTCGTCGCCGCGCGAGACGGCGTTGGCTGGCGCTCCCGCAGCCTGCCGGCCCAGGTCCCATTGCGATGGCGGGCCAGCCTCGGGCGGGCGGCGCATCGCAGGCTCGCCATATGGCGGGGGACCTGTCGTCTCGCGCATCGGCGCGGGCGTGGGGGCACCTGCCCATGGCGGCACGGACGGCGGCGGTCCGCCGGCCAGTTGGCCCATCGGCGGCGACGCCTCAGGCGAGTTCGGCGCTTGCTGAGGCTGGAAGGCCGCCGCCGGGGCCTGGTGCGCCGTGTTATGCGGGGGTGGCGGGCTTGGATGCGGCGTCAGGCGATCGAGCGCACGACGGGCCTCATAGGCCTCCGATGGGGCGCTCTCGTCCACGGCCAGGAAATTGTAAAGGCGAACGGCATATTGCAATTGGCCATCGGCTTCCGCCCGACGCGCCAGCGCCAAGAGTTCGGTCGGCGTATAGCGTGGCCCCGCTGCAGCCATGTCCCTGAAACACCCCTAACGCCATGAACATCCGCGCGCACTGCGTCGAGCGGCAGACGACGATCCGTGGCCGCGCGTCCGGCTCCATCAATACGACCGGCTTAGCACGTCAACTTGGGCAAAACGAGCCTGCCGACGAGCCGGCGCAGCAACGGGTGGCGAAGGTCTTTTGCCTCGTCGACGTCGGCCAGCGGTTGCAAGAGCGCAACGTCCAGCCCCGCAGCATTGCGCAGCGTATCGGCCAGGGTCTCGCGATGCGACCACCGAACGCCGGCAAACAGGCGCGGCACCATGGGGCGTCGGCGCAGTCCAACCAGACCGTAGCCGCCGTCGGGGGCAGGGGCGATGGCCACGTCGGCACGACCCAGAGCCCGGAAGGCGGCCGCGACGTCAGCGGCTCGCAGTCCTGGGCAGTCAGACCCCACAATGACGACGGGTCCCGGCGGCAGGCGGTCCATCACGGCCTGCATCCGGTCGCCGAGATCGCCCGAGCCCTGACCGAAGCGATGGTGACCCGCAGGCAGGGAGCGCGTCGCCACGGCCCCGTCCGGCGCGATGGCCAGATGCAGGACCCAGCGGCGCGGCGCGGTCAGACGCGTGAGGAGCAAGCGCACCGCCGTGCGGTAGAACGCGGCGGCCCGCGCTACTCCCACCCCCCGCGCCAGTCGCGTCTTGACGCGCCCGGCCTTGGCCTCTTTCAGCATCACGACGAGGTGTGGCCGGAACGCCGTCCGCTGCGGCCCGACCTCGTTGCGCGGCCGTAAAGACGGGCGCCGGGCGGGTGCACCCGTCCGCCGCTGCGGCGCGTGTCGCGGTGACCGTGCCTCAGGCAAGCGGCACGAACGCGTAGGCAGCCCCATCCTTGGCGATGCGGCCGGCTCCCGGCATGCCGTAGTGATAGCCCGTGACGATGGTGCTGTCGGCCACGACCCGGTCGAACAGGGTGCGGCGGACCGCTTCGGCGGCTTGCGGATCGCTATCGAAGACGGCATGCCAACCGGGATTGCGGACGAACAGGGCGGGGATGTTGCTGGTGTCGGCGAGGACCAAGAGTTGATCGGTGCCAGAGGCGATGTGGTAGACGGTGTGGCCGGGCGTATGGCCGTGCGCGGGCAGCGTCCTGATGCCGGGCACGACTTCGGTTTCGCCACTCACGCGTTCGATGTTTTTCCAGGTGCCTAGGGTCGCCTGGATGCGCTTGGCCAGACCATGGCGATGCTCCGGCAGCTTGGCGAACACGCCCGGGTCGGTCCAGAACGCCATCTCCGCGTCCGGTGCGACGATGCGGGCGTTGGGATAAACGGGCGCGTTGGTCTCTTTCGTCATGAGGCCGAAGACGTGATCGGGATGGAAGTGCGTCAACAGAATGGTGTCGATCGCCTCGGGAGCTATACCCGCCGCAGCCATGTTTGCGGCCAGTTTGCCCGCGGTGGGGGCAAGCTGAGCGCCCGTCCCGGCATCGAACATGATCGTCCGCCCACCCGCGCGCGCGAACGTCACCGTGAAGGGGATCGTCACGCCATCCGTCGGCAGACCGGATGCGGCAAGGGCCGACTTGGTCTCGTCCACCGACGCATTGGTGATGAAGCCCGGATCGTGCGGGCGGTTCCACTGACCATCCGAAACGGTGGTGATCTCGACGTCACCGATCTTGAAGCGGTGGAACCCCTTCGCCTCCAGTTCGGCGGCGCGCGCCGATCCGAATACGGCAAGTGGCGCGGGAAGCCCGAAAATGGCGGCGGTTGCGGCGGCTCCGACGACGACCTGGCGGCGGCTGCTTTCGATCATGTGTAGGTGCTCCGAGCTTCCAAAATGACGGTTTGCGCCGCAACATAGTCAATTGCGGAAGCCGATGCAGCGCTGGACTGCGCCACGTCACGGCAATTTGACGGTGACCGGCTCCGATGCCCGAGTCGGCACCGAGCGCCCGCGGTAATAGCGCGCGATGCGCTCCGGCGGCACGCCGAGCGTATACATCGCCATGCAGATCTGGTTGCGGGCCACTCGGCTCAGATAGCCTTCCTCGCGGAATCTCGCCGCATTGGTGATCGCGCGCGAGCGCAGGATGCGCAGGCGACGGCGGCCGAGACGGCGCACGATATCGACGTCCTCCATGATGGGCAGTGGCCGGAAGCCGCCGACTTCGGCCAGCAGCGCGCGCGGAACGAGCAGTCCCTGGTCGCCGTAGGGCAGCTTGAGCAGGTGCGAGCGCCAGCCCACCACCGTCTCGAGCAGGCGCGGGGCGAACCCGTCGTCGTCGAGGGCGAAGCGGAAGGCGGCTGCGGCAGGGCTGCGCGTGCCGGCCTCCTGGCGCTCGATGAACGCTGCCACCTCGTCGTGCCATCCGACTTCGAGGACCGTGTCGGCATGCAGCACGAGTACCCAGCTTTGGCTGGCCAAGGCCACACCAGCAGCGATCTGGCGTCCGCGCCCGGCGGAGGTCTCCACCACGCGGGCGCCGGCCGCGTCGGCAATGACGCGCGTGTCGTCGTGGGAGCCGCCATCGACGACGATGACTTCGCGCACCGTCCCGTCCACCGCCGCAGGGATCAGCGCGGTCAGGCAATCGGGCAAAGTTCGGCCGGCATCAAGGGTCGGAAGCACCACGGTGATCATGGTGCGGGTGTTTGCCATGAGGCGAGGGAGGCCAACAAGGGGTTCAACATGATACGCGCTATGTTTCTTTTAATTTCTATTTTTGTTCTTTTTTCAATCTGAATTTTGTGTATGATCCAAACGGGCGCGGTTGAGACGGAGAAGCGTTCTCCATGGACGATGTCACGAGTGAAGTTCGCGAGGATCGGCGGCGCGGCCGGGGTGCAGCATCGAACCGCTCAGGCCGCTTTGAGGCGACGGTCCGGCAAGATGCGGACGATGGCTGGGGCAGCCTCGCCGACCTGCCACCGTTCGCGACAACCGTCGCCGTCGACGCCGCACGCTCGATCATCTCGACGAACGACAGTCCCGATATTTCCTTCGACCAGTCGATCAATCCGTATCGAGGTTGCGAGCATGGCTGCATCTACTGCTATGCGCGACCAACGCACTGCTATCTCGGACATTCGGCCGGGCTTGATTTCGAGAGCCGGCTCTATGTCAAGCCGAACGCCGCCGCACTCCTGCGCCAGGAGCTCGCAAACCCGCGCTATCAGGTCAAAACGATCGCGCTCGGCACCAACACCGATCCCTACCAGCCGCTGGAGCGAACGCAAAGGATCACGCGCAGCCTGCTCGAAGTGCTGGCCGAAGCGCGCCACCCGGTCGGCATCGTGACCAAGTCGGCACTCGTCACGCGCGATATCGACATTCTGGCCGACATGGCGCGCGATGGGCTGGTCAAGGTCGCGCTTTCCGTGACGACTCGTGACCGGCAACTGGCGCGTGCCATGGAGCCCAGGGCATCGACGCCGGCCAAACGCCTCGAGGCGGTTGCACAGCTTGCCGCAGCAGGCATTCCGGCGGCCGTGATGGTTGCCCCGATCATACCGGCCCTCAACGACCACGAGATCGAGTCAATTCTGGCGGCCGCCGCATCGGCCGGCGCGAGCGAAGCTGGCTATGTGATGCTGAGGTTGCCGTTGGAAATCAAGGAGCTGTTCACGGAATGGCTGGCCAATGCGGTTCCCGATCGCGCGGCCCGCATCATGAAGCTCGTGCGATCCATGCATGACGGCAAGGCCTACAGGTCGACATTCGGGCTGCGGCAGCGCGGAAGCGGACCTTATGCCGAGCAGATCGCGCAGCGCTTTCGTCTCGCACTCAAACGGCATGGCCTCAACGAGCGGCGCTTGCCTCTGCGCAGCGACCTGTTCCGCAGGCCGGCGCGGGATGGTGCTCAGTTGAGCCTACTGTGAGGAGCATCGCCATCATGGCATCCTGCGGATCGGACCGGCGACAAACCGATGTGGACGAATGGTCGTGGGGCGACTGGGCCATCTTGCGCTGGTCGGTAAGGCAAACATCATCTGGACATGAGGAAAGCCGATTCGTCCAACCTGCCGACGTTCGACCTGGAGGCCAGCGAGATTTGCCTCGGCCGGGACGTTATTGCCGGCGTGGACGAAGCCGGGCGCGGACCATGGGCCGGTCCAGTCGTGGCGGCGGCGGTGATCCTCGATCCGCAACGGATCCCCGAAGGCATTGCCGACTCCAAGCAACTCGATCCGGTGACGCGAGCCGCGGTGTTCGATCGTATCCTGGCGAATGCGGACGTTGGGGTCGCCACGGCCGATGTCACGCGGATCGACCGGGACAACATTCTGTCGGCGACACTGTGGGCGATGACGCAAGCCGTCATGCTGTTGTCACGGCCGCCCCGGCTCGCCATCATCGACGGCAACCGGGTGCCCCATTTGACATGCGAGACGCGGCCGATCGTCAGGGGAGACGCCCGGTGCCTGTCGATCGCCGCCGCCTCCATCGTTGCGAAGGTCACGCGCGACCGGCTGATGGTGGCACTCGCGCGCCGCTACCCCGGCTATGGCTTCGAACGCCACAAGGGTTATGGCACCCCGGAACACCGTCGTGCACTTGCCGAATTGGGCGTGACACCCGAACATCGCCGCTCGTTCCGCCCTGTCCAACTGGCGCTCGGGCTCGTCGACTGAGGCAAGGCCGCGCGCGCGACTTAGAGGTAGGACAGAATCATGACGGTGCCGAGCATCACGGTTGTCCAGAACGCCATTGTGCCCGTCGGCCAGCTCCGTCCGAACAATCCGTCGGGACCGTGGTGCCGGTACAAAAGCTTATAGAGCTGCGTGCTGATCGCGATCACCTGGTCGACCAGCTTCTCCCAGGTCAGACCCGAGTAGCGATCCAAGACACCCGCGACCCACGGCCCTGGCCGCCGCCACAGCCAATCCACGTCGAGCGTGATTGTGAGAGTACGCTCGAGCAGCGGCAGCATCAGGAAGAAGGCCAGTCCGGAAAACAGCAAGAGCTGCAACTGATTGACGACGTGGCTCACGGTGTAGGGAACATAGGCAACGGGATATGGAAGCATCGCGTAAAGCGGATCGGGGTAGACCCCCAGGCCGATGCAGATGGCTGCCAGCAGGATCATGGCCACCCGCATATTGAGCGGCGGCTCCTCGGGACGCAGGCCGCTGTCCTTTTGAAAGAAGACGAACCAGGGAAACTTGATGCCGACATACAGGAAGGCGCTGGCGGAGGCCGCAGCCAGCAGAAACCAGACGACAGCCAGATGCTCGCGGCCGGCCGCGTCGGATATCATGGATTTCGAGACAAAGCCCGAGGTCCACGGGAACGAGGACATCGCGAGGGCCCCGACAATTCCGCAGACGGCGGTCAGGGGCATCGTGCGATAGAGCCCGCCCAGGTCGGTGCACTTCGACCGGCCGGTCATCAGCAGTACCGATCCAGCCGACATCAAGAGCAATGCCTTATAGATGATATGCGTGAACGCGTGTGCTGCGGCCCCATTGAGCGCAAGCTCGGTGCCGATGCCGATGCCCGTCACCATGAAACCCACCTGATTCACGATCGAGTAGGCGAGGATTCGGCGCATGTCATTTTCGAGGATGGCGTAGATGATCCCGTAGAAGATCATGAACAGGCCGATCGGGATGAGCAGTTCGGTGCCGGGGAAACCGCGCAGGAGAACGTAGACGGCGGTCTTGGTGGTGAACGCCGACAAGACGACCATCCCCGACCAGGACGAGGTCGGGTAGGCGTCGGGCAGCCAGGCCGAGAGGGGCGGCGCGGCGACGTTGACGAGAAAGCCCGACAGGATGAGCATGCGCGGGACGGTCGAGAGATCGAGGGCGGTGAACGCCGTGCTGCCGGTGGCTGCTATCTCGCCGGCGATGCCGGCCATGAGCAAAACGCCGCCGAGCATGTGGATGCCCGCATAGCGAATCCCGCTCGCGTGCGCCTTGGTCCCGGCACTGAGGATGACCAGTGTCGAGGCCAATGCCATGGCCTCCCAGTAGATGAAGACGGTGACGAGGTCCCCAGCGGTCGCAACACCAATGGCGCTGCCGGCATAGACGTGGGCACTGGCCAGTTCGATCGTGCTTTTCTGATTCAGCGCATAGAGACTGCCGGCGAAGGACATCAGTGCAAACACCGTCGCGAAAACGCGCGACGTGGCATCCATCTTCAGCGGAACGAGGTCGAGGCCGAGAAAGCGCGACGTGACCAGCACCCCGTCCGGCAAGGCGAGCGCGAGGACCAGGGCCAGCGCAGGAAACGCCAACAGGGCGACCGAGCGCAGGCCGATGCGCGCCAGCAGCGGCAGCATCAGCCCGCCCGCGATCAGAACCAAGCCGGGCGAAAGGACGAGGCTAGCGATCATAATACGAGTCCGGCTTTTTCAGGAGGAGCCCGAGCGCTTTCGCCGCGAGCACGAGCACCACGCAGGCGGCAAACCCATACCACGCACCAAAGCCCATCGTGCCGTCGACACCGAAGTGGGAGTGGTGTTCGATGGCGAGGTCTGCCAGGACCAGCCCGGCCAGGATCACGCCGGATACGACCCAAAGCATCCGGATCGTGGCGGGCCTTTCGAGCCAAGGTTTTGGCGCAGTTGCCGGGTCGACGCGCTTTGGTTCGATCATGGCTTCACCTCGGCGATCATGGCCTTGGCCAACGACAGGGGCACGTCTGGCGCGAAGAACATCAAGACCGTCATGGCCGCTGTGACGGAGAGGGCGAGCACCATCGGCCAGGGTGCCTCACCATGATCGTCGCCATGATGATGCGTGCCGGCGGTGTCGGCTTCGGTCGGTGGCGCGGTAGAGAACGCGCGCACGATAATCGGCAGGAAATAGCTGGCGTTCAGGATCGTCGAAGCGACGACGACGGCGACCGCCACCCACTGCTCGGTCTGCATGCTGCCCTGAAGCAAGAACCATTTGCCGAGAAACCCGGCCGTGGGCGGCAAGCCGATCATCGCCAGGGACCCGATGGCGAAGGCCGTCATCGTCCATGGCATACGCCAGCCAATTCCGTCGAGTTCGGAAATCTCGGTCTTGTGGGCGGCGGTGTAGATCGCACCAGCGGCGAAGAAAAGGGTGATCTTGGCAACCGCATGGCCCGCGATATGGATCGCCGCGCCGATGGCCGAGATCGGGGTCAGGATCGCAGCCGCGAGCACGACATACGACAATTGGGAGACCGTCGAATAGGCGAGGCGCTTTTTCAGGTTGTCCTGGCGCAGCGCGACGACAGAGGCGGCCAGGACCGTGGTGCCTGCGACGTAGACCAGCCAGTCGCCGGCACTCGAACCGGCCAGCGTGTCGATGCCGAAGATGTAGACGATCACCTTAAGGATCGAGAAGACGCCGGCTTTGACGACCGCGACGGCATGCAAAAGCGCCGACACCGGTGTCGGTGCCACCATTGCGGCCGGCAGCCAGAAGTGCACCGGCATGACTGCGGCCTTGCCGATGCCGAACACGAACAGGGCCAGCAGCCCACCGAGCGCCAATGGACCGATCTTGCCGGCAAGGATTCCGCCAGCGGTGAAGTCGAGCGTCCCGGCGTAGACCCAGGTCGCCAGAATCGCCGGCAGAAACAGCACCATCGAGGTCCCGATCAGCAGGACGAGGTAGACGCGCCCGGCCTTAATCGCTTCGGCATTGCCCTTGTGGGTCACCAACGGATACGTCGAGAGCGTCAGCACCTCGTAGGCGATGAACAGCGTGAACAGGTTTTTCGAAAAGGCGAGCGCCATGGCCGAGGCGATGGCCACGGCGAAGCAGACATAAAACTGCGTCTGACGCGGCTCTTCGTTGGCGCGCATGTACCCGATCGAGTAGATCGAATTCACGATCCACAGCGTCGAGGCAACGAGCGCAAAGAGCAGGCCGAGTGGCTCGACCCTGAACGCGACGTCGAGGCCTGGAACGACTTGGGCGAGCTGAAGTTCGGGCCGGGCCCCGGCGAGCACCGCCGGATAGAGGCTCCAGGTGACCACCGCGAGCGCCCCCGCCGCCAGCAGCGTGACCGCCTCCCGGACATTGGGCGCGGCATGCGCAAGGGGGATCGTCGCGGCGGCGATCCACGGGATGACCAGCGCGGCCGCCAGGAGAAATTCGGGCGTGAACGAGGTCATCGCGTGAGCCCCCCGACCAGGAAACCCGCGGCCGTCGCGGCGATCTCTGCGGTGGCGCGCGTATCGAAGCCGAGATAAATCGTCGCCGCTGCCAAGACGTAGAGCGGCACGAGCATCGACAGCGGCGGGTCTCGCGCAGCCATTGCCCGCGGCGACGGCTCGCGGAAAAAGATCACCTCCGTCAGCCGGCCGACATAGATCACAGAGAGCAGCGAACTCGCCACGATCAGGAAAACGACCGACCAAAGTCCTGCGTCGATCGCCCCGAGCGCCAGGTACCACTTGGAAATGAAACCGGCGGTCCCGGGCGTTCCCATCAGCCCGAGGCCGGCAATGACGACTGCCCCCATCGTCAACGGCATGCGGCGGCCGAGGCCGGCCATATCCGAATAGTGAGCCGATCCGATGCGGTAGACGACGGCACCGAGTGCCAGGAACAGAGCCGTCTTGATGACCGCGTGATTGGCGATGTGCACCAGCGCTCCGGTCAACCCGTGGATGTTGGCCAGGCCGATCCCTAGGGTGATGTAGCCGATCTGCGCCAGCGACGAGTAGGCCAGCATGCGCTTTGCATTGTTCTCGAAAATCGCGCTGACCGACGCGATGAACATGGCGGCGACCGACAGCACGACGAGAACGTCGGATATGGGCAGGCGGTCATAGACCATCGCCACGCCAAACACGGAAAACAGAACTCGGATCAGGAGGTAGAGCGCGACTTTCGTCGCGGTGCCGGCAAGGAACGTCGTCGCGAACGAGGGCGCGTAGGCATACGCGTTGGGCAGCCAGACGTGGAGGGGAAACAAGGCGATTTTCAAACAAATGCCGACGACCATGAACCCGAGCGCGGCCATGAGGCTGGCGTGGTAGGTTTTGTCCGCCTCGGCGAGGCGCACGGCCAAGTCGTCGAAGTTCAACGACCCCGTCGTCAAGTAGAGTAATCCGACACCGATGACATACAGCGTCGCGCCAATCGTACCCATGATCAGATACTGGTAGGCGGCGAGCAACGCGCGGCGATGGCGGCCGAGGGCGATCAGCGCGTAACTGGACAGCGATGAGATCTCCAGGAAGACAAACGCGTTGAACGCATCGCCGGTGATGACGATCCCGAGCAGACCGCACAAGCACAGCAGATAGAGGGCGTAGAACCACGACTGCTGGTGTGACGGGATCTCGGTTGCGACACTCTTGCGGGCAAACGGCATGATGACGGCGGCAATCGCGGCCACCACGCACAGGACAAACCCCGACAGCGCGTCGACCTTGTAGACGATGCCATACGGGGCTGGCCAGTTGCCCATCTCGTACACGAGCGGCTGGCCCGTGCGCAGGACGGACATGGTCATGAGGACCGCGGCTACGGGCAGCGGCAGGACCGACAGGGACGCGATGAGCCAGGCGAGGTTGCCGCTACGTGTGAAGGCGACCAGCAGGGACCCCAACAGAGGGATGATGACGATCAGGATCGGCAGATGTGGCCCGACGGACTCGAGCATCGCAATCATTCCTGACCGTCCTTTTCGAAGATCTCATCCTCCTCGATCGTCCCATAGGCCTCGCTGATGCGCACGACGAGCGCCAGACCCAGCGCCAGGGTCGCAACGCCGACAACGATCGCCGTCAGCATCAGTACGTGCGGAAGCGGGTTGGAGTAGACCTTGAAGTGGTGATCGTAGATCGGCGGTGTGCCACCCAGGATTTTCGCAGGCGTCAGGTAGAGCAGATAGACGGACGTCTGGAACAGTCCCAGGCCGATCAGCTTTTTCACGAGGTTGCCGCGGGCGATCACGATGAACAGGCCCGACAGCATGAGAAAGACGGTGACGACGTAGTTGTAGTGCGTCGCGAAGCGCTCCAACGCCTCCATCAGCGCCCCCTCTCGGCAAACGCATAGAACAGGCCCAGCATCGTGCTCGATACGGTGACGAGAACGCCGACCTCGACGAGCAGGATCCCCCACTCGTGGGCGAGCAGAAAGTCAGCCGCGAAGGGTGTGTAGTCGAGATACTTGGACCCGAGCACGATTCCGGCCACGCCGGTGCCCGCATAGATGAGGACGCCGAGAGGCATCATCGTCTCGACGAGCCATTGGGGCGCGATGCGCTTGGCCTGTTGGACGCCGAAAATGATAGCGTAGAGGATCACCATGGCAGCCGAGATGACACCGGCCTGGAACCCACCACCGGGGCCATAGTCTCCGTGGAGTTGCACGTAGAGGGCAAACAGCAGGATGAAGGGCAGCACGAGCTTCGTGCCCACCCTCAGGACGAGGTCGAGTTTCATACCTCACCCTCCGGGTCGTCGCGTTCGTCCATTTTCCGGCGGCGTCCGCGCAGCAGCAACAGCACGCCGAGGCCCGCCGTGAAAACCACTGTCGACTCGCCCAGCGTGTCGAAGCTGCGGAAGTCGGCCAGGACGGCGGAGACCATGTTGGGCGGCATCTTATGGGCGGCGGAATACTCGATGTAGCGCGGCGCGTTGTAGGTATGGATCGGCGCATCCGCGAGGCCGAACGCCGGCAATCCGACCGTGCCCCAAACCAGCGCGGCGCCCACGACGGTCGTCACAAATAGGGGGATGAAAACCGAGCGCTTCTGCGGGTATTCCCGCGCACCGGTCAGATGCAGGGTCGCCAACAGGAGGACCGTCGATATTCCAGCGCCGACCGAGGCCTCGGTCATGGCGACGTCGACCGCATCGAGTGCCATCATCACGGAGGCCAGCAAGAAGCTATAGATGCCGGACAGAATGACGACTGCGAACAGATTTCGCTGCCTGATGATCGCAATGGTGATGGCGGCCAGTAGGCTCAGCAATACCATCATCACGAACAGTTCGGCGTTGGGCACCTGCGCCTGGGCTGCGGTCATGCGCGCGGCCTCCCCTCGTCTGCGGGACGGCCTGGCAGCGCCGATGGCGGCTCGCGGGCGCGGCGATCCTCGTCGAGCATGGGGTCGAGTTGGCCGAGAGCGGCCTGCGCCAGCGCATGTGTGACAACCGGGCCGAGGAAGAACAGCAGGGCCAAGACGAACGCAAGTTTGAGAGCAACGAGCACGCCAGGGGCCTGTAGCATGAGACCCAGGATCAGCAAGGCCGCGCCTAGGCTGTCGATCAGGCTGGCCGCATGCATGCGGGTGAAGACGTCGGGCATCCGCAGCATACCGATCGCCCCCGTCAGGATGACGAACGAGCCGGTGCAGATCAGTATCCAGCTTGCAGCATCGCGGAGCGGCGCGATCATTTCCATGATGTGCCCCCTGTGTCCTCCTCGACGTCATGGGCAAGGTCGCCATGACGGAAGAACTTGAGCACGGCGAACGTGCCGATAAGGTTCAACAGGCCGTACGTGATGCCGATGTCGAGCCACTCGGGCCGGCCGTTCATGAACCCGAGCGCGGCGAGCAACAGGATCGCGAGCGACCCGATCGTGTTTCCAGCAAGGACGCGGTCGAACACCGTCGGGCCCGAAATGGCGCGAATGACCACGAAAAACAGAGCCAGCAGCAGAGCGAAGGTGGCCACGTAGAACATCAGCGCACTCCCTCGAAGGCCGTGACGCGGTCGTTCATGCCGCCGGCCTCCACGTCATCGGCACCGGCACGGACCAGCGCGTGCACTGTGAACAGGTCGGCATCGACGTGGGTCGTCATCGTGCCAGGCGTCAGCGTGATCGAGTTGGCGTATGTGGCAAGGCCGACCGCCGTCCGCTGGCTGGCTCGCACGCGGGTCATCGTCGGCGAGATCGGCAGACGCGGGTCGAGAACAATGCGCATCACCGACCACCCCGATTTGGCGATCTCGACCCACAACCACCCCCAGTAGAGGATGGCGCGAGGTAGCAAGGCGATGGGATGGCCTTCGGCGTCGTCGACGCCCATGCGCCGGGCGACAACCACGCACAGTGCGGTCACGACACCACCCATGCTGATGAGGAAGGTGGTGTAGTGGCCCGACAGCGCCAGCCAGAACGCCATCAGACACAAGGCCAAACTCAGCGAGCGCATCGTCCCTCCCCCACTGTAACGCCAAGCCTGCGCAGGCCCCGGTTCGACACCCCGAGCCGTCGCGCTGGCGGTGGGCCGCATCAATAAAACGGGGCTCGGCGATTGCGATCCCGACTGATGCCATCGAGCGGCCGCGCGGCCTCGTCGACTTGCCCAGGAAGCAATAAGGACATGAGGCGTCAAGGGCAACCGCCGTTAGACGCTCGCCAGCTTACCGAGAGTGCCAAACCACGTGTCTACGCCGGCCAGAACCGCGCGTGCCGGCTGAATACCGCCCCAGCCGGGCGGCCGGCCGTCATACTGGAATCGACGCGTGGGGATTGAGGAAGAAATATCCCAAGGCGCCATACGCCAGGGCAAACAGCAGCGCCGTCACGAGCGCGTTGGTGAACCGCCCGGAGAAGGCGATCATGTTCCCGATCCAGCCTATGACGAACATGATCGCGCCAGCGGCGGCCAGGCCACCCACCTCTGGCTCGATCGGCAGGCCGCGCAGATACAGCGCCCCAGCGAGGGCCACCATGAGAACCACGGCGGAGGCGATCGCGTTGATGAAGCGATTGCCGAACGCCAACAGATTAGCGAAGTAGTCGATGATGAATACTGCAATGGCGGCAACGCCGACCGTCACGAGCATGAGTTGAAGATCGCTGTCCATTATTCGTCTCCTGATCGTTGACTGTGGCGGCCGCCGATCCCGCCTCGCTGGTCGATACCATGCGTTTGCCACGACGGCTTTGGGACATCACCGCCCATTGCACTCGCTGACGGCTCCATGTATACAGCGCGCTTCTGTAGCCGCCCGGCGGGGCATGCCGTGGCGGCTCTCATGCTTTGCATCAATCACCTCGCATGGCGTGCCGTAATGCGAAGCACCCGTCCCACATCTGCCGGAAGGCAGACCAGCAGCGTCCGGTTTCAAGTGACCAGGCGGGTGCACGGGGGACAGGCCGATGCCGATCTGGCGGAGGGGCTGGGCCGCGAGACCAAGAAGGAGAAGCAAAATGCCCAAGTTGAAGACCAAGTCGAGCGCGAAAAAGCGCTTCAAGGTGACGGCCACGGGCAAGATCAAGGCGCAAGCCGCCGGCAAGCGCCACGGCATGATCAAGCGCCACGCCAAGTTCATCCAGCAGGCGCGTGGCACGATGGTGCTGTGCGACTCGGACGCGAAGATCGTCAAGAAATACATGCCTTACGCGCGGTGACACGAACGTTCGCTGCGAGATAGCCAGACGCACGCGCTGTGCTGGATAGCTCGCCCCGACCCGTTCACCCGCACGATCCTTCGCAGGCAAAGCCCCCAAAAACCGTCAGACCCGGAGCAGTTCCATGGCACGCGTCAAGCGCGGCGTTACCGCCCACGCCAAACACAAGAAAGTTCTCAAGGCCGCCAAGGGCTATTACGGCCGGCGCAAGAATACGATCCGCATCGCCAAGCAGGCCGTCGAAAAGGCGATGCAGTACCAGTACCGCGACCGCAAGCGCCGCAAGCGGACGTTTCGCGCGCTGTGGATCCAGCGCATCAACGCCGCGGTGCGTGAAGCGACCGGCAACGACATGACCTATGGCCGATTCATCGACGGGCTCAACAAGGCCGGTATCGAGATCGACCGCAAGGTTCTCGCCGACATCGCCGTGCATGATGTGGCCGCCTTCAATGCCCTCGTCACCCAGGCTCAGTCCGCCGTGGCGAAGGCTGCCGCTGCGGCTTGAGGCCCACACCTTTGTCGTTGCGGGGGCGTCAGCGGCGCGCCGTCGCTCGATCAGAGGCAGAACGGTCAGAGGCAGAACGGGTTGTGTCGGTGTGCCGTCCTCGGGCGGCCGCCGACATTGGCTTGACCTTGGCAGGGGCGTGACAGAGGCGGCGTCGCCGCAGTCCGTCCCACAACAGACATCCCGAGCCAGATGAGGCCCGTCGTGAGCGGACAACAGGATCTCGCAAGCCTGGAAAGCAAGCTCATCGCCGACGTTGGTGCCGCTGGCGACCTTGCCGCGCTCGAAGCCGTGCGCGTCGGCGCACTCGGCAAAAAAGGTGCCGTCTCGGCGCTGATGGCCGAACTGGGGACCATGGCGCCTGACGACCGCAAGGCGTTCGGGGCCGCGGTCAACCAACTCAAGGCGCGGGTCGGAGAGGCACTCGACACACGCAAAGCGCTGCTCGAAGCCGCCGCGCTGGACCAGCGGCTGGCAGCGGAAACCGCGGATATTACGCTGCCGGTCCGGTCCGGCCCGCTTGCCGACGGCCGTATCCACCCGGTCAGCCAGGTGATGGACGAACTCGCCGAGATCTTCGCCGGGATGGGATTTGCCGTCGCCGAGGGGCCCGACATCGAGAGCGACGACTACAATTTCACCAAGCTCAACATCCCCGAAGAGCATCCGGCCCGGCAGGATCACGACACGTTCTACCTGAAGTCGACCGGCGACAGCTCGCGCCTGGTGCTGCGCACGCACACCTCGCCGGTTCAGATCCGCACGATGCTCAGCCAGAAGCCGCCGATCCGTATCATTGCCCCAGGCCGCGTCTACCGCTGCGACAGCGACCAGACGCACACGCCGATGTTCCATCAGATCGAGGCGCTGGTGATCGACGAGGAGACCCACATGGGCCACCTCAAGTGGGTGCTCGAGGAGATGTGCAAGGCCTTTTTCGAGGTGGACGAAGTGCGGATGCGGTTCCGTGCGAGCCATTTCCCGTTCACCGAGCCCTCGGCCGAGATCGACATCGACAAAGCCGCCCTCGGCAAGCCCGGTGAGTGGCTGGAGATCGGCGGCTGCGGAATGGTCCATCCCAATGTGATCGCCAATTGCGGGCTCGATCCCGACCGCTACCAGGGCTTCGCCTTCGGCATGGGCATCGACCGCATGGCCATGCTCAAGTACGGGATCCCCGACCTGCGCGCATTCTTCGCCGCAGACATGCGCTGGCTCAGGCACTACGGCTTCTCGGTCCTCGACCAGCCGACGCTTGCCGGTGGGCTGTCGGGCTGAACAGCGGTTGCCACGGGGCGCGTCCTCGGGCCCCTTCTGCGCAGGGCGAGGCCAGGGTGAAGGGCCGATCTCCAGGCATGGGTTGAGGAGCGCGGCTCCCTCTCCTCCGGCCCTTACCCCGCGCGCGGCATGTGGGGAGAGACAGTGAACCATGACGCTCTCGGTGACGATCGCGGTGGGGCTTTCGTTCGCCATGGTGCTCGTGGCGATCCTGACGTGGGTCTTCCACGACGAGAAGCACCGCGACCTGGAGAGCTGGATCCAATACGGCTTCTCCGGCGAAACGCTGCGGCACGTGATGTTGTACTACCGGTCGATGGGCCTCTCGATGCTCGTCTTCTATGTGCTGTTCGTCGTGTCGTGCCTCGCCTTGCAATCGGAAGGGCATCGGCTCTTCACGGACCGCGGCGGGGAACCCATCTGGGCCGGTCCAGTCGGTGCTGCAATGTTCGGGCTCGATCTCGTTCTGCGCGGCGGCTTTTTCGACCTCATGGAACATTTCGACCTCTCGGCCTCGCCCATCCTAATGAACCGAGACAACGGCTGGTTCGTGCTCTATGCGTTCGTGTTTCGCATCTACTACGGCTTGACACTGCTGCGCATTCTCGTCTCCTTCGCGTTGATCTGGACGCGACTGCGGCGGGCCCGCCGGGCCCTCGCCGAGCCGGCCCCGGAACAGGCTCAGGCCATCCGGCGTCGCGGGCTCAGGTTGCGGCTGCGACCCGGGCGGAGCAGTTCCGCACAGCCGACGGCTCGTCAGGGCCCACAATGACGAGGGAAAGGCACGGCGCATGAAGTTCACGCTCTCCTGGCTGAAGGACCACCTCGAGACGTCGGCTTCGCTCGACCAGATCGCAACGACACTGTCGGCGATCGGTCTCGAGGTCGACGGCATCGAGAACCGCGGCGCGAAGCTGTCTGCTTTCACCGTTGCGCGGGTGATCGAGGCCCGGCGGCATCCGGATGCCGACAGGTTGCAGGTGCTGCAAGTGGAGGTCGCGCCGGGCAAGCCACCACTCGAAGTCGTTTGCGGGGCCCCGAACGCACGGGCCGGCATGCTGGCCGTATTCGCGCCGATTGGAACCTATGTGCCGGGCCTCGACGTGACGCTGGTCGAGAAGCCGGTGCGCGGCGTGGTCTCGAACGGCATGATGTGTTCGGCCGCCGAGTTGCAGCTAGCCGATGACAGCACCGGCATCATCGAGGTATCCCCCGAGCACAGCGACAAGATCGGCGAGCGGTACGTCGCGGCCATCGGCCTCGACGATCCGGTCATCGAAGTCGGCCTCACGCCCAATCGCCCGGATTGCACGGGCGTGCGCGGGATTGCCCGCGACCTCGCCGCTGCGGGACTTGGCACGCTGAAGCCTGAACCGCAACTAGGGCCGGTCGAGGGCGACACCGACTGCCCGGTCGCGATCACACTCGATTTTCCCAGCGGCACCGAAAGCGCCTGCCCGGTCTTCGCCGGCCGTCACGTGGCCGGTGTCACGAATGGTCCGTCGCCGGCCTGGCTCCAGAACCGGCTGAGGGCGGTTGGCTTGCGACCGCGCAATATCCTCGTCGATGTGACGAACTACATCGCCTTCGACCGTGGCCGACCGCTGCATGTCTATGACGCCGACAAGCTGACAGGCGGCGTCGTCGCCCGGCTCGGACGGTCTGGCGAGAGCCTGCGGGGGCTAGATGGGCGCACCTACGAGTTGGACGTCGGGATGTGCGTGATCGCCGACAGCCGCGGGCCGCTCGCGCTCGGCGGCATCATGGGCGGAGAAGAGACCGGCTCGACGGACCAGACCGTCAACGTGCTGATCGAAAGCGCGTGGTTCGATCCGGTGCGTACCGCGCAGACAGGCCGCAAGACCGGGCTCGTCACGGATGCCCGCTATCGGTTCGAGCGCGGCGTCGATCCGCAGTCGGTCATCAGCGGTCTCGATCTGGCAACCGACATGATCGTCAGACTGGCGGGGGGGCAGCCGTCCAAAGCGCGGGTCGCCGGCACCGTGCCCAATCCCAAGACCGTCATCGCATTCGAAACGGCGCGCGTTGAGAAACTGACAGGGCTCACGCTCGCCGACTCTACGATCAGGACGATCCTGGAAAAGCTCGGCTGCAAGGTTTCCGGCAAGGGCGGCACTCTGAAAGTCAGCGTGCCGAGCTGGCGGCCCGACCTCCACGGACCAGCCGACCTCGTCGAGGAAGTCACGCGCATCGCCGGGCTCGACTCCATTCCCTCGACGCCGCTGCCGGCGATGAAAGCCGGGGTGCGCGGGGTGCTGACCGAGCGCCAGCGGCGGGCGCGGCGCGCACGGCGCACGCTGGCCGGGCGCGGTCTGGTGGAAGCGGTCACATGGTCGTTCATCACACGTGCGCAGGCCGCGCTGTTCGGCGGCGGCGATGACAGCCTGGAACTCGCCAATCCCATTTCCTCGGAAATGAGCTCGATGCGACCCAGCCTGCTGCCGGGCCTCGTCACGGCCGTGCAGCGCAACCGCAACCGTGGGCTGTCGGACGTGGCGCTGTTCGAGCTGGGCCAGGCCTACACGGGGCCAGGCGAGACGGAACAGGTGCAGCTTGCCTCCGGGGTCCGGGCGGGTACGGCGAAAATCAACGGCAGCGGCCGGCACTGGGACGGTCACGGCGAAACGGTCGGCGTGTTCGACGTCAAGGCCGACGTTTTCGGCGTGCTGGCGGCGCTCGGCGTCGATCCGTCCAAGGCCCAGATCGTGCGCGAGGCTCCCGGCTATTTTCATCCGGGCCGATCGGGGACGGTGCGGCTCGGACCCAAGGTCATTCTTGCTCATTTCGGCGAGATGCATCCCAGAGCCTTGGCCGGCCTCGACGTGGAGGCTCCGGTCGCCGCCTTCGAAATGTTCCTGGATGCCATCCCGCCGGAGAAGAAGCGGCAGGGTCGCACGCGTCCGCCTCTGCCGGTGAGCGACCTCAATCCCGTCAAACGCGACTTCGCGTTCCTGCTCGACCAGGCAGTGCCAGCCGGCGATGTCATCCGCGCCGCACTCGGTGCCGACAAGAAGCTGATCGCGGCGGTTGGCGTGTTCGACGTCTTCCAAGGTGGCAAGCTTGCCGAGGAGGGCAAGAAGTCACTGGCGATCGAGGTGACACTGCAGCCCCTCGAGCAGACCCTCACCGACGCCGAGATCGAGGCCGTTTGCGGCCGCATCGTTGCAGCCGTCGCAAAGGCAACGGGCGGCGAGATCCGCAGCTGAGCCGACCCGCACAAAAAAGGATTGCATGATGGACCCCACCGGCAGCCCCGCCACGACGACGCCGAACCCAGCGCCGATGGGTACCGACGAGCCGATGCTCATTCCGGGCCCGCCGGACATGCACAAGTTCATCGTCGTCGGCGGCGGAGCGGGAGGTCTGGAACTGGCCACCCAACTCGGCAACAAGCTCGGCCGCAAGCGCAAGGCCGATATCACGCTGCTCGACCGCTCACGGACGCACATCTGGAAGCCGTTGCTGCACGAGATCGCCGCCGGCAGCATGGACGTCTCGCGCCATGAACTCGATTATCTGGCCCAGGCCCACTGGCATGGCTTCCGATACAGGTTCGGCGAAATGACCGGCATCGACCGTAGCCGCAAGCTCGTGTTCACCGCCGCCACATTCGACGAAGACGGCGAGCCGATCACGCCGGCACGAGCCATCGCCTACGATACGCTCGTCATTGCCATCGGCTCGGTCACCAACGACTTTGGAACGCCCGGCGTCGCCGAACACGCGATCATGCTGGACACGCCCGAGCAGGCCGAACGGTTCAACAGGCGGCTGGTGAACGCGTGCATCCGAGCCAATGCCCAGAAAGGCCCCGTCGAGGCCGGCCAGCTCCACGTCACCATCATCGGGGCCGGCGCTACGGGTTGCGAGTTGTCGGCAGAGTTGCATCACACCGCGCGCGGCGTGGTCGCCTTCGGCCTGGACAGGATCAAGCCGGAGCGGGATATCCGCATCACACTGATCGACGCGGCCACGCGCATCCTGCCGGCGTTGCCGGAGCGGCTGTCGCAGGCCACCTCCGAAGTCCTGACCCGGTCGCTCGGTGTCGACATCCGCACCAACGCGCGAGTGACACAGGTCTCGGCGGAGGGCGTGACACTGGCGGACGGGACGTTCATCCCCTCGCAGCTCGTGGTCTGGGCCGCCGGCGTCAAAGGCCCCGACGTCCTCAGCAGGCTCGACGACCTGGAGGTCTCGCGGATGGGCACGCTCGTCGTCAAGGACAGCTTGCAGACGACGCGCGACCCTAATGTTTTCGTCATCGGTGATGCCGCCTACCTGGTGCCAGCCGGGACCGACAAACCGATCGGACCGCGCGCGCAAGCCGCCCACCAGCAATCTTCGCATCTCATAACCGAATTGCCGCGGCACATGCGCGGCGAGGCTGTGCGGCCGTTCAAGTATCGCGATTTCGGGTCTCTCGTTTCGCTCGGCGACTATTCGACCGTCGGCAGCCTGATGGGGTTTGTCTCGGGCAAAAGCATGTGGATCGAAGGTGCGTTCGCCAAGCTCATGTATCGCTCGCTCTACAAGATGCACGAATGGGCGCTGCACGGCTTCTGGAAGGTCGCGCTCGATACGGTTTCGCGAACGATCACGCGGCGCACCGAGCCCATGGTGAAACTGCACTGAGGGGGTCTCGTCCATGAGCATCGCGCGCGAGGCGATCACCGGCGTTCTGCTTGCCGGCGGGCAATCGCGGCGCATGGGCGGCGGCGACAAGGGCCTGTTGGCGGTCGCCGGGCAACCGATGATGGCCCACGTGGCCGCCCGGCTCGCGCCCCAGGTTGGAACCATGGTCGTCAACGCCAATGGCGCACCCGAGCGCTTTGCATCCCTGGGCCTGCCAGTGGTGGCCGACAGCATCTCCGGGCAGGTCGGACCACTAGCCGGGGTCCTGGCCGGCATGCAGTGGAGTGCCCGGCACGCTGGCGCGGCGACCCACATTGCAACCGTATCGACTGATGCCCCGCTGATCCCAGCAGATCTGGTGGCCCGACTGGCCCACGGCTTAGAGTCGAGCCGGGCCCGCATCGCGCTGGCGTCGTCGGGTGGCCATGCGCATCCGGTGATCGGCCTCTGGCCGGTCGCGCTTGCGCCGGACTTGAAATCGGCAATCGAAGCCGGCCTCCGCAAGGTCCTGGACTGGACCGACCGACACGGCTCGACTATCGTCGAATTCCCGTTCGAGACCATAAACGGGCGTCCGGTCGATCCCTTCTTCAACGCCAATACGCCCGACGAGCTCGACGAGTTGAAGGGGCTTCTGGCCCCTACTCACCAATGACAAGGCTCAACGCATGATGCGCGCGCCCTGCGGCACACCGATCGTCGGGATCGCCGGCTGGAAAAAGTCGGGCAAGACGACGCTGACCGTGCGGCTCGTCGAGGAGTTCACGCGGCGCGGCTACCGCGTCGCGACCGTCAAGCACGCTCACCATGCCTTCGACATCGACAACGGCGACACGGATTCGGCCCGTCACCGCCGGGCCGGGGCGGGACAGGTCGCCGTCGTATCGGGGCAACGCTGGGCCGTCGTCACGGAACTGTCCGGCGCACCGGAGCCCAATTTCGAAGAGATCATCGCCGCGCTCGATCCCGCTGACCTGATCCTTGTCGAAGGCTACAAATCGGCCCCGATCGCCAAGATCGAAGCGCGCCGGTCGGCCTCGCTGACGAAGCGCACACTCGCCGACGAGGACCCCATGGTTTTTGCCATTGCGGCCGACCATGCCATCGAGGACGGGCAGGTTCCTGTGTTCTCACTCGACGATATCGCGGCGATTGCCGACCTCATCGTCACGACGGTTGGTCCGCTGGGGACCGCCGCGAGCCCGGTGCAGCGCGAGGCTGGGTGCCCCGCTCGCGAAACCAGCAGCGAATGACGGCCGCCCGTCGCATCGGGGTGGCGCTCGCGGCGCTGACCCTTTCGGTATGGCTTGGACCGGCTTCAGCGGCCGATCCGAAAGTGCCCGCGGGCCTCGACCCCGGCGGGACGGCGGTGGCACTCGTCTCGACCGGCGTCGACTACACCGACCCCGTCATCGCGGCACGGCTGGCCCGCGACGGCGAAGGAGAGGCGATCGCTCTCGATCTAGTCGACGGTGACATCCGGCCCTTTTCACCCGCGGTCGTGGGCGAGGGAACGCGGCTCGCCAAGGCCCTGCTGTCGGCCTACCGCAACAGCCGATTGATCATCGTGCGCGCCGCAACATCGGACGCAAACTCCGTCGCGCGCGCCTTGATGTTTCTGGCGCAGACGCCCGCTGTCGTCGTCGCGCTCGACGTGCCTGCCGGCCTCGCGCCGATCAGCGGCCTGCTTGTGCAAGCCAGCCGCCAGTTGAAGCGGCCGCTGATCATCGCGCCGGCCGATGCGTTGGCGGCTGGTGCCGTGGTCGGACCCGCGCTGCTCACGGTGGCACCTGCCCCACTGGGCGGGGCGGGTGCCACGGCTCCTGCTGGTGCGACGGATGCCTGGATCAGTGCCGCAGGGGCAACGATGTTTCCCGGGTTGACCAAGCCATCTCCAGACCGGTTGGAGGCGGCCGCGCTGATGGCGGGCCTCGCCGCCTGCGCCCTGCACGGGACGGAAAACACCGGGGCGGCCGGGGACGCCGGCATTCTCAAACGTGACGTCTTGGGCCTGGCGCGGCCCGCGTCTGAAGGTGCCGGTGTTCCCGTCCACGACCCGATGTGCTGGTATGGCGGCATCAGAAACTGACGAGCAGGGCGAAGGGATCGGGCTGGATGAACAGGAAAGACCGCCGCGTCGCAGCCAAAGTCGAGGGTGCTCTGGATACCGCGCAGTTCCTCAAGATCGCCGACAAATTCATCGACGTTGCCAACCGGGAGAACGCCAAGGTCCGCGCCACGGACCTGCATATGGCGTTCCTCTATGCGGCTGCCCGCTACAACGCACACGTGGCCAAAGCCGTGCTGAACGTCGACAACCATGAAATCTTCGTGGCCGATATGACCAAGCAGTATGCTGAAATGCTCCGTCAGCATCTGGCAGACCCAGGGCTTGGACCGCAAGGCTGATCACGTAACCGACGGGAACCGGGCCTGTATGGCGCGGCGGCCCGATGACGATGTGTCGGATCGCCGTTCGGCTGGGCTTATGTATCCTTGGCAGTGTCGAGGGAATTGGCGGGTTGGGGGAACTCCGCCTCGTAGTCGGCCAACATCTCGGCGTCCTGCGCCTTGACCGACATGGCACAGGCGGCCCCGGTCGCTGAGCTGTCGGCGGGCCCGTCGGCTGGTATTGCCTCGTCTTCACCGGTCGAGGCGGCCACGACCGAAGGATCGGTGCGCGTCTCATCGGCGTCCGTCGTCGGCAGTGGCTCCTCTGGCCGGCCGATGGCCTCCCATTCGGCCACCTCCTCGTTGGACAGGAACCCGCGGCCGTATTGATACGCCGTCTTCAGCATGCCGTGAGGCACCGCGACGGCTGAGTCGGTATAGTCGCCCCGGTAATCATCGAGGCCGTCGAGGTTGGCCAGGATCGGATCCGAAACCCAGAGCTTGCGCAGCGCCTTATTGCGCACGTCCTCGGGCACATCGCGGCCCATGAACTGGGTGTAGTCGCTGCTGAAGTCGAGTGCGTCGAAATCAAAACCGGTGAAGTCGCGGGCCGGTGGCGGCGGCGATGCCTCGACCGGGGTCCTGTCGTCGGGCGGCAGACGGTCGGCCTCGGCCGCCGGGTCCACGGCAAGGGCCGGCGCAGGCTCCACGCCCACAGGGTTTTCCGGAACGGGGGCAGCCGCGGCGGGTTCGCCGCGCTTCCCGGCCTCTTTCAGCCGCGCCCAGCGACCCAGGAAGCTCTCTCGCGGCTCACCGTTCATTCGGGCTTGCCCGTATTGCCACGTTTCAGGTCGTCGCGCGGTTGTGTGCGGGCAGCCGGAGCATCGCCGCCCATGCGGTCGCGCAGGACGATCAGCGGCTCTTGGCCGAACTGGTGCTCCTCGGCCTTCACATGACGCTCGCGCTGCCGCTTGACGAACGTCTCCTCCACGTGGTGCTCGTCGATGAAGGCCTGGACGAGAGCAACTAGCGGCTGTGGCATCGGCACGGCCTCCACCTGGTCGAACCCCAGATCACCGTGGGCCTGTGCCTCGAACGGAGAGGCCGTCACAAGATGCACGTCGATCGGGAACGGCTGCTCGCCAGGATCCTCGCGCAGAACAACGTAAACGGATGGCTCGCCATTGGCCAGGTTGACCCGGTAGGCCATCGTCTCTTTGCGGTGCAGCTCCAGCGAGAGCGTCGTGGCGTGATAGTGGACCGACTTGGCGGTGCGGCTCAATTCGCGCCAGCCCCCATCCACGGGCGGTGCATCGAGCAGGACGCTGACCGGACGCCACCGGTGCGTCTGCCACGGGTGATCGATTCGCTCTCGTGCAATGATCACACCCAACCGAACCGTGATCGCATGACCCATGACGCAGAAAGCTCCGTCGCCGTCGACTTTCGGCTAAAGTATATATTCGACTTTTCACCTTGGGCAAAGGCGTTCTGAGGCATAGCCTCACTGCACGCGCCAAGCCAGCAGCTCCAGCAGGGCCACGATGACCTCACGCTCCCCCGATCCTGCACGCGTTCTCGTCTGTTCATGCCAGAAGACGATGAGTATAGACCCGGCATCGCTCGGGGCGGCGCTCGATGGGACCGCCGGCCTGACCCTGCACACCGAACTCTGCCGCTCCGACCTTCCAGCGTTCGAGACGGCCCTGGCGGCCGGCGAGCGGATGGTCGTCGCCTGCACGCAGGAAGCCCCGCTTTTTCTCGAGGTCGCAGCCGAGCGCGAAGCCCAAACGCCGCCGATCGCCTTTGCCAACATCCGCGAGACGGCCGGCTGGTCGCGAGCCGGCGGCGCGGCATTGCCGAAGATGGCGGCACTTTTGGCCGAAGCCTCCTACGAAGCGGTGCCGGCGGGTACGGTGACGCTGGAGTCCAAAGGTCAATGCCTCGTTTATGGCGCAGGACAACAGGCACTCGATGTCGCCAACAGCCTGGCTGAGCGCCTGTCGGTCACCGTCGTGCTTGCGGATGCGGCGGATGCGCTGCCGCCTGCGGTTGTCCGCACACCCATCTATTCCGGGCGCATCCGCGGCGTTCGCGGTGCACTGGGAGCCTTCGAGGTCAGCGTCGACGGCTACGCACCCGTTCTGCCCTCGTCGCGCAGCCGCTTCGACTTCGCGATGGCCCGCGACGGTGCCAAGACGCGCTGCGACCTGATCCTCGACATTTCGGGACTGCCGGCGCTGGTCTCGGGCCATGGCCGCAGGGATGGCTACATCAGCGCGGACCCGAAGAACCCGGCGGCCGTCGCGAAGGCGATGTTCGAGATCGTCGACCTTGTCGGCACCTTCGAGAAGCCGCGCTATGTCGCGTTCGAGCCGGCACTTTGCGCCCATTCGCGGTCGGCCAAGGTCGGCTGCCGCAACTGCCTCGATGCCTGTCCGCTCGGGGCCATCTCGCCCAGCGGCGATCACGTGGCGGTGGACGCCGCCATCTGCGGCGGGTGCGGCACCTGTGCCAGCGTCTGCCCGACGGGGGCTGTCAGCTACACGCTGCCCCGGCGGGCCGATGTGATCGGGCGCATCGCTGTCCTGTTGAACGCCTACAAGGCCGCGCGCGGACAGCGGCCCGTCCTCCTGGCCCATGACGACACACATGGGCGCGACCTGATCGCGGCGATCGCGCGCCATGGCCGCGGGCTGCCGGCGAATGTCATTCCACTCAAACTCAATTCGACGCTGGCGCTGTCTCACGAAACACTCGGCGCGGCGCTGGCACTCGGTGCCGAGCGTGTCGTGGTGCTGGCCCCGCCGCAGCGGCCCGACGAATTGGCGGGCATCCTCGCACAAGCTGGTCTCGTCAGCGCGATATCCGGCGGGCTCGGCTACGGAGACGACAGGGTCATGGTTCTGGCGGAAGCCGACCCCGATGTCGTCGAGCACGTCCTCCACGACCTGTCACCGCTGCCGGTCCTGACCGCGCACACGCTCGGTCCCTCGAGCGGCAAGCGCGAAACCGGTCGGACCGTGTTCGCCAAGTTGCATGAAACGTCTCCGGCTCCTGTCGATCTCCTGCAACTGCCGGCCGGGGCCCCGTTCGGACAGGTCACGGTGGACACCACCGGCTGCACGCTCTGTCTGGCGTGCGTCGGGGCCTGCCCGATGAACGCACTTTCCGACAACCCGGACCGTCCGGAACTCTCCTTCACGGAGGCGGCCTGCGTCCAATGCGGCATCTGCGTTGCAACCTGTCCCGAGAAGGTGATGCGGCTCGACCCGCGCTACGACTTCACGACGGCCGCACTTGCTCCGCGCGTGCTCAAAACGGAAGACCCATTCAATTGCATCCGCTGCAGCAAGCCTTTTGGCACCAAGTCCTCGGTCGAGATGATCGTCGGCAAGCTGCGCGGGCACTCGATGTTCAAAGGCGAGGGGCAGATCGCGATCCTGCAGATGTGCGATACCTGCCGGATCGAGACCCTGGCCAATTCCAGCAACGATCCCTTCAGCGGGGGACCGCGTCCGAAGATGCACACCACGGACGACGACCTCGCCCAGGCGGCAGCGCAGCGAGCCGCTCCGCGCAAGCCGGAAGATTTCCTCGGCTGACGCCTGACCCGGACTGTTGAGCCGGTCTCCCATCACACCTGCTCAACACGGCGTGAGAGGCCCTGTTCGCGGGTTCGAAAACACGTCACACAGTCCCGCGACGGGTGCGACCCCCGAACGGCCCTGCCCAGCCCGGCGGGTCGCAGACACGTTCACTGGCCGCGTCGCGGCCCATAAGGTTCGAGGCCCAATCCAACCCCATGCGCCCCTTGTTCATTACGACCTTGATCGGGCTCACGCTCGCCACGCTGCTGACCGTTGCCGTCGATCCAAACGCCGGCTCGGAGACCTACCTCTACGCGAATGAGATGCCCCACGGCCTCGACTGAGGGGCCCATCGCCGTCAATCGGCCTGACGCAGCGGCAGGTTGACCAGAAGGTTGTGTGGCTTCATGTGCAGGCGATCGTCGGGTGATTTCGCCAGCGCGAGATAGACAGGGTGCCCCTGCACCCGCTCGATCACGCGGCCCGTCTCCAGGATCGTCATCCGGAACAGGCCAATGATGCGGGAGGCTTCCTCCAGCCCCGGACTTCTGCCCTCGTAGAGCTTGTTGAGAAGCCTGGTCGCCTCCCGGTCGAGGCCAATGTGCCAGCGCCAGTCCGCATCCTCCAGCTTGGGGCGAGGTTCGATGCGCACCTCCAGGCCCAGCAGATGGGCAAGCCAGGTCTCCATCACACGGGCAAGGGCATCAAGTGCCGGCTCGCCGAAGCGCAGGTCGATGACGGTGTCGAAGCGGTCGGAGCGGTCCCAGTAGATCTCCTTGTTCGCCTCGGTCAGGACATCGAGCGTCACCTGCCGCACAGGTGTGCCCGACTCGGCCAGCAACTGGCCCAGCCCCGACATGCGACCTGTACGGGCATGCATGTCGACGATCTCCTCGTCGGCCAGCATGATGCGCCCGTCGTCGGTCGAGACCCGCTGCTCGCGAAACAGTACCTCGGCGGCCCGCAGGCGGAGCGGGTCGGTGACACCTGCAAGCGCGTTACGCAGGATGACGTGGACGAGTTGGTCGAGGAACACCAGCGGCAAGGCGACCTCACCGCGGCGGACAATGTCGAGATAAGCCCCTTCGACCGTTCCGGCGTCGGCCAGCCGATCGCGCAAGGCAATGAGATGCCGGTAGTTGTCAATCACATCGGGGTCGGCAATGGCCGTCAATTCGGCTTCGGTGACGGCGCGGAACGGGTCATCCATCAGCCGCTCGTGCAGGCTGACTTCGGCCGCGCAGCTCTCGGCGACCGGATGGATTTCCGGACGAGTCAGGTAGGCCAGGAGGAAAGCCGGCGTCACGGCGAGCCAGCCGCCGGGGGCCGGGGCCAGAAGATGAAGACCGGCGGATTTCCAGAACTCACGTTTCATCGGGCTCGATTTTCCAGATGCGGGCATGCGGCGGTTCGCTGGCGGGCGGCTTGATGGTGCGAAACTGCTCTTTGATGTGACCTCCAGCATCGAGCACGCGGTGAACGGTCAACAGCGTGTTGATGGGTGCGTCGGCGGCGAGGCTGGCCATAAACGCGACTTCCTCGCCGGCGCTCGGCAGTGCCGCCTCGATATCGGGTGCCCCATAGCGGGCGACGAAGTGCATGGCCAGGCGAAACACGATCTCGTCGCGATCGGACGGGGCAGCTTCCGCAACGGTCACGAACGTCGAGCGGCCAAAGCTCTCGACGCCGAGGAAGCCACCGGCGAAGGCCTGGCGCGTGCGGCCGGTCAGCGCTTCGGCTGCGAGATCGGCGAAGGCGAACGCTCCGGAGACGGCCCACTCTCCGCCCTGGGCGGCCAGCGCGAAGACGCGATCGTCCGTGCCGTCGAAGCGGATCGTGCGCAGCAACTTAATCCCGCTCATGAGGTGTCGCTCCCGCCGCGAACCACGCGGGCCGAGGTGGACGGCAGCCGATCGGGCAGCGCCAACTCGCGGATGCGGCCATCCGTGGCTTTGACGATCAGGCCGCAGGCTTCCGACAGGCCGAGTATCCGGCCTTCGATCAGGGTTTCGCCATCGGCGATCCCGACCGCTCGGTCGTAGCCTTCGAGGCGACCGATACATTCATCGGCAAGCTGTGCAAACGGTTCGTCGCGCCACATGTCGATGTTGGCCAGAAGGTGGGCCGCGAGGGAGGACAGGACATCGACCGCGGCAAGGTCGCCGCCGCCTTCGTCCGCCAGGGAGGTGCGGTGTACGGCCGTGCCCGGTTCATCAGCCGACGAGAACGGCGAGGCCACCTGAAGTTCGGCCCCGATCACCAGCCAATCGGGTGGTGCCACGCCGTCGTGCTCCGCCATGGCATAGGACAGCCGTCCCGCCGCGGCACCGTTGACAAGTATGATATCCGGCCAGCGCAGGAGGATGGATGTCTTCGGCGGCATCTGCGCGCCCAGCGATTGTGCGACGGCCACGAACAGGAGCGGGACCATCTGCCGGGCCGTGCCCGCCGAGACCTCCGGCTCCAGTACCAGCGCGGCGGCCGCGATATCTGCGCGGGTCGCGTAGGTGAAATCGCCTGCACCCAGCCGGCCGTCGGCGGCCCCGTCACAGGCCGCAGCAAACGGGCTGTCAGGCGGCAGCACGGCATGTCCGGTCAGTAGCGGTGGCAGGTCTGGCTCGACGATCAGCATGGCGACGCCCGGCTCACAGCGCACCCGTTCATCGCGGTCACCCGATGTCGATCTCGTCCTCGACGACGTGCGATAGGCCCGTGCCCTCCGCCGTCAGCACCATGCGGACCTTGAGGGTCGAGCCTTTGACCTGCCCATCGCGCACCAGGGCCTCGATCTCGCGCTGCGACGTGACGCCGACCTGCTTGAGAAACTTGCGCAGGGACATGTTGAACTTCTCTTCGTCCATCGTCGGTTTCCTCATGGTTGGATCGTGCCCGCACAGCCGAACTGCCGACGGGTCTCAGGGCAAGGCCAGCTCCAGGATCAGCGCGACCGTCTCGCCACCGCGGCGCACGCTCAATTCGAGCCGGGCAGGCAGGGCCGCCGCAGCACAGGCCCCTGTGAACTCAGCCGGCGTAACGATGCGGCGACTGCCCAGACCCACGATCTCGTCGCCGACGACGAGCCCGGCTTTTTCCCCCGGCGAACCTGTCGCCACGCCGACGACGCGGGGGGCGAGCAGGCTGCCGCCGGCCGTCATCACGCGCGGGTCGGCCGGCGCAAGTCTCAGTCCGGTCTCGACGCGGCGGACACGGCCATGGGCGATCAGGTCGGTGGCCACGCGCGCGGTCAGGGGCATCGACACGGCGAAGTTGACCCCGATATTGGCATCCGACTTCTTGGTGAAAATCGCCGAGAGCAGCCCGACGAGCGCACCGTTCGCATCGACGAGAGCCCCTCCCGACGCACCCGGGTTCACTGCCGCATCCGTTTGAATGAAGTCCTCGACGGGGTTGAAGCCCACACCGGCGCGACCGGTGGCCGAGACGACCCCGCATGTCACCGCCGGCCCCAGGCCGAACGCATTGCCGATGGCGCAGACTTTCTCGCCCAAATCCAGCGCCCGCAATGACGGTTCGGCTGCTGGAAGCTGCGTGCCGATGGTCAGGACGGCCAGGTCTGTCGCGGGATCCTGCCCTGCAAGCCGGGCGTCGATCAGCAAACCGTCGGCCGTCCGGACGCGAATGGCGCGGGCCTTCGCCACCACATGCAGAGCCGTGACGATGTGCCGGCCGCCTGTCCACACGACGCCGGAGGCCTCGGGCTCCTCGCTGCGGGCGGCTTCCGCTGGCCATTCCGGCAAAACGGTCACGACGGATTGGACGGCGGCGGACATGGGCGATGGTACGCGGGCGTGCGAGGGACTGGCGACTGCCAAAGCGGCCAGAAGCACACACGCCGCCGCGCTGTGTCGCGCGTGCGGGGGCCGACACGACGCTTTGCCTCCAAGTGCGCCTGGCGACACCACGTTCACAAGCGAACGTTGTCGGTGGCGGTAAATGCCTCGCGCGAGGACTGCGACATCGTGCCGAGGACAGCGGCCGCAGCGGCGGTGATGGCCGCCATGAGTACCAAGCTGGTGACGAAGGCTCTCATCGCGCGTTCACTCCGTGTGGTTGTCCGTGTGGTTGCGACGCCGCCCCTCTGGCCGGGGGCACATCGTTCAGTTCAGACCCTGCCGGCACTGGCACCCCTTGTTGGGCACCTGGTTGGGCACCTGACCCATCGGCTGGCGCACCGGCTGTCATGATCTTCAGATAGGCGATGAGCGCGTCGCGTGCACGCTTGTCGGTCATTTTTTGCAGCGGCATCTTCGAGCCGGGGGTGAAGGCATCGGGTCCGAGTTCGAAGAGCTTGCCGATCGTCGTGGCGTCCCAGACGATGTCGAGACGCTTCAGTGCGGCGGAATAGGGGTAGCCCGCGACGGTGCCGATGCGCCGGCCGAAAACCCCTTCCAGAGACGGGCCGGCGCGGTTCTTGCCGTCCCCCGCGAGGGTGTGGCAGACACTGCACTTGCGCGAAAACTGGATGCGGCCCTGTTCCAGTTCGTCGTCGGGGTCGCCTGCGAGTTGAAAGCGGCGCGGGAACGGGCTGGCGATCGTCTCCCGGGATTGGCGCGGGCTGACCTGCCAGCGGGTGACGAAATCATCGAGGCCCCCGAGGTAGAGGGCCGTGCCGTCCGCCGAGAAATCGAGCGCCCAGATCGGGCCGTAGGGGTTTTTGTACTCCTCGATGAGGGCGAAGTCGGCCAAGCGCAGAACCCGCACGAGCCCGTCGGCGCTGGCGGTTGCGATCAGGCCCGGCCGTTCGGTCGTGGCCAGCGCGAGGACCGGCCGCTCGGCGGGTCCGAGTTCGGCCATCGCATCGCCAGAAGCCGTGTCGATCACGGCCGCGGTCCCGTTCAACGCACCGAAAGCGAGGTGCGCGCCGTCAGGTAAAAGCACCATCACGTTGATGCCCCAGCCATGCCGATGAACCGACCGGTCGAGGCGACCGTCGGCGGCCTGGAACCGCCGAATTTCACCGTCGGCACTCGCCGTATACACGGCGGTGCCGTCGGTCGATACAGCGACTGCGTTGACCGGGCCGCGATGCCCCTCCAGCACCGGCCCTTCGGTGAGGGCACGCAGGTTCCAGATGCGCGCCGTGCGGTCCCAGCTTGCCGTTACCGCAAAGCCCCCATCAGAGGAGATGGCGAGATCAACGACCTTGGCGCCATGCCCCGTGAACCGGTGGACCAGCTTTCCCGACGCGATGTCCGAAACCGTGAGCGAACCGTCGTCACCGGCGGCCAGCGCGCGCGTTCCATCTGGCGTCAGCGCGACGGCATTGACGGCACCGGCGTGATCGGCGAGGCGGTGGAGGGGCCGGGCGGGATCGACCGAAACATCCCAGACCATCAAGGTGTAGTCGAAGGACCCGGTCAGCACGCGGTCAGCATTGCGGTCGACACGGATCGCCTTTACCGGCCCGCCGTGTCCCGCCAGCGTCCCGGAGGCGGCGCGACGGGCAGGGACGTCGGGGGCCACACCGGATGCGTTCGGGCCGGCTGTCGTCGGGCCGTGACCTGATGCTCCGGGCGGGGTTGCTGCTGGGCCATCGACGGTACCGCCCGTGCCGGCCATCGCCGGGCCGATCCCTGTCGCCGCCGCACCCAGCACCGACGCGAGAAGAGCAAGCAAGCGTGCGACGGACGTCATTTGCCCCCCTCCCCAGGCACCATCACGGTCACGGGAGCCGCAGCCGGTTATTCGGCTGCATGGGCCTTGCCGAGCAACGCGCCACTCTCGCGCATCGCGGCAATCTCCTCCTCGGCCCAGAGGCTATGGTGCTCGCGGGCCCAGTTCGCATCGACCTCGCCCGATCCCATGGCGTCGAACGCCCCTTCCATCCCGATCGAGCCGATGTAGATGTGGGCGAAAATCACGATCGTCAGCCCCAACGCCACGATGGCGTGCCAGGTCGAGGCGAGCTGTTGCTCTTCGTTGGGCGTGAGCGTCTTCGGCAAGTTCAAGCCGACGCCGTTCAGCACCTCGAATGTTTTGGCAAACATCGGGACCTCATAGGGGAACATGAGTGCCAGCCCCGACAGCGCCAGCGAGATGCCCCCAAGCATCACCAGCCAGAACAGGACCTTCTGGCCGCCATTGAACTTCTTGGCCGGAGGATGCGTGCCGCCGAGCATGCCGCCACCGCGCGCAAACCAGACCAGATCGCGCGGGTGGGGGATGTTGTGGGCGACCCACAGCAGGAACGTCAAAACCAGACCGGCCATGAACGCGAAGGCCACGTAGTTGTGCAGCCATTTCGCCGTCATCGACACTGAGGCGAACGCCTCCTTGCCGATGACCGGGATGAGGACGTAGCGGCCGTACAGCACGTTGAGACCGGTCAGAGCGAGAATGATGAAGGAGGTCGCGAGCAGCCAGTGGCCGGTGCGCTCGATGTCGGTGAAGCGCACGATGGTCCAGCCCGCGGTCCCGTGCGAGAGCCGGACCCGGCCGCGCACCAGATAGAACAGGGTGAGCAGGCCCAGCATCGCGGCCAGAGCATACGCCCCGTAGACGGGTAGCGGTCCGTTGCGCAGGGCGCGCCATGTTTCGCCCGACGAGTCGACCAGCGTGCCAGACCGCTTGTCGGGGATCGAGACGTTGCCGGTCACGCCCTGGCGCAGCTTGGTCCACAACTCGATGTCGTAGCTGCCCCCCTTGTCGGGCGAGATCTGCGGGGTGGATTGACCGACGGCTCCTGCCGGTGGACGGACGCTGGGATTGTCCTGCGCGTGCGCGACAGGACCAAGCGCAGCGAACAGCACCGCCACCGCGGCGATGACCGAAACGAGCACGGGGACACGGGCATACTTCGCAACGGCCTCGAACATGCTTTCCACCTCACATCACTGGGCCAACTGCCGGGACCGACCTCGCCGCTGGCGTCAGCGCAGCAGGCTGGCGCGGTCCTGCAACAGCCGCCGCTGCTCATCGGTCAGGCTGGTGTCGGGGCTGCCCTGATAGACACCCGGATTGTGCGCCAAAGGCCGGCCCTGCTCCTCTGGCCGGCACCCGGCCAGAGCCAGTGTCGCGCCAATCAGGCCTCCCAGCCAAACGATCCTGCCGGTCTTGATCATCGTCATCGCCTCTGCCTGCCCACAGCAGAGGAGCAATCAACCGATCGCTCCTGCGTGCCGCGTTTCATGCGTCGCCGGCCGTGGGGGGTCACCCCTGCGGACCCGGGTAGGCCTTGCCCCAGCCCCAGGCACCCGAGCCGAAGCCACGAGCGACGACACGCTCGCGGTAGATGTTGGACACCACGTCGCCGTCGCCGGCGAGCAGCGCCTTGGTCGAGCACATCTCCGCGCACAGCGGCAGCTTGCCCTCGGCGAGACGGTTGCGACCGTACTTCCTGAACTCCTCGTCGGAGTTGTCGGCTTCAGGACCGCCGGCGCAGAACGTGCACTTGTCCATCTTGCCGCGCGATCCGAAGTTGGAGGCCTGCGGATATTGCGGTGCCCCGAACGGACAGGCGTAGAAGCAGTAGCCGCAGCCGATGCACAGATCCTTGTTGTGCAGAACGACGCCTTCCTCGGTCTGGTAGAAGCAGTCGACCGGGCAGACGGCCATGCAGGGCGCATCCGAACAGTGCATGCAGGCGACCGAGATCGACCGCTCGCCGGGCTTGCCGTCGTTGATCGTCACCACGCGCCTGCGGTTGACGCCCCAGGGGACCTCATGCTCGTTTTTGCAGGCGGTCACGCAGGCGTTGCACTCGATGCAGCGCTCGGCGTCGCAGAGGAACTTCATGCGTGCCATGGCTCAGGCCCTCCAGATCTTGCAGAGCGTCGTCTTGGTTTCCTGCATCTGCGTGACGGAGTCATAGCCGTACGTCTGTGCAGTGTTCGTCGATTCGCCGAGCACGTAGGGATCGGCCCCCTCGGGGTACTTCGCGCGCAGGTCCTTGCCCTGGTAGTGGCCACCGAAGTGGAAGGGCATGAAGGCCACGCCCTTGCCGACACGCTCGGTCACCATCGCCATGACCTTGACCTTGCCCTTCTCAGGTCCCTCGACCCAGACCTGCTGGCCGTCCTTGATGCCCAGATTGTTGGCGTCCGTCGGGTTGATCTCGACGAACATGCTCTGCTGCAACTCGGCGAGCCAGGGGTTCGAGCGGGTCTCGTCGCCGCCGCCCTCGTACTCGACGAGGCGACCGGAGGTGAGCACGATCGGATAATTCTCGTGCGCCTTCTCGGCGACCGCCCGCTTCTGGATCGTCTCGTAGAGCACCGGCACACGCATCAGCTTGCGGTCGGAATGCGTGGGGTAGGTTGCGACCAGATCGGGACGTGGCGAATACAGCGGCTCACGATGGAGCGGTACGGCGTCGGGGAAATTCCAGACGGCGCAGCGCGCCTTGGCGTTGCCGAAGGGAGCCAGCCCGTGGGCCAGCGCCACGCGCTGGAGACCACCGGACAAGTCGGTCTTCCAGTTGACGGCGGCGAGCTTCTCGGGTTCGGGACCGCCGGCCACTTTCTCGACGGCGGCGCGTTCCTCCGGGGTCAGGTCCTTGTCGAAGCCCAGCTTGGCCAGCATCGCGAAGGTGATCTCCGGATAGCCGTCCTTGATCTCGGAGCCCTCCGGCCATGAGTCGACCGCCAGCAGGTTGTCGGCCTCGGGGTTGCCCTTGGCGAATTTCTCCGGTGCCGTCACGCCGAAATTGGCGCGGAAGCAGAGACCGCCCTGCTCGACATGCTTACTCGTGTCGTAGAGGTTCGGCGTGCCGGGGTGACCGACCTTGCCGTTCGACAGCTTCATGTCGGCACTGCCCCAACAAGGCCATGGCAAGCCATAGTAGTCGCCGTCGGCCGGGCCGCCGTTGGCCTTCAGCGTCACCTTGTCGAAGGTGTGCTGGTTGGCCATGTGCAGTTTCATCCGCTCGGGGTTCTGTCCGGTGTAGCCGATGGTCCACATGCCGCGGTTGAACTCACGGGTGATGTCCTCGACGACAGGCTCAGTGCCCGCGACCTTGATGTTCTTGAACATCTCCTTCTCGAAGCCGAACTTCTTGGCGAAGAGATACATGATCTCGTGATCGACCTTGGCTTCGAAGATCGGTTCGAAGACTTTCTCGCGCCATTGCAGGGAGCGGTTCGAGGCTGTGACCGACCCGGAGGTCTCGAACTGGGTGGCGGCCGGTAGAAGATAGGTTCCATCGGTGCGGTCGTGCATGACCGCGGTCACCGTCGGATAGGGGTCGATGACGACGAGGAGGTCGAGTTTCTCCATCGCCTTTTTCATCTCGGGGCCGCGGGTCTGGGAGTTCGGGGCGTGGCCCCAGAACACCATGGCGCGGGTATTGTCGGGCTGGGTGATGTTCTCCTTGGCCTCGAGAACGCCGTCGATCCAGCGGCTGACCGGGATGCCGACTTCCTCCATCATCTGAAGGTCGCCACCGTCCTTGCCTTTGCCCTTGATGACCGCAAACCGGCCCTTGAGGTAGTTGTAGTCCGTCTGCCAGACGCGCGCCCAGTGCTTCCAGGACCCTGCCGCGACACCATAGTAGCCGGGGAGGCTGTCACAGGTGACGCCGAGATCGGTGGCACCCTGCACGTTGTCATGGCCGCGGAAGATGTTGGTGCCGCCGCCGGCCACGCCCATGTTGCCGAGCGCCAATTGCAGGATGCAGTAGGCGCGCACGTTGGCGTTGCCGATCGTGTGCTGCGTGCCGCCCATGCACCAGATCACCGTGCCGGGCTTGTTGGTGGCAAGCGTGTGGGCGACGCGGCGAAGCTGCGAACCGGGCACGCCGGTTACCTTCTCGACTTCCTCCGGCGTCCACTTCTTCACTTCGTCGCGCACGAGGTCCATCGCCCACACGCGCTTGCGGATGAACTCCTTGTCCTCCCAGCCGTTCTCGAAGATGTGGTAGAGGATGCCCCACATCAGGGCGACGTCGGTGCCGGGCCGGAAGCGCACATACTCGGTCGCATGGGCCGCCGTGCGGGTGAACCGCGGATCGCAGACGATGAGCGGCGCGTTGTTCTGCTCTTTCGCCTTCAGGATGTGCTGCAACGAAACGGGATGCGCCTCGGCTGGATTGCCGCCGATCAGGAATATGGCCTTGGTCAGAAGGATGTCGTTGTAGGAGTTCGTCATCGCGCCGTAGCCCCAGGTGTTTGCCACACCTGCAACGGTCGTCGAGTGACAGATACGCGCCTGATGGTCGATGTTGTTGGTGCCCCAATAGGCCGCAAACTTGCGGATCAGGTAGCACTGTTCGTTGGAATGCTTGGCGGAGCCGAGCCAATAGACCGAATCGGGGCCAGACTCCTCGCGGATCTTCAGCATCTTGTCGCCAATCTCGGCGATCGCCTCGTCCCAGGACAGGCGCTTCCACTTCCCGCCCACGAGCTTCATCGGATACTTCAGGCGGCGCTCACCATGGGCGTGCTCGCGCACCGAAGCGCCCTTTGCGCAGTACGCCCCGAGGTTGAACGGGCTGTCCCAGCCGGGCTCCTGTCCGATCCAAACGCCATTGGCCACTTCCGCGATGACCGTGCAGCCGACCGAGCAGTGCGTGCAGATCGTCTTCTTGATCTCCATCTTGCCGGTGGCGGCGGTCGGCGCGGCGGCCTCGGCGCGTTGTACCCGCCCCGTCACGAGGCAGGATGCAGCAGCCATGCCACCGACGGCCAGTCCCGAGTTGCGCAGGAATGCGCGGCGATCGACGGCTCCCGTGGGGCTTGCCTCACGCGCGGCGGCGGTCAAGCCATGGCCGGTGGCCGTGCCCCTTTGCACCTTTTTCTTGAGCATGTCTGTCTCCCAAAACGGGCCGATGGACCGCGTGCCTTGACGGCTTTTCGCGTGATCAGCGGACCGTGTCCGAACTGATTTTCCTCAGATGAACTTGGCGAGTTCGTAGTAGCGGCGGATATGCTCGGTCTCCCGATAGGAACCGGAGGTGGGCTGCGGGTCCACCGCGGGGGCGGCCACGGCATCCACGACGGTCGTCACGGCGGCCGCACTCCCGCCGACGACACCGACACCGGCCAGTCGCAGGAAGCCGCGACGGTCGGACTTCAAGACGTCATCGTCTCTGGTCATTCTGCATCCTCCTCAAAATCCGCCGCCAGGGTGCGGCTCCCGGTCGTCTGCCCGTTCGTGCGTCTTTTTCATTGGCCGGTCGGCCCGATTAACCCCGCGGTCGATCAGCGCCGATCAGACGTAATCGAACGCCTCCTTCTCGATTGCGAGAAACACGTCTCCGACCCGCCCGATCGCGGCATAAAACGGCGATGCGGTCGTGCGCGACAGGTCGCGGAAAAAATGTGGTGCCCACGACACGACATGCGCGTCGAAGAAACCCTTCTGGGTTTGGAGTTCCGCGGGCTGCCCAGAACGGCCGTCCCCGAACTGGCCGTCGATGAGCCCGGCCATCATCTCCAGCACGGACGCGATGTGGTCCTCTGGCTCGCGCACCGCGGGGTCGCGCATGATGGCCAGTTCGCGCATCGCCTGGCGCAACCGGGCCAGCGGCTTCTCGTGCAGGAAACCCGCGAGGTAATAGGAGCCAAACGGCAATAATTCGCCACGGCCGATGCCGATGAACAGCGCGTGATAGGCATCGTCGAGACTGGCAAGGTCACTGGAGCGCGCCGCGCCGGCCAAATCACCGATTGCCGAACCAAGCGGAGAGGTGTCTCCAGACAGCCCCGTGTAGACGGCAAGCTTCTCGGCCGACAGGGGTGCGGAGAGGCCGGTCGCCACGAGACGGTACATCCCGGCGCGCAACGCATCTTCTGCAGCGATGGTGTGTGGTCGACCAGATTTTGTCACGGTTTGAGCTTGCATAGCGTTCACCCAGACAACACAGCCCGGCACATCAACGTCAGCGTTGACCCTTCAGCGTTGACGCCAGACCTCTGTCACGTTGGCCTGATCGGCCAGGCACTGCAAGACCATTTGTCGCAACTAATCCGAAGCAACTCCACTTAATTCAAATAGTTATCTCGCGCTGCACGCAGCTTATGGGGTGCAGAAAGTTGCTGCGAATAGTGCTTTGGCTCCTCTCCGTAATGAATGCAAGTTTTTGCTGGTTATTGCAAATGTGCTACGCTGCGAAAGCGAACGGTGCTGCCGCTTGCGCACCCCTCCAATCGCGCTATGTTCAAATGGAAATAGATCAGGTCCGGCTTACGCGTGAACGCCGTGGGCTGCCGCTCGGCGCACCTTGGATCACACTCAGACATGCAACAGTCCTCCCCCGCCGACCCTGGCCTTTCCGGGCGCGTGAACGCTCTCGTGGACCCCTTTGGCCGGCACGTGAATTACCTGCGCGTCTCCGTGACCGACCGCTGCGACTTCCGGTGCGTGTACTGCATGTCGGAGCACATGACGTTCCTGCCCAAGCGTGACCTGCTCAGCCTCGAGGAACTCGACCGCCTGTGCTCGGCGTTCGTCCGTCGCGGCGTCCGCAAGCTCAGGATCACCGGAGGGGAACCGCTCGTCCGGCGGAATATCCTATGGCTGTTCAAGGCTTTGTCGCGCCATCTCGAGAGCGGGGCGCTGGATGAATTGACGGTCACGACGAACGGCAGCCAGCTCACCAAGTGCGCGGCCGATCTCTACGCGTGCGGCGTGCGGCGCATCAACGTCTCCATCGACACGCTCGATGCACAGAAGTTCAAAGCCGTGACCCGCTGGGGCGAGTTGTCGACCGTGCTCGACGGCCTCGATGCCGCCCAACGTGCGGGGCTCCAGGTCAAGATCAACGCGGTCGCGCTGAAGGGTGTCAACGAGCACGAGATCGAGGACATGATCGCATTCGCGCATGGTCGTGGAGCGGACTTGACGCTGATCGAGACCATGCCACTCGGCGAGATCGACGGGGATCGCACGGACCAATATCTGCCGCTGTCAGTGGTCCGCTCCCGGCTCATGGACCGGTTCACGCTGACCGATATCCCCTACAAGACGGGCGGGCCGGCTCGCTACGTCGAGATCAAGGAGACCGGCGGGCGGCTCGGCTTCATCACGCCGCTGACGCACAACTTCTGCGAGAGCTGCAATCGGGTCCGGATCACCTGCACCGGCACATTGTACATGTGCCTTGGCCAGGAGGACGCCGCCGACCTGAGGGCACCCCTGCGATCGAGCCCCGACGACGCGGTCTTGATGACGGCCATCGACGAAGCCATCTCGCGCAAGCCCAAGGGTCATGACTTCGTGATCGACCGCCGCCGGCAGGCCCCGGCCGTTGCCCGCCACATGAGCGTCACGGGCGGTTGAACCAGCCGCATCGGCGCGGCAGAGAAAGCGGCTGCGGCCGCCCCCGGTCGTGCGGAGCGCGTTGGCCAGGAACCGCAAGCGCAAGGACCTGAGACGGGCAAGAGCGCTGTCTGGCAATCGCGCTCAGACCCTCGCCCGCACCATCGCGCGGAGAGCATCCAGACCAAATGGCTTCAGGATGCGGCCAATGTCACTCCCCAGGTCGCGGACTGCGCGCTGCAATTCCCCGTCGTGGGCGGACATCAGGATCAGCGGCAGGTCCGGACGCGCGGTCAAGAGGCGGTGAGCCAGCGAAATGCCGTCGAGGCCCGGCATGTCGATATCGGCGATGACGAGACCGACGCTGGCCGGTGCGGCGGCGAATGCGTCGAACGCCGACAGGCCGTTGTCGAATGCCGCCACGTCGTGACCCTCCGCTGCCAGCGTGCGGCGCAGCACGTCGAGCGAGGCTGCGTCGTCGTCAGCCAGAATGATCCGCATTCTCATGTGCTCCTGCGCGCGGCCTACTGCGTCACGAGGCGGCCGACGAACGGCAACTCGCGGAAGCGGTGGGCGATATCCATGCCGTAGCCGACAACGAACATGTCCGGACAGGCAAAGGCCTTGAGGTCGGCCTCGAGCTGGACGGCCCGAGTCACCTGCTTGTCCAACAGAACGCACGTGCGTATCGAGCGGGCCCCGCGCGCCGACAGCAGATCCTTCGCGTAAGCCAGCGTGCGGCCGCTGTCGAGGACATCGTCGACGAGCAGGACATGGCGATCGGTCACGTCCAACTCGATATCGCGCAAGATATCTACGGTTCCCGACGAGATCGTGCTGCGGCGGTAGCTGGACAGCGTGATGAAATCGACTTCGGGTGTGACGCGGACGGCATGCAATGCGCGGATCAGGTCGGCGGCGAAGACAAAGCTGCCCTTGAGCACGGCGACGACAATGAGGTTGCCGAGCGAGAGATCGGCAATCTCGCGGGCGAGCGCGGACAGTCGTGCCGCAATCTCGTCCTGCGAAAAAACGACCTCGAGCCTGCTGCCATCACCGGCAAGCTCGATCGCGCGCTGTGCCATGCCCTCGTACCCCATCGTTGCTCGCCGTCACGGCCGGACCGCGCAGCCCTGCCAAGTATCGGTTGTTTGCGACAATCGTGCAATCGCACCTGCCACCGAATGCCGACCACCGAACCGCCACCAAACGAGCGGGCCAGCGAGCACCCGCCACGGACGGGTGCCTCACGACGGTGCCACATTCCTCGCTGATTGATCCTCAGTCGCGGTTGCCGCATATATGCCCGGCCCGACGACCGAGCGCGCCGGGCCGCCCCGACGGTGCACTACCTGCCCGGATGGGACCTTGCAGATACCTGTAACCGATAGACAGAACCCGTGATCCGACTGACGAACCTGGGCCTGGCCTACGACAGAGGACCGGAAATCCTCACCAACGTCTCGTTCCATCTGGAGCCGGGCTCGTTCCACTTCCTGACCGGTCCTTCGGGAGCGGGCAAAACGTCGTTGCTGCGGCTGATGTTCATGTCGTTGCATCCCACGAGCGGGCGAATTCAGCTCTTCAACCAGGATGTCAGCGTCGTCAATACGAAGCGGCGCGCCCAGCTCCGGCGACGCATCGGCATCGTTTTCCAGGATTTCCGCCTTCTCGATCACCTGACGACGTGGGAGAATGTGGCATTGCCGCTACGCGTCGTCGGCAAGAAGGTGGACGACTACCGGGAAGACGTCACCGACCTGCTGCAGTGGGTGGGGCTCGGTGATCGCATGCACGCCTACCCCTCCGTCCTATCGGGCGGTGAAAAGCAGCGCGCCGCCATCGCGCGCGCGGTCATCGGAAAGCCGGAGCTGCTGCTGGCCGACGAGCCGACCGGCAACGTCGACCCGCAGATGGCGCGCCGGCTGCTGCGCCTGTTCGTCGAACTCAACCGGCTGGGGACCTCGGTCGTCATCGCCACGCACGACCATCAACTCATGCGCCAGTACAAGGCGCCCAGACTGGAGTTGCACAGCGGCCATGTCCGGATCGTTTAACTCCGACAACCCGACCGGCCGGCCGATGCCGCGCCCGACACTCGCGGCCGCCGACCCGTACGATGGGCCAGGCACCGCGCCGCCGCTCCACACCGATACGATCACGCAATCCGGGCTCGACGTGCCGGAACGCGACATGTTCGCCCCCTCGCGCACGTCGCGAGGCCAGGAGGGGCGCAACGCGGGCCCGGTCGTGCCGCCTGGCTCCGTCACGGGGCGCTCGCTGACCCTCGTCATCTCCATCATGTGCTTTCTGGCCTGCCTGACCGCGGGCACCGTTTACATGATCAACCAGTCGGCGGACGCCTGGCTGCGGGACGTGGCCAGCGAGGTGACAGTCCAGGTCGAGCCGCGCGATGGCGTCGACACCGAGCGCACCCTGCGCGAACTCGTCGCCCACCTCGAGCAGCAGCCCGGCATCGAGAATGCCGCCCCGTTGAGCCTGGACGCTGCGACCAGCCTGCTCGAGCCCTGGTTGGGCAGTTCGGATGCGCTGAAGTCGCTGCCGGTCCCGCGGCTGGTCTCCGTGACCCTCAAGCGCGACGCGCCCCCCGATTTCTCGACGCTCGCCAGCGATCTCAAAACGCGCTTTCCCGGTGCCACGCTCGACGACCACCGGCAGTGGCAGCGGCAGATCCAGACCGTCACGCGCTCGCTCGCCCTCGGCGGCGTTGCGATCCTGCTGCTGGTTGCGGCCGCCACGACCGCAATCATCGTGTCCGCCACCCGCAGCGCCATGGCCTCCAACCGCGAGATCGTGGAAGTGCTGCATTTCGTCGGGGCCACGGACGGGTTCATCGCGCGCGAGTTCGAGAAGCATTTTCTCACGCTCGGAATCCGTGCCGGCGTCGTCGGAGCGGGATCGGCGATGGCTGTCTTCTTCGTCATGCCGGTCGTGACGCTGCTGCTCGGCGGTGGCTCGATGACCATGGTGGAACTGAACAGGCTGATTGGAACCGGCACGCTGGACGCGGCGGGCTACGTGCTGCTCGGCATCGTCGTCGTCGTGGTCGCTGCCCTGTGCATGCTCACCAGCCGCTTCGGTGTCTACGGCATCCTGAAAGGCGGACGCGACTGAGCTGTCGAGGAAGCTGGCGATCGTATCGCCGGACGGGCCCATGCCGGCCGATTCCGCGCACTCCATCGGTGCGCCGCGCATGAGCGGCCTTGCGCGGGCGGGGCCCAACGGTTAAGCGCCGACGAGTGCCTGGCCATCCGCCAGGTCGCCTGGGGGACTGAAATAACTCCCATGACCCGAACCGTATCCTGGCTCATCGCGATCACCGGTGTGGGGCTGTGGCTTCTCGCGTCGGGCTTCGTCCTGTTTGCCGTCGTCGTGATGCGCGAGCCGGTTCCAGCCGTCGAGCCGGCAGACGGCATCGTCGTGCTGACCGGAGGTGATCAGCGCATTCGAGAGGGGGCCGTGCTACTCGAGCGAGGGCTGAGCCGGCGTCTGCTGATCACCGGCGTGAACACGCACACCCGACTGCAGGACATCGCCGGTTTGCGGCAATTGCCCGAGTGGCAACTGACGTGCTGCGTCGACCTTGGGTATACCGCGCTCGACACGTCGGGCAACGCCGAGGAAGCCGGTGCCTGGGCGCGGCGACTGCACTACCGATCGCTGATTGTCGTGACGTCCAGTTATCACATGCCGAGGAGTTTGGTCGAAATGGCGCGGGAACTGCCAGAAACACGCGTGCTCGCTCACCCGGTGCAGCCCCCTAGCTTCAAGTCCGGCGACTGGTGGTTGAGCCCGGGTACGCTGCGCATTCTGCTGTCGGAGTACATAAAGCTGATCCCGGCGACGGCGCGGCTCGTCGGGGCACGCCTGTTGTCACGTTCCCCGACGACCGGCTTCGTCGCCGTGCCCGGCGACCGCACGACCGACACCGCGGGCCGGCCCCGGTAAGCGTACTGTCATCGCCCTGTCCACTCGAACTGTGCGAGATCGGTTTGACCATGCTGCGTTCGGCCCTGTTCAATGTCGCCTTCTATGCCAACACGGCGCTGTTTCTCATCGTCGGGGCCCCCTTGCTGCTCGCACCGCGCTCGTGGGCCATGGCGGGCCTCGTGGCGCACGCCCGTGTCAGCCTGTGGCTCATGCGCGTGATCGTCGGCACGCAGTTGGAGGTGCGGGGACGCGACCATCTGCCAGAAGGCGCATATCTCGTCGCGGCCAAGCATCAGTCGGCGTGGGACACGTTCGCGCTGATCCCGATCTTCAAGGATCCCGCGATGGTCATGAAGGCCGAACTCGGCTCGATCCCGCTCTACGGCTGGTTCTCGCGGAAGTTCGAGCATCTTCTGATCCAGCGGGAGAAGGGCCCCGCGGCGCTGAAGCGGCTGATCCGGGACGCGCGGGCGCGGGCGGCGCAGGGCCGCGAGATCGTCATTTTTCCAGAGGGGACCCGGCGGCCGCCGAATGCACCGGCCGACTACAAGCCCGGTGCCGTCGCGCTGTACGAAAGCCTGGAGCTGCCGTGTGTGCCCATTGCCTTGAACTCAGGTCTGTACTGGCCGCGCCAGTCGCAGATGCGCTATCCCGGCAGCATCGTCGTGCAGATCCTGCCGCCGATTCCACCGGGCTTGCCGCGTGCCGTCTTTCGCGAGCGGTTGCAGACCGCCATCGAGACCGCCTCGAAAGACCTGATCCTGGAGGCCCGGGAGAGCCGAAATGCGCCGCCCATGCCCGTGACGGCCCAACCTGAGGCTGCCCCAATCAAAGAAACGATGTAGGAACTTATTGAGAACATTCGTTGACTTTTCGGGTGGGCAGCGCTAGTTTGAGCGAGGACTGAACGCAACGCGGACGCCCGACCCCATGGCGCACTCTCCGACACTGCATGCACCGATCGCCCACGAAATCTGGTCACTCAAGTATCGCTTGCGATCGCCGGACGGCATCGCCATCGAACAGAGTCTGGACGATACGCTTCGTCGCGTGGCCAAAGCCGCAGCCGGCGTGGAAGCGACCGATCAGGCGGGCTGGGAGGCGCGGTTTCACGCCGCAATGGCGGATCTCGGTTTCATCCCGGCCGGACGGATCCTCGCCGGCGCAGGGGCCGAGCGCCGCGTCACGCTGTTCAATTGCTTCGTCATGGGGACCGTTCCCGACGACCTCAGCGGCATCTTCGAAGCGGTCAAGCAATCGGCGCTCACGATGCAGATGGGGGGCGGGATCGGCGTCGATTTCTCGACGCTCCGGCCCAAGGGGGCTCCCGTCGCCAGCATCGGTGCCGACGCATCCGGCCCGGTCAGCTTCATGGAGGTCTGGGACAGTATGTGCCGGACCATCATGTCGGCGGGAGCGCGTCGCGGGGCCATGATGGCCGTGCTCCGGGCCGACCACCCCGATATCGAAGAGTTCGTCGACGCCAAGGGCGCAATGGGCCGGCTCACCAACTTCAATCTGTCGGTTCTGGCGACGGACGCATTCATGGATGCCGTGCGCGGCGACCAGCCCTGGCCTCTCCGCTTCGAGGGCAACGTCTTCAGGACCATCCGTGCCCGCGACCTGTGGCAGCGCATCATGCGGGCGACCTACGACACGGCCGAGCCCGGCGTCGTGTTCATCGACCGTATCAACCAGCGCAACAACCTGAGCTACTGCGAGACCATCTCGGCGACGAACCCCTGCGGGGAGCAGCCGCTGCCGCCACACGGCGCGTGCCTGCTCGGCTCGCTCAACCTGACCCGGTTCGTCGAAGCGCCGTTCACGGCAGCATCTCGCCTCGATACCGACGCCCTGGGCGAGCGGGCGCGCATTGCCGTCAGACTTCTCGACAACATGATCGACGCGTCGCTCTTTCCGCTGCCCGAGCAGCGCGCCGAAGCTCTCGCCAAGCGACGGATCGGGCTTGGCGTGACGGGGCTCGCAGATGCCCTCGTCATGTGCGGGGCACGCTATGGGGAGCCGCGCGCGCTGGAGCTTGCAGGGTCCTGGATGGCCGCGATTCAGCGGGCGGCCTATGCGGCCAGCGCCGGGCTCGCGGCAGAGAAAGGCTCCTTCCCGCTGTGTGACACAGAGGCGCTGCTGGCGCGGCCCAACCTCGTGCGGCTCGAGGACGGCGTCAGGGATCAGATCAGGCAGCATGGGCTGCGCAACGGCTGCCTGACGTCCATCGCACCTACGGGCACACTCTCCCTGCTGGCGGGCAACGTCTCGAGCGGCATCGAGCCCATTTTCGACCTGACGTACCGCCGCAAGGTGCTCGCGGCAGGGGGTGAGGCGCGCGACGAGATCGTCGAGGATTATGCCTATGCCCTGTTCCGCGCGACGACCGCTCATGACACCTCGGTTGCGCTGCCGGAGGCGTTCGTCACGGCAGCCGAGGTCACGGTCCGCGGTCATCTCGAGATGCAGGCGGCCGTTCAGCAGCATGTCGACAGCGCGATCTCGAAGACCATCAACTGTCCGGCCGACATGCCGTTCGAGGACTTCGCCGGCATTTACGAGCTTGCCCATGCCCTCGGACTGAAGGGATGCACGACCTACCGGCCGACCCCCCTGCGCGGGTCAGTGCTCAGTCCGGTTGCCGCGGCGGATACTCTGGAGCCTCGGCTCGCAGCGCCTGTCGAAGTCGGGCAGGTGTCGACGACACAGCGCTCCGCCAAGCCTGGGGACGTAGTCTATATGGCCAAGCCTCTGGAGCGGGCGGCAGTCCTGCAGGGAGCAACCTACAAGCTGAAATGGCCCGACAGCGACCATGCGCTGTATGTGACGATCAACGATATCGAGCACGACGGGCGGCGGCGGCCGTTCGAGATGTTCATCAACACCAAGAACCTCGAACATTTTGCCTGGACGGTCGCGCTCACCCGGATGATCAGCGCCGTCTTCCGGCGCGGAGGCGATGTCAGCTTCGTCGCGGAGGAACTGAAAGCGGTGTTCGACCCACAGGGCGGGAGCTGGATCGGCGGACGCTACGTGCCGAGCCTCCTGGCTGCCATCGGCGAAGTCATCGAGACCCATTTGCACAAGACAGGCTTCACGCCAGAGGGGCATCCGCTCGACGAGGCTGCACCCGTTCGCATGGTCCAGACCGAGGCTGCAGCGCGGCGGCGGGAAGCTGGTGGAATAGGGTTGGGCGGCGGCGCGACTGGCGGTGGCGGCCCGGTACGGCAATGTCCGCGTTGCGGCTCCGCGCGCTATGTGCGGCAGGAGGGATGTTTCACATGCCAATCATGCGGTTTCTCGCGCTGCGACTGAAGCAGCCGCTCTCGCTAACCGGACCTTCAGCAGTTTGCGTCAAACACATTGGGCGAGGTCACAATTCGGCTCGAAACGGGCTGCAACATTTCGTTGCGTCAGGTTTGGGTGCCTCCTGTGGCGCCTCGGAGTATTCGGTCGCAACGGGATTGCCGGTCATGAGTGCGCGCGTCATCGAACTCGAGAAGGTGCGCCGAAGCCGGCGAGAGGCCCGCGCAACCAGGGAAACCGTGGCGACCGAGGTGGTGGCGGAGGCGACCGCCGGCCCTGCCAACAGCGGTTTCGTATTCTGGACGGGTGCCACAGGCACGCGGTACATCCACACCGTCTACCCGCTGCTGACCTGCCCGGAGATGCCGCGCGCCAACATCATGCTCGTCAAGCGCGAAGGCCTGACCCGCAGGGTTCTGGCCGTGTGCCGGCCGGCTCACGACGCCCCGTCGCTCAACCTCGCGGACGTTCGTCAAACCGCTGCGCAACTCGGTGCCAACGAGGTCCATGTGCATCTTCTGGCCGGGTCCGATAAGCAGATGAAGCTGGTTGAATTCGATCTGCGCACGGCTCATCTATGCGGCGCACCGGCTGGCGACACGCGCCATTGACGACCCGTGTCCTCGTTACGGTCCCGAGCCGTTCGGATGACCGCCAATCAGACGCGCAGTGCAACCCAAGGGGCCGTCACGGACGCCGACAGACCTCCCGATTTCGCCAGCGCCGATTGCCGCGACACCGTGCGGGCGCCGGGCAACCGGCGAACCGAGCCCCGCCATCGGTGCTGCAATCCCAATCGCCGTCTCAATCAACGATCGAAGCCCAGTGGCTGTTGGATTGGTTGCGGCCGGCGCGCGGTCGACGAACACGAACGCGTGGCTGCCTGTGCAGCCTGGATGCGTCAGAAAGGCCCGTGGCCGAGGTTCAGCCGGCCCCGGGCTTTCGTCACCCGTATCGTCACTCAGTATGACTGCTGCCGCTTGGCCTTGTGCTGGTCGTAGCGCAATTCCTTCCGGGTGCGGCCCCAGCTCTCGCTGTCGAGGTTGCGGGCGGCCGCTGCGTTCTTGGATTCGAGTTGCTTCAGGGTGAGCGCCATTCCGACCCCAACGCGCCCGCCATAACTCGACCCGATCCCCTTCAGAAACTCCGCGTTGTCCTCCAGGGCCTTCTTCGCGCCCGCCACGTCACCCCGATCGCGGAACTCGACGGCGCGCTCGCTGTTTTCGGTCGACACCTGAACGGCAACCTTGCTCATCACATCCGCGTCGAGACTGGCCTCCTGCTCGGCGGCATCCGCGGAAAACCTCACGGCTGCCGTGGTCGTGGCGTCGCGCAGCGTGCCTGAGTCGAGGTCGCGATAGCGAACGTCGATACGGGCGACCGTCCGGGACGCCGCGCCGGCCACGGCGTCGGCGTCGATCTCGATCACCACGTAGCGCTCGATGCTGCTGGGCAGGGCCCCCATGCCGAACTCGATGCGGTTGCCCGCGATGTCCGCCTCGCGGCCGAGAACTCGAAGGGGCCGAAAGCCCTTCTCACACTCGATGATGACCTCGATGTCCTGGGCGGAGATCGAAAGCGCATCGCCGAACTCCGCGTTGAAAATCTTGACGAGGTCCTCGGGCTTCTCCGCAAACGCATGGTTGCCGTCACTCGAAGCGGCCAGACGCTGCATCAGGTCCTCGTTGTAGCCGAGGCCCAAACCGATGGTCGTCACCGAAATGCCTTCGCCGCCGAGCTTGCGGCCCAGGTCCGCAAGTTCGCCTGGCGTGGAGGGCCCGACGTTGGCCAGGCCGTCCGACATCAGAATGACGCGATTGATCACGCGGTCGGAGCGGTTCTTGCCGACCTCGCGGCCGCCCTCGACCACACCGGCATAAAGGCCCGTGTTGCCGTTGGCGGTGAGGCCCGCGATGGCCGACTGCAGATCGCTGTGCGTGGTGGCCCGCGTGGCCGGGGCCAGCACGTCGACATTATGGTTGTAGGCAATCAGCGAGACCCAGTCGGTGGGACCCAGGCGGGAAAGCGCCATCTCCGCAGCTTCCTTGGCGGCGGCAATTCGTGGGCCCTGCATGGAACCCGAGCGATCGAGGACGAGCGCGACGTTGACAGGCGTGCGGGATTCGCGCGGCTTGCCGGCAGCGGCCTTGAGCGATAGCCGCAGGTAGATCTTGCCACCAGCCGCCGGCATCACCGACTGACCGAGTGCCGCGGACACATCCAGTTCGGCGGCGCGCAGCGGTGTCGCCAACGAGAGGGCCAAGGCCACCACGAGTGCACCTAGGCTGAGACCGAGAGACAACGCGGCGATACCAACCGCGGCTTTCATGGGGCGGATTATCGACATTGGGGACTAACTCCTGAATGACGCAACGCCGTCAGTCATTAGTCTCCCGGTCGGGCGGAATCGGGCGAGGGGTGCGGCGAAACGGCGGCAGATCGCGGCAATTGCATGAATATCCCGTGGTGTGGCCAGCACACCACGCAGGCCTTCAATCACCATGACGACGCAGTGCCAGTGTCGTGATCGCGAAACTCGTCTCATTCTGCAACGCGCGCGTCACGAATTTCGCGATCTGAACGACGCGAGCGATATCAATCATCTCGTGTGATTCAGACCGAGAAATCCGCCTCTCGACCTCGCAGAAAAGTATGCAGCGGACTTTTCGGTCATCAAACGAGTGCCAGCATCGGGGCGTGATGCGAGCCAAGCCAATTCGAGAGGCACCAACGCGCCGTGCGCGCTCAGGCCCGTGCCTTGCCGACCTCTGCAATGAAGCTTGCGATGTTTTTCTTGATAGCGCCCTCGTTGGCCAGCCGCAGGCGCTCCGACCCGACCAGACTGTCGCCAACCGTCGCCGTGTGGGTCGCCGTCACCACGTTGTCGTAGACGACGGCCTTGTCGGACGTGCGAACGACCTTGTAGCGCACCTTCGAGGTGACACTCATATCGAGACCTACGAGCGGCTGCTGGACCTCCTGGATCTCAGCGCTGACCTGATACTTCTGGGTGCCGACCGCATGGAATTGGTTTTGGAGCAGGGACCCCTTCAATGCCTCTTTGAAGTCGTTGCTGGAGACCTTGGACATGAGCAGAGGGTTTGTCTCCTCGCCGCCCGAAACCGACGCGATGCCTACGGACTGGTAGAGTGGCGAAATCGGTGTGGCCGCAAGCGTCGAATTCAGCGAAGCGGTCATGTTGTGGGAGGATGCCCCCGACGCGCATCCCGCAAGAACCGCAGCGCAAAATGCCACGCCACAATGAGCAATGCCCCTCATGCCCTTCCCCCCTTCGAAATGCTTGATGCTGCAATGCTATCCGGTGTCGCGACGACGGCTCCCAGTCGGCATCCGACGCCACAGGGTGCGCGCACAAGCGACCGTCTGTCAAGGTGGCCGACCACACGCGCCCGTCCACACATCAGGCTGCCACAACCGATCTGTGCGCGCCTGCTGACCTTGCGCGCAAAGGCCCCTATAGTCCGCTGCCATGAGCGAACCCGACAGCACTCCCCCGCCCGCCGCAAAGCCCGTCCGCGCGTCCTTCAGCGTGCCCGACGGCGAGCCCGTGCCCGTCGTGAAGGGCAGCCACGTCTACCTGGTCGACGGCTCGGGCTATATCTTTCGCGCGTTCCACGCCCTGCCGCCGCTGACCCGGCCCTCCGACGGGCTACCTGTCGGTGCCGTCCACGGCTTTTGCCAAATGCTTTGGAAGCTGCTGAACGAGAGCAAGACGTTCGAGGCCCCCACGCACATTGCGGTCATCTTCGACCACTCGGCCAAGACCTTCCGCAACGACATCTACGACAAATACAAGGCCCAGCGCCCGCCGCCGCCGGAAGAACTCGTGCCGCAATTCCCGCTCATCCGGGCGGCGGTGAAAGCCTTCAACGTGGCCTCGATCGAGCAGGAGGGCTTCGAGGCCGACGACCTGATCGCCACCTACGCGCGGCAGGCGACCGAGGCGGGTGCCGACGTCACCGTCGTCTCCTCCGACAAGGATCTGATGCAGTTGGTCCGGCCCGGCGTGGTCATGTTCGACGGCATGAAGAACAAAACGATCGGCCGCGACGAGGTGATCGAGAAGTTCGGTGTGCCGCCGGACAAAGTCGTCGACGTGCAGGCGTTGGCTGGAGATTCGGTCGACAACGTCCCGGGCGTGCCCGGCATCGGGATCAAGACGGCCGCCGAGCTCATCAAGGAGTACGAGGACCTCGACACGCTGCTGGCACGCGCCAGCGAAATCAGGCAGCCAAAGCGGCGCGAAAAGCTGATCGAATTCGCGGATCAGGCCCGCATATCGCGCGATCTCGTGCGGCTCGCCGACGACGTGCCGGTCGAGGTGGAGATGCCGCGCCTCGGCGTCCAGGAGCCGAGGCCGGAGCCGCTGCTGAGCTTTTTGCGCGAAATGGAGTTCAACACGCTGACGCGGCGGATCGCGGACGCGCTCGGGGCGGATGCGCCGGCCCCCTTGGCAACGTCCGTCGGCCAGAGCCTGCGGACGGCCAAGTCCTCGGGCGAGGGAGGCGGTGCAACGCCACCCGCCGACACGGCGTCGGGGGCTGGCTCGCCGGCTGCCGCCGTGGCGCACGGCAAGCGGATCGCGACGCACGCCCCGTTCGACCGCGCCGCCTACGAGACCGTCACGACGGCCGACAGGCTGATCGCCTGGGTCGCAGCCGCGTTCGATAAGGGTCTTGTGGCCTTCGACACGGAAACAACCTCGCTCGACTCCGTTGCCGCCGACCTCGTCGGGCTGTCACTGGCGACCGAGCCCGGACGGGCCTGCTATGTACCGCTCGGTCACCGGGCCGGCGGAGGGGGGTTCGATTTCGGCGAAGGCGATGACGTGGCGCAGCTCTCCATCGCAGACGCGCTGACTATCCTGACGCCGCTTCTGGAGGACCCGGCAGTCCTCAAGATCGGCCAGAACATCAAGTTCGATTCCGTCGTGATGGCGCAACGTGGCGTGCGCATCCAGCCCATCGACGACACCATGCATCTGTCCTACGTGCTCGATGGCGGGCGCGGCGGGCATGGCATGGATGATCTGTCAGAGCGCCATCTCGGGCATACCTGCATCGCCTTCGCCAAAGTGATCGAGCATGCGGCCGGGGCGAAGAAGTCCGACAAGACCTTTGCCGGCGTGCCGATCGACAAGGCGACAGAATATGCCGCCGAGGACGCCGACGTGACACTGCGGCTTTGGCACGTCCTCAAGCCGCGCCTGGCGGCCGAGCACATGGCGACCGTCTACGAGACGCTGGAGCGGCCGCTGATCCCCATCGTCGCCGACATGGAGCGGGCCGGCATCAAGGTCGACCGCGCCATTCTCGGCCGGCTATCGGGAACCTTTCAACATCGCATCGGGGTGCTGGAGGCCGAGGTGCAGGCCCTGGCCGGGCAGAGCTTCAATCTCGGCTCGCCAAAGCAGCTCGGCGAATTGCTGTTCGACCGGCTGAAACTGCCCGGCGGCAAGAAGACGAAAACCGGCCAATGGGAGACACGCGCGGGTCTACTGGATGATCTGGCCACCAACGAGGACTTGCCGGACGATGCCCGCAAACTCGTTCTCACGATGCTGGAATGGCGGCAACTGTCGAAGTTGAAATCCACCTATACCGACGCGCTGCCGGGCTTCATCAATCCGCAGACCGGGCGCATTCACACGAGCTATGCGCTGGCCGCCACGACGACGGGGCGGTTCTCCTCGTCGGATCCCAACCTGCAGAATATTCCCGTGCGGACCAAGGAAGGCCGCGAGATCCGTTCCGCCTTCATCGCCGAGCCGGGCTGCAAACTGATCTCGGCGGACTACTCACAGATCGAGCTCCGCGTGCTCGCCCACATCGCCGACATTCCGCAGTTGCGCAAAGCCTTCGAGGACGGGCTCGACATCCATGCCATGACGGCGTCGGAAATGTTCGGCGTGCCCATCGAGGGCATGCCGGGCGAGGTGCGACGCCGCGCCAAGGCGATCAATTTCGGCATCATCTACGGCATATCGGCGTTCGGTCTGGCTAATCAGCTCTCCATTCCGCGCGAGGAGGCGGGCGAGTATATCAAGACCTATTTCAAGCGTTTTCCCGGCATTCGCGACTTCATGGAAGCGACCAAGAAGTCCGCTCACGACACCGGCTACGTGGCAACGATCTTCGGGCGCAAGATCCATTACCCCGAGATCAACACCAAGAACCCGTCGATGCGCGGGTTCCTGGAACGCGCCGCCGTCAATGCGCCCATCCAGGGATCGGCTGCCGACATCATCCGCCGTGCGATGATCAGAATGCCGGCGGCGCTCGATGCGGCGGGCTTGTCGTCCGCGCGCATGCTCCTGCAAGTGCACGACGAACTGATCTTCGAGGCGCGCGAGGCCGATATCGAGGCGACAATTTCGGTGGCGCGGCGCGTGATGGAAGGCTCTGCGCTGCCGGCTGTCGAGATCAAGGTACCCATCCAGGTCGACGCCAAGGCCGCCGACAACTGGGAGGCCGCGCACTGACGGGGTAACTGCGCCCGCGTCGCGTCCGGCTAACCGCGCAGCCAGTTCCACCAGCCGGCGCTGCTGGCCTTGCGGTCCACCGCGATCACCAAGGCTGCTTCCAGGAGAGCGCTCGTTTCGCGCATCGTGAACACGATACTCCCGCCCTCGCGCGTGCTGCGCCTGAAGATGAAATCGCGCGCGTTGGTGGTATCGGCGACGGGGCGGGCCGCATAAGCGGCCTGGGAACGGTAAACGCGCGCCGACGTCTCGTCGGGGAAGTAGGCCTGGGCGGTCAGCACCGTCCGGGCATCGAGGAACACTTTGAGGTGGATGTGCGGCGTGCGCCCGGGATACCAACCAGGATAAACGCTCGTGAAGCTTGCCGTCCCGTCGGCGTCGGTGAACTGGGTGCCGCGCAGATGAGTCCGGCCCTTGGCTGAGACCGAACCGTCGTCGCCCTGGCCCGAATAGCCCGAATAGACGCCGCCGGCATCCGCGTGCCAGACGTCGACGCGGGCGTCGGCAATCGGCTTGCAAGCCCCCAGTTCGATCACGCGCAGCACGAAGCGCAACGGCAGGCCGGGGCTGCCCTCGGTGATGTCTGCTCGCACCATGTCCGGGTCGAAGTAGAAGGGACCCTCGACCGCCTGCGGAAACAGAACGCAAACGCCATCCGGCTGGGCGGCGGCGGGTCTCAGCGCGCCGTCGACCGCCGGTTGCGCGCGCGCGCCGCTGGGCATTCCACTGCCAGCCGCACCGGCGATGAGGCCGCCGATCAACCGGCGGCGGTTCATGTCTGGACGCATGTCCTGTCCTTCCGCTGTCTGGTGGGCGAAAGGGAAGCCCGGCATCGTGGCAACTTGCCGGGCCTTGATGTCAGCCGCCAGAAGCCCTGTGTCAGAGCTTCGTTCAGTTGGTCTCAGATCATGTACTGGCCGCCGTTGGCCGCGATGGTCGAGCCGGTGATGAAGCCGGCGTCGTCGGAGGCCAGGAACGTCACGATGCGGGCGATCTCCTCGGGCTCGCCGAGACGATTGACCGGAATGAACGGCAGGATGGACTTTTCGAGGACTGCGGGGTCGATCGCCTTGACCATCTCAGTAGCGATATAGCCAGGGCAAATCGCATTCACCGTGATGCCGGCGCGCGCGCCTTCCTGGGCCAGCGCCTTCGTAAAGCCGAGGTCGCCGGACTTGGCGGCGGAGTAGTTGGCCTGGCCCATCTGGCCCTTCTGGCCGTTGATCGAGGAGATGTTGACGACGCGGCCGAACTTGCGGGCGCGCATGCCCTCCCAGACCGGCCGGGTCATGTTGAACAGGCCGTTGAGGTTGGTGCCGATGACCTCGTTCCACTGCTCCTTGGTCATCTTGTGGAACATCCCGTCGCGCGTGATGCCGGCATTGTTGACCAGCACGTCAACGGGGCCGACCTCAGCCTCGACCCGCTTGACGCCGGCGGCGCACTCGTCGAAATCGGCGACAGACCATTTGTAGACGGGGATGCCCGTCTCCACCTGGAACCGCTGCGCGGCCTCGTCGTTGCCGGCGTAGTTTGCCGCCACGCGATAGCCGGCCTTCTTCAGTGCCACGGATATGGCGTGGCCGATGCCGCGCGTGCCGCCGGTGACGAGGGCAACTCGTGCCATGGGGAACCTCCCTTTTTGATGATTGTGTTGTTTGGAGAGCTGTTGGACCGGGCAGCGGCACGGAGACCGTCTCCGCGCCCGGCCGGACGGATTGCTCCGGGCCGGCGCGCCATGATGGCGGCCGCCCGGACGCCGGCGCGTGTCAATCGCGGGCAACGCAGAGGGCAACGCCCATGCCGCCGCCGATGCACAGCGTGGCCAGACCCTTCTTGGCGTCGCGGCGCTTCATTTCGAACAGGAGCGTGTTGAGCACGCGGCAGCCCGATGCGCCGATCGGATGGCCGATGGCGATGGCCCCGCCGTTGACGTTCACCTTCTCGGTGTCCCAGCCCATGCCCTTGTTGACGGCGCAGGCCTGGGCGGCAAACGCCTCGTTGGCTTCGATCAGGTCGAGGTCGGAGGCGGCCCAGCCGGCACGCTCCAGCGCACGCTTGGAGGCCGGGATGGGGCCAGTCCCCATGATCGAGGGATCGACGCCGGCCGTCGACCAGGAGACGATGCGGGCCAGGGGGGTGAGGCCACGCCGCTTGGCCTCGGCCAGCGTCATCAGCACCGTCACCGCCGCGCCGTCATTGATGCCGGACGCATTGGCCGCCGTCACCGTGCCCTCCTTGGGATCGAAGGCCGGGCGCAGCTTGGCGATCGACTCGGCGGTCACGCCTTCCTTGATGTACTCGTCCGTGTCCACGATGGTGTCGCCCTTGCGACCCTTGACGGTCACGGCGGCGATCTCGTCCTTGAACCGGCCGGCCTTGCGGGCAGCCTCGGCCTTGTTCTGCGAGGCGGCGGCAAAGGCGTCCTGCTCGTCGCGGGTGATCTGCCACTGGCGCGCCACGTTCTCGGCGGTCGTGCCCATGTGGTAGCCATTGAAGGCGTCCCACAGGCCGTCCTTGATCATGGTGTCGATCATCTTGGCGTCGCCCATCTTCGTGCCTTCGCGAAGATGCATGCAGTGTGGTGACAGGCTCATGCTCTCCTGGCCGCCGGCGATGACGATCGTGGCGGACCCGGTCAGGATCTGCTGGGCTCCGAGCGCTACCGCGCGCAAGCCGGACCCGCACACCTGATTGAGGCCCCAAGCCGTCGTCTCGATCGGCAGCCCCGCGGCCATCGCCGCCTGCCGGGCCGCGTTCTGTCCGGTGCCGGCCGTCAGCACCTGGCCGAGGATCACTTCGGACACGTCGGCGGCGGCAACGCCGGCACGCTCCAGTGCGGCCTTGATGGCGATCGCGCCGAGCTGGTGGGCCGGCACGCTGGCCAACGACCCGTTGAACGAGCCGACCGGCGTTCGGGCGGCGCTCGCGATGACGATGGTGTCGTTGTCCTGGCTCATCAGGGCTGCTCCTCGGCGGTTTTTGGTGATGCGCTCGCGGCGGGTGCGCGCAATTGGAGGGTGGCCGACGGGCACGGCCATGTGACAAGACCGGTACGACGCCAGCAGACCCGTGATAGCAGTTCCACGTTCGTGCCCGCAATCAAGACCTGCTGCGAACGGCCAGCCCAAATTCTAAGCACGTTCGTCCTTCAACTTCACGTTCCTCCATGTTACTCTTGCCGCAGCGCACAAGTCTGGCGCACGCGCCCGTCCCCGGCCAGCGCACCGCAAGCGAGACATTCGATGCTCCACAAGACCGAAGTCCAACAGGACAAGCAGCAACAGTCCGTCGTCATCAAGAAATACGCAAATCGGCGGCTCTATAATACAGAGACCAGCACGTATGTGACGCTCGACGACCTTGCCACCATGGTCCGGTCAGACAGGGACTTCGTCGTATTCGACGCGAAGACGGGCGACGATCTCACGCATTCGGTCTTGACACAGATCATCGTCGACCAGGAGAGCAAGGGGCAGACGATGCTGCCGATCCCGTTCCTGCGGCAGCTCATTCGGTTCTATGACGACAGCATCGCCCGGATGGTGCCGGGATACCTGCAATTCAGCCTGGAGGCTCTGGCCCAGGAGCAGGAAAAGTTTCGCAACCAGTTCGCCAGCGCCTTCGGCAGCCCGACCGCAGCCTTCGAGGTCTACCAGGAGCAGGCCCGTCGCAACATCGCGATCTTCGAGCAGGCCATGCATATCTGGAGCCCGTTTGCGAAAGCAAAGGCGGCCGAGGAAGCTGCTGCCGAGGCCGCCGCGGGGCTCACAACCGAGGCTGGCGCAACGACACCTGCCACCGCCACCAAGCCCGTAGCCGCCCCGCCAGCCAGCCGCGACGAACTCTCCGAACTCAAGGCGCAGCTCGCCGCGATGCAGCAGAAGATCGAGCGGCTGGCCGGCAGTTCGGACTGACGCAGACCTGCGCCGAATTCTCCCGCCGGTCGCAGGGCTGCAGGGCCCTGTCAGCGCAATTTCAGTTCCGCGGCGGGAATTGGCTGGCCGTAAAAGAACCCCTGCAAGTAGGTGATGCCCGCTTCCGTGAGGATGCGTGCGCTCTCCGCGTCGCCCACCCACTCCGCGACCGTCTCCATGCCGAAGGTATCGGCGATCTCGACCATGGTCTTGATGAACACACGGTCGGCCGTTTCAGCAGCGATGTTCTTGACGAAAGCTCCGTCGATTTTCACGATGTCGATGGGCAGGTGTTTGAGGTTCTTGAAAGACGTATAGCCGGCGCCGAAGTCGTCGATGGCCACGCGGCAACCCAGTTCTTTGAGCGTATCGCAGAACGCGATCGCCTGATCGAGGTCGCTGATGATCGCTGTTTCGGTGATCTCGATGACAAGACGTTCAGCCAGGCTGCGCCGGCCGAGCGTCATGCGCTGAAGGGCGGCAAGCCAGTCGCGGTCGGCGGCGGTGAGGCCCGAGACGTTGACCGATAGCTGGAGTGTTGGATGCTGCTCCAGCAACCCGATGGACAAGTCCAGGGTGCGCCGGTCGATGAGGCGGGACAGCCCGAGTTGCTCGGCGACGTTGATGAACTCTCCGGCGGACGCGACCGTCCCGTCAGGGCGTTCCATCCGCAACAGGCACTCGTAGATGGCAGGTTGCCCCGTGCGGGCGGAAATCATCGGCTGCAGGACGAGGAAGAGGCGGTTCTCGTCGAGCGCCGACATCACCTCGTCGGCGATCGTTATGTTGCGCTGGCGCGTCGATTCGCGAACCTCGTCGGGCGCAAAAGCCATGAAACAGTCGAAGCGCCGGGATTTGGCCCGCTCCAGCGCCATCAGGGAGGCTCCGAATGCCTCCGATACGGTCGTCGCATGCTCAGGCACGATCACGCCACCAGCCGATATGGTCGCTGAAAGCTGGCAAACGCTGGTGCGGATGGTGGTCGAACGCACCGCTTTCATGAAGCGCTCGGCAGCAATCCGCATCGCGCCGGGTCCGCATTCGTTCAGAACGATGCCGAACTTGTTGGAGGAAAAGCGGCCGAGGCTATCACCGGCGCGCAGCTTGCTGCGGATGACGCCGGCCGTCGCCTGCAGGACCTCGTCGCCGACCGTAAAGCCGAACGTCTCGTTGACAATGGCCAGATTATTGACGGCCACCATGAGGAACGCCGATGGCGCGCTGGAGCGGGCGCTCCGCTGGATCACCGTCTCGAGGGCCTCGGTCAGGTGCCGGCGGTCGAGTTGGCCTGTCAAGTCGTCGCGATCATTGCCATAGAGCGCGCGCTGGCGGTCGACGAACGTTTCGTCCACCAGACGGATCACACCGCGGGCCCGCACCGGCCGGCCGGACGCGTCGGGCCACCAGCGGCCATGGTCCTCGATCCACATCGTTTCGCCGCCACGCCCGCCCGAGGGGCGAAACTGGTATTGCAGCCGGAAGGGGACACCGCGTTCGCCGGGAACGGCCATGCCTTGGGATATCGTCGTGATGCGGCGGCTGGCGTGTTCGGAGGCGATGAGAGCGTTGAAGGCGGTGCCTGTTGCGATGGTGGCCATGTCGGCGACACCAAGGACTGCGGCAGCATTGCTTTCCCACTCGATGCCGTCGCTTGCCAGGTTCCAGACATAGGCTGTCTCATCGACATCCGTCTGGAGGCCGACAAGATCGAGCGCCTCGCCCTCGTGGGGGGCCGCATCGAGGCCATCGCCATCCGATTGCGTTGGCAAAGCCGTGTGACCTTTGGGCGTTGACGTCACCCGCAGCGGCATGAGCTGTTTTTTTGCAATCACAGGGCGATCCACAGCAGGCGCGACAGGGTCTCATGTGGTGGGAGCGACAGCCCAACGCCGGAACATTAGGCGCGAAAGTCCTAAAGACCGCTAAAGTCGACGAGGGTGCCGGGGAAAGGCCGGATCGAAAACGGCCCCGGCTGCTGCCAGGGCCGTTGGAACGGCTCACCATCAACCTGGCCGAAGCCCGCCGGCAATCTGGACCCTCGCCACCGCTCAGTGCCCGTCGATATTGCCCAGGCCGATGTCGCGGCGTGCAACGCGGATGCCGATCGTATAGCCCGCCACCACGTCGATCAGTGTTGCCATCATCACGATGAAGAACACGCTCGTGAATGCGCGGTCGACGACCAGAAACTCGACCAGGCAGGCGATAAACACCAGCATCGAGAGGCCATGGTCGATCAGCGAGGCGGTCGATGTAAACGTCGCCTTTACGATCTCGGCAAACAGCAGAAGCAGTGTGAAGAGTATGATCACATCGCCCCAGGTGAAGCCCAACGCCTCGCCGGAGCGGATCGACGGCAGGGAGAACACCACCTGCCGCAGCAGGTAGCCTGCCGCTGACTCATCGGTCCCGGCCGGCGGATTTCCCGCAAACAGAACAACCACGTTGTAGAGAACGAAGGCGAGAAAGATGAGCGGAATGGATCTCAACGACATGCACGGCTCCCTGATCCGATAACCCGTGCGCGGCTATAGCTTGTCGAGACCACAAAAGAAAGCGTCGCGTCTGAGCCGATGCCAGCCGCGCGTGCCTCGCCAGGGTTGCTGCAAGCCAATTTGCCGCCTCACGTCACCTCAACGTGCGGACGGCCTGTCGGTTGCAATCTCGCCATGCGTGCAAAGCCACGTCGCGCGCAGATCAGGCTTCGGCCTTAGCCGGGAGGATCTGGCGACCGCGATAGCGCCCCGACTTCAGGTCGATGTGGTGGGGGCGGCGGCGCTCACCCGACTCCTTGTCCTCGACATAGGTCGGAGCGGTGAGCGCGTCGTGCGACCGGCGCTGGTTGCGCTTCATGCGCGACACCTTCTTTGTCGGCACAGCCATGGGTAGAACTCCTCGAGATGAGCGGGTGTGCCCGCTTGACCGGAAAAAACTGGTGGTCGCGACCCATCCGATCGCCGGCCTCACAGCTTTGAATTTTGAATGCAAGAACGCTTCGATCGTCGCTGCCGACAATCAAAGCACTCCCCAGAGCGCCGGCTTATAGCGGGAAATGCCGCCACTGACCAGCCGGATTTGATGGACCGCCAGGTGTTGGTCGGCCGGCGACCCCAACCCTCGCCCCAGCGCTTCACGGCGAGGCCAGCGCGCAAAATGCCGCGCCGGGGTTGGACCGGACCCGTGCTTCGATACGACCGGCCAAACGGTTGAGCCATGATGTCGGACGACCGGCGCGGCGGCGCTGGGGTGCCGGCAGGCTGACCGCCAGCCGGGCCGCCTCATTGAGTGTCAACCGGCGCGCCGGCTTGCCGAAATGATGCAGGGATGCTGCTTCGGCCCCGAATATGCCCGAGCCCCACTGGGCGATGTTGAGATAAACCTCGAGGATGCGCTGCTTGGACCACATGATCTCGATCAGAATGGTCGCGGGAACCTCCAGCGCCTTGCGGACGTAGCTCTGATCGGGCCATAGGAACAGGTTCTTGGCGACTTGCATGGTGATGGTGGACGCGCCCCGCGGGCGGCCATTCCGCGCACGGCGGATCGCGGCGACAACTTCGCGCGGGTCGATGCCCCAGTGCGTACAGAACCGGCCGTCCTCTGATGCAATCACCGACTTCACGAGCCAAGGCGAAACCTGCTCGAGCGGCACGAATGTGCGGCGCACGCGGGCACCCTTGGCCCGGTCGATCTCCATCACCGCACTGTCGGGCAGATCGCCCTCCTGAAACATCGCGAGGGCGACCGTCACGCTGGCCAGCCACAACACGAACATCCCGACGACGCCGATAAGCAGGCGCATCGCCCAAAGCCGCGCGTGCGCACGCCACGTCCGACCGGGCGCATCGGCCGGCCGCGCGTGCGGGTCCTGCCCACCCGCCGGCCGATGATATGGCAGCTTGCGCTCGTCCACTCGAGCCCCGACACTCGCGATCCACAGCCGCCCTGATCCCTCGCGGATGGGCGCTGAACCGACACCAAACACGGCAGCCCGTTTCGGGCAATGGCCCCAAGCAAACGAGCGGAGCGCGCATGACATTTCCGGAACGGCTCGCCGCGGCCCAGACTGCCGTCGAAGTGGCGCTGTCCGACCTCCTTGCCGCCAACCATGCCCGCGGTATGCCCGATCGGCTGGCGCGAGCGATGCGGCACGCGGTGCTCGGCGGCGGCAAGCGGTTGCGTCCGTTCCTTGTCATCGAGAGCGCGCGGCTGTGCGGCATCCGGGGCATGGGGGCGCTGCCGGCGGCCTGCGCGGTCGAACTCATTCACTGCTACAGTCTCGTCCACGACGACCTGCCCGACATGGACAACGACCGATTGCGGCGCGGGCAGCCGACCGTGTGGGCCGCGTTCGATGCGTGGACGGCCATCCTGGCGGGCGACGCGCTGCAGGCGCTGGCATTCGAGGTTGTGAGTACGGCAGACACCCATCGCGACCCACACGTCCGCTGCGAACTCGTGGCGGCGCTGGCGGCGGCGTCGGGCCCCACCGGCATGGTCGGCGGGCAGGCGATCGACCTCGAGGCCGACAAACTCGGCCAGCCCGCCACACCCGATCTGGGGCATATCCGACGCCTGCACGCCATGAAGACAGGGGCGCTCATCGCCTTTGCCGCCGAGGCAGGCAGCATCCTGGGCCAGGCCGATCCGGTACGGCGCCGGGCGCTCAGGACCTTTGGCGAGCACCTGGGCTTCGCCTTCCAGATCGCCGATGATCTCCTCGACGTCGAAGGCAGCGAGGCCGAGGTCGGCAAGGCGGTCGCCAAGGACGCATCGGCCGGCAAAGCGACGATCGTCTCGCTTCTGGGGATCACAGCCGCCCGCGCCGCATTGGCCGACGCCACCACCGCCGCCATCGACGCGCTGGAACCGTTCGGGGCAGAAGCTTTCGTGCTCAGAGCAACGGCCGAGTTCGTCGCGAGCCGGAAAAGCTGACCGAATCCCACCGCCCGGCTCGCAGCGCGTGTGCCCCTGTTGGACCGACTTCTGCCGGTCTCGGTGCCTGCTACCAATGCGTTCTGGGGCTCTACCCCTGCCCGATGGCGTCGACGGCGGCGAGGGCTGCCATGTTGAGGATGCGGCGGACGGTGGCGGTCGGCTCCAAGACGTGGGCGGGCTTGGCGGTGCCCAGCAACATCGGGCCGACGGTGATGCCGTTCGAGGACGTCATCTTCAACAGGTTGTAGGCGATGTTGGCGGCATCGACCGAGGGCATGACCAGGAGGTTGGCTTCCCGCGTCAGGCGCGAGCCAGGAAAAACCTGATCGCGCACGTAGTTGGCCACGGCCGCGTCGCCATTCATCTCGCCGTCGATTTCGAGGTCGGGGGCTCGCGCGATGATGTCGCGCAGGGCCTCGCGCATGGTCTGGGCCTCGAAGGCCTCCGAACTGCCGAAGCTCGAATGCGACAACAGGGCGACGGCGGGTTGCAGGCCGAAGCGGGCCACTTCCTCGGCGGCGAGCAACGTCATCTCGGTCACCTGCTCGACGGTCGGAAACCGGTTGACGTAGGTGTCGCAGATGAACAACTGGCGGTCGGTCAGCATCAGCAAATTCATCGCCGCCAGTGTGCTGACACCCGGCTTGCAGCCGATGACGTCGCGGATCGTGCCCAAATGCTCCTGGTACGTTCCACGCAGCCCGCACAGCATGGCGTCCACATAGCCACGACGCAGGTACATGGCCGCAATGAGCGTCGCGTTGGAGCGCATCGCCTCGCGCGCCATGGGCAGCGTCACCCCACGCCGCCGCATCAGCTCGTGGTACTCGGTCTCGACGTCCTGCTGCTGGTGGCTCGACTGGCCGTGAATAATCTCGATGTCGACGCCGGGCTTAAGGCGCAAACCGAGCGTCAGAATGCGCTGCTTGATGACGTAGTCCCGGCCGACCAGGACGGGAAACAGCAGCTTCTCATCGACCAGAACCTGGGCTGCTCGCAGTGTCCGCTCATCCTCGCCCTCGGCGAAAACGACGCGCCTCGTCGAGCGCTTGGCCCGGTCGAGGACCGGCTTCATGACCGGACCCGACCGATAAACGAACCGCGCCAGCCGCAGGCGATAAGCCTCCAGGTCCTCGATCGGGCGGGTTGCGACGCCGCTTTCCATCGCAGCCCTGGCGACGGCCGGTGCGATGCGTTCGATCAAGCGCGGGTCGAACGGCGTCGGGATCAGGTAGTCCGGGCCGAACGCCTGCTGCTCGGCCCCATAGGCGCTGGCGACGACATCGGAGGCCTCGGCCTTGGCGAGGCCGGCGATCGCCTCGACGGCAGCCACCTTCATGTGTTCCGTGATGCCGGTGGCCCCGACGTCGAGTGCGCCGCGGAAAATGAAGGGAAAGCAAAGGACGTTGTTGACCTGGTTGGGATAGTCCGATCGGCCGGTGCAGATCAAGGCATCGGGACGGGCCTGGCGGGCCAGTTCCGGCCGGATTTCAGGCTCGGGGTTGGCGAGCGCCATGACGATAGGGCTCGCGGCCATCGAAACCAGCATCTCGGGCTGGAGCAGACCGCCCGCGGACAGGCCGAGGAAGATATCGGCACCGACCAGGATCTCCGACAAGGTGCGCTTGGCCGTCGGTTGCGCGAAGCGGGCCTTGTACTCGTCCATCAGTTCGGTCCGGCCCTCGTAGACGACGCCGGCGATGTCGGAGATGGTGATGTTCTCGCGCTTCATTCCCAGCGCCACGAGCATGTCGAGACAGGCAAGTGCGGCGGCCCCGGCCCCCGAACCCGCGAGCTTGACCTCGGCGATGTTCTTTCCGACGAGTTCCAGCGCATTTTTGACGGCGGCCGCGACGATGATGGCGGTGCCATGCTGGTCGTCGTGGAAGACGGGGATCTTCATGCGGTCGCGGAGCTTGCGCTCCACGATGAAGCATTCAGGTGCCTTGATGTCCTCGAGGTTGATGCCGCCGAACGTGGGCTCCAGGCTGGCGATGATCTCGACCAGCTTGTCGGGGTCGGTCTCGGCAATCTCGATGTCGAAGACGTCGATACCGGCGAACTTCTTGAACAGGCAGCCCTTGCCTTCCATCACCGGCTTGCCGGCCAGCGGACCGATGTTGCCCAGACCGAGGACCGCCGTGCCGTTGGTCACGACACCCACGAGGTTGGAGCGCGACGTCAGATTGGCCGCCTCACTCGGGTCGAGTTGGATCGCGGTGCAGGCGTAGGCGACCCCCGGCGAATAGGCGAGCGACAGGTCGAGCTGGTTGGTCAGCCCTTTGGTGGGCATCACCGTGATTTTGCCCGGCTGCGGATAGCGATGGTAGTCCAGCGCCGCCTGGCGCAGCTTCTCGTCCATCGTCCTCAATCCTTGCCGCTATTTCACGATGCGCAGTTGGAGGGAGCCGCCGGGCTCCCCGATGCGCGTGGACAGTCGCTGAATGTCTGGGATCGGCACTTGAATGGATATCTCGTAATGCGCCATGGCAACGGGTGTCGTGCCCATCTGGGCCTCCCATTGACCGACGCATTCATCCGCATCTGTCCCGATCACGTGGTCACCGTCGGCGTCGACTATGATGTGAATGACGACCGTCGTTGTTGCCTCACTCATCGCCCCTCACCTCTTGCGCGCCGGCGGCAGGTCCGTGCAGGTGCCTTCGAAGACTTCCGCCGCCATGCCGACGGACTCGCCCAGGGTGGGATGCGGGTGGATCGTCTTGCCGATATCCGTCGCGTCCGCGCCCATTTCGATGGCGAGACAAACTTCGCCGATGAGGTCGCCAGCGTGCGTGCCGACGATGCCGCCACCGACAATGCGATGGGTACCCGGATCAAACAACAGCTTCGTGAAGCCCTCGTCGCGCCCATTGGCGATGGCGCGGCCCGAGGCCGCCCACGGGAACACCGCCTTTTCGACGGCGATCCCTTTCGCCTTGGCCTCGGTCTCGGTCAGCCCGGCCCAGGCGATCTCAGGGTCGGTGTAGGCGACGGACGGGATCTGCTTTGCATCGAAGTGGGCGGTCTTGCCGCTTGCCGCCTCGGCGGCGACATGGGCTTCGTGCACGGCCTTGTGGGCCAGCATGGGTTGTCCGACGATATCGCCGATCGCGAAAATGTGGGGGACGTTCGTTCGCATCTGGCCGTCGGTACCGATGAACCCGCGATCGGAGACGGCAACGCCGGCCTGCTCGGCTCCGATCAGCCGGCCGTTGGGTGAGCGGCCAACGGCGACGAGAACCATGTCGTAGGGCTGCGGCTCCTGCGGTGCCAATTCGCCTTCGAATGTCACGTGGATCGCGTCGGCCTTGGCCTCGACGGCCACGGTCCGGGTCTTCAGCATGATGCGGTCGAAGCGATGTGCGTTCTTCTTTTCCCAGACTTTGACGAGATCACGGTCGGCACCCGGCATCAGTCCGTCGAGCATCTCGACCACGTCGAGGCGCGTGCCGAGTGCGGAATACACCGTCGCCATTTCCAGGCCGATGATCCCACCGCCGATCACGAGCATGCGCTTGGGGATCTGGCGCAGCTCCAACGCGCCGGTCGAATCGACGATACGCGGATCCTCCGGGATAAAGGGCAGCCGCACCGCCTCGGAGCCGGCCGCGATGACGGCTGTCTCGAAGCGGATGACAGTACCCGCGAGCGGCGGCCGGCTCCCCGGAGGGGAGTCGCCGGGCGCAACCAAAAGATGGTGGGAATCCAAGAAGCGGCCGGTGCCGGTCACGACGGTGACTTTCCGCGCTTTCGCCATGCCGGTCAGGCCCGTTGTCAGCTTGCCGACGACCTTGTCCTTGTGGGACCGCAGTTTCGGCAAGTCGATCTGTGGCGGTGCGAAGGCGATCCCGTGGGCCGCCATCGACTGCGCTTCCTCCAGGACAGCAGCGGTATGCAACAGGGCCTTTGACGGGATGCAGCCGACGTTGAGGCAGACGCCGCCAAGGACCGGCCAACGCTCCACGAGGACCGTCGTCATGCCAAGGTCGGCGGCACGGAACGCGGCCGAATAGCCGCCAGGGCCGGCACCCAGAACCAGCATCTGACAGGTGATGTCGGCAACCGTGTGGGTCGCGGCAACCGGAGCGGGCGTCGGGGGGACGGCGGAAGACGCAGCGGCGGCTGGCGTGGCCGCGGCGACGGTCGCGCCGGCTTGCTCCAGCGTCATGAGCACACTGCCCAGGGAGACCTTGTCGCCGACCTTCACCTTCAACTCGACCACGCGGCCGGCAACCGGGCTCGGCACCTCCAAGGTCGCCTTGTCACTTTCCAGGGTCACCAGCGGGGTCTCGGCGTCGACCTCGTCGCCAGGCTTCACAAGTACCTCGATGATGGGCACGTTCTTAAAGTCGCCGATGTCGGGGACGCGGATCTCTATGGTGGTCATCGTTGCTCTCACTGCTGGCGAGGATTGCCGGCCAAGACCTGCAAGGGCTCCGCCCTCGCGCTCCCGCCAAAGGACCAGTCCTTTGGATACCTGCGCTTGACGAGTGGGTGCAGGGGCTGCCCCCTGCCGAGGGGTGTGGGAGCGAGTGGCCCCCACAGGCGGTCAAAGGATGAGCTGGCGGATGTCGGACAGGACGTCGGCCAACCGGCGGGTGAAGCGGGCAGCCAACGCGCCGTCGATGACGCGGTGATCGTAGGACACGCACAACGGCAGCATGAGGCGCGGCTTGAATTCCTTGCCGTCCCAGACGGGCTTCATCGTCGAGCGCACGACGCCGAGAATGGCCACTTCGGGTGCGTTGACGATCGGCGTGAAATGCGTCCCGCCAATGCCGCCCAGGGAGGAAATGGAAAAGGTGGCTCCCGAGATATCGGCCGGGGTAATCTTACCGTCGCGCATCTTGACCGAGATCTCGCCCAGTTCCTTGGAGAGTTCCACGATGCCCTTGCGGTCGACATCCTTGATCACCGGCACGACGAGGCCATCGGGCGTGTCGACGGCGACGCCGAGGTGGTAGTACTTCTTGAGGATGAGGGCGTCCTTGCTGGGTGCCAGAGACGCGTTGAACGCGGGATGCTCCTTCAGCGCGACGACGGAGGCTTTCATCAGGAACGCGAGCAGGGTGACGCGATAGCCCTTCTCCCTGGCGGCACTGTCGAGGGTCTTTCGGTAGGCCTCGATGTCGGTGACGTCGGCCTCGTCGGTGTGGGTCACGTGCGGAACGTTGAGCCAGGCGCGGTGCAGATGCGGGCCGGACAGCTTCTTCAGCCGTGACAGCGGCAGTGTCTCGATGGGCCCGAACTTGGCGAAGTCTTGGGCCGGGATCTCGGGAATGCCTATGCCGCCCTGGACGACGGGACCGGTGGCTCCGGCGATCGCGCGCTTGACGTCGTCTTTGGTGATGCGGCCCTTCTCGCCCGACCCCGTCAGCTTGGTGAGGTCGACGCCGAGGTCGCGCGCCAGCCGGCGCACGGAGGGACTGGCGTGCACATTACCGAAGTCGACCGGGGGCGGCAGTCCATGGGTCTCCGGGCGGGCGGGCGTGTCGTCGCTACCGGGGCGCACCTGCTCGACAGGTGCAGGGGTAAGGGGGGCAGCCGCTGGCGAGGCCGAGGGTTCGGGACCAGCCGCAGCGACCCCGGCGGGGGCCTGCTTGCCGGCGGACCCTTTGCCCTTTTGGGCTGCATCCTCGCGGGCTGGCGCGGCGGCGGACTCGAGCTTCAGGATCGCAACGCCCTCGGAGACTTTGTCGCCGACCTTGATCAGAATTTCGGCGACACGTCCGGCGGCGGGCGAGGGGACTTCCAGTGTCGCCTTGTCACTCTCCAGCGTGACCAGCGGGTCTTCCGGCTTCACCGTATCTCCCGGCTTCACCAGCACCTCGATGACAGGCACGTTCTTGAAGTCGCCGATGTCGGGCACCTTCACATCAATCAGGGACATGAGCGGCTCCTTGGGAGTATGGGGGCTGTCGGTTGGTCAGCGTTCTGCCGCGGGGGCGAAGGTGGCAGGAAACGACGGATGAGGGCCCGCCGGACTGTCGGGTTGTCGCTCGCGCCGCCCGCCTCACCCAACCCACTTCCGGGACAGGTGAGGCGGGTGTGCCTAGGCAGTCGCCGGGTCGATCTTCGAAGGGTCTATGCCGTACTTGGTGATCGCCTCGGCGACCCTGGTTGAGGGGATCTTGTTCTCGTCGGCCAGCGCCTTCAGCGCCGCGACGGCGACGAAGTGGCGGTCGACCTCGAAGTGCCACCGCAATTTGCGGCGGTAGTCGGAGCGACCAAAACCGTCAGTGCCGAGAACGCGATAGGTGCCGCGCACGTGCTCGCGAATTTGTTCGGCGAACAACCGCATGTAGTCGGTGGATGCCACGACCGGGCCATCGCCCCGCGACTCCAGCAACTCGGTGACGTAGGGCTTACGCGGCGGCTCGAGCGGGTTGAGCATATTCCAACGCTCGACCGCGCGGGCCTCACGTGCGATCTCGGTGAAGCTCGTCACGGAGAAGATATCGGCTGAAATCCCGAAGTCCTGCTCCAGCAGCGCGGCACCCGCGATGACCTCGCGCAGGATCGCGCCAGACCCCATGAGCCGCACCTTGAACCCCTTGGCACCCGGATCGGACGCCTTCAGCAGGTACATGCCCTTGACGATGCCGGCCTGCGCGCCTGCGGGCATCGCGGGGTGCTCGTAGTTCTCGTTGAGGACGGTGAGATAATAAAAGACGTCTTCCTGATTGCCGACCATGCGGCGCAGACCGTCGTGCACGATCACCGCGACCTCGTAGCTGTAGGTCGGATCGTAGGACACGCAGTTGGGGATCGTCGCCGAGAGGATGTGGCTATGGCCGTCCTCGTGCTGAAGGCCCTCGCCGTTCAAGGTCGTGCGCCCGGAGGTGCCACCAATCATGAAGCCCCGTGCGCGCATGTCTCCAGCGGCCCAGGCCAGATCGCCGATGCGCTGGAAACCGAACATCGAGTAGTAGATGTAGAAGGGGATCATCGGGCAGTTCGACGTCGAATAGCTCGTCGCTGCGGCGATCCAACTCGACATAGCCCCGGCCTCGTTGATGCCCTCCTGGAGCATCTGACCCGAGCGGTCCTCCTTGTAATACATCAGCGTGTCGGCATCCTGCGGGTGGTAGAGCTGGCCGACCTGCGAGAATATCCCGTATTGGCGGAACATGCCCTCCATGCCGAAGGTGCGGCTTTCGTCAGGCACGATCGGCACGATGCGGCGGCCCAACGACTTGTCGCGCAGAAGCGTATTGAGGATGCGCACGAAGGCCATGGTGGTGGAGATTTCGCGGCCCTCGCCAGAGGCCTTGAGCTGCGCCTCGAAGGCCTCCAGCGGAGGAACCTCCAAGGCCACGTCGGTCTTCATGCGCCGCTGCGGCAGGTAGCCACCCAGGGCCGCGCGCCGCTCGCGCAGGTAGGCCATCTCGGGGCTTGCCTCGTCGAGCTTCACGAACGCGAGGCTGCGCACCTGCTCGTCGGTGAGCGGCACCTTGAAGCGGTCGCGGAACTGCAACAAGCTGTCCTCGGCCATCTTCTTCTGCTGATGGGTGATCATCTGGCCTTCACCGGAAGCCCCCATGCCGTAGCCTTTGACCGTCTTGGCCAGGATCACGCTCGGCTGGCCCTGGCAGTCAACGGCCGCCTTGTAGGCGGCATAGACCTTCACCGCGTCGTGACCGCCACGGGTCAGCGTCCAGATCTTTTCGTCCGACCAGTCGGCGACCATGGCTGCGGTCTCGGGGTAGCGGCCGAAGAATTTCTCGCGAATGTAGGCGCCGTCCTTGGACTTGAAGTCCTGATAATCTCCGTCGACGCATTCCTCCATCAACTGGCGGAGCCGCCCGGTCGTGTCACGCGAGAGGAGTTCGTCCCAGTTCGATCCCCAAATGCACTTGATGACGTTCCAGCCTGAGCCGCGGAAATCGCCCTCCAACTCCTGGATGATCTTGCCATTGCCGCGCACGGGCCCGTCGAGGCGCTGCAAGTTGCAGTTGACCACAAAAATGAGGTTGTCGAGCTTTTCGCGGCCGGCAAGCCCGATGGCACCAAGGCTCTCGGGCTCGTCCATCTCGCCATCGCCGCAAAAGACCCAGACGTGGCGGTTGGAGGTGTCGGCGAGCCCACGGCAGTGCAGGTATTTCAGGAAGCGCGCCTGGTAGATGGCCATCAGCGGCCCCAGGCCCATGGATACGGTCGGGAACTGCCAGAACTCCGGCATCAGCCACGGGTGGGGATAGGAGGGAATGCCGCGACCGTCAGTCTCCTGGCGGAAGCTGAGGAGTTGTTCCTCGGTCAGGCGGCCCTCGATGAAGGCGCGGGCGTAGATGCCCGGGGCGGAGTGGCCCTGCACGAAGATCAGGTCGCCGCCGTGCCCCTCGCGTGGGGCATTCCAGAAGTGGGTAAAGCCGGTGGCATAGAGTGTGGCTGCCGATTGGAAGCTGGCGATGTGGCCGCCCAGCTCCGAGCTGTCCTTGTTGGCTTTCAGGACGATGGCGGCGGCGTTCCAGCGGATCGCTGCGCGGACCTTGTTTTCCAGCACGCGGTCGCCGGGGTAGGGCGGCTGCTTGTCGGGCGGAATTGAATTGATGTAGGCGGTGTTGGCGGCGAACGGGAGGTGGGCCCCGTTGCGGCGGGCGGTGGCCACGACATGCTCGAGGATGTCGTCGGCGCGGCCCGTCCCTTCGAAAGCAATGACCGAGTTGATGGCATCAACCCATTCTGCCGTCTCGGCGGGATCGGTCTCGTACTCGTTAGCCATGATCGCTCCGTCAAATCGGCGGTGAACTCAGGCGACCGCACAGGCCCTGTCGCCTTGCTGGCGGCACGCGCCATCCACGCCTGCTGCTCAGTGAGCCTTCGCTTGATAAACCCGTCTGATGATCGTGAGGTGTCGGTCGTGAGGTTTTCAACGAGCTGTCAACGATGGCAGAGCCTGCGCGAAGAGGTGCGACACTCTGTTCCATCCGATGCGGATCGGCAACCGCTCTTGGACTTTTGTGTAGCTGGAAATATCCTGCCTGTCGCCTTCCCAATCGGCATGGCTGCCTTGCGCGCCGCCGCTTCGACGTTCAGACAGCCGCGGTATCGGTCGTCGCCATGCGGACGCGCTCGCCGGCCGGGCGGCCTTCCCCGTAGCGGGCCTCGATGTATTCTTCCACGATGCGCTTGAAGTCGGCGGCGATGGCCGGCCCGCGCAGGGTCATCGCCTTCTTGCCGTCTATGAAGACGGGGGCTGCCGGCGATTCACCCGTACCAGGCAGCGAGATGCCGATATCGGCGTGCTTGCTCTCACCGGGGCCATTCACGATGCAGCCCATGACCGCCAGGTTCAGGCTTTCGACGCCAGGATAGCGCGCGCGCCACTCCGGCATGCGCTCGCGGATGATGTCCTGGACGTCGCGGGCCAGTTCCTGAAACACGGTGGAGGTCGTCCGTCCGCAGCCCGGACAGGCCGCGACGATGGGAACAAAGGCGCGCAGCCCCATTGTCTGCAACAATTCCTGGGCGGTGCGGACCTCGAGTGTGCGATCACCGCCCGGTTCAGGCGTCAGCGAGAAACGGATCGTATCGCCGATGCCTGACTGGAGCAGGATGCCCATCGCGGCCGAGGAGGCCACGATCCCTTTCGACCCCATGCCCGCCTCGGTCAGACCGAGGTGGAGGGCATAAGGGCACCGCCGCGCCAGCATCGTATAGACACTGACGAGATCCTGGACGGCGGACACCTTGGCCGAGATGATGATCTGCCCGGCGTCCATCCCGATCTCGCGGGCGCGGTCCGCCGACATGACCGCGGACTGGACGATCGCCTCGTGCATCACGGCGCGGGCGGTCATGGGTGCCGCACTCGCCGCGTTCGCATCCATCAGGTGGGTCAGCAAGTCCTGGTCGAGAGAGCCCCAGTTGACGCCGATGCGCACGGGCTTGCCGTAGCGCAGCGCCAGTTCAATGATCGAGGAGAACTGACGGTCCTTCTTGTCCTTGAAGCCGACATTGCCGGGGTTGATGCGGTACTTCGCGAGCGCCTCGGCGCAGGCTGGATGCTCGCTCAGCAATTTATGGCCGATGTAGTGGAAGTCACCGACCAGAGGAACGCGACAGCCCATCGCGTCGAGCTTCTCGCGGATGATCGGCACGGCGCGGGCGGCCTCATCGCGATCGACCGTGATGCGCACCAGTTCGGAACCGGCGCGGGCAAGTGCTGCGACCTGCGCCACCGTGCCGGCGATATCGGCGGTATCGGTATTGGTCATGGACTGCACGACCACCGGGCGTCCGCCGCCGACCGTCACGCCGCCGACATCGACGGGCACGCTGATGCGGCGGTCGGCGATCAATAGGCAGGGATCAGCGGCGGTCATGGTGCTTCCCGGTTGCGATGGCAGTTTGAATTGGGATCAGGTCCCGTGTCGGCAACTTAGGCGATCGTCGCGGTCGACGCCACCATCCGCGACCATCCTCACCGCGACTTCCGCAGTCCGGCGGCCACGAGAGACGCGGCTGCCGCCAGCGCCATCGCCAGCACAATGGCTGGACCACCGGGGGCATCCCACGCCAGCGACACCGACAGACCGGCCAGCACGGCACCGATCCCGATGCCGGAGGCCAGCCACACCATCTGCTCGGGACTCGCAGCGAACGGTCGCGCTGCCACCGCGGGCACGACGAGAAAGGCAATGACCAGGAGAACGCCGACAAATTTCACCGCAAGCGCGACGGCCAGCGCCAGCACGATGGTGAACGCCAGTCGAACCCGCTCACGGGGGACGCCCTCGGCGGCGGCAAGGTCCGGATCGAGCGCGATGCGCAGCAGCGGCTGCCAGAGATGCCACATGGCCAACCCGACAACCAGCCCCAGGGCGGCCAGCAGGGCGAGGTCTGTTTCCGACACCGCGAAAATATCGCCGAACAGGTAGCCTTGGAGGTCGACACCGGGTCCGGCCAGCATGGCCGCGGCGATGATGCCCAGCGACAGCGAGCCATGGTGGATGAGGCCCAGCACCGAATCGAGCGGGACCAGGTTCTGGCGGCCCAGGAGCAGCAAGAGTCCCGATGCAGCGAGCGTCACCAGAAGGACGGCCAACGTGCGGTCGAGCCCCGTCGACAGCGCCAACGCAATTCCGATCAGGCCGGCATGCGCGACGGCTTCGCCGAAGTACGCCATGCGGCTCCACACCACGACGCTGCCCAAGGGCGCGGTGAGCACGGCAAGTCCGGCCCCCGCCGCAAAGGCCTTCAGCAGGAAAGGCTCGATCACGCCGAACGGTCTCCGAGGTCGTCGTTGCCGACCGGCAGGGGACTGCCGTCGATGGCATGCGCATGGTCGTGGTGGTGCTCGTAGACCGCATAGGCGGCGGCCAGCTCCCGGCCGAACAGACGCGCATATTCCGGGTGCTTGGCGACGGCATGCGGCACGCCAGAGCAGCAAATATGCCGGTTGAGACAAAGCACGCGATCGCTGGCGGCCATGACGACATGGAGGTCGTGGCTGACGAGCAGCACGCCGAAGCCACGGGCATCGCGCAAGTCGGCGATCAAGCGGTAAAGATCAGCTTCACCCAGGAAATCAACGCCTTTCACCGGCTCGTCCAGGACGAGCAGACCCGGATTGCGCAGAACGGCTCGCGCGATCAGTATCCGCTGCAGCTCACCGCCCGACAGCGACGCCAGTTGCTGGCCCGCGACGCGGGCCGCACCGACCTCTTCGAGCGCGGCGGCTATCTGAACTGGTGTCGGAGCCAGGCCGAGGGACAAGAACCGCGACACTGTCATCGGCAGAGCGCGGTCTGCGGCGAACATCTGCGGGACATACCCCACGACCAGTCCATCGGCGCGATGGACAGTGCCGCTGTCGGGGCGGTCGAGGCCCAGAAGAAGTCGGACAAGCGTCGTCTTGCCGGCACCGTTGGGCCCGATCAGCGTGAGGATCTCGCCGGGGACCACGTCGACGTCGATGCCCGTCAAGATGGGCCGGCCGCCCCGCGCGAAGGTGAGGCCGCGGGCCGACACCAGAGTGCCGATGGCTGGCAGCGGGGGGGCGTGCGTGTCCAATCGGTGTCCACGGTGCCCTTGGTCGCAGCAGTCCGGCTCGCGCCGTGCGTGGTGGGGCGGGTCGACCCGAGCGGGAGTTGCCATGGACGTCGCTGGCCTCGTGGTGCGGTGCAGCCGTACGCGTCGCCGGAAGGGTCGGTCGGGGCGGCGCGGCTGGCCCGTTCTACACCACGTTCGGTCCGAGCGCGACGGTCGCCGCTCCGGGCGGCCGGGCCGCCCGACCACGCCCATCACAGCGCGTTGCGATAGGCCTTCGGCGAGAACACCGTCAATACGAGGATGTAAACGTCGAGCGCGATCGACCAGTTCTGGACGTAGAACAGGTCGTGATCGACGCGGCTGCGCATGGCGACGTCCGTGTCGGTGGGTCCGCGAAAGCCGTTCACTTGCGCCCAACCCGTGATGCCGGGCTGCACTTTCAGCCGCCGCGGATAGTCGGTCATGATCTTCTCATAATAGGCGTCATGAGCGATCGCATGCGGCCGCGGCCCGACGAGCGACATGTCGCCCTTCAGCACATTGATGAGTTGGGGGAGTTCATCGAGGTTGTACTTGCGCAACAGGCGTCCGATCCGCGTCACCCGCTCGTCGCCGGGGCGAACCTGACGAACCGCGTCGCCATCCTCCAATGTCGTCATCGTGCGGAACTTCCAGATGAGGAACTCCTTCTGGTTGAACCCGCGCCGGCGCTGGCGGAAGAACACCGGCCCGTTGCTATCCAACTTGACCGCGACAGCGACCAGTCCCAGCAGCGGCGCGATGAGGACAAGGACAAGGCCGGCAATGACGATGTCGAAGGCACGCTTCGTCAAGCGTTGCAGCGGGTCCAGCGGTGTGCGGAAGGTCGACACTGCGACGATCCCGCTCAACTGCGAGATGGTCGGATTGACGAAGCGGCCGAGAGCGGCGGTGCCGACGTGCACGTTGACCGGCAGCACGCTGATCTCTTCGACCAGCCGCTCGGTGGCCTCCGCGCTCAACCCGTCGGCGACGATCAGCACATCTTCCGCCTGCCGCGACCTTAATTGGGCCAGCAGCTGACCCGAGCCCAACGACGCGGCGGGCGCGGCTGGCAAGGCGACCAGACCGACGACCTCGACCCCGCTCATACTGTTGGCCACCTCGTCGGCGGCCGCGTGAACGGCCGTTCCGCTGCCAACCAGGACGAGCCGCCGCAGACGGAGCAGGCCGGACCGCAACGACCGCTGGAGAACCGCCTCGAACAAAGCGTTCACCGTCAACAGAGCCAGCAGGCCGCAGACGAAGAATATTGCCAGCCAGCCCCGGGAGACATCGGCCGTCGAGCGCGTCAGGAAACCGATCGCGGCGAGGCCGAGGAAGGCTTGCATCCAGACCATGACCGACCGCCGCGAAACGCGACGCCGCTCGAGCACGTCGGGAACCGAGTACTCGTTGCGATAGACGAAAGGCATCGTATACAAAAGGGCGGCGATCACACCCACGCTCGTGATCAGATCGAGCCGGCCCATCGTGCCGTAGACCGCGAGGTGATAGCCGACACCGGTGCACACGGCGGTCGCCACGATCACGGCAAACTCGATCAGGAACGTCAGCGCGGCAAAGCCGAGCCCGCTGATCCGTACCCGCCCCTGAGAATTCTCAAACGCCGTGGTGTAATGCATCCCAACAACCCCGCCCTCGGCGACATGGGCGCGAACTGCGCACCGCTGACGTCGCTTAAGCCTTTTTTAGTCAAACATGTAGCTCTTCTGGTTGTCGATAGCTCTTAACGTTAACGGGCACTTTTGCCGCAGTGCAGCAACCAGACATTGGTGCCTTCAGTGCAGCGCCTCGCGCCGAGATTGCCCGACGGCCCGCGCCAGCAGGGCTTTTGAGCGATCCGACCCCAACTTCGCCCCTTGCGTGCAGTCCGAAGACAATTTTATTGCGCTGCAGCATTGCATGGTTCACCGATTGAGGAAATAGTGATTTACACTCTGATGTCGTTTGCTTTTAAGGTGCGCCGCACTTGAGCAGCCCGTGAGTACCCGTCCTGATGTCGAACCACCCCACCGAACTGGCACACCAGCCGGCGCTTGCCGAAGTGGACGGGTGGGCGATCAATGTCGCGACACTCGACGATGCCGTCGCGAAAATCACCGCTGCGATCGACGACGGGGCCGGCTTCAGCGTCGTCACGCTCAATCTCGACCACCTCGTGAAGTTGCGCGGTGACGCCCAGTTCAGAGAGGCCTATCGCGCGGCCCGGTTCGTCTCCGCCGACGGTGCGCCGGTGGCCCGTCTGGCCCGCCGCCAGTGCGCTGAGGTGCAGCGCACCACCGGGGCGGACCTGCTCGTGCCGTTGTGCCGTGCCGCCGCCGACCGGAACCACGGCGTCTATCTGTTCGGCAGCGACGACGACGCCATCGCCCGCTCGGCACGTCATCTCGATCAAATCACGGATGGTCGGCTCACGATCTCAGGGACGGGATCGCCAACGATGAGCTTCGACCCGCGTTCGGCGGAAGCGGACGCCGCAATCGACCGCATCGGCGCATCGGGCGCGCGCTTGGTGTTCGTCGCCCTGGGCGCACCCAAGCAGGAGATTTTCGCCGCACGCGCCGTGAACCGGGGGGTCAACTGCGGCTTCGTATGCGTTGGTGCCGCGCTCGACTTTCTCGCCGGCCGTCAAATCCGAGCCCCCCGCGTGTTCCGCGACCATGGGCTGGAATGGTTGTGGCGTCTGTCGCTCGATCCGGCTCGGCTGTCGGCACGCTATGCCCGCTGCGCCATGGTGCTGATGGACCTGGAACTGCTGGCGCCACGCAAAGAGCACCGGGGGCTCGCGCGCCGCCTGTAATGCCGGGCAGCCAGCGCAGATGCTGCGTTGGAGCGACCCCAGAGACAGCCGGCGCGGGGGCGGCCTGGATTAAGGCTGACGCAGAGAATGCCGCCGATTTTGGCCCCGTTGTGAGATGACTGCAAACTCGAGGCGTGGACGACAGACGCGCCAGTTGTTCACTTCAGCGCATGGTCGGAACCGGCGGGACCAAGAGTGTGGAGCGTGCCGATGCTGCACCAACCGGACAATCACAGCTCCATAGCGCAGGCCACGCGCCTTCCAGCCGCTGATCAGGCCGAGACCGCCGGCCTTGCCGCCGCTTACGCCAAAAGACTGGTCCGCAACGCCTTGGGGCTTTTCGTGGCCGGCCTACTCGGCATGATGGTGCTGCTGGCACTCGCCTCGCTCCTCACCGAGCAATTCCGGGCGAGCGCACGCCTGCTCATCGACCCCCGTGACCTCCGGCTGATGGAGCGCCAAGTCACCCCCGACGCCGGCTCCAGCGACACCGCCGTGCCGTTCGTCGAAAGCCAGGTGCAGGTGATCACCGCAAGCACCGTGCTCGACCAGGCCATCGCGGCCCTGTCACTGGACAAGGACCCCGAATTCAATGGCGAGCGGCCGGGGCTGGTGTCGCGCTTGTTGGCCCCCGTCGCCGACTGGCTGCCCCAATTCGAGGTGCCCAACACTCAGCGGCAGCCGGACCCACGCCACGTGACATTGCAGCGGCTCGAGCAGAAGCTCGATGTCCGCCGTCTCGACCGCAGCTTCATCGTCGAAATCGCCGTCCAGAGTGACGACCCCGACAAATCGCAGCGGATCGTCGATGCCGTCACGGCGGCCTATCTCAAGGATCGGTCGGATGCGCGATCGAGCGCGGCGACCGACGCCGGGTCGGCCATCGACGCCGGCATCGAGGACATGCGCGCCAGGGTTGGTGCCGCGGAGCGGCAGCTCGAGAGCTACAAGAGCGCCAACAGCCTGGTGCAATCGAGTGGCCGACTGATCGGCGAGCAGCAGCTCACCGAGCTCAACAACCAACTGACGACTGCCCGCGCCGATCTCGAGCGCGTGCGCGCGCGGCGGGACGCCGTGAAGGCGGCTGGCCGCAATCTGGCTAGTGTTCCTGAGGCCGCTGCTTCCGAGACCCTTCGCGCCCTGCGCGGAAATCTGTCGCTCGTCGCCGCCAACAAGGCCCGGCTCGCTGCGCAGTTGAAGCCGCGACACCCGCTGATGCGCTCGCTCGACGAGCAGGAACAGGCGATCCGGCAGCAGGTCGAGGACGAGTTGACGCGGATCAAGGCGACGGTCGAAATCGAATTCGATCGTGCCGTCGCCACCGAGGCGGCTCTGTCACGGCAGATCGCGCAACTGCAGCGCACCGTCAACACGGCGAGTGCTGCGCAAATCCGCCAGCGGGAACTGGAAGGTGAGCTGGCCGCGGCGCGATCGGTCTATCAGGCGGCTCTGCTGCGGGTTGGCGAAGCCCGCGAGCAGGCGCGGCTCAACACCGCGAACGTGCGCGTGATATCGCCGGCGCTGGCCGACCTCGATCGAACCTTCCCGCCACGGCGCGCCTTTATGGCCGGATTCGGTTTCCTGCTCGGTCTGTCACTCTTCGCGCTCCTGTTGTGGCTCGATGAACTGAGGCGGTCACTGCGGCCCGCGCGGGTGTGACGGGGATGCTGACAGATCGCTTGCGTCGCCGGCTGGCGGGGACGGCGCGCACCGTGCGACGTCATGTGCTGCCGCACCTCATCCCGCGCGCGCCCCGCCGACGGCTCGAAGCGATGGGCCCCGCGCGGGTGGTGGGACTGCTGTCGTCGGCGTCGGGCCTGGGCAATTCCGGTCGCTTGTGCATCGAGGCGCTGGAGGCCGCAGGCGTCGCCTGCCAGGCCATCGACGTGTCCGCGGGCTTCTTTGCGGAGAACGGCATTTCCTTTCCGCGCGGCACCGCTGGACCTCGCGACGCCGACCGCGGGGGCGACAAATCCCGGCCCGCCATCGCGCCGACGATCTATCATCTCAACCCGCCCATGCTGCTGCGCGGGCTCGTCGCGTCTGGACTTCTGGCCTATTACCGGGCCTACAATATCGGGTACTGGGCGTGGGAACTGGAGACCGTGCCGCCCGAGTGGATACGTGCCATCGGGTATGTCGATGCGATCCTGGTGCCGTCTCGGTTCTGCGCCGAGACGCTGACGCGGGTGACGCAAAAGCCCGTCGTGGTGGTGCCTCATCCCGTGCCGGCCGGGGACGAGCCGGCGACGGACCGGCACGCAAGCCGCCCGTTCACCGCCCTCGGCATCTTCAATTATGGCTCCTCGTTCGAACGCAAGAACCCGCTTGCCATCGTGCGCGCGTTCCGCCTGGCTTTTCCCTCCGGTCAGCCGGCTCGCCTCATCCTGAAGACGAGCGATGGGGCTCGCCATGCCGGCGACGCCCTCCGGCTGAAGCGCGAGATCGCCGATGATGCGCGCATCACTCTCGTCGATGGCGTGTGGACGACCGAGCAGATGTCCGAAGCACTGGCTTCCGCAGATGCCTACATCTCGCTTCACCGGTCAGAGGGATTTGGGCTGACGATCGCAGAGGCCATCATGCGCGGCGTGCCGATCGTGGTGACGGGCTGGTCAGGCAACCTGGACTTCTGCGATCCCGACGGCGCCTACCTCGTCGGGTATGATCTCGTCGCGTTCCGCGACACGCACGGCGACTACGCGGAGATTGCCGACGCCCGCTGGGCGGAGCCGTCGGTCGAGCATGCCGCACACCTGCTGCGGCAGATCAGCGAACATCCCGACGAGGCCAGACTGCGCGCCGTCCAGTGCCGTCGCCACCTGCGGGCGCATCTGGCCACCAGCACGTATCGCCGGGCGCTGGAGCAGCTTCAGTCGGGTGATCCGCGAGCAACCGGGGAGCGCTAGACCATGCCGTCCACGACGCTTCTGGCGGCTCATGTCCCGCGCGCCTCTGCTGGCAGCGGAACAGATGCCGCACTCGCGGGATCGGTGATCCTGGCTGCAATCCTGTTCAACCCCGTGCTGGCCATCGTCAATGGACACGTCATGGGGCTATCGTCGAAGATCGTGATCGCGGCCGAGGTCGCCATTGTCGGCCTCGCGCTGGTTCTGACGGCCCGGCGCTTCACGCCAGCCATGACGCCATGGCTGGTCATGATGGCGCTGGCGGGCGTGTTCGCGCTGCTGCGGACGCTGGGAACAGGAAGCTTCGAGCCCAAGTATCTGCGCGATGTGATGCTGATCCCGGTGTTCGTCATGCTGGGCATGACCGTGCGGCCGGACCGGCTGGGCCAGACGATCGGCATCGCGACGGCCATCACCGTTGCCGGCATGCTGGTCGAAGGCTTTCGTCTGGACTGGTACCGCGACCTCTTCAAGGTGCAGGACTACTACTCCGCCACGCGCGGCGTCTCCCCTGAGGATTTCTGGGACCAAGAGGTCGGACTTTATCCCAGCGCCGTGCGCGAGGACCGGCTGTTGGCGTTTGTCGATGTGCACCGATTGTCTTCGGTCTTCCTGGAGCCGGTGTCGCTGGGCAACTTCGCGGCGATCCTGATGACGTACGTCCTGGCGTGTCACCGCTGGCTGTCGGCTCGGATGATCGTGTTCCTGGTCCTGGCTGGTATCGCCCTGCTTGTCGGCTGTGACGGGCGCCTTGCGTTTGTCGGCTTGTTCCTCATCTTGGCGGTTGCCGCGCTGTCGCCCTTGCTGCCGCCCTATTCCGCCGTGCTGTTCCTACCGTTCGCAATCGTGGCGGTGTGCCTGGCGACCTGGATCGGCGGCTTCAATCACGAGGGCAACGACTTCCCGAGCCGGCTCGCGCATACCGTGTGGCTGCTCGAATCCTATGGCCCCATGGAATACCTCGGGCTGTCGGACGCGTTTGCCGCCAAGGCTGTCGACAGCGGTATCGCCTACCTCATCTATACACAATCGGCGCTCGGCGTCGCCGCGGTCTGGATCATGCTGACCCTGTCGTCCCGCCATGAGACAGGGCCCCAGGTGCGATACCTGAACGGCATTGCCGTCTATGTCTGCGCGACGATGCTCGTCAGCGCCTCGTTCGCCAGCATCAAGACGGCGGCCCTGATGTGGTTCATTCTGGGGGCGTTGCAGAACGACGGGGCGGATCGACAACAGACCCGACAGCGTTCAGGTTGAGTGGGCGTCAAGCGCGGCGACGGACCAGCAGCCGCAGGCCGGCGGCGAGTACCCCTTCGGCGGCCGCGGGCAGAAAAGTCAGCGCCTTGCCAATCGTATCGGCATCGCTCTCGTCCAGCGCGCCGGTCAACCTGATCGCAACGGGGTAAACCGCAAGCCCGACGGCAATCGCCGCGGCGACGCCGAGCACGCCGCCGATTGAAGTCGCGACGACGAACGCTGCGCCCCCTGTTGCTGCGGCTGCGACCAGAATGAGCGCCAGCCGGTCGAAAGATAGCGGTGTGGCGAGACGGTGGACGACGTACCAGAGGCCCGCACCCACGACGACGAACTGGATCGCGGCGCGCGACACGGCGGCTCCGATCTCACCATGTACCGGCACGATCAGAAACCCGCTCAGCACCACGAGCACCGCGCCGACGCCGGCGGCGGCAAGGACGAAGCGCGTGCGCTCCAGCGCCAGCAGGTAGATCGTCGACAGCGAGGCCGACACCGTCACCGCCGAGGCCAGCAGGAGCACGACGGCAACAGGGCTTGCCGGGGCGAACGGCGCACCAAACAGCAGCGGCAGCACCTCGTGGGTGATGGCCGCCAGCCCGAAACATGCAGGCGCAACGGCCAGGGTGAACAGCCGCAGCACGGTGTCGAAGGCCCGGCCAGCGCCCGCCCGGTCACCGCGCGCGGCCGTGCTGGCGAAATACGGCAGCAAAGCCCCCGTCAGCAGCATGGGACCCTGGGTCGCCACGTTCGACAGCGTCAGACCGGCGGTGTACAGCCCCACGGCTTCGCTACCGAAACTGCGCTCCAGAAACGCGATTTCCATGCGCGACCAGGCGAACGCGGTGACGATGAAGCCGAACCACGCCTCCAGCGCATAGCGCGAGATCCGCGACTTCAGTGGCGGCGCAAGTGGTGCGCGCCCGGGCGACAGAAACCCCGGGGCCATCAGCGCGGGGACGAGATAGCCGAGGACGGCCCCCAGCAGTGCGCCCACGATGCCCAGCGTCAGCGCCCCGATGACCGTGGTCACCACCTGGATGGCCGCCGCGACCGCCGCAATGGCCGCCAGTCGCCAGAACCGGCCCAGCCCGCGTAGCGTGGCATAGGTGAAGTTGGCCATGGACTGGGTGAGGCAGGCCGCTGCGATGAGGCCCCAGAACACCGCCGACGAACGGTAGTTCTCCACGTCGATCGTGGCCGCAGCGGCAGGATGCCCGACGGCAACATGCACGGCGTAGGCGACCAAGACGACGACCAGCAGCCCATTCGCCAGCAGAAATGGCCAGAACAGATAGCCAATGACGGCCGCGGGCGCGGTGCCCGGCTCCTGCTGTCCCTCGGCCAGCAATGCGCGCGACGAAGACACATAGCGGGTCAATGTCCCGGGGACACCGAGATCGGCTGCCAACAGGGCGAAGGTGACGACCCAGACCGCGAACGCGACGATGCCCGTGCCTTCGACGCCGAGGAGGCGCGCGATCGCGATGGTCGACAGGACGCCGGCCAGCGTCGTTGCAAGACCGGCGACACCGTTGGCGATGGAGTTGCGGGCCAGGGTCATCGCCGTGCCTGTCTGATGCACGCCCTCTGAGAGGCGCGACGAGGTTATGACGCCGCAGATGCCGCGGGGGGCGGGCTTTCCTCCGGCAAGGTTAACCGGCTGCCGGCCTTTACGGCACAGTCCGGCGCGGCGTTAGTTGTGGCGGGTCCGCGCTTCGGTTGCGGGCTTTGTTCGCAGCCGTCGATGTAACGTCGTTCGATCGGTGTCGCCTTGTTCCAGACATTTGCATTCGTTGGGTAAAGACTAAGCCATGACGGCGATGGACGCACCAGATCTGCCATCGCCGCCGATCAGGCCGCTGCGCCCGGGACCCCGACCATGCTGATCATCGACTGGACCCATATGTCCCGGCGCGCCTCGGGCATCGAGCGCATCACGGCCGAGTTGTTTTCCGCCGAGGCGCTTGCCCCCCTTGCCGTCAGAACCGTCGGCGGTGGCGGCAAGCTGTCGATGATCGTGCGCCAGCAGGCGCTGATCCCGACACTGCTGCTTGCAAATCCGCGCAGCCTGGCTGTCTTCCCCGGCTACCCCCCCGCACTGCCGATATCCTTGATGCGGGGCCGCAGCGTGCTTTACGTGCATGACCTGTTCCTGATGACGCGGCGGCAGGATCTCAATCGCGCCGGCCGGGTCTATCTCGCGCCACAGTTCAGCGCGGCCGTGCGGCGACTGCGGTATTTTCTGACCAACTCGGAGACAACGGCGCGCGAGCTTGCCCAGCATACGCGCGCCGATGCCGAGATCCGGACCTACCGCCCGCGGGTCCGCAACGTCTTCGCGTTGAGCCGCGCGCCGGAACCACCGGCCCGGCGTGACACCGTCATCGTGGGGACGATCGGCACGATCGAGCCGCGCAAGAACCTGCTCGCGGCAGCCGGCATCGTCGAAGCCCTCGCCGAGCGTCTCGGGCAGCGTGTGGAGTTGCATGTCCTGGGGCGTCGGGGCTGGGGCGCAGACGCCGAGGCGCTGGCCAGACTGCCGCACGTGCGCCTGTTGGGCTTTCTGCCGGACGCCGAGGCGCGGGCCGCCATCGCCGGCTTCGATCTATATCTCTCGACCTCGCACGACGAGGGTCTCGGGCTGCCCCTCCTGGAAGCCCAGTACGGGGGGGTGCCGGTGATCGCGCCCGACAAGCCCGTTTTCCGAGAGGTGCTCGGGCGCTCGGGCACGTTCATTGACCCGGCGCGTCCGAACGCGGCCGCAGACGCCATCGCCGCGCTCCTCTCCGAACCGGAGTGGCGGCAGCGCGCGGCTGCGCTCGCGGCGGAGAACATCGTTCGCTGGAACGATGCCGCCGCACGCGATCATCACGATGCGATCGCATTTTTCAGGGGCCGGCTCGAAGCCATGGGTCGTGGGGGCGAGGTGGCACCATGAGCCCGCATGACGGAACCGGGACGTGATGCTGATCTCGCGCCGCAGCCTCATGACGGCAGCCGCCAGCCTTACGGCCGGGGCGGGGCTTTCCCCGCTCGCGCGCGCGTTGCCGGGGCACCTGCGCCAGCGCGCGGGCATCAACCTGGCAGGAGCCGAGTTCGGACGCGTGCCCGGGGTGATGGGCACCGACTATGGTTATCCAGGTCCAGTCCATATGGACTATTTCGCGACGGCCGGCCTCGACCTCGTGCGCCTTCCCTTCCGCTGGGAACGGCTGCAACCGTGCTTGTTCGGCGCGTTCGACGTCGCCGAACGCGCGCGCCTCGAGGCGTGTGTGCGGTCGGCGCGGGCGCGGGGGCTCACCGTCGTCATCGACCCGCACAACTATGGCCGGCGCTATTTGGCAGAGGATGGCTGGAACCGCGAACACCTGATCGGGTCATCCGCCGTGCCGGTGGCGGCATTCGCCGACTTCTGGGCGCGGCTCGCGGTCCTGCACCGCGATGACGGCGAGGTCTGGCTCGGCCTTATGAACGAGCCCTACGACATGCCCGTCGCACAGTGGCTGGAGGCGGCGCAGGCCGCGCTGACGGCGATCCGCGGAGCGGGCGCACGAAGCCTCGTTCTCGTGCCCGGCACCAACTGGAGTGGTGCGCACTCCTGGCTGGCGTCGGGCAACGACAGGATGGCGCTGATCCGGGACCCGGCGAACACCATCGCCATCGAGGTGCACCAGTATTTCGATGCCGACAGCTCGGGGTCGTCGCCGATTGCCGTCTCCGCGACGATCGGCTCTGAGCGGATAACCGAATTCCAGGACTGGGCACGGCGGACGGGCATGCGCGCCTTTCTCGGTGAGTTCGGGTTTGCCGACACTCCGCGCATGCTCGCCGCCGGGCGCGATCTGCTGGCTTCGCTGGCGCGTGCCCCAGACGTGTGGATCGGCTGGGCGGCGTGGGCGGCGGGACCCCGCTGGCCGGAGGACGCGATCTATCTGCTGGAGCCGCGACCTGACGGCAGCATGCGCCCGCAAACGCAGGTCCTCGTAGAGGCGGCGGCGTGGCTGCGCCTGCCATCGGGACGCGGGCGTTGATGTGACTGCAGCCTTAACCCTGGGGCATGGCCGCCCTTTACTTCGAAGCCTGCCGCTGGGACCACTCCAGCGAGAGGTCCATTTGGGTATCGCTGGGAGCCAGTTGGCATGACGTTTTCGCATTGGCTTGCCTTGGCGCTCTGCGTCGTCGGCAACGTGTCGGCCAACATCGGCTTCAAGCGCATGATGGCGACGCTGCCACTCGAAGTCAGTGTCGGAACGGTGCGGTACCTCGTGACGAGCCCGTGGGCGTGGCTGGGCGGGCTTGGCAGCCTGCTTCTGCTCGGCAGTTATCTGTATGCGATCCGATCACTCCCGATCGGCGTCGCCTATCCGATGGCAACAAGCCTTGGCATGGTCGGAGTGGCACTGGCCGGCACGTTCATTCTCGGCGAAAGCCTGCGACCACAAGCCATGGCCGGCATCGCCTGCATCATTCTGGGTATTGTGCTGATCGGGCGCGCGTAATCCCGTCCCGGCGATGTTTTGACTCTGAGTGTGTTCGGTCGGCGGGACGGTATTGTCTTTATTTGCGCCTTCCGACACTCGTTCCGAGAGCAGGCCGGACGGCGCGGCCTACCGTGAGGTGGGTCAAAACTCATGCGGGTTGGTATAAGTCGTCAGTGGCGCGCCGCGCGATGTGATCCGAACGCGCGCGGGCGGACCTCGCCGTCACGGCGCTACGATGAAGGTCGACCCGCGCGGTCCCTCGTGAACCTTGACCGCGTTGGTCGACAGCCGCGCCCCGAGCCTTCTCAGCCGCTCGCTGAGTGCCGGGTCGCCGAGCTTGGCGAGACGCTCAGGCGGGTTCAGCGTGTCGGTGGTCACAAGCAGCCGTCGACCGCTCGCCCGGATCATCGCCAACACGTCGTCCAACGGCACTTTCTTCATGGCGTGCTCGTCGAAGCGATAGACCACCGCCGTTTCACCGTCGCTGTAGACCGGTGTCAGGAAGCGGGCGGCATCGGCTTCTGCTCGATCCCTGGCGGCGATGTCTTCGATCAGTAGGCGGACCGGTTTGACGACGGGCGGATAGGGTCCGGCGAACAGGACAAAGTCGCCTTTTTGCGCGACGTTCAGAATCCCTGCAATCTCCAGGCGGTAGAGGTCGCTGTCACGATCCTTGAAGATCAAAAGGCCACTGGTCAGATTGTGGACGGCGATCAGCGCCAGCACCAGAAGGCCAGGGATCTGTCGTGGCTGCTGTTGGGCATATCGGTCGTAGACGAGCGCGAAGACCGCCCACATCGGCACGAGCCAGACGATCCAGACCTCCATCTCCGTTGGATCGAGGAGAGCGGCGACCGCGGCATGTAGCGCGAGCCAGGCCAGCAGGTAGGCCACCAGTGGCCGCCGTGCGTGCGACCGGGCCGGCGGCGCGCGGAGCCCCAAAATCAGCAGGACCACCAGACCCGCTCCAGCCGCGCAGAACGACAACATCGAGATGAAGACGGGAACCGAGGCTCGCTCGGCAGCAAAGAAGAGCCCCTGCTTGTAGAAGGCATGGCGCGACGCGAGGCTCGCGATCGCGTCCTGGCCCGGCGGCCAGCCATAGACCCAGTTGAGCGAGAGAATGTCACGAACGATGGCCGACGCCGCCCGCGCCAGCGAGCCGAGTGTCGGCTGGGGAGCCGGGAACTCCTCGCTGCGCCGGGTCAGGAAGTCGATGAACGGCTCGAGGCCCAGCGGCGCGCTGGTATCGACGATGTAAGCCGTCAGCAGCCCGGCACCTACGATTGCTGCACCCGCCATGCCGTAGACAACGAGGCCAAGCAGTTGCCCGCTCATCAGGAACAGCACGGGGACGGCGACAAACAACGGGATCGCATTGGCCTGGTAGTACAGCACGGCCAAACCTGCGATCACCCCGGGAACCAGAAAGCGCGCAAAACCCGCGTGCTGGTCGCGCAGCCGCGCCGACAACAGGCCGAGGACGCCCAGGATGAGGACGATCGAGGGCACGTAAACCTCGATCTCGTGGGCATAGCGCCAGTACCCGTAGGACGTCGCCAGAAGGCCCGCGCCCAGGACGCTGGCCTCCGGCGTCAAGCCGAGGTCCCGGCGCAGCAGCCGGTGCATGAGAATGACGCCGACAGCGGCCATGACGACCGTCGGCCAACAGAGCAGGTGATATGTGCCGATCGGCGAGCCGAGCGCTTTGTTGCCGGAGGCGAGGAGCTGGTTCAGCTTGTGGAACAGCAGCGAGCGCGGGTCATGGGAGGTCGCGAGATCGAGGAACTCGGCGGCTCCCGCATAGAGATAACCGTCCACGGACTCGATCGGATTGCCGACACCGGTCAAAGCGTACACGGCCACCAGACACAGGAAGACGGGGACGTATGTGCCCGGCAGGGTTCCAGCCTGCTCAACGTCCAGTCCGCGCTCAGCCGAGAAACGCTGGAGTGCGGCCCGCTCAAGCATGGCTCGGGACCTTCCCGTCAAACGACTTGCCGGTGCCGCCGGCCGGCACATTCCGGACCGACAGCCGTCCGGTCGCCTCCGCCAGGTCGGCATGTTCGCACATGGTGACGACGCGGAAGCTGGCGGCGAGACGCGTCAACGCGGCATCAAGGACGGCGAGCTTCACCTCGGCGGCGAGCCCCATGCCGGGAAAGAACGCCAGCCGGTCGGTGTCATCGGCCCCCAGGAACTCGGTCGGGTGCAGCAGAATCGAGGGGGCGACGCCGGCGACCCGGCACGCCGTAAGCGCGGTTGCAAAGTAGGTCCGCGCCAGCGCTGGCGAACGGGCCGCCAGAAACATGACGTAGGTGAGATGAATCGGTACGCGCAGGCCAGGCCACGTCGTCACGGGCAGTTCGATCACCGGCCTCGCCGTCGTGGCCCAACGATAGGGGCGCAGCGGGCGCAGGCCATCGGTGAAACTGCCGAACATCGCCTGGCGCTGGCGACGGCCGTCACGGTCGATCCTGGCATTGGCGAAATAGTAGGCGCGCGCCAGCGGACCCAGCACGCTTGGGAAGGTCGAGGCGTCGTAGCGATAGCCGCGCGCGGCCAGCACGTCGAGCAGGTCAGCCGACAGCGCGAAACTCGGGCCGCGAAAGCCAACGGGGCGCTGCCCGGTCGCCGCCAGCAATGCGTCCTCGGTGGCAGCCAGTTCCGCGTCGATCTCGGCGGGCGGGCGCATCGCAATCCACGGCTCGTGGTGGAACGAGTGGTTGGCGATCTCGTGGCCCGCCTGGGCGATGGACCGCAGCGCAGCCGCATTCTCTGCGCGCGCCGCATCCTGGCCGACGACAAAGAACGTGATCCGCAGGCCGTGGCGGTCGAGCATCTCCAGAATGCGCGGAACGACGAGATCGAAATAGCCCGGGAAGGTCTGCCAGCCGGGGTCGCCGTTGGTCTTGAGGTAGGCCCACACGTTGTCGAGGTCGAGCGACAGGCTGGCGATCGGCCGGGTCATCGCGGGCTCCCTCCTACTCGGCGGCCATCGCATGGGTGGAACCGGCCGGGCGCGCAGGCGCGGAGGACTGCAATTCCGACTGGAGAAGCGGCAGGGCGCTCTCGGCCAGCTTGATCGTATCGTTCACGTTCAGCGCCGCATTCACGATGTGGGCTGAATTGACGATGAAGAGCCCGGGAACGGCGGTCTGCATCGGCGGCAGGCCGCGTGAATACCCGATCGTCGTGATCGACAGCACCTGCCGTGCGCGCGACACCTTGAACGCTTCGATCTCAGTGGGCGCCAGATCGGGATACATGCCGCGCAACGCCGCCATGAAGCGGGCCTCGATCTCGGCGTCGGTCAACTCGAACAGGGGCGAGTCCGAGGGGACATAGGCCGGCAGGTAGACCAGTGAACGGCCGCCGAACTGCGCCTTGTCGACGATGGCCGTCATCTCGATCACCGCTGTGTAGGGTATCTCCTCGTCGGCGATGTAGGTGATGTAGGCATTGCGCAGCGGTCGCTCGAGCAGCACCGAGGCGCAAACGATCCCCTGGTAGATGATGCCGGCGTGACGGGCCCGTTCCTGCGTATCCAGCCCTTCGCAAATCCGGCAGGCCAGGCTCGAAGCCGACGTGACGACGACGCGGTCGAAGCTCCTGTCCGACACAGTGGTGGCGACCTCGACGGCATCCGGCGCGCCGGCGGCGATGCGCGTGACAGGCGTGCCAGTTTCGAGAACGACGCCCAGTCCCTGGAGCCGCTCGACCAAGCGGGCGATGATCGTTTCGTAGCCACCCTGGACGTAGCCGAACAGCTCCTTCTTCTGCGCCCCTGTCTGGCGGGCACCGTAGAACCGGCGGATCACGTTCCAGATGTAGGAGGCGGAGGCGCGATGATAATTGTCACCGAGCTTGGCGCGGACCAGCGGTCGCCAAATGCGCTCGAACGTGCGGCGGCCGGACAGTGCAACCAGCCAGTCCTCCAGCTTGATGTCCTCGAGGCGCAGACCGTCCTTGAGGCGCGAGGCGTAGAGGATCGTGGCACCAAGGCGGAACTTGTCGATGAGGCCCAACGGCGGAAAACGCAGGAAATCAATCGAGTTGTTGAGCGGATAGAAGGTCTTGTCGGTGTAGAAGTCACTTCTGGTTTCCGACCAGACCAGCTTGTCGGACAGGCCCAATTCGGCCAAAAGGCCGGTCAGATGGCGGTCCTGTTGCAAGATGACGTGGTAATGCCGGTCCCAGGTGACGTCACCAATCTGCCAAGCATCGGCCAGCCCGCCCAATCGGGGAGCGGCCTCCACCACCGTCACGCGATGACCGGCTTCGGCCAGCCGCAGGGCGAGCGTCAGGCCGAGCATACCGCCGCCGACAACGCACCAGGACTTTTTCGGCGCTTGGGACATGTTCGTTCTCCCCGTCGACGGGCGACAGCGGGCCGGACGTTCGGCCAACTTACTCATCGCGATTGCAGTCGTGTGACCCCGGCTCAGCGGCCGGTCGCCGTCACGTCGCCCGACGGCAGCTTGCGCAAGATGGCCAGGCGACCGATGAGGCGGGAATGCTCCATGATCGTGCGCGCCACCTTCATCTTCGATACGCCGAGAACGCGGGCCTCGAGAACAGCAGGCGACTCGACGATCCGGGCACCCGCCTGGTCGAGGCGCACGAGGATCTCAGCAATGCCCGTAAAGCCGCTGTGCTCGAGCTGCATGTCGGCGACGGCACTGCGCCGGTAAACGCGGAAGCAAGCCGTGTAGGACGCCAGCTTGTTGGTCAGCACGTAGCTGTAGAGCCGCGAGGCACCGCGGGAGAGGACAAGACGCCAGGCCGGGACGTTCATGACGCCGCCATCGCGGTGATAAGGCGAGGCCGTGACCAGCGCGACATCGTCGGTCAACAGCGGGATCATCGTGGCCAGACTCGAGGGGTCGAACGTGCAATCGGCGTCGATCACACAGACGATCTCGTCACGCGCGGCGGCAAAGCCGGTCAGGCAGGCCGCCGCAATTCCGCGGTTCTGTGGATGCTGGACGATCTGACAGTTGGCGCGCGAACCGAACTGCTGCTGCAGGCCGGCCAGCGTGCGGTCCTTGGAGCCATCGTCGACAAACACGAACGACAACTGGTAGCGGTCGGCCGTCTCGGCGACGAACTGGTCGAGGGCGCGGGCCAGATAAGCGAGCGACTGCTCTTCGTTGTAGCAGGGCACGATGACCGTCACCGGGAGCAGGTCAGCGGCGCTGGCGGCGGCCGGAGCTTGCACGGGCTCTTCCACGACCCTCGGCGGGTGCGAAACCGGTGCCGCCGTCAGGCCGAGGTGCGTGCTGGCGGGGCCGAACTGGTAATTCTCGAGGAAGGTTCGGACGCGTTCGCCCATGTCTTCCAGGTTGCGGTACTGGCGCATCCTCGACGACCAGTGCAGACCCGAGATGCGCGGCTGCTCCGGGTCGAGTTCCCAAGTGTGGAAGTAAAACACCAGCGGGTCGAGGGAGCGGGCCGACGTCTCGGCAAAGCGACGGCGCATGAAGTCCGCCGGCAACTGGCGCAGGTAGTTTCCGCCGGAGATCGGCAGATCGAACCCGGCCAAGCGCCAACTGGCCAACGGCAGCTCGACGAGACCGGTCGGGCTGCGGCGATCGGCGGCTGGCGAGGCGGCACCAGAGGGCAGGGAAAAGCCCAGCTTGCGAAGGCTCGAGTCGTAACGGTAGCCCGCCCGTTCCAGCGCCGGCAGCGCCCATAAATCCCGGCGCGAAAACCAACCGCGCGCGATGCGATAGCCGAACACCTCGCGTTCCGCGGCGCGCTCCAGCGCGATGCGCGATTGCAGGGCGTCGGCCTCGAATTCCTCTCGCGACATCTGCCTGAGGGCGCGGTGGTAGTAGCCCTTGCTCGCCACTTCGTGACCGCGCCGCACCACCTCGCGGACCACGTGGGGCAGCTTGTCGGCGATCCAGCCGACCGTGAAGAATGTGGCCTTGTGACCGTATTGATCGAGGAGATCGAGCGTCGCCTCGGTGTTCTGCTCGACGCGGCTTTCAAACCGCGGCCAGTGCCGACGTGGGATCGCCGCGCTGAGCGGACCGACCTGGAAGTAGTCCTCCAGGTTCACCGTGAGGATATGACGGCGGGTGCTGACTGTTTCAATCATCCTGGCAACCTGACTAGCCACGCAAATACCTAACGCCGACGCCACCCCGATGCGATCCGGGCCATCGTCCTGTACGAGGAACCAAAGCGACACAACGCATTGGCCTCATTGCTTAACACATCCCCACCATTGCACCCGTTCCAAGACCAATTGCAAGCCTTCGCAGACGCGAACGGTTAAGGCAGCGCCCGGTGGCGCGCCGTCAGGCCAGCGAGGACGCGGGCAGCCGGTCCGAAGCCAGGAGATCCGCCGCCAGATGCCGTGCAATGCGCCGGGCGGCCTGGCCGTCGCCGTAGGGCGAGACGCCGCGGGCCATGGCGCGGTATGCGGCCGCGTCGTCAAGGAGGCGCGTCGTCTCCGCAATGATCGCATCGCGGTCCGTACCGACCAGGCGAACGACGCCCTCCGCCAAGGCCTCCGGACGTTCGGTTTCGTGCCGGAGAACGAGCAGCGGCTTGGCGAGAGCGGGAGCCTCTTCCTGCACGCCACCGGAGTCCGACAGAATGATGTGCGCAGCCGACATGGCGGCGACGAAGGCCACGTAGTCGAGCGGCTCGACCAGCTCGATGGCCGGGTGTCCCGACAAAATCTCCGCCGCCAGCGCCCGGACATTCGGGTTTGGGTGCACGGGATAGATGAAGTGCACGTCGCTGCGGGTCTCGGCCAGGTGCCTGATTGCTCGGAAAACCCGCGCCATCGGCTCACCGAAGTTTTCGCGGCGGTGGGCCGTGACGAGGATGAGCCGGCGTCCAGGTGGCACCCGCGGTACCGCAGCATCGCATCGCTTGGACACGTCCAGCAGGGCGTCGATAACGGTATTCCCGGTTACCAAAATGCTCGCCTCCGGGATGCCCTCGGCCCGCAGGTTGGCGCTCGCCGCCGTGGTCGGCGCGAAGTGCCAGCGGGTCAGGTGGCCGGCGACGATACGGTTCATCTCCTCGGGAAACGGGCTGTCGAGATTGCCGGACCGCAAGCCTGCTTCCACGTGTCCAAAGGGTATGCGGAGGTAGAACGCCGAGAGGGCGGCGGTCATGACGGTCGTCGTATCGCCTTGCGCGATGACCGCGTCTGGTGCCTCGCTGCGGAACACCTCGTCGAGACGCACCAGCAGACGTGACGTCAGCGCCGACAGCGTCTGGTTGGGCTGCATGATGTCGAGGTCGAGATCGGGTTTGATGCCGAACACCTCCAGCATCTGATCGAGGAGCTCGCGGTGCTGGGATGTCGCCAGCACACGCACGTCGAAACCCGGCGTCGCGCGCAAGGCCGTCACGACAGGGGCGAGCTTGATGGCCTCCGGCCGCGTTCCGATGACGATCAGGATTTTGCGGGTGATTGGCATGGGCAGGCGCAACTCTCTTTAATCGAAGCGGGCGGTGGCGCGTGGATCTGCTCGGGCACGACCCCCGCGCGCGCGGAATAGGCCGCTTGGGCATGGAACTCATTCTCCCTACCACAGGCGGCGGCGGAGCCAGATGACGGCTCGGATTGCACTTAACGCGCCGCGACCGCAGTATCGGTGCCGATGCTATGAACACGACAACGCGGGAGGAGATGGCATGCGGCTGGTGAGGTTTGGCGCGGCGGGGGCGGAACGACCCGGATTGCTGGATGCGGCTGGTCGCGTTCGCGATGTCTCGGCTCACGTGCCGGACTTTTCGGGCGACGGGCTGTCACCGGCAACGCTGACCCGGCTTGCCAGCCTCGACCCGTTCAGCCTGCCACTCGTCGCCGAGGGGACCCGGCTCGGTCCGCCCGTCGCGGGCGTGCGCAACTTTATCGGCATCGGTCTCAATTATGCCGACCACGCCGCAGAGGCCGGGCTCAGGGTCCCGCGCGAGCCGGTCATCTTCAACAAGATCGGCAACTGCATCGTCGGTCCCGATGACGACGTGATGATGCCTCTCGGCGGCGAAAAACTCGACTACGAAGTGGAGATCGCCTTTGTTATCGGGACGCGCGCCCGCTACGTCGCCGAGGCCGATGCCATGGCCCACATCGCCGGATTCACCATCTGCAATGACATCTCCGAACGCCATTTCCAGACCGAACGCTCGGGCCAGTGGGTGAAGGGAAAATGCTGCGAGACGTTCGGGCCGCTGGGCCCGTGGCTCGTGACACCCGACGAGATCGACCTCGACAACCTCGGGCTTTGGCTCGACGTGAACGGCGAGCGCCGGCAGACCGGCTCGACGGCGAGCATGATCTTCAAGATCCCCTACACGTTGGCCTATCTCACGCGCTTCATGGTGTTGGAACCCGGCGATGTGGTGACCACCGGCACGCCACCGGGCGTCGCGCTCGGCATGGCCGAACCCAAGTGGCTGAAGCCAGGCGACGAGATGCGGCTCGGCATCGACGGCCTGGGTGCGCAGCGCCAGCGGGTGGTGGAGTTCAAACTTTAGGTTATTTGTTGCGCCTTCCCTCTCCCTTTCCGGTGATCCCGGCAAGGAGGGCCGGGAGGCCGGAAGGCGCGGAGTTCCGAAGGCGCGTTGTTGTCTCCCAGGGAACAGCGCGAGCTGGTGCCGCCGTCCGACAGTCACCCCAGCCGGCGGCCGACCGCCGGACGACTCAGCCTTTTGGAGTGACGCACATGCTGAGGACAGCCCTCTTCGGCATCGCATCGGCAATGGCAATCTGCCTTGCCATGCTCGCCGGTTTCCTGATCCAGCTCGCCGCCGAGGCCGCCCGCATGGCCCCCCGCAACGAGGACGCCGCCGTCGCTGTCGTCCGGCATCTCGCCGAGGGCTGGCAGCCGCAGCGGGTCCTGGAGATTGCGACACCCCACTACGCCGCCAAGGCCGGCAGCGGGGACCTGCTGTCAACACTCGTCCAGATGAAGGCGGCGGGCCGCATGGTGAGCGCGGAAGAGCTGGCGCAAACGGGGTATCGCAAGCACTACGAGGTGAGTGCCGGACTGGTCGTTACGGCAACGGTCGCGCTGGTGGCGGTCTTCGAGAACGGCAAGGCGGCGATCGAGATCGAGTTGCAGGACCGCGGACAAGGACAGCGCATCTCGGGACTGCGCATCACGCCAATGCCGCTCCCGGCTGCGCCGACGCGATCGGCGTTGGCCTGAGCCGGGCTGCGCGTCGCTCCGTCACGGCGATCGGCGGCGGCGTTGACTTTTTCCCGGCGATCACGGACGTTCGTCATGTACAATCTTGCAGGCGGACGATCAGATCGTCGGCTCCTGCGTCGGTGCACGGAAACAAGTCCGGGGATATCCAAATGATGTGGGCACGGACGGCCGTTTTGGCCTGTGTCGCGGCGGCCATCTGCGCCATGGCACCTCCGGCGCGGGCCGGTGCGAGTTGGGATGCCCTCAAACCCGACGTCTTCGGCAGCCGGCCGATCCTCGATGGGCGCGGCATCGTCGAACTGTCGGCACCCGGGCGTCCGCTCGACCAGCGCGCCGTTCCGGTATCGGTCTCGGCCCGCATGGCCGATGGCAGGACGATCAAGGCTGTCAGTATCATCGTGGATGAAAACCCCTCGCCCGTCGCCGCCGTCTTCCTGCTCGGACCGGGCCGGACGTCGGTGTCGCTGAGCGCCAACCTCCGTTTCAACGCGGGAACCGACGTGCGGGCCGTGGTGGAGGCCTCGGACGGGGCGCTGTATATGGTCGAGCGCCATGTGAAGTTTGCCGGCGGGCAGGCTGCATGCTCCGCACCTCCCGAAGGCGACCCACTCGAGATCGCCGCCAACATGGGAAAGATGCGACTGGAACATGCTGGTCCGCGGATGGTCGCCGCGAGTGACCCGCAGCCCAAGGTGCGACTTTCGCTTTCGCACCCCAACCACACCGGTATGGTGCTCGATCAGATCAGCCTGCTCTACGTGCCGCTGCGAATGGTGTCCGAGATTGCCGTGCGGCAGGGTGGCGAACTCGTGTTCTCGATGACCGGCTCCATCGCTCTCTCGCAGAACCCGGCGATCGGGTTCGACTACCGCGTCAATGGCGAGGCGGCGCTCCAGGTGACCTCACGCGACAGTGACGGCGCGCAATGGTCCGCGACGTTCCCGATCGGACAGGGCAGTTAACGCAGGTATCCGGTCGGCACCATGGGTGCCGACACCCGACTGGCCGTCGTTCGACCGTGATGCTCGAGCCCCCGCGCCGCCCGGCCCGGGGGCTTTTCCGTGCCGAGCAGGCTCCGGCGTACCGCGCGACGGGCACCGGCCGGCCAACCGGCCGAGGGGATCCGCCACTACAGGCCTTGGGCGATGTCCCGGATCGGGGGCACTGACTTTGCCCTTGCAGAGCGCAAGACAGCGTGCAACTTGTTGCAAAACGTCACTTAACGTTACTGGCGACACAAAATGCAGGATTTTGCGAACTCGTTCGTGCTAGCATTCCGCCTGGTGGCTTCACTCGATGCCGACCTCGTGGAGATCGTGCTGCTGTCGTTGCGCGTCAGCCTCACGGCAATGGTCGTGGCCTGCATCATTGGGTTCTCGGTCGGCGCGCTGCTCGCCGTCACGCGCTTTCCCGGACGCAGCGTGCTGGTCGTGCTGGTCAATGCGCTGATGGGGCTGCCGCCCGTCGTCGTGGGACTGCTCGTTTACCTTGCGTTGTCGCGTGCAGGGCCGCTCGGCTTCATGCAACTGCTGTACACGCCCGAGGCCATGATCATCGCCCAGACCATCCTCATCACGCCGATCATCGCCGCATTGTCGCGGCAGGTGCTGGAAGACCTGCACAAAGAGTACGAGGAGCAATTCCGATCGCTGGTCGTGCCGACGACGACGATGATGGCGGCTTTGCTGTGGGATGCGCGCTACAGCCTCCTGACCGTCGCGCTGGCCGGCTTCGGCCGGGCGATCGCCGAGGTCGGCGCCGTGATCATCGTCGGCGGCAACATCGCGCATCTGACACGCGTCATGACGACGGCGATCGCGCTGGAAACGTCCAAAGGTGACCTCGCCCTGGCGCTCGCGCTCGGCATGATCCTTCTGGTCATCGCCATTCTGATCAATGCGTTCGTGATGGGACTGCGGGCGACGGCGCAACGGTACGCCTATGCCTGAGGTTGCGCGCAAATCAGACCCGGACCTGGGCGCGGGCGCATCCGTCGAAGCGATGGCCTTAGCACCGTCGTCGACGCGACCGCCCACGATGCTGCCGCTGCGCGTGCGCGGGCTGACCTACGAGGCGGGCGGACGCCGACTCATCGACGGCATAGACCTCTGCATCGAGACCGGCGGTGTCACCATGGTCATGGGACCCAACGGGGCGGGCAAGAGCCTGCTCGTCCGGTTGCTGCACGGCCTGATTGCGCCGACAGCGGGCGAGGTGACCTGGGCTGGCCAGCGGCTCGACGATGGCGCGCGACGCCGGCAGGCCATGGTGTTCCAAAAGCCGGTTCTGCTGCGCCGGTCGGTCGCCGCCAATATCGACTTCGTGCTGGGATTGCGCGGTTTTCGGGACCCCGGTCGCGCCAGCGCTTTGCTCGCGGAGGTTGGGCTCGATGGCCGTGGCGCCCAGCCTGCCCGCTTGCTGTCGGGTGGCGAGCAGCAGCGTCTCGCGCTGGCCCGGGCGCTGGCGACATCACCTGAAGTGCTGTTTCTCGACGAACCGACCGCCAGCCTCGACCCAGCCTCGACTGCACACATCGAAGACATCGTCGGACGCGTCGCGCGGGCGGGGACCAAGGTCATTTTCATCACCCACGACGTCGGCCAGGCCCGGCGGCTGGCCAGCGACGTCGTGTTCCTGCGGCAGGGCCGCGTCGTCGAGCATGCTCCGGCGCAGAGGTTCCTCACCGATCCGAAATCCGACGCGGCCCGGGATTTTCTCGCCGGCCGCCTCGTGCTGTGAGCCGGGCCGACATGGCGCACGGCCTAACCGGGGAGAGCAACCGATGAAACAGTCACGTCTTGCCGCTACGGCACTCGCAGTGGTCGTGGGGCTTACCGGCCCGGCAATGGCCGCCGAGACCTCGATCCTCGTGCAGTCGACGACGTCGACGCAGAATTCCGGCCTCTACGATCATCTGCTGCCGATCTTCACCAAGGCGACCGGAATCAAGGTCAACGTCGTGGCTGTCGGTACCGGCCAGGCGATCAAGAACGCGCAGAACTGCGATGGCGACGTCCTCCTCGTGCATGCCAAGGCGGACGAGGAGAAATTCGTGGCCGAAGGCTACGGCGTGAAGCGCTTCGACGTCATGTACAACGACTTTATCTTCGTTGGCCCCGCAGCCGACCCGGCCGGCGTCGCCGGCAAGACGGTCGCCGAAGCGCTGCCGGCCATTGCAGCCAAGAACGCGCCGTTCGCCTCGCGCGGCGATGATTCAGGCACCCACAAGGCCGAACTCAAGCTGTGGAAGGCCGTCGGCGTCGATGCCAAATCCGGCAGCGGCCAGTGGTATCGCGAAACCGGCTCAGGCATGGGTGCCACGCTCAATACCGCGGTCGGCATGGGTGCCTACACGTTCGCCGATCGTGGCTCGTGGCTCGCATTCAAGAACCGCGGCGATTTCAAGATCGTCGTCGAGGGCGACAAGGCGCTGTTCAACCAATACGGCGTCATCCTCGTCAATCCGGCCAAGTGCCCGTCGGTCAAGGCCGAGGCTGGTCAAAAATTCGTCGACTGGATCGTGTCGGCCGAGGGCCAGAATGCCATTCGCTCCTACAAGATCGAGGGCGATCAGTTGTTCTTCCCGAACGCCGTCACAACCGCCGATTTGAAAAAAGCAGGCTGAGCCGTTCGGCCGGCCGGAAGCCATGTGTGGCGCATGCCGCGACAACACGCAGACAGGGATGGCCCAATGGAGCCATCCATTCTCACACCTGCGCCGTGATGCACGTCATGGAGCCCGTCCGTTGAAATGCACGCGCCCCAAGCCGTCGATGTCGTAGCCCTTGAGGCCAGCCGCCTTGGCGCGGAATGCATCCGTCCGGCAGAACGACATGAGTGTTTGCAGCGGCGGCTCGAACCACGCGCGGCGGCTGACCAGGATATCAAAGCGCTCGGCGACGATGGGCACGAAGGCGAGCCCGTACTGCACGGCATGCGCTTCGAGGCCGAACGTGGCATCCGCATCGGCCGCCAGGACCGCCAACGCGGCGTCGGCTTCGGATCGGGCCGGCTGAGCCAGCACGATATCCGCCAGGCCAATCCCGGCTTCGCCCAGCAGATACTCGAAGACGACCTGACTGCCCGCCTCGGGCTGGCGCGGCGCGAAGCGATAGCCACGCAGACCCGCCAGCCCCGTGACCTTGCCGCCGAGAGCAGGCGACAGGATAAGGCCGCGCTGGCGCACCGCCCACTCGATCAGGACAGCGGCACCAAGTCCGAGGCGTGCCCGCACGAACGGAACATTCCATTCGCCACTGGCGATATCGAGCACGTGCAGACCCGTCGCAATTCCCTCGCCGGCGCAGAACCGCTCGAGGCCGTCGCGGCTGGAATCGAAGAATGTGGCCAGGCCCGTCCGCGATTCACGCAGCGCCCATTCGAGTAGCGGATCGTGGCTGCCGAGAAACACCTGCCGGCGCTCGAGGCCGATGCCCAGCGGACCCACCTCGGTGTTCTGCTGCAACCACGCTTCCACGCCGTCGCGCGGGAACAGCAGCTTGCCGGTTGCCCGCGTGCACGGAATGCCGCCCGTCGCCGCAAGGTCGTAGACCTTGCGTTCCTTCAGCCGCAGCAAATCGGCGAGTTCTTTCGTCGTGAGATAGCGGTGCACGCCGATCCTGACCCGTACTGTATGCAGAGATTTGCTGGATTATGCGGGGCTTTCTGCCACAGGTCCACCGCGACACGCCAGACGCTCACCGCTCGCGCAGCGCCTTCTCGGCCATCCGCGTCATCGGCTTGGTGAGGTAGGCCAGCACCGACTTCTCGCCGGTGCGCACGTCCACGTCCGCGACCATGCCCGGCAGGATCTCCAATTCGCGTGCGCCATGGCGCAGCGTGCTGGCGTCGGTGCGCACGCGGATCACGTAGAACGTCTCGCCGCGCTCGTCGGTCACGCTGTCGGCGGCGACCTGCTCGACCTTGCCCTGGAGTCCTCCGTAAAGGGAAAAGTCGTAGGCCGACAGCTTGACCAGAGCGCTTTGCCCGGGGCGCAGAAACGCAATGTCCTGCGGGCGGATGCGCGCCTCCACCAAAAGCGTGTCGTCAACCGGCACGATCTCGACCAGGTCATGCCCTGGCTGGACGACCTGGCCGGGCGTCGTGACGTGGACGGTCTTGACGATGCCGGCCACAGGAGCGGTCACCGTCGTGCGGTTGAGGCGATCGGCGGTCGCGCGGGCGGCCTCAGTCAGCGCCGCCAGTTCGACGCGGGTCGCGTTGAGTTCTTTCAGGGCTTCGTTGCGGAACGCCGAAAGCCGCTCGCCGCGCCGTTCCTCGGCTTCCAGGCGCGCACTCGCCAGCCGCGGCAGCGACAGCCGGGCGGCCTCCAACGCGCCAGAGGTTTCGTTCACCTTGCCTTCGATGGCCAGCATCTCCGCGCGCGAAACCGAGCGCGAGCGTTCGAGCGGCTGCATGATGGCCAGTTCCTCTTTGGCCAGCGACAGCGCCTTCTCCAAAGTGACGATCTTGGCCTCGACCTCGACGATCTCCTGGGCGCGTTGGGCGGCCTGGCCGTCGAAGGCTGCCAGTGCGGCCGCCAGCTCGCGGCGGCGTGTCGCGTAATGCTCGCGCTGGCGGACGACGAGCTCGGGACGGCGCTTTTCGAGGTCGGCGGGAAAATCCAACTCGCGCTGCTGGCCTTCGGCTTGCAGGCGGGCAATGACCGCGGTCAAGCCGTCGATCCGCTCCTGGGCCTCGCCGAGGGACGAGCCGGCCTGGGTCGGGTCGATGCGCAGGATCACGTCGCCTGCCTTCACCCGCGCGCCTTCGCGAACCAGCACCTCGCGGACGATGCCACCTTCGAGGTTCTGGATGAGCTGGAGGCGGCTGGCCGGCACGACCCGTCCCTGGCCGGTCGTCACCTCCTGAATCGGGGCCAGTGCGGCCCACACGACAAAGGCGGCAAGCAGCAACACGAGCGAGAGCATGAGTGAGCTGAGACCAGCGGCCGGAGGTTGCAGCAGGTCGGCGCTGACCGACGTCGGTATTCCGACCGGCCGGCGCGCGGCAGGCACAGGCTGCGCGGGCGCGGCGAAGCCGGTTGCAACAGGGGTGGCGACGGGGCTTTGCATCAGGGTCCTACCTTGGCCGTCTTCAGGGCGGCATCACTGATGCGCGCGCGCGTCACCGCCTCGAGTTCCTTGAGGACAGCGGCCTTGGGGCCGTCGTGCGTTTTGCGTCCCCCCTCCAGAACGATGAGCCGATCGACCAGCGCCAGAACCGCCGGGCGATGCGAGATCGCAATCAGAGTTCGATCGCGGCAGGAGTGGCGGAGCGCGTCGACGACGATCTGCTCGGTGCGGCCATCCATGTCGCTGGTCGGCTCGTCGAGGAGAACCACGCTCGGGTTGCCCATCAGGGCGCGGGCCAGAGCCACGGACTGCCGCTGGCCACCCGACAGTCCGACACCCCGCTCGCGCACGGGGGTATCGAGCCCCTTCGGCGTCCGCATGATCCAATCGAGGGCTCCGGCGGCACGGGCGGCATTCAGCACTGCTTCGTCGGAGGCTCCGGGATCGGCCAGAGCAATGTTGGAGCGGATGGTCCCGTGAAACAGATCCGCACCCTGAAGCGCGAATCCAACGTGTGCGCGCAGCACGGCCGGGTCGATCTGGGTGGCCGGCATTCCGTCGATCAGTACCCGGCCCGTGGTTGGCCGGGCCAGGGCCTGGATCAGCTTCAGCGCCGTCGTCTTGCCGCTGCCTATCGCCCCGATGAGCGCAACTTTTTCACCTGGTCTGACCTGGAAAGAGATCTCGTTGAGCGAAAGCGGCGCGTCCTTCTCGTAGGAAAACGTCACGCGCTCGAAGGCCACATGGCCGGCAATCCGCACAGGGGTCAGCAGCCTGCGTCCTTCGGGCCGCTCCTGCTCGGCATGGACGATGTCGTCGATTGCCCGGAACGCGAGCCGCACCTGATGCACGCGCGTGACCAGCATGGCGATCTGTCCGAGCGGCTGCAGGGCGCGACCGGCGAGCATGGTCGCGGCAATCAGCCCGCCCATCGTCAGTTCACCCGCGGCCACCAGATAAAAGCCGACGACGATCATCAAGATCTGCGTCAGCGTTTGCAGCGCCTGCACGATGGTCTGGCCGAAGTTCGACGTCTCCCGGATCGCCTGGGAGGTGCGGATATGGTCGGCGACCGCCGTTTCCCATTTCGCCGCCGCCCAACTCTCGGCATTGGCGGCCTTCAAGGTTTCCAGACCCACCACCGTCTCGACCAGCACCGCGGTCTTCTGAGCGCTCTCGCGGAAGGCGCTTTCCGTGAGGCGCGCCAGGGCGCGCTGCGTGAGCCAGGCGGCCAGCACGACGACGGGAATGGCGCCGAGCAGGACCAGGCCCAGCGGGCCCGACAGCACGAACACGGCAGCGAGAAAAACGACGAGGAACGGGGCATCGCCAAAGGCCGTCAGCGTCGCCGACGTGAAGAACTCGCGAATGGTCTCGAACTCGCGCAGTGCATTGGCGCGCACACCCGCCGATACCGGACGGTCGGGCAGCCTCGCCCCCAACAGGCGGCCGTAGATGTAACTCGACAGCACGACGTCGGCACGGCGGCCGGCGATGTCGATGAAGCGAGCGCGCAAAACCTTGATGGTCGTATCGAAAAGGGTCGCGAGCATAACCCCGATGGCGAGCGCCCACAGCGTCTCCTCGATCGCGTTTGGCAGCACGCGGTCATAGACGTTCATGGTGAAGAGGGGCAGCGCCAGCGCCAGCACGTTGATTGCGAGGGTGGCCAGGATCGCCTCGGCATAGATGCGGCGGCTGGCCGAGAATGCCGGCAGGAACCAGCCGCGACGGCGCTCGGACATTGCCGTTGCACCGCGCTCGTCGAGGCCACTTGCAGGCCGCAGCAGCACGACCTTGCCGGAGGCCGTCGCCGCCAGTTCGGCGATGGGCTGCAGCGTGCGCGAGGCAGGGCGGCCGGGTCGGGATATCTCGAAACGCTTCGGACGGCCCCACGTCCCGCGCTCCAACCGCCAGATCACGGCAAGGCCGCCGTCGTTGAAAAGAAGCAGCGCGGGCAGGTCGGTGTCGCTGAGCTTGGTCAGCGGCCGCGCGACGAGTTCGCACAAAAGTCCGGCGCGAGCGGCAGCGGTGTCGATGTGGTCGAGCGCGAGGCGTCCGTTCGTCAGCGGCAAGCCCGCGGTCAGCGCGATCGTTGCCGTGGGTAGCCCGTGGTGGCGGGCGACCTCGGCCATGGCCTCGGCCAGAAGGTCGCGGTCCTCGCTTGCGGTGGCCCCGATTGGCCCCGTGTCAGGGCTGGCGAACGTGCGGGCGGCCGCCTCGAGTTCGCTCAGCAGTTTGCCGACCTCGTTCATCGCTCCCCATCTCGCCAGTAGCGGGGACGCCGATGCGTCTCGGATCCGTTACTTTGCGCCGCTTCCGCCTGAATCGCGGTTACCGATGTGGAAGTTCTCACGAGGCCAGTAAATAATCTCGGTACGCCAGCCCTCGATCAGGTTGGCGGCATGGGGTTCGACCGCCTCGGGCGGCTGATCCAGACCCAGGGCCGGCACCAGACGACCCATCGCCGCCAGCAGCCGATAGCCGCTGTAAACGCCGATCAGTTCTTCGGTGCGCAGTGTGCTCTCGGCGAGAAAAATCTCCGCCTGGGCGTCCAGCAGGTCCAGAAGGCGACGGCTACCCGTGTCGAACTGCTCCAGATAGGCCGCCCGGCGCTGTCGCTGCAGATCGAGTTGACGGCGCAAGTCGCCGACGCGCTGGCTCGCCGACACCAGTGCGTTCCAGGACACCCGTGTCTCGCGCTCGATGATCCGCTCGGTATTGGCGGAGATCTCGGCGGCCTCGGCGGCGCGGGCCTTGGCTTCCCACAAGCGCGCCTTGTCGATGCCGCCGTTGAACAGGTTGTAGCGCACCACGAGAAGGGCACGGGCGTCGAGGTCGCGGTCATGGTCTTCCGTGACGCCGCGGCCGTGGTCGGTGGAGACCTCCAGGTTGAGCTTGGGGAAGAAGCGCGAATAGGCCTGACCGATCGACGCTTGCGCCGCGAGCGTGTCGAACTGGGTGGCCATGATGGACGGAGCCGCAATGACCGCCTCGCCGACGGCGGCTTCCACTGAACCCGGCAGCCCCTTGGCCGCTGGTGCTGGTGCGAGTTTGCCCGGCAGGCGCCCGACAACGGACTTGAACAGGGCGTACGCATCCTGGAGCCTGGCCTCTGCCTCGGCGACGATAGCCTTGGCGTTGGCGGTACGGGCCCCGGCCTCGGCACCTTCGGCGGCGTTGGCCTTGCCGGCATCGAACCGTGCGCTGACCCGGGCGTTCAACCCCTGGTGAGCCGTGAGGTTCGTGCGGGCCGCCGCCAGGACCTGACCGGCGCGGATCACCTCGAGGTAGGCCTGGACTGCGCGCAGCGCTATGGAGTTTGCCGTATCGTTGACGCGCCAGCGGGCGGAATCCACCCGGTTCTTTTGTCGGGCGATCTCGTGACGGGCCTCGAAACCATCGAAAATCCGCTGCGAGAGGATGGTACTGACGCCCTTGCCCTGGTGCCACTCGTTGGTGTCCTCGATACCGGAGCCGGCCACGTAGCTATTGCGCTCACGGCCAACGCGCGCCTCGACGTCCAAGGTCGGCAAATTGAGCCCACGTGCGGCATTCAGCTCGTTGTCGATGGCGCGGCGGTTGAACCGGATCGCCCCCAACTCAGGGTTGGTCGACAACGCCTCGGCAACGACGTCCGTCAGCGTGTCCGCGCAGACGGAAACAGTATTGACAAGCAATACCGCCACGGCCGCCAACGCGACTTTTCCAACGCGCATCCCCAACACCCTCTTCAATGCCCTGCTACGCCCTGAAGGGTCGTTATAGGCGCTCTCAGTAGCGAGCGCGACGGACTCCGCGCGCATTTCTCCACAGTTTCTCCAGATGTTGCCGATTCGCACTTTTGTGACAGCAACCAGAGAGCGAGCCGATCTGCATGACGTCGGAATTTCTGATGAAAGTCATTCTTCTCAAATACCCGCAATACGGGCATTCCACCGTTGCGATGGCCGCACGTCGGGGCCGTGACGCGCCGACAGGCGCGACACGGTTCGCATCGCCCGACATTAAATCTGACGACAGATCATCCGCATTTGATCAATCGGTGTCGTCAGACGATCAGGTTGCCATTGGTGCGCAGGAGGCCCGGATCGAGCGCTGTCACTCCCTCCAGCACCACCAGATCCTGGAAGCTGTTGCCACCGCCGTCCACGTCGATGCGAACCACGGTATCGGTTCCGCTCACCGAAAGCTGGATGAACTCGGCGATCACGGACGTGGCCGGATCGAACCCGGAAAGCAGGGCGGAGACGTCGAGGGCATCACCACCGGCACCGATGGTGAAATCGTGAATGGTGTCGACCCCCGTGCCAAGGTCGCCCGCGTCCCAGCGGAACGTGTCGGCTCCGCCGCCGCCCGTCAGCAGATCGGCCCCCATGCCTCCGACGATCAGGTCGGCACCGGCGGCCCCGTCGATGTCGTCGATGCCGTCGCGTCCGAAGATGAGCTGTGTCCCTGCTGCGCCGGTCAGGATGTCATCCAGCGCCGTGCCGTCGACGACCGTGGGAACCGTGAGCTGGAAGCTGTCGGTGACGGCCAATGCCAGCGTACTGCCCTGGTCGATCGTGACAGCCGACAGGCTGATCGTCGTCGTGCCGGCCGCCGCGCCCGCGCCCACGACCGCCGAGATGGCGTTGGCCTCGGCCTCGCTGCCCGTGAATACGAACGAGCCGGCACTGGGGTTCGTGACGGAGCCGCCCCCTGTCGCCTCCAGCCAAACGCCCGTCGGAACCCCGGTGAACGTGATGCGTATCTGCTCCGCGGTGTGCTCACCTGGCTCGCTGCCGCGGGTGTCGGCCATGCGGACGTTGAGATCCAGGGTCGTCTCGCCTGTAGCGTCCACTGCAACGTTCTTGGCCAGGATCTCGACCGAGTCGGCCTCCGGCGTGACGGTGACGGTAAAGTCGACGGAGGTCTGCGCCTCGTCGCCATTCGCCAATTCGAGCGCGATGGCCGTCAATGTCAACGTCATGGTGCCCGCGTAGTGGAGCGGTGGCGTCAGGCTCAGCGTCGCCAAGGCGGCCAGCGGTATGGTCCAGCTCCCATCGCCGTTGTTGGACCCGGAGGAGAAGATCGACCCTTCAGGCACGCCGGAAATCTTGACCGACAACACCTCGGCCCCGTTGGTGGCGACCGCATCGTTGAGCGATGCGGTCAAACCGGCCAGTGCAATCGCGGTGTCCTCCGCGCCGCTGGCGTTGGCAGCAGTGACTGACGGCGCGTCGGCAACCGCGGCCACGCCGACGCTGAAGCTCGATTGCGAGAGCGAGATATCGCCATTGGCCGGCTCGCGCGTGTAAGCAGCCACGGTGACGGAGACCGTACCATGCCAGTCGTCGGCTGGACGCAACGCGAGGCTGTCGAGCATATCGGTCGAAACGCGGTAGAACCCGACGAGGCTCTGCCCGTCGATCGTGGCATCCGAATCCCCGGCGACAACGAGGCTATATCCCGGCAACGTCGCGCCATCGGATAGTTGAACATATGCGAAGCTGCCCGCCAGCGTCGTCCCGCCGGCCAGGGTCACGGGAACCCCGCCGATCACTTCGGCCGCGTTCTCGCCAACCCAGGTTCCGCGCGTGTCATTGACCGCCAGCGTGATATCGAGCGGGATCAGTGTGTCCTCGTCGCCCGGGCCGCCAGACCCGGTGATAGCAACGCCATCGGCCACAGGCGTCACGTCGATGGGGGCCGACGTCAAGCCGGTCGTCGTCTGCTGCAGCGAGGCGTTGGTCGCCACGGCTTCGACACTGATCGACAGCGTTCCCGAAAAGTCCTCGGGCGGAATGATGCGCACGAGCCCGGCGTTGACGGCCGCCGCGCTGGCGACCCAGCGGAGGGTATCGACATTGTAGCGCGCACCGATGACTTCCGCACCCGCTGGAATGTTCGAGAACATGACGGCGATGGAGGGGTTGCTCGTGTCCCCGACGCCAGGCTCGGCGTCGATGTTCAGGACGATCGTGCCGTCCTCGAGGCCCGTGCTGGTGCCGATCGTCAACTGGGGGGCAAGGGGCGGGTCGCCTGGATCGCCCGGATCGCCACCGCCACCGCCGGGATCGGTCCCGACAACGACATCGAAGACTGCACTATTGAGCGCGACGTCGCCGTCGTTCTCGGTGGCGATCGTGGTCAGACGCAGATGCGCAGTGCCCTCGTCGCCGGCGTTGGTGATGATGTGCAGCACGGCAAGCTCGGCCGGCGTCAGCACCCAGGTATGGTCGCCGTTGTCGAGGCCGATGACGGTCCCGGAACCGTCGGTGAAGGTCATCAGCGGGGCATCGCCAGGATTGAGCAGGCTGACGACGTAGTAGATATCCTCCGACAGCGGACGACCAAGCGCCACGTCCGTATCGGTGCTGTCGCCGCCGAGGGTGAGCATAATCTCGGTGCCGGCATCGCCACTGAAGGTCGGCAGACCCGACACGGGATCGGCAGGTGCGGTCGCATAGGCGGTCGGCGTGTCGGCGGTGCCGACGAGATCGACACCAAAGCTGCCTGCCTCGACCTTGTCGACTGTGACCACAGTTGCGCTGGACGGGAATGTCGCCGTATCGCGGACCAGCGCGTTGACGGGGATTGCAAAGTCCTGGTTGCTGTCGAGGAACAGTGTGCCGTCGATGGAAACGCCGGAGATATTGGCTGCAAGCACTGTGATGGTGCCAGCCGCCGCGTTGTAGGTGTAGGTCCCGTGGACATAGCTGGCAACGAGGTCGTCGAGATCGGCACCCGGCCCGAGCAGCGCCGTGAGCCGGTCTGCAATTCCGGCATCGGTGATGAGGTTCGACAGATCGAAGGTGTAGGACAGCGCGGTTTCCGAGCCGTCGTTGTCGACGAAGGCGTGCGAGGCCGTGTTGGCCAGGGAAATGTCGGTCCCAGCCTCGGTTGCTCCCTCGCTGATCGTCGCGCCCAGGTTCCAGGACGAGAAGCCATCGACGGTTGCTGCGTTGATGACCGGGTTCACGTCGATCGTCAGATCCCACTCCAGCGACGACGCTTGGCTGCCGTCGATCTCCTGCGTGACCGCCCGCAGGCGCACGCCGCCGTACGGGTTTTCGCCGGAGAAGTTGGGTAGCGAGGGCAGCGTCAGCGTCTCCATGGCGGCCGCCGTGATGGACCAGGTGCCCAACCCGATATAGGTGAGGCCGCTGGCAGCAGCCGTCATGGGAATGACACCAGCCGGCATGCCGGACAGCACGAACGAAAGCGTTTCCGAGCCGTCGTTGTCGACCAGCAGGTTGTCGAGATCGCCGCCGACGGTGGCCAGGATCGAGGCGCCGAGCTCGATGGGCTCGTCCTCCTCGGCCGTGATGGTCAGGCTGCGATCGCCGGGCGTATCGGCAACGCCGGTCACATGCACCGGGATCGGCGAGAAGCCGATGTCCTGGCTGGCCGCACCGTCGGTGACGCGGGCCACGCCCGACAGCAGGATATCCCCCGACAGCGCCGAGGAGTAGTGCAGCGGCGGCAGGATCGCGAGCGCCTCCACGTCGTCGGCATCCAGCACGTAGACATTCTGGTCAAGGATCGCATCGTAGCTGGGCAGAATTTCAATGCCGCCCACGCCGAAGATGCGGGTCGTCGCCGGCACAACGCCGGTCAGCAGCACCTGATAGGTTTCCGAGCCGTCGCGATCCGAGAGCGTGACACTCATGGGAACGGCAATCAGCGTGTCCTCGGTACCGACGCCGTTGCCCTTGACCGTCGGGGAGTCTACCTCGGGCGCGATGTTCACGTCGATGTAGTCGGTGCGGATCTCGACCTTGGTGTCGAGGTCGCCGGTCGTGCCGGAGGCGGCGTGATCGTTTTGGGCGAGTTCGTCGTCGGCAGCGGGGCTCGTGTCGCCATAGACAGTCGCGGCCTCGGTGGAGATGGCTTCGACCTTGATGCCGTTGGTGCCGGTGAGTTGGCCGGACCAGTTGTCGCGAGGGTTGAAGGCGAGATCGCCCGAACCGCCGTCCATGAAGGCGTTGAAGAGTGCGGCGCGAGCGGCGTTGTCGGCCCCCGTCGCGGTGATCAGATAAACGCCGCCGCCCTGATGGGTCAGCGTGATGCCGGGGAGAGATCCCGTCAGCGTGCCGATCGGCCCAGTGGCATCCGAAGGTACGGTGATGCGCACCGTCAGCGTCTCCGAGCCGTCGTCGTCGGCGCTCTGGCCGACGGTGACGACGAGCGGCACGTTGGCTCCGTCCTCAGGTGTCGAACCAGCCGGGTCGGTAGCCGTTACTGTCGGCGCGTCGGCCACCGCCTGGACGACGAGCGCATGGCTGAAGGCGTTGTCCTGACTGTTGGCGACACCGCCGTTGACGTCGAGTGTCGTGGCCGTCACCGCGATGGCCCCGTTGAGGTCGGTATGCGTCGGCCCCATCGTCACCGTGAATGTGGCCAGCGTCGCGCGGATATCGGTCTCGGCTTGCTGGCGGAGAGCCAGCGAGACGGCGCTGCCGTCGCCGGTGATCAGGCTCGATGTGATGGTGTAGGTGCGGCTTGCCGCGTCGTAGGTGACGAGCGCGCTGCCCGAGCCTGGGAACGTGCCGTCCCCGCCGGGCGCGTAGGTGCCGCCGATGGTGTAGGTCTGACTTGCCGTGTCGGCCGGCACGACGAGGCGCACCTGCGAAAGGGTCTCCGTGTCGGCATTGTTGTCTTCGCCAGCCGACACGTCGGTCCCGTTGTCGACGAGGCGGATGCCGGTCGTCGTGTTGGCGAGCACAGCACCGAACCCGATGGGGCCGCGATCTTCCACGCCGACGGAGTTGCCAGGTTGTTGAATGCCGTCGGCATCGGGTCGCACGGTGACGACGAGGGTCTGCGTCGCGGTCGTGGCGGTCACAGCTCCCGAGACGGTGTTGGTATCGGTGACGACGCCGCGCACGACGAGGTTGATCGTGCCGGAGAAATGCGTCGGCGGCTCGATCGACACCGAGTTGAAGGCCGACTCCGGGATGCGCAGCCAGCCCGCCGTGACAACGCTGCCGATCGCGCTGCCGCCGCTCGTGAAGGCGGTGCCGACGGGATAGCTCGAAGTTTCGATCTCGATGAAGCGGGCTTCCGAGCCGTCGGCATCACCGCCACCAGGGACGGCGAAGGAGCCGAGTGCGAAGATCGTGTCCTCCGTGCCGGTCGGGTTGGCCGGGTTGGTCAGCGCGGGGCCGTCCGGCACCGGCGTCACGGGAATGGTGAACGATTGCGTGCGCGTCGCCGTCGGCGTGGCGATCTCAGGCCCTGTGACGCCGCCGCCCATGCCGGCCGTCGCGCCGTTGTTGTCCTCGGTCGGGTTGCTTTCGACCGCGATCGCCGTGATCGAGACCGAGATGTTCTGGCCGTTGTTGGCACCGGGCCGCGCCTGCAGCGAGGCCAACGCAGCGTCGATATCGGCAGCCGTGCCGGTGAAGCGGGCCTGGCCGTCTGTCACGACGAGCGTGGCCCCGCCGAGCGTATAGGTGCCGTTGACGGTCGTATCGACCGTGGTGCCGCCGGCCGTGAACTGCAATACGGGCCGCGCACCCGTGCCCGTCGTCGAATAGGTGACCGTGACCGACTGGTAGGTCTCCGAGCCGTCGAGATCGTTCAGCGCGGTCGTGACCGGATAGCCGACGAAGCCGGAATCCTCCATGACGGCTGTCTTGGTCGCGCTGCCGCGGTTGACGGTCGGTGTGTCGGCGACGGCCAGGACGGTAACGGAATGCGTGATCACCGTCGTCACCGGATCGAGGTCGCCGGGCGCGCCCTCGGGCAGGCCGTCAGGATTGTTCTCGGCTGTCTCAGCCGTGACGGTCAGGTCGAAGTTGGCGTCACCATCCTCGGTGACGGTCGCGCGCACCTGGGCCAGCGCCGCCATCACGTTGCCGCCGTGGCTGCCCGATAGCGTGAAGGTGCCGGTGCCAGCATTGAACACCGCCGTCACTCCGGCAGGCAGTGTGTAGCCGGCGTCCATGAAAGCCGAGATGCCGGCCGGGAACCCGGTGATGGTGATCGTCAGGCTCTGCGAGCCGTCGAGGTCTGCAAGGCTGAACTCCGGCGTCGCGTCGGCGTCGGTCGCGCTCTCGATGATGTTGGCACCAAGGTTGAACGTGCCGTTTTCGTTGACTGTCGAACCGGAATCTTCCGCGACCACGGGATCGACGGCCGGCAGCACCGTGACCTGGATCGGCGCGCGCACGCTCGCCACGTCGTCGGCTGTCGCTTCTCCGGCGACCGTCGTTTCCGTTGCCGTGGCAATGATGGTCATGGCGAAGACGCCCGAGACCTGCGTCGGCGGCACGAAGTAGACGTCACCCAAGCTCGCAACCGGGATCGTGTAGGTCCCCGCAGACGGGGAGGCATAGGCCGTGCCGGCCGTGTTCGTCAGGCTCGCGCCTGTCGGCACGCCGGTGATCTGGATCGTCAGCGTCTCCGAGCCGTCCGTGTCGCGCAGCGCCGACGTCAGGTCGTCGAGATGTACGCGCACGTCTTCACGTGTTACTTCCGTATCGCCGGTCACCGTCGGAGCGTCGGCCACGGCGTTGACGACGATTGTGTGGGTGGCGGCAAGTGCGACGCCGGTGATTGCAGTTCCCGTGTCCGGGTCGATGTCCTGGCGCGAGATGCTGACGCCGACGGGAATATCCGCCGAGCCGTGATCGCTCGCCGCATAGGTGAAGCTCGCCAGCACGAGGCGGATTTCCGCCTCGAGCGCGCGCGGATCGGCCGGCGGATTGCCAGTGTCGACGGCGATCGTAAACGTGCCGGCAGGGCCTTCGGTGACGGTGACGCCGGTTCGGTCCGTCCAGGTCACGGTGCCTGTCGGCAGCCCCGAAAGAACGATCTCAGTGATGCCTTCGGAGCGGTCGGTCGCATCGACTGTCGCGGTGTCGCCGGTGCGTGTGATGGCGGAATTGATCGTCGCCCCGAACACGACGCTCCCGGGGAAGTTGGTGATGTTGGGTGCCGAACCATCCGAGGTCGACGGCGCGCGGTCCTCGTCCTCGTTGACGAGGCTCGACGTCGTCGGCAGCGTGTACGTGTCGAACGCTGGCGTTACGGTGACGGATACTGTGGCGCTGGTCGACGGCAGCGCCGCCGTCCGACCACCGCCGCCCGAAAGATTCTGCTCGTAGTTGAACGCCGTGACCGTGAGGTCGAAATCGGCCGCGCTGTCCTGTGGCGCGCGGATCGTCAGGTTGTTGGCGAGGAACGTTTGCAGGGCCTGCGTCGTGGCATAGCTCGCGACGGTCTGGTCGAACACATAGCCGCCCGCGATCGCCGTGGCGGTCACGCCGGATGGCAGGCCGGTCCAGGAGAGCGTGGCCCCGGTCGGCAGCCCGGTGATTTCGACCTTGTCGAGAATTTCCGAGCCGTCCGTGTCGCCCAGCGTCACCGTGATCGGCAGCGCGAAGGTCTGGTCCTCGACGCCGGACGCGGACCCTGAGATGGCGGGTTCGTCGCCAGCGGCGTCTGCCGTCACCGTCACCACGTGGGTCAGGCCGGTGGTGGTGACGGGCGCGGAAGCTTCGGCCGTTCCCCAGCGGTCGACCGTGGTGACGGCCAGGCCCAGCGTGATGTCGATGTCGCTGTCGGCTGGTGGGGTCAGCGTGAGCTTGTCGAGTGCGGCCTGGATGTCAGCTTCGCTGCCACCGGCTTGC
>JANRIE010000031.1:0-2564 GCA_033765285.1 Hyphomicrobiaceae bacterium | reverse complement strand
GGCGCCGGTATGTGCGAAGACATATCGGTGTCGAGCCAGCCGCGGTAAAGCGCGAACCGTAGGAACGCCCGAACTCCACCGACGACTCTGCATGCAGAGTTCGGACGGCAGGTCTTCGTCGCCAGCCTGATGTGCGCCATGACGTCCGGCGCCCCCACGCTGTCGAACGTCAAAGGCCCGTTGGCGAAGAGGAACGTCAACAGATTTCTGGCCGTGATCCGGTTGGAGCGGATGGTTGCAGGCGCCAGATTGCGCTCGTGGCGCATGTAGTCGACATACTCGGCCTCGATCTGCTCAACCGCAGTTGGAGTGCGCTCAGCTGAGGGTGTGCAGATGATGCCCTGTGCCGCCAGATGCGCGAGCAGCCTTAGCAGCGTCGAACGGTCTTCGGCCCTTGGGGCGCGACGGCGCCTGCGGCCTCGCAAGAAGGTATCGACCGACTCTTCGGCTACTGCCGCGGCGGCTACGCCGCGTCCGTCCAACCACCGGCTGAAGTCTCCAACCAACCATGCGGCGCGGCGTCGTGAGTCGCGGCTATAGCCCTTTGCTGCCAATGAATCGATGAAGGAATCGATGCACACGCCCAGCGGGCCCTCGCGCATCCGCATCAGTGCGCGCGGGCGCACAAACAACTCTTCCATGAGGGTCTCCTTCCGGAGAAACCGTCCCCGGTGGAGTCGAACATATGGCAGTGAGGTTCCACCCCTGAACCCGAGTAGGTCGTGTCACCGATCGGAAGCATCGATGCCCGCTCGCGGCTCGGCCTGCATGGCGTCAAGGTCGATGACTGCATCGGCCATCGTTGCGAGGTGCGGGGTCTGGGTGATGAAGAACTCCTGCCGGGAGCCGCCGAGCCGAAGGACTTCGCGCTTCATGGCCTTGAACATGCGCTTGTGTTCTGGGTCCAGCGGCCCATCGGCCTCGTCGGAGAACAGCGTGTCGAATCGCCGTCCGGTGTTCTGGGCCAAGTACAGGGCGATCGCGCGCGTCAGGCAGGCGTCGATGAAGGTTCGCTCACCGCCGCTCATCAGGCTAAGGCTCTTGCCACCGCGCGCGTCGGGGCTCAGCGTCCCGGATCCCGACGTGCTATGCCGCATCGCTTCGCAGGTACCTGCGGCGCAGTTGCAGGGGCGGGGACGTCGGCCGGATCGCGAACTCGGCATATCCGGGGTCTCGGCATAGTGGATCAACGAATGCCTGACACGCGCGGTGGCGCTGTACCTCGCGCAGCAGTCGGGCCGGCGTTGCATGACCCTGTTCTGCGACGAGGCCGATGGCGCACTGGATGCCGACCGCAAGCGCATGTTCATGGCGATGAAACGCGAGGTTCTGAAACTCGGCGGGTACGAGCGCGAGTACTATGTGTCGCAGACACCCGAGCTGACGGCGATGGCGGATGCTGTGATCGACCTCGACGAGATGGTGATCGCCTCCGAGCAGGCCTTGCACGAGGGAGGTTCGTGAGTGCCGCGGGCAACGAAGGGAAGCCAGACCCATTGCGGGCTGACTTCCCTTCCTGATCGGTCGCCGACGGTGTCAGGCCGACAGTTCCGTCACTCGCCCGTCGAGCGCGTGCTCCACGATCCGGTTGCCGGCGCGCCGGACGCCGTCGGCGACGACGGCATCGATCATCGAGCGCGGCACCGGGACGTCGAGTTCTTCGAGTCGCCGTATCACCGTGGCGATGTCGCGCCAGTCTGCCCCCGGCTCATCCAGGCTGCTGTAGGCTGGCCCATCGGCTTCAGCCTCCGGGCCATCGTCCCAGAGTTGCAGGAAAAACTCGTTGAGCGGCCGGTCGTAGCCCATCACGACGAGCAACGGGCTTGTACCGCGCACCATGCGCAGATGGTGCCGGCTCATGGCGCTTCCCCTGGGTCTTCGAAGCATTCGATGCCTTCGACCGTGGCGCCGTGCACGTCGAACTTGAGCCAGACGATCCCCGCGCGTTCGGCCAGCTCGAACAGCTGGGCGAGGTCGGCTTCCAGCGGTGTGTCGTAGCGCGGTGTGCCGACGTAGACGAAGCCACCGGTGAGTGTCGGATAGGCGTTCACGGACAACTGATCCTCCTGCAGAAGTTGGCGCGTGGCCGGTGAAAGGTGCGCGGTCGACAGTGCGACGAGGGGCTCCGCGAGCTCGCGCAGACGGGTCAGGACAAGCTCGCTCATGACGCCCTCCCGGCCGCCTGCGGGGACGGGCTCGGCGACGCTTTCGCACGCCGGTTGAAGTCGATGCCGCAATCGCGGCAGCGGTACCAGCGCAGGCGGCCGAGTTGGCCAAGTGGCACGCCCCGGCCCGGGCAGACCGGGCAGGCAGGCGGTTGCGGCGAAATGCCGGTGAACATGGTGTTGCTCCTTCATTCTCGGAAGGGGCGCTCGCCCTCGAGGGGCGATGCGCCCCCTCGGGGTTGTCGATGGCGGCGGTTGCCGCGGGTCAGATCAGTCCGCGTTCGGCGAACGACGCGCACTGGTCGCCGGCCACGACGAAGTGGTCGAGGACCCGGACGTCGACCAGCGCGAGCGCCGACTTGAGGTTCTGCGTCAGGAACTCGTCGGCACGGCTCGGCT
>JANRIE010000002.1:0-1769 GCA_033765285.1 Hyphomicrobiaceae bacterium | reverse complement strand
AAGACCGAGGACCAGATCGCTGCCGCCGCCTTCATCGTCGGCCAGACCGAATACGTGCGGGAACTGTACGAAGCCAAGGTCTTCTCCGGCCTCAAGCCCTACACCCTTGACGAGATGCGCACCCGCGGGATCCAGACCACGATCGCCGCTGTGGAGGAACAGACCGGACTCGATTTCAGCCGGCTCCACCCGTTTGACGCCAACGGAAGCCTCGAGGCAACCCGCCAGACGCGCTGGCTTGACCGGCCGGGAGACCTCGTGATCTAGCCCGACGCGAGCGTGTTCACGGTCAGCGCGAGAATGCCGAGGTTGAACACGAACGCGAACATCGCGTGCACGGTCGAGACCCGCCGGATATGGCTACCGGTGATCTCGATATCAGCCGTCTGGCAGGTCATTCCGATGACGAAGGCGAAGTTGACGAAATCGGCAAATCCGGGCTCTGCATCGCCGGGGAAATGCAGCCCGCCGCGCGGCCCGCTGCCATCATGGCGCTCGCTGTAATAGAGCCGCGCGTAGTGAAAGGTGTAGACGAGATTGGCGAACAGCCAGCTTGCGGCAAGGCTCGCCACCATCAGCGCGACCGCGTTCCGGTCCATCGCATTCCTGGCATAGACCAGCAGCGTGACCGCGCCGATCACTGTTACGCTGATCAGGGTCGAAAGTGCGAGCAGGAGCAACCCGCTCGCATCGTTGCTGCGCGCTTCGTGGCGCAGCCGTTCAGGCCCGCCATGCAGCCACAATGGCAGGCATGACAGGGCAAACGCCAGCACCGCGCCGTCGAATGCCACCAGCAGCGCATCGCCCGTCGGCAGAAACGCCATTGCGAGCGGGGCGGCCAGCGCCAGCACCGCGAGGAACAGCAGATAGCGCGGGCGAGGGAGGCGCACCGCCGGCTCGCCCTAGCCGATCACGCCGTAGAGGTCGTGCGCGTCGGCATCCTCGATCCGGACGGGGACGATGTCGCCCGGCGCGAGGCTTGCGGGCACGTTGCGCAGGTAGACCGCGCCGTCGATCTCGGGCGCGTCGGCCTGGCTGCGCCCGGTGGCGCCGATATCGCCGTCCTCGTCCGGCTCGCCGACCTCGTCGATGATGACGGGGAGCGTGCGGCCGACCTTGCCCGCGAGCTTGGCGGCGCTGATCCGCTCGGTCACTTCCATGATCCGGGCGTAGCGTTCTTCCTTGACCGTCTCGGGCACCTGATCGGGCAGGGTATTGGCCGCCGCACCTGCCACCGGTTCGAACCGGAACGCACCGACGCGGTCGAGCTGCGCCTCTTCCAGCCAGTCGAGCAGATAGCGAAAGTCGTCCTCGGTTTCGCCGGGGAAGCCGACAACGAAGCTCGATCGGACCGCGATATCGGGGCAGATCGCCCGCCAATTCTTCAGCCGTTCGAGCACCTTCGCCTCGTTGGCGGGGCGGCGCATCAGCTTCAGCACCTTGGGGCTCGCGTGCTGGAACGGGATGTCGAGATAGGGGGTCAGCAGCCCCTCGGCCATCAGCGGGATGACCTGGTCGACGTGCGGGTAGGGGTAGACGTAGTGGAGGCGGACCCATGGCGCAGCGCCTTCGGGGGTGCGAAGCAGGCCCAACTCGCGGGCGAGGTCGGTCATGTGGGCGCGGACGGGGCTGCCCTTCCAGTCGCGGCTCTCGTGGCGAATGTCGACCCCGTAGGCGCTGGTGTCCTGGCTGATGACGAGCAGCTCGCGCGTGCCGGCCGCGACCAGCTTCTCGGCTTCGCGCAGCACGGCGTCGATCCGGCGGCTGGC
>JANRIE010000077.1:0-1819 GCA_033765285.1 Hyphomicrobiaceae bacterium | reverse complement strand
CCGACCGTCACGGCGGTCCCGGCTCTGGACCCCGCCCTCTATTTCACCGGCAAGGAGCGCTTCTCGCAGCGCCACCGCGTCCGGGACAATCTGCTTGGCACCGGCGCCCTCTGCCCGGTGATCCGGCGCACCGAGAAGCTCGAGGCGTTGATCGCGCTCGATCTGGCCGCGCGGGCCAAGGAGACCATCGGCAAGACGGGCGGCCATGTCGTGGCGCGTGCGGCGAGCTTTATGCTGCTGGCCGACAGCCGCGCAAGCTTCGAGATCGAAGGCGAGCGCCCGCCCGTCAACCGCCTGGAACGCTGGGGACGCGCCGTGCTGGAGGCCGGCAAGCGCCCCCTCAATCAGACCGAGATCTACCGCCTGCACCGGATCCTGATCGGCGATGATCGCCTGACCCCGATCGGCTATCGCGACGACGGGGTCTTTTTGGGCGAACGGGACCACAGCAACGACCCCTTGCCCGAATTCATCGGCGCGCGACCTGAGGATGTTCCCGACCTCATGACGGCGCTGAACGACTGCAACAACCGGCTGCGGCTGACGGATGCCAAAGAGGTCGATCCCATCCTGCAGGCCGCCATCATCGCCTTCGGCTTCGTCTATATCCATCCGCTGGCAGACGGGAATGGTCGCCTGCACCGCTGCCTGATCCATCACGTCCTCGCCGAGCGGAAGTTCACCCCACCCGGGATGGTCTTCCCCGTCTCGTCCGTGATGCTGGACCGCATCGACGATTACCGGGCGGTCCTGCAGGGCCACTCCGGCCCGCTGATGGAGCACATCGCGTGGCGCCCAACGCCCACCGGCAATGTCGAGGTGCTGCACGACACGGCCGATCTCTACCGCTTCTACGACTGCACCGCGGAGGCCGAATTCCTCTATGACTGCGTGCGCAAGACCATCGAGGAGGACCTGCCGCGCGAGATCACCTATCTCAAGCGCCACGACGCGGCGATGCGCGGGATCATGAACCGCATCGAGATGCCGGACGCTCTGGCACGGCAGGTGATCCTGTTCGTCACCCAGAATGACGGGCGGTTCCCGAAGCGCAGGCGCGACCGCGACCCCTTCGTCAAACTCACCGATGCCGAGATCGCCGATCTGGAGGAGATCGTGACGACGGCATTCTCGAACTGAATTCAACCCGTACCCCGCACGGCACCCGACCCAAAGACGCGCAAAACATCCGATTTGACGGCCCTCGAAAGCACAGGACAGCAGTAATGGCGAGATTCAACCCGCACCAGAAAAGCGCCGCATTGTATCCTGTGGTTTCGGACTTCGCCGACCGCTGCTTGCTGCAGGATGGCTCCATTCTCCAGCCAGACCTTCGTCTTTGGACAGCCGAGAACCTCGCGGAGCTCGACCGCACATTCGTCCAGAATCCCGATGAAGGCACGGACAGCTATTACCAGAAGCTCGAGCAGCAGATGTCCTCAGGCACTCCGGAAAGCCGCCAGCTGATGGCTGAGTTGCACTGGGTCCTGTTCACCTTTCCCAGCGACATGGGACCGGCGACCAAAGCGCAGAGAGTCAGAGAGATCTGGTCCTGGTCGGGCACCCCCCTTCCCGAGGGTCTCGCTGCCTTGAGCCCGGAGGTTCTGGAAGGCATCGGCCACGCGGGCACGGCCTATAACACGCACAGATGGCGGGAGCTGAGCTTCCTGATTGCCTTTGCTGTGCCCCCCGACGCTCATCCGGCTGAGACCAGAGTCGGCGGTTGAATTTGGCGCGGGGGCGCCGAGGGAGCAATGGGCGATCTGCGCAGCGGTTCAGATGCGCGAAGCTGATCGCCCTTTGCGGTGAGTTGGGCGGC
>JANRIE010000059.1:0-428387 GCA_033765285.1 Hyphomicrobiaceae bacterium | reverse complement strand
GAGCCTGCACGCCATCGGCGTGTGGCACGGATTTGTGCGCGCCGGGCAACTCGTCGAGGTGTAAACGACCGGAAGCCCCGATAGTTCAACCGATCCCGATCGGCGCGCGGTGTCCCGCCCGCCGCCGATGCTCGCCGGCCCCGTCCCCCGGCTCGAGCAGATGAACCCCCGCAGCGCTCCCCCCGGCGCTGCGGGGGTTTTTTGGCGTTTGGGTAGTTGACAAACCCAACTGTAGGATTTGCCAAGCGCGCACGAATGTGCGACACGGAGCATGTTACTGGTTCCCACACCGGGCCAACGGTTGCTGGGAACAAGGGCCGCAGAGGTTCCCGCCTCTGCGGCCCTTTCGTTCTGCCGACAGTTCGTTACCGTTCTGATCGCGTGACATTGCTTTGTCCGTTCCTCTCAGGTGATGCTCCCGGAGCATGTATGCAATCGCCACCTGCGCGGGCCCGCTGATGGCGCGGTCTCCGGCCTCCCATCGCCGCACGGTGCGGCCAGGGTCGCCCTCCAATTGCAGCCGCCGACCCAGCTCCGTCTGCGAGAGGCCCAGCCGTAGCCTGGCCTCCCTGAATTGGGCAGGGGTCATTTCCACATTCCACCCGCGCGTTGCTGCCGCGCGAACGCCACGGCCTCCCGTTTCGTGGCGAAACGACGGTAGCGGCCAACGCGCCCCCATTCGACGCGCCATTCGTCGACATCTGCACTCCCGTAGCTGTTCCACCGCTCCACGATAACGAGAAAATTCCGCAGTATCGCGCGCCGTACGTCCTCACCAGCGCTAGGCACCGCAAACGCTGGCGTTTCAGTGCGCATCGTGAACGTGTCTACGTCCTGGCCCTCGACCGTGACCTCGTAATCGCCGAGGCTCAATTCCGCCACTGAATACCTGCGCTGCCGGCCCGCCGCTGTCGTGACAACAACCGCGCGCCGATTTTTTCGCGCTGCGAGCTGTTCAGTGAGCCATGCGCGCCGTTCCTCACTGAGCACGGCGGCCACGCGCGCCGTGCCCATGCCGTCTGCGGCGAGCCAGCTCGTTATTTTTTTGACCACGGTGCGGTGCGCGGTGCTGCGGCTGCGCATACGCCAATACTGATCGCGAACGTCCATGCCAACGGCCTCCTGTTGTGGTTGTTACGCGGCCCGCGCAGCGTGGAGTTCCGAGCGTGCCGCAGCGACAACGGCGGGCGTGACCGCCAGCGGAAAATCCCGGTTGAGGCCGACGCAGATGCTGAATTTCAGCCACTCTACGGATTGGTCCAGGCCACAGCACTGGGCCAGCATTTTGCTGGTCTGGTATTCCCACTCGGCCCGATCTTTTTGACGGACAGTGCCGTGAGCGAAAATCATATCGACCACGGATGCCGCCACGATGGCGTAGGCTGCGCGGTCGTTGTAGCGAATTGAGGTTTCCATTATCATTCTCCCGTGTCCGGTGGGCCTCTGGCCCGTGGTTGATGATGTGAATATAGGGCCAATGGCCCGGTGTGTCAAGGGGGAAAGCGGCCTCTCTCGTTGAAAACTTGCCCAACCGTAAACAACCGCTTGACCGCTGTCAATATCGTCGTTTATGTTCCTTTGTATGACGATACCAGACACAAAGCGCGGCTATATTAGACCCATCCCTGGACTGCCCATCGAGCGGCAACGGCAGATGGCGCGGGATGCCGGCTGCGATGCGATATATGAGTGGGAGGGTGGCGTCGGCCGGCTCGACTGGATCAAGGGGCTTCGGTCCGGCGACACGGCGTGGGTGCCGAGCCTGCTCGTCCTCACGACGCCACCGGGGCAGCGCGACGGGACCAAGCCGTCTGCAGAGCTGGCGGCGATCATCTCGGCTGCGCTCGGGCGCGGTGCCGTGATCGTTGAGGCCGTCACCGGGCGCACGTCTCGGGACAAGTGCGAGTGGGCTGAGCGGGTGCAACAGGCCGTGGCCCACGCCAGCCAAGGCGAGCGCCCTTTGGCCGTCCGCAAGCACCAGACGCGCCAGGCGACGGCGGCCAGGGTCGCGGCCGGTGTGACCGCTCGATGGCTCGCTCTCAAGGGGTCTGCCGAGTACGAGCAGGCCCGCGCGATCTGGACGAGCGCGGCCTATGAGACGTGGGAGCAGGCTCGCGCCGCTCTGCCCGATGACGAGCTGCGGCGGCTGTCGAGGCCGTCGCTGTATGCGATTTTCGACGCCCGGCGACCGGGCGACAAGCGGGCCGGTGGTCGGCCTCGCAAGGATGGAAAATAGGAGCGATGCCGATGAAGTTGGCCGCGTTGATAGCTACGCACCTGCTCGTGTTCGTGATCGGAATTCGCTTTGCCGAGTGGTCGTCGCGCGAGGATCACTCAACAATGAGAGCGGCAGGCCGGTGGCTTCGCTCTTGGTTTATTTAGGGAGGGTGGAATGGGTGACGTGATCAGCATTGGGGCCACGATCGCCCCACATAGACCTGACGACATCCTACAGGCTGCCAAGGGGAGGATCATAATCATGCTGCCAATGCCGAGGAAGGAAGATTTTGAAGACGCTGCGGACAGGCTAGCTGCTGCTGCGGACTACTTGCAGACCGAGCTTAATGCCGGTCGCGGCATCTACGAGAGCAAGTGGCTTGATGCGGTAATGCACGCTCATGGGCTGTTGCTGGCCGCCGCAGACGCCGCACCGTCAGAATAAGGAGACCTACCCGCACCACCCGCCGCGCCGGCTGCGGCCGTCATAGGGCCGCGCGTGGCCGCCAGCAATGAGGGCCGCGCCGACGTCACGCCCGCCTATGACGATGCGCGCCAGCCCGCGCCCCCACTTCTCTCGACCGGTGCCGCGCTCCACTTCGACTGGCCCCGAGCGCAGCAGCCCGATAAGCGCCGCCGCTGCCAATATCCCGAGGTCGCGCTCTTGCCCGCAGCGCGCGTGCCAGATCTCCGGCGTGTCATAGCCGGTCAGTCGATAGCGCCGGCCGTCGACGTCGACCGTGTCGCCGTCGATGACGTGGATCGCCTCGCCAGCCGTCGAGATGGCGGTCGGCGGTCCCGCCGCCGGCGGCTCCGGCAGCGCGACAAGCACCGCCAGCCCGACAGCAGTGACGGCGCCGATGGGGGCGGAGACGGGGAGCACGCGCAACATGGTGGGAAAATAGCCGACGGATCGCCCCAAGCGCCAGCAGCCACGTGCGTTTCCCACCCGCGTGGTAACACCATGATGCGCCTGGATCATCGCGCCCCGGCCCTGGGCACCACCTGTCTCCAAAACTCGAGAACGCACGTCGGCCGACGGTCTTGGTCCGCACTTTGTTCATGCCGAGCCGCTCGAGCGGTCGGGGCAGTTCACGCGGCCCGAAACAGCCGCACGGCTTCGTCGCATTCGAACAGATACAAAAGGGTCCGGATCGCCTGTCCGCGGGGCGAAGACAAGCCCGGATCGTTGGCCAGGATCATCTGCGCGTCGTCGCGGGCCGCTTGCAGCAGCATGTCGAAGTTCGGCACGTTCGCCAGCCGGAACTCCGGTGCTCCCGATTGCCGCGCACCGAGAACCTCTCCGCCGCCGCGCAATTCGAGGTCCTTCTCCGAGATGAGGAAGCCGTCCTCCGTCTCCGTCATGATCTTGAGGCGCTCGCCCGCAACCTCGCCGAGGGGCGACTTGTGCAGCAGCATGCAGAACGAATCGCGTGTGCCGCGTCCGACCCTCCCCCGCAACTGATGCAACTGGGCCAGACCAAAGCGCTCGGCATGCTCGATGACCATGATGTTGGCGTTGGGGACGTTGACGCCGACCTCGATCACCGTCGTGGCCACGAGAATTTTGAGCCGGTTCTGCGCGAACGCCGCCATCACCGCGTCCTTTGACGCCCCGCTCATTCCGCCATGCAGCAGGCCGACCACGTCGCCGCCGAAAAGCTGGCCCAGGTGGGCGGCCCGTTCCTCGGCGGCGGCGAGATCGGATGCGCCACCGGCCTCGATCAGCGGACAGACCCAGTAGACCTGCGCACCTTCGCCGAGTTGAACCCGCAGCCGGTCGATCAGTCGTTCCATGGCCTCGAGCGGCAAAGCCTTCGTGACCACCGGCTTGCGTCCGGGCGGCTTTTCGTCGAGACGCGAAACGTCGAGGTCGCCGTAGTGGGTCATCAGAAGCGTACGTGGAATGGGCGTGGCGGTCATGACGAGGACATTGGCACCCCCGCCGGTGCCCTTCGACTGCAGCGCGAGCCGTTGGTGGACGCCGAACCGGTGCTGTTCGTCGATGACCGCGACGGCAAGATCGTTGAAGACGACGTCCGGCTGGAACAGCGCATGCGTACCGATCAGGATGTCGATCTGCCCGCACGCCAGGTCCTCCAGCACGAGTTTGCGCGGCTTACCCTTTTCGCGGCCCGTGATCAGACCGACCCTGAGTCCCGCGGCCTCGGCGAGCGGTCCGATCGTCTCCAGGTGCTGGCGCGCCAGCACCTCCGTCGGGGCCATCAGCGCCGCTTGCGCTCCGGCCTCGGCGGCAACGGCCATCGTCAGCAGCGCCACCGCCGTCTTTCCCGAGCCGACGTCACCCTGCAGCAGACGCAGCATGCGCGACGGGCTTGCCAGATCCGTGGCGATGTCGCGCAGAGCCCGCTCCTGGGCCCCGGTCAATGCGAACGGGAGAGCGGCCAGCAGCCGGGCCCGCACCTGCCCGTTGCCGGCCACGATCCGTCCCTTCTGGGCTTTGAAGCTCTGGCGGACCATCGCGAGCGCCACTTGCCCCGCCAGGATTTCGTCGTAGGCCAGCCGCTGCCAGGCGACGCCGCCCGTAGAGATGTCAGCCGGATCGGAGGGCCGATGCACGCGGCCGAGCGCCTGCGCGAAGGTTGGCCAGCCGCGCTGGGCGAGCCAGTGCGCCTCCTGCCACTCTGCGAACTCTGGGACGCGGGCCAGCGCCTGCCGGGCCGCCTTGTGCAGAACCTTCCCCGACAGTCCCGCGGTCAAGGGGTAGACCGGCTCCAGGAGGGGCAGATCGCCCAGCGCCTGCGGAGCAACGATATAGTCGGGATGGGTCATCTGCAGGGCGTCGCCGTAGCGTTCGATCCGGCCCGAGATGTAGCGCTCTTCGCCTTCGGGCAATTGGCGCGCGACAAACCGCGGATCGGCATGGAAGAACACGAGATCAATGCGTCCCGTCTCGTCCTCGCAAGCCACCCTGTAGGGCGCCTTGGCGTTGCCCCGCGGCGGAATCTTATGCTTGCCCACCCGCACCTTAAGGGTGGCGATCGTGCCCGGGACGGCAAGCGCCACCGAGGGTTCGGCGCGGCGATCGACGACCCCTGTCGGCAGGTGCCAGAGAAGATCGACGACGCGGGCCTGCACGACGCCCGGCGGCAGCACCAGCGCCTTGCGCAACAGGGTGACGAGGCGCGGTCCGATGCCGATCAGCGTCTGCGCCGGCGCGAACAGGTCATTGAGCTGGCTTGGCCGCATCGCGATCGCAAATCCTGGGCACCGGCCGCCACGGTGCTTTCCGCAGGCGACAATGGACGGTATAGAACGGCGTCGAGAGCTGGAGGAAACCGGCTCACCGGCCCGTGGTCAAGCCGGCCCGCCGTGTTTTCCAGCGCGATACCAGGACAGGGGGAGAATGATCCCCGCAGCCGCTGCGTCCGGGGCCGCGCCGACGCCGTGCGTTCACGCGGCGTCGTTCGCCTTCACGAGGAGCATAAGCAAGCCGATGAACGATCTGGAGACCTCGCGCCGGCGTGCGGCCTATCGTGCCGCCCATCGCGGGACCAAGGAGATGGACATCTTGCTCGGCCGATTTGCCGCCGAGCATCTGCCCGCCATGGACACCGCCGAACTGGCGCGCTTTGAACGGTTTCTCTCTGTGCCGGACCCGGAATTGCAGGCAGCCATCCTGTCGGGCGATCGCCAGCAGGCGACCGAGTTCGCCGATCTGGTTGCCGCAATCAGGTCGCATCACGGTCTTCCTGGCGAGCGCCCGCGGGACTGACGCCACGCGCGTCGCGACCAACTGAATGAGCGACGGCGATGGCGGCCCGCTCCGATCACCGCACCACCTATGACGAGTTGCCGGCAACCCCATGACATCCTCGAAAACGTCCACCCGAGACACCCTGATCGCCGGCGTCCCCGAGGGACTCGACACGCTGGTGCTGTCGCGGCTGGCGCGCGAGGCCGTGTCGGCCGATGGCGGGCCAGGCCTGCACGTCCACGTCGCCCGCGACGACCGCCGCCTCGATCAGATCGAAACCGCTCTCGGGTTCATGTCTCCCGGTGCGCGGGTCATCGGCTTTCCCGCCTGGGACACGGTACCCTATGACCGGATCGGACCCGATAGCGACATCATGGCCCGGCGCATCTCCGCCCTTGCCAAGCTCGTGGTCGGCGGACGCAAGCAGCCGGCCATCGTGCTCACCACGGTCAACGCCATTCTCCAGCGCCTGCCGCCGCGGGAGTTCATCCGTGCCTCGCTGAAGCAGATGGCTGTGGGCCAGCGCATCGACATGGCCCGGCTGACCGAGCGCTTGCAGCGGGCTGGCTACACGCGCACCGGCACGGTCATGGAGCCGGGTGAATTCGCCGTGCGCGGCGGCATTCTCGACCTGTATCCGCCCGGACGCGGCACCCCCATCCGCCTCGACTTTTTCGGCGACACCCTGGAAACCATCAAGGCCTTCGATCCCGAGACGCAGCGCACCGTCAAGCCGTTGCAGAAGGCGGTGTTGATGCCGGTCTCGGAGATTGCCTTCGGGGCCGACGCGATCAAGCGCTTCCGGGCGCGCTACGTCGAATTGTTCGGCGGTGCCACGGGTGATGATCCTCTCTACGAGGCCGTCAGCACGGGCAGTCGCTACCCTGGGCAGGAACACTGGCTGCCGCTGTTTCACGACCACCTGGACACGCTGCTCGACTACTGTCCCGGTGCGGCCGTGTCGTTCGATCACACCGCAGAAGAGGTGATGCGGCAGCGCCTCGAGCAAATCACTGAGCATTTCGAGGCACGTCGCGAAGCCCTGGAAGTCGCCACGTTCGGCGCTCCACCCTACAAGCCGGTCCCACCCCAGGAAATGTTCCTGGACGGCACCACGTGGGCGGCCATGCTGGCCGATCGCGTCATGTACCGCATGTCCCCCTTCGAGGCGGCCCCGGGGCCCAATGTCCGCCTCTATGGCGGCCGTCGCGGGCGGACGTTCGCCCCCGAGCGCCAATCGGCCGACGTGAACGTGTTCGACGCCGTCGTCGGCCATATCCGCAAACTGCACGCCGAGCATCGCCGCGTCGTCGTGGCGGCCTGGACGCCCGGAGCCCGCGAGCGATTGGCGACGCTGTTGGCCGATCATGGGCTTGCCGAGACGCGGCGCGTCGAAAGCCTGGACGAGGCGCTGGCGCTGCCTGGCCATGTTGTGGCCCTGGCGGTGCTCGGCCTGGAGCAAGGCTTCGAGACCGCCGAACTCGCCGTGATCGGAGAGCAGGATATTCTGGGCGATCGCCTGGTGCGTCCGCGCCGCAAGGCGAAGCGGGCCGCCGATGTGATCACCGAGGCGACGAGCCTGTCGATCGGCGACCTCATCGTCCACGCCGATCACGGCATCGGCCGCTTCGTTGGACTGAAGACGATCACCGCGCTGGGTACGCAGCACGACTGTCTGGAACTCACCTATGCGGGGGGCGACAAGCTGTTTCTTCCCGTCGAGAACATCGAACTCTTGACCCGCTATGGTGCCGACGACGGCACCTCGCAGCTCGACCGCCTTGGCGGTCTGGCTTGGCAATCGCGCAAGGCGCGTCTCAAGAAGCGCCTGCGGGAGATTGCCGCCGAGTTGATCAAAATCGCAGCCCTGCGCCAGTTGAAGGAAGCCCCAGCCCTGCAGGCTCCGTCCGGGGCCTACGAGGAGTTCGTCGCCCGCTTTCCCTATGAGGAAACCGAGGATCAGGCCGCCAGCATCGACGCTGTCGTCGAGGATCTGGCCTCTGGCCGCCCGATGGACCGGCTGGTCTGCGGCGACGTCGGTTTCGGCAAGACGGAGGTTGCCTTGCGGGCGGCTTTCGTCGCTGCCCTCAGCGGCATGCAGGTCGCCGTTGTGGTGCCGACGACCTTGCTGGCCCGCCAGCATTTCAAGACGTTCACGGAGCGCTTCCAGGGCTTGCCGGTCAAGGTCGCCCAGGCCTCCCGGCTCGTTGCGGCAAAGGAACTCGCCGAAGTCAAGGACGGCCTCAAGAAAGGCCAGATCGACATCGTGGTGGGGACCCACGCGCTATTGGGCAAGGCGATCGAGTTCGCGCATTTGGGCTTGCTGATCATCGACGAGGAACAGCACTTCGGCGTGGCCCACAAGGAGCGCTTGAAGCATCTGCGCGAGGACGTGCACGTGCTCACGCTGTCGGCGACACCGATCCCGCGGACGTTGCAACTGGCCCTGTCGGGCGTGCGCGAGTTGTCGTTGATCACCACGCCGCCGGTCGACCGGCTGGCCGTGCGCACATATATCTCGCCCTTCGACCCAGTCATCATTCGCGATGCGCTGCGCCGCGAGCGCTATCGCGGCGGCCAGACGTTCTATGTCGTCCCCCATATTTCCGACTTGGACGATATCGCCGAGTTCCTGCGCGAGGCCGTGCCGGAACTCCGCGTCGCCCGCGCCCACGGGCAGCTCTCGCCGACCGAGATCGAGGATGTGATGACCGCCTTCTACGAAGGCCAGTACGACATTCTGCTGTCGACCCCGATCGTCGAGTCCGGTCTCGATGTGCCCAACGCCAATACCCTCATCGTCCATCGCGCCGACGTGTTCGGGCTGGCGCAGCTCTACCAGTTGCGTGGCCGCGTCGGTCGCTCGAAGACGCGCGCGTACGCCTACATCACGACCCCGCCCGGCAAGGCGCTGACCGAGGGAGCCGAGAAGCGCTTGAAGGTTCTCCATTCCCTCGACAGCCTGGGGGCCGGGTTCTCTCTCGCCAGCCACGATCTCGACATCCGGGGTGCCGGCAATTTGCTGGGCGAGGAGCAGTCCGGCCACATTCGCGAGGTGGGCTTCGAACTCTACCAAGCCATGCTCGAAGAGGCGGTTGCAGATATGAAGGGTGGCGATCTGGCCGCCAACGAGGACCGCGCCAGTCCCGAGATTTCGCTCGGCACGTCGATCCTGATCCCGGAGAGCTACGTCGGCGACCTGCAACTGAGGCTTGGGCTCTACCGCCGACTGTCTGGTCTCGACAGTCGCGCCGACATCGACGAGTTCGGTGCCGAGTTGGTCGACCGCTTCGGACCCTACCCCGAAGAGGTCCGCCACCTTCTCGACGTCATGGAGATCAAGGCCCTGTGCCGGCGGGCTGGCGTCGCGCGGGTCGATGCGGGAACTAAGGGAGCAGCCGTCTCGTTCGTCCGGAACACGTTCGTGAACCCGCCGGGTCTCGTCGAATTCATGCAGCGTTCGCGTGGGCTCGTGAAACTTCAGACCGATCACCGTCTGGTGGTCAAGGCGGACTGGGACCTGCCCGAGGCGCGCCTGAAGGGGGTGCGCGGATTCATTGGAGACCTGGCAAAGCTTGCTGGCGCGCGGGACAAGGCAGCCTGATCCGGGCGGCCTGAACCAGCGGCCAGAGCGAGCGGCGTGCCCCGCCCCACCGTCGTGCCCTCCGCCCGGCCTGGCTCAACTTCGAGTCCGCGTGGACGCGCCCGAGCATGGCGCACTCCGGCGGCTTTGTAAGCCGAGGGTGCGAGATCCGGCTCGCTAACTGTCGTATCGTCATGCGTTCCTGTCTTGTTCTTAGTGAACATTTAATGTACATTCGAGTCTGGTCAGTCTCGTGGACTTGATGTGCAACTCATGGAACAGTGGGAATCGCGCTATGCCGAAGCCAGAATTTCGAGTTTTCGAGGGGGGACCCCAAGAGATGGCCATGGACAAGCAGAAGGCGCTCGAAGCCGCGCTTGCGCAGATCGACAAGAATTTCGGCAAGGGCTCCATTATGCGGCTCGGAGCCAACGACAAGTCGATCGACGTTGAGGCCGTCCCGACAGGCTCTCTGGGTCTCGATCTGGCGCTGGGCATCGGCGGCCTACCGCGCGGACGCATCATCGAGATCTATGGGCCCGAGTCCTCCGGCAAGACGACGCTGGCCCTTCATGTTGCGGCCGAAGCACAGAAGCGGGGTGGCATTGCCGCGTTCGTGGATGCCGAGCACGCACTCGACCCTCTGTATGCGCGCAAACTCGGCGTCAAGGTCGAGGACTTGCTGATTTCACAGCCCGACACGGGCGAGCAGGCCCTCGAAATCGCCGATACGCTGGTGCGCTCCGGGGCCATCGACGTCCTTGTTGTCGATTCGGTTGCCGCCTTGACGCCGAAGGCGGAGCTCGAAGGCGAGATGGGCGACAGTCTGCCGGGCATGCAGGCGCGCCTGATGAGCCAGGCGCTGCGCAAGCTCACCGGGTCGATTTCCAAATCCCGGTGCATGGTGGTGTTCATCAATCAGATCCGCATGAAGATCGGCATCATGTTCGGCAACCCGGAGACCACGACAGGCGGCAACGCGCTGAAGTTCTACGCCTCTGTGCGCCTGGACATCCGGCGGATTGGGCAGATCAAGGAGCGCGAGGAGATCATTGGCAACCAGACGCGCGTCAAGGTCGTGAAAAACAAGGTCGCGCCGCCGTTCAAGCAAGTCGAGTTCGACATCATGTACGGTGAGGGGATCTCAAGGACCGGCGAACTCGTGGACCTTGGCGTCAAGGTCGGTCTCGTCGAAAAGTCGGGAGCCTGGTACTCCTACGATGGCCAGCGGATCGGTCAGGGTCGCGAGAACGCGAAGCTTTTTCTGAAAGACAATCCGAAGGTCGCCACCACCTTGGAGCGTGCCATTCGCCAGAATGCAGGGCTCGTCGCCGACAAGCTGCTGGTCACCCCTGAGGCAAGTGAGGTCGAAGACGCGGCGGTCGACCCGGACACCATGGACGCGGACGAGCCCGCCGGCGAAGGGGACGAGCCCGCCGGCCGCAAAGGACAACGCGGGCGTCGGTGAGGATCGTCCGGGAGTGCGCGGCCCCTGTCGGGCTGCGCGCACCGCCCGCCTCTGCCCCGCCCCTTTCTGCGTGTCGTCCCAGGTACCCGCCGAGCACCGGCAACGCGCTCATAAGCCGGAACGGGGCATATTCTGGACAGTCGCGGGCCCCGCCGGTATGAGTTCGCTCTCCCATGCGCCGCTCCCGTGTCTGCCACGCACGACGGAGCGGCTTTGGCTTCCGGCGGGGATTGGCGCAGTGGTAGCCACCCGTTGGGATAGACACCTGAGGCATTGTGGCCGCGAGACGTGGAATGACAGGCGTTAACGAGATCCGGCGCGGGTTCCTGGGGTACTTTGCGGGCCATGGGCACGAGGAGGTTTCCTCCTCGCCGCTGGTCCCGCGCAACGACCCCACCCTCATGTTCACGAACGCCGGGATGGTGCAGTTCAAGTCTGTGTTCACGGGCCATGAAATCCGGCCCTACACGCGCGCCGTCTCGTCGCAGAAGTGCGTGCGCGCCGGCGGCAAGCACAACGACCTGGACAACGTCGGCTATACGGCCCGGCACCATACGTTCTTCGAGATGCTGGGGAATTTCTCGTTCGGCGACTACTTCAAGGCCGACGCCATAGAACTCGCCTGGACGCTCATCACCCGGGAGTTCGGGCTCGACCAAAAGCGGTTGCTGGTGACCGTCTACCACGACGATGACGAGGCCTATGACCTCTGGCGCAAGATCGCCGGGCTCGGCTCCGACCGCATTATCCGGATCGCGACGGCCGACAACTTCTGGCAGATGGGCGATACCGGTCCGTGCGGGCCCTGCTCTGAAATCTTCTACGATCATGGGGCCCACATTGCCGGCGGCCCCCCAGGCTCGGCCGAACAGGACGGCGACAGGTTCATCGAAATCTGGAACCTCGTCTTCATGCAGTACGAGCAGATGCCCGGTGGCGAGCGGGTGCGCCTGCCTAAGCCGTCCATCGACACGGGCATGGGGCTCGAGCGCATTTCGGCCGCCCTCCAGGGCACGCACGACAACTACGAGACCGATCTGTTCCGGGCCCTGATCGAAGCCTCGGTCACATTGACCGATGTCGCAGCGACCGGTGAGCACAAGGCGAGCCACCGCGTCATCGCCGACCACCTGCGCGCCAGCGCCTTCCTGCTGGCCGATGGCGTGCTGCCGGCAAACGAGGGCCGTGGCTACGTCCTGCGCCGGATCATGCGGCGGGCCATGCGTCACGCCCACATCCTGGGGGCGAAAGACCCCCTGATGCACCGTCTCGTGCCCGCGCTGGTTCGGCAAATGGGGGACAGCTACCCGGAACTGGCACGCGGTGCGGCCATGATCGCCGAGACGCTGAAACTCGAGGAGACACGCTTCCGCCGGACCCTCGACAAGGGCCTCGGCCTGCTCGGGGAGGCCACGCGGGACTTGCAGCGCGGGCAAACGCTGTCGGGCGATGTGGCGTTCAAGCTCTATGACACCTACGGTTTTCCCGTCGATCTGACGGAGGACGCGCTGCGGGCACGCGGCATCGGGATCGACCGGTCAGGCTTCGAGGCGGCCATGGAGCGCCAGCGCGGCGAGGCGCGCAAGGCCTGGAAGGGCTCGGGCGAGGCAGCGACCGAAGCCGTTTGGTTCGAGGTGCGCGAGGTGGCCGGTGCCACCGACTTTCTCGGCTACGATACCGAACGCGCCGAGGGCGAGGTCCGCGCGATCCTCAAGGCCGGCAAGGTAGTCAAGTCGGTCAAGACCGGCGACGAAGCCGTCCTCGTGTTCAACCAGACGCCGTTCTATGGCGAGTCCGGTGGTCAGACCGGCGACAGCGGCGTGATCAAGGGGCCCAAAGGCGCGGTCTTCCGTGTCGCCGACACGCAAAGGAAGCTTGGCGATGTCGTCGTGCACGTCGGTACAGTGGAAAAAGGCACGTTCAAGCCGGGCGACCCTGTCGAACTCAAGGTCGACCACGAGCGCCGCAGCGCGACGCGGGCCAATCATTCCGCGACCCACCTCGTCCATGAGGCTCTGCGACAGGTGCTGGGCACCCACGTTGCGCAGAAGGGCTCGCTCGTCGCGCCCGAACGGCTGCGCTTTGATTTTTCGCACACCAAGCCGATGAGCGCCGAGGAGATCGCCGCGGTCGAAGCCCTGGCCAACCGTGTCGTGATGACCAACAGCCCCGTCGAGACCCGCCTCATGGACATCGACGACGCGCTGAAGTCGGGTGCCATGGCGCTGTTCGGGGAGAAGTACGGCGATGAGGTCCGCGTCGTCTCCATGGGCCCTCCCGCACCCGTTCCGGCAGGCGCAGAACGGGTCGCGAGGGCCTGGTCGGTCGAGTTGTGTGGCGGCACCCACGTCCAGCGCACGGGCGATATCGGCCTGATCCGCATCATCGCCGAAACGGCGAGCGCTGCCGGCGTCCGTCGGATCGAGGCGCTGACCGCAGAGCATGCCCGCGCGTACCTGGCCCGCCAGGACGAGCGCTTGAAAGAAGCCGCAAGCCTGTTGCGCGCCCGCCCGGAAGATGTGGTCGAGCGCCTGCGCGGGCTGCTCGATGAGCGTCGCGGCCTGGAGCGTCAGCTTGCCGATGCGAAGCGGCAGGCCGCTATGGGCGGCAGCACCAGCGGGGAGGAGCCGATCCGGATGGTCGGCAGCGTCAGGTTGTTTGCCCGCACCGTCGACGGTCTCAACCCCAAGGACCTGCGCGGGCTGGTCGACGAGGGCAAGAAGCATGTCGGCTCCGGGATCGTCGCCATCGTCGGCGTCACCGAGGATGGCAAGGCCGGCCTCGCCGTCGGTGTAACCGACGACCTCACCGGAACCTGGAGCGCGGTTGAACTCGTGCGCTCGGGGGCCGAGGCGCTCGGTGGAAAGGGCGGTGGCGGACGTGCGGACCTGGCCCAGGCTGGCGGTCCGGATGGAACGAAGGCCGCCGATGCGCTGACGGCCATCGAGGCACGACTGAAGCTGTGAGCCGCTGTGGCGACACAGCTCAAGTTGATCATGCGGATGGGTCCCAACCCCCGCCCCACGTCTGCTGAAGGAAAACTCCCGGATGTCTCACCCTCGCACGTCGCTCCGATGGGTCTGCGCGTTGACCATGGCGGCCATGGTCGGCACGCCCGCCACGACCCTCGCCGCCGCCGAGCCAACGGTCTGCGGACGGGCGGCGAACGCCGATCCAGCCGTCCTCCTGCCGGCCTTGCGCGATGGCGACAAGCTGCCGGAAGTGTTCCGCGACAAGAGTTATGTCGCGCTTCAGGACAAGGCCACATGGGCCATGTGGACGTTCACAGTGGATGGCAACCCGGCTCACCCGGCCGTGATCTGTCGGATACCGCTTCGCCAGGGGGCGGAAATCACCCTCGACATGGTCATCACCTGCAAAGGTGAGCAGACCGCGTGCGCCAAGATGGAGCAGGAATTCAAGGCTCTGAACGCCATGATGGAGGCTGAAATCCGGGGCAAGCAGCCTCAATAGTCGTAGAAGTCCTCACGCGCCACTCTCGCAGTGTAGGACCGCGGTGCGGACAAAAGACCCTGGACGTTCTCTGCGGCAGCCCCGCTGCGGGGAGTGAACGGTCGAGATCACGCACGACCGGGGGAATTCAGACCCGCGCCAGAACGCGAAGGACAGTGCCGACCAGTCGCAAGCGCGTGCCGAAGGCACGGGCGGCCAACCGCAACAACAGCGCGCGGACCGCCCGCCAAATCCGTTCGCAGACGAACCCCCAGCCCAGCACGCTGAGCGCTGCCACGCCGAGTTCGCCCCACGTGAGATGCGGAAACCAGAAGACCAAATCAATGATGCCGGGATTGAGAAGATGGTCCTCGATGAGTGTTTGCACGACAGATCGCATGGTGTGCCCCTCGGTGCTGTGGCAGGTTCGGGGCAAACCTGAGCCGATGCGGAGCATGGGCGACCGCGTACTTGAATAATTTGTGCATAGTCAGTGCCATGGTACGCTGAGTTCAATTCGTTTCGTACCCATCGCGTGGCTGCGACGTCTTCAGTCATCCGCCACAAGATTAGCAAATGAGCAACCAACAAAAGCCAATAAAAACAGACGCCTGGATCGGCGACTTAAAATCGCATGAAACGCCACGCTAAGCATCGTATGCAATGCACATTGCCGCAAGGCATCGCCAATGGCAGTATCGGATGTGAGATAAGGCAAGGCAGCGAAGGTATGCTCGCTGCGATGTCTGGTAATGCGTCGATGTCGCTGAGCCTCTGGCTGTCATGAACCGGTGCGGATCGGTCGCCTGACAGCTCGCGGGCTGGGGAGTGCGTGATGGCCGATGACGGGCACCGCCCTCGGGGTGCCGAGACTGGCGAATTCCTGCTGGAAGCGCGGGCGGCATTCACGCGCCATCTTTTCCAGCCCATGGTGCAGGCCGCCGGAGTTGCCCCTTCCGAAGTGCGCCGTCTGGTGGCTGATATTCGCGACAAACTCGACGCCCTCGATGTCGTCATCGACGCCATCCTGCCGCCCACGGACGTTCCTCAGGCCCCACGTGGTGCCTCCCATGGCTCGGCAGCCTCGGCCTTGCTGGCGTTGACAGCAAGCGCGTCGGGTACGAGCGGGCAGGCCAGCCTGGACGACGACCCGGGCGATCCCTATGACGACATCGGCCGGAATCAGCGGGCGCGCCTGCGCGAGTTGACGCTACTGGAGTTCCTGGCCCGCGAAAACCGCCCGTTCGCGCTGCAGCAGATCCTGGCGGCTCTGGCGGCCAAGGGGTTCGAAGACACGTCGGGTGCCGTCGTTTCGCAACTCCATCGCCTCAAGAAGCTGGGAGTGATCGACCAGCCGGCCGGCGGCATGTACGAGATCACCGACGACGGGCTCGCTCATCTGCGCCGCACACGTTCGAGCTTCGGAGCCTTGATTGCCTCGGAGCGCGGTTGAGCCCGCGCAACACCACGACGAACCCGCCGCGGGCTCGCAGGGCCCTCGAGCCGCCGGTGCCCGCTCAGCCGAACACTCCGCCATTGCCGCCGCGCCTGTCCTTTTCACCTCCGGCAAAGCGCACGGCCGCCTCGGCCGCGCGCACCACGGCCATCGCTTTGTTGATGCATTCCTGTTGCTCGCTGGCGGCTACCGAGTCGTGCACGATGCCGGCCCCCGCCTGGACGTGCAGCATGCCGTCCTTCACGAGCGCGGTCCGCAGGACGATGCAGGTGTCCATGTTGCCGTCAGCGGAAAAATAGCCGACGCATCCGGCATAGGGCCCGCGCTTGGCCACCTCGAGTTCGTCGATGATCTGCATCGCCCGGACTTTCGGCGCGCCTGAGACTGTGCCGGCTGGAAAACCGGCCATCAGCGCGTCGACGGTGTCGTGGCGCTCCTGATCGAGCCGGCCCGTCACGTTCGAGACGATATGCATGACGTGGCTGTAGCGTTCGACCACGAATTGCGACGTCACGGCGACCGAGCCGACGTCTGCGACCCGTCCGATATCGTTACGGCCGAGGTCGAGCAGCATCAGGTGCTCGGCCCGCTCCTTTGGGTCGGCGAGCAGGTCGCTTTCGAGCGCGGCATCCTCCGCAGCGCTCGTACCGCGGCGTCGGGTGCCGGCGATCGGTCTGATGGTCACCTCCCCGTTGCGCACCCGGACCAGGATCTCCGGGCTCGAGCCGACCAGCGCAAAGCTGCCGAAGTCCAAATGAAACAGGTACGGCGAGGGGTTCAGGCGGCGCAGCGAGCGGTAGAGCGAAAAGGGCGGCAGGCTGAAGGGCGTGGAAAAGCGCTGCGACAGGACCACTTGGAAAATGTCGCCGGCGGCGATGTATGACTTGGCGCGGCTGACCATGTCCAGGTAGCGCAGCTCGCTGGTATTGGAGACCGGGTCCGGTTGCGTCAGGTCGCCACCGCCGGCCGACGCGGCGTGCTCGAGCGGGGTGCCGAGCGCGGCGATCACAGCGGCGAGCCGCGCCGAAGCCGCGGCGCGGGCCGCCTTCGCGCTGGTCCTGGGGCGGGGCCTGACTGGGGTGACGATCGTCATCTCGTCGCGCACCGTATCGAAGATCACCATCACCGTCGGGCGCATGAGAAGCGCGTCGGGTACACCGAGATCATCAGGCGGGGCATCCGTCAGGGTCTCGATCAGCCGCACGGTGTCATAGCCCATATAGCCAAAGACGCCCGCTGCCATGGGCGGCATGTCCTCGGGCAGCGCCATCGCGCTCTCGGCCAGGAAGCTGCGCAGCGCCCTAAGCGTCGGCTGCGAGACAGGCTGGTAATCGTCTGGCTTTTCGGTAGGAGCGCGATTGATCTCGGCGACCGCTCCCTGCGCCCTGAAGACGGCATCGGGTTTGAGCCCGATGATCGAATAGCGCCCACGCTGAGCACCGCCCTCGACCGATTCCAGCAGAAAGCTCATGCCACCGGGTGCGGCCAGTTTCAGATAGGCCGAAACCGGTGTTTCGAGGTCCGCAACCAAGCGGGTGAAGACCACCTGGGCCTGCCCTGCGGTGTAGGCCTTTGCAAACGCCTCCGGCGACGGGGCGACATCCATGTCTGTCATCGGGCGGCCTTGCCGGCTTGAGCAGAGAACAGGGCCGGGACACGCAGGCCCCGGCAACGAGCGGCAGAACGGTCGAGCTTGGGCAGGTTGGACCTGCCGGGGTCGAAAGGCACGTCCTACTGTCCGGGCGCGCCCATCAGGCGGTCGAACGCCTGCTGGTTGACGCTGACACCCAAGCGATCCTGCAAGGCTGCGATGTAGGCGCTGATCTGATCGGCCCGCATGTCCTGCCGCAGTTCCTGGCGCAACGCATCGCGTTGTTCCTTTGTGAGGTCCGACGGAGCCCGCACGTCGTCGACGCGCAACAGCACGCGTGATGTCCCATCTGCGGTCTCCGCATGGCCGACCCCGCCCTTCGGCAAAACGAAGGCCTGCGACAGGGCCGATTGCGTCAAGCCCTCGGGGATGGCGGTGCGCGTCACCGGCAACGTCGTCTGCGCCTTGCCGCCGACTTCCTCGGCAACCTTGGCGAAATCCTCGCCGGCCCGCAGCCGCTCGGCCAGTTTCGATGCCAGTTCCGACAGGCGGCGGCGTCGCTCGGTACGGGTCCAGATCTCCTTGGTTTCCTGCTTGACCTCCTCGAACGGGCGCTCTGCCGCAGGGGTTGCGGCGACGACATCGACCCAGGCATAGCCGCCATCGGTGAGGGCGACCGCCTCGCCTTCGAGACCGACCTCACCCCGGAATCCGGCCGCGATGATCTCGTCGGCATCAGGCACATCCAGAACGATCTGACCGCTATCCGTCTTGTTGGCGCGCGTCACCGATGGAACGTCATAATAAGGAAGCTTCAAAGTCGAACCGATGTCCTTCAGCGGCGTGCCGGCTGCCCGCCCATCATCCACTTCGCTATAGAGCTTCTGGGCTTGTGCCCGCGCCCACTCGTCGGCGAGCTTTGCGCGAACCTTGTCGCGCGTCTCCTCGAACGTCGAGTCCTTGCCGGGCACAATCTCGCTGACGCGCAGCAGAACCGTTGCAAAGCGGCCTTCGACCGGCTCGGAGACTTTGTCCTTCTCCAGCCGGAATGCGGCATCGGCGATCGCGGGGTCGATGAGTTGAGTGCGCGTGACCAAGCCAAGGTCGATATCAGCCGCCGTGGCACCGGCGGCCTTGGCCACCTCCACGTAATCCTTGCCGCCATCCAGCTCGCGTTTGGCAGCCTCGGCGGCGGACTTGTCCTTGAACGAGATCTGCTGAACCTTGCGCTTTTCCGGCACGTCGTAATCGCCGCGTGTTTGCTCATAAGCGGCCTTGATGTCGGCATCGGCGATGTCTGCCCGGGCCCGGAGTGCCGCGATCGGCATCATCAGCACGTACAGATGACGGTGCGGTTCGCTCATCAGGCTCGATTTATTGGCCTCGTAGGTCTTGCGGAGGTCCTCATCGGAGGGCTCAGGCAACGTGATGGCCTTGTCGGCGTCGATACGCGCGTGCGTCAAAATTCGCGTCTCGTTGCGGTAGGCGTTCAGCGTGTCGATCAACGGCTCTGGCACGATCGCCGAACGAAGGAACGCCGACGTCACATGCTTGCGCAACTCATCGCGCCGCCGCAGAGCCAGAAGACCAGCCTCCGACAGGCCGAGCTGCCGCATGACGCCTTCGAGCTGTTCTTTCGAAAAGCGGCCATCCGGTCCTTGAAACGCCGGATCCCGCTTGAGCCCGTCGGCGAGCGTCTCGGCCGACAGGACAAGGCCCAGATCACGGGCGTGCGCTTCGACGGCTGCCGATCCGATGAGCTGATTGAGCACGCGCTGGTCCAGGCCGACGGCACGAGCCTGCTCGAAGCTGATGCGCTGGCCGGCGCGCTGGGATAGCTCTGAGATCTCGTCCTGGAACGCGGTCTGGAACTCATCGGCCGAAATCTCCTCGCCGCCGACGGTCGCCAATGCGGCCCGTGACGCCCCGGTGATGTAATCGGCGACGCCCCAGATGGCGAAGCTCATGATCAGCAGCATGATCATGACGAAGGCAACCCAGCCGGAGGCCCAGCGTCGGAGGGAATCGAGCATCGTGAAACAGTCTTCCGGGATAAGGCGCGGGGCGCGTCCCGACGGGCCGTTCGGACCCGTCACGCCGCGCGCGTTGCGAATGGCAGCCGACAGATGCGCCTTTCTGGCGCATCGCGCGTGATATGAACCCTAGCTGTGCCATGATTGCAAGTATCGCAGCGGCTCGCGCACTGCCACACCTCCCGTCGTGGTCCGCCGGGCCCGCCCTGCCGCAGACCCCCTTACCCTCAGGATGTCCAGATGAGCGAGACCGCGCCCCGCCCAAGACCGCTGATCGCCGGCAACTGGAAGATGAACGGGATCAGGGCAGCACTCGCGGAGGCCATGGCCATCCACGAGCATGTCTCGGCCAACAGCGCTGTCATTGCCGCCGACGTCATGATCTGCCCGCCGGCAACGCTCATCCTCGTCATGGCAGAGATCCTGAAAGACGGGCCGATCGCCATCGGTGGCCAGGACTGCCACACAGCAGACTCCGGTGCCCATACCGGCGATATCTCGGCGATGATGCTCGCCGATGCCGGGGCCCGGGCCGTGATCCTGGGCCATTCCGAGCGCCGCGCCGACCATGGCGAGACGGACCGGCTCGTGGCCAGCAAAGTGGAAGCAGCCCATCGGGCCGGGCTCTCGGCCATCATCTGCGTCGGCGAGACGCTGGGTCAGCGCCAGGCGGGGCAGACACTCGCCGTGATTGCGCGTCAGCTCGCCGGTTCCCTCCCCGCGACGGCTCCCCCCCACACAACAGTCATCGCCTACGAGCCGGTTTGGGCCATCGGCACCGGGCTGACGCCAGCGACTGCCGACGTGGCACAGGTGCACGCCATGATGCGTGCCGAGTTGATCTCCCGATTCGGCGAGGCTGGCCGCGCCTTCCGGCTCTTGTACGGGGGATCGGTCAAGCCCTCCAACGCAGCCGAGCTGCTGGCAATTGCGGATGTCGACGGTGCCCTGGTCGGTGGTGCGAGCCTGAAGGCGGAGGATTTCCTGGGGATTGTCCACGCCTGTTCGCCTGCCGCTCGCACATGAGGCGTTGGCCAGCGGGGCTCGAACCGCGGCGATCAGGGGCATCGTGTCTTGCGTGTCATAAGGCCGGTGCGGCGAACGCGGGCGGCAGTGGCGTGACTGTTCAGAAAGGGACACCTGGGTATAGTGGCGCCGATCACGGCGGCGGGGCGCTGGTATGAGGCGGCATGGCATGACCAAATTCCCGAAGTTCGGCGCGGCAGTGCTGGCCGTGGCGATCGGTTCTGCCGCAGCGGCCCGAGCCGAAACCCAGACGCCGTCGAGCCCGGCGACGCCAGCCTCCAACGCGGCCGAGGCCGATGTCGCATCGCCGTCCGACGTCGTTCCCCCGGAGGTCGCCCGCTGCCGTGGCTTCGAGGCGGAGAAAGCCGCGCTGGTCTCGGCCGGCGTCGCCGCCGATATGGCCAACGGTCCCGAATGGGCCAAGATGAACCTGCCGGCCCAGCGCATCGCCGATATCATGCGCTTCATTGCGATCGAGGACCAACTCCGCTTTCGGTGTCCGAACGTCTATGCCCAGGCGGCGACCGCTGCCCTGGAGGAGCGGGCGCGCAAAGCGGCACAGGCGGCCCGCCAATGGGCGGAGCGCCAGGCCGCTCTCGCGGCCAATCCCCCTCTGCCGCCTGAACGGCCTGCCGATCTGCCGCGGACGGTCCCGTCGCTGGAGCCGGCACTCGCGGCTCCGGAAGCCTCGGCTGGCGAGGCCGCCCAAAGCATAACCGCAGCCCGGCCCCCGGCCCCGCCTGCACCGACACGGCCGGTCACCACGTCCCAGGCCGCCCGCGCGGTTCCCCCGCTGCCCGAACGCGTGCGGCGTTGACGCCCACCACCAAGCCGCGACCAGCCCCATACCGCCGCAGGAGCCCTGCCGCAGGGGTAGCGCGGATGGCGGGCGTGGTGTAGAAGCCGCGTTGATCGTGTTGTCGCGCACGCAGGCCCCGCGCCTTGCCGCGCCTCGCCAGCAGCATCCCGCCGAACCGTTGAAAGCAAACGTCTATGGCCACCGTCCTACTCGTCGTTCACATCATGATCGCCTTGGCGTTGATCGTCGTCGTTCTCATGCAACGCTCCGAAGGTGGTGCGCTCGGCATCGGCGGGGGCGGCGGCGGCGGGTTCTTGACCGGGCGCGGCACCGCCAACCTGCTGACGCGGATGACCGCGGCGCTGGCGCTCTGCTTTTTCACGACGAGTATCCTGTTGACGATCCTCGCCAATCGCGGTCCCACCGGCTCCGTCTTCGACCGCCCGTCGGCGGCTGGACCAGAAGCCCCGTCGAGCGCCGGCACGCCGGCCCCCGGGCAGCCCGCTGGCGCACCGGCTGGCGGGACCATTCTCGACAGTCTCGAGCAGCCGACCCGCACGCCGTTGCCCAGCGTGCCGGGCACGCGCTGAGGTTGCCAGCGCAGGTTTGCAACCATCCTGAATGAGCCCAGAGCGAACGGCGTCGTGGATGTGGCCGCTTTGCCGCTTCGAATCGAGGCCGATCCGTGTCAAACGCAAAGCCCATGCAGCGGTACATCTTCATCACCGGCGGCGTGGTCTCCTCACTTGGCAAGGGCCTCGCATCGGCCGCGCTCGGCGCGCTCCTCCAGGCCCGTGGCTACACGGTTCGCCTGAGGAAGCTCGATCCGTATCTCAACGTCGATCCCGGCACCATGAGCCCTTATCAGCACGGGGAGGTGTTCGTGACCGACGACGGGGCGGAGACCGACCTCGATCTCGGTCACTATGAGCGGTTCACCGGCGTCCCGTCGCGCAAATCCGACAACGTGACGACCGGCCGCATCTATCGCGATATCCTGGCACGCGAGCGGCGGGGCGATTACCTCGGCGGCACCGTCCAGGTGATCCCGCACGTCACCGACGCCATCAAGGAATTCGTGCTGGCCGGCAACGACGGCATGGACTTCGTGCTGGTCGAGATCGGGGGCACCGTCGGCGATATCGAGGCGCTGCCGTTTTTCGAGGCGATCCGGCAGCTTGGCAACGACTTGCCGCGAGGAGCCTCCGTCTACATCCACCTGACGCTGGTGCCGTTCATTCCATCAGCCGGTGAACTCAAGACCAAGCCGACGCAGCACTCCGTCAAAGAGTTGCGCTCGATCGGGATCCAGCCCGATATTCTCATGTGCCGCTCCGACCGCGAGATCCCCCGCTCGGAGCGCAAGAAAATCGCGCTGTTCTGTAATGTGCGTGAGGCGTCCGTCATTCAGGCCCTGGACGTCGGCTCGATTTACGACGTGCCACTGGCCTACCATCGCGAAGGCCTCGATACCGAGGTACTGGCAGCGTTCGGGATCGCCGATGCGCCAGCCCCGGTGTTGACCCGCTGGGAAGGCATCTCGGAGTCGGTGGCAAGCCCCGAAGGCGAGGTGACGATCGCCATCGTCGGCAAATACACAGGTCTCAAGGATGCCTACAAATCCTTGATCGAGGCGCTGGTTCACGGCGGCATCGCCAACCGTGTGCGTGTCCGTCTCGAATGGATCGACTCGGAAGTCTTCGAGAGCGAGGACCCAGCCCCCTACCTGGAGGGCGTCGATGGCATCCTGGTCCCTGGCGGTTTCGGCGAGCGGGGGGCCGAGGGTAAAATCATGGCCGCCCGGTTTGCCCGCACCCGCAAGGTTCCCTATTTCGGCATCTGCTTTGGCATGCAGATGGCGACGATCGACGTGGCGCGGGCCGCGGGCCTCTCCCTCGCAAACTCGACCGAGTTCGGTCCGACGCCCGAACCCGTCGTCGGTTTGATGACGGAATGGATGCGTGGCAACGAGATCGAGAGCCGCAAGGCCAGTGACGACCTGGGTGGCACCATGCGGCTCGGGGCGTATCCCGCCCACCTTTTGCCGGGCAGCCGCGTCGCTCAGGTCTATGGAACGACGTTGATCGAGGAGCGTCACCGTCACCGCTACGAGGTCAATATGCGCTACCGTGACAGACTGGAGGCCGCCGGCCTCATCGTCTCGGGGATGTCTCCCGATGGTCTCCTGCCGGAAATCGTCGAAGCGCGCGATCACCCGTGGTTCATCGGCGTCCAGTTTCACCCCGAACTGAAATCAAGGCCGTTCGAGCCGCACCCGCTGTTCGCCAGTTTTATCGCGGCTGCCGTCGAACAGAGCCGCCTCGTCTAACCGCCCCCTATGCTGCCTCTTGCGACCCCGTAACCAAAGCTGGTGTCTGCCGTGGCGATTTGAACGTTCTCGTCCACTGATGTGGCGTCGGTGTGGCGCAGAGCCGGCCGGGCTGGGGGACGCGGGTTCACGTCAGCCTTGGTCCCGGCCGGCTCTGCATCTGTCGTCAACGCAGGCTTGCAACCCGGGTACGGCCCGATCCGCCCTGCGTGTTCAGTCCGAGGTTGGGGCGCGTCACGACGGTTGCAACGCGCTTCTTGCCCCCAGAATAGGCGTAGCCCTTGCCGCGCTTCTTGGCACCGTAAGCATAGCGCTTGCCGGACTTGGCTGAGGCATAGCGGCGGCTGGACGACTTGGCCGCGTAGCGCTTCGACGAGCGCTTGGAGGCATAGAACGTCTTTCCAACGGGCGTGCCACTGGCGGTTACACAGTGGTGGAAACGAACACGGCCGCCGTTGTCGATGTGGACGTGGTTCATGCCGCACGAGTAGGTGCCCACGCCGCCGGAATGCGTTGCGCGCAGGTAGCTGACGACCTGGCTGTACTTGCCGGCGGGTGGATGGAAATCAACGGCGCGACAGGAGGCATGCAGACTGCGGCGGCCGGAGCCGGCGATGCGGGCACCACTGCGGTGGGCCGAAACAATCGAGATGGGACCAAACTTCGAGCGGATCTCGTTCAACTTGGCCTTGATGGATGCAGGTAGACAGCCAGTCGAGGCTGCCTGTGCGGAACTGCCGAGCGTAAAGAGACACAAGAGGGCCAGAAGAATCACGGCAAGCCGCGACGACCCGGTAAGTCTGCTCATTTCAAGCACTCCAAGATTGTTGACCTTGGCGCTGGGCACTTATCTCGCTACTGCGATATGTTTCGCCCTTAACGCGGGGCGGGCAGGTCGACCCTGAATATGGCGAGACCGTGACTGCCTGAGTCGGCCGCGACAAATTGTACATCTGGTCAAATGGGATAGGCGCGGTCGTCTGATAGCCCGCATAATCCGACAAACACTGGGCCCATCAATGCTGCGCTGCGTCATAAATGAGGTGTCCGCGCGCCATACAGTAACTATCAAACTGTGACGGCAAGGCGCATGCAACCGCCGTTGCAGGTCGCCGACCCGGTCGTCTTCCGGCGGTCCATCACGGGGCGATTGCGACCGGTTATGGCCGCTTACCGCCCGACGGTGCGAGGGAGCTGATCTCCATGACGAACTTGCGCTGGATGGCGCGCGCGAAATCCGCGTAGCCGTAGGCGGGAAGCGTGAAGGCCCCCGGCCCGCCGCGAACATGGCGGTCGTACCATTGATCAATCGGCAAGCGCTCGGCCCCCGCCCCGAGAGGTGTGCTGCCAAGCCCGTACCCCGGACTTCTGTAGGCCCCGGCTAGTACATCCACATCGTTCTCGCCGGGCACGATGATGGGGTTGGCATTGATGGTGATCCCCTGCGCCACGAGGCGCTCGTGCTCGGCGACCAGGGTGTCGGGTGGACTGCAGTTGTCTGGCCCATCGCCGGAGACATCAAGGATGACCCGGCGCGTCGTGATGGGCCGGTCCGCCAGGATATGGTCCGATAGACTCTTCATCAATTTTGCAAGGCAGGTGAACTCTCCGGTCTCGAGGGGCAGGGATCGGATGCGTTCGGCTGTGCGCCGCGCTTCCTGCGGCCCGTCGATGATGGTCCAGGGGATGAGCAGCCTTGGAAAGTCGGCCCAGCCGATCAGGGCAAAGACGATGCTGCGGGTCGGCGCGCTGGCGATGGCGGCGTGCACCTCCTCGTCTTCGAGGGCCCGAGCGATGCCCTCCATCTGCAACTCGTAGCGCTGCTGATCGACAGATTGCGAGACGTCGACGGCGAGCACCAGCGCGGTGTCGATGGCCGCCCCGCCCGTCGACTTTGGCACCGGACCTGCAGAAAATGGGGCGATCTCGCCGTCCTGTGCGAGGCCGCGCGCAGGCATCACCACACAGCACAGGCAGCTCAGTGCGACTGGAAGGCACACGAGCACCAGTTGGAAGAACCGCCCGCAAGGGTGACCGGCGCGATGGGCGTGCACGGACTGAACCGCGGGCGACAGCAGACGGGACGGGCGGACGGTGGTGTGGGTCATCAGGGCCTGGGTGGGCTTGAACGAGGGCAAGCCGCGACACTATCGGAGCCGACGCGCCATTCAAGCGACACCATCAAGTGTCCGAGGGTCAGAGCCGAGCCGCCGCGTGCGCGCGATGCTCGTCTTGGCCGACACCGCCCGCTATAACGACTGATGCAATCGAGGAGGCCAGCCCCCATGACACCCAATTCCCGCGTCGTCGTCGGCGACCCGAGCCGCGTCCAGCCCGTCGTGTTCAGCAACGACGGGCCCATCTCGGTCTTTGCCGGACCCTGCCAGATGGAGAGCCGCCAGCACGCTCTGGAGATGGCCCACGCGCTGAAGGAGATGGCCGGCCGCCTCGGTTTGGGCCTCGTGTATAAGACGTCCTACGACAAGGCCAACCGGACGTCGCTGAAGGGACAGCGCGGCGTCGGCTTGGACCAGGCGCTCAGCGTCTTTGCCGAAATCCGCGAGACGCTGCGGATCCCCGTGGTGACCGACATCCACGAGCCCGCCCATTGCGCGCCGGTGGGCGAGGTCGTCGACGTTCTCCAGATCCCCGCATTTCTGTGTCGGCAGACCGACCTGCTGATCGCGGCTGCCAGAACCGGGCGAACCATCAAGATCAAAAAGGGGCAGTTCCTGGCCCCCTGGGACATGAAAAACGTCGTCGCCAAGATCACGGCCAGCGGCAATCCGAATGTGCTGGTGACCGAGCGCGGGGTCTCGTTCGGCTACAACACGCTGGTGACCGACATGCGCGCGCTGCCGATCATGGCGGAGACGGGTTGCCCTGTAATCTTCGATGCCACCCATTCCGTCCAGCAACCCGGCGGCCAAGGCACGGCTTCGGGGGGAGACCGCCGGTTTGTTCCTGTTCTGGCGCGCGCGGCTGTCGCAGTGGGCGTCGCCGGCCTTTTCATCGAGACCCACCAGGACCCCGACAACGCACCATCTGACGGGCCGAACATGGTCCCGCTCGCCCAGTTCGAAGCGCTGATGCAGCAACTGCAAACGCTCGATGGTATCGTCAAGCCGATGCTGCGCTCGGGCCCCGACACGAGCCCCAAGCCGTCGTGAGGCACGCCACGCCACACCGCGCTCCCAGCGTCGGCGCGTTTGTGACCGTCGTCAGCGGCTGGCGACTTCGGAGCAGCCGTAGACGCCACAGCTCGGTCCCGCGCTCATCCCGGCCGCCATGCTGGCGGCATTGAGCGCAGCAAGGCTGCTGGTCATCATCACCAGGGCAAAGGCACAGAGCAGAGCAATCTGCGAGATAGGCCCGAAAATGCGGTCATCAGACATGACAATCCCCCGGTTTCTCGATGGGCGATACGACGCGCTCGGTAGCGCTACCGCTGTCCAGACAGCACCGCGTCGAGCCCGTTCACGCTATGCTAACTATGGTTAACCGCAAGTTAAGATAGCCGATTGTGCGCTGATTCTCTTCTGGAGTTCTGTCCACGCCGAAGTATTTTGCCATAAGCCTGATTGTTGGACAGTTCAGTGGTGCGATCCCTGCCGGCGGCCCTAGTGTTGCGTCAGTGACGCTTGGTCCCCAGGTGAGGCACGGTCTCATCCCGAGCGAAGTGACAAATACAACACTCGGATCATAAAGTTCCTAGTGTTCCTGGTGGCTTCGACACGTGGCCGATCAGGTGCTGCAAAGGGACCCAAGTGTCGGAGCCAGAACACGAGCGCGCCGATGGCGGCACCACCCCGTGGTCGAAAGGCTGGCTACTGATCCATCCAGCGCGGAGCATCGTTGACCGCACGGTTAGGCCTGCCGAGGGGGAACGGTCACGTGAAGATCGCGGTGGTGGGCGCGGGGATTTCTGGCCTGAGCGCTGCATTGTTGCTGGGTGCCCGCAACGAAGTCACGCTGTTCGAAGCCAATGATCGGCTGGGCGGCCATTCGAACACGATCGACGTCGCAGGCGACGCCGGTGAGTCTGTTCCGGTCGACACGGGGTTTATCGTCTACAACGTAGCGGCCTACCCCAATCTCATCGGGATGTTCAGCCACCTCGACGTCGAGACGGTGCCTACGGAGATGAGCTTCTCGGTAAGCCTCGCCGACGGTGCGTTCGAGTACACCGGCAATGGCCTGCCGGGCCTGTTCGCACAGCGTCGTAACGCGCTGTCGCCAACTCACTGGCGCATGATTATCGACATCGTCCGGTTCTTTCGGCACGCGGCCCAGCTCGATCCGTCGGCCATCGACCCGGCCGAAACCCTCCGCACCTTCCTCGCGCGCCACAACTATGGTTCGGCGTTCATGATGCGCCACGTCGCGCCGATGGGAGCAGCGATCTGGTCGACGCCTGCCGAACAGATTCTCGAGTTTCCCGCCGCCGCCTTCATCCGTTTCTTTGCTAACCACGGGCTTCTGCAACTCGCCGATCGGCCTCAATGGCGGACCGTAGTGGGTGGCAGCCGCGCCTATGTGACCCGCATCCGCGAGCGGTTTCCTGGTCGCGTGGTCGTCGGCGATCCGGTGATCGAGGTGCGGCGCACACCATCCGGCGTCCGCCTTGCGACCGCGCGCGGCAACGGCCCGCTGGCATTCGACGCCTGCGTCATCGCCTGCCATGCAGATCAAGCCTTGGCCATACTGGCCGATCCATCCGAAGACGAAGCGCGGCTGCTGGGGGCCTTCAGCTACGCCCGCAACGAGGCCGTCTTGCATGCCGACAGCCGGCTGATGCCACGGCGGCCCCGCGCATGGACCAGTTGGAACTATCTCGGCGAAACCCTGAAGGAGACTTCCCCGCTGTGTGTCACCTATTGGATGAACCGGCTGCAGCCACTGGCACTGCGCAAAAATGTATTCGTGACGTTGAATCCATGGCGCGCGATTGATCCGACGTGCATTCTTTCGCGCATGAGCTACACGCATCCGATATTCGATCTGTCAGCGATGAAGGCCCAGCGCGACCTGTGGTCACTCCAGGGCGTCCGCGCGACATGGTTTGCCGGCAGCTACTTCGGATACGGATTTCACGAGGACGGCGTCCAGTCTGGCGTTGCGGTCGCCGAGGACCTGGGCGGACTGAGCCGCCCGTGGGCCGTGCCGGAAAATCGCGCACGCGATCGCATTTTATCGCCCCTTGCCCGGCAGCCGGGACGGCCGTTGGGTCCCAGACTGGCAGCGGCATCATGATGGGGCCGGCCAAGCTCTATGTCGGAACGGTCGCCCACAAGCGCCTGCGCCCGGTGCCCCACGCCTTGTCCTACCGCGTGTTCGCGCTGCTGGTCGATGTCGACCGGATCGACGACGTTGCGCGCACCTGCCGGTTCCTGTCCTACAACCGTTTCAACCTTCTGAGCCTCCACGACCGTGATCATGGCCGCGGCGATGGCCAACCGATCGGAGACGCCATCCGCGCTGTGCTCGACGGCGGCGGGTTGCCGACGAGAGATCGGCGCATTCACCTTCTGGCCTACCCGCGTGTCCTCGGCTACGTGTTCAACCCGCTCTCCGTGTACTACGTGACCACGCCCGACGCCGCGCTCGAGGCCCTTGTCTACGAGGTCAGCAACACGTTCGGTGAGCGGGTCAGCTACGTGCTGCCGGCGGGTCCCGCGCAGGGGGGCATTCATGCCCAGTGGTGCACCAAGGCCATGTTCGTGTCGCCGTTTGCCGCAGGCTCGGGGCAGTACGGGTTCCGCGTCACCCCGCCTGGGCCGAACCTGACCGTTGGCGTCAGCTTCCAGGACGCCGCCGGCCCACTGATCAAGACGCACTTCAGGGCCCAGGCCCAAGCTCTCGACGACGCCGCGATCCTGCGGGTGATGGCGAGCCATCCGCTGATGACATGGAAGGTGATGACGGCAATACATGTCGAGGCTTTTCGCCTCTGGAACAAGGGCGTCCCCCTCGTCGAGGGGCATGCTTCGGGGCGCTATTCGGTGCAGTATGTGGGATCGCAAACAGCGGTGCAGGGACGATGATCGAGGAGAATGTTCTCAAGCCTGACGGGGGGGGGAGCCGCCGCGGGTTCGCGCACTGGCGGGACGCGCGGGTTGCCGGATTTGTAGCCCGTCGCCTGTCGGGTGTGACCAAGGGCCGCCTGCAACTTACCCTGCCCAGCGGTCGGCTCGTGGTGCTGGGCAGCGGCGGCGGCGTCGAGGCGGAACTGCGGCTGTCGTCCTACGCGCTGGCCTGGCGCGCGCTGCGGCGGGGCACGCTGGGATTTGCCGAGAGTTACATCGACGGCACCGCCGACAGCCCGGACATCGGTGCCGTTCTCCGCTTCTTCCTCGTCAATTACGCCGCGTTCGAGGGTGCCGGACGCGGCTGGTTCCGCGCCCGCATGCCCGATCGCCTGGCCCACCGCGCCCGGCGCAACAGCCGCGCCGGCAGCCGGCGCAACATCGCGGCGCATTACGATCTCGGCAACGCCTTCTACGAGCTCTGGCTCGATCCCGGCATGACATACTCCAGCGGCATCTACCAGGGCTCAGCCACGTCGCTGGCCGCCGCGCAGGCCGCCAAGAATGCAGCGATCCTGGCGGCGCTGTCACCGCTGGACGGCAAGCGCGTCCTCGAAATCGGCTGCGGCTGGGGTGGCCTGAGCGAGGAACTGGCGCGGGCCGGTGCCGATGTGGCCGCCATTACCGTATCTCGCGAGCAGCACGCCTATGCACAGGCGCGCATTGCGGCCGAAGGGCTGGCGGATCGGGTCGATGTGCGTTTTGAGGACTACCGTGACGTCACCGGTGCGTTTGACCACATTGCCTCCGTGGAGATGATCGAGGCTGTGGGGGAGGAGCATTGGCCGGTCTATTTCCAGACGCTCGCCGATCGACTTGTGCCTGGCGGCAGCGCGGTCATCCAGGCCATCACGATCCGAGAGGAGAGTTTCGCCGCCTACCAGCGCCATCCTGATTTCATCCAGCGCTACATCTTCCCCGGGGGCATGCTGCCGACCGTCTCGATCATGCGCGCGCAGGCACAGGCTGCCGGCATGGAGTTCGAGCCCATCTCGCAGTTCGGGCTCAGTTACGCTCGCACGTTGCGCGACTGGCGGGCACGGTTCGACGAGGCATGGCCACGCATCAACGCGTTAGGGTTCGACGAACGGTTCCGCCGCATGTGGATGTACTATTTCATCTATTGCGAAGTGGGCTTCGAAACCGGCATCACGGATGTCGGCCATTACAAGCTTACGCGAAGACGGCCTTAACGCCGCAGCAGCACCCAACGAGCATAGCGGAAGTATCCCTCATTGCGCAGGATGCGGCCGAGCCACAGCGCGTAGACGAGCTGCCAAGGAAACGAGATGTCGTAGGCCCGCCGGTCCAGGCCGCGCAGCATTCTCTGCGCGGCATCCTCGGCCGAGATCATGAACGGCTTGGGGAAGTCGTTCTCGGCCTGCATCGGCGTGTCGATGAAGCCAGGATTGATGATCGTAACGGTGACGCCCCTCTCTTCCAGCTCGAGCCGCATGGTCTCGGCGAGATTGATGAGCGCCGCCTTCATGGGCGCGTACGCTGCCGACATCGGCAAGCCACGATAGCCGGCGACCGAACTGGTAATGGCGATGTGCCCGTGACCGCGTGCCAGCATGGCCCCGACGACGGCATCGACCCCGTAGATCACACCCATGAAATTGATGTCGACCGACCGCCGGACCTCCGCCAGGTCGAGCTTGTCGACGCCCATCGGTCGCCAAATGGCGGCGTTGAACAGGGCAAGGTCGATGGCCCCCAGCTCTTCGCTGATCGCAGCAGCCGTGCGCGCGACGTCCGCCGCATCACTGACGTCGAGCGGGTAAGGGTAGATCCCAGGGACTTCGGCGGCCAACGCCTCCAGCGCCGCAGCCGAGCGCGCGCTCACCGCAACCTTGACCCCGCGCCGGGCGATGAGTTTGGCGACCTCGCGCCCGATACCGCTACTCGCCCCGGTGATCCAGACGACCCGCCAGGCTTGCTTGTTCGGCTTGCTCACCCGACGCTCCCGGATGTGTCGAATGCGGTTTCGCGGAAGGCAGCGGGCGCAATTTGTAGCAGCCGGCTCCCCGCCGCCCTTACGATCACTGAAGAGAAATCACGGGCGCGCGCCGGAGCGCGCAGCCGCCGCCGCGATTACAGACCGGTAAACGGCTGGACCATCCGCGCAAACAGGCCCTTGAACCGCGCCTTTTCCTCACTCGCGATCAGGCAGATGCAGCCACGCTCCGCGCACGATATCGGCATGTGCTCGATGTCGTCTCCGAGATCGGCGACGTCACCGGCAGCAAACAATCCGATTTCATCCCGGTATGCGCCGGCCAGCACCAGCGTCAATTCGCAACCCCCATGGCCATGTTCAGGCATGATCTGGCCGGGTGCGATTTTCAGAAGCCTCAGGTCGCCGGTCGCCCCTTCAGACAGCGGCAGGGGCATGTGCCAGACACCGAGTCCGAGCCGCTTCCACTGCACGTCGTCGAGATCGCATCCGACGAGACGCTGAATCGCCCGCGGCAGACTGCCTGGCGCGCACTCAGCATAGGCCTGATCCTGCCAGCGCTCACGCCGGGGGATGCGCTCTGCCTCGCCCGACATCTGCGCCGTCAGGGCGGCTGGCTCGAGCTGTTCAAACAGCGCAGCGCCGATACGCTCCGCGGTACGGAGTTCGCGGCCGCAGGTCGAGCACATTTCCACGTGAGCAGCTACGACGGCAGACAAAGCCTCCGGCAGCGACCCAGCAGCGAAGCTCATCAGCGTGGACGCATCCGGATGGTGAATCGGTTGTTTCATTTGAGATCCTCGACGTCATCGCGGATCTTCTGGTAGGCGAGCCGCATGCGTGATTTGACAGTGCCCAGCGGCAGGTCGAGGCGCTGAGCTATTTCGCTGTGCGACAGCCCTTCGATGTAAGACAGGATGACCACCTGCTGTTGATCCTCTGGTAATTTCGACAGTGCCTCACGCACGCGCACGCGCCGCTCTTTTTCCGACACCGCCTCATCAGGAGGCGTGTCGCTCGAGGGCTCCTCGTCGCGGCCTTCCGGCAACTCTTGGAACGCCATCTCTCTACGCAATCGGTCGATACGCAGATTGCGAGCTATCGTGAATATCCACGTGGTGGCACTGCCTTTTTCGCCCGAATAAAGGCCGGCCTTGCGCCAGACGGTCAGCAGGGTTTCCTGCGCCACCTCTTCGGCGGTCGCTGGGTCGGCGCCTTGTCGGATCATGTAGGCTTTGACGCGTGGCGCGAAGCTTTGGAACAGCTCGGCGAAAGCCTCTGCGTCCCGCCGTTCTGCCACACGCTGCAAGAGTTCGATCATCACGGCCGCGCTCGCTGGAGCAGGGGCATACCTTGACCTTGTGCCGGTGCTAACCGGTAGAATCATAGCCGAGACCCTCCAGCTTTTCCAACCATACGTCAGTACTGTGGGCCTGGATCTGTCGTTGGATGGCGAGGTTCGCTGCGGCAACTGTGCCGCACCTGCCCGCACGGTCCTTTGCCGTCGGGGGGCATTCGAATCGTCTGAAAGGAACCAACAGCATAGACGCGGCCGATCATGGCCGGTAAAACGCCCGGCGGACTGGGGCTTGGCTTGGCTTCGAAGCGCTGGTCAGCAGCTCGGGTCGGGGGCGTCGAACACTCTGGGTCGGACGTCAGGATGGCATAATGGTGGTGACTTGCCGCCGTGCAGCCTCCATGCAGTGCGGGAAATGAGCATGAGCAAGGCCATCGGCATGATGGCCGGCTTGCAGGCAATGAAAGGCAGACGAGGCATGGCAACGGCCCGAGATGGCGCTGCACCCGGTAGCCCCATCAGCACCCGCACGATGGCCAACGCCATCCGCGCTCTCGCCATGGATGCTGTGGAAGCAGCCAACTCCGGCCACCCCGGCATGCCGCTGGGCATGGCCGACGTTGCGACGGTCCTTTATCGCGACGTCTTGCGGTTCGATCCGCAGGCCCCCGATTGGCCCAATCGCGATCGCTTCGTATTGTCGGCGGGCCACGGCTCGATGCTGCTCTATGCGCTGCTGCACTTGACCGGCTATCCGGATATGACGATCGAGGAATTGAGGCGGTTCCGGCAGGCGGGCGCGCGCACGGCCGGCCATCCCGAACACGGCCATGCGCCAGGCATCGAGACGACCACCGGTCCGCTTGGACAGGGTATCGCCAACGCCGTCGGCATGGCGCTGGCCGAGCGCCTTCTCGCGGCGCGTTGCGGCGAAGATTTGATCGGCTACCACACGTATTGCATCGCCGGTGACGGCTGCCTCATGGAGGGGATCAGCCAGGAAGCGATCTCGCTGGCCGGGCATCTGCGTTTGGGCCGCCTCATCGTTCTGTTCGACGACAACGGCATCTCGATCGACGGCAAGACGAGCCTGGCGGTCGGCGACGACGAGGAGGCCCGGTTCCGCGCTTCTGGCTGGAACACTGCGGTTGTGGATGGTCATGATCCCGAAGCCATTCGCTCAGCGATTGAGGCGGCCCGGGCCGATCCTTCGAAGCCATGGCTGATCTCCTGCCGGACGGTCATCGGCTATGGGGCCCCGAACCGGGCCGGCACGGCCAAAGCACATGGCGAGCCGTTCGGCAGCGCCGAGATCGCAGCGACGCGCGACGCGCTCGGCTGGTCGGCCCCGCCGTTCGAGATCCCCGCCGACATCCTGGCAGCCTGGCGCGCGGTCGGGGCCAGGGGGGGCGACGAGCGGCGCGCCTGGAAAACGCGGCTTGCCCGCGCACCAGCGCCCGTGCAGGCCCTCGTGCAGGCCTCGACAAGCCGCGACATCGGCCCTGCGGTCGACACAGCCATTGCCGCGGCAAAGGCTCAGTTCGCCGCCGACACCGCCAGCCGCGCAACCCGGGTCTGGTCGCAACTGACCCTCGAGCATCTGGTCCCCGCACTCCCGCAGCTCATCGGTGGCTCGGCCGATCTCACCGGCTCGAACGGGACCCGGACCAAGCACCACGCGTCCGTGACCCACGCCGACTTCTCCGGCAATTACATCCATTATGGCGTTCGCGAACACGCCATGGCCGCGGCCATGAACGGCATCGCGCTGTCGGGGCAGTTGATCCCTTACGGTGCGACGTTCCTCGTGTTCACCGATTACTGCCGCCCCTCGATCAGGCTGTCGGCTCTGATGCAGCAGCGGGTCGTCTACGTCATGACACACGACTCGATCGGACTGGGCGAGGACGGGCCGACGCATCAGCCGGTCGAGCACTTGGCCAGCCTGCGCGCCATCCCCAATCTGCTCGTCATGCGGCCGGCCGATGGCATCGAGACGGCCGAGTGCTGGCATCTGGCGCTGGCAACCCCGGATCGCCCTTCGATTCTCGCGCTGTCCCGCCAGGCGGTGACCAAAGTCCGTCACGAACCAGGATCGGCGAACCTGTGCGCCCGGGGAGCGTATGTTGCCGCCGGCGCGGACGCCGACCGTGACGTGTCGCTGATCGCGACGGGTGCGGAACTCGGGCTGGCGATCGAGGCCGCTGCCGACCTGGCCAAGGCGGGGATAAAGGCTGCAATCGTGTCGATGCCGTGCTTCGAGTTGTTCCGCGCCCAGGATGCCACGTACCGCGCCGCCGTGCTCGGAGACGCCCCACGCATCGCGATCGAGGCCGGGATCGAGCAGGGCTGGCGAGAGTGGCTGCGTCCGACCGATGAGTTTGTCGGTCTCAGTGGATTTGGAGCCTCGGCCCCGGCCAAGGATCTGTTCCAGCAGTTTGGCTTGACGGCCGCCAGAGTAGCCGAGACGGCCCGCCGCATGCTTCGAGCATCGGTCTAGGAGCCGGCCGGCCCGGCTCCCGCGTCTCCTCTGACCTGAGCCAGCCCACGGCCAACGACCGTGCGTGCCGGTCAGGTGCGGGGTCCACAGTCGATATGACGCGGCCACCCGTGAACGGAGCAAGCCCGATATTCGCCAGCGTTCCAGCCTATCGCGTTCGCCGCACTGAGAGGGACTTTCCCGATGCTCGACTTCTCCCGCCTGAAAACCTTGGACGACGTCGATGTAGCCGGCCGGCGCGTCATCGTTCGCGCCGATCTCAACGTCCCCGTGCGCGACGGCCGCGTGACAGATAAAACGCGGCTCGCCCGGGTCGCCCCCTGCCTCCTCGATCTCGCCGCGCGGGGTGCCAAGGTGATCGTCATCTCGCATTTCGGTCGCCCCAAGGCTGCGCCCGACGCGGAATACTCGCTGCGCCCGGTGGCCGAGGCCATGACCGGCATCCTGATGCAGCCGGTCGCGTTCGCGGATGATTGTGTCGGCCCGTCCGCCGATGCCGCAGTGGCGTCGCTGCCCGCTGGCCGCATCGCCGTCCTCGAAAACCTGCGTTTTCATCCCGGCGAGGAGAAGAACGACCCAGACTTCGCCGCCGCCCTGGCGCGCAACGGCGATATGTTCGTCAGTGAGGCGTTCTCGACCGCACACCGTGCCCACGCCTCGACCGAGGCCATTACCCGCTTGCTGCCCTCTTATGCGGGCCCCCTGATGATGGAGGAGATCTCGGCGCTCCGCGACGTGCTGGAACAGCCAACGCGTCCGACCGCTGCCGTCGTCGGGGGTGCCAAGGTGTCGACCAAGATCCCCATCCTCGAAAATCTCGTGGCCAAAGTCGACAAGCTCATCATCGGCGGCGGCATGGCCAATACGTTTCTCGCCGCCCAGGGTCTCGAGGTCGGGCGCTCCCTGCAGGAGCCTGATTTTGCCGGTACGGCCCGCGACATCATGCGCGCCGCCGAAAGCGCAGGGTGCACGATCCTGCTGCCAACGGACGCCGTCGTCGCCAGCGAATTCAAGGTCGGCGCGCGTGCGCGCGTCGTCCCGGTGACGGCCGTTCCCCAAGATCAGATGATCCTCGACGTCGGGCCCGGCACGGTCGCGGCTCTCACCCACGAGCTTGCCACCTGCAACACGCTGTTGTGGAACGGTCCGCTCGGGGCTTTCGAGATCGAGCCGTTCGGCAAGGGTACCTTTGCCCTGGCTCGTGTCGCGGCGGCACTGACCGAAGCCGGTGCCCTGGTCTCGGTCGCCGGCGGCGGCGATACGGTTGCCGCCCTCAATGCTGCCGGCGTAACGTCCGGCTTCACGTACGTTTCGACCGCCGGTGGAGCCTTCCTGGAGTGGCTCGAGGGTCGCGTGCTGCCCGGAGTCGTCGCGCTAGCGCGATGATGCCCGAGTGTTCCGGCTCCGACACTTGGTTCCCTTTGCACCAGCTGATCGACCAAGTGTCAGTGACGCAACACGAGTGTCGTGATCGCGAAATTCGTCTCATTCTGCGGCGGGCACTGAACGAATTTCGCGATCTGAACGACACGAGCTACAGCGATCATCCCGTGTGATCGCGACCGAGAAGTCCGCACCTCGACCACGTTGAACAGTATGTAGCGGACACCTCGGTCGTCACACGGGCAGGCTGTCCTGCTGGATAATGCTTGAAACGCACATCCCATGCAAATATCGTCAAGTCCTGATGTGCGACTGATGGTCGTGCAGTCACGGCGGCTCGAACCGCCAGGCATTCGCTCGTCGTCGGGCTCCCGTCCGATCAAAAGAGGCGAAGCCAAAAGGAGGAGGCCGTCGCAATCCGACGGCGCAACGCTTGGGACGGGGGCCGGTCAAATCGCCTCCCGCACTGACGAAAGACGACGGTCAGCGGCAATGCACGTGCCGCTGCATCGCGGGGCAGCGGTCGCGTAGGCACCACCTGCCCCTATGGCGTACGGCAACTCGGACAGGGAGTGACGACGACATGAAGACGAGACGGCTTTACGAGCAGGCAACCGCAGGCTTTGCCGCACTGTGTCTCCTGTGTGCGGCTGGAGGACCGGCCCTTGCGCAGGAAGACGCCGCCAAGGGGATCGAGCGCTACCGGGAAATGATGGCCGATCCCTTCGCCAATCCCGGGTTGCTCTATGTCGATCAGGGCGAAGTGCTCTGGAAAGAAAAGGCCGGCGAGAAGAACGTCTCACTGGCGGAGGTCTGCGACCTCGGCAAGGGCGTCGGCGTCGTCGCCGGAGCATTCGCGGAATTGCCGCGCTACTTCGCCGATGCCGACAAGGTCATGGACGTCGAGAGCCGCATCCTGTGGTGCATGGAGAAATTGCAGGGCCGTGACGTCACCAACGTGAAGAAGAAGGCCTTCTCCGGCGCGGGCGAAGGCGGCAGCGAGATGGAGAAGCTGGCAACCTACGTCGGCAACGCATCCAACGGCATGAAGTTCGCGCTCAAGCTGGAGCATCCCAAGGAAAAGCAGTCCTACGCCATCGGCGAGAAGCTGTTTTACATGAAGGCCGGCCCGCACGATTTCTCGTGCCAGACCTGCCATTCCGAGGACGGCACCCGCATCCGCTTGCAGGACCTCGCAAACCTGACCAACGCCGCGGGAGCCATACCGGCCGTTACGACATGGCCGGCCTACCGCGTCTCCACGGATTCGGTGAAGACGATGCAGCACCGCATGTCGGACTGCTATCGCCAGATGCGCATGCCGAAGGTCGGCTTCGGCTCGGATGCCGTCACCGCGCTCATCACCTTCCTGGTCAAGACGTCCGAAGGCGGTGAAGTCAACATTCCAGCGTTGAAGCGTTGAGAGCGGGGAGAACGCAGTCATGACGAAGAAACTTGTCCTTGCGGCGCTGGCGGTTTCGCTGTGCGCAGGCGTTGCAGTCGCAGCCGACGCCGTGTCGCCGGACGTGCTGCAGAAGGTCATCGCGTCGAGTTGGAAAGAACCCGACGCCAACAACCCGGCGGGCGTCGGTCCGTCGTGGTCGGGACGCCTCGTCCAGGACGACATGCAGAAAATCTGCTCGGAGACCCGCAACAAGCCGAGCAAGGAGCAGGCCGCCGCCATCAGCAAGGCCGCTCTCGCCTCGGTCAAGTACCCTGAGGACGGCAAGTTCCTCGGCGACTGGAAGAAGGGCGAGAAGATCGCGCAGGAAGGCAAGGGCCTGCGCTACAACGACAAGCCCGAGGACGTCGGTGGCAACTGCTACGCTTGCCACCAGATCGACCCCAAGGAGTTGTCCTACGGCACGATCGGGCCATCGCTGAAGGGCTACGGCAAGACGCTGGGTTTCGACGAAAAAGCCCAGAAGACGGTCTACGAGAAGATCTACAACTCTCACGTGTCGGTCGCCTGCTCGAACATGCCGCGCTTCGGCACCCAGGGCATTCTCACGATCGAAAACCTCAAGGACGTCGTGGCCCTGCTGATGAGCCCCGACAGCCCGGTCAACAAGTAAGTCCGTCTTCCCGACGAACCAGCGCGCACCGGCTTGCGCGCTGGTCCTTCGACGACCTCGCCGATGACGGACCGGGCGGCCCCTCGCATCGTGTCGCACGCCGTCGAGCCGAATAATCCGCACAAGGGCCGCCCATGCACGCGCGTCGCGATTTTCTCCAACTGGCGGCCGTCATGGCCGTCGCCACCGGCTTTTCCGGCTCGCTGACACGACTTGCCGCGCAGCAGAAGCTGACCTCGGCCGACCTGCTGCGATTCGATGCCAAAGGGCAGGTCACGCTGCTCCACCTGACCGATATCCATGCCCAGTTGAAGCCGCTGTACTTCCGTCCCCCGTCCGAGAACTTCGGTGTTGGCGCCTTCGAAGGCATCCCGCCGCATCTCGTCGGGACCGACTTCCTGGCGCACTTTGGCATTCCCGCGGGGTCGGCGCTGGCCTATGCGCATACCATGGTGGATTACGTCGATCTTGCCCGCACGTACGGCCGCCTCGGCGGTCTCGACCGCATCGCCACGCTCGTCAAGTCGATCCGCGCCGAGCGCGGCGACGACAAGGTTCTGCTGCTCGACGGGGGCGACACGTGGCAGGGCTCCTACACCAGCCTCAAGACGTCCGGTCAGGACATGATCGACTGCATGAAGCTGTTGGCCCCCGACGCGATGGTCGGCCATTGGGAGTTCACCTACGGCGAGGAGCGCGTCAACGAGGCGATCGCCAACCTCGGCTTTCCATTCCTTGGCGGCAACGTCGTCGACAATGAATTCGAGGAGGCGGTCTTTCCGAGTACCGCCATGTTCGAGAAGGGCGGCGTCAAGGTGGCCGTGATCGGCCAAGCGTTCCCCTATACGCCGATTTCCAACCCGCGCTGGATGTTCCCGAAGTGGTCGTTCGGGATCCGGCCGCAGCGCATCCAAGAGCACGTCGACAAAGCCCGCGCTGCCGGCGCCGAGGTGGTGGTTCTGCTGTCCCATAACGGCTGCGACGTCGACCAGAAGCTGGCCACCGTGGTCAAGGGGATCGACGTCATCCTCACCGGGCACACGCACGACAGCATCCCCGTGGCGTTGAAGATCGGCCAGACGCTGGTCCTGTCTTCGGGCAGCCACGGCAAATACCTTGGCCGCATCGACCTCGAGGTCAAAGGCGGCCGGGTGGTCGATTACAACTCGACGATGATCCCCGTTTTTTCAGACGCCATCGAACCCGACCGGGAGATGGCCGCCAGGATCGCCCAGGTGCGCGCGCCGTTCGAGGCCGAATGCACACGTGTCATCGGCAAGAGCGAGGGGCTGCTCTATCGTCGGGGCAACTTCAACGGAACCTGGGACGACCTCATCTGCGAGGCTCTGATCGAGGAACGCGACGCCGAGATTTCGATCAGTCCGGGCTTCCGCTGGGGCACCACGCTGCTACCAGGTCAGGACATCACGATCGACGATCTCTACACCCAGACAGCGATGACCTACCCCAACGTCTATCGCCTGGAATTCACAGGCGCTCAGCTCAAGGAAATCCTCGAAGACGTCTGTGACAACCTCTTCCACAAGGATCCCTTCTATCAGCAGGGGGGCGACATGGTCCGCGTCGGTGGGATGAGCTACGCCTGCGCGCCCAAGGCTGAAAAGGGAGACCGCATCCGGCAGATGACGCTGACCAAGACCGGACAGCCGATCGAGGAGGCCCGCACCTACGTCGTGGCCGGTTGGGCCAGCGTCAACCAGAATACACAGGGGCCGGCCATCTATGATCTGATGGAAACCTACATCACGAAAAAGAAGGCGATCACGCCATCGAAGACGGCCACCGTGAAGGTGGTTGGCATGTGAGCGGGCTGGCCATGACGACGACGTGATGTGCCGGCGCTGCCGCGCCACTGGACCACCCCGGCAGCGGGGTGACATATGGCGAGCGCTGCGCTGGCTGCGCCTCCGGCCGGATACTGCGCCAAAGACCTCGTGCGCGCCTCTGCGTGAACATGAACACTATAGCGGCTGGAAGGACGAGGCTCGAAATGCTGGTCGATGCCCACATCTACCTCGGTGTAGCCCTGGCCGGGCTGGTGAGTTTCCTGTCCCCGTGCGTGCTGCCACTGGTGCCGCCGTATCTCGGCTATCTCGGCGGCACCACGATTGACCACATGACGGCCGAGAAAGGCCTGGAGGCAAAGGTCTGGCGGCGCGTCGTCATTGCTTCGGTCTGCTTCGTGTTGGGCTTCACCACCGTCTTCGTGGGGCTGGGCGCGGGTGCCTCGATGTTCGGGCAGTTGGTGCAGACCTACAAAGGCATCCTGTCGACCGTGGCCGGCGTGATCATCATCCTGTTCGGCCTCCATTTCCTTGGCATCCTGCGGATCCCGCTGTTGTACACGGAGGCCCGCTATCAAACCGAGGTGCGCGGCGCGAGCCTGATCGGCGCCTACGTCATCGGGTTGGCCTTCGCGTTCGGTTGGACACCGTGCGTCGGACCGGTCCTGGCGACGGTGCTGGCCTTAGCGGCCGACCAAGGCAGCCTGTGGACGGGCGTCAGCCTGCTGTTCGTCTACTCGCTCGGGCTTGGCGTCCCGTTCATCCTGGCAGCGGTCGCGATCCGTCCATTCCTCGGGTTCATGCAGCGCTTCAAGCGGCATTTGGGCGTGGTGGAAAAACTGATGGGCGCTGTGCTTGTCGTCACCGGCATCCTGTTCCTGACCGGCTCGATGAACTACCTTGGCCAATGGATGCTGGAAACGTTCCCCGCCCTCGGCCAGATCGAGAGTTGGGCGACACCCGAGAGCCTCCAGCAGGACATCATGAACAAGGGATTGGAGCAGCGTTGACCCGGTGCCCTTGACGTGGCGTGTCGCGTTTGCGGTCGCACCAGCCTCCGCCCGTCAATTCAAACACCGACAACCAGGCCCGAGTGTGCCGATGGACGAGACCGCGCTGGAACCGAGCTGCCCCGAGGCTCCCCAACCGCCCGTCGCACTGTCGATCGCCGGGTCCGACCCATCCGGCGGGGCGGGCATCCAGGCCGATCTGAAAACCTTTGCGGCTTTCGGCGTCTATGGGGCGGCGGCCATTACTGCGCTCACCGCACAGAACACGCAGGGCGTGAGCGGCGTGATGCCGGTCAACCCCGACTTCGTAGGCCAGCAGATCGAGGCAGTCGCCTCCGATATCAGCGTGCAAGCAACCAAGATCGGCATGCTGGCCAACGTCGGGATCATCCAGGCCGTGGTCGGCTGCATTCGCGGTGGCCGCCTGGGCCGTATCATTCTCGATCCCGTCATGATCGCCACCAGTGGCGATGCCCTCATCGACCCGGCCGCCGTGGCCGCCCTGCGACGCGACCTCCTGCCACTCAGCGATCTTGTGACGCCCAATCTGGCCGAGGCGGCCCGCCTGCTGGAAACAGCCGAAGCGCGCGATCTCGTCGAACTCGAGCAGCAGGCGCGTGCGATCCTCGCGCTGGGTACGCAGGCGGTTCTCATCAAGGGTGGGCACCGACCCACTGATGCGTCCACCGACGCTGCCGTCGATCTGCTGGTGACCCGCCAAGGCGCGCGCGTTTTCGTCTTGCCGCGGATCGCAACGGCCAACACGCACGGCACCGGATGCACCCTGTCGGCGGCGATTGCTGCGGCATGTGCGTCCGGTCTGCCGCTCGCCTCGGCGATTGCCCAGGCCAAGTCCTACGTGCATTGCGGTTTGGCCGCCGCTCGAAATTGGCGGTTAGGCGCTGGCCACGGGCCGCTCGACCATCGGGCAGGTGCTCTGAGGGTTTACAGCCGCCTCGAGACAGGCGACAAGGCCCTACCAGAGGCCTGAGGCGGAACCTGGGGGTAGAGCCGTCTGTTGCATATCTCGGCTGGCAGGACCCGCAACGAGCGGCGGAGGACCCGCTCGCGAAGTGGTCCCGAGCGACCGCCTGCAAGTACAGGTCGCCGTGGGGGGATCGAGCGCCGTGCAAGACCTCGCGTCGAGACAATCCAAAGGGTGACGGGCCGACCGCGCCGACATTTGCTTGCCCCTGGCGCACGGTTCAGAGCAAATGTCCGGATCGGAAACACGACAGCCGGCGACGGCTTCTGATGATTGGCAGGCGGAGAACACGACATGGCCATGAGGCGGGCAGGGGCAGCGCACGTGCTTCGGACCTTGGCGAAAGCCGCACTGATCTTTGCAGTGCTGCCTTTTGCGGTGGTGACGACGGCGCTTGCCGGCACGGTCGATGAAATGGCTGGCCGGTGGTCGGGCTGGGGGTCTGTTCAGATGGAGAACGGCCAGACCGAGCAGGTCAAGTGTGTGGCCACATATTTCGTGGAGCGGTCTGGCGCAGGGGTCCGGCAGAACCTTCGGTGCGCCAGCTCGAGCTACGCCATCAACGCGCGCGCTGATTATCAGGTGAAGGGCAGCGATGTGACGGGCAATTGGGAGGAACTCACGCATTCCGCCAAGGGCCAGATCAAGGGTAGCCTCAAGGAAGGTGATTTCAAGCTCGCGATCGCAGGCGACACTTTTACGGCCGTCCTGCAGATGACGTCGGCACCCTGTCAGCAATCCATCAACATTTCGCCCCAGAATCTCGGCGTCAGGCGGATTTCCATCGGCCTGAAGAAGTGCTGATCACCAGCCCGAACCACTCCGATGCCACGCTGCAACATAGCGCGTAGACATCCGGCAACATGCGGTGCCTGAAATGAGGGCACGATGGTCGAGCCGCTTGCCAGCCCGCCTGGCTCCCGTGAATGTGCGAAGCGCGCGCTCGCCGGCTGCCGCGCGCGGGGTCGGGGGGCCCCGCGTGGGCAGGATCCTCGGCCGTACGGCCGAGTGATCGCGAGCGCGCCACCATCCCACCTCGACGTCAGCCGGCGTGCCCAACTGGCCTCCGACACCGCCGCGCCCCCGGTTATCCGATAGGCCACCCGCATGCTCCTGCCCTCACGCCTGCGCAGCCGGCTGATCGGCTCTCCAGGCACCCGATATGGGCTGGGCGTGGCGCTCTACTTTGCCGCGTTGTTTCTGATCTATGGGGTTCACCTGCCCTATCTGCCCGTCTGGCTGGACAGCCGGGGCCTTGACGCCGGACAGATCGCGATCGTGACGGCGGCACCTTATGTCTTGCGTCTCGTCGTGACCCCTTCGGTCGCCGTCCTGACAGACCGGTCCAGCACCCACCGCCTCGCGATTGTCCTGTTGTCGGCCATGTCGGCGGTACTCGCGCTTTTTCTGTCGCAGGCGCATGGGTTCTGGCCGATCCTCGTGAGCGCCGTGTGCCTGTCGATCGCCATGACGACCGTGATGCCCCTGGTCGAGGTGCTGGCCGTTGGGGGAGTTCGCGCCCATGGCCTGACCTATGGCCGGATGCGGCTTTGGGGCTCTGCCGCATTCATTCTGGCGAGCTTGTGTGGGGCGGTAGCACTCGACGCGCTCGGCGCGTCGAGCATCGTCTGGCTCATTGCGGCAGCGGCGGCGGTCACGGCGCTTGCCGCGCTGGCGCTTCCCGAAGCGCCACGGTGGCAATTGCAGACAGCCGCCGGCCCGGCCGAGCCCGCCACAGCCGTGAACTCCCCGCCTCCAGGCGGCGGGCTGCTGCGGATCGCCGACGTCGGCCGGCTGATCGCCACGCCGATGTTTCTGACGTTCCTGGCCGCCAGCGGCTTCATCCAGGCGGCGCATGCAACATTCTACACTTTCGGTTCGTTGCACTGGCAGCGCCAAGGGTTCGACGGGGCCACGATCGGCATGCTGTGGACGCTCGGCGTGCTTGCTGAGATCGCATTGTTCGGATGGTCGGGGCCGGCCTTGCGACGTCTTGGGGCAACCGGACTCCTTGTGCTGGCCGGGACAGCCGCCATCCTCCGCTGGACAGCGATGGCCTTCGATCCGCCGCTGGCGGCCGTCATTGTCCTTCAACTTCTGCATGCCTTCACATTCGCGGCCGCCCACCTGGGCGCGGTGATGTTCATCGGTGCCGCCGTCCCCGACCGGCTGGCGGGCACAGCGCAGGCGTTGCACGCAACGGTAGGGGCGGGCGTAGCCATGGGCGGGGCAACGCTCATCTCGGGCACGCTCTATTCAGCTTTCGGCGGGATGGCTTACCTTGGCATGGCGGCGCTGGCCGCGGCCGGGCTCGTGGCCGCCACCTATCTGCAGGCAAACTGGAAAGGCGGGCCAGTCCTGGTCCAGCGCGACTGACATCAGCCCCATAACTCCGGCCTGGGAGGCTCTATCACGCCATTGCGGATCACGATGCCGCCCGGCCGGTCGCGCGCCACAAGGAGAGGACCGTCCAGATCGACCCAATCGGCCCCTTGCGCGAGGATCAGCGCGGGTGCCACGGCCAGCGACGTGGCGACCATCGAGCCCACCATGATGTGCAACCCCGCGGTTCGCGCCGCTTTGGCCAAGTCCAGCGCATGGGTCAGCCCGCCTGCCTTGTCCAGCTTGATGTTGATCGCCTCATAGCGACCCGCAATCGCCGGCAGGTCGGCGGCCAAATGGCAGCTCTCGTCGGCACAGATGGGCACGGCATGCGCAAAGTCGGCGAGGCTGGCATCTGCGCCGGCCGGCAACGGTTGCTCGATCAGTTCGAACCCGGCCTCTGCCGCGACCGCGACGAGTTCCACGATTTCGTGTTCACCCCAGGCCTCGTTCGCGTCGGCCACAAGCCGAGCGTCGGGCCGGGCGGCGCGAACCGCGCGCAAGCGCTGGGCGTCGTCTGGGCCGCCCCCAAGCTTCAGCTTGAGAAGCGGCAGGCCAGCAGCGTCCCGGGCGGCCCGCGCCATGGCGTCGGGTGTATCCAGGCTCAGCGTGTAGCAGGTGACGACAGGGGCCAAGACGTCGACACCCGCCAACACATGAGCGCGTACGCCGGACCGCTTTGCGGCCAGGTCCCACAGGGCGCAATCGAGGGCGTTCCGCGCCGCTCCGGGGGGAAGGTCAGCGCAAATCGTCTGCGTGAACGGGCCTGGCGAGACGCCCGCGTCGGAAGCGAGGGTCGGCATCGTAGCCGCCAGGTGTTGCAGCACGGCGACCGCATCTTCCGGCGTTTCGCCGTATCGCGCATAGGGGACGGCCTCGCCACGCCCGACGTGGCCGGCGTCGTCGGCGACCTCCACCACAACGACGCGGGCTTCGGTTTTGGCTCCGCGCGAGATCACGAACGGCTTGGCCAGCGGCCATGCCTCGATGCGTGCATCGACGATGCGGACCATGGCGCAGCGCATCTAACGATCGTTACCCATTCGCAGGTCGACCACTAACCGCATCAGGGGCATAAGCGGCTCTGACATCATTGCGTTGCTGGTTTTCCTTGCGAGCCCGACCAGTACTTTGAACCGGCCCGCAACAGGCAGCCCATGTCGCAACCGGACCAGGAACTCGCGGTCACCCCAGCCGGCCGGTCACATGCGAGAGGAACAGGTAAACGCGGCCCATCTCGGAGACCAGGTGGCTTTGCAGCAGCCGCCCCGATGCATCGGCCTTCTCCGCCTCGCGCAGCGTGTGCTCGAACTCGGCCAGGATCTGGCCGACGGCGCGCTCGACGGTGGGATCTGCGCGATAGCGTGCCGCGAGGTCATCGAAGGCATTGCGCGCCTCGGGTGCATACATGCTGCGGACCATGATGCCCCGCTGGCCCGCACGCAGCCTTGACCAGATGGCAGACGCGGTTGCCGGGTCGATGGACCGGATCATGGTCCCGATGTCGGGCAACAACGACGCCGGACCGCTCGCAGCGGCTGTCGGTAGGGGAGGCCCCGGCGGCGGACCACCGGCCCCGGCCGGCCGGGACGCGGCGCTGGACGCCGACGGTTCATCGTCGTAGGACGCTCGCTTCAAGAGATCTCCCAGCGACCATTGATCCCGACCGTCCGGCGAAGCCGTGCCGCTGGTCGGGGCCATGCTGGCCGCATGCGTCGGCGGCGCTCCATAAGGCGAGGGCTGACCGGGTGCAGGACCCGCGTGTTGGGGCCGCGACGGCTCCGGCGCGCTGCCAGGATGGTTGGGCGCACCACCTGCCGGGCGTCCACCGAGCTCACGGGCGAGTGCGCCCGTCAGGCTCGACAACTGGTGTTCACCGTCGGGCCGGCTGCGGGCATAGGTGTCCGACAGCGAGCCGATGGCCCGTTGCTGCGGTCCACTACCCCGCGGACCCGCTGGTCCCGGGCCGACAGGCGGGCTGACATCGCGGGCATGCGCTTCGCGAATATTGAGTTGCGACAACTGGTCCAGGGCGCGGAGCTGGTCCTGCAAGGCGCGCCGCATGACTTCCGCGCTCTCGCGGGCATTGCCGGGAATCCGCTCGAGTTCCGCTTTCAGGCGCGTCTGCTCCTCTTCGATCGCCTGCGTCGCCTTCTGGGCGCGTGAGCGCACCTGATCGGACGTTTCATCGAACCGGCTGGACATGGTGCCGAGCTGGCTCGTCACCTCGCGCGAAACCGCGGTGAAGCGCTGGCGCATCTCGCGCAGGGCGCGGGCACTTTCCTGATCCGCCTCGTGGGTGAACCGCTGGAGATCGGCGAGCGCTGTCTTCTTGTTGGTTTCTGTCGAGGTGAGCAATTGCTGGGCGGCCGCCCTGGCCTTGCTTTCGGCTTCACCGAGCTGTCCCTCGATGGACGACGAGTACCCTTCGATGAAGTTCGAGAATTCATCGGCCTTACCCGATAGGCGCGTCAGCGTATCGTTGAGTTCGGCGTGCCGGGATTGCAGCGTCGTGTCGATTTTGTAATTGGCGCTTTCCAGGGCGTTGGCCGCGCGCATGATCGTCTGGCCCTGGTTCTCGAAGCGGTTGGTGACGGCGTTGATCTGGCCGAGCAGGTTCTCCGAGACGCTTTTGAGAAGCTCCGACTGGTTGGCGAGGCCCTCGATCGCCTTGAGCGACTGCCGCGTGATGTTCTCGCTCGAGCGCCGCACCGCATTGATGCCGTGGGCCAGAGATTCGTCGAGATCGGCCGACTGGCGCGCGATCGTGTCCTTGAAGGTGCGGGCATGGGTGTCGAGGGCATCGGTAAGGGCGATGGCCTTCTGGCCGACCGCGTCGTCGATCGCCGTCGTGGTCCGCAGAATGGTCTCGTCGAACAGGCGCAGGCGGTGCGAGAAGGCATCATCCAGGGCGCGCGTCCGCTCCACGAGCTGGATGTCGAGCGATTCCGCCCGGCTGGCGAGGGTCGAGTCGAGCGCGCGCGCATACTCCTCGAACACGGCCGCCAGATTGTCGGTCCTGTTGACGATCGACGCATCGAGGGTGTGCATGTACTCCTCGAAGGCTTCCTGCATCTGCTCCGTCCGCGTACCGAGAGCGTCGGCGAGCGCAGTCGTGTAGTCCTCCAGCATGCCCTGCATCTGGCGCGAACCCTGGCCCAGTTGCGCATCAAGCGACTGGGACTGGACCGTCAGGATCTCCTGCATCTCCTCGGTGCGGGAACCCAGGGCCTGATCGAGCGCGCCGGTGTATTCTTCCAGGACGGTCTGGAGCTTGGTCGTGCGATCCTCCAGCGAGCGCACCACGTTGTCGGAGTAGTTCCCAAGGACATCCCGCAGTTCGCTCGTCCGTGCCCCGACCGCTGTTTCCAGCTTGCCGGCGCTTTGGGTCAGCGACGTCTCGAGCAAGGTCAGGTTGTCGCCGGCCCCCTGGATGATGTGCGCGAGTTTAGCCTGCTGCGACGACAGCTTTTCGATCAGCGCAGGCACCTCGGTGCCGAGCGTCCGCAGGGTTTCGGTAACATCGCCGCCCGTCCGCAGAAGCTGCAAACGTTCGCCCGACAACTCCTGGATGAGCCCCCGAATCTTTTGCTCGTTTTCCTCGTAGGACCGCTCGAGGGCTGCCACCTCGTTGTGCACGAGGGCTTCGAGTTCGCCGGCTCGCCCCAGCGCCCGGCTGACGGCGTCGTTCATGAACGAGACCTGCCGACGCACGGCCTGACCGAGCGAGGCGACCGATTGCTCGGCCATCCGGTCGGGTTCGGCCAGACGCACGGCGACCTCGGCCATGGTCGATGACCGCAGTCGCAGTTCCTCCGAGCGCCAGGCGAGTAGCGCAAGGAACCAGATGACCGAAATCGGCACCGCGACGGCCGTCAGCATCAGAAAGGTGGTCGGCTTCGTCAAAACCGCCTGCGCGGTGAGCCCCTCGGCGAGATCGGCGCTGAGCGTGAGGTAGAGGAACCCGAGGCCCACCATCGCCCACACGACGCTGGCGATTGCGGCGTACTTGAAGGGCTTTGTCGACGGCTTCTGTTGCAGCGAATAGATCAGCCCGCCGATCGAGGGGGCATCGTCGTTGGCCGCAAGGCGTTCACGAACGGGGCCGGCTGGCCGCCGTCGGGCCGCCCGCCGGTGGGCGGTGTCCGATGCCTTGCCGGGTCTGCCCGAGTCGACCCGCCCAGTGTCGATGGGTCCGGACTTGTCCCGTCCAGACCCGTCACGTCCCGGCTCGGCTTGCTCAGGCTGGGCCCGTTCGAGCTGAAACGGTTCAAAACCGTCTCCATCATCCTCCGCGGCCGTGTCGTGTGATGGGCCGGCATCGACCTCGGCCTGACGGTTCGACTCGCGCTCACGGGCATCCGGCCGCACCCGCGCGACGGCCTCCGCGGGCGTTGCCGCGGCCGGCGCGGCTGTCCGGGCGGTTGGAAGTGGTGGAGGGGGTGGCGCGGCGGCTTCGACAGCCAGGGCCTCGGCGGACCGGCTGATGGCCTGCGCCAAGGGATCAATCGCCAGCGCGCCTCTCGTCTGCGGCAACAGAGGTGGCAGCGGCGGCGGTCGAGAACCCGCGGCCGTACCGCTGCTGACAGCCGCCAGTCTGGCCTCCAGTGATCGGGGATCACTGGCGGGCGAGGCGGGTGCAGCCTCGTCGGCGCGTCTGGCTTCGTTGTCTTTGCCCATCAACCCGTCCACGATCGGCCGCACAACCGCGGCCCAGCCCTTGCGAGACGAAACATATCCTTGCGAGACTTGACTTGCGCCCCAGAGACTATCGGACCCGGACCTGCCGCTCAAACGCCGTCTCGGAGTTTTGCTCAGGAAAGCCCGGGACCAACCCGTTCGCGACCCGTGATCTCTCGGTCTGCTCTGGAAAGAACCCCTTAAGCGCGGGTACGCAGCATTTGGGGCAAAACGATGAATGACCCGGCGCGGGCACCGCGCTTTCGGAAGTTACGCAAAGATTTCGTGACTGACAGGCTTTGTCGGTGTCGCGTTGAGAGAGGATTACGACCTTTGTCGCATAGTAGGCATGCGTGGCGCTCGGCCGAGTGCGCCTGTGGCAGCGTGATCGAGGACGAATTACCCATGTTTGCAGAATCGGTAACTGTCGTGAAAGGCCCGCTTGCCGGCGACGAACGCAGGCCGGAGGCCTCGCCTATCGACCTAGAGCACCTCGCCCGTTACACGCTGGGCGACCGCGATCTGCAACGCGAGATCTTCGGCCTGTTCCGCGACCAGCTCGACGGCTCGCTTGCGCGCCTCGCCGATGCCCCCGATGTCGCCGCTTGGCGCATGGCCGCCCATACTCTGAAAGGCTCGGCCCGGGGCGTTGGGGCCTTTCGTGTCGGCGCTGCCGCCGAGGCGGCCGAGCGGGTCTGGACGATCGGGCCGCGCGCCCGGCATACCCGACGGATCGCCGTTGTCCTGCGCGAACTGGACTGCGCCGCCCGGGACGTCCGCGCCTTCATCGCCACATACTGACCCTGCGCGCGGCCGCACCAGGCCCACCGCTGGCTTGAAGTCGTCCGGTCTTGCGATTACACCATGGAGCCTTGCGCTGGCAGGTCGCATTGCCGCGGCGGGTCGAGCACGGCAAGCGATGCCTATCAGCCGCGTGATGCGGCAACTCCGTCGCGTCCCACCCAGCGCTGCCGGTGGAGCCGGCCGTCTCATCCCATACCCACCCCCGGTTGTGCCCCCCGGTCGTGCCCAAGGAGCCCGCGTATTCCATGGCCAAAATCACTTTTGTCGAACCCAACGGAACCCAGAAAGTGGTGGATGCCACGCCGGGCATGACCGTCATGGAGTCCGCCAAACTGAACGGTGTCGCCGGCATCGAGGCGGAATGCGGCGGCGCGTGCGCCTGCGCGACATGCCACGTCTACGTCGATGCGGCCTGGCGCGACAAGGTCGGTGCGCCCTCCGACATGGAGGAAGACATGCTCGATTTCGCGTTCGACGTCCGTGAGGAAAGTCGCCTGAGCTGCCAGATCAAAGTGACAGCCGCACTCGATGGGCTTGTGCTGAGGGTGCCGGCCAAGCAGTTCTGACCTGAAGACCGTTTACGCCGCGGCGCTCGTCGGGTGCCCGCGTTGGGAGAGCAAGCCGGGCACCTCCACGCCGCGAGCAGTGACAGGCAACGAAAGCGAGCCAGCCGTGATGGACCTGAACCCTAACGCCTCCGCCGAAGCCGCCGTGAGCCCGATCGAAACCGATATCGTGATCATCGGTGGCGGCCCGGTCGGCCTGTTTGCCGTCTTCGAACTCGGCCTGCTCGATATCCGGGCCCATGTGGTGGATATTCTCGACAAGCCGGGCGGCCAGTGCGCCGAGCTCTACCCGGAAAAGCCGATCTACGACATTCCAGGTCTGCCGGTCGTGACCGGGCAGGAGTTGACCGATCGCTTGCTGGAGCAGATCAAGCCTTTCGCGCCCGTATTCCATTTCGGCGAACGGATCGACGCGTTGACGCCGACCAGCGACGGCCGCTTTTTACTGCGAACCGATCGTGACACGGCTTTCCTCGCCAAGGTCGTCGTCATTGCCGCGGGCGGTGGTTCGTTCACGCCGAAGCGTCCGCCGCTGGAGGGAATCGAGGCATTCGAGGGAACGTCCGTCTTCTACTCGGTTCGCCGCATGGAAGATTTCCGCGACCACGATGTCCTCATCGTCGGCGGCGGTGATTCCGCGCTGGACTGGACCTTGAACCTCCAGCCGATCGCGCGGTCCCTCACCCTGCTGCATCGCCGCGACGACTTCCGCGCGGCCCCCCATTCCGTGGAGAAGATGCGTGGCCTCGTGGCCGAAGGTGCGATGCAACTCATGATCGGCCAGGTGACGTCGCTTCAGGGCTCCGGCGGCCAGTTGGCGGGTGTGAGCGTGAAGACGTCGAGTGCCGTGCACGACCTTACCGTCACGCGCCTTCTGCCCTTCTTCGGACTCACGATGAAGCTGGGGCCCGTGGCCGACTGGGGTCTCAACCTGGAAGAAAACCTCATTCCCGTCGACACGGAGAAGTTCGAGACCTCGACGCCCGGCATCTTCGCCATCGGCGACATCAACACGTACCCGGGCAAACTGAAGCTCATTCTCTCCGGGTTTCACGAGGCCGCGCTGATGGCGCAGAAGGCCCACCGGCTGATCTACCCCGAAAAGAAGCTGATGTTCCAATATACGACGTCGTCCTCCAGCCTGCAGAAGAAGCTCGGCGTGAAGTGAGCAAAGGCAGTTGGCGCGGGCCGGCGACGTATAGCCCCTGCAACCCAGCCGGCGCGCATGAATGCGCCGGTCACATGCCTGGCAGCACCACGGCCAGGCTCGACGCGAGGCCGCGGCGCACCGAGGCCGGCAGCGCTGCGACGAGACGCTTCAGCCTTTCACGACCGTAGGACAAATAGGCGTGCACCCAGAAGCGGCCTTTCAGCGACATGGGCACCGCATAGTCCGTGACCGTGGTTATGGCGTCTGACCAGTCCAGTTTGTAACCGTTTGCAGGTCCCATGAAGTCGTAGCGCACGATCCCGCCTGCAAAGCACGCCTGGATACTGTCGTCGGTCAGCAGCGCGCCAGGGCTGTGGCGGTCGTGATCCACGTCGTAGACCAGTACGTGATTGACGAGCCTGTCCTTGGCAACGAACGTCAACTCGGCAGCAACCATTTTGCCCGCGCAGTCGAGCGTCATGATCCGGCAGCCCGTGTCATGTCCAAGTCCGTCGGCGACGTCGGCGAAGAAATTGGCCGTCCGCGGATCGCAGAGCGAACGCGACACGATCCCCTTGTCGAGCTGCCATTTGCGCTTGAGTTCGAGGATTTCGCGCGCCGCCTGCCTGGCTTCGCTCCCCGAGTTGAGGGTTCGATGCGTCAACGGCCCAGCCTCGGCCAGCTTGGCCCGCTTGCGCCGGCGCGTCGACCGGGAGCGCCCGGAGAACCGGCTCATGTACGCCTCGTAGTCTTTTGCGCCGGTGAAATCCATGTAGGGCGCGCCCTCGACCCGCGTCGTCACCGCGCCGTTCTCGGCCATCAGCGGGCCGATCGCGGCATCCTCCCGAACATTGCCAAGGACCACCACGTCCGCCTTCGACCGGGCGATCAGGAATGACCACGCGGTGCGCAACAGAGGTAATGCCGGCAAGCCAGGATCAACCAGCGCGTCGCCGTACTCACCGACCGGGTCTCCGAGGAACCGCAGCTCGACAATACCGCGATTGCGCACCCGCACGAGCGGCCACACCAGCACCAAGTCCTCTCCGCGCCAGGCGACGAGGATATGCAGGGTTGTCCGGCTGGCCCGAAGCGTGCCGGCAGGCTCCAGAAAGTGGTTCGCCCAATGCCAGCTCCAGGCAAACGATTGAAACGGCTGACCAGCCGGGCCCGCGCGGTCGTACAATCTGGACCAGTCGGGACCCAGCGCATCGAAGCTGTCTCGGCCCGAGATGATCTCGAGCCGAAGGTTGTCCAAGGTGGACGCGTGCGCCGAACCTGGGCCAAGCCTTGCGGCGCTCACGACTGCGGGGCCTGAAGACAGACGGCGGGCACGGTCGATGGAAGCTGCGATCATGGGCTCCGGCTCGGTTGTGTCGGGGTGGTACGGACCATCCCGGAGTGAGCAACAGCCGTGCCAGCCTCAGCGGATGAGAAAAAATGGAAGCTGATGCGCGACGCACTCAGGCATGCGCGATCTGAAACAGACTGAGAAGCACCAGCAACCCCGCCAGCAACGCCATAATGGCCCGCCCACGGATCGACGCCGCAGCAGCGTCCAGCACCAGCAGCGAAATAATGGTCCCGGCTCCGATCAGATTGATGGCCGCGCACCCGGCCAGGCCCAGCCCGCGCGAGGAACTCGCCGCTCCCTCGATGTAGGCCGCCGCTGCAATTCCAAGCAACAGCGCGCCCAGTAGCCGGGGCCAGAGACCACTGTGCGGCTTGGGCAGCCCGAGGATGTGCGCTGCCGTCAAAGGCAGCAGCAGAAGCACGAGGCCAGCGGAACCCTTGAGCAGCGTCTCGAACCACAACAATTGCTGCACGGTGCACCACTCCCGGCTGGATCAAACGACCATGCCGCCTGGGTCGGGGGCCGCCGCGGCGATGCCCGCGCGACAGTCGGCCGGCCGCACGCAGTGTCCCAAGACGAGATGGACCGGGTCCGCTGATGTCCGACGCTGACGCCTGGTCGGTCCGGTGCTGCTCAGAGTGCCAAGTTTTGGTGCCAGACCACTGGGGCGTGAGTTTCAGCGAACCTTTTCGCGCTGCTTGTCCCACCACTCCTCGGAGCCGGTTTTCGGCCCCTTGCCGGCATCATCGTTTTCAAGGAAGCCGAACAACCCGCCATCGGCTTGTTTGGCAACCTGGGGTGGTGTGAAATCCCCGGCCAGGGCGCGCGTCAAATCGGTCTTGATCATCGCCGTTCGTTGCGCGTTGCAATAGCCCGGATCATCAGCGGCGGCACGAGACACCCCGTTGAACCCGGTCACGTAGACCTGCTCGAGTTTGGCGACATCGGCCACAGGCAGCCCACCAGCCGTTTCAGCGGCGAAGTAGTTGGCTTTCAGCTTAGCGGCGTCGAAATTATAGCCGCACTTGGCAGCCCGGGCTGCCGTCGTCCCGACGTGCAGGGCGCGATCGGTCGGGGTCGGCGCATTCGACACGGCCGCCGGCGCCGCTTTGTTCTCGACTCCAAACAAGGAACCGGTCGTCACGCCCGAGGCCGTCGAACACCCACCCACCGCGACCGAAAGGCTCAAGGCCGCCAAGATTCGTACGGACATCGTAAGTGCCTCCTCGGCCGAAGTCTGATGTGCCCCGAGAGTTGCCTTATCATCAGGCAGCGGTCAACGATTCGAGACCCAACGTCCCGACAAATCATGTTGCAGTCGATCACGGCCACCTCACGGCGAGCCCGAGAAACCGGTTCAGCGCATCAACTCGCGGATCGCCCGGTCGAGGCCGTCCAGACTCATGGGATACATGCGCCCGCCCATCAGCCGCTGGATCATGCCGATCGACGGCGTCCAGGCCCAGTGTTCCTCCGGCACCGGGTTGAGCCAGACGGCGTTGCGCCAGGTCTCGCCGACCCGTCGGACCCAGGCGGCACCCGGCTCCGGGTTCATGTGCTCGACCGAGCCCCCGGCGACGGTGATTTCGTAGGGGCTCATGGACGCATCGCCGACGAATACGACTTTGTAATCCGGGGGATAGGTGCGCAGTAGGTCCGATGTCGGGATCGTCTCTGCGTACCGCCGTGCGTTCTCCTTCCACACGCGCTCATAGAGGCAATTGTGGAAGTAATAGTGCTCGAGATGCTTGAATTCCGAGCGGGCCGCCGAGAACAGGTCCTCGGCAACTTTCACGTGATCGTCCATCGACCCGCCGACGTCGAGCAGCATCAGAACCTTGACCGCGTTGCGCCGCTCCGGCCTGAGCTGGATGTCGAGGTAACCCTGGCGTGCCGAACCCCCGATCGTCCCTTCGAGGTCGAATTCACGGGCGGCCCCGGAGCGCGCAAACCGTCTCAGCTTGCGCAGCGCCACCTTCAGGGACCGCGTGCCGAGTTCGCGGGTCTCGTCCAAATCCCGGAACTCGCGGCGATCCCAGACTTTGACGGCGCGGCGGTGGCGGCTCTCGTGTTGGCCGATCCGTACCCCCTCGGGGTTATAGCCATAGGCACCGAATGGCGACGTGCCGCCCGTCCCGATCCACTTGTTGCCGCCCTGGTGGCGCCCCTTCTGCTCGGCCAAACGCTGGCGCAACGTCTCCATGAGCTTGTCCCAGCCGCCAAGCGCCTGGATCTCGGCCATCTCTTCCGGCGACAGATGCCGCTCCGCCATGGCCCGCAACCACTCATCGGGTAGCGCGACGGTGCCGTCATCGCCGCCGCCAGCGCTCGACAGGTCGAGCCCCTTGAAGACGGTGCCGAAGACCTGATCGAAGCGGTCGAAATAGCGCTCGTCCTTCACCAGGGTCGCGCGGGCAAGATAATAGAAATCCTCGACGCGGCGGTCGGCACGATCGGCATCGAGCGCCTGCATGAGAGAAAGATACTCCCGCAGCGAAACGGGCACGCGCGCATCTCGCAATTCCAGGAAGAACTTGATCAGCATGGTGTGTGCGGCTCCCCGATCGACCACACCAGCCTACAGGCTGCCCCCCATGAACGAAAGAAGCCGCCTCGCGGGCGGCTTCCTCCTGTCCTGGGGGACTGTCGACAGATCAGAAGTTGATCAGAGCACCGAACTTGACGAGGTCGAACTCGTCGAGGCTGTTGTTGCCCTGCGCCAGACCGATGGCTGCGCAGCTCCCGACAGCGACGTCGGCGCAATTTGCGTCGGCTTCATAATGACGCCAGGCGAGCCAGATGGACATGGCGGCAGCGTCGATTTCCTGCACGAAGCCGATGCCATACTGGTCGAGGTCGGAACTGTTGACACCAGCGTCGAACAGGCCAGCCGACATCTTGTCGTCGTTCTTGCCGTACTCGCCGTAGAGCACCGAGTGACCAAGCGGGAAGAACTGGCGGCGAAGACCGGCCTTGATGTAGTAGTTGTCGCCCTCCGGATTGCCGCGACCTGCGAGGCGGGCCGACGACGTAACGTCCGGGCTCTCGTGCCCATAAGCACCGTAGAGGAACAGGCCCGTCGGAGCGTGCATGACGAAGGCACCGATCTGAAGATGATCGGCATCAAGGCCGCCGTTGGCGCGCGAACCGAGGTTCACACCAGCGCCGGGCGACGTCTCGTCTGTGCTCTGCACGTAGGCGATGGCAGCCGCGAGCTTGAACCCGCTGAACTCGCCAGCGTAGCGAGCCGACACTGCCCAGATGTCATCTTCGCCCCACGAGGCCGAAGCAGCAAACCCACCGAACGTCGGCGTGTCGTAACGGACGTTGTTGTTGGGATATCCGTCGCAGTCAGCAGCCACCGCGCCGCCAACGGGGTGACAATTGGCCAGACCACCCCAGCCAGCGCCGACAGCCGCGCCATTACGGCGAAGACCGAAGCCCTGCATGTCGTACATGACGTAGTTGGCCTGGACGAGCGAACCCGAGCCGTCGACGATGATGGCCTGGTTGTCAGCAGCCGAAGACTGCTGGCCGACGCTGACGCGACCGTACTGGTTGGACTTCAGGAACCAGTAGGCGCTCTCGAGCGACAGGACCTGACCCGTGCCGGTCTGGACGAGCCCAAACACGTTGCCGCCGTCATCCGTGTTCTGGCTGACACCGAGCGAGTCGTTGTTCATCGCCTCGATCTTGATGACGAAGCCAGCCTCGACATCCGAATTGATCTGCGCCTTGCCCGAGAAGGCAACGTGCGTACCAATCGAGACCGAGCCGGTGTCGGTGATGTAGACATTGCTCTCCTGACCATCGTCCCAAGCAATGATCTGCTGGGCGACGAAGCCCGAGATCGTGAGTGAGACTTTCCGGTTGCCCTTACGGGCTGTGGTGGCCTCGAGCTCCGCGACGCGCTCCTCGAGGTCCGCGCAGCAATCTCCCCCGAGATCCGCTGCCGACGCGCCAGTCGACAAACCGCCTGCGAGCAGGCTGGCCGCCAACAGGGCGCTAAGGCTGATATTTTTCATTAACCGTCTCCTAATCAGCGTTGGCTTCAAGATGGCGGACGCCAGACACAACGCAATTACGAGCCGCGCTCTTTCAGACGCGGCACGCGTTCGTAGAAGTGCCGCTCAACCCGGAGACTCTGTGATTCTCGACTGCCCTACAATTCATCAGGCGGGTCGATGAAATGGGCAGGAGTTGTGTGTGTCAACATTGCAACGAGATGCCCGGCTGCATCGACAGACACAGAACAGCCGGCCAGCCGTAAATGGCCGCACCGCTGGCATTTTCCGGATTGTCCGGACGAGCCCTGGGAACCGCGCCCTAAAGGCCGGACCTGTTGATCACCTGGGGAGGACGCTGTGCGGATGTCGATGGACACGAGTCCAGACGCTCTGGGCGGGCACCGGGTGCACGCCAGCACCATGACGCAGCCCCCTCGCCTTCAATCGCGATCGAGCGCCGCTGCAGCGGGTGTGCCATCGCAACGAACGCGCGGTCGGCGACGCGGGTGCGTCGTGAGGCGAAGAACGAAATGATCGCGTGACTAAGCCGACATAGTAAAAGGGGCCGCCCGCGAGGGCAGCCCCAACTTCCTTCTGGATGTAGGCGATGCGGATCAGAAGGCGATCAGCGCACCAGCCTTGATCACGTCGAAGTCTTCGAACGAGGTCGTGCCGTTGTTCAGGCCGACAGCGGCGCAGCTTCCAGCAGCGACATCAGCGCAGCCGATGTCATCGGCTTCATAGTGCCGCCAAGCGAGCCACACCTGCATCGCGGCAGCGTCGATGTTCTGCACGATGCCGATGCCGTACTGCTCGAGGTTCGACGTGTTCACGCCGGCATCGAAGAGGCTTGCAGCAAGCTTGTCGTTGTTCTCGCCATACTCACCGTAGATGGCAGTCGTGCCGAGCGGCGACCACTTCTGCTTGATACCAGCCTTCACGTACCAGTTGTCGCCATCCGGATTGCCGCGACCGAGGAGGCGGGCCGAGTTGGTGACGTCATGCTCTTCGAAGGAATAAGCACCGTAGACGAACAGGCCCGTACCCGTGTGCTCGATGTAGCCACCGGTCTGGAAGGCCGCAGCGTCGAGGCCGCCGTTGGCGCGCGCAATGGGTGCGCCGTTGTCGTCAGAGCGATGCGTGTAGGCGACGGCCGCAGCGACCTTGAAGCCCGCGAACTCACCCGCGTAACGGCCCGAAACGCCCCACACGTCATCCTCGCCCCACGAGGCAGACGCCGCGAAACCAGCGAACGTCGGCGTGTCGTAGCGCACGTTGTTGTTGGGATCGCCTTCGCAGTCGGCAGCAGCGCCGAGCGTGTCGCCGAACGTCTGGCAGGTTGCCAGAGCGCCCATGTTGACGCCGGACAATGCACCGTCGTTGCGACGCAGGAAGAAGCCGTTGACGTCATAGAGAACGTAGTTGGCCTGAACGAGCGTGCCCGAACCGTCGACGATGATCGCCTGGTTGTCGGCGGCACCCGACTGCTGACCGACGCTGACGCGACCATACGTCTCCGACTTCAGGAACCAGTAAGCGCTCTCGAGCGAGATCGGCGAGCCGGCCGACGAGAACGCGTTACCGCTGTCGTCGACGTTCTGGCTGACGGTCAGCGAGTCATTGTTCATGGTTTCGATCTTGATCACGAAACCAGCCGAGACGTCGGGCGAAATCTGGGCTTTGCCAGAGAACGCGACGTGCGTGCCGATCGAGATCGAACCGGTGTCCGTGATGTAGACGTTGCTCTCCTGGCCATCGTCCCAGGCCAGAACCTGCTGGGCGACGAAGCCCGAGATCGTCAGCGAAACCTTGCGGTTACCCTTGCGGGCCGTCGTCGCTTCGAGTTCGGCGACGCGCTCTTCGAGATCTGCGCAGCAGTCCCCCCCGAGATCGGCTGCATTGGCGCTGCCAACCGTGAGGCCACCCATCAGGAGGCCAGCAGCAGCAAGCGCGCCGAGGCTGTATTTGTTCATGTGTCCCATCTCCCGTCTAATGACCTAAAGCGCGGAGCACGCGGCCGACGCACCTCAAGACTTTCGCATACTTCCGGCAGGTCCGCGTCTCTCCGGTGACCTGCTTCGAATCGGACAATATGCAGAATACCCGTGCCTAAGAAACCGGCTTGGCGGTCGGACCAAGGGAAAACGTCCCGTTTGTGGCGGGTTTGCAACGCTCCCCGGGTGCGGCCACACCGCGACCAAAGTCGTGTGGTACCTAGCATCCGGCGTGAAAAACGCAGTTCATCAGACGCTTGCTTCGCCTGTCGCCCATAGACCCAAGCTCATCCGGCTGCTGATCAGTCCACAGTCTCCGGACCCGCAGCGCTTTTGCGTGACCAGACCTTTTTGGCGATCTCGGCAGGCCGCAGGTCGGGAAACGCTTCAGCGAAGATGTGGCGAGCCCGTGGCGGGCTGGCTTCGATGAACGGGAGAGGCCGGCAGACGCCGATCGCGGCGACACCGAGCCTGGCTGTCATGGCCCCGTTGAAGGCACCTTCGCCCAAGCGCGCGGAGACCCGCCTCAGCAGGTCCTGGCCAAAAAACTGTCCCCACAGGTCGTCGGTCAGCGCGATGGCACCGGTCGCTGCGATGTGGCCGATAATCCAGACGAACAGACGCAGGCCACCAAGAACGCCGGGGCTGCCGCCATACGCCGCCGCGATCCGCCGCACCATGCGCAGGTTCTCGATGAGAACGAAGATCACGACGATGAACGCAATCGGCACGACCGCCGACACGACGCCGACCCGGCGGGCGGACTGATAGACGACGCGGCGGGCTTCGGCATCCGCCTGCGCCAGCAGCACCCGATCGGCAAGCCCCAGCAGTTGATCGGCCCCCCGCATGTGCCGCTCCTCCTCGCGGAAACGCTCCAGGTCCCAGCGCTGATCGCGTTGGCCGGCGGCAGCCTGTTTCAGGCGGCGAACGACACTGCGCGCGACGGCTTCATCGCCGCTGCGCAGCGCCGTATCGGCATCCCGCCTGAGGGCGGTCATCCAGCGCAGCCGGAAGAGGCCGGTGATTTCCCGCCCGACGAGCACGACGGCCGCGAGCGCGGCGACGGCTGCCAGGCCACGTGCCGTCCAGCCCAGTGCATCCTCACGCCAGATGATGGCGGCCACCGCGTCGGAGACCCAAAGACCGGCGGCAAGTGCCACAAGGCCGCCGATCGCCGTCAGGAATAGGGCTCCCCAGCGGCCCCCACGCGGTTCCCGGGCGACCGGTGCCGGCGCACCTTCAAACGTCCGCGCGCGGCCCTGTTCCAACCGGCCGCCACCGTCTGGCCCATCGTCGTTTCCGCTCACATCGGGCCGTGTAGGTTCGTCTGGCGGCGTCGTCGTGATCGCGGGATCGTCGGCGGCAAAGACCATCGGCTTGCGCGGGGGCGTGGAGGTCATGGCAGCAGGTCCCCGATCAGGAAGGCCACGACCCGATCCAAACCGGTATGTGGCCAGGACGGTGTCGTGCTATCGCCGCCCGACCGCAGAACGGGGGGCTCGAAACGGACGAAACTGTAGTGGTCGGATCGCGCAGCCTCCGGTTCGAAGGCATCGAGGGGATCGAGCGGGAGGTCGCCTGGAAAGACGACCACCCTCGCCTTGCCGTCGAAGCGGCGGCCATCGACGGTTTCTCCCGCCATGGCCACGCCGCGCACGCAGCGATAGGACTGTCCCGCCTGCTTCTTCTCGACGTCCTCGGTCGACCGCAAGGCGGCCGTGGCGATGCAGCGGATGCCGGCCCCGGCAGATTTTGCCTTGTGGGCCGCCCGCGTCGTCGCCTTTTCGAGGATCGCCTCCAGGCGCGGATGGCTCGTCCGATGGATGTGGTCGGCCTTGGTGGCGGCAAACACGATGCGGTCGATCCGGGGGGGCAGGAACAGCGACAGCCAACTCGATGCGCCCGGCCTGAATGCCGACAGCACACCGGCCAGTCCACGCTCGAGATTGGCCAGGGCTTCCGCACCACCGTTCAGCGCCGATAAGGCATCGACCAGGACGATCTGCCGGTCCAGCCTGGAAAAGTGCGCTTTGAAGAACGGTTCGACGATGTTCGACTTGTAGCTCTCAAAGCGTCGCGACAGAAGGCCATGCAGGCTCCGCGCGTGCTTCGTCTGGCCTGCTTCCAGCGGCAGCGGGAAGAAAGTCAGTTGCGGCGAGCCCTCCAGATCGCCCGGCAGCAGAAAGCGCCCGGGGCCCAGCGCCGACTGCCAGGGGGCCTCGCGTCGAGCCCGGACGAGGTAATCGGTGAACAGGCGCGCGCCTTTGATGGCGGTCTGCTCATCGGCGGCAGCCTCCGGCTCGAGGCTTCCGACAAATGCGAGGAACGGGCGCGCGACCGCTTCGAGCGAGGGACTGCGAGCCAGCGCCAGCGCATCCGCTGACCACTCCGCGTAGCTCTCGCTCATGAGCTTGAGGTCGATCAGCCACTCGCCCGGATAGTCGACGATGTCGATATGCACGCGACGGGTGAGGCCCAGTAGACCGAGCATGCCCTCTGCCGCAGGCCACTCCAGCGTCAGGCGCAGTTGGCTGATGCGCCGCGTACTCTCAGGCCAGCGTGGCTGAGCCCCGGTGAGTGCGGCCAGGTGCTCTTCGTACTGGAAGCGCGGGATGTCGTCGTCCGGCTGTGGCTCGAGATAAGCCCTGAACCCGGCGATCCCCGACAGCCGGCCGAACGTGGGCACGGCCCCACCCTCGGTCAGGCACCTGACCAGCGCCGTGATGAAAACGGTTTTGCCGGCGCGTGAAAGTCCGGTCACGCCGAGCCGGACCGTCGGTGTCATGAGATCGCTGACGTAGGACTGAGCTCGGAGCAATGGCAGCCGCGCCTCGCCAGCCAGTTCGGGAAGCCGCAATGGAGGACCCTCTGTATGAAGCCCTCTCTAAGTCGTCGCTGCGCCGCGCGAGCGCAAGACGGCGTAACAGCGCTGCGCCAGGGCGGCTCACGCCGGCCGGCAACCAGCGCGCGCAGCTCGTAATGTCAGCCGTAGACCAGCACGACGACACCGCTGGCGATCACCGTCATTCCCATGACGAGTATGAGACCGGAGCGAATAATTTCCATGAGCATGGCCGGCACCCTCTGTGACACCGATGCTGATTACGTGGTCCTCATTCTATGAGTTCACTCATGAACGGCGGCTGACTGAAATGCTGGTAAAGTGTTCATGCGCGTGCGGGCTTCGCACAGACCCGGAAATGGCTGCGCGGCAGGCAGAGAGCGCCGCCGGCGCACGGTGATTTAAGGGCTCAATCCGAAGCGACCAATCGTGAACAGTCCTCGTGGTTCTGAGCATTGCACGGAAGCGATCCGACCCGGTAAGCAGACGTCAAAACGGCAATGTGCTGGCCATTTGTCGGTGCGGAATAACGGCTCTGCTGCTATCGTTGTGGTGCCGATTCGGTCGTCGATAGATGCGAGGCTTCCATGTCCGACAGAACCATGCTGGTGATGCCAGGGCGGCGCGTCAGCGTCCCCAAAGCCGTGAAGCGCTCGATACAGGTGGGCATGTCGGTCGTGCTGACGTCCCTCGCGCTTCTGATCGTCCTCGGCGGCAGCACGATGCTCGTCGGGAAGACGAAATCGCCGGTCCAGGCCTTCGAACAGTGGCTGGGCTTCATCAGGCAGCCCGAAATTCTCACGACGATGGTACTGACGGCTCTCGTAACCGTGGCGCTCGTCTATTGGCAGCGAGATCACGAGCGGCGTGGCGAGTCGGCCAAGCGTTGATCGGGCCGGCCCACCGCCCAATGAATTGGCTGGTGCTGCGATGACCAGTTTCGACGAACGCCAGATGCGGCGCGATCGCTGGTTTGGTCTGTTGCAGTCGCTGTTCATGGCGATGGCTGTCGCCTATCTCGTGGCCCACTCACTCCTGACCTGGCACGTCTACGCCACCAATGGCGTCCTGGCCGCTGGTCTGACCTTCGTTACCCTCGGACTGGGCGATGCCTATTGGGCCATCCGCCTGCTGGCTGACGAGGGCGCGTCGGCTCAGGCGCTCGCAGCACTCGCAACGGCGACGTTCTATTTCGGCTCGCTGGCGGCCAAGCCGTGGGTCAACAGGTATCTTGCGCGGCTGGGCGCGGACATGCTCGACGACTTCGGCCGCGAGATCGCGACGTTGGCCCCGCCCAACGACGACCATGAGCCAAAATCGCCGCCGTCAGAGGCTACGCCGCGCAGTGATCGCGCGTAACGCGTGGCTGGTACGGCACACCCTGCAGTCGCAACGGCTCGTTCCGCAGTGCGTGCATTGGCCCAACATTGTCTGTTCCGACGGGGGCACGTTACGGCTTGGCCGGCCCCCAGCCGAGGACCCGGCCAGACGTCGGTCTCGGGCTGTGCCCGTCAGCCCCGCCCGCGATAGGGTGCGACCCCCTGTTCGGGCAGCCAGACATCGTTGGGACAGGACCCCGTTTGCCAGAACACGTCGATCGGGATGCCGCCGCGCGGATACCAGTAGCCGCCGATCCGCAGGAAGTGAGGCTCGAGCAGCGTGGCAAGCCGCCGGCCGATACCGACCGTGCAGTCTTCGTGGAAGGCACCGTGGTTGCGGAAGGCCCCCAGATACAACTTGAGCGACTTCGACTCGACGAGCCAGCCTGCCGGCACATAGTCGATGACGAGATGCGCGAAATCCGGCTGGCCCGTCACTGGGCACAGGGACGTGAATTCGGGAGCCGTGAACCGCGCCAGGTAATGTGTATCAGGATGCGGGTTCGCCACCCGATCCAAAACGGCCTGTTCCGGGCTCTCGGGCAAGGGCGCGTGCTGACCGAGCAGACTGACGTCAGGGGGCTTGCGTGTCATGGGTGTTACTCCGCCGCCTGCCGTGTGGCGCCCGCCGGACCCTCGTAGACGCAACCCTCTCGGCAACTGTCGCGATGCACCTCGATGAGGGAAAGACCCGCAACCCTGTTCGACAGCCGGTTCCAAAGCCACAGCGTGATCCGCTCGAGCGTTGGCGCAGTGAGCCCCTCGACCTCGTTCAGCAAGCGATGATCGAGGCTCTCCCGGGCATCCGCCATTGCCGCCGAAAGTTCGTCGAAATGAACGACGACGCCGGTCTCGGGGTCGGGCTCGCCCGTCACCCAGATGCGCGCACGGAAAGAATGCCCGTGGATGCGGGCATTGGGATGACCGGGCAACGCGCTGGGTAGATAATGCGCGGCCTCGAAGGTGAACTCGCGGTAGATCTTCATGGCCGGCTAGATAGTTGAATTCTCAGGCGAGCGCCAGAGCGCCGGCCCTGTCATGGTATCCCGATCATCTTGTGGCTCTGGATCGACAGGCCCCACCGCGGATGCGCCAGACAGTATGCCACCGCTGCGGCCGTATTGTCCGGCCGCTGAGCCCCGTCCATGGGCTGGAGGTAGAAATGCCCGAACGCCAGTGACGCGACCGCCTCCGGCAGCAACTCTGGCTGCGGGTAGACGAGCTTCAGTTCCTCGCCCTCGGTCTGGACGAGGGTGGTTCCCGCTTTCGGGCTGACACAAATCCAGTCGACGGCCCGCGGCACCGGCAGCGTCCCGTTGGTCTCGATGGCAACCCTGAACCCGCGCGCGTGCAGCGCCTCGATCAGCGGCATGTCGACCTGCAACATGGGTTCGCCGCCGGTCAGCACGACCAGCCGATGGTCTGGCCCGCCGGTCCAGGCGCGAGCCACGCTGGCCGCCAGCGCGTCCGCGTTGGGATACTTGCCGCCCCCCAGGCCGTCGGTGCCGACGAAATCGGTATCGCAGAAGCGACATTGCGCCGTGGCGCGGTCTTGTTCGCGCCCCGACCACAAGTTGCAGCCGGCAAAGCGGCAGAAGACGGCCACGTGACCGGCCTGCGCACCCTCGCCCTGCAGCGTAAGGAATATTTCCTTGACCTGATACATCCGGCCCTGCGTAGCGTTGCTGCTTGCGGTGTCAAGCGAGGCACCGCCGAGGAGGGAAGAACCATGTACCAGCCAGAGCGCAGCTATCGCTACCTCGACCTCGTCATGGTTGCCTTTGTCGTCGTACTCGTGTGCTCGAACTTGATCGGGCCGGCGAAAATCGCACAGGTCGAACTACCTCTCATCGGGGCTTATGTGTTCGGTGCCGGCGTGCTCTTCTTTCCGATCTCCTACATTTTCGGTGACATCCTGACCGAGGTCTACGGTTACGCGAAAGCCCGCAAGGTGATCTGGGCGGGGTTCGCCGCACTGGCCTTCGCGTCCGTAATGGCCGCTGTCGTCGTCGCCTTGCCACCCGCCCCGTTCTGGACCCATCAGGCCGCCTATGAGATTGCGTTCGGCAATACCTGGCGGATCGTCGCGGCCTCGATGGTCGCCTATTTCTGCGGCGAGTTCGTCAATTCTTACGTTCTGGCGAAAATGAAGCTGTGGACCGAAGGCCGGCATCTGTGGATGCGCACGATCGGTTCGACGATCGCCGGCGAGGGCGTCGATTCACTTTTGTTCTATCCGCTGGCCTTCTACGGCACGGGCATCATCCCGAATGAAGCCCTGCCCATGGTCATGCTCGCGCAGTTCGTGACCAAGACACTCGTCGAGGTGTTGTTCACACCGGTCACCTACGTCGTCGTGGCGGCCCTCAAGAAAGCCGAGCGCGTGGACCATTACGATCGCGATACCGATTTCTCACCGTTCAAGCTCTGAATCCGGCTGGCCCACACGTCGTGTCAGGCCTCTTGCGCCAGCTTGTCGCGCAGCCTGAGGAGTTGGCCGTCGGGATCGGTTGCAGGCCACTCGTGAATGCCGGCCTGCGCATACCAATAGCGCGCATTGTCCTTGTCACCCTGGCTGCGATGCAAGATGGCGTGGATCTCACAGGCATGCTTGTCCGCTTCATGGGCCTGGACGATGGCGTGCGCGGCCGCCCAGTCTCCCGACAGATAAAGGTCGATGGCCCGGATCAGCTCTTTGCGGCTTGCCATTCATCCCATCCCTTGGCTCGCAGAGCACACGCCGGGCACGCCCCGCAGCCATGGCCCCACCGGTGCAGCCTGCTGCGGTCGCCGAGGTAGCACGTGTGCGTTTCGACACGAATGATGTCCGTCAGCGCCGGCCCACCCAGTGCCTCGCCCAGCGCCCACGTTCCTGCTTTCGAGACCTGCATGAGCGGTGTTTCGATCCGCATGGCCCGGTCCATCCCGAGGCTGATGGCCGTCTCCAGACCATCGAGCGTGTCGCGCCGGCAGTCGGGATATCCGGAATAATCCGTCTCGCACATGCCCCCGACCAGCACATCTATGCCGCGACGGTAGGCGACGGCGGCGGCGTAGGTCAGAAACAACAGGTTCCGCCCGGGCACGAAGGTGGATGGCAACCCCGCGCTGGTCATCTCTATCGCGGCCTCCCGGGTGAGCGCGGTCTGGCTGATGCGGCCGAGTTCCGGCAGGCCGAGCATATGATCGACCCCCAGACGTTGCGCCCAATCTGGGAATGCCCGCACGGCAGCCTCGCGCACGCGCCCGCGCGCGACGAGTTCGACCGCGTGGCGCTGCCCGTAATCGAAGCCGATCGTCTCCACGCTCCGATAGCGCTGCAGTGCCCAGGCCAGGCACACCGTCGAATCCTGCCCGCCCGAGAATAGGACGAGCGCCGCGCCTGTCGTCTGGCCCATGGCAACCCTTTTGACGCTCTCGCTAAACCGGCACTTTTGCACGACGGGCAGCCCGCGACTACCCGTTCGGCTCCCCGTCCAGGCACAGCGAGCGCCCTGCTCGGGTCTTTGCCCGCCAGGCAAACATCGCTAAGAACACGCCAGCCGACCTGCCAAGACGGCCTAAGTTTCAGGCACCAGCCGCCCGCCAGCGCGAGGACCAGACCCCATGACCGCCATCATCGACATCATCGGACGCGAAATCCTCGACAGCCGCGGCAATCCGACCGTGGAAGTCGACGTCGAGCTGGAGGACGGCTCGTTCGGCCGCGCCGCAGTGCCCTCGGGGGCCTCGACGGGTGCCCATGAAGCCATCGAGCTGCGTGACGGTGACGCGGCGCGCTATCTCGGCAAGGGCGTGACGAAGGCGGTCGACGCCGTCAACGGCGAAATTTTCGATGCGATCGTGGGCATGGATGCCGAAGATCAGCGCGGTGTCGACGAGGCTCTCATCGCACTGGATGGCACCGACAACAAAGCGCGCCTGGGTGCCAACGCCATTCTCGGCGTGTCCATGGCCGTCGCCAAGGCCGCGGCCGACGCGTCCGGCCTGTCGCTTTACCGCTATGTCGGCGGCGCAGCCGCCCACATCCTGCCGGTGCCCATGATGAACATCGTCAACGGCGGTGCCCACGCCGATAACCCGATCGACATCCAGGAATTCATGGTGATGCCGGTCAACGCCGAGACGTGCGCGGACGCCATCCGCATGGGCGCGGAGGTCTTCCACGCCCTGAAAAAGGGCCTCAAGGATGCCGGACACAATACCAACGTCGGCGATGAGGGCGGGTTTGCCCCCAATCTCAAGTCGGCCGACGAGGCGCTCTCGTTCATCATGAAGTCCATCGAGAAGGCTGGCTACAAGCCTGGCGAGGACATCATGCTCGCCCTCGATTGCGCATCGACGGAGTATTTCAAGGAGGGTCGCTATCACCTGGAAGGCGAGGGCAAGACGCTCGACTCCGGTGCCATGGCCCGTTATCTCGCCGACCTCGTCGCGCGCTATCCGATCATCTCGATCGAGGACGGGATGGCCGAGGACGACTGGGACGGATGGAAGGCGCTGACCGATCTGATCGGCGACCGCTGCCAACTCGTCGGCGACGACCTATTCGTCACGAATACACACCGCCTGGCGCAAGGCATCTCCAGGGGGATCGCCAACTCGATCCTGGTCAAGGTCAACCAGATCGGGTCGCTGTCACAAACCCTCGACGCCGTGAACATGGCCCAGCGCGCAGGGTATACGGCCGTCATGTCGCATCGGTCCGGGGAGACAGAAGATACGACGATTGCCGATCTGGCGGTGGCGACGAACTGTGGCCAGATCAAAACCGGCTCGCTGTCGCGGTCCGACCGCCTGGCGAAGTACAACCAGCTCATTCGCATCGAGGGGGAGTTGGGCGGTGTCGCCCGCTACGCCGGGCGCTCGGTCCTGCGTGGTCGCATGGGGGCCTAAGCGGCGCAGCCACGACGGGAGGTGGGGCGCGGCGGGCTGCGGCCGGCCGGCCAAGGCTGCCCGAAATTCGTGCGGTCGTTCACCTGCCTTTAACTCTCTGCAGGCTATCACTGAACTCGTTCCGGCTTTCCCTTTTGTCGAGCGTCAGGCGAGTTCGAACGCGTGTTGCGTCCCCAACCTATGAAGCAGCGATCGAGGCTGTGGCAGACCGCGGTAGTGCTTGTCTGCATCTCCTCATCCGCCTACTTCGCCCATCATGCGCTGCATGGCCGTCACGGTCTCGAGGCTCGATCCAGACTGATCGACCGCTCCACTCTCGTCGAGTTCGAGATCAGGAGCCTCGAGGCCGTGCGGTCGTCGCTGGCCGCAGATGTCAGGCTGCTCGCCACCGAGCCCCCCCATCCCGATCTTGTCGAAGAAATAGCCCGCGACGTGCTGGGCTACGCCCGGCCCGGCGATCGCGTGATCGTCGTGCGCTGACCGACCCGGCGAACCATCGAGGGACCTTCTGGATTGGAGTGACAGCCGCGGTCCGGGCTGCTTTAACGGGCCCAGCGCAACGGCCCGGACCCCATACATGCCCATCCAGATCCTGATGCCCGAGTTGCCGGACGGCGCACAGGCGGCGCAGATCGTGAAATGGCTGGTCGCCGAGGATGACGAGATCGCGGCCGGCGACATCATCGCCGAGTTCACGTGCGGCGGGGACACCGCTTTCCTCATCGAGGCCGCCGATGCCGGACGCGTCGCGCGACTCGTCGTCGCCGAAGGCGCGACTGGGCTGCGATCGGGCCAGCCGATTGCCGAAATCGCCGACGCCGGTGAGGATGAGCCCCGGCCCCTGGCTGCAATACCCGAGCCCACCACAAGCGCTCCCCTCAGCGCAGTCCCGGCCGGCCCGGCATCGTCCGCGTCCGCTGAAGCGGTGAGTGACCATCCGGTACACCCCCTGGCCGGCCATCACATCGACAGCCATTCTCTCGAAGCCGTCAGCTTGCCGCACCTGTCCGATGCGCGCCCGGCGCGACCGGTGGTCCAGCTTCCTGGCGCACGCCTGCTGCGGCGGGGCAATGCCGCGACCATCGTGGCCTATCTCGATCAGGACGAGGTGGCGCTGGCCGCCGCCCGCGATCTCCTCCTGGCAGACGGACTGGACGCCGAGGTGATCGGGCTGGACACGCTGCACGGCCCCGCACTCGAGGTAATCTGCGCGTCTGTCAGCCGTACGGGCCGCCTTGTCGTCGTGGAACCGCACGCGGCTGATTGGCCCTATGCGGCCGAGATCGCGGCCGAGATCGCCACCCGCGCCTTCGACGACCTCGATGCGCCCCCGCTCACTGTCCGCGGGGCCCGCTCGCCGGGGGCACAGGGCGATCGGCCCGACACGGATCGTGCCGTCGTAAAGCTCGTCGCGGCCCTGCGGCGTATCTGCTACGTCTTCTGACGGATCAGGCGACGACGGGAGGTACCGCCATGGCCGACGACGACGACACGCCGCTGCTCGAACTGGAACTGCCCGAGGGCGTTCTGAGTGCAGACAAGGCCATGGAAGTTCTCCGCGCGTGGGTCGCCGATGGCGCGTTGCACGTCGTGTTCGATCCCGAGACGTTTCGCGACGATGCCAGTGAGTGGGGGCGACTGTTGTCCGACGTGGTCCACCACATCGCGCATGCCGTCGAACTCGACGGCCAGATGAGCCGGTCGGATGCATTGAAAATCATCGAGCGCGCGTTCTCGGAAAATCTCCACACCAACCAACTCGGCATGTCCGGCCGCATCAAGGGCCGCACCGAACACTGACTGAACTGGAAGCGGCGTGTGTCGGCCGCAGCCACCACCATTCGCAAGGATGCCCCATGACCGAGGCAGATGTCATCAACGGCTTGTTCGAGGCGATCACCGCGATCCTCGACATCTTCTCGATGTTCTTCGCGATCATCTCGGGCTACGTGGCCGCTCTCTACCTGTTTCTCGCGCACGCTCCGCTGCTGTTGCGCCTTCTAGCGTTTGGCCTGCTATCGGTCGGTCTCGTCTTTCTCGGCGGCACGGCATTGGTCATACAGACGATGCAAGAGGGCCTGCTGACCGCGTGGGAGCGCTTGCCCAGCCGCACCGTCGAGGTCGTCGACCTGCGCAATCCCCTCCCCTTCGATGGGGCGGCAGTCGCGGGTCTCGCCCAGCAGGAGTTGGGCGTGGCCGTAGGGTGGATCGTTGCCAGCGCCGTTTATCTGACGCTCGGCTATCTGACCTTCGTCTATCGCTGGCCGGACCGCGGTCCTGATCAATCCCGGCCATGACGACACGTATCCTGATGCCGCACGTTCCCGCGCAAGCCGGACCGCCCAACGAGATCCGCTGGCTGGTCGGCGAAGGCGATCATGTCGCAAGCGGCTCGGCCGTGGCGGACGTCGTGTGCCCGCACGGGCGGTTCGCCATCTGGGCCGCGGATGCCGGCCGCATAGTCCGCCTTCTCGCCGCCGGGCGTGGCAGCTATCCACCCGGCACCGAACTCGCAGAGATGGACCTCGATGCAGACATGAATGACGACATGGGCGGGACCTTGGTGCCTGTCCCTTCCGGCGCGCTGCAGCCGAGCGAAGCACTTCCCGCACGGGCGAGCCCCCGCGCCCGGCGCGCCGCCGCCGAGGCGGGATTGACGCTGGCGGCGCTGTCGGGCAGTGGCCCGGGCGGGCGCGTAATCGCCCGCGACGTGGACCGCCCTGGAGCGCGCGCCGCCGCACGACTGGGTGCGCCGCAGACGCGCGACGGCTCCCCAGTGACCCGCGCGACCATGGACGAGCCGCCTCGTCTGCAACTCGCGCACGCCGCCCCGCCTGCCGTGGCCCTTCGGCTGGCCACCAGATGTCAAGTCGGCCGGTTGCTCAGTCTGCGCCAGGACCTGTTGGCCCGCCACCGGCCAGTATCGCCTGACACGCCGCTGCCGTCGTTCACCGATCTCGTCGTGAAAGCCTGGGCCCTGGCGCTCGCGGAGGTTCCCGCTGCAAATGTCGTCTCGCGGGCCGGACGCGCGGTCGGCGTCGGCGGTGTCACATTGGCACTGATGCAAGCGGGACAGGGGGCGCACACCCGCGTGATTCCTGCCGCCGACACCGCATCCCTGATCGACCTGGCCGTTGCGCGCCGCAGAGGCGCTCTTGAGGTAGATCAACACACTGGCGCGGCGGCCACCAGCCTCGTTTTCGTCATCGACCGGCCTGACGTGGACACCGTCGAGCTCGGCGTTCCATCGGGATTTGCCACCGCGCTGGGCGTCGGCTCAGTCACCGAGACCGTAAGCGTTGCCGAAGGAGAATTCGAGGTCGCTCCGGCCGTCAGGGTGGTCTTGAGCATCGACGTCGGCCTGGTCGAACCGGCGCACGGCCTCAACGCGCTGGCCCGCCTGCGCGCGCACATCGAGGACCCGTATCACCTGGACATCTGGTGACGATTGGATGCTAGAACCTGATCGTCCTGGCTGCCCGCAAGAGCGCGACTTAGTCGTACACGCCACGTCATGAAGCGGGCGCCCCGCGATGGCTTCGGAAGCATACACGCGCCCTGAAGAGCCGTCGTCGGACGCCGACCATCAGCCAGCTCCAGGCGGGACGCGAGTGCCCGAACGCTGCGCATGTTGCACATCTGGCACGCTCGTGACGTTTCCACACATTCAGGGCTATCTTTCACAATTATGCCCCAGCAAACATGGCTCGTGGCTTGCCAGCGCGAACGGCGACGTGCTTCACACGAATAATGTAGCGGCGTCTGGACAAACACCTCAAAACTCGGAGCCCTGCCATGAACCCGCGTGCCCTCGCAGCCGTCGTCCTCGCCGTATCAGCCGTCGCCGTGGGCGGATGCGCCAGCGACGGCAGCCTGTCGCTGGCCACCGGCTCGTTGCAGGACCAGGCCGCCGCCAAGACGCCTCGCATCGACCCTGCATGCGTTGCGCTGATGGCCCGGATCGAGGAACTGCGCAGGGAAGGCACGCCGCAGCGGATCGAGAAGGTCTCGTCCGGCAAAGGTGCGACGGTCAGCGTGAAGCGCGAGGCCCTTGCCCGGATGACCGAACTCGACAAGGCCAACGGCGACTTCCAGAACAAATGCTCGACACTGGCTGCAGCATCCACCCCGGCTCAAACGGCAGCCGCAGCCCCTGCTGCTGCAGCAGCGGCCGCCCCGGCGGCAGGAGCAGCCGCGCCCAAGTCGGCGGAGACCAAGGCCGCTGCCGTCGCCGCACAAAGGCCCTGATCCGGCGGTGTCGACGGCTCTGTCCAACAAGGCCGGGCCGACGAACATCGCTGTCCGGTCCGCCACTTCACATGTGCGCTGGTGACGCGGCGCACGGGTCGACAACCACCTCTTGTGCGCTGCCGAACGGCCACACTCCGAAGTGCGGCACTTGCGGGCCTCGGCGCGTTGTGGTCCAACCCTTGTTATCACCTTGGTTCGATAGGGAGAGCGCCGTGGTCTGCACGCGTGCCACGACTGCCTTGCTGGTTCTCGTCGCCTCGATGGCGCTTGGACTTTCAGGCTGTGCGAGTAACTCCGGCAACGGGCCCCAGGCACAAGCCCTGCCGTCCGGCTCGTCATGCGGATCCATCAGGTCCGAACTCCGTACGCTCGACAACCGCGGCGTTCCATCGAAGGTCTCTGCGATGAGTGCGGGACGCAAACTGTCGGAAGGCGACCGCGCTCTCGCCAATCGCTACAACGAGTTGCTGAACCAGTACCTCGGGGCGCGCTGCCACGCGTGAGCTTTGCTCTCGGCACTCCAGGTCGCGGCGCGCTGCGGTTTCCGCCCCGCTCGCGCACCGCTGACCCGGAGGCGGCGCATCAGAGGCTGCCGGCATGATCGCGGTTCGTGCCATACGAGTCGGCCGCGATTGTCGCAACCTACGAATCGGTGATGCAGGGACGACATGGATCAACGAACACAGCAGATCGTCGTTTTCCTGCTGATCGGCCTCGTTGCTGGCTGGCTCGCCTCCGTGGTCGTTGGAGGCAGTGGCCTCTTGAGGTATGTGCTGACGGGCGTTATAGGCGCTTTTGTCGGCGGCTACCTCCTCGATGCCGCCAACGTCCGCCTGGGCATCGGCAACGCATTGGCGCGTCAGATCGTGACCGCGACGATCGGCGCGATCGTTGTCGTTCTCGTCGCCCGGCTGATCGACTGACGATTGGGTTCGCCCCACGTCAGGACTACACGTTCCGCATCAACGATGAGGGGAATTCGATGGATCAAGTCATGGTGTACCTCCAGAACCCTTGGGTCGTGATGGCCTTGAACGGCCTCATCGCCGGCTGGCTGGCCGGGTTGCTGCTTGGCGGCGGCGGTCTGATCCGCAACCTCGTCGTCGGCATCATCGGCGCTGTGATCGGCGGCGTGTTGGTTCAGATGGGCGTCCTGGCGCTTCCGCCAGCCGTCACCGATGTGACGAACGCGATCCCCTTCGGAACCCAGATCCTCGTCTCGACGATCGGTGCGATCATCGTCGTGATCCTGGCCAGGATCATCGCGCGCTGATCGACTGCGACGGCCCCGCAGGTGCATGTGGACCGTCGGCGGGACTTGATCGCGGCGGGCCGATGGCCACGTAATGGTCGGCGAGACCCGTCACCTGGAGTGCCTATGGTCACCGTCCTCGACACCACGGGTGCCGCGCCGAAGCCGCGGCATCCGGAGAAAGCTCATCGCGACGATACGCCCGTCCTGGCCAAGCCGGCTTGGATCAGGGTGCGGGCTCCTGGTTCGCCGGGTTACGCGGAAACGCGCGAAATCGTCAAATCCCGCGGGCTGCATACGGTCTGCGAGGAAGCAGGCTGCCCCAACATTGGCGAGTGCTGGGAGAAAAAGCACGCGACGATGATGATCATGGGCGACACGTGCACCCGGGCCTGCGCGTTCTGCAATGTCCGTACCGGGCTGCCCACGAGCCTCGATCCGACCGAACCGGCGCGTGTGGCCGACGCTGTGGCCCAGTTGGCCCTCGATCACGTCGTCATCACGTCGGTTGACAGGGATGATCTGGCCGATGGCGGGGCTGCACATTTCGCGGCCGTCATCGCGGCCATCCGCGCGGCGGCCCCGCGGACGACCATCGAGATTCTGACGCCCGATTTTCTGAGGAAGGACGGTGCGCTCGAGACGGTCGTCGCGGCCCGCCCGGACGTGTTCAACCATAACCTGGAGACGGTGGCCGGCCTCTACCTGAAGATCCGGCCCGGCGCCCGCTATTTCCACTCTTTGCGTCTGCTCCAGCGCGTCAAGGAACTCGACCCCGCAATGTTCACCAAGTCGGGGATCATGGTCGGACTCGGCGAAGATCGCGAGGCGGTTCTGCAACTCATGGACGACCTGCGCTCCGCCGACGTCGATTTCCTGACCCTCGGCCAGTACTTGCAACCGACCCGCAAGCACGCCGAGGTCAAACAATTCGTGACACCCGAAGCCTTCAAGGCCTATGAGCGGGTTGCCGTCGCGAAAGGCTTTCTCCTGGTCGCCGCGAGCCCGTTGACCCGGTCGAGCTATCACGCGGGCGAGGATTTCGCGCGGCTGCGGGCGGCGCGCAGAGCCCAAATGAACATGGAAACGTGAGGCGCGGTTGGGCCCGGGCAAACGCAGCCGCCCCGTTTGGCGAGAACGCGACGATAAGGCGCTTAGAGGCTCTTTGCTCCGGTTCGGCCCAACTGGTGTAATACTGCAAAGACCCGAGCGAGTTTTCCAAGACGGTCGCACCGCCATCCTGATCGAGTGGTCCTGGCGGGTCGGGTAACGAACGGCTCCCGTGGCAAACCGCAACAGAACCCCATGCCCAGCTTTTCCAACCGCCGCACGCTCGCCTTCAGCCCGGGCCAGATCTTCGATCTCGTGGCCGACATCGAGCGCTATCCTGAATTCCTGCCGCTCTGCGAAAGCCTCCGCATTACCGATCGCAAGACGCTCACTGACCGCACGGTGCTGACGGCGCGCATGGGGATCGGCTACAAGGCGATCCGCGAGCACTTCACGACGCGCGTGACCCTGATCCCCGGGGAAAACCGGATCGTGGTGGAGTATGTCGACGGGCCGTTCCGGCACCTGGAAAACCGCTGGCGGTTCCTCCCCCATCCGCAGGGATGCGAGATCGACTTCTTCATCACCTATGAGTTTCGCTCGGTCATGTTGGGGCTGCTGATGGGGGCCATGTTCGATAAGGCCTTCCGCAAGTTCTCAGAAGCGTTCGAAAACCGCGCCCGGCAGATTTATGGTCGTCCACATGGCCATGGGACCGCCGCGGTGCCCACCTGACGGGGCGATTTGAACGCACCGCAAGGACCATGATCCATTGGCCGGCAGGTCCTCGGCGGGAGCAGGCTCCAGCGCCGGCACGGATCAGCGACGCACGACCTTGTCGACGTTCTTTGCCGTGTCCCAGCCGACGACCGTCTCCAACCCCAAGGCACCGGTCAGGATCGTGCCGTCGACGTCGGCCCCCGAGAAATCCGCCCCTGTGAGGTCGGCCCCCGTCAGGTCGGCGCGCGACAGATCGGCGTCGCGCAGGCGCGCCCTCGCCAGATCGGCTCCACGAAGGATCGCAAAGGCGAGAAGCGCCTTGTCCAGATTGGCACCCACGAGGCGCGCTCCGGAAAGATCGGCCGATTGCAGCTCGGTCCGCCAGATATGTTCGATGAAGCCCGTGCGGGAGAACGGGGCCGCCGTCGCGCCCGACAGGTCCGCGCCCCTGAAACGCGAGCCTGAGAACCGGCCAAAAAGTCGGACGCGCTTGAGATTTGCTCCGTTGAAATCGGCAGCTTCCGCCGCCGTCGGCGCGAGAGCCGCCGAGGTCGAGGGGCGCAACAGCGAAGCACCTTCGAGATTGGCACCGGCAAACCGGGCCGCGATGATGACGGTCCGGTCCAAGCGGGCACCACGCAGATCTGCCCCCGACAGGTCCGCCCGGCTGAGATCTGTGCCGAATAGATCGGCGTCGACAAGGCGCGCCATCTTGAAATCAAGGCCGGCCAGATCGAGGTCGGTGAGCGTTTGCCCCGACAGGTCCGGCGGATCGGCAGCACTCCCGCGGAACAGCAGTTCGGCGACCGCCCGCGCTGTCGGCCCCGGCTCCTCTGCGGCCAAGGGCCAGGCGAGCACGATGACGCCGGTCGTGACGACAGCCACCAGCGCCGCCGCGGCTGCCCTGTTAAAGCGCCGCATCGTCGATGACCCGCTCGATCAGTGCGAAGGCTGCTGCGACGGTCGCGCTGCGAATGCCGTCCCGCCCGAGATCACCAAACCGGCGCTCCTCGTGCACGACCCGCGTCCCCATGGCGACCGCAAGATGGACGAGCCCGATCGGCTTGGCCCCCGACCCTCCGCCCGGCCCGGCGATACCGGTCACCGCGACAGCCACGGCGGCGGTCGATTTCTCCAAGGCACCAACGGCCATGGCTCGAGCGACCTCTGCACTGACCGCCCCCTTGTCCGCGATCAACGCGCTGGACACACCGAGCATCTCGGTCTTCGCCGCATTGGAGTATGTCACATGGCCGCGATCGACGACGTCGGAGGCCCCGGGAACGGCGGTCAGCGCGGCTGCGATCAGGCCGCCCGTACAACTCTCGGCGGTGACCAAGCTGAGCCCGCGTCGACGCAGGCTAACCAGCAGCGCAGCAGCTTGCTCGATCGTCGCCTCGGCAAGCATAAAGACCCCACAAAGCAAAAGGCCACACGGACAGCCCATGTGGCCTCTACAGCTAACGCCTCGGCGGGGTGCCGGACAAGGGCCCCCCAAAAGGGCCCCCCAAACACGCACGGACCTCAGGCCTCGACGAGCTTCTCGGCCACCACCAGCAACTCGTCCAGAGTCTGCCGCGTCTCGCTGCCCATGACCGTGTTCGTCTGCCGCTGCGCCGCCGCCCAGATCGGATAGGCTTCCCTGAGAACCGTCTGCCCCTTGGGCGTGAGATGCAAGCCGCGCCCGCGCCGCCCCGCAGGCGGGTCCATGATGATGTGACCCAACGCCAGCAACCGCTTCAGGTTGCGCGACAGTGTCGACTTCTCGATATCGAGGTCGTGGCCGATTTCGACGGCGGTGATCCCATCCCGCGCCGCAAGCTGAGCCAGCAGCGTGTACTGGCTGGCCGTGATGCCGAGTGGGCGCATCGCGTCGTCATAGACCCGCGTGATGATACGCGACAACTGACGCACGCGCGTCGCCAGACAACCTGAGGCGGTAACCTCGGCGATGTCGCGAATGGAAACCGTGTCACCGGGCGCGCGCTCGACCGCCTGGTTCATAATGTTCATGGCATGGCCCCCCAAATGGCTGCCCCGTGGTCATACAACCGCATCATGTTCACTTGCCGCGATTCTCACCGCAGGGTCAACGACGGCACCGGCAATTCAGCCTGCCGGCGCGTCATCCCGATGGAACCAGGACCATCGCGCTGGCCATGGCGGCGATGCCCTCGCGGCGTCCGGTGAAGCCAAGCCCTTCAGTGGTGGTGGCCTTGACCCCGACGCGGGTGACGTCGATCCCCAGAAGCTCGGCGAGCCTGGCGCGCATGGCGTCGCGGTGGGGACCGATACGGGGGGCTTCGCACAGCAGCGTCACATCGACGTTCACGATCCTCCCGCCCCGGCCCAGTACCCGCTCGCGCGCATCGGCAAGGAACACGGCGCTGTCGGCCCCCTTCCATCGCATGTCGGAGGGCGGAAAATGCTGACCAATGTCACCATCCCCGATGGCCCCGAGCAGGGCGTCGGTCAGCGCATGCAGCCCGACATCGGCATCGGAATGCCCCTCGAGCCTCTGGTCGTGTGCGATTCTGACCCCACACAGCCAGACATGGTCACCAGCCGTGAACCGATGCACGTCGAAGCCCGTCCCCGACCGTGGCTCGAGAGCGGCGGGCGAACCGGAAAGCCGCAAGCGGGCCATGGCGATATCCTCCGGTGTGGTGATTTTCTCGTTCGCGCCCGAGCCGACGACGAGCGTGACCGGCAGTCCCGCCCACTCGGCTATGGCGGCGTCGTCGGTAAACGCACTCCCGGCCTCGGTCGCGGCGCGGCGGTGTGCGGCCAGGATTGCGGGAAACGCAAAACCCTGCGGCGTTTGCGCCCGCCACAAGCCAGCGCGGGCAATCGTGCCGGCGATCCGACCGTGCGCGTCGGCCGCCTTGAGCGTATCGGACAGCGGCACGGCGGCGATCGCGCCATCGCAGGTCGCCAGGCCCTCCAGTACGCGGTCGATCACGTCGGCGGAAACGAAGGGGCGCGCGGCGTCGTGGATGAGCACGCGGGACGGCTGCACGTGCTCGAGTGCGGTTAGGCCCGCCAGCACCGAGGCCTGCCGTGTCGCGCCGCCGAAAGCGGGCGGCAGCAACGGGTCGTTCGCGCCGACCCTCGAAGCGGCAACGGCATCTTCGTAGACCCCTCGATCATCGGCGTGGATGACCACCACCACGACGTCCACGCCTGAGTGGTCGATAAACGCGTCCAAGGTATGGGCGAGCAAGGGTCGCCCGCCCACGTCGACATATTGCTTGGGCGTCGGTCCGTTGGCGCTCGCACGTGTTCCGCGCCCTGCTGCAACGATGAGTGCTGCGGTCGTCAAGGCCGAGGGTCCTTCTGTCGTTCCCGGCAGACGCCTTGTCGCCGCACGGCCGCCGGCTGCTTGTTAAGCCCAATGCGAGGTGGCTTGCAATTGTCGCGGCGGCCACGATGTGGTGGAGCGCTTGAACGGGCTTGCGGAATCCTTGCGCCGGCCCTAGATTGCACAACAGATGATCACAATTCGACCCTGCTCAACTCTTAGGCAGGTCGATGCAAGCGGGAGACAGCGGAAGAGAATGGGGTCCGGATCACGTCCGCCACTCCGCATCGGCCGGCATGAGCTGACGAGCAACGTCGTCCTGGCTCCGATGTCGGGTGTCACAGACCTTCCGTTTCGGCGGATCACAGCCGAGCTTGGCACGGCGATGGTCGTCACGGAAATGATCGCCAGCGAGGACTTGGCGCGCCGCGACCCTAAAGGGGCTCGCCGCGCCCAGCGCGAACGCGAGAGTCCGTTCGTCGTTCAACTGGCGGGCCGCGAGCCATACTGGATGGCGCAGGGTGCGCGCGCCGCCGTCGACTGCGGCGCCGACATCGTCGACATCAATATGGGCTGCCCTGCCAAGGAGGTGACAGGCAAGTTGTCGGGGAGCGCTCTGATGCGTGATCTCGACCATGCCATTTCGCTGATTGAAGCAGTGGTCGGCGCGGTCGAGGTGCCTGTCACGCTGAAAATGCGCCTCGGGTGGTGTCCCGACACCGTCAATGCGCCAGAGTTGGCACGCCGGGCCGAGGCCGCTGGCGTTCAACTCGTGACGGTGCACGGGCGGACGCGCCAGCAGTTCTTCAAGGGCCGGGCCGACTGGAGCCGCGTCGCCGCGGTCAAGGCCGCGGTAGGCATTCCCGTCATCGTCAACGGTGACATCCGTGACGCCGAGGATGCGCGGACCGCTTTGACACAATCGGGTGCAGACGGTGTCATGATCGGCCGGGCGGCGTATGGTGCGCCATGGCTGCCTGGTCGCATCGGCCAGCATCTGGCCACCGGCTGCGATCCTGGCGCGCCGTCACTCTCCCGTCAGGGCACCATCGCGGCCCAGCACGTCGAGGCGATGTTTGCCCACTATGGCGAGCGACTCGGCGTGCGCAACGCGCGCAAGCATATCGGCTGGTACATCGAAGAAAGCCGCTGCGCGCCGGCGACAGGCAAGCTCTGGCGGCAGCGGTTGTGCACCGAGGACGACCCCGCTCGCGTACTGGCCGGGCTGCGCCAGTTCTATGCCGAATGCCAAGGCTCGGCCCGCTGCGAGGGGGCCGCCGCATGAGCAGCCGCCAGAAGGATCCCGGAAAGCCGAGCAGCAAGGCGAAACGCAAGTCGGACACGCCTGAGGCAGCCTCGGCCGCCGCGCGGCCCTCCGCGAAGGCGACCCTGCCCGTCGCCGCCCCGGCGAAAGCGGGCCACCGCACCGGCAGCAAGGACACGCCACGCCGTCCGCAACACCCCGCCGCAGCGAGAGAGCCAGAGGGCCACCCAGTGCCGAAAGCCGAGCCGGCACCTGCTGCGGCACCTGCGGCGGCTCTGGCCAACGCACGTTCTCCATCCGCACCGAGCCCTGACACGCAGACCGATGTGGCCGTGCGCCAGTTGACCACCCCGGTCGCCCGCCGCCACATCGAGCACGACATTCTACTCGGTGCGCTGCCGCACCCGATCATCGTCCTCGGCGATGCGAATGCGTTCATCTACGCCAACGCCGCCGCGGAAGCCTTCCTGTCGACATCCCTGGCCATGCTTCGGCGCGTCGGCCTGCAGGACGTCGTCGCTTTCGGCTGTCCGCTGCTGTCATTGGCCGAGCAGGTGCGCGAAACCGGCGCGACGGTCAACGAGTATGGCGTCGACATCATGTCACCGCGCTTTCCCTCGCCCAAGCTCGTCGACGTCTACGGTGGACCGCTGCCGGAGCAGCCGGACCGCATCGTCCTGATGCTGCAACAACGCACCATGGCTCAGATGATCGAGCGCCAGTTGACCCATCGCGCCGCGGCCCGATCGGTCTCCGGCATGGCCGCTGTCCTGGCCCACGAGATCAAGAACCCGCTGTCGGGCATTCGTGGTGCGGCTCAGTTGCTGGAGCCGGGCCTCAGCGACGAGGATCGCATCCTGACCCAACTCATCTGCGCCGAGACCGACCGCATCAAGAACCTCGTCGATCGGATGGAGGTCTTCGGTGATGAACGCCCGATCGCCAAGGAGCCCGTCAATATCCACGACGTGCTGGATCACGTCAGACGCCTGTCGGAGAGCGGCTTTGGTCGCGGCCTGCGCTACGTCGAGGACTACGATCCCTCGCTGCCACCCGTGCCAGCCCGGCGCGACAAGCTCGTCCAGGCCCTGTTGAACCTCGTCAAGAACGCCGCCGAGGCGATCGTCGAGGGCGGTCAGGACAATGGCCGCATTCTCATCCAGACGGCGTTCCGTCCCGGTGTTCGGCTGTCCGTACCCGGCTCGGATTCCCGCATCGCTCTGCCGCTCATGATCTCGATTGAGGACAACGGCATCGGCGTGCCCGACCACCTGCGTCCGCACCTGTTCGATCCGTTCGTCACCACGAAGCGCAACGGGACGGGCCTCGGCCTGGCTCTCGTCGCCAAGATCATCGGCGATCATGGCGGCGTCATCGAGTGTGACAGCGATCCGGGACGGACCGTTTTTCGCATCCTGCTCCCGATGCACGAGGACCATTCAGGCTCCAAGAGCCAGCGCTAGAAAGAGGCAGACGCCTATGGCACGCGGCACGATCCTCATTGCCGACGACGACACCGCGATCCGCACGGTGCTCAATCAGGCGCTGGCACGGGCCGGCTATTCGCCCCGCGCGACCGGCAACGCGGCCACGCTCTGGCGCTGGGTCAGCCAGGGCGAAGGCGATGTCGTCATCACCGACGTCGTCATGCCCGACGAGAACGCTTTCGACCTGATCCCGCGCATCAAGAAGCTGCGGCCTGATTTGCCCATCATCGTGATGAGCGCGCAGAATACCCTGATGACGGCGCTGACGGCAGCCGAGAAGGGGGCTTTCGAGTACCTGCCCAAGCCATTCGACCTGTCGGAGGTGGTCGCCATCGTGGGTCGTGCCCTGCACGAACCCGGCCGCAAGCCGGTCCGCCGCGACCCGGAGCCCGAGGGCGAGGAACTGCCGCTCATCGGGCGCTCACCGGCCATGCAGGAGATCTACCGGGTGCTCGCCCGGCTGACGCAATCCGACCTCACGGTGATGATCAACGGCGAAAGCGGCACGGGCAAGGAACTGGTCGCGCGCGTGCTCCACGATTACGGCAAGCGCCGCCAGGGGCCGTTTGTCGCCATCAACATGGCCGCCATCCCGCGCGAATTGATCGAAAGCGAGTTGTTCGGTCACGAGAAGGGGGCCTTCACCGGCGCGCAGAACCGCACCCAGGGCCGGTTCGAGCAGGCCGAGGGCGGCACGCTGTTCCTCGATGAGATCGGCGACATGCCGCTCGAGGCCCAGACACGGCTGCTGCGCGTTCTCCAACAGGGCGAGTACACGACCGTCGGCGGCCGCACACCCATCAAGACCAACGTCCGGATCATCGCCGCCACCCACCGTGACCTGCGCCAGCAGATTCAGCAGGGGCTGTTCCGCGAGGATCTGTTCTACCGCCTGAATGTTGTCCCGCTTCGCCTGCCTCCTCTGCGCGAACGACTGGAGGACATCGGCGACCTGGTGCGTCACTTCCTGCGCCAGTCGGCTCGCGAAGGCCTCGGCCAGCGCGGCATCGAGCAAGCCGCCGTCGACCGGCTCAAGTCGCACAACTGGCCGGGCAACGTGCGTGAACTCGAGAACTTCGTGCGCCGCCTGGTCGCCCTGCACGCGCAGGACACGCTGACGCCCGACATCGTCGACGTCGAGCTTGCCGGCGCTGCCGTGGTCAGCGATTCGGGTGGAGCGATTCCGGCCCAAAGCCTTGGCGAGATGGTGGAGCGTTATCTGTCCGAGCACTTCTCCGAATACGGTTCGGAACTGCCGCCACCTGGCCTCTACGATCGGGTGATCCGCGAAGTCGAGCGGCCCTTGCTGTCGGCGGCACTTGCGGCAACGCGCGGCAATCAGATCCGGGCAGCCGAACTCCTCGGCCTGAACCGGAACACGTTGCGCGCCCGGATCAAGACGCTCGACATCAGGGTTTTCCGCACACCACAACCTTGACGCGAGCCCCCGGACCACGCGATGCCGGTCAAGCTGAACGTCTCATGCGGCCCCGATCGCGGCCTGCGGCGTCCCAGCCCCACATTCCTGACCAAAAAGTCGCGAGAATGTCACAGTTGGGGTCTTAGTTGTGCCCGCGCGGCGTCACTGTTGCTGCTGCGCCAAAGCGGATAGGGGCGGCCCAGCAGATCAGGACCGCCGTCCGAGCAGACAGGGCCACTTCAATGCTGCGCGCGCTCAGAGAGATAGTCGACCATCTTCTCGCGCTCTGCGAGCAAGCGGCCGGCCGCCTCACGCGGCAACGGCTCCTGGCCGCGGCCGCCCCGGTGTCCACCCAGGATCTGTTGGAAGGGCGGTCACCGCTCCTCGATCCATCTCGCCGGATGTTTTTCGTCGGCCTCGTCACCGCCGTTCTCTCTTTGATTTCGGCCTTTGCGATGTTCCTGCTGCTGACCGGGCTCACACCGGTCGTGCCGACCAACGAGGTCGTGCTGGCGGCGTTGATGATCAACACGGTGCTGATCCTCGCCATGGTCGCCGTCGTGGCCAGTCAGGTGTCCGGGCTGGTCAAGGCCTGGCGCGAGAAGGAAGCCGGGGCCCGCCTGCACATTCGCATCGTCGCGCTGTTTTCGGTGATCGCAGCGCTGCCGGCGATCCTGATCGCAGTCGGCGCGACGGTCAGCTTCTCGCGCTCGCTCGACAACTGGTTTTCGGTCCGCGTCCGGTCGATCATCGAAGGCTCGGCCAACGTCGCGCGCACCTACGTCGAAGAGCACGGTCAGGTGATCCGCACCGACGTCGTCAACATGGCCCGCGACATAGACGCCGCGCCCCCCACGGTGAAATCCGACCAGAAAGCCCTGGCCCAGCTCATTTTTGCGCAGGCGGGTTTGCGCGACCTTCCGGCGGCCTACCTCGTCGACCAGAATGGCCGGGTCGTCGTCGCTGGCCTCGAAGACAACGCGCTGCCGTTCGCCCGGCCGACGAAGGCCGCGATCGAGGAGGCCGCCGCTGGTCAGGTGCCCCTGTCGGTGTCGACCAAGTCCAATCGCATTACCGCCATGACGCAGCTCGAGACACTTCCAGGCTCGCTGCTCTACGTCAGTCGCGGCGTCAGCCCTGTCGTCCTCGCCCACCTCGCCCAGACCGAGGAGAACGCCACTGAATACAGCGCCCTGCGGCGGGCCAGGGGCGGCCTCAAGTGGGCGCACGCGTTCATGTACCTGACGATCTCGATGACGGCCCTGCTCGCCGCCATCTGGGCGGGTATGTGGTTCGCCGGCCGCTTCGTGGCCCCCATCCGCCGCCTGATCGGGGCTGCCCAGCAGGTCTCCACCGGCAATCTCTCGCTCGAACTGCCGGAACGTCGTGGCGAGGGCGATCTGCGACGGCTATCGCAGACGTTCAACCGCATGACTCGCGAATTGAAGAGCCAACGCGACGCCCTGGTCGCTGCCAATGAGCAGGTCGAGGCCCGCCGCCGCTTCATGGAGGCGGTTCTGTCGGGGGTCTCGGCTGGTGTCCTCGGCCTGGACAGCGACGCGCGCATCACGCTGGCGTCCCGTTCGGCCGGCCACCTGCTGGCGCTCGATTGCGAGAGCCTCCTGGGCCAGCGCCTCGCCGACGTTCTGCCAGCCTTCGCGGCCATCCACGCGCAGGCCGCCGACACGTCGCTGAAGCCACGCGCCCATGAAGACGTGACGATGGAAATCGGCGGTGTCGAGCGGACCTTCGCCGTCCGCGTCACCGAGGAGCGCGCCGCCGGCGAGTACGTCGGATCCGTCCTGACCTTCGACGACATCACCGAACTCGTCACCGCCCAGCGCACGAGTGCGTGGGCCGACGTCGCCCGCCGCATCGCTCATGAGATCAAGAACCCGCTGACGCCCATCCAATTGTCGGCCGAGCGGATCCGGCGCAAGTACGGCAAGGTGATCACCGAAGATCGCGAGACGTTCGACAAGCTGACCGAGACGATCGAGCGCCAGGCCGGCCACATCAAGGGAATGGTTGACGAGTTCGCCGCGTTTGCCCGCATGCCCAAGCCCGAAATGTCCGAGGCCGACGTGCGCGATGCGGTGCAGGAGCCGGTTCTGCTGTTCCGCGAGGCCCACCCCAAGATCACCTACGTGCTCGAAATCCCGCCACGGACGGTCAAGACGTCGATCGACCGCCGCTTGATCTCGCAGGCCGTGACCAACCTGGTGAAGAACGCGACCGAGGCGATCGAGAGCGCGGCCGAGAGTGGCACCAAGCCGGCCGGCTGGGCCGGGCGCATCGTCACGCGCGTCCGCGCGGAGGCCGACCGGGTGCACATCGAGGTCATCGACAACGGCACGGGCCTGCCCAAGCAGCAGCGTGCGCGGCTGCTTGAACCCTACGTCACCACCAAGGGTCACAAGGGCACGGGATTGGGCCTCGCCATGGTCCAGAAGATCACCGAGCAGCACGGCGGCACGCTGGCCCTCGAGGACGCCCCGTCCGATGCCGATGGCCAGATGGGCCTGCCCGGTGCCCTGATCCGCATCACCCTGCCGCTGCGCGGCAGCCTACCTGCCCCGGGGTCGGGGACTGCGACAGGCGGAGCCGGCGGCCGGCCGCCGCTTGCGGCCAGCGGTTGACCCTCATGATTGCATACAGAACCAGAAGCGCGAGGAGATAGTCATGGCAGCCGATATCCTGATCGTCGACGACGAGGCAGACATCCGCGACCTCGTCGCTGGCATCCTGGAGGACGAAGGCCATCAGACGCGCCTGGCCCGTGACAGCGACGAAGCCCTGCGCATGGTGGAGGAGCGTCGCCCGCAGCTCGTGATCCTCGACATCTGGTTGCAAGGCTCGCGCCTGGACGGTCTCGAGGTCCTGTCGATCATCAAGAAGGCCTATCCCGACCTGCCGGTGGTCATCATCTCGGGCCACGGCAACATCGAAACGGCGGTCACCGCGATCAAGCGCGGCGCCTACGACTATATCGAAAAGCCGTTCAAGGCCGACCGGCTGATCCTCGTCACGCTGCGGGCGCTGGAAGCCTCGCAGCTCAAGCGCGAGGTGCGCGAACTGCGCGAGCGCTCGACGGTCTCGGCCGACATGATCGGCAAGTCCGCCGCGATCAACCAGCTCAAGAACCAGATCGACCGGCTGGCCCCGACCAACAGCCGCATCCTGATCCGCGGGGCCTCGGGCACCGGCAAAGAACTCGCCGCCCGCGTCATTCACCAGAAATCAACGCGCAAGGACGGCCCCTTCGTCGTCCTCAACGCGGCTGCCATGGCTCCCGAGCGGGTGGAAGAAGAGCTGTTTGGAACCGAGGACCGCACAGGCGGTGCGCGCAAGGTCGGAGCCCTCGAGGAGGCCCACGGCGGCACGCTCTACATCGACGAGGTCGCCGATATGCCGCTGGAAACCCAGGGCAAGGTCCTGCGCGTCCTGGTCGAGCAGAAGTTCCAGCGGTTGGGCGGCTCGCACAAGGTCGCCGTCGACGTCCGCATCATTTCCTCGACGAGCCGCGAACTCGAGGTCGAGATGCGTGAAGCCCGCTTTCGCGAGGACCTTTATCACCGCTTGAACGTGGTGCCGCTGCGCGTCCCTTCGCTCGCCGAACGCCGCGACGACATTCCCGAGCTGATCGGCTTTTTCATCATTCAGCTCTCGCAGGCCTCGGGGCTTGCGCCGCGCCGCATCGGCGAGGACGCCATCGCGGTGCTGCAGGCGCACGACTGGCCCGGAAACGTGCGCGAGCTGCGCAACAACATCGAGCGCCTGCTGATCCTGGTCGGTGGCGATCCCAACGCTGTCGTCACGGCCGAAATGCTGCCCGAAGAGATCGGCTCGAATGTGCCGCTGCCCGTCAATGGCGGGGCCGAACACCTGATGAGCCTGCCACTGCGCGAGGCGCGCGAAATCTTCGAACGCGAGTATCTGCTTGCCCAGATCAACCGTTTCGGCGGAAACATCTCGCGCACGGCCGAATTTGTCGGCATGGAGCGGTCGGCCCTGCACCGCAAACTGCGCGCGCTTGGCGTATCGTCCGACCAGCGGGCGACACCCATCTGACGCGGCTTTCGAGGTGCGCCGGTGGAAACGCGGCGCACGCCCGGCATCTGGCCGCACGCGGCCGCCACGTGATGCGTTACGCTGCAGACGCCGGCCGCGCATCCGGGCAGGGCCGTCCACATCGACACAACGGGATCATGATGATGCCACGCGACCCTCGACCTGACCTTCGCCCCATGGCAACGCGATGAAGGTCATCATCTGCGGTGCCGGACAGGTCGGCACAGGCATCGCCGAGCGGCTGTCGGCCGAAGGCAACGACGTGGCGATCATCGACGCCAGCGAAAGCCTCGTTGCCCGCGCCAACGACGCACTCGAGGTGCGGGCCATTCACGGCAACGCCGCCCATCCCGATGTCATCGAACGCGCAGGTGGTCAGGCCGCAGACATGCTGATCGCGGTCACGCTGCACGACGAGGTCAATATGGTGGCCTGTCAGGTCGCCCATCAGTTGTTCGACATCCCCCAGCGCATCGCCCGCGTACGCGCGCAGACCTACCTGCGCCACGAATGGTCGAAGATGTTCGCGCGCGACGCCATGGCCATCGACACCATCATCTCGCCTGAGATCGAGGTGGGCAAAACCATCCTGAACCGGCTGGAGCTGCCCGGTGCCTTCGAGACGGCCGCGTTCGCCGATGGCCTCGTCACGGTGGCCGGCATCTATTGCGGGCCAGACTGCCCCGTGCTCGACACGCCCCTGAAGCAACTCGCCGAGCTGTTCCCCGACCTGCCGGCCGTGACAGTCGCCATCGTCCGCAAGGGCAGTCTGTTCGTTCCCCACAAGGCCGATCAGATCAAGGAAGGCGATGAGACCTACGTGATCGCGCCGACCGCGCAGGTCGCGCGCACGCTGCAAATCTTCGGACACGATGAAATCCGCGCGAGGCGCATCGTGATCGCCGGCGGTGGCAGCATCGGAACCTTCGTTGCACAGTCGCTTCAGGACGCCCAGTCGAGCTTGCGCGTCAAGGTCATCGAAAGTTCGCGCCAACGTGCCGTCGAGATCGCCGAGACGCTGTCGAAGTGCGTCGTCCTGCATGGCTCGGCCCTCAACGAGGACGTGCTGCGCGAAGCCGATATCGGCTCTGCCGATACGCTGGTCGCCGTCACCAACGACGAGCAGGTCAACTTGTTGACGTCGGCACTGGCCAAGCAGCTCGGCTGCCGCTCGAGCCTGTGTCTCATCAACTCGGCCAACTACTCCGGGATGATCCGCTCCCTCAACATCGACGCGCAGGTCAACCCGCGCGCGATTACGGTCAGCCGCGTCCTCCAGCACGTGCGGCGCGGCCGCATCCGTGGCCTTCACTCGATTCACAACGGAGTTGGCGAGATCATCGAGGCAGAGGTTCTGGAGACAGCGGCCATCCTGCAGAAGCCGTTGCGGGATCTGCGCCTCGGTGATGGCGTCCGCTTCGGGGCGATCCTGCGCCAGGGACAGGTTCTCATGCCCACAGGCAAGACCGAACTAGAGGTCAAGGACCGCGTCGTGCTGTTTGCCCGCGCCGACCACGTCCGCGACGTCGAGCACATGTTCCGCGTCAGCCCGGATTATTTCTGAACTGGTCTCCCGCCTGACGAGTGGGATCAACGAAAGGCGGTGAGCCCGATGACCCGCGTCGTTTATGTTGGCGGCCGTTATGTCGCCTACGCGCAGGCCGGCGTCCACGTCGAGGACCGCGGCTTCCAGTTCGCCGACGCGGTTTATGAGGTGATCGAGGTTCGCGACCGATTGTTGATCGACGGCACGCGGCATCTGGCACGCCTGTGGCGCTCCCTCGACGCGTTGGAGATTATGCCCCCGATGGGCGAGCGGGCGCTGCGCCTCGTGATCGCCCAGATTATTCGTCGCAACCGGGTCGACAACGGGATCGTCTACCTTCAAGTCACGCGCGGGGCCGCACCGCGCGATTTTGCGTTTCCGCCGGCCGACACTCCGGCCACGCTGGTTTGCCTGGCGCGGCGCACGGACCGCGCGCGGATTGATGCCAACGCCCGGTCCGGCATTGCGGTGATCACGGTTCCCGACAACCGCTGGGAACGGTGCGACATCAAGACGACCATGCTGCTGCCCGGTTCGCTGGCGAAAATGGCCGCCGCGCGGCAGGGCGGCAAGGAGGCGTGGCTCGTCGATCGCCAGGGGTTTGTCACGGAAGGAGCCTCCAGCACGGCCTGGATCGTCGACGCGTCAGGGCGGCTGGTGACGCGGGCCCTCGGCAGCGACATCTTGCCGGGGATCACGCGGCGGACCCTCCTCGACGTCATCGCCGCCGAGCGCCTGGAAGTGATCGAGGCCGCCTTCACGCCGGCCGATGCCGTTGCGGCGGCCGAAGCGTTCTACACGTCCGCCAGCAGCACGGTGATGCCCGTCGTCAGGATCGACGGCCATATCATCGGTGACGGCCATCCCGGCCAGATTACGCGACGGCTGCGCGCCCGCTTCCACCAACTCGCCGAGGCCGCCCCGCCGCTTGGTCCCTGTCGCCGACCGACCGGTGCCTGAGCAGATCGGCGGCAATGCGCCCTATTCCCAGGCACGACGAAAGAAACCTTTTGTTCCGGCTGAAACCATGTCGAAGCTGCGCTAGTGTTGCGCGTCCGACGCTGGGTCCCTACGCGTTTCGAGCCTCTGAACCGAGCGTTGGACGCTGAAGCAGCACTGGAACCATAAGCAAGCTCGTGTTCCGCGTGTCCTAGACATCGGCTCGCAAGCGAGCATCCAGGACAAGCAAGCGGCAGAGACGGAACAGGTGTGTGGCGTAGATGACGACCGGGCCCCGCCCGCTGTCGGGCGGGTAACAAGCGTCAGGAGATCAACCAAGAGATAATCAGAGAGTTGCCAGCGTTCCTCAGGTCTGTGGCCATTGCTCGCAAGATGGCGCCATCGGCAGGCAAATGTCTGTAGAGGAACACTACGGCCCGCCAGACTACGGCCGCGTGGCAGCAGAATCCCACGTGAGCCGACAAACTCAAAAAACGAAAAAGCGGATCAGCAAAAAATGCCGGCAGAAAGACCCCAAAGCCTCCAGGACACGTTCCTGAACTATGTGCGCAAGAACAAAACGCCCCTCACGATATTTCTGATCAACGGCGTGAAGCTTCAGGGCATCGTGACCTGGTTTGATAATTTTTGCGTCCTGCTTCGGCGTGACGGTCATTCCCAACTCGTCTACAAGCATGCCATCTCCACCATCATGCCGGGTCAGCCCGTGCACCTGATGGATGCCGATCCGGCCGACGGCCAATCGGGCTGAGGTTGCAAACCCAAGGGCAATGAGATCGACGACCGCGTGAAAGATGGCAACGGGGAGCCCGCCAGGGAGCCCGCACCTGAGCTTCAGTTGAAGCGCGGGACTGGCTCCTCGCGCGCGGTCGTCCTGGTTCCGGTGCTTGGTCGCCGCAACGCCGGTTCGGAGGGAACGGCGCACGTCTCGACCGCGCACTCACCCGAGGAGCGTTTGGCGGAGGCCGTCGGCCTGGCCGAAGCAATCGACCTCGACGTGCTCCGGGCGCTGGTGGTTCCTGTCCCCGAGCCGAAGCCAGGAACGCTGTTCGGCTCCGGGAAGGTCGAGGAACTGAAAACGCTGATGGCCGACGAGGCCGCCGACCTCGCCATCGTCGATCATGCCATCACGCCGGTCCAGCAGCGCAACCTGGAACGGGCCTGGAACGTCAAGGTGCTCGACCGGACCGGCCTCATCCTCGAAATATTCGGGGCCCGCGCGCGAACCCGCGAGGGACGCTTGCAGGTCGAGTTGGCGCACCTGTCCTACCAGAAGGGCCGGCTCGTGCGGGCCTGGAGCCATCTCGAGCGCCAGCGTGGCGGTGGCGGTGGCGGGGCCAGCTTTCTCGGCGGCCCCGGCGAAGCCCAGATCGAGCTCGATCGACGGATGATCCAGAACCGGATCGACGCGATCCGCAAGGAGTTGGCGCAGGTCGTCAAAACGCGCGAACTCCATCGTGCAGGCCGTCGCAAGGTTCCCTACCCGGTCGTCGCCATCGTCGGCTACACCAACGCCGGCAAATCGACGCTGTTCAATCGCGTCACCGGGGCCAGTGTTCTCGCCAAGGACCAAGTCTTCGCCACCCTCGACCCGACCATGCGCGAAGTGCGCCTCACGTCGGGCCGCCGCATCATCCTGTCGGACACCGTGGGCTTCATCTCCGACCTGCCCACGATGCTGGTCGCAGCCTTCCGCGCCACGCTGGAGGAAGTGATCGAGGCCGACCTGATCCTGCATGTGCGCGATATCAGCCATGCCGAAACCGAGGCGCAGAAGACCGACGTCGAGGGCGTCCTACGGGGGCTCGGTATCGAGACGACGCATGCCGACCGACGCATCCTCGAAGTGTGGAACAAGATCGACAGGCTGTCACCCGAGGCCCGCGACGCCGCCCTGGGTCCGGCACGCTTTGCCGAAGGGGCACCCGCCCCGGTCTCGGCGCTCACTGGCGAGGGGGTCGATGACTTGCTGGGCGGCATCGACCGGCGGCTCGGCGTCGACGACACCTACCTGACCCTCGTTGTCCCCCCGACGGATGGCCGTCTCATCGCCTGGCTGCACGAGAACGCCGACGTGATCGAGCGCACCATCTCGGAGGACGGGGAAACGACGGTTCGCATCCGGGTAGCTGCCGAAAAGCGCGGCCGCCTGCTCGCCCAGCTTCAATCCCGCCAGCTCCGCATCGAGTAGCCTGGCCGGTGCCGTCTCCTTATTGGGACCGCCCACCGCGGCCCCGGGCGGCCAGCCAGCTCCGACCGTCGAACAATTCGCCGTTGGCCACGCAGGTCGGTAGCGACAACTCGACGAAGAGCGGCGCGATCTCGGCCGGCTTGGCCAGCGTGGCCTGATCCTCGCCCGGAAACGCCTTGGCACGCATCTGGGTGGCGATCGGCCCGGGATTGACGATGTTGACACGGATCGGCGTGCTGGCGACTTCCGCGGCATAGGTCCGGGCCATGGCCTCGAGCCCCGCTTTGGCAACCGCATAGGGCCCCCAGTAGGCGTACTGTCCCGTCGCAGCACCTGAGGTGACGAACACGGCGCGCCCGGCGGTCGAGCGTTGCAGTAGCGGATCGAGCGTGCGGATCAGCCGCCAATTCGCGGTGAGATTGATGTCGAGCACCATCTTCCAGGCCTCGTCCGTGGTATGGGCGAGCGGCGACAGGGTGCCCAGGATGCCGGCGTTCGCGATCAGGATATCGAGGCGGCCATAGCGCTCGAAAAGGGTCGGGCCGAGACCATCGACGCGGTCGGACTGCGTCAGGTTCAACGGCACGAGCGTTGCCGTGCCGCCGGCGGCTGTAATCAGATCATCGGTCTCCTCGAGCGCGCCGGCGACGCGTCCGGTGATGACGACATGGGCTCCCGCGCGGGCCAGTTCGACGGCGGCCGCGCGGCCAATCCCGCGAGTGGCCCCCGTGACGAGCGCAATCTGATCCTTCAATGGCTGCATGAGCTGTGTCCTTCATCGGCGTCGATGTCCGCCTGCGGTGCGCCGACCGCGACCGCCAGCCGAAGCTGGCGACGTGTGGGCTGTGGGCTGACGGTTCAAGGCTGGTCCTTGACCGGCTTGGCCTGTTCAACGGCCTGTCGCGCCGCTTCGCGGGCCTTCTCGATGAGCGGTGCAGCCTTCTCGCGGGCTTGCTCTGAAAACTCGACGAACTTCTGGGCTCCGACCGCCGTCAACTCGCGGGTCCGCTTCAAGACACGGGCAAAAAAGGACTGCTGCGGCAGCAGTTCCTCGCCCCGAAGCGCCATCACGGCCGACACCATTCCCGCATGTCGTGCGCGTGCGGCTGCATCGGGGATGCGCTCGCTGGTGCCCGTGAACACGACGAGCGGCGTGCAGGCGGTAACCGCCTTGGCGCTGCCCCTCAGCCAGCGCCCCGCCTCGATCTGCGTTTCCTGCGGGAAATAGACCTGCGAGCCTTCGAGCTTCTGTTCGAGGATGTTGCGGTCGATGACGGGGACCAGATGCCCGCCGAGTTCGTCGATCAGTTTGAAGCGCGCATTGTCGGGGTCTGGCACCTGCACGAACAGGGCAACCGCATCCTCGCTGGCGAGCGCGATCCTGATCGCCTCGTCGGCGTCGGCGGCATGCAGAACGTCGCGCGCCTGCCCGAAGGCATAGGGGTCGATGCGCTGGAGAAAGCGAAACGTCCCGGCGCTGCCCGAGGTCTCTGGCGGCAGAATGAACTTGAGTCCCGCAGCCCTGACGGCCACTTCGCCGAAATTCGTGAGCGCCCTGTTGCGCGTGACAGCGAAAATGCATTCGCGCACATCATCGACGCGCAGCCGACGAAACTGGCTCGCGCCGCCGTACTGCGGCATGTCGAGTGCGAGAACATCAAGCTGACCAAACCCGATTTCGGTGGGCGAAGCCGCCACGCGGGCCAAGTTCTCGCTCGTCCCGTTCGAGACGCGGCAGGTGCCGCCGAACCCTGCCGTTTCGAGACGATCAACCAGCACCGGGCAAAAGGCGCTGTGATAGGCCCCTTTCTCGCCGGCGGTATTGATGATCCAGGGGCCGTTGGATGGGTCCGCGACGACGGAACTGTAGGACCAGGGCATGCACACAATGGCAGTGAGGAGCGTGAGACGAGCCTTGCCGATCACGGGGGGCGACCTCCTCGCCGTCCGCCGATACCCTCGACGGCTGCACGGCGCAGTCCCCTCATGCCATGACCAACGTGACCGCGCCAGGGTCGCCCGTCGTTTCCTCAACGCGCCTCTGCCAGCAGCGTGAGCTGCGGCTGGTCGTTCAACCCGAACTTGTCGGTCAGCAGTGTGGGGTATTCCCCCGTGAAGCAGTGATCGGTGAACTGCGGCGCGTGATCGTCGCGACAGTCGTAGCCCGCGGCGCGATAGATGCCGTCGACCGAGAGGAACGCCAGGCTCGTCGCCCCCATGAACTTGCGCATGCCCTCGATGTCGTGCTTGTGGGCCAGCAGTTCCTCCGACCGCGGGGTGTCGATCCCGTAGAAATCCGAATGTCGGATCGGCGGGCTGGCGATCCGCATATGCACTTCCATCGCCCCGGCCTCGTACATCAACTCGACGATCTTCTTCGAGGTCGTGCCCCGCACGACGCTGTCGTCGATGAGCAGAATGCGCTTGCCGCGGATGACGTGGGCGTTGGCCGAATGCTTCAGCTTGACGCCGAGCGCCCGAATCCGTTGCTCCGGCTCGATGAAGGTGCGACCGACGTAGTGATTGCGCACGATACCGAGTTCGTAGGCGATGCCGGACTGCCGCGAGAACCCGATGGCCGCCGGCACACCGGAATCCGGGATCGGAACGATCACATCGACATCGGCAGGAGCTTCCTTGGCAAGTTCCACCCCCATCTGCTTGCGCACTTCGTAGACCGACTGCCCACCAACGACCGAATCGGGCCGCGCAAAATAGATGAATTCGAAGATGCAGGGGCGCGACGGACGCTGCGGAAACGGCCGGTGGCTTTCCAGGCCCTTGTCGGTGATGACGACGACTTCGCCATTCTCGACCTCGCGCAGAAACCGCGCGCCGACGATGTCGAGGGCGCACGTTTCCGAAGCCAGGACGAAGGCCCGCTTGCCCGACTTCGCATCCTCGATGGTGCCGATGACGAGCGGTCGGATGCCGACGGGATCGCGGGCACCGATCATCATGTCGTCGGTGAGGCACACGAGCCCGTATCCGCCCTCGATCTGGCGCAGCGCTTCGATGAACCGCTCGATGATGCGGCGCTTCTGCGAGCGGGAGATCAGATGCAGGATGACTTCGGTGTCAGTGGTGGACTGGAAGATGGCCCCCGACGAGATGAGTTCGCGCCGCAGGGTCAGAGCATTGGTCAGGTTGCCGTTGTGGGCGAGAGCGAAGCCGCCGGTGGCCAGATCGGCAAATAGCGGCTGCACGTTGCGCAGGATCGTGTCGCCGGTGGTCGAGTACCGGTTGTGGCCGATCGCCTGACTGCCCTTCAGCCGTCGGATCACGCTTGCTTTGTTGAAGTTGTCTCCGACGAGGCCGAGCCGCCGTTCCGAATGGAACTGCTTGCCGTCACTGGAGACGATTCCGGCTGCTTCCTGGCCGCGATGCTGGAGCGCGTGCAGGCCGAGGGCCGTCAGCGTCGAGGCATCCGAGTGCCCAAAAATGCCAAAGACCCCGCATTCCTCGCGGAGCCTGTCGTCACCGTAGCGGTCTGTGCCGCCACCCCAGGTATCTCGTTTGGGCTTTTTCACGCGTGCCATGGCCGCCTCCTAGGCTCGCAGTCCGCTCAACACAGCCGTCAACTGGACCCATGGCAGCCACGTGCTGCCTGCAGGCTCACCAGCTTGTCCGTGACACATATATGAAAGGGCTGGAGGAACGCCAGCCCTTGCGCGTGAACTTTGGGCACAACACCTGCGCCGTCCTGAGGCTGTTCCTTGTTGGTCGCCTTGTCGATCAGAGGCACGACGTAGGCCACGAGCAGACCGCGTAACGCCTCGCCAGTCGACTGGAGATACGGCTTTGACCGCGCGTTCTTGACCCAGTCCGGGTGCTGCGCGTCGTCGGGGAAAAACGACAACGCGAGCATGAACGGAATGACCACGATGACAAAACCGCGCACCAGTCCAAAGAACAAGCCGGCGATCCGGTCGATCATGCCGATGTTGCTGTCGAGGATGGTGTCCGAGATGCGTGCCGTGATGAGGTGAACGAAAATGAGCACGACGAGGAAGATCACGATGCCGACGGCGGCCTGCGCGATGACGACCTGGACGCCACCCATCTGGACAGCGACCTCCTCGGCGAACTTCCTGTGATTGAGGACGAAGTAGAGAACGGCGACGCCAGCGATCATCCAAGACAGGATGGCCAGCAGTTCTCTCGTCAGCCCCCGGTAAAGCGCCAGCAGTCCCGATATCGCGGACACCGCGATGACCCCGATGTCGAGGTAGGTCAAGGGCCCGATCATGAGGTCGTTACTCCGAAAAAGCGGATCGTCGACTCGCGAAGGGATAGGCACACTCTGGTCATTGACACGGCCCGATCATCTCCGCAAGCGCCTTCACATGTCCTGTACGCAGCACCGCGAAGCCGGCCGTCGCGACGTCGGCCTCGCCGTGCGCCGGCAGCACAGCGGCGGCAAAACCCAGCTTGGCGGCCTCCTTGATGCGTGCCGCCGAATGGGCCGCTGGCCGGATGGCCCCAGAGAGCGAAATCTCACCGAAATAAACCGTGTCGGCGGGAAGCGGAACATTGGAAAATGACGACAGCAGGGCCGCCGCAGCCGCCAAATCCGCGGCCGGATCGGCGATCTTCAGACCACCCGCGACATTGAGGAAAACATCGCACTGCGCCAATGAGATGCCACAGCGGGTATCCAACACGGCCAGCAGCATGGACAAGCGGTTGGAGTCCCAGCCGATGACTGCGCGACGCGGTGTGCCCAGACCCGAGGCCGCAACCAGCGCCTGGATTTCAACCAGCACCGGCCGCGTCCCTTCCATCCCCGCAAAGACCGATGCGCCGGCGACGGTGGCGTCACGATTACCCAGGAACAGCTCGGACGGGTTGCGCACCTCACGCAGCCCGCCGTGCGCCATCTCGAAGACGCCGATTTCGTCGGTCGGTCCGAAGCGGTTCTTGACGGCGCGAAGAATTCGGAACGTGTGGCCGCGCTCGCCCTCGAAATAAAGCACCGTATCGACCATGTGCTCGATGACTTTCGGCCCCGCGATCGCACCGTCCTTGGTCACATGACCGACGAGCAACAGCGCGGTGCCGCGCGCTTTGGCATGGCGGATCAGCGCCTGGGTTGCCCCGCGCACCTGGCTGACTGTGCCCGGGGCCGCATCCAGGCCATCCGTCCACAGCGTCTGGATGGAATCGACGACGATGAGATCGGTCCGCCCGGCCTCCTCGAGCGTCGCCAGAATACTGGCAAGGTTGGTCTCGGCGGCCAGCCCGACGGGCGCGTCCGCCAGTCCCAGCCGCTCGGCTCGCAGGCGCACCTGGGCGACGGCCTCCTCCCCGGAGAAATACAACGCCCGGCCGCCGCGCTGGGCGATGGCGGCCGACAACTGAAGCAGCAACGTCGACTTGCCGATGCCGGGCTCTCCGCCGATCAGCAGCGCCGAACCGGGGACCAGTCCACCGCCGGTGACGCGATCGAGTTCCTCGATGCCCGAGCAGAGCCGCGGCGTCTCGGCAGCCCCTCCCTTGAGACTTTCGAGTGTGACGACGCGACCTTTGCTGGCTTTGGCCAGGCCCGTGCCCGGGGCGGCAGCCGCAGGTGAGGCCTCTTCGACCAGCGTGTTCCAGGCCTCGCAGCCAGGGCATTTGCCCACCCAGCGGGGGGCCGTGGTGCCGCACGCCTGGCACACGAACAGCGACTTGGACGGTTTGGCCATCGGCTCACGTCCCATCCAGGTAGAGGCGGTGGAAGCGGTGCCCCAGCCGCGTCAGGATCTCGTAGCCGATGGTGCCGGCGGTCGCGCCCATCTCTTCCAGAGTGATGGATGGCCCGACGAGTTCCGCCCAGTCGCCGCGTGCGACCGACGGGTCGACGATCTCGCTCACGTCCAGGGTGACGAGGTCCATGGAGACGCGCCCGACAATGGGTGCCCTGCGTCCGCCGAAGGCCGCCCAGCCGGTACGCTGCCCGCTGGCCGCGCTCAAGTGGCGCGGCAGTCCGTCGGCGTAGCCCCCGGCGATGACGGCGATGCGCGCGGCGTGGGAGGGTGAATACGTTGCGGCGTATCCGACCGTCTGGCCGGGCGCGACGTCGCGCACCTGTAACACGCGCGCCTGAACCGATACGACCGGCCGCACCGGGCAGCCACGTCCGGGCGCGGCCTGTCCGCCATAGAGCGCATACCCCGGCCGCACCATGCCGAAATGGAACTCCGGCCCGAGCATAAGCCCATCGGAAGCCGCAAAGCTCGCCGGCGCGGTCGGCAGCAAAGGTAGCAATTGGGAGAAGACCGCGAGCTGCTGGACGTTCTTGGGGTGGCCCGGCTCGTCGGCACAGGCCATGTGGCTCATGACCAGCCGCACGTCGAGCGCATCGAGAACGTGCATATCGGCGGCCAGGGCCTGCACCTCGCGGCCTGAAAGACCAAGCCTGTTCAGTCCGCAATCGACATGCAACACGGCCGGCAGTCGGCGACCTACGCGACCGGCCAACGCCGCCCAGTCCCTTACCTCGGGCAGCGACGAGAGCACAGGCCATGCGCCGCTGGCCAGAATGTCTTCGGCCGCGCCCGGCGGGACGCCGTCGAGGATCATGACTGTTGCACGCGGTGCCAGCGTCCGCGCCTGAAGCGCCTCTTCGAGCGTCGCCACGAAGAACACCGACGCACCGGCCGCCGCCAGAGCCGGAATGACGCGATCCGCGCCAAGGCCATAGGCATCCGCCTTCACGACGGCTGCAGCGATTGCCGGGTCGACGAGGCGTTGCAGCCCGCGCCAGTTGTCGGCAATGGCGGCGAGGTCGATGACCACGACACCGGTCGCCGACGCGGGGACGGCTGCAAGGTCCTCGCTTCGAACCGCTGCGTTTCTATCGTGGTCCATGCCGGTCCCATTCCCGTGGCCGCCCGCCACAATGACTACGCAACACGGACGCCGATGAAAAGGTCGCCGTGGAGGCCTCAGTCATACTTGCCAGCCAGGGGATGGTTGCGGTCGAGGTTGCTGAACCGCGTGAACTCACCGGTGAACTGCAACCGCACCGTTCCCGTCGGACCGTGCCGCTGCTTGCCGATGATCACTTCGCCGATCCCTTTTGTCGCCTCCAGCTTCTGCTGCCATTCGATGTGCTTCTCGACTTCCGTGACACCCGGCTCGGCGCGCGACACGTAGTATTCCTCGCGGAACACGAACAGCACGACGTCGGCATCCTGCTCGATCGAACCCGATTCGCGCAGGTCTGAAAGTTGCGGACGCTTGTCCTCGCGCTGCTCCACCTGTCGGGACAACTGGGACAAAGCGATGATCGGCACCTCCAGTTCCTTGGCTAGCGCCTTCAGTCCCGTGGTGATTTCCGTGACTTCCTGCACGCGGCCGGCGGCAGCCTTGGCCGCCGAGCCGGACAACAGCTGAATATAGTCCACGATCAGGAGATCGAGACCGCGCTGGCGCTTGAGTTTGCGCGCGCGCGCGCAGAGCTGGGCGATCGAGATGCCGCCGGTCTGGTCAATGAACAGCGGAGCCTGGGCTAGCGCCTGCGAGGCGACGATCAGACGGCGCATCTCCTCGTCGTCGATCTGACCGCGTCGGATCTTGTTCGAGGGGATTTCCGACTGCTCCGAGAGGATACGGGAGGCAAGTTGCTCGGCCGACATTTCCAGCGAGAAGAAGCCGACCACCGCCGGCTCGGTTGCGGCATTGGGGTCCTGCTGGAAGCGGGCGAGCCGCGCCGCACTGGCCACGTTTGTCGCGATGTTGGTGGCCAGCGCCGTCTTGCCCATGGACGGCCGCCCGGCCAGCACGATGAGGTCGGAGGGTTGCAGGCCGCCCATCATGTTGTCGAGGTCGATCAGGCCCGACGGCAGGCCGGACAACTTGTCCCCGCGCATGCGCGCGTTGTTGGCCATGTCGACGGCCTGGGCCAGCGCCGAGGGAAACGACTGGAAGCCGGAACCGTACTTGCCGCGTTCCGCCAGCGCGTAGAGCCGGCCCTCGGCCTCTTCGATCTGTTTGGCTGGCGGCAGGTCGACGGGACTGTCGAACGCGGCATTGACGAGGTCCTCGCCCACCGTGATCAGTTGGCGGCGGATCGCCAGATCATAGATCGCCTGGCCGTAGTCGTGCACGTTGATGATTGTCGTCGCACTGGCCGCCAGTCGACCGAGGTACTGCGGCACGCTGAGGCCGGCGTCGATGGGCTCGGCGTTCTCGAAGAACGTCCGCAGAGTGACCGGCGTGGCGGTCTTGCCGGACTGGATGAGCTTGGAGGCCACCTCGTAGATCTGCGCGTGCAGCGGATCATAGAAGTGCACGGGATCGAGAAAGCCCGACACCCGGTCGACCGATTCGTTGTTGATGAGTATCGCGCCGAGCAAAGCTTGCTCGGCCTCGATGTTGTGCGGCGGCTGCCGGAAATGGGCGGGCTCGTCGCTGGTGGCGGCGGCGCGCAGCTTGTCTGTGGCGAGGAGGGCGGGTTGTGTCATGCCTCCGGGGATAGCGCGCTGCCACCGAGTCGTCGTCGCAGAATCACGGCCAGACCGGCCGTCAACAAAAGCTTATCCCAGCTATCAACATGCCACCGCCGACTGGGGAGCCTGCCCGGACGGCTGTCGAAACGCGCAAGACCGAAGCCCACGCCGTCCATCCAGCCGCCCGGAGCACTGCGACGAGGCGCACCTCACAGCGGCTGGTCACCCGAACCGGTGTTGTCGGTCGCATCGCCGTCACGGTCATAGCCGCCCTCGTCGGCGTCGGGATCATACGTCTCGATGTCGAGGGCCTCGTCCTTGATCACGGTGACGTCCTCGCCGCGAGCCTGCCGCTCGGCTTCGTCGGCGGTGCGCGCCACGTTGATGGTCACGGGAACAGCCACCTCGGGATGCAAGCTGACCTGCACCTTGTGCAATCCGAGCTCTTTGATGGGCTTCAGCAACTCGACCTGCCGCTTGTCGATCGAGAAGCCACCCTCCGTGACGACGACGGCGATGTCGCGGGTCGACACAGAGCCATAGAGCTGGCCCGTGTCACCGGCTTGCCGGATGGCGACGAAGATCTTGCCCGACAACTTCTCGGCGACGGCCTCCGCGTCCTTCTTGTGCTCGAGATTGGTCGCTTCCAGGTCGGCGCGCGTGGTCTCGAAGATGGCCAGGTTGTCTTTCGTCGCGCGCATGGCTTTCTTCTGCGGCAGCAGGAAGTTACGCGCGTAGCCGTCCTTGACGGTGACGACGTCGCCCATCTGGCCGAGCTTGCCGATGCGCTGGAGCAGGATCACTTGCATGTTGGAAGTCCTTTCAAGGTGCTGTGCGATTCGTGTTCAGACGCCAACCGGGCGCGCCGTCAGGTCGGGCCGATGGGCGGCCCCGACGGCGGACCCGGCGGTGGATCGGGCGGAAGTGACCTGCGCAAGGGCGAGAACGGTTCCGTCAGCCCCATGATGGCGAGGATCATCGAGAAGCCGGTATTGAAGACGATGAGGCAGGCATATGTGGCACCCAGGATGAGCCCGCGCAGTGGACGGCCTCTGCTGGTGAAATGAACGATGGCAAGCCCGACGAGAACGAACGCCAGATAGGCCGCGCCCGCTGCAGCCGAAGCGGCCAATCCCGCGATGCCCTCCAGAACGGTCGCGGCAATGACAGAACCGGCCAGCACGAGCGGCGCGCCGGCTGGCAATGTCACGGCGGCCAGATCCGGCCAGGGTCGCGCCAGTGCCCCGGATGCGGTCGCGACGCGTCCGGCCACCCACAGGTTCAGCAACATGGCGAGCATCATGGACATCGCCGTCACCGCGGGCAGGAAGGAAAGCGTCACATCGGTCAGCCGGTCGAGATCAGCGTCCGACATCGCCGGGGCGGTATCGGTCTGCGGCATCGCGTCTTTGAGATATTTTTCGAGACCGGCCCGCAGGCCCGTCTTGAGGGCCTCCATATCCTGACCAAGGATCAGCATCATGCCGATGGCCATTGCTGCGGCGATGATGCCAGCCCACATGACCAGCCGCCCCGGAGGGTACCACTCCGTCATGACCGAACCACCTGGGGTCAACGAGTCGCGCCGCAGCAGGGCGAGCCAACTCAGGACGCCGGCCGGGAGGATCTGCGTCGCCGCAAACAGCAAAGCGACCAGTGGCCCGGTGAACAGTCCCAGAAACACACCACCTGACAGCGCTGCCGCAACGACCGCGAGCCCGCCGAACCCGAGGCCGACCAGGTAAACCGGCAAGGGCGCGAGTAGGAAGAGTACAAACGCGCCGAGCGGATGACCGCCGGTCGCCGAAGCGAAGGCTATGGCGCAGACAAGCCCGGCTCCGAGCCCGGCAAGATAAATTTTCGACATGGTCAGCTGTCCCGCGGTTATGGCTCGCGGTTAGAGGTGGGGAGCCGAGGCACCCACCCCAACCTTGTTGGGCAGAAGGGAGTGGCGAAAGGAGAGTTCGGGAGCTGGCAGCCGATGCCGGTGTCCTAGTCCCCAGTCCCTACTCCCTAATCGCTCACTTGATCACGTAGGGCAGAAGGCCGAGGAAACGTGCGCGCTTGATGGCCTTCGACAGTTCGCGCTGCTTCTTCGCCGATACGGCCGTGATGCGCGACGGCACGATTTTGCCCCGCTCCGAGATGTAGCGCCCGAGCAAGCGCACATCCTTGTAGTCGATCTTCGGAGCGCCTTCGCCGGAAAACGGACAGGTCTTGCGACGGCGATGGAATGGGCGGCGGGCGCCTGGTGCAGCCATGGTTCAGCCCTCCGTGCGAGGCATTGCGGGACGGGGTGGACGCGGCGGCCGGTCGCCACCTTCGCCCTCACGACGAGGCGGGCGATCGCCGCGGTCACCACCGCGGAACCCACCACCGCCGCCGCCGTCGCGATCACCACGGTAGCCACCGCCACCGCCACCTTCGCCACGTGGCGGGCGATCGCCCCGGAAACCGCCATCGCGTGGCGGACGATCACCGCGTGGACCGCCGCGGCCGCCAGGACGGTCGCCACGATCGCCGCGCTCGCCCCGCTCATCACGGTCGGACTTGCGCATCATGACGGACGGCTCGGCCTCGTGAGCCTCGACGCGGACCGTCAGGAAGCGAAGGATATCGGTCGCGATACCCATGCGGCGCTCCATCTCGGACACAGCCGCAGGAGGAGCGTCGATGTTCAGCATCACGTAGTGGGCCTTGCGGCCTTTGCTGATCTTGAATGCAAGGCCCTTGAGGCCCCAGTACTCCGAGCGGGCGACTTTACCACCACCCTGTTCAATGACCTCGGAATACTCCTTGACCAACTGGTCGACCTGCGCGTTGGAGATATCCTGTCGCGCGAGGAATACGTGCTCATAGAGCGGCATATTGCCCGTTGCCTTTCGTTTCTGCGTGTCCGTCCGGCGCATAGCCCCTTGCGGGCCTGGCCCAGGCGCGATTGCGCCGTGGAACGAAAGGCCCACCAGGTTACCCACGAGAGCGGAGACACCGAGGAACGGACAAGCGTCCTGCCGCTGTGCCATACGTGATGGCGGGCGCGGCCCCTCGTTCAGCCTCCGACCGGATCGGTGAGAAGCGCGCTTTATACATGAAAACCGCTTGCACGCAAGCTCATGAACTGTCGGCAAGAGCCTTGAGTCACGGACGTGCGGGCCGCGTGCGAACGGCTTGCGGGCGGGTTGACAGCGATGGCCGCCGCATGGCTTAAGCCCGCGACGCCCGTGCACCACTTCGATCATGACACTTCAACCACAGAGGACAACGGCCGTGATGGTTGCATTCGTGTTCCCCGGCCAGGGCAGCCAGGACGTCGGCATGGGCAAGGCTCTGGCTGAGCGCTTTCCCGCCGCCCGCGCCGTGTTCGACGAGGTCGACGATGCCGTGTCGCAGAAGCTCTCCGCGATCATGTGGGAGGGTCCCAAGGACACTCTGACGCTGACCGAGAACGCCCAGCCGGCCCTGATGGCTGTCTCGATGGCGGTGATGCGGGTACTGGAGACGGAATATAGCTTCGTGCTCCGCGACAAGGCCCGTTTCGTGGCCGGGCACTCGCTTGGTGAATATTCCGCCCTGGCCGCGGCCGGCGCGTTGAGCCTGAGCGATACCGCCCGGCTGCTCAAACTGCGCGGACAGGCCATGCAGAAGGCGGTACCCGTCGGACAGGGTGCGATGGCCGCGCTGCTCGGCGTCGGCCTGGAGACCGCGCAACAGATTGCCGCCGAGGCCGCACAGGGGGACGTATGCCAGGTCGCTAACGACAATGACCCCGGCCAGGTCGTGCTGTCGGGCCACAAGTCGGCCATCGACCGCGTCCCTGACGCCGGCAAGGCCCACGGGCTGCGCCGCTCTGTTGCGCTGCCTGTCTCCGCCCCGTTCCACTGTGCGCTGATGCAACCTGCGGCCGACGCCATGGCCGAGGCCCTGGCCAACGTCGAGATCAAATCGCCGGTCGTCCCCGTGATCGCCAATGTGCTCGCCAGTCCGGTGACCGACCCAGCCGCGATCCGCCAGCGCCTGGTCGAGCAAGTGACCGGCACCGTCCGCTGGCGCGAGACGGTCCTCTACATGGCAGCCAACGGCATCACGGACGTCTACGAGATCGGTGCCGGCAAGGTTCTGGCCGGCCTCGTCAAGCGCATCGAGAAGTCGTTGAACGCGACGAGCCTCGGCTCGCCGGAAGATATCGCCGCCGCGAGCGGCATCCTGAAATGAACCTGGAAAAATCGAGACCTATCCCATGACCGCGATGTTCGATCTGACTGGCAAGACCGCGCTCGTCACGGGAGCGACCGGCGGCATAGGCGGAGCTATTGCCAAGGCTTTCCACGCAGCCGGCGCTACGGTGGCGCTGTCAGGCCGCCAGAAGGACAAGCTCGACGGTCTGGCTGCCGAACTTGGCGAGCGCGTCCATGTTCTGCCTTGTGACCTCGCCAGCCGGGAACAGGTGGCAGCCCTCATCGATTCGGCGGTCGCCGCCTTGGGCCGGCTCGATATCCTGGTCAACAACGCCGGCCTCACCAAGGACAACCTGTTCATGGTGATGAAAGACGAGCAGTGGGACGACGTCATCGCCGTGAACCTCACGTCGACGTTCATGCTGATGCGGGCGGCGTCGCGCCACATGATGCGCTCGAAGACCGGGTATGGCCGGATCATCAACATCTCGTCGGTGTCCGGCGTCTTCGGCAATCCCGGGCAGGGCAACTACGCCGCGTCCAAGGCGGGCATGATCGGCATGACCAAGTCGCTGGCGCGCGAGGTCGCGTCCCGCGGCATCACGGCCAACTGCATCGCGCCAGGGTTCATCCAGACGCCGATGACCGAAGTCCTCAACGAAAAGCAGGTCGGAGAGATTTCCAAGATGATCCCGGCCCAGCGGTTCGGCGCACCCGATGACATTGCAGCGGCCGCACTGTATCTGGCGGGCAGTTCGGGCGGCTACGTCACTGGCCAGACGCTGCATGTCAACGGCGGAATGGCCATGCCGTGACCTGTCCAAGGGATATGAACCGCGCCGATCGACGCGATCACCCGGGTCGCTGGTCAAGCCTGGGGAAGTATGTTAACGGAGCCGTCGCCGTGGGTTGAGGCAGCAAGCGACCCATCGGCCCGCACTCCTGGAAACGGGTGCGCCCCGACTGAAGTAATCCCACTCACGCGGCCGACACCCTGGTGGAGCGCTCTGCAGGGTGAGAACGACGAAATTGAGACCACGGACGCCCGTCGACGAGTCGGCCGGTAGATGTGAAACGAGCTACAGACGAACTTAGGACACACGAGGAACAACAATGAGCGATGTCGCAGAGCGCGTGAAGAAGATTGTCGTCGAGCATCTCGGCGTGGAGGCCGAAAAGGTCACCGAGAACGCCAGCTTCATCGACGATCTGGGCGCCGACAGCCTCGACACAGTCGAGCTCGTGATGGCCTTCGAAGAGGAATTCGGCTGCGAGATCCCCGACGACGCCGCTGAGCACATCCTCACGGTCGGCGACGCCGTGAAGTTTCTCGAGAAGAACGCCAGCGCCGCCTGAGCGCTGCACCCGGGGCGGGGGGGCTCGACTGAACCTACGTGGGCGCTGCTGACGGTTCCGATGTGCCCGCGGTTCAGTCCGGGCCCGTCGAGCCGCTTTTTGACGGCGCACCCACGCCTCCACGCCACGAGCGACGTTCAACCTGGCTGCGAGCGGCAGGACCGCTCCCCCCCGACAGGGTCTGATCAATGCGGCGCGTCGTCATCACCGGACTTGGTCTCGTAACGCCGACGGGCTGCGGTGTCGACGCTGCATGGACGCGGCTGTTGGCTGGTCACAACGGTGCCCGGCGCGTCGAGGAGTTCGAGGTTTCCGATATCACCTGCCAGATCGCGTGCTTCGTGCCGCGCGGGTCGACATCCGACGGGCTGTTCAACGCCGATGACTGGATGGAGCCCAAAGAGCAGCGCAAGGTCGACGATTTCATCGTTTACGCCATGGCTGCCGCCGAGCAGGCGATCGCGGATTCCGGCTGGAAGGCCACCACCATCGAGCAGCAGGAGCGGACCGGGGCTTTGATCGGCTCGGGGATCGGCGGACTGTCGGGGATCGCCGACACCGCCATCCTGCTGAAGGAGAAGGGTCCGCGCCGGGTCAGTCCGTTCTTTATCCCCGGCCGCCTCATCAACCTCGCGTCGGGCTATGTCTCGATCCGCCACCAGCTCAAGGGACCGAACCACGCGGTCGTGACCGCCTGTTCGACGGGAGCCCACGCGATCGGCGATGCCGCGCGCCTGATTGCGCTCGATGACGCCGACGTGATGGTGGCCGGCGGGACGGAGAGCCCGATCTGTCGGATCGCGATGGCTGGCTTTGCCGCCTGCCGGGCACTGTCGACGGGCTTCAACGACGACCCGACGCGGGCGTCGCGGCCCTATGACAAGGATCGCGACGGGTTCGTCATGGGCGAAGGTGCCGGCATCGTCGTGCTCGAGGAATACGAGCACGCCAAGGCGCGGGGAGCCCGGATCTACGCCGAGGTGATCGGATACGGACTGTCGGGAGACGCCTATCACATCACGGCACCGGCAGAGGATGGGGATGGCGCGTACCGCTGCATGCGCAACGCCCTCAAGCGCGCCGGCGTCGACGCCAGCGACATCGACTACGTGAACGCCCACGGCACATCGACGCCCATGGGCGACGAGATCGAGTTGCGCGCGGTCGAGCGCTTGTTCGGCAATACCTCGGCCAAGCTCGCCATGAGTTCGACGAAATCGGCAACGGGCCATCTTCTGGGGGCTGCTGGGGCCATCGAAGCGATTTTCGGGGTGCTCGCCATCCGCGATAACGTCGTGCCGCCGACCCTGAACCTCGACAATCCCTCCGTTGCCACGTCGATCGACCTCGTGGCCCATACCGCGCAACGGCGCCAAGTAGATATCGTTCTGTCGAATTCATTCGGTTTCGGCGGCACGAACGCGTCGCTGGTCTTGCGCCGCGTCGCCTGACGCCGGGTGGGACCGGCCACCCCGCCAGGACGAGGCGAACGTCAGCCCAACGGCACGCTGTCGGGAGGGCTTGCTCCGGCCGAGGCATCAGGGGCTGAACCCCTCGCCAGGGGGCCTCGGTGGCCGAGGCTCGGGGGCGACACAACGCGCTTTTGCCATATTTCCCGGTACCGTCGCTCTCCGTAGGTCGGCAGGTGCGACGAGTCGGTCGGTGTCATCTCTGCCGGCATCGGGGATTGCCTCGCGAGGAGTTCAATGGGCCAATGAGCGTTCGTCGCATGGAGCCGAACCTTCCGGGCCAAGGCCGGGCAATCCGGCCGCGCAGTCCGGTTGAGATGCTCGAACCCGCCCGCGCGCCAAGTCGTCCGCAGGGCCGTCGCGTGCGCCGGGAGAGTGGGCGTCTGGGCGGGCTCGTTCGCTTGCTGAGCGGATTGTTGACGACGGGCCTCGTCGTGCTGGGGCTTGTCGGCGGGCTCGGCTTCCTGGCCCACTATCAGTTCGAGGCCCCCGGACCACTCGACGTGTCTCGCACGGTGGTCGTCTCACGTGGTGATGGGCGCATCGAGATCGCGACCATGCTCGAACGGGAAGGGATCATCGCCAACCGCTGGACGTTTATCGTCAACCATCTGTTCCGCACCCGCGTCGGCAGCGAGCGCCTCGATCTGAAGGCTGGCGAATACGAGATCGCCAAGGGGGCCAGCATGCGCGAGGTCATGCGGACGCTGACCGAAGGCCGGGCCGTTCTCTACAAGCTGACGCTTCCCGAAGGCCTGACCAGCCAACAGATCGTCGAGCGGATGCAGGCCGAGGAGTCGCTGTCGGGCGACATTGCCGCAATCCCGCCAGAGGGATCGTTGCTGCCCGACACGTACAGTTTCTCTAAGGGCATGGCGCGTGGCGACCTCATCGAGCGCATGCAGCTCGAGCAGCGGCGGCTCATCGAGGCAGCCTGGCCCAAGCGTCAGGAGGGTCTTCCGTTCACCACGCCGGAGGAGGCGATCATCCTCGCTTCGATCGTCGAGAAGGAGACCGGCGTTCCCGAGGAGCGGTCACGGGTGGCGGCCGTCTTCGTGAACCGGTTGCGCAAGGGCATGCGACTGCAATCGGACCCGACGATCATTTACGGGATCGTCGGTGGCCAAGGCTCGCTGGGGCGCTCCATCACGCGGTCCGACATTGATCAGAAGACCGCCTATAATACGTATACGATCAATGGGCTGCCGCCGACGCCGATCTGCAACCCAGGGCGGGAAGCCATTCTTGCGGTGCTTGATCCAGCCAGTACGAAGGACCTGTTCTTCGTCGCCGATGGCAGCGGTGGCCACGCATTCTCGGAGACGCTCGCAGCGCATAATGCGGCCGTCGCCAATTGGCGGAAGATCGAAAGAGAAGCCCGCGATAAAGAAAAAGCCGACGTGGTGACGGCCATTCCCGGAGCACCGCAACAGCGGGCGGCCAGCCGAGAGGTTGCCCGCCAGGGCAATGATGCAGAGCCCGCGCCGGTCGTCGAGGCCGTCGCGACGGCCGCGGCGGCAACGCCGGGGGCAACCGCCGATGACGGACAGACCGGCGCGTCCCTGACGACCGCTGTGGCCCCGCCGCTGCCGATCAGAAAACCGCGCCCTTGACCACGATGGCAGTGTCGTCGGGCCTGTCCTCCACGACCTGCGCGCCGATACCATCAGTTGTTGGCCCAGCGACTTGCAGTTAAGGTCCGCGCAGTCATCAGCAGACCTGTGGACCCATGACCCTCACGAGTATGACCGGCTTTGCACGCGCAGACGGCAGTGATGCCGGTGCGAGCTGGCATTGGGAGCTGCGCAGCGTAAACGGCCGCGGCCTCGATCTGCGGCTCCGCCTGCCGCCCGGCCACGACGCGCTGGAACCAAAAGTCCGCGAGCAGGCACAAAAGCGGCTGACGCGCGGAAACGTATCGCTCAGCCTCAGCATGCAGATTGAAAACGGCCGGCAAGTGGTGCGTCTGAACGAGACCGTGCTCGGCCAGGTTCTGACTGCCGCCGAGCGGGTGCGGGCACTGACAGGGGGTGAACCGGCGAGCGTGTCCAGCCTTTTGAGCATCCGCGGTGTCCTCGAGGTCATCGAGGAGACCGAAACGCCCGAGGTCGCCGAAGCCCGCCACGCCGCAGTGCTCGAGACCCTTGAGGCGGCCTTGGCAGCACTGAATACCGCGCGCGCAGAAGAAGGCGCGCGCCTGGCCCGCGTCCTCGCAGCGCACGTCGATGAGGCCGAGCGTCTGGTCGGCATGATCGAGAGCGCCCCGGCGCGGTCCGTCGAGACCATACGCGCGCGGCTACGCCAGCAGGTGAGCCGTCTGATGGAGGAGGTTGCAGGCTTGGACCCCCAGCGCCTGCACCAGGAGGCCGTCCTGCTGGCCACCCGCGCCGACGTCGAGGAGGAGATCAAGCGCCTCCGCTCTCACATTGCCGCCGCGCGGGACCTGTTTGCGACTGCCGGGACTGTCGGCCGCCGTTTCGACTTTCTCGCCCAGGAATTCAATCGCGAGGCCAATACGCTCTGCTCCAAGGCCAACGACGAGACGGTGACGCAGGCTGGTCTTGCGTTGAAAGTCGTGATCGACCAGATGCGCGAGCAGGTGCAGAACATCGAGTGACCCGCGCCATGACAGTCCCCGCCGCTACCACCGCCAATCGAACGCTCCCGCCGCGTCGGGGGCTGCTGCTTGTGTTGTCCTCTCCGTCCGGAGCCGGCAAGACGACACTGGCCAAGCGCCTCCTGACCGAGGACCCGGGGCTGAAAATGTCGGTCTCGGTCACGACACGGCCGCCACGGCCAGGCGAGGTCGACGGTGTCGATTACCACTTCATCGACGACACCCGCTTCCGCGAGATGGTCGCCGACGGCGCGCTGCTCGAGTGGGCCCGCGTGTTCGACCATTCGTACGGCACGCCGAAAGCGCCCGTCACGGCCGCTTTGGACAACGGCGGCGATGTCCTGTTCGACATTGACTGGCAGGGGGCCCGCCAACTTGCCGCGAGCCTGCCCGACGACCTCGTGCGGGTGTTCATTCTGCCGCCGACCGGCCGCGCCCTGCAACAGCGGCTCATCGCGCGCAACCAGGACGGAGCCGACGTCGTAGCCCGCCGGATGGCCAAGGCCGCCGACGAAATCGCCCACTGGGCCGACTATGATTATGTCGTGGTGAACACGGAAGTCGAATCGAGCCTTGTTCAGTTGCGCGCTATCCTCGGTGCCGAGCGTTGCCGGCGCGAGCGCCAGCCGGGTCTGGCAGCGTTCGTCGGGGGACTGCAGGCCGAGCTTGATGGCTTGCAGGTGCGCTGACGGGCACTCGACGCCGCGCTGGGAAGGGGGCAGCCGGAGGACCCGGGCGACCGTCAAACGTCAGCCGCCAGCGCACGTTCACAGGCCCCCGTCGAGAACCTGCGCCAGCCGGGCGAACTCGGCGACCGAGAGGCTTTCTGCGCGCCTCTGCGGATCAATGTCGGCACGGGCAAGCAGTAGCTCGGGCATCGGCACGAGGCTCTTGAGGCTTTGACGCAGCATCTTGCGTCGCTGTCCAAACGCCGCCGCGGTGACCCGCCCCAACGTGCGCACATTGCAATCTGTCTCGGGCCGCTCGATCGGATCGAGGACGACGACGGCTGATGCGACCTTGGGCGGCGGCGTAAAGGCGTCAGGCTTCAGCGTCAACGCGATGCGCGCCTGGGTGCGCCACTGGGCGATGACCGCCAGCCTGCCGTACGCTTTCGACCCTGGCTCTGCGACGATCCGTTCGGCGACTTCCTTTTGAAACATGAGAACGAGGCGGCGATACCACGGCGGCCAAGGTTCGCTCTCGAGCCAGCCGACGAGCAGCATCGTGGCGATCCCGTAGGGCAGGTTGGCCACGATCACCGGTTTGTCCGACGCGGTCCCGAAGCGGGCCATCAGGTCGGTCCAGTCCGTGGCCAGTGCATCGCCCGACACGACCACGAGCCGCCCGTCGTAAGCGCTCGCCACCGCCTCCAATGCCGGCAGGCAGCGATCATCGCGCTCGACGGCGATCACCCGCGCGGCCCCCTCCATCAGCAAGGCGCGGGTCAAGCCTCCGGGCCCAGGCCCGACTTCGACGACGCAGCCCCCGCCGAGGCTCCCCGCGAGCCGGGCGATCCGGCGCGTCAGATTGAGATCGAGAATAAAATTCTGTCCCAGGCTTTTCTTTGCGGCGAGCCCATGGGCACGGATCACCTCCCGCAAGGGGGGAAGGCCGTCCACAGCCGGGCCACCGGGGAGCACGGCTGCCGGCCTGGCGACTTGTTCGTCCGCACTCATCCAGGCCCCCGGCGCACCCGCTCGCATTGGGCCATCGTCTCTGCGAGACGCAACGCAGCAATCAGGCTGCGCGCCGAGGCGCGACCTGTCCCGGCCAGATCGAAGGCTGTGCCGTGGTCGGGCGAGGTGCGCGCGAACGGCAAGCCCAGCGTGATGTTGACGCCGCGATCGAAAGCCAGCGTCTTGAGCGGGATCAGCGCCTGATCGTGATACATCGCGACCGCCAAGTCATAGTGAGACCGTGCTGCCGCATGGAACATCGTATCTGCCGAATATGGACCGAGGAGTTGGAAACCCTCCGCGCGCAACGTGGCGAGCGCCGGCCCGATGATCTCGACCTCCTCGCGCCCGATCGCGCCACCTTCGCCGGCATGGGGATTGAGCCCCGCCACGGCGATGCGCGGCCGCTGCAGCCCGAACCAGCGCTCCAGGTCACTGGCGGCGATCCGGATGGTCCGTTCGATGAGGCCTGCGGTCAGCGTGCGGGCCACCTCCGACAACGGGATATGGATCGTGACAGGCACGACCCGGAGGTCGTCGGCGGCCAACAGCATGACAGGATGCCGCGGCATCCCAGGGAAATGGCGCAGCGCCAGTTCGGCCAGATATTCCGTGTGGCCGGGATGCGTGAAGCCGGCGCGATACAACACGGATTTGGCGATAGGATTCGTCACCAGAGCCGCGGCCTGGCCAGTGGCGACAGCAGCCGTCGCCATCTCGATCGACCGCAGTACGCCAGCCGCGTTGGCCGGATCGGGTCGGCCGGCCACGACATGTGCAGTCAGTCCGACCGGGACCACCGGCAGGGCCTTGGCGAACACCGCTGGTGCCTCGCTCAAGCTGTCGATGCGGGTAACGGGAACGTCGAGGCCGAGACCGCGCGCCCGGCTTTCCATCAGATCGGGATCGGCATACAGCGCAAAGGGAGCGATCCCCTCGCTGCCCCGCGTGAGCCAGGCCGCCAGCGTGATATCCGGCCCGATCCCCGCAGGATCACCCATCGTGACGGCAAGTGGCGCGACGCCACTGCCCGGGCTCCGAAGCAGGCTCACTCAGCGATACTCGATGTGGGCATCCTCGCGCAGGTCCTTGAGGTGCCGCTTGGCCAATACCTCGAACTCCCGTTGGCGAAGTTCCTTGGCGGCCTCGTCGCGCTTTGCGTCGGCCGCGGCTATCGCCTTGCGGCCGCAGAGCACCCACAACTCGACGCCCGTTCCGCCGACGGAGGCCGGAAGCATCTCGCCGTCTTTCGCGTTGAGCAGCATGGTGCGCGTCGGCTCGGCGATCCGCGAGGCCGCCGTCGGCCCCAGCACTTCGAACCGAGCCCCGCCGACGGTACGTGCCAGCGTCGAGGTCTCCTTGCACGATGTAAAGCGCCCGCGCAGATCACTGGCCTCGGCCAGACGCTTGGCGATCTCCTGTTGCCCAAGGTCGGTGGATACGGCCAGCGTGATGCGCTGCACGTCGAGTTCGGTCTGGTCCTCCGCCGAGATGCCGGCGACCGCCCGGTCGAGGTCGCGATCGGAGATGGAAATCTGATGCCCGAATTGCCGGCGGATGACGTTGGTCCAGGATAGCGAGGCGCGGAACCGCGTGCGCATCGTGCCGATATCCGCCCCGAGCTTCTTCATATGCTCGCCGAACTGGGCCTCGTTCATCTTGTTGCGTTCGGCCATGCCCTCGATGACCTTCTTGATTTCGTCGTCACCGGCCAGCACGTTGAGACGCTTGGCCTCCTGCAGCTTGAGCCGTTCCTCGATCAGTTCGTCGATGGCCTGCTTGCGCAAGCCGGGCAACACGGCCGCCCGCGCGCTGGCCACCGCCTGTTCGCGCAACGTCTGCGCAAAAGCCATTTTGCGCTTCTCGAAAATGGCCAGAATGTCCTCGCGGGACTTGCCGCGGTTCTCGTCGATGGTCTTCTTGAGAATCGCTTTCAGCTTTTCGCTCGTGCTCTCGGCCTTCACGAGGTTCTGGAAGCTCGATTTGGCCTTCTCCTGAATGTCGCTCGCACTCAACCCGAGCAGACGCTGACGCTGGTCGATCTCGAAATTCGTGATCGGTTCGTCATTGACCAGAATGGCAATTCCGGTGGAGCGGGCCGGCGACTTGGGGCGGGCAGCCGCGCCGCCCTCAGACCGCGAATTGGCTGCGGCCTTGGTCAGGCCGGCCGGTGCCGGCGCTTGAGCGAATACCGACGTCGTTGCCAGCACCGCAAAAGCGAGCCCAAGGGGGACCATGAGACCGGCCCGGCCCCAGTGCGCGCACCCCGGACGGTTCGTCACGTGAGTGTTCCGGATGGGCATCGGCGCGTGCTCCTTTGGCTTGGGCGTCGGCGGGCTGTGCGAGACGCCAACCAGATCGCGAACGACTCGCGGTCACGATCACACCAGCCGCTAGTGTGATGACCGACACGTCCGCTGCATACCTTTTTCAGCATGGTCGAGAGGCGGACTTCTCGGTCTCAATCACACAAGAAGAATGATGTTGCTCGTGTCGTTCAGATCGCGAAATTCGTGACGCGCGCGTTGCGGAATGAGACGAATCTTGCGAATGCGACACTAGCCTCGAACCGCGGCAAAGCGATGGCACGGCGTGCTGCAACCGGGTGATGCATATCAGCAATCGGCCCCGCACGCCAACTGGCGACCTCATCGCAGCGCCACGAACGAGGCAACTGCACCCGGCGGGTAACGAGCTTACGCGGCGATCCGACCCGGCGATCGCGAACACGGCAGCGCGACAACGACATCCCGAAGACCGAGTAGCTTCCGGTGCCATGGGCATGCCCCAACGCATCGCGACAACAGCGATGAATATGCGCACCGCTCAGCGATCGGGAGGCTGCTGGTCCCCGAACACGGTGTCGAGCACGTCTGTCTTGTAGTCGAATTCACCGAGATGCTTGAAGGCGAAGCGCAGGAACACAGTGTGATCAGGCTCGAGGTCGACGTTGCGGAAATGCGTCTCGAGGTAGGTCGCCGTCAGGATGAAGCATTCATCCGAGTAGCGCAGCGAGAACTGGTTCGACAGAAACATATCGTCGTCGATGTCGTAGCGAACGCGAGCCAGCGCCGTCCAGCGGTCGGTGAGCGCAAGGCTTGCACCGGCCGAGATGTCCTGGCTGACCTCTTCGCGACCAAACTCAGGGTTGGCTGCGGTGAAGGCGTAGGTGGTGTCCAGGATGACAGGCCCGTAGGTGACCTGCGCGAAGATGTCCTGGCGCTGCAACTCCAAGTCGGTCTCGTTGAACCGGCTTTGCGAAATGATCCGGAAAGCCGTCGTCGGCGCGATGTAGGCACCGAGCACATAATCAGAGCTGTCGGTCTGCAGGCCACTGTTCGGATTGAATGAGCGCAGCGACTGGTCACCGGCCCGTCCGGCATCGTCGAAGCGCGAGAACCCAGGGTTCTCGAAGGGATTGTTTCCAGCGATCTGGAAGCTCTGCCCGGCCAGCAGGCGCGCGTAGCCGCCCCAGTTCGGCTGGAATGTGTATTGAACACCCGCATTGACGCGAGTCCCGGTCTCAACCCGGTCATATCCCGAGAACTTGTCGATCTCGAACAGGTTGGTGTCATCGAATACGAGGCTTTGAGCGTCCTCGTTGGGCAAGCTGCGCTGATCATCGCGGGCCGCGCGTGTCACGATCTGCCCGATGGGCTCGATGGTGTGTGACGCCAGTGATGTCGACGCAACCCAGGGATAGGCGACAGTGGCACCAGCCGATGCGACGCCGCGAACGTACGTCTGGTCGGACTCCAGTTCGCCCGTCACCGCATCGACGTATTCGTTGAGCTGGTAGATATCGCCGCGCAGGTTCGCGAACGGCGTGTAGGTAATGCCGACCGCGTCGATCAATTCACGCCGCCAGGCGACCTCGGTCACGGCCCGGTTCATCGCCTGATTGACGCCGTCGGTGAGCAACGCCCCGGTGTTGGGGTCGCGCAACGGCAGCCCGGTCACAGGATTGACCTGGTTGACGCGATCCTCGCGCGTCAGGCTGACGACACTGCTGTTCCAGCGAAGCTCACCGCCCGCGACGGTCTCGTCGAACACGTAGTTGTGGTCGATCACCGGGTGGACGAGGCTCTCCGAGCGATCGGTGTCGTCGAGCAGCAGACCGCCGAAGTGATAGAGCGTGGCCCCGAAGTAGCTGCGATTGCCGACGCCATCCAGAAACACTTGGTTGACCCGGTCCGTCAGCAGGCGCGAGTCGAACTTATAGAACCGGCGGAACGTGTCGTCGCTCTCGACGGTGACGTCCCAGCCCCACTTCCACCAGCTGCCCAGTGAGAACAGGCCCTTGGTGTCGACCGTCCCGCGCCAGCCGTCGAGCGCTTCAAGACGCGCTTCCTGCTGTAGCGCTGCAACGCTGCCGGGCGACGCGTTCGGATTGGGAAGATTGTCCCGATCCTGGTCGATGGCGGCAAAGTTGATCTTGTATTCGCCGTTGGCGAGCTTCTGGCGCCACTCACCACCCCACATCACGCCCTGGCCCGTCATGTAACGCGGCTTGAACGTGAAGTCGTAGCTGGGGTCGAGCGCGAAATAGTAGGGGATCGTCGTCATGAACCCGAGGTCGTCGGAGTTGCCGAAACTCGGGAACAAGAAGCCCGAGCGCCGCTTCACGGACGGATCGGGGTGCTGGAAGTACGGCAGATAGACGACAGGCACCCCGAACACCTCGAACTGGGCGTCCTGGTAGGTGACGGTCGCTGCCTGCTGGTCGTGGATGATGCGCGCCCCCGAGATGCACCAGAGCGGTGGCACGCCATCGGGGCTTTTGCACGGGCTGAACCGCGCGTTCGAAAACTCGGTGACGTTACCGTCGCGGCGTGTCGCCCGTTCGGCGGCTATCCGCGTGTCGTCCTTCGCCACCGAGCTGAGCTGCTGCACGAACCCGTCGCGGAAGTCGTCCGTCAGCGTGTAGCGATCCGCGCGGATCACGTTGCCGTTCGGCTCCTTCAGGATAACGTTGCCGACCGCCGTCAGCGTTCCTGCACCCTGGTCGTAGACGACCTCTTCAGCCGTCAGAATGTAATCGTTGAAGTAAATCTCGACATTGCCGCGCGCCACGACGGAGTTTCCGTCGTTGTCGTACACGAGCTGGTCGCCCTGCAGATACAGCGGCTTGGAAGCGTCGACTTTGGTCGATGGCAACAAGTCGGCGCTATCGGTGCGAAAGGGCTTGGCAGCCCGATTGACGGTTCCATTGGGTCCACCCGTCAAACTCGGGTCTTGCGCGTACGCCGGCGTGCCCGTGCCCGTCAACCCGACGGTGAGCACTGCGGTCAGCGTTAGCGCGCCCCCCCGTATCATACGATCAATAGCCCCTGCTCCCCAGGCAACACGCTCCCGGCGGGGTTGCCGCCGGCCGAACTTACATACGTCTTGGGCGCGCCCCTGTCCGCATCCCGCGTGCGAACTCCGCGCCGTACCCCTCACTCAACCATCCTCCTGATGCAGAAGCACCGTCAGCGATACGGACATCACAAGCAGAACGGGCAGCCAAATGGCCGCCCACGGCGGCACGAGTCCCGCCACCCCGATCTGCCTGGAAACCTCCGCGAGCAAGAAGAACCCCAAACCCCCGACCATTCCGGTGATCACCATAGTCTGGATGCCCCCCGACCGGAATGACCGCAACGACACAGTGGCCGCCAAAAGAACCATCGCAATGCACAACAGCGGCCGCGACAGCAGAAGCTGGTACTGGATGCGCAGGCGATCAGCCGAAAGCTTTGCCTTTTCAGCGACTTCTATCAGGCCTGGCAAATCCCAGAACGACACCGAGATGACCGTGCCGAGGGCATCCTGGACACGCTCCGGGGTCAGATAGGTGGACACGTGATAGGTATCATAGCGCTTCGGCTCACGACCGAGCCCGGCAACCCATGCCCCCGAGAGCTGCCAGTAGCCATCCTTGAGCTCGGCGGTGGTCGCATCGACGCGCTCTGCAAACTGTCCGCCCGTATCGAAAACGATCACCGTGACCTCGTCGAGCGTCAGGCCCTTGTTGCGCGCCTGCGCCGCACTGATCACCGACTGTCCGTCCGCTCCGTTCTGGCGCAACCAGGATTCCCCCGACTTCGAGCGCAGCAGGTTACCTTCCTGCCCGAAGGCCGAGGCAAACAGCCGCTCGGCCTCGTCGCGAGCCGCCGCCGCAATCGGGTTGTAGGCGACGACGGCGAACACGCCGAGCGCGAAGGCCACGACGATCCCCGGCCTCAGGAACTGCCAGACCGACATGCCGCCGGCCCGCATGATGGTCAGTTCGCTTTTGCGAGACAGGAACAGCAGCGCGGCGATGGAGCCCGACTGCACCGCGAAAGCCAGGAGAAACTCCGTGTAGGCTGGCAGGCGCAGGATCGCCATCCAGGCCAGCAGCAACGCCGAGACGCTGCCATACTTTCCCGATTGGCGCAGCAGTTCGACGAAGTCGATCATGAAGATCAGCACGGCGCAGAGCGCGAACGTGCCGAGGATCGCGGTCAGGAATTTGCCGCCGACATACCAGCTCAAGGTCGAGATGCGCATGACTTCGCCGATCAGACGGGCTGTGTGCCGGGTTGACCCTTGGCCCCCGCGCGCGAAAATGACGGCCGGGGCAGCCGGGCCAGGAGCGGAGCCAGCAGGTCGCCGATCCGATCGCTCAGCGTTGGTCCCGCTCGCGGACGGGCGTTGCGCAGGATGACGAGGAAAGCCGCCACCATGGCGAGGATCGGGATCGCGTACAGCACCACGATGTAGCGGGCGTCGATCACGACGAGGTTGCTGACGGCCAGCCCGGCCAGACGGACGGCCGCGGCCAGCACGAACCCCATGATCATGCGCTCGGTCCGGTTCTGCCGGGTCGATTGCGCCTGGCCGATCGCGGCGATCGCGATGAGAACGAAAGCGATCGGGTACAGCGGATTGGCGAAGCGTTCGTGCAGTTCGGCGCGGAACTGCCCGGGGTTCTCGCGGAACAGCACGTCGTCCTGCATCGGGCGGACAAGTTCGTCGAAATACCGCTCGCGCGGTTTCAGGTGGACGTCACCGTCCGTCTTGCGGTCCAGCCGTTCCAGGTCGACGGCGTATTTCTCGAAGGCGATGACTTCGGCCGGCTTGTCGCCCTCCTCGCGCCGCAGTATGTGGCCCTTCGACATGATGAGGTATGCCGCCGGCTCCTGCTTCACGATGACACCCGTCTCGGCCAGAAAGGTCTGCGCAACCTTGCGATCGCGCACGTCGTTCATGACCAGTCCAAGCAACTCGCCACTCGGTGCCCGTTCCCGGATGTGAAACGTCAAGCCCTTCTCTGGACTGGTGAATTGACCTGGCTGGATCACCTGCGTCAGCAGATCGGTGCGGACCTTGACGATATACTCCTTGAGCAATCGGAGGCTCCACGGCATGCCGACGTGATTGACGATGCCGACCGCCAGCATCACCAGCAGGCCGAGGGCCAGCAGTGGCCGCGCCACGGACCAGACCGTGCCGCCGGCCGCCGTCAGGACGATGAGTTCACTGTCTCCGTTGAGCCGGTTGAGCACGTGCAGCGCGCCGATCAGCAACGCGAACGGCGCGATGATGGCGAGCAGGTTGGGCAGCGCCAGTGTCGTCATTTTGATCAGCATCCACGCGTCCTGCCCCTGCGAGGTGACGACGTTGAGCTGGCGCAACGCCAGAGCGATCCACACGATGCCACCCAGCGAGGCCAGGATGAGCAGCAGCGCGCTCGCGGCCTGCAGGAAGACATAGCGGGAGATGATCGACATCTTGGTCCTCGGGCAAGGGCAACGGCGGTACTGGCGCAGCCACCAGGATCACCCCCGGAAGCCGGTCACACGGCACGGTGGCGGAAATTCGGCCGGCTGGGCCGGCAGTTACCCAGACGGGCCACATCGTCCGGGCCCATGTGGCACACCGGCAACGCGGCCTGCTGGCGGGGACCGTGCGTTCCCGTCATGACATTGTAACCGACGTGGCTCGGCGCGGTGCCCGCAATTCAGTTGATCTGGCCGCGCGAAAGTCTCATCTTTCCGCCCGAACCAAGGGATGGCCAGCCCGGCACCTGATGCCAGGAGGTCAGCCCGAGGGTGACGAGCCCCCGCCGCTGCACCGCCACGGACCGCGCTCGCGCGTGCCGAGCAGCAGCGGTTCGGTGGAACCTCGTCGCCATCCTCTCCCCCCATCCCGAGCGACGGAGACCAGAAATGCCCTCCAACGAGGCAAAGCCACTTGTCGTCGAGTTTGTCACGCTGTCCGCAAAACGCGAGCCGTCCCTGTGCCTCCTGGTCGAGGACGGCATGAAGCTGTCGCCGACGGGGCGGGCCATTGACGAGGCGAGCGGGGGCCACCTGGAGCATGCCGCAACGGCTGCCGACTTCAAGGGCAAGGCGAAGTCCGCGATCGAGGTTCTCGCCCCGCGCGGAATCGCGGAGAAGCGGATCATTCTTCTGGGTGTCGGCGAGGCCAAGTCGGCCAAGGAACTCGACTGGCTCAACCTCGGCGGCGCAGCATGCGGGCAATTGGCCGGCCGCAAGACCAAAGCGGCAAGTCTCGTCGCTGAAACCGCCGAGTCGACGGGGCTGGATGCCGCCGAAGTCGCCGCTGTTATGGCGATGGGGGCCCTGCTGCGCTCCTATGAGTTCCGAAAGTACCGCACCAAGGAAACCGACGAAACGGCCAACGGCGGCAATGGACAAAGTTCGGGTGCCGATGGCCTGAAGACCCTCTTGATCCATTGCGCCGATCCCAAGAAGGCCGAAAAGGCCTTCAACCGCCATCGCGCCGTGGCCAATGGCATCATGTTGGCGCGCGACCTCGTCAACGAGCCGGCCAATGAACTGGGGCCGGTCGAACTGGCGGAGAGCACCAAGGCGTTGAAAGACGTCGGCGTGAAGGTCGAGATCCTCGACGTTGCCGACCTCGAGAAGCTCGGCATGGGCGCGCTCCTGGGCGTCGCCCAGGGCAGCGCGCGCCCGGCCCGTGTCGCTGTCATGCAATGGACCGGCGCAAAGAAGTCCGAGCCCCCGCTCGCCTTCATCGGCAAGGGCGTGGTGTTCGACACCGGCGGTATTTCGATCAAGCCGGCCCAGGGCATGGAGGATATGAAGGGCGACATGGGCGGGGCGGCGTGCGTCGTTGGCCTCATGCATGCGTTGGCCGAGCGCAAGGCGAAAGTGAATGCCGTCGGCATTATCGGTTGCGTCGAGAACATGCCGTCCCATAACGCCCAGCGCCCCGGGGACATTGTTCGGTCCATGTCCGGCCAAACCATCGAGGTGCTGAATACCGACGCCGAGGGGCGGCTCGTCCTGGCCGACATCATGTGGTACGCGCAGGACCGCTTCAAACCGAAACTGATGATCGACCTCGCCACGCTGACGGGCGCGATCATGGTCGCGCTCGGCAAGGAATTCGCCGGCCTTTATTCCAACAACGACACGCTGGTCGCAGCCCTCGTCGCCGCCTCCAGCGAGACCGGCGAGAAAGTCTGGCGCATGCCGCTCGACAAAGCCTTCGACAAGCTCATCGACAGCAAGAACGCCGACATGAAGAACATCGGTGGCCGCTGGGCCGGAGCGTGCACCGCCGCTCAGTTCATCCAGCGCTTCGTGAAGGACAAGGACACACCTTGGGCCCATATCGACGTGGCTGGCATGGCGATGGATTCCGGTCGCAACGATATCAACCAGAGCTGGGGCTCGGGCTGGGGCGTCCGCCTGCTGGACCGGTTCGTCGCCGACAACCACGAGGGTTGAAGCAGGTGCCGGGCGCTGACTTGTATCATATTGATACAAGTCAGCAATCCAGCGTCTGTTTCCATAATACGCCTTATGCGAACACGACGGGACAGCCTGTGACGTGCCGGCAGGATCAAGCGCCGCGCTCGGGGCCGCCAGCTAAACCCGCGCGCCCCGCTCCAAGGTCTGCACCGCCTCGGCGATCACGACCGCGTAGATCGCAGCAACGAACCCGGTGAGCACGTTGACGCTGAGCGCAAGGCTCGCGATCTGCGCCCAGTCGACGGGTAGCACGGTACTCAGAAGGCTGGCCACCACACCGTCGATGTATTGCCTGAGGCCGAACAGCAGTTCGCTGATCTGATCGACGGTCGGTTTCTGCGGCAGTTCGAACACGATCTGCCGGCCAATCTCGGACAGGGTGGCGATCTTCACCTCGCCGATCCAGGCGAGCAGGGCCACGCCACAGGAAAACACGAAGCCGAGCGGCACCGAGAGCCGGAAGTAGCCCCACCTCGAGGGCCGCGCGTCGAGGCTGCGCGACAGCCGGCGCAGCAGGCTCGAACCGGCGAAAATCGCCACGCCGAACACGACGGCCGTCCAGAACCGGCGATCCAGATCGGTTCCCGAAAACGTCAGCAGCGCCACCAGACCGCCGAGCAAGGCCTTCAGGAGGGCATCGCCGGTTGCCACGAGTGTCAGCAGGCCGGCAGACGGTGCCACCGACCCTTCGAAATAGAACGGGTAATCGTGTGCGAGCCGCGCCCGGTCGAGATGAAGACCGATCCCGAACGCAATCAGCGCCGTGAGAAGCGCAAGCAGTACGGGATGGTGGTAGCCGAGCCACGCCGCCCCGACGATGGCCGCCAGTTCAGCGGCAAGTATGACCGCATTGACGAAAAACCGCAGCACGACCATACCGGCCCCCGTTGCCTGATAAACCGGGGGTGTCGTCCCGTCCACGCGCGACGGCCATTGCCTCCCCCGGTCAGCCTACCCGATAGCAGCGAAGGCGAACACCCGCGTGACGGATGACCCCGACGAGAAGAAAACCCTGGCCGATCTCATCGCTGTGATGGCGGCACTCCGCGATCCCCAGACCGGATGCCCATGGGACCGCGCCCAGGACTTTGCCTCCATTGCCCCCTACACCATCGAGGAAGCCTACGAGGTCGCCGATGCCATTACCCGCGGGGACCGGATCGACCTCAAAGAGGAACTCGGCGATCTCCTGCTCCAGGTCGTCTATCACGCCCGCCTGGCCCAGGAGGAGGGAGCCTTCGCCTTCGCCGACGTCGTCGATGCGATCACGAGAAAGATGCTCCGCCGCCATCCCCATGTCTTCGGCTCGCCCCAGGAGCGGGCGGCGGGCGCGGCCCCCGGCTTCTGGTCGCGCATCAAGGCCGAGGAGAGGGCGGAAAAGGCGCTGACCCGCGCTGCGCTCGGCATCGCCGAACGTCCCGAAAGCCAGAGCCTCCTATCCGATGTGCCGATCGCTCTGCCGGGACTGACCCGCGCGCTCAAGCTCCAGGACAAGGCGGCCAGGGTCGGCTTCGACTGGCCCTCGCTGGCACCCGTTTTCGACAAGGTGCGCGAGGAGATTGCCGAACTCGAGGAGGTCGCCCGACCACACCGCGATCCCGACAGCGACCCTTCGGTTGATCGCCACAAAGTCGAGGAGGAACTGGGCGACCTCCTGTTCGTAATGGCGAACGTCGCGCGTCACCTGGATATCGACCCGGAAGCCGCCCTGCGCCGCGCCAATGCCAAGTTCATGCGCCGATTTGCTCATATCGAAGCGCGCCTTGCCGAAACGGGCCGCACGCCGGGCGACAGTGACCTGGCCGAGATGGACGCCTTGTGGAACGAGGCGAAGGCCAACGAGGCGAAGTCGAAGTCCTGATCTTCAGGCCGTCCCGTCGAACGTAATCTGCATGCCGTCGAAGGCCGGCTCGACGTGCGCAGGCAGCTCCCGGCGCAAGGCATCGTAGTCGAGGTCCGTCGTCATATGCGTCAGGATCGCCCGCTTGGGCTTCAGGCGCTCGATCCACGCCAGCGCCCGCTTGACATGGAAATGGCTCGGATGCGGCGTGTAGCGCAAGGCATCGACAATCCAGACGTCGAGGCCCGACAACATCGTCGCAGCCTCGTCGGACAGGTCCGAGACGTCCGGCGAGTAGCCGAGCGTGCCGAAGCGAAACCCGAGCGAGGCGATGTCGCCGTGCACCTGCGGGATCGCCAATCCGTGCACCGGACCGCCAGCCCCCTCGACCAGAACGGCTTTGCCGCCCTCGATCGGATGGACGTTCAGAATGGGGTGGTATCCCGTCTGCGCCGGCGTGTCGAAACAATAGCTGAATCGCTGCACGAGACTGAGCCGCGTCGGCTCGTCGGCATAGACGTCGACGCGGCGCTTCATCGCGTAAGACACCATGCGTAAGTCGTCGATTCCGTGGGTATGGTCGGCATGATCGTGAGTGAACAACACCGCATCGAGTTCGCTCACGCGCGCGTCGATCAACTGCTCGCGCAGGTCGGGCGGGGTGTCGATCAGCACACGCGTGACACCCTGCCTGCCGAAGCGCTGGACCAGAACCGCACAGCGCCGCCGGCGGTTCTTGGGGTTGGACGGCTCGCACTGGCCCCAGTTCGGCCCCAGCCGCGGCACACCGCCCGACGGACCGCAGCCCAGAATTGTCAACTGATAGGTCATCGGCCGCCAGCCCCGCTCGCCGGGGCAGCCAGTGGCACAGGCGACTGCGGCCGACGGGCTTTCGTGTAGAGGCGGAAAAAGTTATCCGTCGAGGCCTGTGCGAAGGCGTCCAGCGACAGGCCGCGCGCGGCGGCGATGGCTGCGGCGGTGTGCACGACATAGGCCGGCTCGTTGGATTTGCCGCGAAAGGGAAGCGGTGCGAGATAGGGCGCGTCCGTCTCGACCAGGATGCGATCCAGCGGGATCTCGGCGGCGATATCGCGGAGCGCCTGCGCCGTCTTGAAGGTCGCAATACCCGAGAACGAAACGTAAAGACCCAGATCGACGGCGCGCAGCGCCAGTTCGCGCCCGCCCGTGAAGCAGTGCAGAACGGCGGGGAAAGCGCCCTTGGCGTGCTCTTCGGTCAAGATGGCGAGCGTGTCGGCGTCGGCCTCGCGGGTGTGGATTTCGAGCGGTAGGCCCGTCTCACGGGCTGCTTCAATGTGCGTGCGGAAGCCCTGCGCCTGACCCTCCGGCGAGGACTTCTTGTAATGATAGTCGAGCCCCGCCTCGCCAATCGCCACGCATTTGGGATGCGCCGACAGGCGGATGATTTCGGCGGCTGGAATGTCGCGTTCCTCGTCGGCGGTGTGGGGATGCGTGCCGACCGAGAACCAAACGTCGTCATGGGCTTCGGCGATGGCGCGATAGGTGTCGAAGCGGCGGATGAGCGTCGAGATGGTGACGATGGTGCCCACCCCTGCCGCGCGCGCCCGTTCCACGACGCCGGGCAGGTCCTCGGCGAAGTCGGGAAAATCGAGGTGGCAGTGGTGATCGACGAGCATCACGATATTCCTGTGTGGACTGCGAGAAGGTTCTGACCCCTCGCGCTCCCCCGGCTGGGACTGACCCCTGCCCCCATTGCAACGACGCAAATCAGGCTAAGCCTGCGCGGGGTCCGGGGGCGCGTCCAACACCGGCTTGCCGCGTGTTGGCAATTCAGAGCCCCTGTCTTCCCTTGCCGTCACGTCTCCTCCACCGGCGCCACATAGCGCGGGAATACGCCCTGCGGTGCCGGCAACTCGGTCCCCGGCTTCAGACGCCCGGCCGCACCCAGCGCCGAGAACTGCCGCGCTTCGCCTGCTGGCTGTCCGAGTAGATCGAGCAGCTTGGCGCTGGAGGCGGGCATGGACGCCTGAACGAGGATGGCGAGCTGGCGGACCGTCTCGGCCGTCACATAGAGAATTGTGCCCTTGCGTTCCAGGCTGTGCGACTTGTCGAACGGCTTCTCGCTGGCGAAATAGCGGTCAGCCTCGCCGATCACGTCCCAGACGACATCGAGCCAGGCCTTGATCGCCTGCCGGTCCATGGCGGAGCGAGCTTGCGCGTACATGGCATCGGCCTTGGCCAACAACGCGGTGTCTTCGGCGGTGAACGGGCCCGGTGCCGGCACGCGGCCCTCGAAGCCCTTGGCGATCATGCTGAGCGAGCGCTGGGCCAGGTTGCCCAGACCATTGGCCAGGTCAGCATTGATACGCACGGCAATGGCTTCGGGCGAGTAGTTGCCGTCCTGCCCGAACGTGACCTCGCGCAGGAAGAAGTGGCGCACCTGGTCGACGCCGTAGTGCTCGACGAGCGCAAAGGGGTCGAGCACATTGCCGACCGACTTCGACATCTTCTCCCCTTTGTTGAGCACGAACCCATGACCATAGACCCGCTTGGGCAGAGGCAAGCCCGCCGACATCAGAAACGCTGGCCAGTAGATGGCGTGGAAGCGCACGATATCCTTGCCGATCACATGCAGGTCCGCTGGCCAGCACGCCTGCCGCTCGTCGCCGCCGCCCAACAGCCCCGTCGCCGTGACGTAATTGTTCAGCGCATCGACCCAGACGTACATGACATGACCCGGCGCGTCAGGGACGGGAATGCCCCAGTCGAGCGTCGTGCGCGAGATCGACAAGTCGTCGAGTCCCGAGCGGACAAAACTGACGACCTCGTTGCGGCGTTCGGGCGGCAGGATGAAATCGGGGTTGTCCTCGTAGTGGGCGATCAGCCGGTCCTGGAAGGCCGACAATCGGAAAAAGTAGGTTTCCTCTTCCTGCCACGTCACTTCCGTGCCGGTCGGAGTTGCATATCGACCGCCGTCGCGCGCCTCGGTTTCCGCTTCCTTGTAGTAGGTCTCGTCGCGCACCGAGTACCAGCCGCCGTACTTTTTGACGAACACGTCGCCATTCGCCGCCATCCGCCGCCAAAGTTCCTGGCAGGCTGCGGAATGGCGCGGCTCGGTCGTGCGGATGAAGTCGTCGTTGGAGAGGTTCAACGCAGCCGCCATCTCGCGGAAGCGGACCGAGTTGCGGTCGGCCAGGTCGCGCGGGCTGACGCCCTCCTTTTGCGCGGTCTGCTTCATCTTCAGACCGTGCTCGTCGGTACCGGTCAGAAAGAACACCTCGCGGCCGTCGAGCCGCTCGAACCGGGCGATGGCGTCCGTCGCGATCGCCTCGTAGGCATGTCCGATGTGCGGCACGCCGTTGGGATAGGAAATTGCGGTCGTGATGTAGAACGGCTTGCCCTTCGGCGCTGTGACGGTCATTCGCAGTCCCCTGTCGGCACCAGCGCGCAAGGCGGCTCGCCAGCCCGACGGATGCAGCCCCTTCAGGGACGGCGACGGGCCACGGCCTCGAGCCGCGAAAGCGTATCGAGGATCAGGGCCTTGCGGTCGAGATTGAGCGCGAGCGTCTCGGCTTTTTCGCGGGTCAGTGTTTCCCACAAGGCCGCCCAGGTGGCAAGCTCGCCCTCGGCGATGAGGCGGGCGGCAAGCTCGGTATCGGCCGGATCGACCTGCCCATCCCCGCGTGGGCCCAGCGCGCGCGCGCGCACCAGCCTGGCGAGGCGATCGAGCAGCAGATCGAAAAACAACCCGAACCGTTCTTCGGCGGCCGCCGGCGAAATCTTGTCGGCCAGGGCGTGTGCGGCCGGCTGATCGACCCCGGGCAGCCCGGCAAACAACCGGTCGAGCGCGCTGTCGAGGTCCAGTCCGCCTGCCGAATACAGGCCCACGAGCCGTCGCACACTGCCACCGCTCAAGGTGGCCAGGCGGCTCCATTCGGCGTCCGGAGGTGGATCACGGCCCGCCGCGGCGAACGCGGCCCTGGCGGCCGCCTCGAGCTCTGCGGGTGCTAACGCCGCCAGATCGAGGCGGCGGCAACGCGAACGGATGGTGTTCAGCAACCGGCCCGGTTCACTGGATATCAGGAGAAACACGGTGCGCGCCGGCGGCTCCTCCAGCGACTTGAGAATGGCGTTCGCCGCCGAGACGTTCAGCTCATCGGCGCTGTCGACGATCACCACGCGCCATTCGGACGCTGCGGTATGAGCGAGATAGCCGCGTAGTTTGCGGACTTCGTCGACCGGGATAGAGGCGATGTGACGCTTGTTCTTGGGGTCCCACGGCCGCCGGATGACCAGCAGCCCGGGATGCGACAGCGCGCGAATCTGCACCGCGGCAGTGCTGTCCGCAGGCACGTTCAGGCTCGAGCCTGATCCGGAGCGCGCCACCTCCCCATGCAGAATCGCCCTGGCGAACCGGTAGGCCAAGGTCGCCTTGCCGATGCCATCCGGCCCGGTGAGCAGCCAGCCGTGATGCAACCGCCCCGACGCGAGCGCCGCGCCGAGCGCCTGCTCGGCGGCCTGGTGCCCGACGAGTTGCATGACCTCGCGCGGATGCGGAAAGCCCTCCAGGCGATCGGCCTCCGGCACGTCGTCCGCGTCTGTTACTTTCTGGGCGCGCGCCATGCGTCAGGTGTCTCCGAGGCCCAGGCGACGCGAGACTTCAGCCCAGATGGCCACGGCCACCGCATCGGCGTCCTGCGAGGCGTCGATGACCGCGCAGCGGTTCGGCTCGCGGGCGGCGATCTCGAGGAACCCCTGGCGCACGATCTCGCGCGAGGTCGTGTCAGCCGCGTCGAAGCGGCTCAGCGCGCCGCGCGCCTGCGCCCGCAGGCGGGCTGCCGCCACGTCGATGTCGAGGACGAGCGTCAGGTCGGGGACGCAGTCTCCAACGGTGTGCGTCCTCAGGCACGCGATGAGCTGCCGGTCGATGCCGGCGAGCACGCCCTGATACACCGCGGTCGAATCGAAGAAGCGGTCGCAAACAACGAACGCCCCAGCAGCAAGCGCCGGTTGGATGGTGACGGCGATGTGATCGGCTCGGGCAGCGGCAAACAGCAGGGCTTCGGCTTCAGGCGCGACGGGTCGTTCGGCGAGGATCGTCTCGCGGATACGTTCGGCGAGGGGCGACCCCCCCGGCTCCCGCGTCGAGACGACCGTGCGCCCGGCGGCGCGCAGCCGGTCCGCCAGCCGCCGGGCCTGCGTGGACTTGCCCGAACCATCGCCACCTTCAAGCGTGATGAACCGACCACCGGGCCGCACGGTCAGAGCTTCTCGATGAGGCCCGAGGCCTGGTCGGCGACCCATCGAAACGCCAGCATGGCCATGGAATCGAGCCCGCGCCGGATGATCGACCCCTGCGCGACATCCTCGGCGGCGTACAGCGGCACCTCGTTGACCGTATTGTTGAGCGCCCCCCGCGTTCTCAGCACCGCAACGCGCTGGCCTTTGGCGATGGGGGCCTTCAACGGTCCATTGTAGACGATCTCGGCGGCGACCCTCTGCCGGGCTGGCAACCGCGGCAGCAGAACGCTGACGTCGTCGTCTCCGCCCGTCAGCGGGACGTAAAGCTGTTCGCCGCCCCAGACGCGCGCACGCCCGACGATTTGTCGGCCCTCGATCAACTTGTAGGGTGCGAAGCCCTTGAAGCCCCAATCGACGATCCGCTGCAGTTCGTCATTTCGCACGATCGAGGTCGAAAGCCCTGCCAGGACGACGATCAGCCGCCGCCCGTCGCGCGCGACGGAGCCGACCACGCCGTAGCCCGCTTCACTGGTGAAGCCCGTTTTCAGTCCGTCGCCGCGCACGTCGGCACTGAGGGCAGGATTGCGGTTTCGAAACAAGTGCTTGCGAAACTTGAACTCTTTCTCGGCGAACAGCGGGTAGTAGTCGGGATACTCGGTCATCAGAAACCGCGCGAGGTGGGCGAGTTCGCGGGTGGTCATCAAGTGACCGTCTTGCGGCAGGCCGCTGGCGTTGGCGAATGTCGAGAGCGTGAGGCCGATCCGCCGGGCTTCCGCGTCCATCAAGCGCGCGAAGGCCGCCTCCGAACCTGCCATATGCTCGGCGATGGCGATGGCCGCGTCGTTGCCCGACTGCACGATCAGCCCTCGGATGATCTCCGCGACGGTCACCTTCGTGTTGATGGGGATGAACATGGCCGACGTCCGCGACGGCGCGCCACCGCGCCGCCAGGCGTTCTCACTGCACAACACGTCGTCCTCGAACCGCAGCCGACCCTCCTTGAGGGCTTTGAACACGACCGCAAGCGTCATCAGCTTGCTCATGCTGGCCGGTGGCCGCAGCTCGTCGGCATTGGACTGGAACAGGACCGCGCCGCTGGCGTGGTCCATGACGATGGCGGAGGCGGCAGAGGTCTTATAGCCGGCGGGCTTCTGCGCCTGCACCTCGGTCGACACGAAGACGGCGATGGCGGCCGCGATGCCGCGCCAGAGTAAACCCCGCCTGACGGGCGCGAGACGGTTCGATGCGATGGTGCGCTCGGTCATGGCAAGCCCCGGTTGGCGTCGGGTGCCGGACGCCGGCCCAAGTCCACGACGCCGGCCTCTGTCTCTGCCCTCGCCACAGCGACCCCAGGCCGGCTCCGGACAGGAGTGCCGGGCCAGAAGCCCGACGATTACATGTGCACAGGTCGGGCAGATGTGCGCCGGCCCGGATCATGGATCATGGCAGCCACTATCGGCATTCCTCCGGGCGGGTCAATGTCGCCGCATGCATGGTCCACCTCTTCGACGCCGTTCAGCCGCCGATCTTGGCCAGGACCGCCCGCTCGCGCGAATCATCGCCGTCGAGCGGGGCAGGGCCTACGTACTCGACCCTGACCTCGGCTGTCCCCATGTGCTTGAAACCGAGAACGTCAGCCGCCCGCCGCGAAACGTCGATGATCCGCCCCTTCTTGAACGGCCCGCGGTCGTTGACGCGCAGCAGCAGCGATCGGCCGTTACGGAGGTTCGTTACCTTGACCAGCGACGGCAGCGGCAGCGTCCTGTGGGCCGCCGTCAGCGCGTCCATGTTGTAGATTTCGCCATTCGCGGTCCGCTTGGCGTGGAACGCGTCGCCGTACCACGACGCCTGTCCGATTTCTACGTAGTCGGGATCGTGTTTGGGATGATACCGCACCCCCGCGATTTCATACGGCTTGCCGACTTTCAAGTAGCCGCCACCCTTGCGCAGCGGATCAAGCGGGCGATAGGGCGGCTGCCCCGCGGCGGTGACCGATCCCACGGCGAGTCCCGCATGGGGACCGTCTGCCCGGTCGAGACCCGCAGCCACGTCCGTTGCCCACGAGGACGCGTGCATGGCGGCGTGCTCGGGCGCGACAGGCGCGCACGCGACGAGGCCCCACACTGACAGCACGGCGAGCACCGAACGGACCGCGCCCTTGAGTTGCAGCACCTGCACAATCTTCCCCCGTGCACTTCGGCTGCGGATGTCCCCCACCACGCAGCCGGCCGACCGCACTAAACACAGTCAGCTGAGCCCGATCAACCCAACGCGCCACAACGCCGACGTTGCAGATGTTGGCATCATGCCTCACGTCCTGGCTTGAGCCCGCGCCCCTGGCTCGTTAGACAAGGGGCCTCGCTGCGGGCGGGCGAAGCGAACGCGTCCAGGTCTGTGGGTGATTACCACCGGCAGGAAGGTTCGGGATGGGTGGCCGAGTGGTTTAAGGCAGCGGTCTTGAAAACCGCCGTGGGTTCACGCCCACCGTGGGTTCGAATCCCACCCCATCCGCCACCTCGGCGCGACCGGACACCTCTCACGTCCTAAGGAGACGTGGGCGTCACCGTGATCGGGCCAACCCGCAGACCAGCCAGGACCTTGGGAGATGACGGAATGCCGGCGGGACCCACGAGCGTACACGTGCCGGCCGAATGGGCACCGCAAAAGGCGCTCTGGACGGCATGGCCGGCCGATCCGGACGAATGGAATGGCGATCTCGCCCCGCCACGTCGGGATGTAGCGGACCTGGTGACCGCGCTCGCCGAGGCCGGCAACACGGTGCGCGTGCTCGTCAACGGGCCGGAGGCCGAAGCATCGGCGCGCGCCGCGCTGACCGCCCACGCCGAATTGGTCCCGGCCCGCTACGGCGACATCTGGCTGCGCGATACCGGTCCGATCTTCGCGCGCGATGGCACGGGCAAGCCCATCGCCCTGCGCTTTGCCACCAATAGCTGGGGCGGGAAATTCGACCTGCCCGACGACGCCACCGTTGGCGATGCCGTCGCGGCTGCCGCGAACACGCCGATCCGCCGCTTTCCGTTCGTGCTGGAGGGTGGCGCGGTCGATCATGACGGCCACGGCACCGTGCTGACGACGCGGCAGACGCTGCTCAACCCCAACCGCAACGGCTGGACGAAGGACGCTGCCGAGGCTGCGCTGGCCGAGGCGCTGGGCGCAGTCAAAGTGATCTGGATCGACGAGGGTCTGGCCGGGGATCACACCGACGGACACATCGACAATATCGCCCGCTTCGTCGGCCCCGGACGGGTGGTCTGCCAGGCCCCCGCCGGCCCCGATGATCCCAACGCCGCCACGCTGACGGCCATCGCCCGAACGCTGCGCAGCGCGACAGATGCCGAGGGCCGCCCGCTCGACGTGATCCCGATCCCCGGTGTGGGCCGCTATCTCAACGCGCTGGGCGAGACGAGCCCGGCCTCCCATATGAATTTCATCATCGCCAACTCGGTGGTCGTCGTGCCCGTCTACGGCACGCCCACTCAGAGTGCCGCGCTTGCCGCGCTGGCGGAGGTGTTCGCCGACCGGAGCGTCGTCGGCGTCTCCTCGAAGGGGCTGCTCGGCTGTGGACAGGCCGGCGGCGGCTCGTTCCATTGCATCACACAGCAGGAGCCTGCCTGATGGCCAACCGCCTCGTCACGGTCGCCGCGCTGCAAACCCACTATGGGCACGATCTGGCCGACAACATCGCCCGCACGGACATGCTCGTTCGCAGCGCCGCCGCCAAGGGCGCGCAGGTCGTCCTTCCGTCGGAGTTGTTCCAGGGCATCTACTTTTGCACGCGCCAGGACCCGCGCTGGTTTGCGACGGCGTATCCGACGGCCGAGCATCCGTGCGTGGTCGCCCTGTCCCGGCTTGCTGCCGAGTTGCAGGTCGTCATCCCGATCTCGTTCTTCGAGAAAGACGGTCCCCACTATTATAATTCTGTCGCGATTGCCGACGCCGACGGCACGGTGCTCGGCGTCTACCGCAAGAGCCACATCCCCGACGGGCCCGGCTATATGGAGAAGTACTATTTTCGCCCGGGCGACACCGGTTACCGGGCCTGGACGACCCGCTATGCACGCATCGGCGTCGGCATCTGCTGGGACCAGTGGTTCCCGGAGGCCGCCCGCGCCATGATGCTGGCCGGGGCTGAGGTCCTGTTCTACCCGACCGCCATCGGCTCCGAGCCGTACGACACCAGCCTCGACACGCACCTGATGTGGCAGCGGGCCATGCAGGGGCACGCCGTCTCAAACGCCGTGCCGGTGGTCGCCGCCAACCGCATCGGCCTGGAAGACAACGATGGGGCCCGGCAGCGCTTCTATGGCCACTCGTTCATCGCCGACCATACCGGAAGCCTAGTCGAGACCCTTGACGCGGAGACCGACGGTATTGCCGTGCACACGCTCGATCTCACGCAGATCGAGAGTTACCGCGCCGACTGGGGCTTTTTTCGCGACCGTCGTCCGGACCTCTGAGCCTGCCGCGATGATCGACCGTGCGGTGCCCCACGCGGTGTCGGCCCGTGGGGCCCATCAGAGGCTGATCGCGACCCGGTATTGAAACCGGCCAAGCACGGCGACCTGCACGATACGGCAAATCGGCTCATCGGCCGCGTTGTAGGCGAACAGTGAAACCTGCAGCACGGGAAACGAGCCCTTTCGGCCCATCCTCTGCGCCTCCTCGGCGGTCACGGTTCGCGCCTCGACCAATTCCACCGTTCGGGCCAGTCTGTGCCCGAACTCCCGGTCGAGCAGAGCGAATAAGCTGGGCGGGAGCGGCGAAACGGTTTCGATGCCAGGCACACGTTCCATCGGTATCGTGATCGTTTCGAGAATGCAGACGTCATCGGCTGCGGTAATCACGCGCTCGATTTGTAGCGCGTCGCCCTGCCTGCAGCGCAGATCCCGCCGCGAAGCGTCTGACAAGGGGCGTACAAGTCGCGAAATTTCGGTCGTGACGATGTTCGGCAGGCCGTCACTGTCGGGCAACGGAGCATGATAGCGCCAGTATTTCCGCGCATAGAAATCGCCGAGATCCTGGACGACCGTGCCGCGACCCTGTCGGCGCATCACCCATCCGGTTTCTTCCATCTGCCGTAGGGCGCTGCGCATCGTGCCCAAACTGACCGCGAAGCGCTTCGCCAGATCGACCTCGTTGGGCAGCGTTTGACCGACTTTCCAGGATTCGCTCCTGATGAGGTCCTTCATTTTCTCGCTGACCTGCTCGTAGAGAGGTCCTGCGTAGGTCGCGTTAATCTCAGGTCGGTGGAACTTGCCAGACATAGATCGTTCGACCTTTTGTTGTGGCGAATGCAGACCTAATCCACGCCTGCAGGGTCTCTCCGGTTCAAGCTTGCGGTAACGCACAGTGCGCACAGAAGGTTCCCGACGACACATGCGAAAACAGGGCATGAGGCAAACGCAAATGGCACAGCTTGGCATTTGCCGACCGATATGGGGCCGACAGTAGAATGGTGACGTGGGCTTTTTAGGCTGGCGGCCAAACACCGGAGCGGCAACTCCGCAGCGAGCATTACTAATATGCCACATATATAAATTAAACGTTGTTGACCAACGAGCAAGGCTCTGACCTGGCCCCAAGAATAAACTCAGTTCCTAGGTGCAAAATTGTCGCACTGAGGCGCGCTGTCCTTTATAGAACATGGGACTTTTTACCGCTCGTTAATCAGTCAGAAACTGCTGACGTCATACTTTCGTCATCGAGCCAAGCGGCAAGCACGGCAGCGGGTTGATGAGGTTTTCAGTGTGCCAGACATCAACTTCGCAACTGGGCAAATTGCTCTTGGATCAACGATGCATGACCAATCCGGCAACTGTCTTGCTCAGGATTGATCGTCGAAGCGGCGGGTGTTGACTCTGTCGTCCCACTCACCGATCGGGGTTAGCCCACCCGCCCGATCGGCAACTTGCAGAGGCTGCCCACCCAGCAAGCACCCGCCGCTCTTTTTTTATGCACAGCCTACGACATAGGACGTGAACATCCGACTAACCGCCACCCTGAGTAGACCTCGACGCCCAACCCGCCTTTTCTGCAATGACGAGTAAACCTGGAGTGCAAATGCAGATGGGACATCACTGGAAAATCACCACGCGCGGCTCTGACGGCCAGGTGACCACGCAACCAAACCCGCACTTCATTTGTTTGATGAGCTTCCTGCCGCCGAACGTCATCGAGTCGTTCACGCCTGCTCAGTTCCAGGCCCTCTCAGAGGCAACGAGCAAGTGTTTCGCGGCGACCCAGCGGGCGCAAAGCCTCTCGGAGGCACGAATTGCGACCAGCCAGGAGCAGGTATGGCGTCGGCCAGCCGACCGGTCGAGCTACCATGAACCAGCGCAGACCACCGTTGCCAGCGAGCCGGCGAGTGGCGCAGCCGTCGGATCGGGACTCGAGGGCGCGCTCAACGGAATGCGCTTGAGCCTCGGCGCCGCCGGATTTGTTCTGGCCGCCTACGTATTTTAGCGACTGCGGCAGGCTCGAAGCCCCGCCCGCCAATAGGTGACCATCGCCTCGCCCCAGAGCACGACGTATCACCCAGCAGCGCCCGATCGACGATCGGGCGCACCGCTGGTCAGCTCCACCGGCGGTTCGACCACATCCACTGCTCGGGCGCGTCCCGGATCCAGGCCTCGAACTCTTTCTGCATTTCGGTCATGATCCACTGGACATCGGCCGACGGATTGGCCGTCCGCGGCACTCGCAACTCTTTCAACTCGATCTCGAACCGGCTCGCCGTCCCCACGCGCTTGCAGCGCGACAACCAGATGCGCCCGCCCACGCGCCGCGCGATCATGGCACCGATCGCCTGCGTCTTGGCCGGCTTGCCGAAGAAATCGACCGGAATGCCCGTGCGATCGTAGAGGTCGCACACCATGCCCAAACGGCCGCCACGCCTGACATAGTCTGTAATAATGCGTGCCGTGCGGCGGTCGTCGCCGTGATCACCCTCGACTTTCCCGCGGCCGAACAGCCCGCCCGTGTAGAGGTCTCGCCTCTGCCAGCGCAGATACTCATCGACATACGGATTGTTGACAGACCGATAGATCGCCGCCGGATTGGCCTTGGCCAGCGTCAGCGGCCAGATCGCCAGTTCCCAGTTCCCCAAGTGCAGGGAAATGCCGATGGCATTGCCCAGCTTGTCGCGATACCGGTCGAACATGCGGTGCGAGACGATATGGATCCGTTCGGGCTCGGCGATGATCCGGTCGATCTGCATGGTCTCGACCATGACGCGGCCGAGGTTTTCCCAGTGCGCCATGCAAATGCGTTCGCGCTCCGCCGCGCTCTTCTCGGGAAACGCGATCGCCAGATTGTCGAGTGCCCGCTTGTGCCGCTTGGGATTGATGATGGGAGCCAGCGTGCGCCAGACCTTGGCGGAGGTCCACGTCGCAAGCCGCATGGGCAGCAGGCGGACGAGCCCGACAACGAGCCGCAGAGCCACGTACTCGAGCCGGAACTGCAGGTCGCGCAACCGCGAAGCGGACTGAGGCATCAGGACGGATCTCTAAAGTCGGCCCGGGGGCAGCCGGACGCGCAGGACGTGGCGCGTTGGACGAGTTGTATGGAAGGCCCGCACCAAGCGGCATGGCATGAGCCGAGGTCATGCCGGCCTCTGCCGATCGGGCAGCGCATAGCCGCAGACAGACCAGCGCGGTCTTCGTTTACTCCAGCGAACTCTGTCGAGCAATGACGCCCCGCGTCTGTGCGACAGGCGTCCGCATCAGGCGTGGCACCGGGCCCGACGGCTTCAGGCCCACGCGCATGATCATGCGGCGCAGCGGTCCCGAAGCGTTCGCGGCAAGGAGACCAGCCCCCCGCATCAAATGCACCGGCAGCACATCCGACAGCAGGGAACGGTTGAGCGCATCGACCGCGCGGGTGCGCGTGGCCACGTCGCCGCGCCGGGCGGCATCGTAGGACGCCAGCAGTGCGGCCGCACCGATGTCGTGGCCGGCAGCCTGCGCATCCACGACCAGATCGACCAAGGTCGCCACGTCCCGCATACTGAGGTTGAGGCCCTGCGCGCCGATCGGCGGCATGACATGGCCCGCCTCGCCCACCAGCGCGATGCGGTTTTTGCCCATCGACCGTGCCGTCATCGAGGACAAAGGGAATACGGCCCGTGGCGACGGCCCCGTGATGGCACCGAGCAGACCCTGGAGGTTCGCGCCGAGCGCCCGGCGGAACGCCTCGTCGTCGAGGCGGGCGAGCCGCGTCGCGACATCCGCGCGCTCGACCCAGACCAGGCTGGATCGCTGCCCCGGCATCGGCACCACCGTCAGCGGACCGGCACGCCGGTGCAGTTCGGTCGAAATGCCGCCATGCGGCCGGCTATGATCGAAAATGCAGGTCACCGCCGACTGCCCATAGACGTGCTCGTCGACGGCGATCCCGGCGGCAGCCCGGGTCAGAGACCGCCGGCCGTCGGCCGCCACGACGAGCCGAGCCGTGACCCGGCGTCCGCCGGCGAGCTCGACGCAAACGAGGTCAGGCTCCGGCCGGACGGCCTGTGCGCCGTCCCCGTCGATGAACTCCAGATGATCGGACACGCGGCTGGCGCACTGGCGCAGCGCTTCGATCAGCGCTGCTTGCGGCACATTATATCCGAACGCTGGGAGATCGAGTTCGGCGGCGCGAAATACGACTTCCGGTGCTTTCAGAATGCCGCCCGTGTCATCGACCAACCTGATCCCCGCCAGTGGAGCGCAAGCGTCGGCAAGGCCGCCCCAAGCCCCGATTGTCTCCAGGATCGCGATCGACGCCTCGAACAGGGCCGCTGTACGGGTGTCGGGCCTGGCACCAGCCGGCCTGTGGGCTTGCGCGATGAGCCCGACATTGAGATCTTGCGCCGCCAGGGCCACGGCCGCAATCAAGCCGACCGGACCGCCGCCGATGACGAGGCAGTCATGCGTAGGTGCATCGCTTTGAGGTGACACGTCCATGCTCGTGATGTAGGGACTGTTCATGCTGGGCAATGTGCAGCATCCATGCTCGCTCTGCCAGACAATCCCAGGAGCGGTCGACCCGGTCCGGTGCGCAGTCGTCCGATCTGCGATCCCGGACGGCTGGTGTCACATCGCGCAGCTGCGACGCCTGTTTTGGCTGCATCGAGCACCCGGCGGACCCACACGAATCGACCCTGACTCACAAAAACGTGTGTCCCGCAAGCAACGAGATCGGGTCGAGTGAAGTCACACGGGCGTTTGGGGTTTACGCGCCTTCCGGCCCTGGGCTAGACCTATCCCAGCGAAGCCGTCATCTGCAAGGCGACCGCTCCAAGAGGTGGGGTGTTTGGTGCGGAGCAGGCTTGGCGGCTTCTTTTCGCGGCGTCCATTCGTTGGGTTTGTGCGCCAGGGTGTTAGTCATACGGAGTAGATCAGTATGATCGGGGGACTTCTTAAGACCACCAGCCTCGTCGCGCTTGTCGCGGCGGCTGGTATGTTCAGTGTTTCGGCTCAGGCCGCTGATCTTGGCGGCGACTGCTGCGCCGACCTCGAGGAGCGCGTTGCTGAACTCGAAGCCACGACCGCCCGCAAGGGCAACCGCAAGGTTTCGCTCCAGATTTACGGCCAGGTGACGACGGCCGTTATGTGGTTCGACGCGCAGCGTACCGATGGCGGCGTTTCGCTCCGTGACGAGCAGAACGTGTATGTCGTCGACCCGCAGACGTCCGGCACCCGCTTCGGCTTCAAGGGTGACGCCAAGATCGACGCCGACTGGTCGGCTGGTTTCAACATCGAACTCCAGTACCAGCAGGCTGACGCCACGCTCGTTACTCTGGACAGCGACGAAGGTCCGGATATTCCTGAGTTCCGTCAGGCCTATTGGTACCTGAAGTCCAAGACGCTCGGCCGCATCGCCGTCGGCCAGACCGATACCGCCAACTCATCCATCGCCGAAATCGACGTGTCGAAGGCCATCATCGCCGACTCCATGTCGTCGTCGGCTGCCGGTGCAGCGATCATCTCGGGCAATTTGTCGGGCCCCGGCCAGAGCAACTACGAATTCAACCGTATGAACGTCGTGCGCTACGACTCGCCGACTTTCGCTGGCTTCGTCGCCACCGCCGCCTACGGCGAGGACGACATCTGGGACATCGCTCTCCGTTATGCCGGTGAGTTCGGTGGCTTCAAGCTTGCCGCCGGCATCGCCTACGGTGAGTCGACCGACTCGTCGAACGGTGCTGCTGGTACCGACGATCCCGCCTTCGAGATCATCAACGGTAGCGTGTCCGTGATGCATGTCTCGACCGGTCTGTTCGTCACGGCCTCGGGCGGCCAGCGTGAGCGTGACTCCTACGTCGGCGAAGACACCTTCTACCACGTCGTCGCTGGTATCGAGCAGAAGTGGATGCCGCTCGGTGCGACCACCATCTTCGGTATGGGTGGTGAGCAGGACGAGAAGGACAGCGACTTCGGTAACGTCGACGGCGACCGCTTCGAGTTCTACGGCGGCGGCATCGTTCAGCAGATCGACGCAGCAGCCATGGAGCTCTTCCTGAGCTATCGCCACTACGACATCACGGACGGCGGCGACGCCGAGCTGGATGACGAGAGCGAGTTCGACGTGGTCGTCGGCGGCGCACGCATCAAGTTCTGAGGCTTGGTCCACAGACATTCCACCGAAAGGGCCGCTTCAAGCGGCCCTTTCTCTTTTTGGCGCGTTATCGTCTAGCAGCCAACCCGCCGGTTGTTCTGGCTCTTTTGTCTGACGAACCACTTTTTAGCCCATCGCACCGCGATCGACTCACAGCGCCGGCAAGACCTCACGTCCAGCGGACGCGACGGTCATGCGCTCTTCCTCGCTCGAACATGCAGATTGTGAACAGGCCGCCGGTGCAAAACCTGTGGACCACTCCCGTCGCGCCCACTAAGCACACGAAATCCATACCCCCAGCAAAGTGTTGCCGTCTTTCGCGCGCGTTGCTGATCGGCCACTGGAAGGCCCAAACTGGGTGTATCAGCCAAGGTCTATTTGCCCGGCCGCGCCGATCCGCCTAGACAGGTTGCAGGTCGCGAGTCGACAGGCGTTTGTCGGCGGTGTGTTTGGGTCACCGCAGGGTCTGTTGAGCGGCATCTCCTTCGTATCCTTGATAGTTGCGTCAGGCGTAAGCGTCCCTTTCGTGGGCGAGCGTGCGGCCGTTTCCGCCAGCTTGCAACGCGTAGAGGGGCCGGCGAGCCCGAGACCACGGACGTGCGTCCGCCTTCGGCTCATCCTTGTCAAACGACCATGACACTGGGGGACATATGAAGAAGATCTCTCTGGTCGCCATGACTGCAGTCGCTGGCCTGTTCGCTACGAACGCGCTTGCTGCAGATCTCGGTGGCGACTGCTGCGCAGACCTCGAAGAGCGCGTGGCGGAACTCGAAGCAACGACCGCCCGCAAGGGCAACCGCAAGGTTTCGCTGACTGTTTACGGTCAGGTCAACACCGCGGTCATGTTCTGGGAATCCGATGACGGCGTGAACGGTGACGGCCCTCTCGACGAGAGCAACGTCTACGTTGTCGACCCACAGACGACCGGCACCCGCTTCGGCTTCCGTGGCAAGGCCGACATCAACTCCGACTGGGAAGCAGGCTTCAATATCGAGCTGCAGTTCCAGCAGGCTGACGCCACGCGCGTTACGATCGACAGCGACGAAGGTCCCGAGCTGCCTGAGTTCCGCCAGGCCTATTGGTACCTGAAGTCGAAGACCCTCGGCCGTATCGCCGTCGGTCAGACGGACAGCGCCAACTCGGCGATCGCTGAAATCGACGTGTCGAACGCTTCTGTCGCTGACGCGATGTCGTCGTCGGCCGCTGGCGCTGCGATCATCACTCAGATCGGCGGACCGGCGCAGAACAACTTCGAGTACAACCGCGTTAACGTCGTCCGTTACGACACGCCGACCTATCAGGGGTTCTATGTCACCGCCTCCTGGGGCGAGGACGACCTGTGGGACGTAGCACTGCGCTATGCCGGTGAGCTCGGTGGCTTCAAGATGGCCGCAGGCATCGCCTACGGTGAGACGACGGACACGTCGAACGGCGCTGCCGGTATCGCCGATCCCGCCCGCGAGATCCTGAACGGTGGTCTCTCGGTCATGCACACCGCAACTGGCCTGTTCGTCACCACGTCGGCTGGTCAGCGCGAGATCAACGGCGTCGAGGGCGAGGACTGGTTCTGGTTCGTGTCCGGCGGTATCGAGCAGAAGTGGACGCCGCTCGGCAAGACCACGCTGTTCGGTATGGGCGGTGAGCAGGATGAGATCGACCGCGACACCTTCCACTTCTGGGGTCTCGGTGTTGTCCAGCAGATCGACGCGGCCGCGATGGAGGTTTTCCTCAGCTATCGCAGCTACGAGATTGATAACGGCACGGGCAATGACGACATCGAGTTCGACACGGTCGTCGGTGGTGCGCGCATCAAGTTCTGATCGGCTCCACGGCCGATCGTCAGGAAGGGGCCGCAGCAGCGGCCCCTTTTCTGTTCCCTGGTGAATTTCTGTGGTCTATCCGCCACATGGCCGTCAGACAACACCCTGCGGACTAAATCTTCATGGGGTCTTAACTGCAGCGGGAACAACCTTGTCATCGAGACTGTGACAGAGCATTTTCCACTTGCGGCCCATGCGCCGCGTCGCGGGGTAATGTGAGATGAAACGTATCGTTGGCATCGGGTGTCTGGCGATTGTCGCCCTGAGCACCGCTGCGCTGGCCTTTCAAGAGCAGAAGCGCAGCTCGGGCGCGGCTGGGCAGGCGGCTGAGTCTGCAGTTGCACCCTCGGCCGGAGTGTCAGGTGCCAAGATCGACAAACCCGCAACTGGCACTGTCGTGCGTATTCCCGGCCTTGGAGAACTTGGCGTTCTTCCCAAAATGGATTTTGGTCTGGAGCTGCTGTACGGAGCCGCCGAAGCCAAGACGGAAGAGTTACGGCGCGACGAAAACGCACCGTCCGACGACCTGACCATCCGCGGCCGCATCAAGCACAACTTCTGAGGCCTCGGGCACTTTTGTCCGTGTGAAGGGGGCATCGGCCCCCTTTGGTTTGTCTGGGCCAGTGTTGTCCGGGCCAGGACACGCCGGTAAGTCAACAGCCGCCCAACCGTGCGCCGCACGGCCACACAGGTTGACGCCACAGGCGTGGTCTTTAGAGTGCACCGCAACACGGCCGCTCACCCTCCTGGGCCAGCGCCAGCCTCGACAGGACCTTTCAATGGATACAGCCACCCGCACGCCCGCTCGGTTCTATGCGCCGCTCGCCATCGGCGCGCCCCAGCCCTACCGTTCGCTGCCTGTGCGCCTCGAGCGCATGATCCACTTCGTGCCGCCTCACAATGAGAAGATCCGCGCCAAGCTGGGCGACATGATCCCCAAGGTCGACGTCATTCTCGGCAACCTCGAAGATGCGATTCCCGCCACGGAAAAGCAGGCTGCGCGCGCCGGCTTCATTGCCATGGCCCGCGACCATGACTTCGGCGCGACGGGCCTTTGGACACGCATCAACTGCCTGAATTCGCCCTGGGGGCTGGATGACATCATCGACGTCGTGACGGCGGTCGGTGACAAGCTCGACGTGATTATGCTGCCCAAGGTCGAGGGGCCGTGGGACATCCACTACCTCGACCAGCTCCTGGCCCAACTCGAGGCGCGCCATGCCGTCGCCAAACCGATCCTCATTCACGCCATCCTGGAGACCGCCGAGGGCGTGAAGAACGTGGAGGCCATTGCCGCCGCATCGCCGCGCATGCACGGCATGAGCCTCGGTCCCGCCGATCTTGCCGCCTCCCGGGGCATGAAGACGACACGGGTCGGCGGTGGGCACCCCGATTATGCCGTGCTCTCCGATGCGAACGCGGATGCACCCTCCTCGCGTCGCGCTTACCAGCAGGACCTTTGGCACTACACCGTCGGCAGGATGGTCGATGCCTGCCTCGCCTATGGCCTGAAACCGTTCTACGGACCCTTCGGCGACTTCTCGGACTTGGCCGCCTGCGAAAGCCAGTTCCGCAACGCCTTCCTGCAGGGCTGCCTGGGTGCCTGGTCGTTGCACCCGAGCCAGATCGACATCGCCAAGCGTGTCTTCAGTCCCGATCCGGGCGAAGTCGCATTCGCCAAGCGCATCATCGAGGCGATGCCGGATGGAACCGGGGCCGTGATGCTCGATGGCAAGATGCAGGACGACGCGACGTGGAAACAGGCGAAAGTCATCGTCGATCTTGCCCGTCTGGTTGCCTCGCGCGATCCGGCTCTGGCCGCAACCTACGGTCTGTGATCGCGCCTCAGCCGCGATAGCAGGACTGTGACAGAAAAGCGCCCGCGCTGCGGGAAGTCCGCGTCAGCGTAAGCCTGTCTCTGCCTGTTCTGTTGACAACAGGCCAGCCAATCCTCTCGAATGTGCAAGCGGTCGCACCATCACCGGTCCCCTGGGGGTCCGCGGGCCGGCTGGGCCGTTCAAGACAAGGATCGAGTGATTTGGCGGAGAACACCATGGCGGGGAGCGCCGGTCGGGTCAGGAGCGCCAGGTTCGCCGTCGGCGCGGTCGTCAAGCACCGCCATTACCCGTTCCGCGGTGTCATCTTCGATATTGATCCTGTATTCGCCAATACCGAGGAATGGTGGATGGCCATTCCCGAGGCCATTCGCCCATCGAAAAACCAGCCCTTCTACCACCTGCTGGCTGAGAACGATCAGACGGAATACATCGCTTACGTATCCGAGCAGAACCTGGAACCTGACGACACGGGTTTGCCCGTCAAGCACTCACAGGTGGCCGATCTGTTCGTCGAGGACCAGAACGGGCAGTACATCGCCCTGCATCTTCAGGAACACTGAACCTGAGCATGGGCGGGCCGGTCGAATGGCACCGCTTTATCCGAGAGCCGCGCAGCCTCTCGTTGTGACATCTCACTCGAAGGTCTGACACGAAAAAGTTGACCGGCTACGAGCGCCGGCCAACCAATCGTCGTCGACAGTCTACGCCTGTGCTTACTTGCCAGGCTCTTTCTTGGCGGCGGGTGCAGCAGCCTTCGCACCCTGCTTCTCCTCAGCGCCGGTCTTGGTCTTCTGTGCCTCCTGGAAGGCCTCATAAGCGGCCTTCTGACGCTCGCGGATCTGCGCCATCAACTGGCTGCGCGCCTTCGCGTATTGCTCGTTGTCGACAGGTTTGCCGTCATGGGCCGCCTGGAAGCCGTCGAGAGGGATCGGGAAGCCGATCGGCTGGGCACCCGCGTTGATGGCGAGGACCATCAGTCCGCCGCCGGTCTTCATCTGGCCCAGAACGTCGGCGCTGGCCTCGACCTCGGCGGTGCAGCCGGCGGGATGGCACAGCGAGAAATCGAGCTTGATCGGCTTCAAATCCTTTTCCTCGATCTTTTCGTTCTTGGCAGCCTTGGCCCACTGGTCTTGAGAATAGACCGCGGCGCGGACGCCGGCAGGGATCGCCATGCCGAGCGGCACCATCACCATCAGGCTCTTCTTGTCGGAACCCTCGACCTCGCGCACCGCCGCCGACACCAGCACCATGCCTGTGTTGCCGTCCAGCCGCTCGTGGTGGGTGAGACAGATGCTCTTTTCGACCTTGGTCGGCTTGCCGTCGGCACCCTTCTCGGCGACCGGCGCCTTTTCGCAAAGCTTGACCCATGCGCTCTGCTTGGCGGCCGCTTCACCGCCCGCCTTCGCGGCGGGGGCCGCTGGCTTCTTGTCCTGAGCGAACGCCGGAGCGGTCAGCCCCGTGGCGAGCATTGCAGCCGCGCCGAGCGCAAGCGCCTTCACCTGCCAAACAGAATGTGCCATCTGCCCTTGAAACCCCATGTTAGAGAGCTGGTTCCGCCAGCTCAGCTCCGCCGCAGCGCTTTCCCGTTCAAGCGCGGACCCCGGCGAGATACGCGATGATGAGCGCACGGGTTCCGGCGCCCCTCGCGCCAACCGCGGCCGGACTAAGGCCCCGAATGAGGCAATCCCATGACCGGTTTGCAGCCCCGGATCGTTTCGCAATCCCACGCGCGCACGAACGTGGCAAACCGGCAACGTGGCCCGGTGAGCCACCGGCACGGCCCTCTTGAAACCGCCCAGGTTGGCTGCGCAAGAAAGTGGCGGAAGTTCGCAGGCATAGACGCATGAGCGCACAAACGAACAGACCGCGCGCAGGACAGGCCATGGTCGAAAGCATATCAAGACTGCGACTGTTTGCCTTCGGCCGGAGCTTCGGACTGGGCTGCGCCCTGCTGGCCGCTGTCCTGTCGGGTGCCGTCCGGGCTCTGGCAGACCCGCTGGCAGCACCGACGGCTTCTGCGGTCCAAAACGTGCGCTCGCCGACGCAGCACGCCATCGCCATGCATGGCAAGCCGCGCCATCCCGCCGATTTTACCGCCTTTGACTATGTCAATCCCGATGCCCCCAAGGGAGGCCGGATCACGATCGGCGTGCTCGGCACCTACGACAGCTTGAACCCGTTGATCGTCAAGGGCATCCCCGCCGCAGGCCTGCGCGACTTCGTTTTCGAAACGCTGCTGACGCGCGGCCTAGACGAGCCGTTCACGCTCTACGGTCTGATCGCGGAGCGTATCGAGGTGGCACCGGACCGCAGCGCCATCACGTTTCATTTGGACCCGCGCGCCCAGTTTTCCGACGGGCACGCCATCGACGCCGACGATGTCGTCTTCTCCTGGAAAATCCTGCGTGACCACGGTCGCCCGAACCACCGCTCCTACTACAAGAAGGTGACCCGCGCCGAACGCCTGACCGATCGGACCGTCCGCTTCGACCTCGAGCCAGGCGACCAGGAATTGCCGCTGATCCTGGGACTTATGCCGGTGCTGCCCGCACACCTGATCGACGAGGCGAGCTTCCAGCGCACGAGCCTCAAGCCGCCGGTTGGATCGGGTCCGTATACCGTAGCCGTCGTTGATGCCGGCCGCTCCCTCACATACGCCCGCAATCCGTCGTGGTGGGGCCGCGATCTGCCCGCCAACAAGGGCCGATTCAATTTCGACGAGGTCCGGTTCGACTATTATCGCGACGACGCGGCCATGTTCGAGGCGCTGAAGTCCGGGTCGATCGACCTGCGCCCGGAGGAAGACCCGGCGCGCTGGGCAGAGGGCTACGGCGTCGATGCGGTCCGCACCGGCCGCCTGCGCAAGAGTGAGTTCAGTATCGGGCTGCCCGCCGGCATGACGGCGCTCGTGTTCAACACCCGCCGCCCGGTTTTCGCCGATCCGCGCATCAGGCGTGCCCTGATCAGCCTGTTCGATTTCGGCTTCATCAATCAGAGCCTCTATCACGGGCTCTACACGCGCACGCAGAGCTATTTCGAGCGCTCGGAGCTCTCCAGCGCCGGCCGGCCGGCAGACGCTCGCGAAACAGCCCTACTCGCGCCTTTCGCAGCCGACGTGCGCCCGGAGTTCATGGCTGGTGCGCACGCCTTCCCGACCGGTGACGGCACCGGACGCAACCGTGAAAACCAGCGAATGGCTTTCGAACTGCTGCGCGAGGCGGGATATGCGATGCAAGGCGACGGCCTCGTTCACACCGAGACCGGCACCCCGCTGGAGTTCGAGATCCTAGCCGCCTCCGCCGCCCAGGAGCGACTGTTCCTGGTCTTCGCCCGTGATCTGCAAAAGCTCGGCATCAAGACGCGCATCCGCGTCGTCGACAGTGCGCAATATCAGTCCAGGCTGAAGACCTACGACTACGACATGATCCAATGGCGCTGGCCGTCGTCGCTGTCTCCCGGCAATGAGCAACTGTTTCGCTTTTCGTCCGAAGTCGCCAGCCGAGAGGGTTCGTTCAACTTCGCCGGCGTCGCGAGCCCGGCCGTGGATGCCATGATCAGGGAGATGCTGGCCGCCAAGGAGGCCGATGCGTTCGTATCGGCCGTCCGCGCACTCGATCGGCTGCTGTTGTCGGGCGATTACGTCATCCCGCTGTTTCATCTGGAGAAGCAATGGGTCGCGCACTCTGCCGACCTCGTGCCGCCAGCGCGAACGAGCCTGTTCGGCTACCAGATCGACACCTGGTGGCACGCGTCGGCAAGCTCGAACAAGGCGGAGTTGAAATGATCGGCCCTCGGACGGGTTTCGGCACTCGAGCAAGCACCCCAGCGGGCAGCCCCATCAGCGCCATGGGTTGTCCGCAGAGGTTCAACACGACCGCCTACGTCATCGCGCGGGCGGCCGCCCGACACCCTCAGAAAGAAGCGCTCGCCGTATACCCCGACGTGACGCTGAACGCACCGCCGGCAATCTGGACTTATGCCGCCCTCGAAGCAGCCACGCTGGGGATAGCCGCGGGCTTTTCGCGCCTCGGACTGGCGCGCGGCGATCGCATCTTGATCCGCCTCGACAACACGCCCGAGTACGCCTTTGCGGTCTTTGCCGCCATTGCCATTGGACTGGTGCCCGTGCCCCTGTCGGCCCAGTTGACTGCGGAGGACGTCGCGTTCATCGCGGCCGACTGCGCGGCTGCGGCCATCGCGCTGGCCGACGACGCAGACCCGTCATCCGCTCCCACCGGCCTGAGTGTCATCACCTCCCGCGACATCATGCGATCCGCTGCGACCGGCGAACGCGCCGCGCTGGCCGATACGACGGCCGACGAGCCGGCCTACCTCGTCTACACATCAGGCACCACCGCCCGGCCGAAGGGCGTCGTGCACGGCCACCGTGCCGCCTGGGGCCGCCGTCCGATGTATGAGGGCTGGTATGCCATCACCCCCGATGACCGCGTGCTCCACGCCGGCGCCTTCAACTGGACGTTCACGCTCGGCACCGGGCTCACGGACCCGTGGGCGAACGGTGCCACCGCGATCGTTTACACCGGCCAGCGCAAGGCCCAGGTCTGGCCGCACCTGATCCGCCAGAGTGGCGCGACGATCTTTGCAGCCGTTCCCGGCGTTTTCCGCCAGGTCCTCCAGCAGTCCCCTGACGGCGCGATCGACCTTGGCAGCCTGCGCCACGCGCTGATGGCCGGCGAGGCTCCCGCCGCCGGCCTGATCGACGCGTGGCAGCAGCGCACCGGAACGGCGCTGTACGAGGCCCTCGGCATGAGTGAAATCTCGACGTACGTGTCGTCGTCGCCGCAAACGGGACACCGCTCCGGCTTCGTCGGCAAGCCCCAGCCGGGTCGCGTCGTCGCCATTCTGCCGATCGACGGCGGAACCGAACCACTCGGCCCCGGCCAAAGCGGATTGATCGCCGTCCACCGCAGCGATCCCGGTCTCATGCTCGGATACTGGAACCGCCCGCACGAAGAGGCCGAGGTTCTGCGCGGCGACTGGTTCGTCGGTGGCGATGTGGGCCAAATGGATGCCGAAGGCTGGATTGCGCACCACGGCCGGGTCAACGACGTCATGAAGCCTCTCGGCTACCGCGTTGCGCCGCAGGAGATCGAAGCGGTTCTGGAAACATGCCCTGGTGTCGCCGAGGCCGCCTGTGCCGAGATCGAGGTCAAGGCTGGCGTGCGTGTCATCGGAGCCTTTATCGTCGCGCGAGACAGCGCGCGCCCTCCCGACCTGGCGACACTCGAACACCACGCGGAGCAGCACTTGGCGGCCTACAAGCAACCCCGCATCTACCGCATCGTCGACAGCCTGCCGCGAACGCCCAATGGCAAGCTGCAACGGGCGCGACTCGCGGTTTGAGGCCGCAGCCAATGCGCGCGAGGATCGGCAGGATCAACGGCCCAGTTGCTCCTTCACCTTCGCGGCAAGCTGGGGCAGCGAGAACGGCTTGGGCAGAAATGCGAACGTCTCCTCGCCCAGAGCCTGCTGGAAGGCCTCGTTGGGATATCCCGACACGAAGATGATCTTTACGTCGGGATTGGCCTTGCGCATCTCTTTCAGCATGGTCGGGCCGTCCATTCCTGGCATGACCACGTCGGAGACCACGAGGTCGATCCGGGCCTGGTGGGCCCCCATGATCTCCAACGCCTCGAGCCCGTCGCAAGCCTCGAGGACGGTATAACCCTGCCGCGTGAGAGCCCGCACGGAGAAGGACCGCACCACGTCCTCATCCTCGACCACGAGCACGCAACCCGAGCCCGTGAGATCGGCCTGCTCGACACGCTTCTTGGCCTCGGCCCGCTCGATGATCACCGCCTCGTCCTTCTCGTCCAGGTGATAGCGCGGCAGATAAATGCGAAAACACGTGCCCTTACCGGGCTCGCTCTCGGGATAGATGAAGCCGCCGGTCTGCTTGACGATGCCGTAGACGGTGGCCAGGCCAAGCCCGGTCCCCTTGCCGGGGGCTTTCGTCGTGAAGAACGGCTCGAAAATCTTGTCCAGCACGTCCTTCGACATGCCCGTCCCGGTGTCGGTGATCTCGATCAGCACATACTCGCCCGGCTGCATGCCGACATGATTGAGGCGCCGGCTTTCCCGCTCGGTGACGTTGCGTGTGGAGATGGAAAAACGGCCGCCTTCGGGCATCGCATCGCGCGCATTGACCGCAAGGTTGATGATCGCCTGCTCGAGTTGCAGTTTATCGGTACGCACGTACCAGAGGTCGCGCCCACTCGAGATATCGACGGCGATGCGCTCGCTCAATGAGCGCCGCAGCAGCGGGTTGATATCGGTCATCAACTCGCCGAGTTGCAGCGGCTCGACCAGCAAGGTCTGCTGGCGGGCGAGCGCGAGAAGCTTGGCAACGAGACCAGCCGCACGCGCCGCCGACGAGCGAATGTTGAGAAGATCGGCATGGGCCGGATCGGTCGGCCGGTGGGTCTGGAGCAGGAAGTCGGAGAACCCGATGATGGCCGTCAGCATGTTGTTGAAGTCGTGCGCCACGAACCCGGCCAGCTTACCAACCGCCTCCATCTTCTGGCTCTGCGCGAATTTGGCCTCGAGCTGCTTTTCCTCGGTCACGTCGATGACGTAGAGGATTGCCGCCTCGCTGGCCCCGCGCGCCCGTGACAGCGGACTCATGTAGATGCGCCGCGTGGCGGCCCCTTTCTGCGGCGAGCTGATGTCGATAGGGGCCACCCCCGTACGCCCCCCCGTCACACGGGTAAGTCCCGCCAGGATCGCCTGCGACTTGTCCTCGTCCAGCCCCCGCACAAGGCGTTCGCCGACCGCCGTTCCGACGCCACTGTCGCCATTCAGCAGCATGCGCGAGAAGGCGGCATTGGCCGAGATGATCGTCCCATCGCGGCCGAGCGTGGCGATCCCCAGCGGGGCGGACCGGAAAAACCGGGAGAACCGCGCGCTGGAGGTTTCTTTCGCCTGATCGGTCGTCGGATCCGCCCTCAGGTCGAGAACCGCGAGCACGATGCCGGCGGTCGCGTCGCCCCGCGCCAACACCCGCACCGGCAGTAACAATCCGTCCTCGCGCACGAGGTCGAGTTCCGTGTCCACCAGTGCTCCGGGCTCGCGCGTGGCGCTGGCGATCAGTTCGGCCCCGTCGTTGGCGAAGAGATCAGACAGCTTGACGGCGCGATCACGCAACAGCGCGCCGGCAGCCGCCGCCGATCCCAGGCCGAGCAAACTTGCCGACATCTCGTTGAGATAAGTGACCTCGCCGTCCGCGTCGGTCGCCACGAGACCCAGAGGGATAGCCTGGAAACGCGCCAGCATGCTCTCCAGGCCGACGAGCGAGCGCGTTTGCTGTTCGACCTGCGGCGTAACGTCGAAAATGCGCCACAGCACGAGCGGCCCGAGCTCCGCCGCGCTCCAACTCGTGTCTTCCACCGGGCTGGCGACGATCCTGACCCAGCGCACGCTGCCCCTGGGCCCCAGCCCGTCGCTGGGCGGGTCCACGCGCAGGTCGGCTTGGCACGGCGCACCAGCCGCTGCTCCGCGCATCAGTCTGTAGAACGTCTCGGAAACCTCGGCCGTCCCCCCCAGCGCGGCCTCGAGACCGGTCAGCCCTCCCGCGGCCGAACCCTTCAACAGCCGCTGACCGGCTGCATTGGTCCAGAGCGGCGTACCATCCAGGCGCATGAGTTGCATCGCCTCGCCGAGGCCGTCGGCGATGGCTGCTGCCGTGAGCGTCTCCGCCTGCCGGCCGCCGATGTGGGCATGGCCGGTGGCCAAGGCGAGCAACAAAAACGCCCCCAGCATCGCCAGCGCCGTCAGGACGACCAGGAAAAAGCCACCGGCCGCTGCACCACCCGCCGCCACCAGCAGCATGCCTCCGAACGCCACCAGCAGGCCCGCCAACGCAACCAGTGCGCGCGACTCCGCCACCGCTCCCAAGGCATGGAACAGCGTCATTTTCTGCCGAGTTGCCTGCCAACCGCTCATGGCGGCAGAAGCTATCTGATTCTGCATGTCGAGGACGGCAGACAGGCGCATTTGCACGGGGGTGTACTCGGCTACGCTCATGTGACGAGGCGGCGGACTGTGGCCAGCCCGGCGACGCGCCCGAACATGTGGACCGCGTCATCAACACATCGGTCAACAGGGTTAAAAAGGCCTGAATTGTTGGCTATAGAAGACTCGAATCTCGTTGGTGGCAGACCGCGCGGCTCTGGCACGGGAGCTCAAGCTGCTGGCGTTCCATCCACGGTCGCTGCGGTCCCACGATCTCGAGCCAGGCTGACCGGTGCCATGGCCAACCCCGAAGAACTGAGACGGCGCGCGGCGCCGCGGAGGCAGTCTCCATGGACGACATCCTGTATTATCTCCTTCTGATCGCCTTCCTTGCCGCTGCCGTCGTCGGTGGTGCCGTCTTGTGGCGCACCTATCTCGACGGGACCGGACCGGGCAGCAGCCTGTTCAAGTCGCGGACTGAGCCACGGCTCGACATCGTGGAGCAATCGAGCGTCGATGGCCGGCGGCGGCTGGTGCTGATCCGCCGTGACGACACCGAGCACCTGATTATGACCGGTGGTCCCGTCGACGTGGTGATCGAGACCGGCATCAAGGCACCGTCGACGCGCGCACGAGGCTCCGCCGACGTCGTCGAGCCGCCCGTTTTCAGCCGGCAACCACGCCCCCTGGGACAGGCGGTTGGCGAGCAGTGACAAGATCGGTGTTCTGGGCGCGCACGTCATCGACGGGTTGCTCTGTATGGGCCCGCATCCCAGCCGCGCGGGCCGCAGCAACGGCGTGCCTGTGCGTCGTGGTGGCAATACTCGCCAGCCAGGCCACGGCGCAGCCAGCGGCCGCCCGCGTGAACGCCGAGGCCACCACGTCCCGGGACGATCTGGACTGGCCTTCGGCGTGGCCTGTCGAAGTGGCCCCCGCCGGACCCCGACATCCGCCAGGTCCATCTCGCCCCCCCGGCCCCGACCCGCGCGTGGTCGAGAAGACGGCCCCGCCCGCCGCTGCCGCGACCGGACGATCGCCAACGTCGCAAGGCGATCCCCCGGCTGGCGATGCCGGCCGGCCCAGCGATCCACCCGCTGCCACGACGGCCGCGCCACCGGGACAGGACGCCAGACCTGCCGGCGACGCAACTCCGAGCGTTGTCCCCCCGCTCCCGTCTGCACCAGCGCCGGTCCAACAGGACATCCCCGTCCCCGGACCTCAAGCCCCACCGCCACCTCAAGTCACGGCACCGGCCGTCAAGCCGGCAGCCGAGACGAGCCTCGTCAAGTTGCCGCCGGAAACCGAAGCCGCGGTCAAGCTGGCCAATGGACTGTCGGGTCGTCTCGAAGCGCTCGAAAAGACCATAGAGCGCGTCAAGGACCGTGATGCCGATCTGGCCGCGGAAGCACCCAACGTCGAGGCCATCGCCGCCGATGCCCTGCGCGCTGCCGAAGCGCTGGGGCCTAAGCTCGCCGACGTGCGTTCCCAGGTCGACAAGCTCGGTGCCGCACCGGCCGCCGATGCACCACCCGAAGCTGCCGGCATTGCTGCCGAGCGGACCCGCCTCAATGGCTTTGCCGCCGAGATCGACGGAGCCATAAAGTCGGCAAATCTGGTTCAGGTGCGCGCGCGGCAGCTCGCCGGCCGGATACAGGCCCTGCGGCAAAGTATTTTCACCCGCGACTTGCTGCGACGGTCACCCTCGCCATTGCAGCCGTCGATCTGGGTCGACGTCGGAACGGCGTTGCCGGTGATGTCACGGCAGGTGTCGGCGATCGCCGCAGACTGGGTATCGGCTGCGCGCGCACAATGGCCAGCCCTCGCCAGCATCGCGGCTTTGGCCTTTGCCGCCTACTGGCTGTTGAAGATTACGATCCGCCGCGCCCTGCGCCAGCGCTTGGCCTTCGATCCAGAGTATCCGCCCGGCTTTTTCCGCAAGGCCAGCGCAGCGTTCATAGCCGGACCGGCGCGCGCCGCGCCCTCAGTGGTCAGCGTCGGACTCGCCTACGGGCTGACCGATGCGATGGGCTTATTGTACCTGCAGGTCGGCGAAATCGTCGGCGCGGCGGTGCTCGCCTTCGTGGGGTACAAGATCGCCGGCAGCTTGACCAAGGCTTATCTGCAGCCGCAGCGGCCGGCGTGGCGCCTCATGGCCGTCGACGACGCCACCGCCCGGCGGCTGACCTCGATCGTCAAGTCCATCGCGGCGCTCTATGGCATCGACCTGCTGCTGCGCGAGGTGATCCGCGTCCTCTTCCTGCCGCTGTCGGTCAGCATCGCGCTGACCTTCCTGACGAGCATGGCGTTCGCGGCCCTATTGTTGGTGCTGGTCCGGACGCCGCTCCCGACGCACGTCGGGCGGGTGACCGCGCTGAGCCTCATCAGAACCGAGGTCGTCAAGGCACCTCTCCTCATCGCGGCCATCGCCATCGTCCTGGCATCGCTCACCGGGTACATCGCGTTGGCGCGCTATGTGGCAGGCCAGGTGGTCGCCACGGGTGGTGCCCTACTCGTGCTCGTCATGCTCTATCTGGCAAGCCGGGCGATTGCTTCGGAAACACCAGAGGCCCTCGCCGCCAAGAGTGGGACCGATCCTGTCCTGGGCCTCTCCCCGGATCAGCGGCGGTTCCTTTCCCGGGGCATCTCGATCCTGCTCGACGTGGCGCTGGTGCTCGTCGCGGCACCCGTTCTCCTCTACTCGTTCGGGTTTGCCCCTGCCGAAATCGCCAGTCTGACGAACCGCGCCCTTTTTGGCTTCGAACTCGGCGGCTTCCAGATTTCACTGGCGCGCATCGCCGCCGCCGTCCTGATCTTTGCCGGCATCATCGTTTTCACGCGCATGCTGCAGCGCTGGATCGTCGAGACGGTGCTGCCGCCCCAACACGCCGACCAGGGCCTGTCGAACTCGATCGGCACCGGCATCCTCTACATCGGTTATGGCATCGCGGCGCTCGCGGCGATTTCCTACACCGGGCTCGACATCACGAACCTCGCCATCGTCGCCGGCGCGCTGTCGGTCGGCATCGGCTTCGGCCTTCAGTCGATCGTCAACAATTTCGTCTCCGGCCTCATCCTTCTCGTCGAGCGTCCCGTCAAAGTCGGCGACTGGATCCGCGTCGGCAGTAATGAGGGCTACGTGCGCCGCATCTCCGTGCGATCGACCGAGATCGAAACGTTCGACCGCGCGAGCGTCATTCTGCCCAATTCCGAATTGATCACAGGGACCGTCGTCAACATGACCCATCGCAACGCGATCGGTCGTCTGACCATCCCCGTGGGGGTCGCCTACGACAGCGATCCACGCAAGGTCGAGGAGATTTTGCTGGCCGCGGCCCAGGCGACGCCGCTCGTCGCGCGGCACCCCGCGCCGTTTGTGGTGTTCGAGCGCTTCGGCGACAGCGCGCTCGATTTTTCGCTGCGGGTGTATCTCGCCGACGTGAACCGCTCGCTGGCGGCCAAATCTCAACTGCTGACCGAAATCCTGCTCGGCTTCCGCGCCGCGGGTATCGAGATCCCCTATCCCCAGCGGGACTTCAATCTGAGGGGCCTCGAAGGTCTGCGCGAAGCCCTCGGCTTGCCGAGCCAGCCCCCGACCGTCCGCCCTGACACGGCACCACCTCACGAGGACGTCAGCGACGCGCCCGCGCCCAAGGCGACATGACGCTGGCAGCAAGGCACCAGTACCGCAGGATCAATCGCCGAATGCGCGCGGGTCGATCTGACTGAGATCAAGAGCGGAGCGCGAGACGGAGACGACTCGCCCGGAACTGGGTTCGACCACCGAAGCGCGCAGCACCACCGGCACCGGTAGGCCGGGCACGAGCGGCAGCCCTGCGCCCACCTGGCGATCGGCAGCGGTGTCCGGCTCGCGGTTCAACCCTGCGGCTGCGATGAGCCCACCGCTGGCGACAAGCACGACGACGATACCGCACGTGGGCACCAAGCGCAGGCCCAAGCGACCGGTCATGTGGGCAGGGATCACCATCGAACCACTCCATCATTGGCCTCAAAGGCTTGAGGCCGGACTTCAGTGTCTGATGAAGGAGTGAAAGAGCGGTTAACGGATGTATCACCAGGATACGCCGTTGCCCTATCGGGTCTGCCCCGGTGCCAGCCCCAGGGCCGCAAACAAGACGACGAGTATCAATCCTCGCGATAAACGCGCTCTCGCCGCTCGTGGCGCTCCTGCGCTTCGAGGGACAGCGTCGCGATGGGACGCGCATCCAGACGCTTGAGGCCGATCGGCTCGCCGGTTTCCTCGCAGAACCCGTAGCTGCCGTCCTCGATCCGGGCCAGGGCCGCGTCGATCTTGGCGATCAGCTTGCGCTGCCGGTCGCGTGCTCGCAATTCCAGCGCCCGGTCGGTCTCCGAGGTTGCCCGGTCCGCGAGGTCGGCGTGCTGGGTGGAGTCTTCGTGGAGGCCCGTCAACGTCTCACGCGTCTCGCGGATGATGTCTTCCTTCCAGTTGATCAGCTTCTGCCGGAAGTACGCGCGCTGCCGCGCGTTCATGAAGGGCTCATCCTCGGCAGGCTGATAGCTGGCAGGCACGAGGATCGACGACTCACTCGCCCGAGCCGAGCTTTCCACCGCCCCGGCTGTGTCGCCGGATGCCTTGCGGGGCGACTTGCCGCCCTGCGCCTTCGCGGTTTCGAGCTTTGTCATCCTGCCCTCCCGGCACCGTCGGTCTGCGCGAAGCAGCCTCGCGCGCCACGTTCGATGGTGCCGACCGTATGTATGAGAACGCGTGCAAGTGTCAAGAATATCGCGGAGTTAGTCCAAATTTGCCTGAACTAGCCCCCGCGCGCTCCTGGTGTACCAAGACCTTCGGTCGACATTCCGGCACGGGCGTGGGTCTACGACGACGACAGGCTCCCCCGAAAGCATCCACTTATAGTTGTATTAATACTGCAGCGCTACCTTGGAGCGCATCGACACCGTAAGCGAGCATCCGCCCGATGCCCACCCGATACCCAACGGATAGCCTGCACCATCGCGTACTTAGTGCGGATCAGACCTCGAGACCGACGCTGAAGGACACGAGGTCAGCCCGCCATCACGTTGCACCCGTTCCGCAAGCCACGACGAGGAGGGTTCAGCCTACGGCCGTCGGACGACCACATCGCGGACCGAGCCGGAGCGGCTCAGCCCCACCAAGGCGGTTTTGCCGTTCGGAGAGGCCTCCCACCCGGGCAACTCCGCACCTGTCACCGGCAATCCTGCCGCCGCCCCCGCTTCCGCGATGACTAGGAGGCATCGCTCCACCGCCCACCCTGGAGCGTTGCCTCCCTTTTTCACCGTTCACAGACCCGCTTGCAGCCCGCGCTGACGCCCCCTAACGTCCGGCTGCCGTCGCATGGGACGGGGAACACGAGGGCGGATAATGGGATTCACGGGCACGGCGCGCTACGTCGCCACTGACGACTTGCGCGTAGCCGTCAACGCTGCCGTCGCGCTGGAGCGCCCGCTTCTGGTCAAAGGCGAACCCGGCACCGGCAAATCGGTCCTGGCCCAGGAGATCGCGCGCGCACTCGACGCTCCGATGATCGAGTGGCACATCAAATCGACGACCCGGGCCGTGCAGGGATTGTATGAGTACGACGCCGTCGCGCGGCTGCGCGACAGCCAGCTGGGAGATCCGCGCGTCGGCGACATTGCCCACTACATCCGCAAGGGCAAGATGTGGCAAGCCTTCGAAATGGAGCGCCGTCCGGTCCTGCTGATCGACGAGATCGACAAGGCAGATATAGAATTTCCCAACGACCTCCTGCTGGAACTCGATCGCATGGAGTTCCACGTCTACGAGACCGGGCAGACGATCCGGGCCCGCCAGCGGCCGGTGGTCATCATCACGTCGAATAACGAAAAGGAGTTGCCCGACGCCTTCCTGCGCCGCTGCTTCTTTCACTTCATCCGTTTTCCCGATCCCGAAACGATGGCGGCCATCGTCGAGGTCCACTTCCCCGGCCTCAAAAAGCGTCTCGTGTCCGAGGCTCTGCGCATCTTCTACGAGCTCCGCGACGTCCCCGGCCTGAAGAAGCGCCCGTCGACGTCAGAGTTGCTCGACTGGATCAAGCTCTTGCTGAACGAGGATATCGGACCGGAGACCCTGCGCGAGACGGATGGCCGCAAGCTCATCCCGCCGCTGCATGGTGCACTCCTGAAGAACGAGCAGGACGTGCACCTGTTCGAACGACTGGCGTTCATGGCGCGGCGCAAGGGCGAGGCCTGACGCCGAACCGGGCCCACGACCCCAGAGCCCAGCAAACGATCACAAAGCCGGCTCGCCGTCGGCATGAGGCACAGTTTCTCTGACGAACGGGCATTCGATTTCCCACTTACGCCGATTTGGCACCGGCCATCTGCAACGCCGTCGCCATCGTGGTCCGAAACTGCTCGACCGGCAAACCCAATCGGGAGCACGACTCGACCGGCCATGTCTCAAGGATCGCCAAGCCCTCCGTCATGGACTTCGGTACGTCATTTTTGTCGTAATCTGACAACGCACGCAACAGCGGGTAAAGTGAGACAAAACAAATCAACTTCTTCGCATCCGGAACCTGATTGAGCAACGCAGGCCAGTCGAGGTCACGCAACTCGACTGCACCCGATGGCATCACCTCCCTTAAGGCCAACATATCAATCTGTTTGCTGGTGTAACGATAAACTCTAGACGCAGTAATGCGCTGCATCAGCATCCGCTTTGTTCCGTCCTTCACCACAAACCGCATCACCTCCTTGACCGACCGTGGTGGTTCTAAGGACCCTTGCACGCCATCTGGCACCCGCAGCAAACTGCTGACGATCTTCGCGGCTGGGCTTGAGTTGTTACCGAACTTGAGTAACGCTTGAAGGTAGTGCGAGAAGGCGTACCATTCATCGAACCCTTCAGCGATGGCCGCAAACACAACCTGCGTGATCTCTTCCTCTTCGACGAAACCCTTCTCGATCCCCCAAACCGAAAACTCCAGCAGCAACTCCGGCCGACCCCATGAACCGAGCAGGTCGACGACGGTAAAGACGCGTTCGGAATCGCTTAAGCTGATGTCAGAGTCCAGATGCAGAACATCGTTGCGGCGGCGTCTCACGAATGTATGGACCAGATTCCATGCCGCATCGAATTCACGCCGATCAAGATGGTTGTAGAGTTCAATCATTGTGTGCACATGATGATTCTGCCGCAGGGACACACTATGCAATCGCGCACGCACCGGCTCCCTCGATTTTAGGCACAGCGACACAATAGCAAGCGTCTCGCCCTCTGTCCGCGTGAATGAATTCGAGTCGAGAACAACAAGGCCAAGTCCACGCCCGGTAATTGTGAGGCCGGTCAAACCTGATACCGCCAACATCAGCCAAGTGTAACTCTGCAAATCCACGAGCTTGGATGAAGCCTCCGTCAGCGACTCCACGCTCAACGATGGCTTAAGATCCGATAGAAGACGCAATACGTCAGGATCGGTGTATCCAAAGCTTACGAGATCGCCGAAAAGTTCGACCGCCCCGCGAAGCTCGGCGCCACTGACGGCCCTCAGAAGATTGACGGCGATGGCCCCGTTGAGAAAAGCGATGAAAAGAAGCGCAACAAACGCACGGTACGTTTCTGCAGGAGACAGGGCACGGCGCATCACGGCTTCAGGGGGAACCAAAGATATCCAGACCAATGAAAGGAAAGTCGATACGACGCTCCCATAGATAAATAATTGCAGAAAAGACGTGCCATGCAGGGCATCGGGCGCGAGGTAGACATACAGAAGCACAAGACACGTGCAGACCAGGATCGTCGCACTCTGCAACACGAGGCCAATAGCGCCCAGTTCTTGGCGTAGCAGCGGAAGTGAGGCTTCGTTAGTCCGGCCACGAACAGTCGCCCAGATCAACGACGCATCATCCACGAGCAAAAGTACGGGCCAATAAACCAAATAGGCAATAGCATCGTGGAAAATAGCAATCGTCATTTGAAATAATTTCCATGGCGAGGCTCGAATGGAGTCAATTCGAATTCTACCCTCCAATTTTCCTACGACACTACTACCCGTGTTCGCCGCAAGTGTCACTGACACCATAAAAATGGATGCCGACAGACCGACGACAACGTAACTGACGACAAGAGGTGTGGTGATGCCAAAAATCTGGCTGAGGACAAAGTAGATAGCCACGAATAGGAATATGGCAGCAATAAACTTCATTGCACCCTCCACACCATGATGCGGGCAAACCGTGCTGCACTATCACTTCCGGTGAGATTACCTCCTCAACCCGACATCAACAAATGCTGGCCGGATTGCCTTGTCAAGCTGCATCACTTCTTACATTCGACAACCAATATGCTCCGTTGCGTCAATGTTCGCCTGAAGGGCGCGTAGTGCACTCCATACACAGCGTGAACGTTCCCAAGCCCTCAGTTCCGCACATCCGGAGCCACCGCTTCTGCAGCGAGCAGGGCAATAGCGTCGTCCAACGACAAGACCTGCTGCTTATCCGAGCCGAACCGGCGGATCGAGACCTTGCGCTCTTCGGCCTCGCGCTTGCCGACCACGAGGAGCACCGGCACCTTGACGAGGCTGTGCTCGCGCACCTTCAGGTTGATCTTCTCGTTTCTGAGGTCGATATCGGCGCGCAGGCCAGCGGCTTTCAGCGCGGCTTGCACCTCGCGCGCGTAATCGTCCGCATCCGAGACGATGGTAGCCACGACCGCCTGAACTGGCGACAGCCACAGTGGGAAATGGCCTGCAAAGTTCTCGATCAGGATGCCGGTGAAGCGCTCCAGCGAGCCGAACATGGCGCGGTGGATCATCACCGGCGTTTTCTTCTGGGAATGCTCGTCGATGTAGAACGCGCCCAACCGGCCGGCCAGGTTGAAATCGACCTGCGTCGTTCCGCACTGCCAGTCGCGCCCGATGGCGTCGCGCAGCACATACTCGAACTTCGGACCATAGAACGCGCCCTCGCCGGGATTGAGCGAGGTCTTGATGCGTCCCTTTCCCTCGACCTCGATGCGCTTCAAGACATCTCCCATGACGGTCTCGGCGCGATCCCAGAGGGCGTCATCGCCCACCCGCTTCTCGGGCCGTGTCGACAGCTTCACCACGATCTCGTCGAACCCGAAGTCCTTGTAGATCGACAGCATCAGCGCGTTGATCTTCAGGCACTCGGCCTCGAGTTGGTCCTCGGTGATGAAAATGTGCGCATCGTCCTGGGTGAAATGGCGCACGCGCATGAGGCCGTGCAGCGCCCCTGACGGCTCATAGCGATGCACTTTGCCGAACTCGGCGATCTTGATGGGCAGGTCCCGGTAGCTTTTCAGGCCGTGCTTGTAGATCTGCACGTGGCCCGGGCAGTTCATGGGCTTGCAGCAGAACACGCGCTCATCGGGCAGCGTCGTCGTGAACATGTTCTCGCCGTAGTTCTCCCAGTGGCCCGACAACTCCCAGAAGTGCTTTTCCATCATGTCGGGCGAGTTGACCTCGACATAGCCAGCCGCCTGCTGACGGCGGCGCATGTAGCTGATCAGCGTCTGGAACATCGTCCAGCCGTTGGCGTGCCAGAACACGGAGCCGGGGGCCTCTTCCTGGAAATGGAACAGGTCCATCTCGCGGCCGAGCTTCCGGTGGTCGCGCTTTTCGGCTTCCTCGATCTGCTTGAGATGCGCGGCAAGCTCATCCTCGGTCGCCCATGCCGTGCCGTAGATGCGCTGGAGCATCGGGTTGTTGCTGTCACCACGCCAGTAGGCCCCGGCGACCCGCATCAGCTTGAAGGCTTTACCGATCTGGCCCGTCGCCGTCATGTGCGGACCGCGGCAGAGGTCCAGCCACTGGCCTTGCCGATAGATCCTGAGGTCGTCACCCTCGGGGATGGCGTCCACTAGTTCGACCTTGAACACCTCGCCCTTCTCGCGGAAATGCCGCTTGGCCTCTTCGCGCGACCACACCTCCTTGGTGAAGGGGTCGTTGCGCGCGATGATCTCCGCCATGCGCGCCTCGATGCGCGGCAAGTCGTCGGGCGTGAACGGCTCGGCCTTGGCGAAATCGTAGTAGAAGCCGTTTTCGATGACTGGGCCGATGGTCACCTGCGTGCCCGGCCACAGGTCCTGCACAGCCTCGGCCATGACATGAGCCGCGTCGTGCCGGATCAGCTCGAGCGCTTCTGCGTCGGTGCGGGTCACGATGCGAACCGCCGCGTCGGCCTCGATCGGGTCGGCGAGATCGCGCAGAACCCCGTCGATCGACAGCGCCACGGCTTTCTTCGCCAGCGACTTCGATATGCTCTCGGCGAGCGCCCGGCCGGTGATCCCCTTTTTGTAGGCACGCGCTGCGCCATCGGGGAAGGAAAGGGTGATCTCGGCCATGTCGGGTCGTCCTCTCACTCACTGCAAACCACGCAGGTAAGACGGGATATCAGCACACACTGGGCGTGAAGCGCCCGGCGCGGGGCAGCATGTGCGCCGCGGACCGACGGGCTGTCAAGGTCACCGGTCCCGCCCTGCACGCGAGATATGCACAATACTGCTTGTTTCATTATTTTCGAATATCTACAGTTGTGCATGCCGGCCTCGAGGCCGGTGACCTGCCCCTGCAGAACTCCTCCAATCTGAAGTAGAGTCTGAGCCCAGCGAGGGGACGGACGATGAGGAAGAGCAGGTTCACGGAAGAGCAGATCATTTCGATCCTGCGGGAGCAGGAGGCGGGTGCGCGGACGGCGGACGTCTGCCGCCGGCATGGGATCAGCCAGCCGACGTTTTACAACTGGAAGGCCAAGTACGGTGGCCTCGACGTGTCGGACGCGAAGCGGCTCAGGGCGCTTGAGGACGAGAACGCGAAGCTGAAGAAGCTTCTGGCCGAGGCGATGCTCGACAACGCGATATTGAAGGACGTGACGTCAAAAAAATGGTGACGCCCGCCGTGAGACGGAACGTCGTCGCGCACGTCGTGGCTACCCATGACGTGAGCGAGCGGCGGGCGTGCCGGACGCTCGGCGTCGATCGGTCGAGCCATCGCTATCGGTCGCGCCGCCCCGACGACGCGGATCTACGCACTCGCATTCGGTCTCTGGCGCATGAACGGCGCCGGTTCGGCTACCGGCGTCTGTTCATCCTGCTCCGGCGCGACGGCGAGGCATCGGGCAAAAACCGCATCTATCGGCTCTATCGCGAGGAAGGCTTGAGCGTGAGGAAGCGCAAGGGGCGCCGTCGAGCAACGGGCATGCGGGCGCCGATCCCGGTTGTGGCGCGAGCAAACGCGCGCTGGTCGCTGGATTTCGTGCATGATCAGATGGCGACCGGGCGTCGCTTCCGCATCCTCAACATCGTCGATGACGTGACGAGGGAGTGCCTGGCTTCGGTGGCGGACACTTCGATCTCTGGTCTGCGGGTGGTGCGCGAACTCAGCGCCGTCATTGAGCGGCGCGGTCGTCCCGGCATGATCGTCTCGGACAACGGCACCGAGTTCACGTCGAATGCGGTGCTGTCGTGGGCATCGGCGATGACCATCGACTGGCACTACATCGCGCCGGGCAAGCCGATCCAGAACGCGTTTGCCGAGAGCTTCAACGGCCGCATGCGCGACGAGCTGTTGAACGAGAGCCTGTTCTTCGGGCTCGGCCACGCCCGCGCGGAGATCGAAGCTTGGGTCGCCGATTACAACACCGAGCGGCCCCACTCCGCGCTCGGCTACCGGACACCAGTGGCGTTCGCAGCGACGCTGGTGCCCACCTCGACCGCCGCAACGGGCCGGTCTGCTGCGGTATGTGGGGCCTCCGCAGCCCGGCCCGTTGCTCAGTGCCAGACAGACAGCGTATCAATCCCAATGACTCTACCCAGAGCTGGATGAAAGTTCAGGGGCAGGTCACCGGCTCGTCACCCTGTGATCGCCGGGCCGTCAGAACCGCCCTTGGACCCGGCGACGTCAGGTTCGCATGAGCGTGCGCAAGCAAAGCGGGTCACCGGACCAGGGAGAAAACAAACATGAAGTCAAAGACAGTCGCACTGACGTTGGCCACCATCGCTGCCACGATCCCATTGGCTTGCGTCACGACAGCTCACGCGGAGGGTACCTACATCCGCAAGGGCGGTCAGGCCATCAATGTGGCGGTGAAGGGTGGCAAGCTCTATTGCACGCGCACGAGCGACGGCTTCGAAATGTGCAACGGCATGTCGAAAAGCGGCGGCGGGTACGCCGGCGCTGCCATGAAGCACCCCGACATGCCGGGCTTCATGACCTTCAACGGCCAAGTGACCATGAGCGGCTCTGCGTTAACCATCAAGGGATGCGCCATTGGCCAGTCGATGTGCGATTCCGAGACCTGGAAGAAGAAATGATCTGAGCGGTGCCGATCGCCGGTCGGCACCGCGTTTAGCTGCCGCCGAAAGCTCGACCGCGCCACGCTATCACCGCTCGAATGCCGCAAAGACGCCGCACCAACTCGCTAACCCTCTGACGGGGTTGAGGTGGCTGGTCTGCTCTCGCGGGGGAGACGAACCGGTTCCAAGTTGAACGCGCCGTATTCAGGGGGGCGTGTCGTGTTGCGTTGTGTTTGTTTGGGTAAGGCGGCGCGGGCTGCGGCCCGTCTTCGCGCGAACGAAGTCGTCCGGCGCTTTGCAGTCATCCTCTGCGTTGCCGCCTCTGGTGTGACGACCTGCCCGGGCGCGATCGCGCAGGGCTTCACCGACATGAGCCTGCCGGCCAAACCCGTCACGCCCGTCACCGCCATCGAACGAGCCTCCGGGCGTGAGCCTGACAAGCCAGGCGCGCCGCGTGCCCAGCCGGCCACCCCCGTGGTCGGCCTGCCCGATGGCCTCGTCGACCCGGCGCTGCTCGACGCAGTCACACGGAACACGGTCACGTTGATTGCCGGCGCGAGCGGCGAGACATCACTGGCCGCCGCACACGATCTCGCCGAAGTTCTCGAAGCCACCGGAACCACGCGGCTGATCCCGATGACGGGTCGCGGTGGGATTCAGAACGCCGCCGATCTGCTGCACATGAAGGGCATTGATCTGGCGCTCATCCCCTCCGACGTGCTGGGTCACCTTGCCGCCAGCAACCGCCTGGGACCCAATCTGTCCGCCCGCGTTCGCACGATCGCCCGGCTCTTTCACGAGGAGTTGCACGTCCTCGCAGGCTCCGACATTGCATCGCTGGCGGACTTGGCGGGCCGCAAGGTCAATATTGGACCCGCCGACAGCACGTCAGCATTTACCAGCGAACGTGTGTTCAAGGCACTGGGCATCGCGATCGAACCGGTGCGCCTCAGTCATCAGCAGGGCCTGGCGGCCCTGTCCACAGGGGCGATCGCGGCCATGGCGCTGGTCTCAGGCAAGCCCGCTCCCCTGCTGGCCGATCATCCACTTCCGGCGCGAGGTCTGCATCTGCTGCCGGTTCCCTACACCGAGGCCCTGGAGGCCGACTATCTGCCCGCCCGGCTTGCCCCGTCCGATTATCCTGGACTGGTGCCGGCCAATCAGCGCATCGGCACGATTGCCGTGGGCACCTTCGTCGTCGGCTACAACTGGGCGGACGGGCATGACAGGAAGGCCCGTACCGCTCGCTTCGTCGAGGCGCTGGCCAGCAGCCTTGGCGCGTTGCACGCGGCTCCCCGGCACGCCAAGTGGCAGGAAGTCAGCCTGAGCGCCCTGCAGCCAGGTTTTGCCGGCTTGCGTCCGCCAGCCGTTGCCCCCGAGCCGTTCGCCTTCGCGGGGGCATCCGTGCTCTCCGGCGCGGAGCCCCCCGCCGCGTCCACGACCCTGACCGCGGCAGGCGACGCCCGCGCCCGCGCGCTCGTCGAGCAATTCGCCCCAGGTGATGCCACCGAACAGCGCCGGCTTCTGAACATACTCTCCGGCTCGAACCTGTCTCCGACAGAAGCAGGAGGGCGTCGATGACATCGCCTCCCGCACGGTCTGGCCCGCCCCTGAATTGGCAAGAGCTCATCGACGAGGCCCGTCGCCGGGCCGATACCGGCGATGATGGTGCGCTGACCGCTGCACTCCGGCAGGCGCGCGACCATATCGCGGCGACGGCTGAGGCAGCACCCGTGCCACCATCTGCCGTGGCACGAACCGCTGTTGCAGCGCCCCCCCTGTTCACGCCGAGCACATTCGTCAAGACCGAGTCACTCTCCACCGGTATCGCGCCTGCCACCCCCCTGCCCGATGCCTATGTGACGGTCGCCGAGGATAGCCCGCTCCCCGCGGTCCTGCGGGCCCCCGGCACTGAACGACAGGCCGCATCCGGTCGCTCACAGCCCGGTTCGTACGACGGGTCACCGCAGGCGAACCCCACCACAGACAAACCCCTGTTGGCCAGATTGGGTGCTCCGCTCCTTCAGGCGGCGGCCAGCCCCTTGGCCCAGATCGGAGCGGTCGCGATCATTCTTGTCGGCTCCTACCTGGGGGTATCCAAGCAGATCACCGACCACGCAGCCGGCACCAAAAGCCTGCCCGCCTCGGTCTTCGGTGTTGCCGCAAGCCTGCCGCCGGACGTCAGCAATCGGGCCATTGCCCCGCTGCACGTGTCACCCCAGGCCGAGACGTCGCGCGCCCTGGTGTCCGATGATGGCGCGCAGGCATTGGCCGAGCTGGCAGCCGACATTCCCGCGAACCGGGACGAGCCGGCGTCGGGCCCCTCGACCGCGGCTGGCCATCAGTCGAACCACACTGCGGGGTCCGCGCCCCGTACGGCTCCAGATGACCAGATCGCGACGACGCCGGGTGCGCTCGTTCCTCTTCGGGACCTGCTGGACGACGCAACACCGGGGCTCGCCGTCGTCATCGTCCGCGGCCTGCCGCCGGGCTTCTCGTTGACGGGTGCCAACCGAGGCGCAGATGCGGGCTGGGTGATCGGACTTGACACGCTGGCGACCTCCGCCATCGCCATCCCGTCCGATGCGGCAGGTCATGTCGAGTTGCAGATCGAAACGATCGACCTTGCCGCGCGCAGCATCGGCACCCGGCTGCACCGGCTGCAGATCGACGTGCCCCGCACAAATCCGGCCCCTCCCCCAGAACGGGTCTCGGTCTGGCTTGCCAAAGGGCGGGCGCTCGTCGCGCAGTCCGATATCGCTGCCGCGCGCTATCTGCTCCTGGCTGCGGCCGAAGCGGGCGAACCTGAGGCCGCTCTGGCGCTGGCGGAAACCTACGATCCTGCCGCCCTGCAGCGCGCTTCCGCGACCATGGCGGTGCCCGATCCCATCCGTGCGCGTTACTGGTACGAAGCGGCGCGCATGGCCGGGCTCGTCATGGCCCGCGACGCGCTGGCCCGCATGGGGTCCGTGGCGACGGCACCCGCCGACACAGCAGAGCCCCGATCCGCGGACGCGCAGTAGGCCGATCGCTCAGCCAGAGCCTGTTGCCGGCGGAACTGGCGGCGGCGGGTGGCCGCGGCATGCGCCCCGGCCACAGATCCCTTTTTCGGCAGTGCGCCACTGCTCACCCATGTGGGACCCACTCCAACGACCATAGCGCCACGGCAGCAGATTGTGGCGCTCGGCTCGGATGTCTGGAACCGGATCATAGCCCGCCGTTCCCCACGGCCGGCACCGCGACAGCCGCGACACGGTCAGCCAGAGCCCGCGCCACGCCCCGTTGGTGTCGATTGCTTCCAGCGCATACTCCGAGCAGGTCGGCAGATGCCGGCAATTCCAGCCGACGAACGGCTTGAGGGTAAACCGATAGAGGAAAATGGGAGCCTTGAGCACGACCCGCGCGACGCGCCCGGCGACAAGCACCAATCCACCACCGGTCTCAGGTTCGTTCCGGCGCACGATCGACCTCCTCGCGGTGCCGCGATGCGGCCGCAGCGATCGCCTCGAGCGTGGCTTCGAATACCAGCAGCGTCGCGGTGTGCCGTTGCGGGTAGTCGCGGACGGGTTCGAGCACAGCCAGTTCGGCCCAGCGCCCCTCCGGCGGCGGCGCATTCGCTTTGAGCATCGCCCGCATCCGTGCCGCTACGTCTTCGATCTCGGCCGCCGTGCTGCCGACGATCTCGCGCCCGAGAATGGCGGCTGCCGCCTGGCCGAGTAGACAGGCCTTCACGCTCTGGCCGAAGTCGGCGACGCGGTCGCCATCCATGCGCACATCCACCGAGACGCTCGATCCGCACGTGCGCGACCGCGCGCTGCCTGTCCCGTCGGGGGCTGACAGTCGCGCCGTCCGGGGCATGCTGGCCGCCAGTTCGAGAAGACGCGTGTTGTAGATCTGATCGAGCTCAGCCATGTCTGTCGTCCCTGTCAGGTTATGCCGGAAACGGTCGTAGGGAGCGCCCGCGGACTGCATCGGCTCAACTCTCGCTATATAAGACGAACGGGCGCGTCCCGCACCGACCCACTCGGCCGCCACCAATCAGAAAGGCACCGCGATGTCTGCCCAGACGGCTTCCCCGTTCCGCCGCCCCGATGACAAGCACGTGATCGAAGACGGGAAGACATTCGCACCACTCTTCGATGCCGATGGCCTGATCCCGGCGATCATCACGGACGCTGCCAGCGGTGGCGTCCTGATGTTTGCGCACATGAACGCCGAGGCTCTGCGACTGACGATCGAGACCGGGCAGGTGCACTTTTTCAGCCGCTCGCGCCAGCGGCTTTGGCGAAAGGGCGAAGACAGCGGCAATCGGCTCGTTGTGAGCGAACTGTTGACCGATTGCGACCAGGATGTCGTCTGGATCAAGGTCCGCATCGAAGGCCACGGGGCCGCTTGCCATACGGGCCGCCTGTCGTGTTTTTACCGGTCGGTCGACGGCCTAGGCATCCCCGTGACTGGCCCGGTTGGCCTGAAGGAAGTCCTGACCGAGCGGGCGTTTGATCCGGCGCAGGTCTACCGAAAGCCGCACACGTGATCGCCAAACGTTCACAGTTCCCACATGCAGGCTCAGCAGCGGCAGGCCACGCCGTCGTGATGGCGTCCACTCCCGCATCGGGAAACCAGTCGCGCAAATCCGACCGACGCCGGTTACCGGCCGGGCGGCCTGATACCGGCAGCAACCGCCGCATACCGCTGGCCTGCCGGGAGTCCTTGCCATGAGCGAGGGCAAGATCGGATTGGCGCTCGGAGGTGGAGCAGCCCGTGGCTGGTCCCACATCGGCGTCCTGCGGGCCCTTCTGGCCGCCGGCATCAAGCCCGACATCGTCGTGGGCACCTCGATTGGTGCCGTGGTCGGCGGATGTTACGCGGCCGGCGAACTCGACGCGATCGAGGAGTTCGCTCGCTCATTGACCGCACGCCGGATGTGGCAGTTCCTGGATTTCAACCTGGCGGGCACCGGCTTGATCACCGGCACGCGATTGGGCAGACGCCTGGCCGAGACGATCGGCGACACGACGATTGAATCCCTTCCCATCGGCTTTGCCGCCGTCGCAACCGAAATCGGGACGGGCCACGAGATATGGCTGTCGCATGGCTCTCTTGGGGATGCCATCCGCGCCTCCTACGCGCTTCCTGGCATCTTCCGGCCCGTCAAGCTCAATGGTCGCTGGCTGTTCGACGGCGCGCTCGTCAATCCCGTGCCCGTCTCGGTCTGCCGGGCCTTGGGGGCCCGCTACGTGATCGCGGTGAACCTGAACTTCGACCTCTCGAGCCGTGGCACGGTCGCGCCCCACTTCGATACCGATGACCGCGCTGCGCACCAAACCGAGCCCGATCAGCCAGAGCCAGACCAGTCGTCCCGCGGACTTGCAGGACGGTTCGATGCGCGCCGTCTGTTGCAGATGCAGATGTTCGCGCGCGGCGGCGATACGGCTCCGGGGATTTCGACGGTGATGGTCGAGGCCTTCAACATCGTCCAGGATCGCATTGCGCGCTCGCGTCTTGCCGGCGACCCGCCCGATGCGATGATCTGCCCGCGGCTCTATGGCCTCAACCTGTTCGACTTCCACCGCGCGGCGGCCTTGATCGACCTGGGCCAGCGCGCCGCCGAACGCGAGATCGAACTGATCGCCGAGGAAATCGCCGTGCGCCGGCGCTTGGGTCGCCTCAAAGCCGCCGAGCCCTGATCTGAAATCTCACCCACGCCCGCGTTGGCTTGGCCGCAACCCCGGACGCAGCCACCGGCCACCCGGTCGCCATCACCGTGCGCCGTCCTGTCGGCTGGCCGGAGCGCAGCGCGCCCTCACCCCGTCGCGAGGTAGCCGCGCATGGCCGAAACCTCCATCTCGACCTCCGCGATATGATGCTTGACGACATCGCCGATCGACACGATGCCCGTCAGCTTGCCGCCCTCGATCACCGGCACGTGACGGAACCGGCCACGCGTCATCACTGCCATGAGGTCGTCGATGGTCTGGCCCTCGGTGCACGAGACGACCGCGCGTGTCATCACATTGGCCGCCGGTGCCCGCAGCACGCCCTCGCCGCTCAGCGCAACGGCCCGGATGAGATCGCGCTCCGACACGATGCCCACGACGCACTCGTCGTCGTCGACGACCACGATCGCGCCGATCTTCTTTGCGGCGAGCTGGGTCGCAATCTCCTGGAGTGTGGTATCGGGACGCGCGGTCGCGACCGCCCTGCCCTTTGCCTTCAGCACCGCTGCGACGTTCATCGACCTTGCCTCCCGAGCAGGTGAGCGGACATCGGGTGTCCGCATGATTGCGGGGACCCTGCCAAGCGCTTCAGCGCACCTGTTTCGGATCTCCGGATAGAGGCATCGAATGCTGCGGCAAAAGGGCGCTGCTGGCAAGGCCCTGTTGCTGGCACACCAGATTTTTCCATGATGCTGCAATGCAATAGAGCGCCGTGCGGCGAATTCACGGTCGGTAGAGCCGGCTCAGCCTGCTCCCGACCGTCAGTGAACAACCCTCAGGCGTGACGTCGAAGGCGGTTTGCCGTGGTCGAAGAACCCGAAGAACAGTAGCCCTGCCGCGAAACCTCCCAGATGGGCTTCCCAGGCCACCCCGGCCCCGACCGACACCCCCGGCATGCCGACCGCCGACACGAGATTGATGAGCAGCCAAATCGCCGTAATGGCGATGATCCGCTTGTCCGACAGCGTCTGTCTGAGACTCATCAAGGGAATGCGCCGCGGTGCCTCTCGCAGGGCGGGCATATCGTGACGGTCCATCGCCACGAAGATGAAGCGCATGACCGCCCCCATCATGCCTGACACCGCCCCTGACGCTCCGACGACGGGGATTGGCTCCCCGATGTGGAAAGCCAGGAACGTCAGCGCTCCGGCCACGCCGGTAAACACCGTGAACGCGATAAAACGGGGTGAACCGATGCGGAAGGCGATGGCCCCACCGAACGCCAAGAACCACATCGCGTTGAACATCAGGTGGGTGACGTCGCCATGGACCAGCATGTGCGTGACGAATGACGTGACGGCGGCAACTTCACCGCCCGCGATCTCCGCGGCATGGCCGGCATACCGGGCCGGCACGAAAGCCAGAGCGACCGTTGCCCAGTCAGCCAGGTCCATCGGCAAGAATGCGCGCACGATATGGATGAGAACGCACACGCCGATCAGCGCCGTCACGCTGCCCGGTACATTGAAGATGGGCTCGCTCTGACGCACCCGCGCCTCCCCTGCACATCGCTATTTGGCCCGCAACCGGCCCCGCCGGACCGTGCCACGCTACAGACCGATACAGTCTGGCCCGCCCCACCACAATGGCCGCGCAGGGCCGGTCATCCCGCGCGCTGGCATGGAAGGTGCTGTTTTGCCTGCATCACCAGGCACCGCACAGCGCGAGTGTCCCAGGACAGGACAAGTTTTGAGCCGGCCTTCACGAACGGCCCGCCGGGGAGCGGACCACCGCCCGGCTCGACAGGGGAGCACTACCGCGATGCAGCATGTAATCAACCGGACGTTGTTCGATTATTGGAACACCGTGCGCGGGCAACGCGTGGCCCCGCGCCGGTTCGAGATCGAGCCGTCGCGCATTGCCGACATCCTGGCCGATACGTTCATCCTCGAGCGGGTTGATCGCGGGGTCTACCGTTACCGCCTGGCTGGAACGCGGCTGTGCGAAAGCTTTTCAGCCGAGTTTCGGGGCGCCAATTTTCTCGACGGCTGGGCCGCGGCCGATCGTGATCGCTTGCAGGACGTGTTCGCCGACGTCACCCGGCGGGGCGCTGCCGGACTGTTGACCGTGGAACAAGTGGATGGAGCCGGGGTGGCCCGGCGGTTTGAATTCATGATCCTGCCCCTGTTGCATACGGGCCAGACGATCGACCGGTACCTGGGTGCCGCCGCGCTGGTGCACGGTCCTGCCGAGCCACCGATCGGTGCGCCGTCGGCCCGCCGGCTTATCGCGGCGGACATGCTCACGCCGGAGGCTCTCGGCCTGATCCGCGCGGCGGATGCACAACCCGCACGCCCGACCCCGCTCAGCGTGCTCGTGCGCAGCGCGCGGATCGTGCGGCACAACAGACGCCAGTTCCGCGTGTACGACGGCGGCCTGTCCACGCCCGTCCACCCGAAGGCTCCCTGAGCCATCCGCGCCAGCGGCCTGGCCGATGTCCAGGCCAGCGGGGCGACCAGGAGTTCCATGCCGCTGTCGTCCCAAAATCGAACCACGCATTAGCGCTTATTTAAGCCGCTCCTCCCCATATTGGCGATGGACAGGGCCTTGGCTGGCCCAAGCCCCCGCAGAACCTGCGCGCGCCGCAGGGCCCTGGGGCCATCGGAATGGGGTTGTCGACACATGACGCTGACCAGCAGGCTGTTGCGCCCGATCCATCACGAGCAGCGTGACGGCCTGATGGTCGACCAGCGCCGCTATCGTCGTGTCGCACTCGCACTGCTGGGCCGGTTCATGCGATCCAACAAGCAGGAGTACCCCTGCAAGCTCGTCGAGATGTCCGTCGGCGGCGCGCAGCTGATGTCACCCATCGACGTCCATCCAGACGAGCCGATCGTGGTTTATCTGGATCAGATCGGTGGGCTCAAAGGCACGGTCGTGCGCAGCTTCGAGGGCGGCTTCGCCATCAAGTTCGAGATCACGGCCCACAAGCGCGAGAAACTCGCCGCGCAACTGACCTGGCTGATCAACCGCAAGGAATTCGACGGGATCGAGGAGCGCGAACACGAGCGCTTCGATGTCGTCAACACGGCTTCCGTCATCCAGATGGCGGACGGCCGCACGCTGCCCTGCACCCTTGCCGACATCTCGGTGTCGGGCGCGTCGATCGTCACCAAGGTGCGCCCGCCCATCGGCTCGGAGATCGGCGTCGGGATGCAACGCGCAATCGTCCGGCGCCACCATGACAACGGCATCGGGGTGCAGTTTCTGAACCAACAGGACTTCTCGGCGTTGAAGCCGTACCTGGAGTGACGGGGCGATGACACGTGACGGTCAAAATGAACGACCGACTACGGCAGCATGCCACGGTGATGTCACGACGTGCCATCATAAGGCGGGGTGTCTGTGGCGGCGGACGGTAAAGTTGCTTTGAGGGCGTAAATTATGCAGCGTTTTCAAGTGATAAGTGTTGTCTTGTTGGCGTGGGTGGCGTGCGTCGTGCCAGCGTTGGCCGACACCCGGACCTCGTCCTCGCCGGCGATGCGGCAAACCGCCTACATGCGCGTTTTCGGCTCCGCGAACCCGCCGTACGGCTTTGTCCGGTTCTGCGATTTGCAGCCTGGGCATTGTGCATCCGACCGCTTCCTGGAGGACCGGTTTCGCGCCTCTCCGGAACTTCTGAGCGACCTCGACGACGTCAATCGCCTCGTCAACCGGACCATCACGCCGCAGACCGACCAGGAGCTGTACGGCACCACCGAATATTGGACGCTGCCGACGACATCAGGGGACTGTGAGGACTACGTCCTGCTCAAGCGCCAGTTGCTCATCGCGCGCGGTTGGCCGGCGTCGGCGCTGCTGATCACGGTCGTTCGCGACGAGGTCGGAGATGGCCATGCCGTCCTGACCGCGCGCACCTCCCAGGGCGATTTCGTGCTCGACAACAAGCTCCCCGACGTCCGGATTTGGTATACTACGCCGTATGAATTCGTGATGCGCCAGTCCTATGTGAACCCGCGCGTCTGGGTCTCGCTGGAAGAGCGCCTCGGCGACAGCCCGCCCGTCATTGCTGGTTCGGGTGCGCGCGACTGACCGAGCCGTGCCGGCAGTGGCGGGGGACGAGAACGCCCCTTGTCACGCCGTCGGGAGCGGCGGGGCGACGGTGACGAACCGCCTCACTCGTCCTGCGCCCGCAGCCGCGCCTTGAAGCGCTGCCAGTTCTCGACGTAGCGGCCCGCTGCAGCGGAGAACCGGGCGACGTCGTCCTCGGACAGCTCGCGGATGATGCGGCCAGGCGACCCCAGCACCATCGAGCGCGGCGGTATCACCCGGCCTTCCGGGATCAGCGTGTTGGCACCGATCAGACAGCCTTCGCCAATGACCGACCCGTTGAGCAGGATCGAACCGATGCCGATCAGGCTTCTGGGCCCGATCGTGCACCCGTGCAGCATCACCATATGGCCGACGGTGACGTCGGCACCGATGCTCATCGCAAACCCCGGATCGGTGTGCAGCACGCACCCGTCCTGGATGTTTGCGCGCTGACCTATCCGGATTTCTTCGTTGTCACCCCGGATCACCGACCCGAACCAGACGCTGGCATCTTCCTCGATCACGACGTTGCCCAGCACAACGGCGTTCGGCGCGACCCAATACCGCCCGGATGCCGGAGTACGAACGTGCGCATCGAGGGCATAGAGGGCCATGGCCGCGTTATGCCTCCGACAGGTCGTCGGCCAGGATCGCCATCTGGAACTGGTACTCGGTCTCGCCGTCCTCGACGATCTTATAGAGCGTGGCGACGAACTCTCCGGCGATGAAGATCTCGGCCATGTCCTTCTTCTTCGGCTGCGGCTTCACCTCCAAGGAGGGAGCCCCGAACGTCTTGCGCAAATAGGCCTGCAACTTGCCGATCTCGCTCTTGTCCACCGTCGTCGAACTCCTAGTTTCCCGCAGCGCGCCTGCTTGCGGACTGGCCGATGTCGCGCCGGGTTTGGCAGACTTGGCCGCCTGGCGCAATCAGTGACCGCGATCGTCTCATCCGCCGTCGGCGTTGGGCCCGTCGATGGACCCGAAGGCCTGGTCCATCGCGCGGGCAGGTTCCGAGCATCCAGCATCGCCGACGACCCGCGCCGGCACACCGGCAACCGTCGTCTTGGGTGGGACGTCCTTGAGCACGACGCTGCCGGCTGCCACCCGCGAGCAATGGCCGACCACGATGTTGCCCAGCACCTTGGCACCCGCACCGATGAGCACGTTGTCCCCGATCTTGGGGTGACGGTCGCCGGTTTCCTTGCCGCTGCCACCCAGCGTGACGGAGTGCAGGAACGAGCAGTTGTCCCCGATCACGGCCGTCTCGCCCACGACAAATGCGGTGGCATGATCGAGCATGATGCCGCGACCGAAGCGGGCAGCCGGATGGATATCGACGCTGAACAGTTTCGAGGACTGGCTCTGCAGATACAGCGCGAAGTCCTTGCGCCCGGCCTGCCACAAGGCGTGAGCGAACCTGTAGGTCGCCAGCGCATGGAACCCTTTGAAGTAGAGCAGCGGCTCGATGTAGCGCGAACACGCCGGGTCTCGGTCGAAGACGGCCGCGAGATCGGCCCGGAAGGCATTGCCCAGGTCGGGCTGTTCGGTCAAAACCGCCTCGAACGTCTTGGAGATCAACTGGGCATCGACATCGCTGTGGTTCAGCCGCTGCGACAGCCGGTGAATGACCGCCTCCTCGAGCGTGCGATGGCTCAACACCGTCGCGAATGCGAAGCTGCCGAGCGCCGGCTCACTGCGCATCAGCGTTTCAGCCTCCGCCCGCAGCGCGGTCCAGATCGGATCATGGGTTTCGATGCCGCTTGCCGGTGCCGGCCTCAGGGTATGCACCATCGCCTCGCCTTTCTCGCGCAACCGACAACGACCAGATGGCCGCGCGAACGTCGGCGCGTCTGCCATCGCGTACACCGTCCCGATGGTGCAGCCAGCCGAGCACCGCCGAAACCATCATGATACCAGTGTGAGGCTTGGCGCGACCGCTGCCAACCCCCCGCCAGATCACCTGTCCCACGACAAGTCTAGCACAGAGTGAAGCGAGCCGGATGGGACTGTGAGCGCGCCGCTCCCGACGGCGATACCCGGCAGCGCCCGCAGGCGTGCCGTCGCGGTCGATGTCGCGCAATCGACAGCCCGCCTCAGCCCACCTCGAGCACGATGCGTCCGCGCACTTGGCCCGCCAGGATCTGCGGGGCGAGGGCTTTGACGTCCTCGACCGGCCGCGTGACCGTGAGCATGGCCAGCTTGTCGCGCGGCAGATGCCTCGCCAGCAGGTCCCAGGCGGGGACACGCTTTGTCAGCGGTGCCATGACGCTGTCGATCCCGGCAAGGGTCACGCCGCGCAGGATAAAGGGCGCTACGTTGCTTGCCAGGTCCATGCCCTGGGCCAGACCGCAGGCCGCGACACACCCACCATAGCGGGTCATGGCGATGGCATTGGCGAGCGTATGGCTGCCGGCAACGTCGATCACACCGGCCCACCGCTCTTTGCCCAGCGGCCGTGCTGGCCCCGAAAGCTCGGCCCGGTCGATGACCTCGCCCGCACCGAGGCCCTTGAGGAACGCCGCTTCGTCTTGTCTGCCGGTCGACGCTATGACGTGGTAGCCGGCATGGGCCAAGATCGCCACGGCAATGGAGCCGACCCCGCCAGCGGCCCCGGTCACCAGGATCGGGCCCGCCGTCGGCGTGACCTCATGAGCGATCAGCGCGTTCATACACAGGGCCGCCGTATAGCCTGCGGTTCCAATGGCCATCGTCTCAGCGGCAGAAAAACCGTCAGGCTTGCGCACGAGCCAATCGCCCTTGACGCGGGCCATCTCCGCATAGCCACCGTGGTGCCCCTCGCCGACGCCCCAGCCGTTGAGGATCACAGCGTCGCCCGGCGCGAATCCAGTATGACTGGATGCCTCGACGACACCGGTGAAGTCGATGCCCGGAACGAGCGGCCAGCGCCGGATGATCGGTGCTTTCTGCTCGAGCGCCAGCCCATCCTTGTAGTTGATGGTCGTGTGGGACACTCTGACGGTGACGTCACCGTCCATGAGGTCCTCGAGCCCCAGGCGCTCCCACTCGATGCGCACGCCCTGGTCGGACTTTCGCGCAACGAGCGCTTTAAACTGGTTCATTGCAACTCCAGGTCCATCTGCACGAGGGTGGGGCATGGTTAGACCCGGCCGACCATAGCCCCGCTATATGCTCGGCGCAAACGCCGGCAGTGCGCGGGAACCGACAGATGCAGCAGGGCCTGCTGTACGCCGGGCCGGCAGGTCGCAAAACGCAGTTCCCGTGAGCGCCACGCGACGGACCCGTCACAATGACCAGTATTCAAAGTATTTCTTCAAACAACACAGGCCACCCCGCAGTGCATCATCCTAAATATAGACTGCTTCTGAGCCATTGCGCAAAACGCATGCAAACAAAAACACACAAGTGACTGTAATCACAGGAAAACGCATTTAGTTGCATTGTCTCTACTGCGACGCACAAACTTTTTTTCTTGGCATAGACCACGCGCGTCCTCTACGGTTTACGACGCGTCGCTTCGGCGGCGTATGCGACCGCCGGCACGCCCGGCAAAGGAGAGGATGATGACTTTCAAAATGCGACTGAATGTACTGGCCGCAATCATCTCCTTCGGCTTCGTTGCAGCCATTGTCATTGGTGCTCTCTGACAATCGGCTTGATCTCGCGCGGCGATGGTGCCCGCGGGAACAGACGAGCGGAGAACTGATGGTCTCAGATCAGGCCCCAACAGTGCTGCCATAGACAAAGGGCGCGAACCCGACGGTTCGCGCCCTTTTCTTGTCCATCGAGCAGCGCCCAGAAAGGCCCGGCACCAGGGCTCCTCAGCCCCACCGCCCCGAGAGCATGCCCCGCGCCAATTTGGCGATGAGGACGAGCCACGGCGCGCCATGCATCAGGAAGTCGAAGATGTCGATTGGCCGAACGAGTTCGCCCCGCACCAGCATCTTGAGCTTTTCCCACAAGTGCGGCTCGGGAACGAAAGGGGCGAGCCCTAAGGTGAGGCACACGATGATAACCAGCGCCCACGGAATTTTATCGAGCCAATCCATCGGTCAACGCTCCTCAACGCCGGGCCAGATAGCCCAGCACGGCACCGGCGAGCGGAATGAACTCTTTGTTGATGCCGGACGGCAACCTGATCCCGGCCATCGGCAGGAGGTACACGATGGCCACGCCGATGAGCGCACCGACGAGGGCAGAAACCAAGGTCGAGGAGCCCGGTGTCTTGACGTCCTGCAACACGAACGACGCGACCAATCCGACCATCCACACGATGACCGCATAGATCGCCGCCTCGATGCAGTCGTTGACCACGGCACCGAACCCCCCGGGGAGGAACCGCGAGATCTGCGGCTCCCCGTACCAGGCGGCAACGATCTGGAGTGCGACGAGTATGAGGTAGCCGAGCATTGTGTCCCCCTGCGGAGCTGAATCCCCGGGCCTGTTCGCCCGAACATTCGCGAGCGTTAACACATGTCGATGTGCCGACCCTAGCGTTGCTGGTGCAGTTTACTGTTGATTTGGCCGCCCGTGGCCTGGCGACACCATCGGCACATCACAAGAGGCCCGAACCAGAGACCTGAACAGACGCCTGGATCACGCGCCACTCAGGCCACTGCGGCCGTGTCGTAAGACCGCGGATCGTAATTCAGAACCGGGGCCAGCCACCGCTCCGCCTCGCTCACCGACCAGCCTTTGCGCGCGGCATAGTCTTCCACCTGATCGCGCTCGATCTTGCCGACACCGAAGTAATGGCTGTCTGGATGCGACAGATAAAGACCCGACACCGCCGCGCCCGGCCACATGGCGTAGCTCTCGGTCAACGATATCTGCGCGGTCCGCTCGACATCCATCAGCCGCCACAGAGTGGCTTTTTCCGTATGGTCGGGCTGGGCGGGATAGCCCGGCGCGGGCCGGATGCCTTGGTATTTTTCCAAGATGAGATCGTCGTTCGACAGTCGCTCGTCCTTGGCATAGCCCCAAAGCTCGCGGCGGACGCGCGCGTGCATCGCCTCCGCGAACGCTTCCGCGAGGCGATCGGCGAGCGCCTTCAGCATAATTCGTCCGTAGTCGTCTGTTTTCGCGATGTGCGCGTCCAGCGCTTCTTCCTCCCCAAGGCCGGTCGTCACCGCAAATCCGCCGACGTAGTCGGCAAGTCCGGTCGCCTTCGGCGCGATGAAGTCTGACAACGCGGTGTGTGCGCGCCCACGGTTGTTGTCGCGGGCGAGTTGCTGTCGCAGCGTGTGGAACGTGGCGATCGGGTTCACGCGCGTATCGTCCGCATAAACTTCGATATCGTCGCCGACGCTGTTGGCTGGCCAGAATCCGACGATCGCGTTGGCGCGGACCCAGCGCTCCTCGACCATCCGGGCCAGCATCTCCTTGGCATCGGCAAACAGCGTCCGAGCCTCGGGTCCGACCACATTGTCGTCGAGAATGGCGGGGTAGCGGCCGCGCAGTTCCCACGTAGAGAAGAACGGCGACCAGTCGATATAGGGGACCAACTGAGCCAGATCGTAGTCCAGGAACGCCCGGCTGCCGAGGAAGGACGGCTTGACCGGCTGGTACTTCGACCAGCCTGTGTCGAATCTGTTGGCGCGTGCGGCGTCGAGCGTGATGCGTGTCTTGCGCGCTTCGCCGGCTAGATGCTTGACCCGCACCGTGTCGTACTCCGCCTTGATGCCAGCGACATAACCATCGCGGTCCGTCTCCGACAAAAGTTTGGAGACAACCCCGACGGCGCGGCTTGCGTCCAGGACATGCATCGCGATGTTCTGGTGGTAATTGGGGGCGATTTTGACTGCGGTGTGCACCTTGCTCGTCGTTGCGCCGCCGATCAGAAGGGGTACGCTGAAGCCCTCGCGCTCCATCTCCGCGGCGACAAAGCACATCTCGTCGAGCGACGGCGTAATGAGGCCCGACAGCCCGATGATGTCGACCTTCTCCCGGCGCGCCGTGTCCAGGATCTTGGCTGCCGGCACCATGACGCCAAGGTCGATCACCTCGTAGTTGTTGCACTGCAGGACGACGCCGACGATGTTCTTGCCGATGTCGTGCACGTCGCCCTTGACGGTCGCCATCAGGATTTTACCGGCGGCCGGCTGGCCGACGATGCCCATCTCCTCCTTTTCCTTCTCCAGGAACGGTTGCAGGTAGGCCACCGCCTGCTTCATGACGCGCGCCGATTTGACCACCTGCGGCAGGAACATCTTGCCCGCGCCGAACAGGTCCCCGACGACATTCATGCCGTCCATCAGCGGCCCTTCGATCACGTGCAAGGGGCGGGCGAACTGCTGCCGCGCCTCCTCGGTGTCGGCCTCGATGAACGTGGTGATGCCATGGACGAGCGCGTGCGTCAGACGCTCGCCGACCGGCTTGTCGCGCCAGGCGAGGTCCTTCTCCTTCGCCTTCGCCCCGCCCTCGCCTTTGAACTTCGACGCCGCTTCGAGGAGGCGGTCGGTCGCGTCGGGCCGGCGATTGAGGATGACGTCCTCGACGAGGTCGCGCAGTTCGCCTGGAATGTCGTCATAGACCGCGAGCTGGCCGGCATTCACGATCCCCATGTCCATGCCAGCCTGGATGGCATGGTACAGGAACACCGAATGCATGGCCTCGCGCACGGGTTCGTTGCCGCGGAAGGAGAACGACAGGTTGGAGACGCCACCCGAGACGTGCGTCAGCGGCATCGCTTCCTTGATGCGGCGCGTCGCCTCGATGAAGGCAATGCCATAGTCGTTGTGCTCTTCGATACCGGTTGCGACCGCGAAGATGTTGGGATCGAAGATGATGTCCTCGGGCGGAAAACCGACCTTTTCGGTCAGCAGCTCATAGGCGCGCTTGCAGATCGCAAACTTCGCGTCCGCCGTCTCGGCCTGCCCCTTCTCGTCGAAGGCCATGACGACGACGGCCGCGCCGTAGCGGCGCACTTTGCGGGCCTGCTCAAGGAACGGGCCCTCGCCCTCCTTCATGGAGATCGAATTGACGATCGCCTTGCCCTGCACGCACTTCAATCCAGCCTCGATCACCGACCACTTCGAGCTGTCGATCATGATCGGCACGCGGGAGATGTCGGGCTCGGAGGCGATGAGGTTGAGGAATGTCTTCATCGCCTTCTCACTGTCGAGAAGACCCTCGTCCATGTTGACGTCGATGATCTGAGCCCCGGCCTCGACCTGCTGCCGGGCAACGGTCAGAGCAGACGTGTAATCACCCGCCTCGATCATCTTGCGGAACTTGGCCGAGCCGGTGACGTTGGTGCGCTCGCCGACATTGATGAAGGACGTGGCGGCTGAGGTCGGGGAGGTGGAGGTGGTCATGGTGCTCAGAGGCCCTCAGGGATTTCGAGACGCCGCTGCTTCAGAGGGCGCACGGTTGCGATGGTTTCGAAGTCGCGGTCGAGGTGCAGGAGTGGCATGCCCCGTTCAATTGCGATCTCGGCGACGAGGCAGTCGAGAATGCTTCGTACCGTCTTGCCCTGCCGACGGAGATCGAAATAGGCTCGGGCCGCAAGTCGCCAAGCACTTGGTGCAGGATGGAGGATATCCTGTCGCGCCAAGACGCCTAGGATGAGATTCCACTCCACCTCGTCGCGGGTGCCCTGCAGAAGCTTGACTTCGGAAACGGACGTCAAAAACACGTCCATATCCGAGATGGCCGCCGCGAGTCTGGATGCGTAGCCGTTACCTTTCGACCGTACGAGCGGGATGAGCAACGACGTATCAAGAATGGTCATTGCCGCCCGCTCTCAGAGCTTTGTAGTCGTACCCCTCGTAGAACGGATCGCTCCCAGCCAAATCGAGCAGCGCTGCGATTTTCGAGCGACGGCGGATCATCTCGCTCAGCGCCTGCTCGACGACATGCGTGCTGCTCGTGTCACCCGTCAGACGCTGGGCCCTTACAAGAAGCTCCGCATCAATCTCCACCGTCACGTTGACACCCATGTCGTCCTCCACGATTGGCGACGTACCCTTACCACGACCTCACCCATGCACGAACGGCTCGAGGCCGGAGAGACGCATTTTCGGCGCGATCTGCGGGACCTGCCGCGGCTTGAACTGCGCGACGTGCTGGCGGATGTGAGCGATGTGGTCGGGAGTCGAGCCGCAACAGCCCCCGACGATATTGAGCAACCCATCCTCCGCCCACGGCTCGATCTTGCAGGCCATCTCGTGGGCCGTCTCGTCGTATTCGCCCATGGCGTTGGGCAGGCCCGCGTTGGGATAAGCGGACGTCCGGCAGTCGGCGATGTGGGCGAGATCGGCCAGATAGGGTCGCATTTTTTCAGCGCCCAGCGCACAGTTCAGCCCGATCGAAAACGGCTTCAGATGCCGCATCGAATACCAGAACGCTTCCGGCGTCTGGCCGGTCAGCGTGCGCCCGCTCTCGTCGGTGATCGTGCCGGAAATCATGATCGGCAACTCGACGCCCTTTTCCTCGAACACCTCGAGCGTGGCAAAGCCGGCGGCCTTCGCATTCAGCGTATCGAAGATGGTCTCGATCAGGATGATGTCGGCACCGCCCTCCATCAACGCCCGCACCTGCTCGGCGTAGGCTTCCTTCAGCGTGTCGAAGTCGATGCGGCGAAAGCCGGGATCCTCCACCTTGGGCGAGAGCGACGCCGTCTGATTGGTCGGCCCGACGGCACCGGCGACAAAGCGCGGCTTCTCCGGCGTCCGAGCGTTGTAGGTGTCGGCGGCCGCCCGCGCGAGACGGGCCGCAGCCACGTTCATTTCATACGACAACTCCTCCATGTGATAGTCGGCCATGGAGACGCGCTGGGCGTTGAACGTGTTGGTCTCGATGATGTCGGCACCCGCGGCCAGATACGCCTCGTGAATATCCTGGATCATGCGCGGCTGGGTCAGCACCAGCAGATCGTTGTTGCCCTTGACGTCGCTGCCCCAGTCGGCGAACCGCGTACCGCGATAATCGGCCTCGGTCGGGTTGTGCTTCTGGATCATGGTGCCCATAGCACCGTCGATGATCAGGATGCGCTCGGCAGCGGCAGTCTCGAGCGCGGTCCAGCTTGGCAGTCTATTCATGATACTCTCTTCGTGTTGTGCCGGCATGGTGTGCCGGCCGGCTGCCGACAGATGGCGATGCCGGGACCAGCATTGCGTGGTCCCTCGCCCGTTACTCGACGTCTTGGCCTTCACGGCCACTGACCTGACCGCCGGCGTCACGCCGCGTCGGCGGCCTCGGCGTGTGGCCGTACCGGACGCAAGCCCAGGAGATGACAGATCGCGTAGACGAGATCGGCGCGGTTGAGCGTGTAGAAATGGAATTGCTTGATCCCGCGATCCACGAGATCCATCGCCTGTTCCGTAGCAACCGCCGCCGCGACCAGATGACTAGTGGTCGCGTCGTTCTCCAGCCCTTCGAACCGGCGCGCGAGCCAGGCCGGGATCGTCGCGCCGGTCTTGCGCGCGAAGCCGGCGACCTGCGTGAAATTATGGATCGGCACGATCCCCGGCGTGATCGGAACCCAGATACCAGCCGCTCGCGCCCGCTCGAGAAAACGCAGGTAATGCTCGTTGTCGAAGACGAACTGCGTGATGATGCGATCTGCGCCGGCGTCCACCTTGGCCTTCAGGTTGTCCATGTCGGCTGCCAGTGACGCGCTCTCGGGATGCTTCTCCGGATAGCCGCCCACAGAGATCTCGAACGGCGCGATCCGCTTCAGTCCGGCGGTCAATTCGGCCGCATTCGCATAGCCCCCCGGCGTCGGCTCGTAGCGCGCGCCGACGCCCGCCGCCGGATCGCCGCGCAACGCCACGATGTGCCGCACGCCAGCCGCCCAGTAGGCCCGCGCCACGACATCCACCTCCTCGCGGGTCGCATCGACGCAGGTCAGGTGCGCGGCCGCCTTGAGACCCGTTTCGCGGACGATGCCCTCAACGGTGTTGTGCGTCCGCTCGCGCGTCGAGCCGCCCGCGCCATACGTCACTGAAACGAATTCGGGGCGCAGGGGCTCGAGCCGGCGGATCGCCGACCACAGCGCCTCCTCCATCTTCTCGGTCTTGGGTGGAAAGAACTCGAACGAGACGTCGATCTCACCCGACCCCAGCAACCGGCTCTTGCGTTCCATCGTCGTCCTCTCCGAAGGTCTCAGCGCCAGCGCTCAAACCGCTTGGCTGTTGTTGAATGGCCCAGGCGGCTTCTCGGCCAGCCAGAGTGAAACTGTGAGCCGCGCATCCTCGTTACCAGACCCACCCGCAAGGTCGCGGGAGTGGGTGAGCAGCAGCCCTGCCTCCACCAGCCAACCCGCGATGGTTTCGGTGGCGAACCCCAGGCGCTCGTGGGCATGCTCCTCGCGCAGGAACTCCAGGTCGTGCGGCGCGAAATCGACGATCAGCAGCCGCCCCCCCGCGCGCAGCACCCGCGCCGCCTCCGCAATAGCCCCCTGCGGTTCGGACAGATAGTGCAAGACCTGATGCATCACGACGACATCAGCTTCTCCGTCGGCGACTGAAAGATCGTAGAGATTGCCGTGGCGCACCTGGATGTTGGATAGACCGAGGCGATCGACGCGAGACCGCGCGTAGGCCAGCATCGACTGGTTGAGATCGAGCCCGAGCGCGCGCTCGAAGCGGCCGGCGAGAATCTCGAGCATCCGACCCGTCCCCGTGCCCAGGTCGACCAGAAGGCGGTATGGGCCAGCACCAAACAGTTCGACGATTGCCGCCTCGACGTGGCTTTCCGAAGCGTGCAGGCAACGCAACTCGTCCCATTCGCCGGCGTGGGCGTCGAAGTAGCGCTGCGCCCCCTGTTCGCGCTCCCGCTTCAAGGCTTCGGCGCGCTCCCGGTCGCGGACGAAGCGCGGTTCGGCGGCATCGGTGACGGCCAGAATCGACTGCGCGAGGCGCCCGCCTTCGGTTCGGTCGGAGAGGTGGAAATAGACCCAACTGCCCTCGCGGAACCGCTCGACGAGCCCCGCCTCCACCAGCAGCTTCAGATGGCGGCTGAGCCGCGGCTGGCTTTGCCCGAGAATGAGCGTCAGGTCCTTGACCGACAATTCCCCGCCCCGCAGCAGCAGCAGGATGCGCAGCCGCGTTGGTTCCGCCGCTGCCTTGAGGGCAGCAACGAGCTCTTCGGCCGGCATGGCCAGCGGGGAGCGCGCAACAGGAAGCAGGGACAGATCGTTCATACTCGACATAGATATAAACATATCTTATGTGTCAAGCGTATTTCGCCCAACACCCGCAACCATACCCGGCCACCGCGGTATCCACCGGCCATCAGTGCTGGCGAGCGGACGCGCGATTACCAGTAAGAACCGGATGCTTAGCCAGCAATTAACCCTCCTTTCCTAGAGTGCCGGCACCCTTGGCTTCCACCGCAATGGCCCCCACATGCGCATCGCTTCGATCCAGACTTTGAGCCCCTCCAGCCTGCCGACAAGCCTGCCGATGCGTCTCGAGCAGAAGGGTTCGACCCTTAACGCCGCCGCGATGCTGGCCATCGCAGTCCCGTCGATCCTTCTCGTGCTCGTGCCCTGCCTCGTCCTGGCCGTGGCCGCCGTCGCCGAGCCGGCCACGCGCGATGCCGCCGCCGTCAATCCTGCCGCGATCGTACAGATCGCGTTCGGTCTAGTTCTATGGGCGGCGTTGTTCGGCATTCCCGCCCGCCGCGCTCTCGAACAGCTCGGCCAGCGGCGCATCGTCATACTCAACGGCCATGAGATCGCCGTCACGGATCGCACGCTGCTCGGCGTCACCACCCACAAGATGCCGCTGTCGCGTTACCTCGGCCTCGCCCATCATGTCCGCACCAGCGTCTCCGGCACCCGGCATGAACTCGTGCTGGTCCATCCCGATCCCGCCTCGTGCGTCCTCCTCGCGATGGCCGACCGCATCGGCAAGCAGGAGACCGAGGCCCTCGCCAACCTTCTCGGATTGCCCGAGTTGCCAGCTCGCAGCCTCTATGGATCGAACCGCTTGCTGCGGCCCATGCAGCGCCGACCACGGCGTGCCGCGCTGCCGGCCCTTGCCGCCGGGTTTGCCATGCCGGCCGGCATCAAGGCCGCATGAGCGCGTGTCTCCCATCTGCCTTCACCTCGCCATGGATCGCCTGTAGCCCGAACTCTGCCTGCATGGGGCTGCGCCCATTTTTTTGACGATGCGCGTTCCTTACGCTCCGTGTAGTCTCCCCCCGGCTCGGCGACCTCGGCGGAGGTCGCTCGGGTTGTTCGATGTCCTCGAGGCCACGGAGCAGACGATGAGCAGAGCCGGCATCCTTCCGCACGTCGGGGGCGACGGGACCCATCCAGCCATGAGGTTGGCACGCCGATGGGTCGCGCTGCTCGGTGTGGTGATGGCCTCCCTTGCTGCCACGCCGGCCAGCGCCGAGCAGCCCGCCCGCTACATGCAGGGCGTGGCCAACGAGTTGATGACAGCGGCCCGCACAGGGACCGCAGATGCCTTTCATCAGGTGTTCAGAAAGCACGCCGACTTGCCGTCGATCGGGCTCTACTCGCTGGGCTCTTACGCGCAATCGCTGTCGAATTCAGATCGTGATCCCTACTACAGCGGCATGATCGGCTGGATCGCGCGGTATTCCGCGCAGAATGCCCCCCAGTATCCTGTCGCCAAGATGGTCGTCGTCGGCCAGACTGAGGAAACAAAAGCCGGCGTCTACGTCGACACGGTCGTTTCCCTGCAGAGCGGAAGCAATTACGACGTGCGCTGGTGGCTCATTCGACGCGGTGGCACGTTCAAGGTCGGCGACGTCAATGTGGCCGGCTTCTGGGGCCGCGAGGAATTGAAGCGGTTGTTCGAGGGGTTCATCGCCAAGAATGGCGGCAACCCGCGCGCGCTCGTCCTGGCACTCAATCAATAGGCCAAGCGGGCTGCGGCAGGTATCGACTGATCCCGGCTGTAGAGGCAAGGACACCATCCCGCAGGACGCGCCCGCCCGGCGGACTGCGGCATAGGTATCTGGCCTGCCACTTGACGCTGGCCCGAGCCTGCCCAGAATAGGTCGATGACCAGACTTCTCCTGCTGCGCCATGCCAAATCGAGCTGGGCCGATCCAGCGATGGAAGACCACGAGCGCCCGCTCGCCAAGCGGGGGGCGAACGCGGCCCCGCGCATGGGGCGTTACATCACCGATGCCGGCCTCGTGCCCGACGTGATCTTGTCGTCAGATTCGGTGCGAACGCACGCCACTGTGGCGCTCGTCCTTCCCGAGCTCGGCCCAGACCCGCCGCCCGTGCTGTACGAGGCCGGACTATACCTCGCATCGCCAACCGACATCTTGGCGCGCCTGCACCGCCTGAAAAGCGATGTGCAAACAGCCATGGTCGTCGGCCACAACCCGGGTCTGCACGTGCTGGCACTGGCGCTGACCGGCGGCGGCGACGCCGATGCCCTCAAGCGGCTGGCTCAGAAGTTCCCAACCGCCGCACTGGCCGTCCTCACCTTTCCGGGCAAGCCGTGGGTCAACGCCAAGCCAGGGACCGGAGTACTGGAGGCTTTTGTCGGCCCGCGCGATTTGGGCTGACGGCCGGCGACGGCCGACAGGCGCGGCCACGCCGACACAATCGCCTTGAGCTGGGCCCCGCATCCGCCCTAAGTAGACTGAGGCATCACCTCGAAAGCCCGCACAGCCATGCTCCTCCTCATAGATAACTATGACAGCTTCACTTACAATCTGGTGCACTACATCGGAGAGTTGGGCGTCGAGAGCATCGTGCGCCGCAACGATCATCTGTCCACGGCGGAAGCGCTCGCCATGAATCCGCAGGCGATCGTGCTGTCGCCCGGCCCCTGCACGCCGAACGAGGCGGGCATCTGCCTCGACCTCATCACCGCGGCGGCTGGCAGGATCCCTCTCCTCGGCGTCTGCCTCGGCCACCAGTCGATCGGTCAAGCTTACGGTGGCAAGGTGATCCGCGCACCCGAGCCGATGCACGGCAAGCTGTCGACCATCCGTCACCCGGGCAAGGGCCTCTTCAAGGGGTTGCCCAAGGCCTTCGAGGTCACACGCTACCATTCGCTGATCGTCGAGCGCGCATCACTGCCCAAGTGTCTCCGCGTCACGGCGGAGACCGACGACGGCCTGATCATGGCGCTCGAGCACAAGGAGCACCCGGTCCACGGGGTGCAGTTCCATCCCGAGAGCATCGCCTCCGAGCACGGCCATGCGATCTTGGCGAACTTCCTCGCGATGGCCGGTTTCACACCCAAGCGCATCGGCAGCCGTCGTCCGGCCGCCAAGGCGGCCTGAGGGTGGCCATGAGCAGCACCACCCCGCTCGACCTGATGACCAGAGCGGCCTCCGGCCGTGCGTTCAGCGAGGTCGAAATCGAAGCCGCCCTCGACGTGCTGATGACGCCGGCCGCCACCGACGTCCAACGGGGCGCGTTCCTGATGGCGCTGCGCGTGCGCGGCGAAACGATCGCCGAAATCACCGGTGCAGCCCGCGCCCTGCGCGCACGCATGCTGCGGGTGTCGGCACCCGCCGGAGCCGTCGACATCGTCGGCACCGGCGGCGACAGCCATGGCACGTACAATATCTCCACCGCCGCCAGCATCGTCGCGGCATCAGCCGGGCTCGTCGTCGCCAAGCACGGCAACCGTTCGGTCTCCTCGCAGTCTGGTGCCTCCGACGTACTCACCGCGCTCGGCGTGAAGGTGGACATCGGCCCTGACGAGGTTGCGTCGGCCATCGCGACCGCCGGCATCGGCTTCATGTGGGCGCCCATGCATCACCCGGCCATGAAACTGTGGGCACCTTCCCGCGCTGATCTGAAAATCCGCACAATTTTCAATGTCTTAGGACCCATCTGCAATCCCGCGGGCGTCTCCCGCCAACTCGTTGGCGTCTATGACATCGGTCTCGTTGAGCCCATCGCCGAGACACTGCTCAAGCTCGGCACCGAGCGCGCCTGGGTTGTACACGGCTGCGATGGCATGGACGAATTGACGACGACCGGGCCGACGCGCGTCGCAGCGCTCGACGACGGGGCAATCTCCGTGTTCGACGTGACGCCTGAAATGGCCGGGCTGCCGACCGCGCGCTTGGCCGATCTGAAAGGCGGCGACGCCGCGTCCAACGCCGAAGCCTTGCGCGATCTCCTAGCGGGGGCCCCTGGGCCCTACCGGGACATCGTGCTCCTCAATGCCGGGGCCGCCCTCGTCATCGGCGATCGCGCCGGCTCACTGGCCGACGGCGCGGCCATCGCCGCCAGCGCCATCGACAGCGGTGCCGCCCGCCGCACGCTCGACAAACTGATCACCGCCACCCATCAGAAAGCTCCCTAGCCCCATGGCCGATATCCTCGAAAAGATCACCGCCTACAAGCGCGAGGAGATCGCAGCGGCCAAGGCCACAACCCCGCTGCAGGTCCTTGCCGAGTATGCACGCAGTGCCCCACCACCCCGCGGCTTCAAGGCGGCGCTTGCGGCCAAGATTGCCTCCGGCCAGCCGGCGCTCATCGCAGAAATCAAGAAGGCCAGCCCCTCCAAGGGCCTGATCCGCGCCGATTTCGATCCCCCGAACTTGGCCCGAGCCTATGAGGCAGGTGGGGCGGCGTGCCTGTCCGTGCTGACCGATGGGCCCTCGTTTCAAGGCTCGCCTGACTACCTGAGGGCCGCCCGCGCGGCCTGTGCGCTGCCCGTCCTGCGCAAGGATTTCATGATCGACCCCTATCAGGTGGCCGAAGCGCGTGCCTGGGGTGCGGACTGCATTCTCATCATCCTCGCGGAGGTCGACGACGATACGGCCCTGACCCTGGCTCACGCGGCCCTGGACTGGGGTATGGATGCCTTGATCGAGGTTCACGACGAGGCGGAACTCGCGCGCGCCGCCGCACTGCCGGGCGGGCTCATCGGGATCAACAACCGCAACCTGCGAACCTTCGAGACGGCGCTGGCGACGACGGAGGCCCTGGTGCCGCTCGCCCCGAGCCATGCCCTGCTCGTGTCCGAAAGCGGCATCGTCACCGCCGCCGACATCGCCCGCCTCGGACGGTCTGGCGTGCATGCTTTCCTCGTCGGTGAGAGCCTGATGCGCCAGGCCGACGTCGAGGCGGCGACCCGCACTCTGCTCTCCCGCGAGGCCGCATGAGCACGCTCTCCCATCTGAACGCCAAGGGCGAGGCCCGCATGGTCGACGTCTCGGGCAAGGACGTCACCGCCCGTGCCGCGACCGCAGAGGGCTTCGTCGCCATGACCGCCGCGACGCTGGCTCTGGTCACGACGGGTGCCGCCAGCAAGGGCGACGTCCTGGCCACCGCCCGGATCGCCGGCATTATGGCAGCCAAGCGCACGCACGACTTGATCCCCTTGTGCCACCCGCTTGCCCTGACCAAGGCGGAGGTGGACTTTGCAACGCAGGACGACCCGCCGGGCATCAGCGTGACGGCGCTGGTCAAGGTCGCAGGCCAGACCGGCGTCGAAATGGAGGCTTTGACGGCCGTCTCGGTGGCGTGCCTCACCATCTACGACATGCTGAAAGCGGCTGATAAGTCGATGCAGATCGGCGGCATCCGGCTGATCGAGAAGACCGGCGGGCGCAGCGGAGTATATCGGGCCGACCCGCAACCGGGAGCCTGACCGGCATGGCCGCACTGTCCGTCGCCGAGGCGCTGGATCGGATCCTCATCGGCGTAGTCCCAGTGGAAACGGAGTTCGTCGGCCTTCTCGAGGCCGGCGGGCGCATACTGGCCGCGCCGCTGGCGGCGATGCGGACGCATCCGCCCTTCGATGCCTCGGCCATGGATGGGTACGCCGTGCGGGCCGCCGATGTCGTCCGGCTCCCGGCCACCCTGACCCTGATCGGTCAGTCGGCCGCCGGGCGTCCGTTCGTCGGCTCTGTCGCCCCCGGGCAGGCGGTGCGCATCTTCACGGGGGCACCTCTCCCCGACGGGGCAGACGCCATCGTCATCCAGGAGAACGCGACCAGCGACGGCAGCCTCGTCACCGTTGTCGATGGCCGCCCCGACGCCGATCACATCCGCCCCATGGGCGGCGACTTCACGGCCGGCCAATGCCTCTTGGCTCCAGGCATCCGTCTGACCGCACGCCATGTCCTGCTGGCGGCCGGCATGGGGCATGCCCGCGTGCCGGTTCACCGCAAGCCCGTTGTCGCCATCATGTCCACGGGCGATGAACTGGTGCCCCCGGGAGAACACCTCGCGGCCGGCCAGATCACCGCGTCGAATGCCTATGCGATCGCCGCGCTCGCAACAGCGGCCGGCGCCGAGCCTCGGTACCTGGGCATAGCACGCGACACCGTGAGCGACCTCTGCGCGCATATCACCGCGGCGGCCGGGGCCGATATCCTGGTCACGATCGGCGGCGCATCGGTGGGCGACCACGATCTCGTAGCGTCCGCCTTTCAGCAAACCGGCTTCGATCTCGACTTCTGGAAGATCGCCATGCGACCGGGCAAGCCCCTGATCCACGCGCGTAACGGCCGCCTCGCCGCCCTCGGTCTACCCGGCAATCCCGTGTCGTCGCTCATATGCGCCCGCGTGTTCCTCGTGCCATTGATTGCCCGCCTGTCCGGGGCCACCGGCTTGGACGACCACGCGATCAGGGCGCAATTGACGGAGCCCCTCGGAGCCAACGGCCCACGCCAGCACTACATGCGCGCCGCCTTGGACCACACCCTGGATGGCCAGGCCCGCGTGACGCCCGCCAGGTCCCAGGACAGCTCCTTGTCTGCGCTCTTGGCAGCCTCCAACGCCCTCATCGTGCGGCCGCCCAACGCGCCACCGGCCGCGGCTGGCGAGAACGTCTCGGTTTTGGCGATCGACTTTTGAGCCCAGATTCCCTATTGCGGAACGGGACCGGAACAGCTAGCCTACGTTCATGATTTGTACGCCGCGTTGAACCTGTCTCTCGACGGTTGACCGCATGCCGACGACCGGCGGGCCAACTCCGAATGAGTAACCGCCTGGCAGGCACCACATCGCACGCGGATACGAGGTAGGCCATGCTGACCCAGAAACAGAAAGAGTTGCTGCTTTTTATTCATCAGCGGCTCCAGCAAGACGGGGTGCCGCCGTCGTTCGACGAGATGAAGGTCGCCCTCGACTTGAAATCGAAGTCGGGCATTCATCGCCTGATCACCGCGCTCGAGGAACGTGGCTTCATCCGTCGGCTACCGAACCGGGCGCGCGCATTGGAGGTCATCAAACTGCCCGAAGGTGGCGACGGTTCCGCCCAGCGCGGCTCCCCCAACGTCCTGGACTTTGGCAAGGGCCGCAGACCAGACCCTCCCGCCCCACCAACCGTCCGGGTCGAGACCGGAACGGTATCTGTGCCCGTCATGGGCCGGATCGCCGCCGGCGTGCCGATCAGCGCCATTCAATCTCACAGTCACGACATCGCCGTGCCGCCCGACCTTTTATCGAACGGTGAGCACTTCGCACTGGAGGTCCGCGGTGATTCGATGATCGACGCCGGCATTCACGATGGCGATCTGGTGATTATCCGGCGCTGCCATTCCGCCGAGAACGGCGACATCGTGGTCGCCCTCGTCGAGCAGGAAGAGGCCACGCTGAAACGGCTGCGGAAAAAGGGGCTGACGGTCGCCCTGGAGGCCGCCAACCCCGCCTACGAAACACGCATTTTCGGTGCCGATCAGGTCGACATCCAGGGCCGTCTGGTCGGTCTCATTCGGCGCTATTGAGCCGGCCCGGCGCCGACCTGTTCGGCTGACCGTTGCGCACCTCCTGTGGCAACCGACGCCACGGTCGGTCGCCCTGGCGGCGTCGTGTGCTGTCGATTTGCAGCATGGCACCGGGTCCAAGTCGCACGCTCATCGGCCCTTCGACGGCGAGCAACGTGCTATCGGCCAGCAGCATCGGTCCCGTGCACCATGGAGGTGCCTCACCGGCGTAGACCAGGATCGTGGTCCGCGCGCAGTCCTCTCTGATCCCGCCCGGATGTGTCACGATGCCGATGCTGTGGCCCGCGATTACAGCACGGCACCCCACCGCGTCGCACCGGAACGGAGCTCCGCCGGCCACGACGCTTTCAGCGGAGCGGGCATCGCCATCCCGCTCGAGCCACCGGGACAGCGTGAAGCCGTTGCCCTTGTCGCCGGCGACGGCGAGCCGGCCCTGCCCGTCACGAACCGCGATAAGCCGTCCGTCCCCAGCAATGAGCACATCCGCCTGCTCACCAAACGGGACCAGGACGAGGCCCGCGGCCATCGCCACACCGCCTGCCCAGCGCCATCTCCGTCGCATGAGCGCCAGCCACAGCCCCCCGAAGACGAACGTCAGGATCGCCGCATCCGGGATCGCGGCCACCCGGCCGACCGCCCCGCCCAGCCCGGCGACCCAACGGGCGACGATCACCATCGCCTCGATCCCGGCTCCCATGACCACGAGCGGCACGCCCTCGAGCCCGAACGGCATCAGCACCAGACAGGCGAGGGCCGCCGGCATCACGATCAGGTTGCAGATCGGAACCCCGAGCAAATTGCCGAGCACCGCGTAGTGCTGCGTCTGCTGGAAATGGTAGATGGCCAGGGGCGCGACAGCCGCACTCGCCAACAGCGTCGAGGCCACGATCGCCAGCAACCAGTAGACCGGCCGACGCAGACCATCGAGCACGCTATCGCCGCTGGGCTCGAAGCGTGGCGAGACAGCCTCGTGCCCGGCAACCAGGGCCACCACGGCGGCAAACGACATCTGGAACCCGACATCGACGACGCTCTCGGGAAAAACGGCAAGGATCAGCAGCGCGGATAGGGCCACGTTGCGCAACGCCAGGGCCGGCCGGTCGACAATCACGGCCACGAGCATCACTGCGATCATGAGGAAAGACCGCACCGTGGCGAACGCGCCCCCCGAGATGAGCAGATAGCCCAGCGAAGCCAGAATGGCTCCAGCCGCCGCCCACTTCTTGATCGGAACATTGAGCGCGATGGCCGGGACCAGCGCCAGCCCCGCCCGGAGCGCCACGAGGACCGAGCCGCCCATGATCGCCATGTGCAGTCCTGAAATCGACAACACGTGAAAGAGGCCCGAGGCCCGGAACGCCTCGTTGATTTCCTGGGGAATGCCGCCCCTCTCGCCCGTGATCAGCGCCGTCGCGATGGCACCCGTAGCGCCCGGCAGCACGGCCGACACGCGCGCGCCGATCGCCTTGCGCAGTCGTGCGACGGCCTCGGTTGCCAGTTGCATGACCCCCGCCTCATCGGGAGCGACCGCTGGGCGCGGCGCGGCCACAGCGAACCCGACAGCCCCGATCTGCTGGAAGTACGCGAGACGAGCGAAATCATAGCCACCCGGCACCGCCGGGGCTGGAGGGGCCGACAACCGTGCCCGCACACTGATCGCATCGCCCGGCATCAGCGGGCCGCGCGGCTCGCGGATCGTCAGGCGCACCCGTTGGGGCACAGCCTCTGGGCCGAGACCGCCGACAGACCAGGGCCGCAGCATGATGCGCACGCCGCCTTCCTCGCGCGCCTCGACATGCTCGACCCGGCCGGAGACGTCGGCCACGCGCGTATCGCCCGACCAGATAGGAGCCCGCACCGCCTCGACGCGAAGTTTTGCAGCGGCCACCCCAAGGGTAGCGAGCAGCAGACCTCCGACCACCAGCGAACCGAGCACGGATCCGCGCGCGATCAGCGCACTGATCATAAGCCCGGCGACGCCTCCGACCACCAGCCATCCGTCCGGCTCGACGGGCAGCGTGAAGTACATGAGGGCTCCGGCCGCGACGAGAACCGGGCACCAGAGCGCCCATTGCGGCCGCTCGGCCTCGAGCAACTCCGCCAGTCTCGCAAAACCCGAAGACAGGCCGCGGCGGTTGCCTGTGGGCGCACGGCCCGGTGTGACACTGAACGCCTCGACCACGCCCACCCTCGCTTGTCCCACCCTGGCTCAACGGCAGGCCGTCACCACTTCTGCACGACGTGCCGCGCCGTGGAATTGGCGCATCGCATTATGCTCGGGCGGCGCAATCGCAAATGAAAAGCGGCCCGATGGTTCGATGAAAGTCGAGAGCTGAGCGCGCCGCGACTGCCGACCAATATACGCCGGCCACTGGACGCACACCGCCTTTAACCCATCGCCAAGTCTATGCTAGTGCAGCGCATCTGACGTTTGGTACCCGCCCGCGGCGAGCTCTCAGGCCGAACGTCGGATGCATGAGCGGCACGAGACTCAGAGGGTTGCTAGTGTTCCGCATGGTTCTGACATTTGCTCTCGATCGAGCTGCGAAGGGAAGTGAATGTCGGAACTGGACCACTGGACTCCACCTGCACCGATAGAACCCGACCAACGAAAAGCGACCGCACCCATGAGCCAGAAGCCTGCTGCCGAAAAGTCGACGGGCGTCGTCGTGCGCTTCGCCCCATCGCCAACCGGCTACCTGCATATCGGAGGCGCGCGCACGGCCCTCTTCAACTGGCTTTACGCCCAGCGCTACGGTGGGAGGTTCCTGCTGCGCATCGAGGATACCGACCGCGAACGCAACAGTCCCGAAGCCGTCGCCGCCATCCTGGACGGATTGACATGGCTGGGCCTCGATTGGGATGGCGAGGCCGTCTCGCAGTTCGCCCGCGCCGATCGCCACCGCGCCATCGCCGAGGCGATGCTGGCCTCCGGACATGCCTACCGGTGCTACAGCCCACCCGCCGAGATAGAGGCCGCCCGTGACGCGGTGAAAGCCGAGAACGCGTCCCGCAAGACACAAGGCCGGACCGACTTCCAGCCGGAGCTGTTCCTGTCGCCCTGGCGCGACCGCCCCGCATCGGAAGCGCCCGCCGGCGTGCCACCGGCAATACGACTGAAGGCACCGCGGGATGGATCGACCCGCGTGGATGACCACGTCCAGGGCACGGTGACGTTCCCCAACAAGGACCTCGACGATCTCATTATCCTGCGGTCGGACGGCAACCCGACATACAATCTGGCCGTCGTCGTCGACGACCACGACATGGGCGTGACGCATGTCGTCCGCGGCGTCGACCACCTGACCAATGCCGCCCGCCAGACGCAGATCTATGAGGCGATGGGCTGGGCGGTGCCGGAGTGGGCGCACGTTCCCCTGATCCATGGCCCGGACGGAGCTAAACTGTCAAAGCGGCACGGCGCGCTGGGCGTGGAGGCCTACCGCGCGATGGGCTACCTGCCGGCCGCGTTGCGCAACTACCTCGTGCGGCTCGGCTGGAGCCACGGCGACGACGAGATCATCTCGACGCCGCAACTGATCGCGTGGTTCGACCTCGATGGCATCGGGAAATCGGCGGCGCGGTTCGATTTCGCCAAGCTCGAGTCCCTGAACGGCCATTACATCCGCACGACACCGGACGACGAACTGTTCGACCGGATCACGCAACTCCTGCCCTACATTCCGCGCGGCAACGAGGTCGCCAACGCCCTCGCCTCAGGTGCCGGGCCGAAGCTGCGCGCCCTGATGCCAGCCCTGAAGGAACGCGCCAAAACGCTCATCGACATCCTCGACGGAGCGGCTTTCCTGTGGGCCGAGCGCCCGCTGGCTCTGGACGAAAAGGCCGGCAAGCTGATCGACGCGCCCGCGCGCGCCGCCCTGGGCGATCTTGCCGCCGCGCTGGCCGGTGCGCAGGAATGGACGCCAGCCGCGTTGGAGGCAAAAGTGCGCGCCTATGCCGAAGAGACGGGCGTCAAGCTTGGCAAAATCGCCCAGCCGCTGCGGGCCGCACTCACGGGATCGTCCGTCTCGCCCCCTGTTTTCGACGTGATGGCGGTATTGGGGCAAGCCGAGGCCCTGGCGCGGATCAAGGACCAGGCAGGATGAAGGCGCGGCTCGCCGGCGGACGGCTGACCCGTCGCGATGGCCCATCCCAACGGTTATCTTGCCGCAGGGGCGCGGGTCGGCTACGAGGTATGCCATATTGATGCCGCAGCGCAGCATCGCACGGGTGCGCCGCGCTGACCGTATCGACCCGAGCAGCCCGCTAGCCTCGAGGATCTCCGGCCATGCCCACTTCCACTCCCGCCGCGACAAAGTCCGCCGCCGTCGCGTTCGACGGCAAGTCGACGGAGCTTCCCGTCCGCTCAGGCACAGTCGGACCCGACGTGATCGACGTGGGGAAACTCTACAAGGACACCGGCTGCTTCACCTACGATCCGGGCTTCACGTCCACAGCCAATTGCTCCTCGCGCATCACCTACATCGACGGCGACGCCGGCGTCCTGCTGCATCGCGGCTATCCCATCGACCAGCTCGCCGAGAATTCGAATTTTCTCGAGGTCTGCTATCTGCTGCTGAATGGCGAATTGCCGACCCGCACGGAATTCTCCGATTTCGACAAGGCGATCACGCGCCACACCATGGTGCACGAGCAGATGAGCCGGTTCTTCACCGGCTTCCGCCGTGACGCCCACCCGATGGCCGTCATGTGCGGCGTGGTCGGCGCGCTGTCGGCGTTTTATCACGACTCCACCGACATCAACGATCCCGAGCAGCGCACGATCGCCGCGCGCCGGATGATCGCGAAGATGCCGACCATCGCCGCGATGGCCTACAAGTATTCGATCGGCCAGCCGTTCATCTATCCGCGCAACGACCTCGATTACACGGCAAACTTCCTCCAGATGTGCTTTGCCGTCCCGTGCGAGCCGTACGTGGGCAACCCCGTGGTCGCCCGCGCGCTCGACCGCATCTTCATCCTGCACGCCGACCACGAGCAGAACGCCTCCACCTCCACGGTGCGGCTGGCCGGCTCGTCGGGGGCCAATCCGTTCGCCTGCATCGCCGCCGGCATTGCCTGCCTGTGGGGGCCGGCCCACGGCGGGGCCAATGAAGCCGCCCTCAACATGCTCAAGGAAATCGGCACCGTCGACCGCATTCCCGAGTACATCGCCAAGGCCAAGGACAAGACGTCCGGCTTCCGCCTGATGGGCTTTGGACACCGCGTCTATAAAAACTACGACCCGCGCGCCAAGGTGATGCAGAAGACCTGCCACGAAGTGCTCGACAGCCTCGGCATTCGCGACGAGCCGTTGCTCAAGGTGGCCATGGAACTGGAGCGCATCGCGCTCGAGGACGAATATTTCGTTTCCAAGAAGCTCTACCCCAACATCGACTTCTATTCCGGCATCACGCTGCGCGCGATGGGCTTTCCCGTCGACATGTTCACGGTACTGTTCGCGGTCGCCCGCACCGTCGGCTGGGTCGCGCAGTGGAAGGAGATGATCGAGGACCCCGAGCAGAGGATCGGCCGCCCGCGCCAGCTCTACATCGGTGCCCCATCCCGCGATTACGTGCCGCTCGACAGCCGCGGATAACCACGGCCGGCGACGGGTAGACCTGCGCCACGGGCTCGTCGTGCCGGCTTACGATCAGCGCTTCCGCACGTTCGCGGGATAAAGTGGGGCGGGGTCCGCAAGGCACCCGCCCCTCTGGCTATTGGCTCTCGTCATCGCTACGACGGCACGGCACCGGCTCTGGGCCTCGTTCGCCTCAAAGCTTCGTAGCCGGCGTCGCGTAGATGACTTTCCAGTTCATCTCGCCCTTGCGGATGATGGCTGGGGGATCGGCCAGGAACAGCTTCGTGTGGGCGGCTTCGCTGCTGTTGAGATAGAGCTGACCGTCGACGATTTTCCAGAATTCCGGCTTCGTCGCGACCTTCTTGCCCTTGCTGGCACCCGCAGAGCACCAGCCGCCGTAGGCCGGCGCGTACTTGGCAGGCGCAGCCGCGAACAGATCGCGGTTGGCGGCCGAGGCGAAGTGCCAGGTGACCCCCTGATAGTCGGCCTTGAACTCGGCCGAGCCCTTGGTCGGCTTGCCGGCGGTATGGAAGGCAACAGGGTCGTAGCCGCCAATGGCCGCGCCATCGACGATGTAATGCTCGTCAGCGGCGAAGGCGATGCCGGTCGGCAGCGCGAAAGCAATAGCCAGAGCGGCGGCGGCGGTCCGCAACGTGAAGGTCATGGGCGTCTCACTCCTGATTGAAAGCTCGCAAGGTTTGGCTTGCACGGCTCAGTTCGTCGACGGCCGCCGGGACGTTACGCCTTCACGCGCTTGTGTTTCCTGCGTGAGCGATTGCCTCCTGTAGGGTCCGCCTGACCGGAGCGCGCCGGTACCGACGTCGTTGCCCCAGCCCCCGCATGCGAGGACGCCCGTGCTGCACCGTCCAGATTGTCTGTCGAGCCTGATGAGGGCCGCCAACCGCGGCGACCAGCGCGCCTACCGGCGGGTACTCGAAGCGCTGTCGGTCTGGTTGCGGCAGGCCGTACGACGCTCGCTCGCGCGGGCCAACCGAGGGCCGGAAGACACCGAGGACATCGTGCAGGAGGCGCTGCTGGCCATTCACGTCAAGCGCCACACCTGGGACGAAACGATGCCGCTGGAACCCTGGGCCCGGGCAATCGCGCACCACAAGCTGGTCGATCATCTGCGCCGCCAAGGATTTCGCGAGACGGTCCATATCGACGACTATGCCGGTGTCTTGGCGGACCCGCGCCCGTCAGCCACAGCCAGCCGTATCGACGTGCAAGCCCTGATGTCGTCGCTGACCACGCGCCAGGGTGAAATTGTTCACGGCATGTCCCTCGAGGGCCGCAGCGCCCGCGAGGTCGGTTTGCGCTTCGGCATGTCGGAAAGCGCGGTGCGTGTCACGCTGCACCGCGCGCTGAAACTCATGGCGCAGGCCAGCCGCCGCGGGGACACATGAAAACCGACGACCTCATTGCGAATCTGGCTGCCGAGGCCGGCAAGCGTCAGTCGCCCGTACGCGGCCGGCTGCTGTTCGGCCTGACGGTTGGCGGCCTCGTGTCCCTGACCGGCTTTTTACTGGCGATGGGCGTGCGGCCGGACCTCGAAGACGCCCTGGTCACATGGCGGTTCGACCTGAAGCTTGCGATCCTCGTGATCGCCCTGGTGCTTGCGGCGGACGATTGCCTGCGGCACTCAGCGCCCCTGCCGGCACAGGCCATCTCAAACCGGCATCTGTTCGTATTGGCCTTGATTGCCGGCGGGATCAGTGTCGATCTGGCGTCGACCCCGGCGGAAGCCTGGCCGTCGCTCGCCATCGGGCAGAACGCTCTGGTCTGTCTGACGGCGATACCTGTCCTGGCGGTCGCCCCATTCGTAAGCGTGATGCAGGCTATGCGATCGGGTGCGCCGGCCTCCCCGGCCGCTGCCGGCGCAGCCGTGGGACGCCTCGCCGCCGTGTTGGCCGCGCTCTTTTATGGCCTCCACTGCACCGACGACTCGCCGCTGTTCGTCGCCACCTGGTACACCCTGGCCGTGGCGCTCATGATGGGGACCGGTGCCATTGCCGGCCGCTTCGTCCTGCGCTGGTAACCTGTCGCAGAACCGTCAGGTGTTGCTCATGGTTCTGACATTCGCTCTGAGCCAAGCCGCCCAGGTCGGCAAACGTCAGAGCCAGAACACGAGCGATCGTTGCATTCGCGGTCCTCCGCACGGCGCAATCGGCTCGCCTCCGATTGCCAGCCGAACGGGGCTCGGCTACCTCTGGCCTCCGGTAGATGCTGCCATGAACAGCCGCGCGTCGGGGGAGAGATCACATCATGCGAACAGTCAGGCGCACGGCCGTTGTACTCTCGACCGCGCTACTGGCGGCTCTGTCACTCGGCTCGCCCGTGACGGCCGCTGAAAAAACGTGCCAGGATTTCGTCGAGATCACCGGCCCGGCTGCCGCGTTACGCTCGGCCGCCCCCAAAAAGGCACGCAAGCGCTGGCAGGATGAGGTCACGCAACGGTATGGCGCGGCTTGGGCGAACTGGGACTTGGCGGAGACCAAGGACGACAGGTTCAACTGCGGCTATACCTCCGGCGTCCTGTGGCGCTGCGGTGCGCGGGCGCGGCCCTGCATGTCGCCGGTCGAGGCCGGCGCGGCCGCAGGAGGCACGCCCGCAGCCGCCACCTGTGCGACACTCGCCAAGCCGAAGCCCAAGTGCAACGACAAGATCCTGGCCCTGCAGACACAATTGGCGACCGAAGGATGCCCGTCCGGAGACCCCGACGGCCTCAAAGGCGCGGCGACCCGCGACGCCTTGCGCTGCTACCAGAAAAAGAAGGGCTTGCCGCAAACCGGCGACACCGACGCCGCCACCACGGCAGCACTGGCCAAGCCGTAACAACGGGCCACGCATCAAGATCGGCAGCACCGGCCGCGGTGTCGGCCGTGCTCCCCTTGCTCCCGCGGTTCCGTGAGCACCTTCATGCCCAGCCCTCGCCGACGCACAGCCGGGCACGCCACGCGCGTCTGCGTATTGCGGGCGTTCCTGCTGACGTCTAGCGTACTCCTGGAACGAGGCCGGTTGAAGCATCGTCGGAGGACGCCCCATGAACGAACAAGTCAAGCCGCAACACTTCCACGGGGCATGCCCCCACGACTGTCCCGACACCTGCGCCATGGTCTACGAGGTGACGGACGGCCGGCTGACGAATGTCCGCGGCAACAAGGAGCATCCGTTCACGCGCGGCGGCTTGTGCGTGAAGCTGAAGGACTTCCACGACCATCACGCCAACCCCGACCGCCTGCTCTATCCGCTGCGCCGCACGGGCCCCAAGGGCTCCCGCCAATTCGAGCGGATCAGCTGGGATGAGGCGATCGCGGAAATCGGCCGGCGCTGGCGCGACATCATCGCGACCGACGGATCACAAGCCATCATGCCCTACAGCTATTTGGGCAACATGGGCCTCGTGCAGGGGATCAACTCTGGCGACCCGTTTTTCAACAAGCTCGGCGCGACGGTCAACGAAAAGACGTTCTGCGCCTCCGGCTCCTCGACGGCCTGGCTGATGACCGTCGGCCCGACGGGGGGTGTCGACCCGGAGAGCTTCGTGCACTCCAAATTCATCGTCATCTGGGCCTCGAACTCGATCTCGACGAACCTGCACCATTGGCCGTTCGTGCTGGAGGCCCAGAAGCGCGGGGCCAAGATCGTCGTCATCGACGCCTACCGCTCGCGCACGGCCAAAGCCGCCGACTGGCACATCTGTCCCAAGCCGGGCACCGACGGCGCGCTGGCCATGGGGTTCATTCACGAGATCATCGCGCAGGGGCTCGTCGACCGTGAGTACGTCGAGGCCCACACCTTCGGGTTCGACGAACTCGAGGCGCGTGCCGCCGAGTTTTCGCCCGAGTACGTCTCCGGCATCACCGGCGTGCCGAGCGCCGACATCGCCCGGTTCGCGCGTGAATTCGCCACCGCCCAGCCCTCCGTGATCCGCTTCGGCGTGGCGCTCGAGCGCTCGGCCGGCGGCGGCCAGGCCATCCGCGCCGTCTGCGCATTGCCGGCCCTCGTCGGTTCCTGGCGGCACGTCGGCGGCGGCCTCCTGCAGATGCCGCTGTGGGAGTTCCCGGTCGACTGGGCCAAGGTCTCGCGTCCCGACTGGATCAAGCCGGGAACACGCGCCATCAACAACCTGCGGCTCGGCCGCGCGCTGACCGGCGAACTGGGCCTCGATACGCCGATCAAAAGCCTGTTCGTCTACTGCACGAACCCGGTCAGCCAGGCTCCCGAGACCAACAAGATCGTCGCCGGCCTCCAGCGCGAGGACCTGTTCACCGTCGTCGCCGAACACTTCCTCACCGATACGGCCAAGTACGCCGACATCGTGCTGCCGGCCGCCATGGCTGGCGAGGCGGAGGACATGATGTGGTCCTGGGGACAGTTCTATTTCACCTATAACGAGAAGGCCGTCGATCCGCCGGGCGAATGCCTGCCGACCTCTGAGATGTGGCGGCGTCTGGCCCGGGAGATGGGCTTCGACGATCCCCACTTCCAATTGACCGACAGCGAGTTGGCCGCCCACTACATCAACTGGGACGACCCGAAGATGGGCGGGGCGACGATGCAGCACTTCAAAGAGCACGGCTATCTGCGCATCGACGTCGGTGCACCCGACACGCGCGTCCCCCATGCCAGCGGCAACTTCCCGACCCCCACCGGCAAGGTTCAGTTCCTGCTGCCCGACGACACCCGCAACTTCGTCGCCGGACCATTCCGCATGATGTACGACGGCGACCAGGACGGCTCGCCCGTCGATCCGCTGCCGGGCTATGTGCCCCCCCGCGAGAGCCCGCAGACGAACCCGGCGCAGGCCGGGCTCTACTCCCTCAACATCATCTCGCCGAAGAGCCATGGGTTCCTCAACTCCTGCTATGCCAACGAGGCCCATAAGATCAAAGGCCAGGGCGAGCAGTTCGTGATGATCTCGCCGGCCGACGCCGAAGCCCGCCTGATCCGCGAGGGCGACCCGGTGCGCGTCTTCAATGCGCGCGGCGATTTCGAGGGCGTGGCCCAGGTCACCGACGATGTGCCCAAGGGCGTCGTGGTGGCGACCCTGGGCTACTGGCGCTCGCTCAACCGCTCGGACGGATCGGTCAACTCGATCTCGTCGGACGAATGGTGCGGGCTTGGCCGCGCACCGACCTATTCCGACAACCTGGTCGAGGTGGCGCGCGTGAATTGAAGGGGGCGGCAGTCAGTCCTGCTGAGGTGTGCCACCGGCCCCGCCGTCACCCACGACAGCGAAGGGTGCCCAGTAGCTGGGGTGCGCCTCGACCGGATCGCCCTTGTCGATCAGTGCCAGCATGGCTGCGCGCATCGCTTCGGCGCGGCCAGGTGTCTGCTTTGAGGCAGTGCGCGTCGCGGCCGTGACGATGGTCACGGCTGCGCGCTCGAACACGGCCCAGTGCGACACCAGCAGTGTCCGCGTCCCGGCATATATGAACGCGCGTGCCAGCCCGGACAATGCCTCGCCACCTGTCTGCCCACCCGCGGCGGTATTGCAGGCCGAAAGGATGACGTAATCGGCGTCGAGTTTCAGTTCGACGATCTCTGAGGCCGCCAGAAAGCCGTCATCGCTGGTTGAGGCTCCCGCACTGGGCGGGGTAAGGACAAGCCCTGGTTCGGCCACGCCTGCAACCTCTCCAGCGAGCGCGCCATGGGTCGCGAATTGAACCACCCTGTAGCGGGCAAGGTCGCCTGATGCATTCAAGTCGCGCAGCCCTCGCTCGGTTGCTGCGTCGCCCAGCAGCACCTTACTACCGGCAAAGTTCGGATCGGCGGCGATATCACAAACCAAGCGCCCTGTGCTGGGCACCGGCGGCCACCGCCTGACATCTGCCGCGGTCGCCGCCGCGCCCCAGGTGTTGCCGACGAGACCAGAGCTGTTGGCGAGCCGCAGTTCCTCATCCGAAGGTGGAAGGTCGCAGCTCTGGCGGTAGCGGGCTGCCCGGCGCGCGAGAACGAGTTTGACATGCCTGGTCAGATCGAGCCCGGTCTCGTCACCGTCGAGGATGGGGTTGGCAAACGCCAGCATGCCGCCCGTCGCGCCGGAGGCCCGCGCGAACCGCCGCAACACCTTCAGCGAGGACACCGACGGCAGCACGGTCAGCGCGTGATCGCGGATCAACCAGCGCGGCTGGCTCCCGGCCTGCGCAGGACCAGGTGGAGACGCCACAAGAACCTGCCAAGGCAGCCGCGCCAGTGGACCCGTTGGCACGATAAGCAGACTTTTCCCCGCGGTAAGCTTGGTCGCCTCACCGAGAATGGCGCGATGAAGCTTGTGGGCACGCGGCGCATCGAAGGGAAGGACCGCCGGTCGCGGGCCTTCACCGGCAATACCCAGCAGGGTCCGGCAGCGCTGGCCGCCGTCGCCGTCCCAACTTGCAGCGTCCAGGCCGCACCTCAGGGCTGCGACCTCCTCGTCAAGAGCAGCCGTCCCGAGGCTCGATCGGAGCCACCGGGCCGTTGTCTTCGTCACCACCCAAATGAAGGTCTCCTCGGGCAGTGGCGACCAATCACGCGTATCGAGGGTGAGGATCAGCGCTTCCGTCGGTGCCAGCAGCGCCTGCACGTCCTGGATGCCCAGCGGGGCAAACTTCACCAGCTCGGCGTAGTTCGGGAATTCGCGGCCCAACTGCTGGTCGATCTCCGCGATACGCGATTCGATGAGCTGCAAACGACTTGCAATCGTGTCGCCCGATCGGGCGTCGCGATCTTCACGCCGTTGCACGTAGATGGCCGTGCGATCGTCGTCGAGCGACTGCCACTTGGCGACGAGGTCCTGTCGTTCCCGCACGATCGCGGCCAGTTCGGGACGCTCGGCAGCCGCCCGCACACCCATTTGCGACAATGAGGCGGCTGCCTCGCTCGCCGCAGCCCACTGCGCCGCGACGAAGCTTTGGTCCCGCAGGACGTTGTTCGGATCGCCGGCCGTCTCTTTCAGTTTATGGGCGACCTTGGCCAGTCCCCAGAACTGCCAACTCCACCGCTTGGTTTCTGCCTCACTGCGCCCGACGAGACTGGCACCCAGGGTTTCGACGCCCAGATCGGTCCTCTTGGCAAGAAGCGCCGTGCTTTTCGTCCAGTGCTCGACCGCACGCGCCCAGTTCTGCCGTCCGGTGTAAAGTGTGGCGATGTTGTTGTGGCTGTGGGCGACGTCGAGATGGTCCCGTGGCAGCACTTTTTGGCGCAACGCCAGGGCCTCGCTATAAAGGGCTTCCGCCTCGGTCCACTTCGCCTGCTGCTCGGCCACATCGGCCAGGTTGTTGATTACCGTCGCAACGTTGGGATGATCTTCGGAGAGTGCCCGCTTGAGATCGGCCAGCGCGAGGCGCAGCAGGTCGCCGGCTTCAGACGCCTTGCCCTGCGCCAGCAGCACCTGCCCCAAGTTGTTGCGCGCGGCGGCAATCTCGGGATGACCAGTCGGAAGGGTCTCCATTCGCAACTGCAACGAGCGCCGCAACAGCGGCTCCGCCCTCGCTGGCTGGTCCTGTCGAGCATACACAAGTGCCAGGTTGTTGATGGCCTTCGCCAAGTTGGGGTGCCGATCACCGTAGCCCTCCAAGATCTCGACGGTCCGCTTCAACAGCGGCTCGGCCGCCCCATGCCGGCCCTGCTCCTGATAAAAGCTGCCGAGGTTGTTCAGCGCCATCGCGATGTCGGGATGGTTGTCGGGCAAGGCCGCCTGGAACACTGAGAGCGCTTGCTGATAGAGCGGTTCGGCCTCGGCGGGCCGCGACAACTCGCGATAGAGCGCAGCTAGATTATTGAGCGTCTGCGCGATCTCGGTATGACCTGGCGGCAGCACCTTCATCTTCATCGCCAGGGCTCGTTTGTAGAGCGTTTCCGCCTCGTGCAGCGCCCCCTGCCGCTTCAGGTTGAGCCCGAGGTTGTTCAGCGCGCGCGCGGTATCACCGTGGTCGGCGGGTCGCACACGCTCGAAGCTCGCCAGCACGCTGCGAAACAGCGCCTCCGCCTTCGGGAAATCCCCCAGGTCTTCGTGGAGATGCGCCAGGTTGTCTCGGCCGAGGATCACGTCCCCATGATCGGCCGGCAACGCCGCCTCCCAGATGGCCAGACCACGTAGCAGCAAGGGGAGAGCCTCCTCGCGCCGTCCCAGTTCATGCAGCAGAGAGCCGATATTGTTGTAGCTCTGGCCGATGTCGGGATGGCCGCTGGCGAGTTCCGCTTCGCGGATCGCCAGAGCGCGGCGGTAAAACGACAGGGCTTCGGTCTGCGGGCCCCGCAGCTGCCGCATAAGACCCATCGAGTTGAGGCTGACCGCCAGCGCGAGTGGATTAGCAGTCGGCACCTTGCTGCGGATGTCGAGCGCACGGCGGTAAAGCGGCTCAGCCTCGTCGAGACGACCCTGGCGATGCCTCATCTCGCCGAGTTCGTGGACGACGTGGGAGACCTCGATATGCTCCTGGCCGTAGTGCCTCGCGATCAGCGCAAGACCCTTCTGATAGTGGGGTTCGGCTTCGCCGTAGCGGGCGAGCGTCTTCAGCGCAGACGCCAGATTGACGTGCAGATGACCAACCGAGACACTGTCGGGGCCATAGCCCTCGACACCAAGAGCAAGCGCGCGCTCGCCGAGTAGAAGGGCCTCGGCCGCTTTCCCGGCAGAGACCAGTCGACTGAATTCAGCGGCGAGCCTGTCTGCCTCTGTGGCCGCTGCGTGCGATACCGGTTGCGCCCGCGCGCCGCCGCTGACCGCCGCCAAGACGAGGCACAACGCCCCCGCCAACCAATGCACCCTGACCAACGCAAACATCGCTCGCCCCGCATCGCTGCACGCTGCCAGACAGAGCCGTAGTCTGATCTTTGGGCGTGCCACTGGCAAGCCAGATTGGCCTGTGCCCCCTCACCGGCCAGCCAGATACTCCATCACGACGTCGGCGGCGGCTTCGCTGGGCGTGCCCGTGGGCAGCCGCATCCGCTCTCCGATCCGCGACAAGGCGGCGCGTTGCCGGGCCCGCTCAGGCGTATCCTTCAAAATCAGCTCCAGGGCGTCGGCCAGCCGCTCGGGCGTGCACTCCTCCTGGATCAGTTCCGGAAAGGCGTTCTCCCCGAGTACCAGATTGGCCAGAACGATGGAGGGCACCTTGACCATGAAGCGCAGGTGCACGGCCAAGCCGTCGACGCGGTAGGCAACGACCATCGGCGTACCGGCAACGGCCAGTTCCAGTGTCACGGTCCCCGACGCGGCCAGCGCTGCATCGGCCAGCTTGAACGCGGCGAACTTGTCGACCTCGCCCTCGACGATGTGTGCGGGAACCGGCCACGCCTTCAGCGCGTCGACCACCAGGGCCCGCACGGATTTCACCGTCGGAATGACCACCTGAGGCGCAAGTCCCCGTTCGGCCAGAAGCCCGATCGCTGCACTGAATGGTTGCATCAGCCGCGACACTTCCGAGGATCGACTGCCCGGCAGCACGGCGATGACCGGCCGGTCCGGAGACAGCGCGAGCCGCTCGGCCAGCGGCGCGGTCGGCAGGCCGGCCAGCCATTCGGCGCGCTCGATCATCGGGTGGCCGACGTAGGTACACGGTGGGCCCGCCAGACGCTTGTGGGCGGCCGGCTCGAACGGCAGAAGCGCCAGGACGTGATCGACATAGCGGGCCATTTTTCTGGCCCGACCCGGCCGCCAGGCCCACACCGTGGGCGACACGTAGTCGATGATCGGCACACCTGGCAGGCGCTTGCGGATGCGCTTGGCGATCGGATGGGTGAATTCCGGGCTGTCGATGATGATCACGAGATCGGGCTCGGCGGCCACCGCCGAGGCGACGGTCGCATAGACGCGCCGCACGATGCGCGGCAGCCGCGGCAGGATCGACATGGGCCCCATCACGGCGACATCCGACAGCGGAAACTGCGACACCAGCCCCTGGCGCTCCATATCTTCGCCGCCCACGCCGAGATAGCGGATCCGCCCTTGGAGGCGGCGATTGAGCTCCGTCATCAGCTTGCCGCCGAGCACGTCTCCCGAATGCTCGCCGGCGACGATGAACACCCGGTACTGCCGGCCCGTGGCGTCGATCACGACGCGCTGGGGCCCCGTATCGGAAAGCGGTCCGTTGTGCTCGTTCAAGCGCCCTCTCCTTCACCGCGCTCATAGGCTGCAATGAACAGGCCGAGCCGGTCTGCAAGTTCGATCGTCGACTGTGGCACACTCGCTGCGAACGGCTTCAGCACCACCGCAACACCGGCCAGACCGGCATCACGCGCCCGCTCCAGCACGTCCGGCGTCGCGTCCCGGCCGACTGAAACCACTGCCGCCCCCGCACGCCGCCAGCGCCGTCGCCCCCATTGCTGCAGAATCGCCGCCCGCTCGATCACCGGGATGGCACCTTCCCCGGCCTCGACCGCGAGCACGTGACCGGCCACCACGACGACGGCGCGGCCGGCACCATAGGGCTCCAACGTGACGATCACCATGCCGCTCTTCAGGATGTCCGCGGCATCCGCCTTGGCGATGCGCCGTCGCCCGAGTTGGCGGACACGCCCAATGGCGGCGGTCGGGCGGCTAGCTGTCTCAGTCCCGGCATCGGGAGCGCCCTCGGTGGGCAAAGCGCCCTCGACAAAGACGCCGTGCGCATCAGCCAGCCGGATGAGTTCACTCCGTTCGGCCGCCAGAACCCGCCCAGCCTCGACCGCGATGCCGCCGAGATCAGCTCCGACGACGCGGCGAACAGTGTCGGGCCCGATCACCGGCAGATCGACCCGCAGGTCCTGTCCCGGCTTCGGCCGCTTGACGAGAACCCCCCTTGGACGCTCGTCGCCAGGCCCCACCCGGCCCTGCCGCATGATACTGTGCCGTCGCGCCGTCAGCCGGTCCAGCATGCCATCGGTGCCTTCGGCGGCTTCGATCGTCTCGATACGCCCGCCCGTCACGACGACGGCCTGGCCGATGTCGAACACCGCCAGTTTGCCGATCACCTCCAGCCCAAGCTGGATGTCTGGCGCATCATCGGCGCGCGAACGGAGTGCACCGAACGCTCCGCCGTCGATCACCAGTTCCGGGGCGACCATGACCGGTGAGACGATCTTGAGGCCGCGCTCCTCGAAGAACGCTATGACGCCGCGCAGGACCGCGTCGTCGCCCCCTGCACGGACGAGCCGGAGCACCGTGGGCAGAGCGCGGAAAAACCCCAGATCGGGCTTGATGCTCGCCAGATCCGGCCGGGTCACGTGCCCGACGACGATCACCTCGACGCATCCCGCCTGCTTCAGCGTGCGCACGATGCGACCGAGTTCACCGATGTTGACCTTGACCGGCGAAAACACGTCGAGCGCCGCGCTCGCCTCCCCCTCGATGGCGAGGATGACGACCTGGGCTCCGCGACCCACGAGGCTCTCGGCAATCTCGCGCGGAAGCGAACGCCCCCCCGCGATGATCCCGATTCTTCGAGGCGAAGCGACGCGCATGGGAAAAACTCTTTCATGACGCCTTCCGACTCTCCTCCGGAGAGCCGGCCGGAAGGCATGTCGTGATGACGCCTTCCGACTCTCCTCCGGAGAGCCGGCCGGAAGACGTGTCGTGATGACACCTTTCTCCGCCCACCGGGCAGCCGGCCGGATGGCGCAGCGTCAGACCTCGGGCGTGCCGCGCGGCGTGCAGATCGCGCGCTTGCCGCCCGTCCGGATAAACGCGACGATTTCCTCGACCGCTGGGTGTCCGCTGAACGCCTGCGCGACATCGGTCGTGCGCTCAGCGAGCGTGCCCTCGGCCGCAAACAGGAGACGATAAGCGCGCCGCAGGTCGTGGATCACGTCGCTGGAGAAGCCCCGCCGACGCAAGCCGATGATGTTGAGGCCGGAGAGATAGGCGCGATTGCCGAGCGCCATCCCATACGGGATGAGGTCGTTCTCCAGGCCCGACATGCCGCCAAGGAACGAGTGCGGACCGACCCGGGCGAACTGGATGACCGCCGCGCCGCCGCCAATGATGGCGAAATCACCCACCGTGCAGTGTCCCGCCAGCATGACGTTGTTGGAAAACACGACATTGTCGCCGACCTGGCAGTCGTGGCCTACGTGCGAGTTGGCCAGGAACGCGCAGCGGTTCCCGACGACGGTCGTCATCCCCCCACCCTCGGTACCGGGGTTCATCGTCACGCCTTCGCGGATGATGCACTCCTCGCCGATGGTCAGTGTCGATGGCTCACCCTTGAACTTCAGGTCCTGCGGGATGTGACCAATCGAGGCGAACGGAAAAATCCGTGTGCGTGCGCCGACATGCGTTCGCCCCGCCACGACGGCATGGCTGATCAGTTCGACGCCCTCGCCGAGTCTGACACCGGCGGTGACATGGCAGAACGGGCCGATCTGGACCCCGTCGCCCAGTTCCGCGCCGTCCTCGACGATCGCACTCGAGTGGATAACGGTGTCAGCCATTCTTGCTCGCAAAGGCCCGCGCTTCGGCCGTATCAGCGAGCATTGCGCTGATCTCCGCCTCGGCGGCCACCTGCCCCCCTACCTTCGCCGCACCGTAAAACCGCCAGACCCGCCCACGGTTGCGGATCTTGCGCACGTGATAGTGAAGCACGTCGCCGGGTAGCACGGGCCTTCTGAACTTGGCCTTGTCGATGCCCATGAAGTACACGAGTTCGGCGACGTAGTTCTCGCCGAGGCTGTGGACACACAGCGCGCCTGCCGTCTGTGCCAGACCCTCGATGATCAGAACGCCCGGCATCACCGGATACTGGGGAAAATGTCCCTGAAAGAACGGCTCGTTCACGGTCACGCATTTAATGCCGACGCAGCTTTCGTCGCCGTCCATGTCCTCGATGCGGTCGACCAGCAGGAACGGATAGCGATGCGGCAGCAGTTTCATCACGCGCAACGTGTCCGCAGTCGCCAGAGCCTTCTTGGGGCTGACCTCATCCATCTCTTCTCGCTCCACAATCCAGGTTTGCCGCAGAGGGGCGCACCGTCGCGTCAGGGGCCCGGACATGGCCCGGGGTATCGCTTTGCATGCCGTCCATCACAGTTCAGGTGTCCGACGAGCGGCACCGCTGGAGCGCCGCCGTTGCAGGCTCCGGTACGAATGCTGGACTCGGGCCGCGGCGCACTCCCGAACAGATGTTCCAACCTCGAGCATGATCCGCACACATTCGATAGTGTTCAGTCGTTCTCACCTGAAACCTGCTGTCGTAACCGGCCGCACCCGGCGACCGAACGTCAGATGATCTCCACTAGAGCATTTTCCGACGACGTGGACACCGTCTCGCCGTAGAAGATACGACCAAACAAGACTTTAGCTCGCCCTCCGACGGGCATAGACTCGGACAAGCGCGTTACTCGTCCTCACCCGTACTACCCGAAGGCGACCGCGCCGCCAGCCGCGTCAATGTCGCCAGTTCCCTGGCCCACTGCTTCAACGGCCGGGCCGGTGTTCCGCCCATCCGCGCGCCAGCAGGCACATTGTCTTTGGCGTGCGAACCGCCCGCGATCTGCGCGCCGTCACCGACCTTGATATGCCCGACGAGACCGGACTGCCCGCCCATCACGACGAAATCACCGAGCTCGGCCGACCCCGCGATCCCGGTTTGGGCGACGATGACGCAATGCCGGCCGAGCACGACGTTGTGCCCGATCTGCACGAGATTATCAATTTTGCTACCCTCCCCGATCACCGTATCCTTAAGGGCCCCTCGATCTATCGCGGAATTGGCACCGATTTCGACGTCGTCCTGGATGATCACGCGGCCGACCTGCGGGACCTTCAGGTGGCCGTCCCGCCCCATGGCGAAACCAAATCCATCTTGCCCGATCCGTACCCCGGCGTGGATCGTCACGCGGTCACCGACGAGACAGTGCATGAGCGTGGACTGTGCCCCGATGTAGCTGCCGCGGCCGATATGCACGCGACGGCCGATGACCGCGCCGGCCGCGATGCGGCTGCCCCGCCCGATGCGCACTTCCGGACCGATGACGACGCCAGGCTCGATCATCACCCCGTCCTCGAACTGCGCGCTCGGGTCGATGGCCCCGACGCCAGCAACAGGGCTGGCCCCCTGCGGCCACAGCGAACTCGGGTAGAACAGCGCCAGCGCCAACGCAAACCCGCGGTAAGGCTTTGCCATGACCAGCGGGATCGTGGCGGCAGGCACCAGTTCGGCAATCGCTGGCAGCACCAGGCAAGCCCCTGCCCGCGTGCCAGCGAGCTGATGTGCGTACTTGCGGTTGTCGAGGAATGTCACGTCGCCCGGGCCGGCCTCGGCGAGTGGCTTGACGCTGGCCAGCATGACCTCGCTGGCCTGGCCGGCGAACGCCGCCGGGACCTCCGCGCCAACCGCGGCAGCGATGGCGGCGACGCTGAATGGCCCTGCCAGATCGAAGAACCCGGGATGCTCCATCAGTGAACTCCGCATGCCTCAGTGCGCCTTATGCCAACCCGCATACGTTTTGACCCAACCAACGGTAGGCCGCGCCTTCCGGCCGGCTCTCGGAGCGAGTGTCGGAAGGCGCAAACGAAAACAATAACGTCCCGCCGACCTGACAGACTCAGAGCCAAAACATCTGCGGGACGGAATTGGAAATACCGGCCCCGTCCGGCAAACTATCGGGTGCCCCGAGCCGATGCGAGGGAAATCCATAGGAAGGCACGCGTCACCTCAGGGCACAGCGGCCGCCACCCACATCGCCAGAACGGCCTTTGACGACCGATAAGACAAAGCGGCCGCCGTTAGGCGACCGCTCCAATTGTTTCAGGCCCACTGCTCACGAGCGCCTACGTTCTGAGGCCTGGCGTGCTCAGGACCATTAGTCTCAGGCCCCGTAGTCACACGCCCCTTAGTCTCAGGCCCAAAGTGTCAGAACTTCGTAGAAGCACCAAACCGGAAGAACTGATCCTCGTCGTATTCTTCCTCGAGCAGGTTGTAGGCAAAGTCCATCCGCAGCGGACCGACGGGCGAATTCCACAGCACCGAGCCACCGACCGATGCTCGAACCGACTCGTCGTCCACGAGACAGACGCCATTTCCACCAGTGTTGGCGTTCACAAAACCCCGCGACGTATTGTTCACGGTGATATTCTTGCCGCAAGTCAGGTCGCTCAAGCTGCGCGCACGCTCCGAAGCGTTGAACAACGAGCCGGCGTCAGCGAAGACGGCACCACTGATGCCAAGCTCCTCTGGGATGAACGGGATCGGGAACCGAAGCTCGGCCGTCGCTGCCCAGTACGTCTTGCCGCCCAGAGCATCGCCCGTCGTCAAGTCACGCGGACCATAACCAGAGCGGTCGAAGCCACGCACCGTCTCACCACCACGGAAGAACAGATCGAGCAGGCGGACATCGTCGTCACCCCAACCCTCGATATGCCCGCCGATGAGCCGGCCGACGAACGTCAGCCCCTCGGCGATCGGGTAATAACCGCGACCTTCGCCCTGAACCCGGACGTACTCGACGTCGCCGCCGAGCCCGGCCAAGTCAGTCGACAGCTGGACATAGTAGCCACTCGTCGGATTGCGCGGATGATTACGCTTATCGAACGTGAGCGCTCCGCCCAGAGACGACGTCCAGTAGGTCGTATCGCTCTCCGACAGGAAATTGTTCGGATTGGTTGGATCCTGGCGCAGACCACCCGCGGCATCCAGCACCGCGATCGAAGCATTGTTGCTCACGTCGTATATCTGGTCACGCGAGAGGGTGTAGCTCGCCTGCCCCCAGAGATCCTCGGCGAGCGGGAACCCGAGACGGACCGTGGCACCGGACTTGCGGCTGCGGAACCCCGAGGTGTCGCGCTGATCCACTTCCTTGTGGAAGAGGTCGAAGCCAGCCGCAAGGTTACGATCGAGGAACCGCGGCTCGGTAAAGCTCAAGTCGACCTGGAACCGCTCGATGGAGCCGGAGAGCCGCAGCCGAAGGAACTGACCGTTACCCAACAGGTTCCGCTCGCTGATCGACACGTCGCCGATCACACCTTCGCTCGTCGAGTAACCAGCACCGAACGAAAGCTCGCCAGTCGACTGCTCGATGATCTCGACGTCGAGAACCACGCGGTCAGGTGCCGAACCTGGCCGCCGCTTGACTTCAACGCTCTTGAAGAACCCGAGGGACTTGAGGCGCTTCTCAGCTTGATCGACGAGAAGCGGATTGAAGGCGTCGCCTTCCACCAGCCGGAACTCCCGCCGGATCACGTAATCCTTGGTGCGCTCGTTACCGAACACGTTGATGCGCTCGATGTAGACCCGCGGCCCCTCGTCGACCTGGAAGTTGAGAGAGATCGTGCGGGCGTAGAAATCAGGCGTCGCGCGCGGACGGACCCGGGCGAAGGCATATCCCTGCTTTGCGACCGAGAGCGTCAAACGCTCGACCGTCTTGTCCACGAGCGTTGCGTTGTAAACTTCGCCGCTGCTGAAGAGGAGTTCTCTGCGCAGTGCGTCAGAATTCAGCTCCGGCAACGCACTTTCGATGGCGACATCACCGACCCGATACAGCTCGCCCTCTTCGACCGTGAAAGTGAGGAAGAAACCCGAGCCGTCGCGATCGAGCTCGGAATTGGCGGCGACGATACGCGCATCCGCGTAGCCGTTCTTCAGATAGTACTGGCGCAGCAGCTCACGATCGAGGTTCAACCGGTCGGGGTCGTAGATGCTCGTTCCCTTCAGGAAGTCGAACCAGCCCGACTGAGTCGTCGAAATGATATCGCGCAACTGGCTGTCGCTGAACGCACGGTTGCCGATGAAGCTGATACCCTTGACCTTCGTCGCCGAACCCTCGACGATCTCGAACACGAGGTTGACGCGGTTCTGCTCGATGTCGATGAGCTTAGGCTCGACGTTGGCGGCGAACCGACCCTGGCGGCGATAGACGTCGAGGATGCGCTGCACATCGGCCTGCGCACGGGCCCGGGTGAACACCGACCGCGGCTTGAGCTGAATTTCGCTCATGAGGGTCGCCGTATCGACTTCGGAGTTACCCTCGAACGCAACCTGATTGATGACCGGGTTCTCGACGACGGTCACGATCACCGTGGACCCCGACAAGTCGATCTGCACGTCGGAGAACAAACCCGTCCCGAACAGCGCGCGCAGCGACTGGTCGACGAGCGCGGGCTCGTAGGTGCTGCCGGTCGAAAATTGGAGATAAGAGCGAACGGTCTCCGGCTCGACGCGGCGGTTACCGCTGACTTCGATCGCCGATATCCGGACTTGGGCCGCCGCAGGCGTGGCCATCGCCAGCGAGCCGACAGCCACGCTGCCGAAGGCCGCCATCAGCAGCCAGCCCGCGACCACCAATTTACCAAGTAACGCGAACCGAACACTGGACATTCGCGGATCTGTCCTTTTCACTGCCGATCCCCCATTCCGGAAGCAGGTGCTGTCGGCAGTGACAGACCCACCTCGATTTCGTGCCCGTCAATGCCCCCGCCAACACGATCTGAAAACCGCGTTCCCCAGGCGAGGACACTCACCGACTTCACCTCGCTTTTAACGATTCAGAAACCCCGGCGGAAGTGGCAAGAATACGTCACCGCCCCTGATTCGACCGGCATCTCCGCAAGCTAAGAGAACCACTTAGCCAGTATGCCCCGGTCGTTGTAGAACCCGAACACCATCAGCATAAGGATGACGGCCAGACCCGCCCGGAAGAACATCTCCTGGGTGTACTCGCTCAGCGGTTTACCGCGCACGGCTTCCAGCGCGTAGAACACCAGATGCCCCCCATCGAGCACGGGGATCGGGAACAAGTTGACCAGCCCGATACTCACGGAAATGAACGCCGTAAAGAAGATCAGATCGGTGAACCCCGACGCCGCAAACTTACCCGCCGTGTCGGCGATACGCACAATACCGCCGATTTGCTCGGCCCCCTGCTTGCCGGTAAACACGTCCCCGATGTAGCCCAGCGTGCCCACGGCGATCGACCACGTCTTTTCGATGCCGACGAGGAAACCCTCGGGCAGGCTGACCTGCCGCACGACGACCTGATTGGTCTTGGCCGAAGCGACGATACCGATCACCGGACGACGGTGCTTGCCGGCGATCTCGTCATCGAGTTCTTTCAACTTGGGCTTCACCATCAAGGTCAACGACCGGCCATCGCGAATGATGTCGAAGGGCAACTCGCGCTCCACGTTCAACGAGACGATCTGCTGGAGATCGGCGAAGCTGCGCAACGTCGTCCCGTCGATGGCGACGACGAGATCCCCAGGCATGAACCCGGCGGCTGCCGCGGGCGAGTCGGGGACGACGCTGCCGACCCGGGGCTCCATCTCCCGGACGCCGAGAAGCCAGAACAGCACCCCGAAGATCACGATCGCAAGAATGAAGTTGGCGATCGGCCCGGCCGCAACCACGGCGGCGCGCTGCCACAACGGCTTCAACTGGAAGGCTCCGGAGCGCTGCTCGGGTGTCAGCGTCTCGAGGGCATCCTTGGAGGGCTGGCTCGCCACCCCGTCGTCATCGAGGAACTTCACATAGCCGCCGAGTGGGATCGCCGCGATCCGCCAGCGCGTCCCATGGCTGTCCGTCCACGCGAACAGTTCGCGGCCGAACCCGATCGAGAAGGCCTTCACCGTGACGCCGCACCAGCGCGCAACGAGAAAGTGTCCCATCTCGTGGACGAACACGACGACCGTGAGCGCGAACAGGAAACCAAGCGTCGTGATGAGGAAGCCGGAGAGCCCGCCGCCAAATCCATTGAGGAAGTCCATTCTCGTCTTCTCCTTGCCGGCCGGCCCTACGGAGCCCATGCCCGCCTGTTGGCCCGCCATCGCAGCTCACGCCGCGAACCTCACAACACGTCGACCACAACGCTTGCGTGACCAAGCCGCTGTGGCGACCCTGCTTCGAGCCCTCGTTCAAGCTCACAGCGTGCCACATGCTACCGATAGATCAAGGCGAACATCGTGGCGCGCCTGCCGATGATGGCAACGCCGTGGGCCGGCATCACGAGCCGCTGCCAACCCCGGTCGTCGATGCCGCCGCCGCCTGGACCCGAAGTCACTCATTCAAGACCTTGGCGATCCTGCACAAATCGCTCACGAGCCTTTGGCCCCGAAGGGGGCTCTGGTCCCCATGCCGCCGCCTCCGGACGCGCACCGCTTACACAGCAATCGCGCCGAGAGCTTCAGCAGCCAGCCGCCTCCCGGCCGCGTCGATGGCCAAGACGTCGTCCAAACAGGCCGGCGGTGCCGACAATCCATCCGATTCGGCGCGCGCCAGACAAGTCTCGACGACGCGCGGAATGTCGAGAATGCCGAGTTGCCCCTGCAGGAACGCCGCCACTGCGATCTCGTTGGCCGCATTGAGTACGGCCGGCAGCCCGCCGCCACGCTGCAGAACCGCGCGCGCCAACGCCAGCGATGGAAAACGCACCTCGTCGGGGGCTTCGAACGTCAGTTGCCCGATCGCGGCCAGATCGAGCCTCTTGGTCGGTGCCGTCATCCGGTGCGGCCATGCCAGCGCCAGAGCAATCGGGGTGCGCATGTCCGGCTCGGCGAGTTGCGCCAGAACCGACCCATCGCGATAGGAAACGAGGCAATGAACAATCGACTGCGGATGCACCACGACCCCGAGCTGCGCGGCCTCGACCGGGAACAGATGGTAGGCCTCGATCAGTTCGAGACCCTTGTTCATCATGGTCGCCGAATCGATCGTAATTTTCGATCCCATCGACCAGTTGGGATGCTTCAAGGCTTCCGCGCGAGTGGCCAGCCGGATGCGCTCGAGCGGCCAGTCGCGGAAGGGCCCGCCCGAAGCTGTGAGCACGATCGTCTCGATATCTTCGGCGCGCGCACCCGTCAGCACCTGGAAAGCGGCGGAATGCTCGCTGTCGACGGGCACGAGTTCGGCCCCGCAGCGCCCGACCTCCGCCATGAACACCTCGCCGGCCGAGACCAGGCACTCTTTGTTGGCCAGGGCCAGACGCGCGCCGTGTGAGAGCGCCGCGAAAGAAGGCTGCAAGCCGGCAGCCCCGACGATCGCCGCGATCACGCAGTCGGCCGGCCGGCTGGCGGCTTCGATCAGTGCCGCCGGCCCGCCCGCCACCTCCACGGGATATCCAGCGAGCCGCTCCCTGAGGTCCCCGAGCAAGCGCTCATCGCCGATCACCGCGCACGCGGCATGGTGTGCAATCGCCAATTGCGCCAGTTCGACGACATTCGACTGAGCGGTCAGGGCCACGATCTCGAAGCGTTCGCGATGACGCGCCACGAGATCGAGCGCGCTTCTCCCGATCGAGCCCGTCGCCCCGAGCACGCTGAGCCGCATCGGCCGCGCTGGCGCAGCGCTCGGACCCTTGTCGATGCCTGGCGTCGCTGTCGTGTCGGCAGCCACTCCCGTCACTCCCCCTCGATGACCTCTCGGCCGACCCTACACCGTTACGCCCCCGAGGCCAGCCCCAGCATGAGGCCACGCGCCGGATCGTTCGGATCGAGCAGGAGCCCCAACAAGACGCCGACCAGAACGGCCGCGACGATCCCATCCATACGATCCAGGAAGCCGCCATGGCCTGGGATGAGGTTGCTCGCGTCCTTCACCTTGAACAGGCGCTTCAGCGCCGATTCGGCCAGGTCCCCAGCCTGTGAAACAGCCCCGAGCCCGGCGGCACAGCCGATCAGATAGACACTCACCCCGACGCCGAGGACGGGACCCGCCGCAAGCCCGACGAGCGCGCTGGCGACCACCGCCGAAATCAGTCCCGCCCACGTCTTATTGGGTGAAATGCTCGGCCATAGCTTCGCCCCGCCGACCATGCGGCCACCTGCAAAAGCGGCCGTATCAGCCGCCCAGACGCTTGCCAGCACGAACAGCACGGCCACGAGACCATGCCCCTCGCTCGACCGCAGGAGAATGCAGGCGACGGCCGGCAACCCGACATAGAGCACGCCGCCACCCGACAATCGCGCGCCCCGCCCGATGTTGAGCACGACGAGGGCACCGGCACCGGCGAACACAGCCCCGGCCGCCGCCGCCGACCAACCGGCGGCCGCCAGGGTGACCGCCACGGCAATCGCCAAGCCATGCAGCGCGAAGGAGAGATCGCCGGGCCGCGATCTGACCAGCTTGCCCCATTCCCAACTCATGACGAGCCCGATGGCGGCGACGAAGGCGGCGAACAGTGCCCCGCCCGCGAGTGTCGCGCCGAGCGCCACGGCGATCAGGATGGCGCCCGAGACGACCCTGGTCTTGAGATTTCGGACCTCGCCCGCAGTCATCGGGCCAACCGTCTCGCCCGTGCGCGGGTCCTTCAGCATCACCGCCTCGTCCGCTTCAAGCCGACGAGCGTCGTGACAGACCGCCGAACCGCCGGTCACGGGCGCGGAATGCGGCAATGGCTTCTTCCAGGTCCTCGCGGTCGAAATCCGGCCAGAGCGTGTCGACGAAAACCAGCTCGGTATAGGCTGCCTGCCACAGCAGAAAGTTCGACAGCCGCTGCTCGCCGCTGGTCCGGATCAGCAGATCGGGATCGGGAATGTTGCCGGTATCGAGAACCCGGCCCAGGGCGTCGATCGTCACGTCGGCGGGGTCGAGTCGACCTGCCGCCACGTCCTCGGCCAGCCGCCGGGCCGCCTTTGCAATCTCGCCACGCGCACCGTAGTTGAACGCAATGACCAGCGTGAGCCCTTGATTGAACTTGGTCAGCTCGACCGCTTCGTCGATCAACGCCATCAACTCGGGATCGACGCCGTCGCGGCCGCCGATGACCCGGATCGAGACCCCCGCCTGATGCAGTTCGGCCAGATCGCGGCGGATGAACCGCTTCATGAGCCCCATCAGATCGCTGATCTCGTCGGCCGGCCGCGACCAGTTCTCGGACGAGAAGCTGTAGATCGTGAGGTAGCTCACGCCCAGGTCGCCCGCCGCCCGGACCGTCCGCCGGACGGCTTCCACGCCTTCGCGATGGCCCAGCGATCGCGGCAGTCCACGTGCTTGCGCCCAGCGGCCGTTGCCATCCATGATGATGGCGATGTGGCGCGGCACCTGACCCTCGATCGCTCTAGCGGCGGAACTATTGGAGATGTGGGCCAACGACAGGCGCCTTCAGGACAGCGTGGAGATCATCGAACTACACACAACTGGCCGGGCGCGACAAGCCCGCGAGGCCACAATGGTGTCTAAACCGTCTGGATCTCGGCTTCCTTTTGCGCGAGAAGCTGATCGATCTCTTTGATGATCTTGTCGGTCAGCTCCTGCACCTTTGCCGTGCTCTTGTGATGATCGTCCTGGCTCATCACGCCGTCCTTCTCGAGCTTCTTGAGCAGCTCCATGCCGTCCCGGCGGACATTGCGCACGGCGACCTTGGACTGTTCCGCGTATTTGTGAGCGATCTTGACGAGTTCATTGCGCCGGTCAGCCGTGAGCATAGGGATCGGCAGGCGCAGCAACTGGCCGTCGATCACCGGGTTGAGCCCCAGGTTCGATTCGCGGATGGCCTTTTCGACCGCGCCGACATTCGAACGGTCCCAAACCTGAACAGAGATCGAGCGCGGCTCGGGAACCGTGACGGTTGCCACCTGCATCAGCGGCATCTTCGAGCCATAGACGGTGACTTGGATCGGGTCGAGCAGATGCGTGCTGGCCCGGCCCGTCCTCAATCCGCTCAACTCGCGTTTCAGTGCATCGAGCGACGCCCGCATGCGCGCTTCGAGGTCAGCCTGGTTAAAGGTCTTGTCCGTCATGACGTCTCCCCAGAAGGTCACCGCTCGCGACAGCGGGCCCCGTCGCAACCAACTCGGCCGGCCAAGCCTAACGCACGAAAATGGGTGTGTCCCGCATAACGCGATGCTTGCGCACCCAGCCGTTGGCGAGCCTTGAGCTACCCCGACGTTCAACCGGCTTCGATGATGGTCATCCGCGCCGTTCCGCGCAACACCTTCAACAGGTTGCCCGGCTCGTCGATGGAAAAAACAATTACCGGAAGTCGGTTGTCGCGGGCAAGCGCGATTGCGGCACCATCCATCACCTTCAGGTCGTGCGCCAGCACCTGAGCATAGTCGAGCCGGTCATATCGCGTCGCCGACGGATCCTTTTTCGGATCGGCCGAATAGACCCCATCGACCTGCGTCGCCTTGGCGACGGCATCGCACCCCATCTCGATGCCGCGCAGCGTTGCCGCCGTATCGGTCGTGAAGAACGGATTTCCGGTTCCTGCCGCGAAGACAACCACGCGGCCTTTGGCGAGATGACTGAGGGCCTTGGGCCGGACGTAGGTTTCACATACGCTCGGCATCGGGATCGCCGACATCACCCGCGCATCGGCACCCGCTTGCCGCAACGCCCCCTGCAGCGCGAGTGCATTCATGACGGTGGCCAGCATGCCCATGTAGTCGGCGGTGGCCCGGTCCATGCCCTTGGCCGCCCCCTGCAAGCCGCGAAAGATGTTGCCGCCGCCGACGACAACCGCGATCTCGCATCCGGCCGCGGTTGCCTCCGTGATGTCCCGCGCGAGCCGGTCGACAACCACGGTGTCGATGCCGTAGCCGTGCGCGCCCATCAGGGCTTCGCCGGAGAGCTTCAGCAGCAGCCGCTTGTAACCGAGCCCGCTCATCGCGATCCCCTTGAAGTCCAACTTGGCGGTGCTCACACAATGGTCAGCGGCGTGCGCCACTGACCAGCCCCGAAAAACGGGCCCCGCCGTCCACGTCGGACGCCCCGGCCACAGCCCGGACGCCCTCCGTGCTGGCCGTACTCACTTCGAGCCGGCGGCAGCTGCCACTTCCGCAGCGAAGTCATCCTCTTTCTTTTCGATGCCATCGCCCAGCGCAAAGCGCTTGAACCCGGTGATCTTGATCGGCGCACCTACCGCCTTCTCAGCCGCCTTTGCCGCCTGCTCGACGGTTGCCTTGCCGTCCAGGACGAACGTCTGCTGCAACAGCACGACCTGCTGGTAGAATTCCTTGCGCAGCCGGCCTTCGACCATTTTCGCCGCGATATCGGGTGCCTTGCCGGACTGGATCGCCTGATCTGTGTAGATCGCCCGCTCGCGCTCGATGAGGGCCGGATCGAGGTCGTCGGGCGTCAGTGCCTGCGGATTGGCGGCCGCCACGTGCATCGCCAGTTGCCGGCCGAACTCGGCGAGCTTGACCTTGTCGCCTGTGCTTTCCAGTGCCACGAGCACACCGATCTTGCCGAGCCCGTCCGTCACCTTGTTGTGCATGTAGTCGGACACGATACCGTTTTCGGCTTCCAGCATGCTGGCCCGGCGCACGGTCATGTTCTCGCCGATCGTCGCCACCATCTCTTTCACCTGATCGGCGACCGTGTGGGACTTGCCCGGGTAGCCCATGGCCAGCAGCTTCTCGATATCGCCGCCGGCCTCCGGCCCAAGGCCCGTGATGTCGCGTACCAGACCCTGAAACTGCTCGTTGCGCGCCACGAAGTCCGTTTCGGAATTGACCTCGACGACAGCGCCACGCGTGCCATTCGAGATCACCCCGACTAGCCCCTCGGCCGCGACCCGGTCCGCCTTCTTGGCGGCCTTGGACAAGCCCTTCTTGCGCAGCCAGTCGATCGCTGCCTCCATGTCCCCCGCTGTTTCGTTGAGGGCGGATTTGCAGTCCATCATGCCTGCGCCGGTCTTGTCGCGCAGCTCTTTCACCTGGGCAGCTGTGATCGTCATGACTTGCTCTTTAGGTTGGCGGTCAGTGTCCCGGTGGCGAGGTCGATCCCCGCCTGCCGCGCGCTGAACTCGATGATCGCGAACGGAGGGACACGGGCAACGCTGTGCTTCTATTTCGAATTCGACGCCCGACGACCGCCTCCCGTCGGCGGGCCGGCACGTGGGACGGATGCGCGGAGAATGACCCTGGCTTGAGCTAGACCGGCAGGTTGAAGATTTTGTGACAGGCCCGCAAAAGCCGTCGGCGATTGCGGACCCGCACGTCGCGGAAGGACACGACCCCCGCCTCGAAACTGCGACGCTTTCTCGCTCAGGCCGCCGTGGCGCTGACGATGAGGCGGGCCTGTTCGATCCAGCCATCCGTTGCGATCTGACCGCCCAGCTTGAGCTGGCGATCGAGCGCGGCCATGCTGTCGGGGTCCATGTCGGCGATCTGCCAGAAATGGAACACGCCGGCATCGTTGAGCTTCTGCTCCAGCTTGCCGGTCACGCCGGTGATCCGCTTGAGGTCGTCGGCCTCGCCACGCGGCGCGTCGATGCCACGGAACGTCAACACTGCGACATCCTCTGTGGGCGGCGTTACGGATGCCCCGACGTCGATGCCGTGCGCGGACTGCGACCGCTCCAAACCGTCCAGGGCGGCGCGTGCCACGAGGTCGCAATACAGCGTCAGTGCGCGGCCCGCGTCGTCATTGCCCGGGATCGGAAAGTCGATGCCGTCGGGATCGCAGTTCGTGTCGACGATGGCGATGATCGGAATGCCCAGCTTGCGAGCTTCCTTGATCGCGATCTGCTCCTTGTTGGTGTCGATGACGAACAACAGGTCGGGCGTGCCGCCCATGTCCTTGATCCCACCCAGCGACTGATTGAGCTTGTCGCGCTCGCGCTGGATGTTGAGGATTTCCTTTTTCGTCCGGCCGGCCGGCAATGCCAGGATATCGTCGAGCTGGCGCAGGCGGCGGATCGACTGGGAGACCGTCTTCCAGTTGGTGAGCGTGCCGCCCAGCCAGCGATGGTTCATATAGTACTGCGCCGAGCGCCCGGCCGCCTCGGCGATGGACGCGGAAGCCTGCCGCTTGGTCGCCACGAACAGCACGCGCCCGACGCCGGCAACCGTATCCGAAATCTTGACGAGCGCCTGGTGCAGCAGCGGCACGGTCTGCGTCAGGTCGACGATGTGGATGTTGTTGCGGGCCCCGAAGATGAACGGGGCCATCTTCGGATTCCAGCGGTGCGACTGGTGACCGAAGTGAACGCCAGCTTCCAAAAGCTGACGCATGTTGAAGGCGGGAAGCGCCATCAGCTCAAATCCTTGTTTTCCGGTTGATCCGCCGCGGGCCCTGTGAAGGCGCTGTCCGTCAGGAGAGCGCCACACCGGAGCGCAACAGCGGGGCTTTTGATCCGCCGAGCGCGAGGCACGCGTGTGAAGTTCGAAGATTGTGGGGGGCTACACCATTATCGCCCACTTGGCAAGCTCGGACCTCACCGCGCTACCGATTCGCATTGCTCGCGCGAGGCCTTTGTGGGGGCGACGGACGCGTGATAGCATCCGTGTATGAATGAGCACACGCCCTCTGCAAAACTCGTGAAGCCCTACGGCCACGGCCTGGGCGGTTCCGATGGCCCGCAGCGGCGGCCGCCGACGACGGCTGCCGACGGCCTGCCGCGCCGCCGATTCACGGCCGATGAACTACGCGCCATGGAACAGGCCGGCATCCTCGGGCCGGAGGAGCGCGTCGAGCTCATCGGGGGGGATATCGTCGTCATGAGCCCGAAGGGCCGCATCCATGAGATCTTGCGCAGCGAGTTGGTTGTATTCTGGCTCCGGAACGGGCCGCGCAACTTGAAGATGGCGACAGAGAGCCCGCTCCGGCTCTCTGACGACTACGAGCCGGTCCCGGATATCATCGTCTATCCTGCAAACCTCGTCGCCCCGGATGTCCGCCCCGAAACGGTCCTGCTCGTCGTCGAGGTGTCCGATACGACGCTCGCCTATGACCGCAAGCGCAAGTCCGTGTATTACGCCGCCGCCGGCGTCCGCGAATACTGGGTCATCAATGCACAGAACCGGGTCACGACGGTGTTCCGGCAGCCGACCGCCGAGGGCTATGCGAGTGTGACTGACATCGGGCCGGCCGAGCGCATCGCCCCCGAGGCCGCGCCCGAGTTGCAGGTGGTGCTGGCGGCGTTGCCAGAAGGGTGACGTCCAAGATCGAGGGCAAGTTTCCCGGCCAGGGTCGTCCACCCATGACAGCGTCGTTGGTGAGTGCGTCAGCGGCCACAGGCCCGGAAGCTGACAGCAACTCCCATGGGGCGCACGGCAAGAATGAGATGGTCCGGTGCCAGCAGGTTGACGTCTATGAGCTCCAATGATCCGCCGTCACACGACAGGTCGAGATACCAGCGGGCCTGATGCTGGCGGCGAAGGCCGATCACCCGGCAGGTGCGGGCCACAGAACCATCCGAAAGCTCGACGTGACGCGAGGTCAGCACCATCGAGGAGAAATTGGCTGGTGCGTAGGTCGGATCTGCACCATCGTGATGCCAGGCCACTGCCGGGGCACCCCGCGCCTCTCGGCAGGAATGGTCCTGCTGCTGCCATTGGCCGAGGAGTTCGACAGGTGCCTCCAGCGGACCGGACTCGGCGACGGCTGCGGTAAGGCAATGCGTCCAGCCCGTTACCGCCAGCGCGCACGCGACCAGTTTGCGTGGCACCCGCATGGCAACGCCCTCACTCCGCGGCCTGCCGGTGTACCGCCTTGTACCCGTCGATCCGCGCTTCGATCTCGGGACGGAAATGGCGGATGAGACCCTGGATCGGCCAGGCCGCCGCATCGCCCAGCGCGCAGATCGTGTGGCCCTCGACCTGCTTGGTCACCTCGAGCAGCAGGTCGATCTCGCGCTTTTCCGCCTCACCCTTGACCAGCCGCTCCATGACCCGCCACATCCAACCGGTGCCCTCGCGGCAAGGGGTGCACTGGCCGCAACTCTCGTGCTTGTAGAAATAAGACAGCCGGGCGATGGCCTTGATGACGTCGGTCGAGCGGTCCATGACGATGACCGCCGCTGTCCCGAGGCCCGATTTGACCTTCGCCAGCGCGTCGAAGTCCATGGTGAGGTCGTCGCAAAGTTCGGCTGGCACCAGCGGCACCGAAGAACCGCCGGGGATAACGGCTTTGAGGTTTTTCCAGCCGCCCCGCACACCGCCACAGTGCTTGTCGATGAGTTCGCGCAACGGGATACCCATCTCCTCCTCGACCACGCAGGGCTTTTCCACGTGGCCCGAGATCTGGAACAGCTTCGTGCCGGTGTTGTTGGGCTTACCCAGCGTAGAAAACCACGTCGCCCCGCGCCGCAGGATGTCGGGCACAACGGCAATGCTCTCGACGTTGTTGATGGTGGTCGGCGCGCCATAAAGCCCGCAGCCGGCCGGGAACGGCGGCTTCAGGCGCGGCTGGCCCTTCTTGCCCTCGAGGCTTTCCAGAAGTGCCGTTTCCTCGCCACAGATGTAGGCCCCCGCGCCATGGTGCACGAACAGGTCGAAATCCCAGCCGTGGACGTTGCCCTTGCCGATCAGGCGGGCGGCATAAGCCTCGTCGACGGCGCGCTGGAAGGCCTCGCGCTCGCGGATGTATTCGCCGCGGAAATAGACGTAACAGGTGTGCGCGCGCATGGCGAAAGAGGCAAGCAGCGCGCCCTCGATCAATAGGTGCGGGTCATGGCGGGCGATCTCGCGGTCCTTGCAGGATCCCGGTTCGGACTCGTCGGCATTGATGACCAGATAGCTCGGCCGGCTATCGTTCTTCGGCATGAACGACCACTTGAGACCCGTGGGAAATCCCGCGCCGCCGCGACCCCGCAGGCCTGAGGCCTTCACCTGGTCGATGATCCAGTCGTGGCCCTGGTCGATGAAGCCCTTCGTACCGTTCCAGTTGCCGCGGGCCAGCGCGCCTTTCAGCCCCGGATCGCCGAAGCCGTAGAGGTTCGTGAAGATGCGGTCCTTGTCAGCGAGCATAGTGGTGCGCCCTCAGTCCTCGGTCATGCCGCCGCTCGCCGCGGCCACGGGTAACGACGTCAGGCTGGTCGGCCCGCCGGCTGGGCAGGAGGCGGTGCGCCCCGTCTGCGAGCCGGGTTTGGCCATGGGTGCCTTTCCGGCAAAGCCGTCGAGAACCTTTTCCAGCAACGCTGGTGTCAAGTCTTCGTACGTGTCGGACCAGATCTGGACCATCGGCGCGTTGGCGCAAGACCCGAGGCACTCGACCTCCTCCCATGAGAAATTCCCGTCGGCGGACAGCTCGTGGGCGTGTGGGGCGATCCAGCGCTTGCAGGTCTCGATCAGCGCCTCCGACCCGCGCAGCATGCACGGCGTCGTTCCACACACCTGGACGTGCGCCAGGCGGCCGACCGGGGCCAACTGAAACATCGTGTAGAAAGTCGCGACCTCATAAACCCGGATGTAAGCCATGCCCAGCAGTTCGGCCATGTAACGGATCGCCGGCTCGGACAGCCAGCCTTCTTGCTCTTGGGCGCGCCAGAGCAAGGGGATGACGGCGGACGCCTGCTGGCCAGGCGGGTAGTGCCCGATCATCTCGTTCGCCCAGGCCAGATTGTCCGGCGTGAAGGCGAACGAGGCGGGCTGCTCGGGGTGAAGGCGACGGACGGCCATCGGCTCTCCTGATGGACATGATCAGTGCGCTGGCCTGTTGGTCCAGGCCACCAGCCTGTCAGGGCGCAAAACGTACCGGGTGTGTCGGCGACGCGTCTCAGCCACCCTGTCTCGCGCTCGTGGTTAAGCGCATCAGAGCCTTATTGCAAGTCTCGTCCCGGGGTCCGCCTGGAACGTGCGAAGCGCTGCCGCGGAACCCTCCGGTCTTCAGCGGGCGTAGGGTGCGCGTTCGACGTCACGCTCGACGCCCGGTGCGGCGCGCTCCAGGAGTTCACCGGGCGTCTTCGTGGCCCAGCCTTCGATGCCGAAGCCGAGCGGCACCGAGAACCACCCCACCACGAGCATGAACGCAGCCAGCGGAGCCAGGAACAGCGAGACCTGGGAGCCGACCCTGAGAAAGCCGGTCCAGAACAAGGCCAACAGAAAGCCGAACCCGATCATGATCCAGCCGCCATTTTCGGCCCCGCGGGCAGCCGCGAACATCACGCCGGCCAGCACCGCCACGAGCCCGATCAGGATCGGGATGACCGGCAGATCGGCATGCAGGGCACCCATCGGCCAGGCGAAGCGGCGGGCGAACAATCGGTAGGTGGCCAGGCTCAATCCCCAGCCGAGCGAGGCCATGGCGAGCAGAAAAAGGTTGTCGATCATCCGCGTCATCTCCCGATGGAACCTGTGCGCCGGGCGGCACGATCCGGGCCTCTCGAAACCTGTGATCGGGCACGATATGTGCCATGTCCGCGTCGGGCTCGCCAGAGCACGCCTGTGGGAGAGGTTAAGGGTTCCGGCTGCACAACCGCCACGCCATCAGGCTGGCGACGAGGCAGTAGACACCGGAGCCGAGATGGAAGCCGACAGCCAGCCGCGGCCCGCCATTGGCCGCGACGATCCCCGCATCCGCCCAGCAGACGCCGACCGCCAAGAGAAACCACAGGGCGACCGCCCGCCATTCGGCGAACCACGCCAGCGCCACCAGCATGAGTCCGAGCCAGATGTCGCGCAGGCCGATCACGGCCTCCAGGCCGTCGCGCACCGTCCCGGCATCGGGCGGCAGGCCGAACGTGCGCACGGCACCCTCCGGCACCACGAAAAAGCGCACACCGATGAGGGTCAGTAGTGCGCCGGCCAGGATGGCGAGCCAAAATACGCCGGCGGCCTTTGCGGGTGGAAGCGGAATGGCGGACACCTGTGCGGTTCTCGGCCGGCCCGACTGGCCGTGCGCCTCCACCCTACTTCAACGCCCATGTCACCGTCACGCGTGCCTCGAGAGCCTGCTGGCCGGCCTCGACGGGAACGGCCTCGGCGGCCATCGCGCGGCCCATTTTCAGCCGCGGGCCCGGCGCGAGATGAGCGGTCTCCTCGCTGATCGCGATCACCTCTCCGACACTGGCACCGGCCGCCTCGGCATAGAGCTTGGCCCGGCGCAGCGCGTTCTTCATGGCGTCCTGACGGGCTGCATCCCGCAAGGTTTCCGCATCGGAAACCTCGAAGGTGAGCCCGTTCATCTGGTTCGCGCCGAGACTGACCATCCGATCGAGCAAATCTCCCAGCATCTTCAGGTCGCGGACCATGACCTGAACCTGATTGACCACCTGATAACCCGTCAGGACCGCCTCGCCGCCATTCGGGCGATGCTCGTACCGCGGGTTGATGGAAAACTGCGTCGTCTCGATGTCCTTGGCCGCGATCCCCAGCGCCTTCAGGCCGTCGATGAGGTTTCTCGACGCTGCCGAGTTGGCATCGAGCGCGCCGCGCGCGGTCGCAGCCTCGGTCAGTACACCCGACTGCACGCGCGCCGCATCCGGATCAGCAGCCACGCGTCCCGACGCCGACACTGTCACGCTGCGCAGTTCCACGGCTTCCTGCGCATGTGCCTCCATCGCCGACGCTCCCATGTCCACCGCCACACAACCCGCAGCCATGGCGATTGCCAGGGCCGTCGTCCATCGTCTCGGCATTACCAAGCCCCTGTGATCTGTCATCTGAGGTCTGCTCTGATCGTCCTGCACATGCACTCTGCACGGACCGATTTGGCACGCGACAAATGGGCGAAACAACGACGCACGAGGGGCATTCTTGATCACGACGAACTCTGCTATCGAATGCCCCCCGGCATCGCGTAGCTCGGGCCCGTAGCTCAACGGTTAGAGCTGGCGGCTCATAACCGTCTGGTTGCAGGTTCAAATCCTGCCGGGCCCACCATTTTTGCGCTGACGCGCCGAATGGCACGCCGCCTCTCCGGTTGCCGGCCTCCGGCAGGACAGTGGCGCTTGCGCCGGCGCGCTGCGCGGCCTAGAGCACGACGGCAGCCACCTCCCACGCGAGACCGACCCTTCATGCCGCCGATCACTGCGCTGCTGATCTCCGACGGCCGGCCAGGGCACTACATGCTGGCCGAAGGCATCATCGCGGCCATCGCCCGCCGCCGCGAGGTCATCACCCACAGGCTGGACGTTACCCGGTCACGCCTGCTGCCAGGCCGCCTCCTGGCGCTGGTCACCAACGCGCGTTGGCCGGCCCACCATCTCCTGGCCAATACCTATGGGATCGAGCCGGCGACCCTTGGCCGGCCCGACGTGATCGTTTCAGCCGGTGGCGAAACGCTGGCTGCCAACATCCTCGCGGCGCGGCTCACAGGAGCCGCCAACCTGTTTTATGGCTCGCTGCGCACCTACAGGCCCCGCGATTTCACGCTCGTGATGACATCCTACGCCAGTCAGGTGGACGCGCCCAACCGACTGATGACCTTGAAGCCGTCCCCCCTCGATCCAGACGCGCTGTCCGACGGGCCACCTCCCGCAACCGCCGGCGCGACGCCCCGGACCGCCGGTCTCATCCTGGGCGGGCCCGCAGGACGAACCGCGCGCTTCTCGCCAGAAGACTGGGATGGCCTCGTCCGCCTTGTCGACACGACACACGCCGCCTGGGGGACTCGCTGGATCATCGCCAACGCCCCGCGCACGCCGCCCGCCGTATCCGACCGGATTGCCGGGCTTGCCGCGCAGGGCTGGACTGCCCTGGCCGAGTTCGTGGATTTCCGTACCGCAGGGCCAGGTACACTCGCGCGCGTCATCGGTCCCGCAGAGGTCGTCCTGGTGACCGCCGACTCCAGCACCATGCTGTCGGAGACCGTCTGGCTGCGCCGGCCGGTTGTCGCCGTGGCCCCCGCCCGTTGCGGCCTGCCCGCCAACGAGCGCGCCTATCGAGACTATCTGAGGACGAACCACTGGTCGGCCGACATCGCGATCGCCGACCTCGACCCTGACCGGCTCCGCGCAAGCCTGACGGCACTCCAGCCCTTAAGCGGCAACCCGCTCGACCGTCTGGCCACCGAATTGACGCCGCACCTTCCCGGTCTCATGGCCACCCGATGATGCGCCGCCGTCAGCTATCGGCCTCGAGAACGGCGATATCCTCGCCGGCCCGCACCGCCCGCAGCATGCGCACGTCATCCAGAGCCCGGGCCCAGACGTTGCAGGGGCTGGCCAGGCGGATTTCGCCCGATCGGGAAATCGGCGTCGGACCATAGCCGATGGAGATGGCCCGGCCATCGGGCCAGAAGGCGATATCGCCGCGCTCCACCACATCCCTGGCATCCGCTTCGGTGGGCTCGACCACGGGCACCCCGAAGTAGACCTCCTCGCCCCACGTGCGCGCCTTTGCATAGATGGGCAGCGCCTGCCAGATTCGGGTGGCGGTCGGCGTCTCCAGCAATTCGGCGCGAATAGCCACGGCCCCGGCTCGGATCAGCATCACCCGCATCGTTCGTCCCCGCGGCGCGTTTTTGTTGTTCCGGTTCATGTGTCCGGTATGTATGGACCGACCAAGGGTCAGCCGCCGTCGCGCTCGAGCGTCACCTTGTCACTCGGATGCACGCCCCGCAAGACGGCCCAGTCGCTGAGAGTGCCGAGCACGTTGCATGGTGCCGGCAGCCGGACTTCGCCGTCATGCGAAATGGGGGTCATGCCGAACGGCAGCAGAATGCGGCTCTCCTCGGCCCAGAGGTAGACGTCACCAAGCCGACCGTTGAGGCGGGCTGTGCGGTCACGGCCGAAGCGAAGCGGAACCTCGAAATGCAGGCAATCTCCCCAAGGCTCGGCTTTCGAGAACAGGGGAAGTGCCACGCCTAACAGTTGACCGGCCTGCGTATCGGCAAGGTCGATGAACACGGTAAAGCGCCCGACCGACAGGCGCACGCGCCTCGACCGATTGCCGGCTGCCCGTGACGGTCGACTGCCACCTGGCGACGGCGGAGCCTTTACACTCCGCCGCAGATAGTTGGTCGGCATAACCGCCCTTCCGAGTACGCGGCCCGTTCAGTTCGGCGCTGGCCCGAACACGAGCACGGCGTTGAGCCCGCCGAAAGCGAACGAATTCGACATCGTATAGCGAACCTGCCGGTCGCGCCCGACGTTGGGCACGTAATCCAGGTCACACTTGGGATCAGGATCGTCCAGACCGATCGTCGGCGGCACCCAGTTCTCCTCCATGGCCTTGATGCAGGCCGTCGCCTCGATACCACCACCGGCACCCAGCGGATGGCCATGCATGGACTTCGTCGAGGAGATCGCCAGTTTGTAGGCGTGGGGGCCGAACACTTCCTTGATGGCGTTCGTCTCGTTCTCGTCGTTGATCGCGGTCGCCGTACCGTGGGCGTTGAGGTAGTCGATCTTCTCAGGTGCCAAACCGGCATCGGCCAGCGCCATCCGCATCGCCTCGCGTGGACCTTCGATGCCTGGGTTGACCATGTCGCGCGCGTCCGACGTCATGCCATAGCCGATCACCTCGGCGAGGATCTTCGCGCCACGCTTCTGCGCATGCTCCAGTTCTTCGAGGACCAGGATGCCGGCACCCTCGCCCAGCACCGTCCCGTTGCGCTTCTTGGCGAACGGAAAGCAGCCCTGTGGCGATAGCACGTGAAGGGCCTGCCAAGCCTTCATCGTGCCGTAGTTGATCACCGATTCCGACGCCCCTGTGACGGCGACGTCGACCATGCCGCGGCGGATATAATCGAGGCCGACGCCGATCGCATGCGTGGCCGTGGAGCAAGCCGAGCAGGTCGCGAAGGTCGGGCCACGGATGCCGAACTCGATCCCGACATGGGCAGCCGCCGACGAACCGATGATCCGCAGGAGGGTCAGCGGATGCGTCGCGCGCTTGTTGTGAATGAAAAGGTCGCGATACGCCGTCTCGAACGTGACGAGGCCGCCCGCGCCCGAGCCGATGATGCACGCGGCACGGTAGGGATCGCTTACGGGGACACTGAGGCCCGACTGCTTCATCGCCTCGTCGGCGGCGGCGGCCGCGAACCACGAATAGCGGTCAGCGTGCAAAATGATCTTGTCACGCGAGAAATGCCGCAACCGCGGCTTGGGATCGAAGTCCTTGATCTGGGCGGCGATCAGAACCTTCAGGTCTTCCAGAGGAAAGCCGCCGAGTTCACTGACGCCGCATTTCGCGGCGCGCATGCCCGCCCACAACTCGTCGACCGTGTGGCCGATGGGGGTTACTGCGCCCATGCCGGTCACGACGACGCGACGCTGGCCGTTGGAGTTTGACATTTCACGTCCCAAAGCTGGACGGCCGGATCGGACAGACACATTCTGCCCCACGGCCGGCCGCCGACAGGTTCGAAGTCTCAGACTGGAGGTCGTTCAGGCTCGCTCCATCGCCCGCGGGCGACGACGCCTCACGCTTTGGCTGCTGCGGCCGATCCGCTGCTGGCCTCGACCAGCCCCCGCACCTTGTCGACGACGGAGCCCACTGTCTTGAAGTCCTCGACGTCTTCATTGGCGTTGTAGGGGATCTCGATACCGAAAGAATCCTCGATGTCGAACACGATCATCGCAAGATCGAGTGACTCGATCGAGAGGTCCTGAAGCTCGGTCGAGAGAGCGATGTCATCCCGAGGCTCCTTCATGTGCTTTTTCAGGATCTCGATAATCTTCGTTGCTACTTCGTCCATCTCGCTCTCCTCCCCCTGCTGCGGGCGCGCAGGGGGCTCTTGACAGAATGGTTGTGACTATTGCAGTCCCGAGACTGTAACAAGCTGGCGGCTCACATATCCTTAAACGCCAGTCGAGTCCAGCCGCGGCCCTCGACCCACAGGCCCGCTCCCGGACGTTACCGCGAAACAGACGTTGCCGCGAAAAACGTTACCGCAAAAAGTGTGCCGGAATCGTTTCGCCCCTCGAAAGTCGCCTCAACCAAGCTGGCAGGTGCCGCTTCGCCATTGCTGGCGCCCATCCAAGAAAACGTGTTCAATGGATCAGGTTCGCAGGGTGCTGGCAGCGCCGACGGACCCAATCGGCCAATACGGCACGCCGAACTGGGCTGCCGCACGCGTCTCATGCGGAAACCTGTCATCGTCTCGACAGGTCGTATAGCGCCGCCAGCGGCCACTGGGAGAGAAAAACGCGATGACGAGCCAAGATGCCGCATCGACAGCATCCGATGAGCGCACGTTTCCCTGGCTGAAAAACTACCCGGCCCACGTCGACTGGCACGAGGCCATCCCGCCAGCCCCGCTGTTTCATCTCCTCGATCGGGCCGCCCGCGAACACCCCAACGCGATCTGCACGAATTTCCAGGGGCGCACGCTCACCTATGGGCAAATCTTGAAGCTGAGCGACAGCGTCGCCGCCGGGCTTCAGGACCTCGGCCTGTCCAAGGGCGATCGGGTGGGCTTGCTTCTGCCCAACACGCCGACGTTCGTCGTCTATTACTACGCGATCCTCAAGGCGGGCGGAGTGGTCGTCAATTTCAACCCGCTCTACACGCTCGAGGAACTTGCCGGCCAGGTGCGGGACAGCGGCACCAAACTGATGGTGACGCTCGATCTCAAGGTTCTGTTCGACAAAGCCGAGGCGCTCATTGCCGATGGCGTGCTGGACCGCGCCGTCGTCGCGCCGTTCTGCCGCCTTCTGCCCGGCACCAAGGCCGCCTTGTTCCGCCTGCTGAGGGCCCGCCAACTCGCCCGTCCGCTCGCCTCGAAAGTCTCCGATCGCCTGATCCTGGAAGCCGACCTGATGGTCGACGGCGCCGAGCCCGATCCCGTTCAAGTGGACCCGGTCCGGGACTTGGCGGTGCTGCAATACACTGGCGGCACGACGGGCAGCCCGAAAGGTGCCATGCTGACCCACTACAATTGCTACGTGAATGCGTTGCATGTGGCCCGCTGGTCACCGCCCGTGCCGGTCGGCGAAGAGCGCGTCATGGGCGTGCTGCCGTTTTTTCACGTGTTTGCGATGACGGTGGTCATGAACTACGCGGTCGCCCGCGCGGCCACCATGATCATCATGCCGCGCTTCGTGCTGGAGGACGCCATGCGCCTCATTCAGCACCTCAGGCCGACGTATATGCCCGCAGTGCCGACGCTGTTCAACGCCATTCTCGGCCACCCGCGTCTCGCGAGTTTCGACCTGTCGTCGATCAAGTTTTGCATTTCAGGCGGCGCGGCATTGCCCCTTGAAGTCAAGAAGCGGTTCGAGGACCTGACCGGCAGTCACATCGTCGAGGGTTATGGCCTGTCCGAAGCCTCACCCGTCGTCACGTGCAACGTCATGGGGGCCACGTCGCGTGATGGCTCGATCGGCGTGCCGTTCCCCCAGACCATCGTTTCGCTGCGCGATCTGTCCGATCCCGAGCGCGAAGTGCCGATTGGTGAAAAGGGCGAGTTGTGCGTCAAAGGCCCTCAAGTCATGCAGGGGTACTGGAAGAAGCCGGAGGAGACCGCGACGGTCTTCACGCTCGACGGCTTCTTGCGCACAGGGGACGTCGCCCGCATGGCCGCCGATGGCTCCCTGACCATCGAGGACCGCATCAAGGACCTCATCATTTGCTCTGGATACAACGTTTATCCGCGCCGCATCGAGGAGGCGATCTACACACACCCGGCCGTCGCCGAAGTCACCGTCATCGGCCTCAAGGACCCCTATCGCGGCGAGGCCCCTAAGGCCTTCGTCAAGCTGAAGTCCGGGATGACACTGGACCCAGGCGAACTGATGAAGCATCTCGAGCTGAAGCTCTCACGCATCGAGTTGCCCGCCGAGATCGAATTCCGCGACGAGTTGCCCAAGACCATGATCGGCAAGCTGTCGAAAAAAGAGCTGAAGGCGGAAGAAGCCCGGCGCGGCCAGAAGACCTGAGGCGGCCACCTCAGCGGTACAGGTCGGCGCGTGTCGGCGGCAGATTGGGCGGCCGCTTGGCCGTCTTTGACGCCAGCGTCTGGAACAGGCGGGCGGTGCCGCGTTCGAACGCTATCGCGCAGCCTGCCAGATAAGCCACATAGATCCTGTACTTGGCTTCGCCGACGATGCGCACGCCGTCGTCCTTGCGTGCAACGAGGCGATCGTGCCAGAGGCGGCACGTGCGCGCGTAGTGCATCCGCCAGCCTTCGACGTCGTGAACCTCGAACCCGGCCCGCTCCATCGCCTGGACCGTGTTGCCGATGTCATCGAGGGCACCGCCTGGAAAGATGTACTTCGCCAGCGCGCGCTGCTCCGGCCGCAGCCGCTCGGGCAGGAAACCGCCGGGACGCTTGGCGCGGCGCGAAATGGCATGATTGAGGAACAGCCCGTCCTCAGACAACAGGCTGCGCACTTTTCCCATGTATTTCGGGATATTGGCCAGGCCGATCGCCTCGTACATGCCGACCGATGCGATCTTGTCGTAGGTCCCGGTCGCGTTGATGTAATCGACGAGTTCGAACGTCACGCGATCCTCTAGACCGAGCCGCTTGACCTTGTCGCGGGCGAAGGCCAATTGTTCCTCCGACAGCGTGATCCCGTGGGCCTTGACGCCGTAGACGCGCGCCGCGTGGCAGACCAAGGCCCCCCAGCCGGAGCCGATGTCGAGGAAGCGCTCGCCTGGTGCCAGCCTGAGTTTGCGGCACACCATGTCGAGCTTGTTGACCTGCGCGCTCGCGAGATCCTGCTCCCAATGGTGGTAGTAGGCGCAGGTGTAAACCATCTCCGGGCACAGGAAGAGACGGTAGAAATCGTTCGACAGGTCGTAGTGAAAGGCGATGTAGGCCTTGTTGTCGCGCGCCCGTTCACGGCGTCCCACATGGTCGCCGGCAAATCCGCCCTGGTCGGGCACCGGGGCGGCCGGCTCGAAAAGGAACGGCGTCAGGCGGCTGGCGAGGCCGGCGACCTGCCCCGCCGCCAGCTTGACCGAGCGCCCGCCTCGATTGACCTGCCGACCGAGGTCGATGAGCGATCCGCCCTGGATGTCGATGCGCCGGTCGACATAATGGCGGATCAAGGTGTCCAAAGTCGGCGACCGGATGAGTGCGCCAAGGACGCCGGGACCCGATATGACGATCTCGAGCGGGCTCGTCACCGTGCGGCCCAGCGCGTGCCGTGAGCCATCCCAGAGTCGCACGCTGGCATCGAGATCGAGCCGGGAGGCGAGATCGGCGATGATCCGCCCCACGGCAGCGAGCTGCCGTTCCGACCGTCTGCTAAGCGCTATCGTTTCGCTGCCCGCCACGTTGCCCTCCGCCGTCGACTTCGACGCGGCACATAGCGCAGATCGGCGCAGGTGTCTCGCCTGCCGCCATGCGGCGTCACGCACGGACACCACCTGATCAGATCTGGGGAACTTTGGCGAAGCCCTTGCCGATGATGGGCCCCGTCGGCCTGCCTGTCGGCGAGCCGCCCGCCGGTTCCAGCGTAATCTCGTAGAGCTGCTCGGGCTTTGGCTCCGGCAGCGCGGGCCCTGTGAGGACTGAGGCGCTCACGCTTTCCAAGAGCCCCATGGACACGGGACCCGTCGTTTTGTCGGGCAGCGTCCAGACCTCCAGCGTCTTGCCGGCCGGAACGTCTATGGTGCCCAGCGGCACGACGCGGATGCGCTCGTCGCCGAACGCTTCGACGATCGACACCGGCTTGGCCTCGTCATCGAGCAGCACGACGATGAGACGTGGGGCCGCCGGCGTCACGTAGGTCCAGGCGAGCGCCGACCCGATCATCGCGACGATCGCGGCAGCGGCAAAACCGCGCCAGAAGCTCGCCGTGGCAGAGGCTGCCGACGACGCCGTGCGCATCCGCCGGTGCGCCGACAGGCTGGCGACCGTCGTATCGGGAGCTTGCAACTGCGTCTCGATGGCCGGCCACAATCCGGCGGAGGGCACCTCGGCCGGCGCCGCAAGGTCGATCTCCAGCAGTTGGTCGCGCTGCCGGGCCACGGCCGCCCGCGCCGCCGGCTCCGTGTCGAGCAGCGTTTCGAACCGCGCGCGCGCCTCGTCGTCGAGGAGCCCGAGCACATACTCGCCAGCCAGGTCTTCGAAATCGCCAGAGTTGCCCGCAGCCATCGTCATGCCATGCAGTCCTTGAGCGCTGCGAGGCCGCGCCGAACCCACGACTTGGCCGTGCCGAGCGGCACGCCGAGCTGGCCGGCGATCTCCCCGTGAGTATAGCCCGCGACATACGCGAGCAGTACGCTCTCACGCTTTTCCTTATCAATAACCTCCAAGCAGTCCCTGAGCCGGCTGCCTTGTCCAAGTTTTTCGTAGGCGTCGGCTACGACACCTTGCCCCTCGCGCGCGGCATCCAGGGTGTCGGCGTCGACGAGGTCCTCGCGCGAGCCGTCTCGAACGACGTTCAGTGCACGATTGCGCACGATGGCGTAAATCCAGCCGCGCGCGGAGCCGAGCGCGGGGTCGAACGTTGCAGCCTTGCGCCAAACCTGAATGAAGGCGTCCTGCACAACTTCCTCGGCCAGCTCGCGCCGGCGCACGATCCGTTGGGCAACAGCGATCAGCCGCCCGGCCTCGGCATCATAGAGCTGCCGAAGCGCTTGCTTCTCGCCGCGCGCGCATCCTTCGAGAGCCGCCACGTAGTCGAGCTCCATGCCTGACCTCAGCACCCTTGCCAACAAATCCGAACTTACCCCGTTGACCTAACACGGCCCTGACCTGCCTGGATGCACACTTGCCGGGGACCCGCAAAAAATTTCCGCTCCCGGCGACGAAAAAAACGCGCCGGCCTGCATCCAAACCGCGTCCCTCGCGGGTTGTCCTTCTGTGAGAGGCCGGTTCGGAGCGAACTTCCCCCCCCGTGCACTTCGCCGAGCCGGACGGGCCTCTCACACCGAGATCAACCAGCCTTGGAGGTCTATCCGATGAAATCCTTGAAGCTTGCCACCGTTACGACGCTGGCCATTGCCGCGTCGATCTCAGCAGCCCATGCCGACATGGCCGTCGGCCTGACCGGTGACAAAACCCTCGTCATGATCGACGGCAGCAAGCCTGGCGTCACGAAGTCCATGGACGTCAAGGGCGTCGATCGCCTGCTCGGCATCGACGTGCGTCCGTCCAACAAAGGGCTCTACGGCGTCACGTCAGCCGGCACGATCGTGATGATCGACCTCGCCAACGGCGAGGCCAAGCAGGTGTCCAAGCTCGAGAAGACCCTCGACGGCGCCTCGATGGCCATCGTCGACTTCAATCCGGCCGCCGACAAGCTGCGCTTCATGGGCATGGACGGCACCAACCTGCGCGTCGACACCGACAGCGGCAAGGTGACGACCGACGGCAGCCTCGCCTTCGAGGCCACCGACGGTAACGCGGGCAAGAAGCCGAATGTCGTGGCCGCCGCGTACACGAACTCGTTCGGTAAGCCAGAGAAGACGGCGATGTATGACATCGACGCGACCATTGGCTTCATTCAGCAGACCAAGCCGAACGACGGCACGCTGAAGACGATCGGCGCATTCGGGATCGGCGCCGCCCAGAGCTATGCCTTCGACGTCTACACCACCGCCGATGGTGCAAACACCGCCTGGCTGGTCGCCGACAACACCCTGCACACGGTCGATCTCGCCACCGGCAAGGCGACCAAGGTCGGCGCAATCGGCGGCGTCACGGGCATGATCCGCGACATCACCGTCCTGCCGAAGTCGTAAGACGACGCGACGTGAGGCGGGTGCGGTCGCGCGCTCGCCTCGGTCGCCGTCTTGATCAAGTAGACTGGACTGCCTCGTTCGCTGCCCCCCCTGCCACTCGGCAATGGCCTGCGGCAGCGAGCGAAAGGCACATGGACCGAGACGTAGGCGGATCACGGCGGGCGGAGATGTCCGTCTGGCCTCCATCTGACCGACGGCTCGGCAGCGGGGACGGTCACCGGCCCTGCCGCCTTCCCGGTGGAGTCGGTGACCGTATATCTCGCGTGATGGCGTGCGCTCGTGTTCGCTTTGTTCTGTGTTCAACGGAGGCGGCGATGACGCTTCGGATCGCGTTACCGACCCTGATACAGCCCCTGTTGGGCGCGGGGCTGGGCTTGATGATTGCGCTCGGCGGGATCACCCCTGTGACCGCGCAGGTCACGCCCCCCCGGGAACCGACCGCCATCCAAGACGCATCTCCCACGCCCGGGCAGGTACCAGGCCTTGCCGAGAGTACCGTCGACCTCGACGACGAAACCCTGGCCCAGCGTATGGTTGCATTCATCGGCGAGTTCTATTTGTCCGGGCAGAACCTCGCCCCCGAGGAACTGGAAGCACTTTATGCCCCGGAGGTGCTGTATTTCGGCCGCCGACCGAAATCGCGCCAGACAGTCATCGCCGACAAGCTCGGCTACTATCGCCGCTGGCCCGAGCGCCAGTTCAGCCTCGTACCCGACACCGTCTCAATCACGCGTTTCGGCGAGAACGATCAGCAGATCGACGTGATGTTCGATTACGACTTCGAGGTCCGGTCGCAACGCCGCGTGTCGCGCGGTCGCGGCACGGCGGTTCTCACCCTGGACCTGGGCGTCCCCGGCGGGCAGATCGTCCGCGAGGACGGCAAGGTCTTGCGTCGCGGCGGCTGAAACCATCTTCGGCGGGTCGCCGTCGCGAGAGCCGCGCGATTGATGCCCACGGCCTCCGCAGACGCCGTAGCCGCTGCAGCCAAAAAATGGGCCGGACGGGGGAACCCCTGCCCGGCCCGTGACGGAGGGAGCCACTGCGCGACGGACGTCGCCGCAAGCGGCGTCTCTCATCAATCCTTGTAGGTCTTGGTGGGGGCGGTGCCCCACTTCTCGCGCTGCTCGATCAGCTCCTTGGTCGACTTCGTAGACAGCGCCGGCTTCCCAGCCACCTGCTCCTCGGCGAGGACGGCCTGCGGGGCGAGGAAAGCGCCAGCGAGGACGGCGAGCGCCACATACTTCTTCATTGCGATTCTCCCTGTTGCTTCTTGGCTTGCGTGTTTGCCGGCCAGACAGCAGCGAGGCCTCCAAAGCCCTAGCGGCGGGACGTCGGGCCGCATTACGCTCTGGCAGATTGTGCGGCTGTTTGCGCCGGCACGGTGGACGTAGTGTCGGGAAACCGCCGCTTCAACCTTGCGCCGTAATCGGAAAAGACCCGCCTTGTTCCCTCGACGGCACCACTGCGGAGCGGCACGCGCCAGTCGCGCGCTCGCAGGTTCAGAACCGGACGAGTGACGTGCGCATGACCTCGTTGGGTCCATGTGGCACCTCGAATGCCTCGATCACACCCAGGTTGAAGGGCGGCTCGTCGACATAGACGCCCGACCCCAGCGCGATGCGCGTCGCAATGCCCGGCGCGATATCGAGATTGGCCGCCGTCTTCGGCACCGGCAGTGATTCGGTGATGATGCCCCAAGTGTATAGCCGTCGCGCCCGCTCCAGGATGGCCAGCACATGGGCATTCGACAGATGCTGGAGGATCTGGCGGATCACCACGAGGTCACCGGCAGGTGGATCGTCGGCGACGGCATCGAGCACGAGGAACGTCCGGTCGGGCCGTCCGTGCTGGCGCTGGTGCTGCTCGATCATCGGCCGCACGATATCGCACCCCGTGTAGGCGATCGGCCGTTGCAATCGCGCCAGCACGCGACCCGACACCTGGAAGTCGCCACATCCGATGTCGACCATCCGACCCACGTCAGGATGCGCGGTCAAAAAATCTGCGACATAGGCCTCGTAGGCCTGCGAATGCTCGGGCTTCGAGCCGTTTCCAGAACAGAACGGGGCCCCGTCTTCGCTCCGCCCCCACTTGCCCTCGGCATAGATGCGTTCGAAGGTTTCCTGAAGCCCAAGTCCCGCCGACCACGCCTGTGCCTTTTGGAACTTGGCCAGCCGTCGCCGCTCCTTGCGCGCGGCCTTCAGGCCCTCCCACCAATTGAGCATGCACGGTCCTCCACCGCCCCACCGTTCTCGTGGCGGCCGAATTGATTTAACCTGCTCACAATCCCGCGTCGATCCCGCAGCCCGCGTTCGATCAGAAGCCGCCAGACATCAGGAACCCCATGCGCGTTGCCGATTCGGAAATTCTGATCGTTCCCGGCTGGTCTGGCTCCGGGCCCGACCATTGGCAGGCGCGCTGGGCGCGCAGCCTGTCGACGGCGCGGATCGTGGTCCAGGACGACTGGTTCATCCCCGAGCGGTCGGCCTGGACCGCCCGACTCGTCGAGGCCGTCGAGCGTGCCGCGCGACCGGTGGTCTTCGTGGCCCACAGCCTCGGCGTGGCCACCGTGGTCCATGCGGCGGCGACCCTGTCCCCTGACCGGGTCGCCGGGGCCTTTCTCGTGGCACCCGCCGACGTCGACAACGCCGCGCTGTGGCCCGTCACGGCTGGTCACACGTTCGGCGCGAGCAGCGCCTTCGCGCCGCTGCCGACCACGCGGCTGCCTTTTCCCGCCGTCCTGGTCGCCTCCGCCGACGACCCCTATTGCAGCTTCGTGCGCGCCGGAGCGCTCGCCACGCATTGGGGAGCCAGCCTGGTCTCGGCTGGTCCGTTGGGCCACATCAACGTGGCATCAGGCCAGGGGCCGTGGCCTGAAGGCCTGATGCACTTGGGCGTGTTCATGAAAGGGCTGGGCTGACCCCGGCCGCTGCGGCACTGTCAACCCTTCGCCTCGATATCGGCGATGGCCTGCTCCATGAGCGTCAGCAGCTGGGCCCGGATCTCGTCATCAGCAACCGTGAGCCCCTTGGCCGCGAAGTCAGCCTTGAGCTTGCGCACCACGTCTTCGTCACCCTTCTCGGCCAGGTCCGCGCGACGAACCTCCTTCTGATAATCCACCAGCCCATCGGCCGGAATACCGAGCTTTTCCGCCGCCCAGGCCGCGATCAGGTTGTTGCGGCGGGCTTCCGCCTTGAACTTTAGACCCTCGTCGTGCGCGAATTTCTTCTCGAAGGACTTCTCTCGATCGTCGAACGTCGTCATGTCTGCCTCGCTTGTGACTGTGACTATCGGCGCGGTTCACGCGGGGGTTGTACTCAAAACCGGTTAACGGTCCCGCTCTACAGTCCGTGTCGTACCTTGCAAGCCTCGTAAATTCAACATGTTACGCAGCAACCTGCGGCATCCCCTGCGCCGACCATCGTTAAGATTGTTTATGCCCCCCCATTCCGCTAGTGTCGGCATCCTGGAATCTGATGTCTGGACCTCAAAGCCGAGACAGCCCGGTTGCGGCGGCACCAGACCTGTCGAAGGCGGGCATGGCCTCTGCGATCGCTGGCCGAACTGACCGGATGGAGGTTGAACAGACACATAACCCCACAAACATCATGGCGTCATGAGCACGATCATACTCAAAGGACCAGGCATGAACAGGCGTCGCCGCATCTACGAGGGCAAGGCGAAGGTTCTCTACGAGGGCCCGGAGCCCGGAACACTCATCCAGCATTTCAAGGATGACGCCACGGCGTTCAACAATCAGAAGCATGCGCTGATCGAGGGCAAGGGTGTCCTCAACAACCGCATCTCGGAAGTGATTTTCACCCGGCTCGGCGAGATCGGCGTGCCGACGCATTTCATGCGCCGTCTCAATATGCGCGAGCAGTTGATCCGCGAAGTCGAGATCATTCCTCTCGAGGTCGTCGTGCGCAACGTCGCCGCCGGCTCGCTGGCGACCCGCCTCGGGCTCGAGGAAGGCACGCCGCTGCCCCGGTCGATCATCGAGTTCTATTACAAGAACGACAAGCTCGGCGACCCGATGGTCTCAGAGGAGCATATCACGGCGTTCGGCTGGGCGGCCCCCCAGGAGATCGACGAGATCATGCAGCTCGCACTCCGCATCAACGACTTCCTGGTCGGCCTGTTCCTCGGCATCGGCATTCGCCTCGTCGACTTCAAGGTCGAGTTTGGACGCCTGTGGGAAGGCGACAACATGCGCATCGTGCTGGCCGACGAGATCAGCCCGGACTGCTGCCGTCTGTGGGATATGTCGACGTCTGAAAAGCTCGACAAGGACCGCTTCCGCCGCGATCTCGGCGGATTACTGGAGGCCTACACCGAGGTGGCGCGCCGGCTTGGCGTGCTGAACGAGAACCCGCGCCCCAAGGGCAGCGGCCCGGTGCTGGTGGCCACCAACCCTCCGGTTGGCACCAAGCCGAATTAGAGTAAGAAAACAGGGAGCAAGCAGTGGGTCGCGGGCATTCGTCGTCCCGCGGGCGTTCGCTGCAGCTCCCTGTGCCCCGGTCCCAATTCCCGCCGAAGGCCATCATGAAAGCCAAGATCAAGATCACCCTCAAGACTGGCGTTCTCGACCCGCAGGGCAGGGCTATCCAGGGCGCGCTGGGCACACTCGGTTTCGTGGGCGTCGAAGAAGTCCGCCAGGGCAAATACATCGAGGTCGACTTGGCGGTCAGCGACGAGGCCGCCGCCCGCGCCGCCGTCGAGCGCATGTGCAAGGACCTGCTCGCCAACACCGTGATCGAGAACTACAGCTACGAGATCTCGCCGTGACGGGTGGCATGCAGAACTGCTCCGGCACGGCCGTGCACCGGTGCCACCTCGTCTGGGATTCTCGCGTCAGCCGGACATCGCTCCCCGTCCGAGGGCTTGCCCCATGACCCGCGCATCCGTCATCGTCTTTCCCGGCTCCAACTGCGACCGCGATGTCAAAGTCGCGCTCGAGGCCGTCACGGGCCGGCCGGCACAGATGGTCTGGCACCAGGACAGCGAGGTCCCTGCCTCCGATGTCATCGTGCTGCCGGGTGGGTTTTCCTATGGCGACTACCTGCGCTGCGGCGCGATGGCCGCCCACTCCACCATCATGCGCGACGTGATCGCCAAGGCTCAGGCCGGCACACCCGTCCTCGGTATCTGCAACGGGTTCCAGATCCTGACCGAAGCGGGGCTGCTGCCCGGCGCGCTGATGCGCAATGCCTCCCTCACGTTCATTTGCCGCGACGTGCATCTGCGCTGCGAGTCGGCCGACACCTTTTTCAGCCGCGCGTACCGCCAGGGCCAGGTCCTGCGCCTGCCCATCGCGCATCACGATGGCAACTATTTCGCCGACACCGACACCCTCGACCGGTTGGAGGGTGAAGGCCGGGTCGTCTTCCGCTACAGCGACGCAAACGGCCACGTGAGCGCTGAGACGAACCCCAACGGCTCGCAACGCAACATCGCGGGTATTTGCAGCCAGAATCGGCGTGTTTTAGGCCTGATGCCGCATCCCGAGCGCCTGCACGAGCGCGCGCTAGGCGGAACCGACGGCCGGCGCGTGTTCGAATCGATCCTCGTCAGCCTGGCCGAAACCGCCGTGGCGTGATCCTGCCGTGACGGGAATGTCCGCGGCGAACCTGCCCCCCCCGCCTTCGCACGGCGTCGAACGCACCCCAGGGCCTCTGATCAGCAGGTTTCCCAACGAAAAGAGCGGAGCCCGTAGGCTCCGCTCGCGCATCAGGGGAACAGAACGAGCTCAGCTACGCGGCGCGTAGGCGATCTGGTCGAGCACCCTCACCGTCATCCGGGTCGCAGCGGGACCGCACGCGAACTCCAGCGTCTTGCCCTCGGCAGTGTCGATTCGCGCCGGCCGGGCCGGGCTGACGGAGACCGCGATACGGGTCGCCGCACCCTTGACCTCGTCGAGACCCGTCGACTCGGCCATCAGGACCGTAAGGTTGCACGCGCCCGCCTTCGACATGAAGTAGCTGACGGCATGCTTGGACCCGACCGCGAAGCTGATCCCCTTGGCGGGCTCGAGAACTCGGCCGGTATCACCGGCGAACGCCACACCCGTCAGGGCGGCGGTGAGGGTTGCTGCGACTGCAAGCGACTTGAACATGGCCATGTCATCTCTCCTCGAGAAGTCTGGGATTTCAGGCACATGGTAGTCCGGCCCAATCCGTCCGGTCGTCCATGTGTCGGGAGATAGTCGTCTTCAGCCGTATCCACCAGCGACATTGCTGCATTGCAGCAATGTCGCTGGTGCAGCGCGCCATTGCCGCGCGGCGTGTGCGCTCACTCGCCTTGGAAATTTTTCCTACCCAAATGGGCAGTCCGACATAAATTATTGTTTCAGATCTTAAAATATCTCGGCTCAACCAGCTCTATACCGCCACTCAACCAGCCGCACCCAGACTATTGTGCAGCGCACGCAACTCATCGAGAAGCCGACCGCCCAGTTCTGCCCCGGTCACGTCATCGGTGACGAGATCGGCGAGGCTCTCCACCACGCTGACCGCGCCGACGAACTGCTGGTCGTCGGTGTAAACCGAGCGCGTGACGACGGTGGGAATGCCCGCTCCGAGCGCCGAATCGAGCCCGTTCGTCGAATCCTCCAGCGCCAGGCAGGCCCGCGCCGGCAGCCCGAGTTGCAGCAGCGCCAGCTCGAAGACGTCCGGCGCTGGCTTCTTCCGCTTGACGGCGTCGCCCGCTGCGATGGCCTCGAACCACCCCATCGCGTCCGGGCCCAGACTGGTGACCAGCAGGCTCTCGACGTTGGGCAGGTTGGTGGTCGTGGCGATCGCCAGGCGAACGCCTTGGGAGCGTGCCGCCACCAGCAATTCGGCGATGCCGGGCCGCAGCGAGACGTGGCCTTCGGCGACAAGCCCGGTGTAGATCGCCGTCTTGCGAATGTGGAGCCGGGCGATCCATTCGGCCTGTTGCGCGCTTGCCGGGGCATCCGGCGGCTGCTCGTCGGCGATGAAGCGGGCAATCCGCTCCTTGCCGCCGGTGACCTGCAACAGCGCCTTGTAGCGCGGCTGGTCCCAGTGCCAGCCGACACCAGCCTCGGCAAACGCGGTATTGAACGCCTGCCGATGCGCCTCCTCGGTCTCGGCCAAGGTCCCGTCCACGTCGAAGATCAGGGCCTGCAGCATGATCCATGGTCTCCGTCTGCCACCATCGCCGCCTCAGTTGTGGGCGAAGTCATCGCCCTGTGGCAGGTGAACAATAGTCTCACCCCATGGGACAAGCTGGCCGGCTCCAGCTATAAGCGGCCGCGACCCCAACAAGCGGACGAGTGCAGCAACGCATGAACGACGCCATACCCCCCGGACCCGGCCCTGCCACCGCGATCACGCCGGCGCTCGTCGCCGAGCACGGCCTCAAGCCCGACGAGTATCAGCGCCTGCTGCAAATTCTCGGCCGCGAACCGTTGCTGACCGAACTGGGTATTTTCTCGGTGATGTGGTCGGAGCATTGCTCCTACAAATCCTCCCGGATCTGGCTCAGGACGCTACCGACGTCCGGCGCGCGCGTGATCCAGGGCCCTGGTGAAAACGCCGGCGTCGTCGACCTGGGCGATGGCTGGGCTGCGGTCTTCAAGATGGAAAGCCACAATCACCCCAGCTACATCGAGCCCTACCAAGGTGCTGCGACGGGTGTGGGCGGCATCATGCGCGACGTTTTCACCATGGGCGCGCGTCCCGTTGCCAATCTCAATGCACTGCGCTTCGGTTCGCCCGACCACGCCAAGACCCGGCATCTCGTCTCGGGCGTCGTCGCCGGGATCGGGGGCTATGGCAATTGCGTCGGCGTGCCGACGATCGGCGGCGAAACCAATTTCGACGCCGGCTACAACAACAATATCCTCGTCAACGCCATGTGCATCGGGCTCGCCCGGACCGACAAGATTTTCTATTCAGCTGCCAAGGGCGTCGGCCTGCCTGTCATCTATGTGGGCTCGAAAACCGGCCGGGACGGCATCCATGGCGCGACGATGGCCTCGGCCGAGTTCGATGAGACGTCCGATGAGAAGCGCCCGACCGTCCAGGTTGGCGACCCCTTCACCGAAAAGCTGCTGATCGAAGCCTGCCTCGAATTGATGGCCTCCGACACCATCATCGCGATCCAGGACATGGGCGCGGCCGGCCTCACCTCCTCCACCGCCGAGATGGCGGACAAGGGCGGTGTCGGCATCGACCTCGATCTCGACCGCGTCCCCCAGCGCGAAGCGAACATGACAGCCTACGAAATGATGCTGTCGGAGAGCCAGGAGCGGATGCTCATCATCCTCAAGCCCGGCTCGGAGCCTGCCGCCGAGGCGATCTTTCACAAATGGGGGCTCGATTTTGCCGTCATCGGGCAGACGACCGATACCGGCCGGCTGATCGTCCGTCACAAGGGGATGGTCGAAGCCGACATCCCCGTCACGACCTTGGCCAACTCCGCTCCGATCTATGAGCGGCCGTGGCGGATGCCTGTTCCTCCGAAAGCCATCCTGCCGGAATGGGTGCCGCCCCCCGAACAGGGAATGCTTCCCGCGCTGACGACCCTGATGAGCCACCCGCAACTGTGCTCGCGCCGCTGGATCTGGGAGCAGTACGACCACATGGTGATGGGCGACACCATCGTGCGGCCCGGCGGCGATGCCGGAGTGGTGCGTATCCACGGCACGACGAAAGCGATCGCGGCGACCTGCGATGTGACGCCCCGCTATGTGGCCGCCGACCCGGACATGGGAACGCGCCAGGCCGTCGTCGAAACCTGGCGCAACCTCACGGCCGTCGGTGCCGATCCGATTGCCATCACCGACAACCTCAATTTCGCCAGCCCCGAGCGCCCCGAGGTCATGGGCCAGATCGTGGCCTCTATCCGGGGCATGGGCGAGGCCTGTCGCGTCCTGGACTATCCCGTCGTCTCCGGCAACGTCTCGCTCTACAACGAGACGTCTGGCTTCGGCATCCCACCGACCCCTGCCATCGGCGGCGTCGGCCTGATCCCCGACATCGACCGGATGGCCACGATCGGTCTGAAGCGCGAGCGCGACCTGTTGATCGTCATCGGCCGGGAGAACGGCTGGCTCGGCCAGTCGCTCTATCAGCAGATCATCACCGGCAAGCTCGAAGGGGCACCACCCCCGGTCGATCTCGCAGACGAGTTGAAGGCAGGCCGGCTCGTGCGGACCTTGATCCGCGAAGCCACGACCGACACCGTCCACGACATCGCCGATGGCGGCCTGCTGGTTGCAATTGCCGAGATGGCGCTGGCCGGTGGGATCGGTGTCGACCTGTTCGCCTACGAGGGCAAGCGTCCAGACCACGCGATCTGGTTTGGAGAGGACCAGGGCCGCTACGTCGTCGCCGTCGATCCGTCGATGGCCGAGGACGTGCTGGGGCGTGCTCGCCTGCTGGCGCTCCCCGCCCGCATCGTGGGCCGCGTCGGCGGAGACGCGCTGCGCCTGCCCGGAGAAGCGGCCGTTCCGCTGGCAGAATTGAAAGCCGCGCATGAGGCCTGGCTGCCGGCGTATATGGGTTGAGGCCAACCGATCCTGGCACCAGGAGTCTCGCCGCACGGTGCGCCCAGTTGCATTATGGGGCGGGCCGCGGGAGGACCCGAGTGGACCAGTGTCCGACCAACCCGCCGACCCGTGCCCGCACGATAGACGGCTGGCCGGCGTACCGCCCCCAAGCTAACATTCGGGCCAGCGCTGCCGGGTTGACCCTCGCCGCTGCGTGCCAGAGCCAACGGACCAGCCGATCGCGATGCAGCAGCCTGCCTCCCCCATGGCCGGAGCCCCCCGAGACCCCGGGCCGCCACCTGCACCCGGCTCACTCTTGGAGCGCTGGCACTCGGGCCGCCGCCGCGTGTACGAGATCATCGAAGTCGGCCGCGGCGAGGACACCGCAAGCCGAGTGGTCGACGGCACACTCGTGGTCCTCATTCTTCTCAACGTCATCGCCTTCACGCTCGAAACGGTGCCGAGCATCGAAGCCGCCTATGCTGCGGAGCTGCGCCTGTTCGAAGCATTCTCCGTCGGCGTTTTCACAATAGAGTACGTGTTGCGTATATGGACGGCGGTCGAGATGCCCTTCCTGCAGCGCCTGCCGGCCTGGAAAGCGCGGCTGCACTATGCGACCCGGCCGTACCTCCTGATCGACCTGCTGGCGATCCTGCCCTACTACCTCAGTCACTTTGTTCCGATCGACCTGCGGCTTCTGCGCGCCCTGCGGTTGTTCCGGCTCTTGAAGCTCGCCCGCTATTCGCCCGCGCTGCATACCTTGGTGCGGGTCTTCTACAATGAGCGGAAGGTATTGACCGGAGCCCTCCTGCTGGTGGGCATTGCGCTGTTGTTTGCGGCAACCGGCATCTACTACATCGAGCGCCACGCCAACCCGGAGAGCTTCGGCTCGATCCCCCAGGCCGCGTGGTGGGCCATGGCGACGCTCACGACCGTCGGCTACGGCGACGTCTATCCTGTGACGCCGCTCGGACGCCTTTTTGGAAGTTTCGTCATGCTGATGGGGCTGACCATCGTCGCCCTGCCCATTGCCATCATCTCGGCAGGCTTCGCCCGCGAAATGGCCCGGCGCGATTTCGTGGTGACGTGGTCGCTGGTCGCGCGGGTGCCGATCCTGGCCGAACTCGACGCGGCCGAAGTCGCCAGCTTGCTGGGCCATCTGCACGCCCACAACTACCCGGCCCACTGGGAGGTCATCCATGAAGGTGCCGGCGGCGATGCGATGTACTTCATCGCCTCCGGCAAGGTCGGGTTCACCACACCGGCCGGCCAGGTCGCACTCGAGCGTGGCGACTTTTTCGGAGAGGTCGCGCTGATCGAGCACAGCAAGAACGAGCACGCCTATGCGACGCTGACCAACTGCCGGCTGCTCAAACTCGATCGCGAGGATTTCATCCTGATCTCGCACACCCATCCGGCAATCGCCGAACAGATCCGCAACGTCGCCCTTGCCCGCCGCGCCGCGCGTCGCGATGGACGCCCGGATCCGTCCGCGCTGGACATACGAACGGCTGGGCCGTCACGCGCGGTATGAGCCGGAACGCGCAGGTGGCCCCACTCACGCCACGCCGGATGTGCCGCCCAGAAGCGGCAGGAACACCTCGGTACGCCAGCCGTTGGGATCATCGCCATCGGACGGGTCGGACACATAGAGTTCGTAGATCAACCCTGCTGGCACGTACCCATGCGCGAGCGCCCAACCGCGCAAGGCGGCGTGCGCCTGGCCCAGCGTTTCGTAGGGACCAACATGCAGTGTACTGGCCGTCTGCCCCCCAGGCAGGCGCGAGCCGCGAACATCCGCTGCCCCTTCGTGCGGCTGGGCAATGATGAGACCGATCTCCATCTGGAGTTCTTCGAGCGTTCCACCAAGGTACAAAGCGAACGGCGGACCTGCCAGCCGACAGCCGCCGCCGAGGGCGACGTCGAGAATACGGGGCAAATCCGTCAGAAAGCGCCGGCCGAGCTGGTCGGCACTGCACGTAAAGCGGGTTACGAGTGTCGCCGGCGAGCTCAAGTCCGCGAGCCGCACCTGATACCCATCCATGGCTTGCCCCTCCCCGCAACCGTCGCGCCCCGACGAATTCTGTACTATAACCTGCCGCAGTGACCCATGGGCACGCGACGTTGCTTCAGCGTTGCCTTGTCGCCTTGTGTCACGTCGGGCAACCCGCCATGTTAGATTTAAGAACACGTCATCCAGGAGTCCGCCCGAATGCCGATGCAAGCCCGCGAAATCGAGACCATGATCAAAGCATCATTTCCCGACGCGGAGGTCGAGATCCGTGATCTCGCCGGTGACGGTGACCATTATGCGGCCAAAGTCGTCTCGGCTGCTTTCAAGGGCAAGAGCCGTGTGCAGCAGCATCAGATGGTTTATGACGCGCTGAACGGCCGCATGGGCGGCGTGCTGCATGCACTGGCGCTGACCACTGCCGTGCCGTCAGATTGACAGCCCGCATCGACAGTTCCACTTTCAGGTAAAGCCGCGTCCGTGGCTCACGCCCGCATCACGCATCTCGGAAGGAAACCCAATGAGCCAGCAAGAGATCCACGACTGGATCCGCAAGCAGATCTCGACCAACGACATCGTCCTGTTCATGAAGGGAACCAAGCAGTTCCCGCAGTGCGGTTTCTCCAGCCAGGTGGCGCAACTGCTGGGCTACCTCGGCGTCGAATACAAGGACATCAACGTCCTCGACGACATGGCGATCCGCGACGGCATCAAGTCGTTCTCCAACTGGCCGACGATCCCGCAGCTTTACGTGAAGGGCGAATTCCAGGGTGGCTGCGACATCGTTCGCGAGATGTTCCAGGATGGCACGCTGATGAAGCTGCTGGAGGAGCGGGGCGTCCCGTTCGACAAGTCGCGGCTGACGGCCTGACCCTGAAAAGATTGTTCTGATCCGGGAGACGGGAGCGGCAGGCCGGACGGCCCCGCTCCCGTCGCCTTTTTCCGCAGTATTGGATGACTCGCGGACTACCCCTCGCAGCAATCCTGCGGCAGGGTGATGGTTCGAGGTTGGTTCAGGATGAGCGCGGGGAGGCCTTTTTTCGGTATGTGGCTCGGCGCACGACGGTTCCTTTTGAGCCTGTTCATCATCGGCGCGAGCGTATGCCTGATCCTGGGCATCTCCCTGCCGGCGATCAAGCTGACCAGCTTCATGTTCTGGTCGACGGAGCACTCCCTGCTGTCGGCTGTGGAGCAGTTGCTGGCCGATGGCCAGTGGTTTCTCGGCCTCGTCGTGCTCGTCTTCTCGATCGCATTTCCCATCATCAAGCTCTTGTATCTGCTGATGGTGGCGACATTACCCGTCGATGAAATCCACCGGCAGCATTGGCGTATCCGGGCCATCGAATGGCTGGGCAAGTGGTCCATGCACGATGTGCTGGTCCTGGCCCTGATGATTTTCTTCATCAAGAGCCAGGGCATCTACGACGCGTCGAGTCTGGATGGCGTGTACTACTTCACCGCCGCCATCGTGCTGATGATCCTGGCGTACGCCTATCTGCCCGATGCTGCGAAATCGCCGGGCCGCGCAACCGCGCGGGTGGACCGCCCCGTTGCCACCGCGACCACCGGCGGACGAGACGCGACCTCGGGCCCCGCGCTCATCGTCTTGCCGTCGCCGCCGCCGGCCTATCGCGAGACAGCCAGCCGCGGCCCCGATTCCCGGTTTGCGACGCGCCACCGGCCGTTCCGCAACTTCGTTCTGACACTGATTGTTCTGGTAGCAGCGGTTTGCCTCGCACTCGGCCTGCTGTTGCCCGTCATCAGGTTCACGACCGTCTACGTCTGGACCGCCGAGCATTCGATCGCCAGCATCACGCTCGCCCTCTATCAGAACGGCGAGCACTTTCTGTGCGGCGTGCTCTTCACCTTCTCGATCCTGTTTCCGGCGCTGAAGCTGCTCTACCTGCTGACGCTCCTGACCTCGCCGGACCTGTCGGCCGAGTTCCGGCAGCGCTCGGTGTCGACCATGGAATGGCTCGGCCGCTACTCGATGACCGATGTCATGGTTCTGGCCCTCATGATCTTCTACGTGAACTCGTCGGGCTACACGGAGGCGCAGGTCCAGCCCGGCGTTTACTTCTTCGCCGCCAGCGCGCTGATGACCATGCTCGCGTACGGTTGGGCCAACACCGCCGCCAGCCAGCACGCCGACCCGATCCCCGCAGACGCGCTCGGCCAGGAAGAGCAGAAGGCGGCTTAGAGCCTGATCGTCTGAGATAGAAGCGTCTGCGCTGCGGTCCACGACCTGAACCAGTCTCTCAATCGAAGGCTGAGAGCAGGCTACAATGAGCGGGTGACAGACAACCCGCCATGGACACGCTCCAGTGTGACGATTGAGAAGTTCGCCGCCACCCTGCGGCTAGGTGACGAGCGAACTTCGGAGACGGGACACTAGCCGCGGCTGAGGCCCTTGGCGGCCAGCTCCTCCAGATAGCCCTGCCAGCGCGCCGACTGCTCCTTGCCGAGTTCCAGGAGATACGACCACGGATAGAGCCCCGTGTCGTGGCCATCGTCGAAAACGATCTTGGCGGCGTATTTGCCGACCGGCTTCAGTTCCTTGATCTTCACGGCGCGCTTGCCGGGAACGGTCACCCGCTGCTCGGCCGAATGGCCTTGCACCTCCGCCGAGGGGCTCATCACGCGCAGATACTCCGCCGGCAGATCGTAGCTGTAACCATCCGTGAAGGTGACCTTCAGGCTGGCGCGGTCGCCGGCGACCTTCATGACCGGCACCTCGACCCCCTTGGTCGCCTGAACCTCACCCCATACCTTGGCGGCAAGGTCGCGGAAGATCTGCGCCTCTGGACTGTCCGGCCGAACCGCCGTGACCGGGGTCCCGTCATCCGACAGCTCGCGGATGTCCATATGGAGCGGCACGCCGCCGAGGAACGTGAGCCCGAGCGTTGCAGCCTCTCGCTCCGCCCCGCCGTGGCCGAAGATGTCATAGCGCTTGCCCGTATCGGGAGCGATGAAATAGCTCATGTTCTCGACGAGCCCCAGCACCGGCACATCGACCTTGCGGAACATGTTGAGGCCCTTGCGCGCATCGATCAGCGCGAGATCCTGGGGCGTCGAAACGATGACGGCTCCAGTCATGGGCACCTGCTGGGCCATGGTCAATTGTACGTCGCCGGTACCCGGTGGCATGTCGATGACGAGAACGTCGAGATCGCCGCCCTGATTCCAGGCGACGTCGAACAGCATTTGGTGCAGGGCCTGCGTCACCATCGGGCCGCGCCACACGATCGGCATGGCCTCGTCCACCAGAAAGCCCATCGACATGACCTTCAGCCCGAAGGCATCCAGGGGGACGAGCTTTTGCTGATCGGGTGTGGCGGTGGGCTGTTGGCCCGACAGACCCAACAGCCGCGGCTGCGACGGCCCGTAGATGTCGGCGTCGAACATGCCGACCCGGAGCCCCAGGGCCTTGAGGCCGATCGCCAGGTTGACCGCCGTCGTCGATTTGCCGACGCCGCCTTTGCCCGAGGCGACCGCGACGATATGATGGACACCGGGCAGGCCGGGCAATCCAGAAAGCCCGGGGACCGGGACGGCGGCCGATGCTGTCGGCCGCCCGCCACCGGCACCTGCGCGGCTGGAGGTGCCCGCGGCGGCCTCGGCCGTCAGCACGACATTGATCGAGGCCACACCCGCGACCGACCGAACGGCGGCTTCCGCCGCCAGCCGCATCGCTTCCAACTCACCAGCCCGGTCGGCGGGCACCGTCACCGAGATGTACACCCGATCGTCTTTCACGATCGGCTCGGAGACGAGGCCGAGATCGACGATGTTGCCGGTGCCCTCCGGGCCCGTGACGCTCTTCAGGCTCTCGATGATGGCTGTCCTGCTCACGGTCATGGTCGGTTCTTCCTGTTGGTCGTTGGCGTGCTGGGCGACACGCCCGTTGCCGAGCGCGTAGCCATTTTGGGGTTGGGATGGTCCGGTTCGCTGCCCGGCGGCCGTTAGTCGATCGCGACGGCCGCGAGCTTGGCCAGCGTGTCGGCCTCGCGCTCTACGGCCTTCATGATCAGCACGCGCGTGGCAGCCGGCAGGTCGAGAGCCAGCGCCGTCTGGTGTCCCTTAGGGGACATTTTCCGCAGCGTCTTGCCGACGATATCGACGATCTTGTCCTCGTCGTACTGGCTGTACTTGCCGAGGAAATCATCGAAATAATGCTCGACGAACACCACATCGACGACGTTTTCCAACGCTTGGCTTTCGCGGTCCTTTTTCAACTGCTCTTTCTTGATGAGCATGACGACACGCGCGATCTCGTCGGGTCCGTAGCCGTGCCGGGCCATGATCTCCGAGATGACCTTGCCATGGTGCTCGCGGCAGGTTCGCCGCCACTCGTTGTAGCCGGTGCGACCCTCGGCGAAGTCGGCGCGCGGAATGTCCCAGCGGCGAATGTGCTGTGCCCGCGCGGCGATCTGGAGGATCTCGGAGGCCTCGGGATACATGGCGGCCAGCCGGGCGGTCATGCGCTCGGCATAGACGATCTCATAGGGGCGGGCGACGCCATCGACGGTGGTCGTGCGTGGGTCCGTCGCGTTGGCGGCGTCGACGTCGGCGATCACGGCGTCGAAGCGGGTGGTGGTCATAGCGGTCTCTCCCCAAGCTGGGTACGGTGCGCCTGGAAGATCCCCGGCGCGCGCTCTGGCGATAGTGGGCCGGATGCGGACCGCACGAAAGGGGGGCACGGCCCCGGCCGGCGCTCTGCCTTGACTGCACGGACATGGGCCAGGAAGCGTTCCGCCCAGCGGTTCGATTGCGTCGAGCGCTGATGCGCGAAGGCGGCCAGCATGTTGTGGAGGACGATGCCGTCGTGCGTCCCGTCGATGCCGCGTCCGCGCGCGATCCGGAACGCGTAGCACGTTGCTTCCGGCAACCCCGCGATGGAGGCATGGTGGAACTCGTGCGCCTTCACCTGCCAGGCCCCCCCGCTGGGAGGCGTCGCATAGCGGCTCCAGGGACAGCCCGGCATCGGCTCGATCACGATCTGGCCGCGGCCTTGCGGACGCGGGTGCATGACCGCCTCGCCGGGAATGACCCCGACCATCTCGGCCGTCTGGTCACCCCAACGGATGGCCCGTGTCAGATACATGAGCCCGCCGCACTCGGCGTAGGTCGGCAGACCCGCTTCGATCGCCGCCTTGATCGCGCCACGCAGCGAGACGTTGGCCGCGAGCGCGGCCATGTTGGTCTCGGGAAAGCCGCCGCCGATGAACAGTCCATCGACCTGTGGCAGGCGCGTGTCATGCAGGGTATCGAACGCGACCAGTTCGGCCCCCAGCCCCTGGAGCGCTTCCAGGTCATCGGGATAATAGAACCCGAACGCACGATCGCGCGCGATCGCGATCGTCACGCGATCCTGCACCGGTGTGGGCGTGGCGGGCGCTGGCACGACAGGTGCAAGCGGGGCGGCGAGACGGGCAACGCTCAGCAGTGCTTCCAGATCGAACGTCTCTGTCACCGCCTCGGCAATGCGATCCAGGTAGGCATCGACTTCGCCCGTCTCGCCCGGCGTCGTCAAGCCGAGGTGGCGCTCGGGCAATGCGAAGGACGGGCTCCTGGGCAAAGTTCCGACGACGGGAATCTGAGTGTAGCGCTCGACGGCCTGGCGTAGCTTTTCCTCATGGCGCGCGCCGGCGACCCGGTTCAGCACGACGCCCGCGATATGGACTTCGGGATCGAAGGCGCGATACCCGATCAGCAGCGGTGCAATGCCACGCGTCATGCCTTCGCTGTCGATGACGAGGATCACCGGCGAGCCCGTCAGCTTGGCCAGCGCCGCGTTGCTGTCGCGCCCCTCGATGTCGACGCCGTCGTAAAATCCCATGTTGCCTTCGATGAGCGCGATGTCGGAGCCGACCGACTTCGCCGCCAGCATGTCGGTGATCTCGCCTGCCGACTGGGTGTTGAAGTCCAGATTGTAGGCCACCCGTCCCGTGGCCCGCTGATGCCACATGGGGTCGATGTAATCGGGACCCTTCTTGAAGGTCTGCACGCCGAGCCCACGGCCGGCAAGCGCACGCGCCAACCCCAGCATGACCGTCGTCTTGCCGGATGACTTGTGCGCGGCGGCGATGACGAGGCGGGACAGGGGTTGGCTCCTTCACGTCGAACGGTAGACCGGTTCAGGCAGGCGCGGTTGCGCCCTGCGAGCCCTTGGGCAGAAATGGCAGTAACTTTAGAGCAAGACCGGTCGCGAGCATGGCGATCGACACCCCCGCCAGACCGAGCAGCAGTTCCGGCAGTGTCGGGGCGTAACGCGACACCTGGCCATCGAGGAACGGGCTCGAGACCTCCATTCCCGGGAACAGGTCGAGCGGATACGCCTGCCCGCCGATGATGGTCACGTAGATGAAGGCAAATCCGCCCGCGGCCGCCAGCACCGATGCCAGCGTCAGCGCATGCCGAGGACTAATCGGACTGGCCGCGCGCCTGGCAAACAGCAGGATGGCCAGCGGCAACAGGTTGCCGACGACGACATGACCACCCCAGAACAGGGCCGTATAGACGCCGCCGTCGCGCAGGATGAACGCCTCGATGCCATGGTGCTCGCTCGCGTATAGGTTCGTGAGGTGCTTGATGGCCGTAAAATAGAGGACCGCCAGGCTGAACAGCATCATGAGGCCGCTGAACCTGCCGACCATGTCCTCGTCGAGAAGCTGCTCGCCCGCTTCACGGCTGACGACGACCAGCACGATGACCATGAACGCCAGACCATAGAGAAACGATGCGGCGATGAAGAGCGGGGCCATGATGGCGCTGTCATAGGCCTCACGCGCGGCCAGAAAGCCGAAAATCGACCCGGTGCCGGTTGTCAGCGCCAGCCGCCAGCCAAAGGCAAACCAACCGACCGATTGGGTCACCGCCGGGCGCTTGGCCAGTTCGCGGTCCATCATGGTGAACAGATAGACTGCCACGATCACGATGAAGCCGGTGTAGAGGTAGATGTTCCAGGCGAAGATCGACTTGAAGTTGTAGGTCGTCATGGCGACCGTCAATCGGTCGGGCCGCCCCAAGTCGAGCACGAGTACGGCCAGGCCGCCGACCAGCAGCGTGATGGCGAGCAGACCCGACAAGCGCGCGAACGGCTTGTATTCAGCCTTGCCAAAGACCGACGAAATCGACGCGACGTTCAGCGCCCCGGATGCGGCTACGATCAGGAACACGGCAAACACATGTGGCGTGCCCCAGACGACCGCGTTGTTCATGCCCGTGACATGGTGCCCGTGGTGCTCCATGTAGTAGGCCGCACCCAGACCGACGGCGATGACGAGGGCGTTGATGACGAGCAGCACCCAGAAGAAGGTGCTGTGGTCATCGAGCTTGCGATAGGTGATGCGCGCCATGCCTCGAGCCTCGTTGCGCGGGGTCTTGCCCCTGCGCCGTTCAGATATTCTGGTAGTAGACGCCCGGGTCGGTCCCCAGGTCGGGGCGAACCCGCGTCGTACGATAGGTTGCGATCCGCTTGGCGATCTCCGACGTCGGATCGTTGAGGTCCCCGAAAATCATCGCGTGGTGTCCGGCTGCGGCGCAGGCTTCGACGCACGCCGGACTGCCGCCAGCATCGACGCGATGAACACAGAGCGTGCAGCTCTCGACACATCCCTTGCCGCGCGGAGCGTGTGGCTTCTGGTCCTGCAGCGGCTCGTGGATGAACGAACGCGCCTTGTAGGGGCACGCCAGCATGCAGTAGCGGCAGCCGATGCAGATATGCTTGTCGACCAGGACGATGCCATCGGCGCGCTTGAAGGAGGCACCGGTCGGACAGACATCCACGCAGGGCGGCTCTGCGCAATGCTGGCAGAGCATCGGCAGGGAGAACGACGCGCCGTCCTTGGGGTTCTTTACTGTCAGCTTGCGGATCCATTGCGCATCCGTCTCGGGATGGGCGACCTGCCCCCAGCCGTTTTCTGTCTGGCAGGCTGATACACACGACGAGCAGCCGTCGGCGCATTTGCCCGCGTCGATGAGCAATCCCCAACGCTGCCGAGCGGAGACCGGTTCGTCCGGCGCACGACCTGGTGCTGCCGCCGGGCTGCCCTCGGCAAAGGCCATCAGCGTGACGCCGGGAGCCAGGGTGACCGTCGCGAACGCGGCCGCCGACTTCAGGAAGAAGCGGCGCGCAGCATCGACGGGGGTCGATGCCGCCTCCATCTGGAGCGGGGCCGGCTGATTGGACCGGCAACCGCACGTGTTTGCCGTGCCGGACCCCGTGCTGCAACAGCTCATCGTCCGACCTCCTTCAAGTAGGCTTCCAGAGCGGTGACGCCGTCACCTGGCCCACCGCCACCTGCACCACTGGCAGCAGGCCCAGCCGGCCCATGAGCGTGCGGTGGCCCCGCCGGGGGGCCTCGCCCGACGGCCGCTTTGTCTCCCTCGCCAGGGCGCGAGGCATGGCATTCGAAGCAATCGACGCGCACGGCCGCATAGTCATGGCACGTTCGGCAGAAATGCTTCGGGTCGGCAACCGTGACGGCCCGGTCGTCGGAACCCTTCACCTGATGGCAGTCGATGCAGCCCTTGAGGCTGAACTGCTGCGTGCGGATGCCCTCGTGCACCGTGTCGTCGCGCTGATGATGCAGCACCGTCATATGATAGCGGCGCATCCAGTCGGTCGGGGCGACACAAGCCTCACCCCGCCCTTTTGCGGGCTTCGGTGGCCCGGCCTGCGCCGCTCCCACACCAACGGTCAGCATCAGGACCATGGCGGCCAGGATTGCGGCAACGGTCCGGGACACCCGTGTCCACTGACTGCACATGCCGCGCTCGCTCACTCGCCCAGGCCCATCTGGATGTAGCCGGTCGGGCAGACATCGGCGCAGATGTGACAGCCGATGCACATCGTATATTCCGTGAAGACGTAGCGGCCGACGGCGCGTTCCTTCTTCGGCACCCGCTTGACGGCGGTCTGCGGGCAGAAGACCACGCAGTTGTCGCACTCGAAGCACATGCCGCAACTCATGCAGCGCTTGCCCTCGTTGATCGCCTGCTGCTCGGTCAGTCCCTGGATGCGCTCCTTGAAGTTGCCCAGGACCTCCTCGGCACCGATATGAATTTCAGTGCGCTTGGCCCGCGCCTCGAACTTGAAGTGGCCTTTGAACAGATCCGAATGCGGAATGATCTGGCTCGTCGAGCGATCCTCGTAGTTGTGGATCGCGAACTTGGCCGAGTCGGTGCCCCGGGTCTGGGTGTGTCCATAGGGCTGCGGATCGAGCGCTCGCTGGTGCAGTTCGTTCAGCAGGTTGAAATGGTGCACGTCGACTTTCGGCCGCTTGTCGACCGGCGAGCCCTTGAGGAAGTGGTCGATGCTTTCGGCAGCGATACGGCCGTGGCCGATAGCGGTCGTCAGCAGGTGCGGACGGATGATGTCACCGCCGGCGAAATGCTTCGACTTGCCCTTGACCCGGTACATGTTGTCGGTGGCGATGAAGCCCTTGCCGCCGTTCATGGCCTCCAGCCCGTCGCCGAAATCGCCCATCTGGCCGATGGCGGCGATGATGATGTCGCCCTCGATCTCGAACTCGGTGCCCTCGACCTTGGACGGCACACCCTTCTTGTCGACGGTGCACTTGATCATCCTGAGGCCTCGGGCGCGCCCCTGGTCGTCGCGCAGCACCTCGATGGGCATCACCCCGCCCATGATCGTGACGCCTTCGCGCATGGCGTCCTCGCGCTCGCGCTCGGAGGCGGTCATCTTCTCCAGCGGGAACAGCGAGGTCAGTGTCGCCTGCAGACCCTCGCGCCGCATCGCGCCCGCCACGTCGTGGGCCGTGTAACCCAGCGCGTCATGGGGGTCGATGTCCTTTTCCGCCTTGTGGGTGATGTGACCGAGGCGGCGGGCGACGGAGGCCACGTCGATGGACGTATCGCCACCACCGACGACGATGACGCGCTTGGCCGTGCCGACCACCCAGCCCTGGTTGAAGGCATCGAGGAACTCGACACCGGTGATGCAGTTCTCCGTGCCCTCCCAGCCCGGCACGGGCAGGCCGCGTCCCTTTTGTGCTCCGACCGCCCAGAAGATGGCGTCGAATGCCGACTCCAGCTCTTCGACCGAGACGTCGCGGCCGACCTTGGTGTTCAAGCGGACATCGACGCCCATCTCCAGGATGCGGCCGATCTCCTTGTCGAGCATGTCGCGGGGCGTGCGGTAGCCGGGAATGCCGTAGCGCATCATCCCGCCGAGGTGGGGGTGCATTTCAATGATCGAAACGGCATGCCCCATGCGCCGCAGAAAATATGCAGCAGCCAGCCCAGCCGGCCCGCCGCCGATGACGGCGACTTTCTTGCCGGGGAACGCGCCGGCGACCGGCAGCTTCAGGGCATTGTCGTTGGCCCAGTCACCCACGTACTGCTCGACGCCGTTGATGCCGACGAAGTCGTCGACCTCGTTTCGGTTGCAGCCGTCCTCGCAGGGAGCCGGGCAGACACGGCCCATCGTGGCGGGAAAAGGATTGGCCTCGACCATGCGCTGGAACGCATATTCCTGCCACGTCATTTCCTTCGTCGGCGGCTTGTCCATCTGCCGGGCGATGGCGAGCCAGCCACGGATCTCGTGGCCGGACGGGCACGAACCCTGGCAGGGCGGCGTGCGGTGCACGTAGGTGGGGCACTTGTAGGACTTGTCGGCCTGGAAGATCTTGTCGGTGAGATCGTCCCAGCCGGTCCACATGTTCTCGCCGCTCTCGAAACGGCGGAACGTCAGCTTGGGGTCGCTGGCGCTGCCGGCGACACCTGATTTGGGCTTGTTGGCCATGTCGTTCATCGGGGTCTCTCTCCCTTATGCCTGTACGGCCTGCCCGTTGCCGGCTGCAGACTTTGACGTCTCGAGAAGCTCGCGCTCCTGGTTCGAGCCGGTGAGCACGATGGCGTTGCTGACCATCTGGTGCACCGAAAGAATGGCATCCATCTCGAACCCGTAGGCGGGCAGAACTTTCGTGAACTGCGCTTTGCAGATGGCGCAGATGGCGGCCATGTGCGTGACGCCGTGCTCTTCCTTGAGCTGTTGGAGGGCGCGCATGCGCGGCTGGGCACCCTTGACGCGCAATTCCATCAGGTCGTCGGTCAACAACCCGCCGCCGCCGCCGCAGCAGAACGTCGCCTCTTTGATCGTGTCGGGGGCCATATCGAAGAAGTGGTTGCAGGAGGCCCGCAGAATAGCGCGCGGAATCTCGAACTGGCCGCCCGGCATATCGCCCATGCGCGAGGCCCGCGCCACATTGCAACTGTCGTGGAATGTCAGCCGGTACTGGTCGTTTTTGGACTTGTCGAAGCGCAGCTTGTCCTGCTGCATCAGATCGTAGGTGAACTCGCAGATGTGCTGCGGTATCGGGTAGCGCTGGTCGAGGAAGTCGAACGGCCCGGCCAGCGTATTGAGGAACGAGTAGGCGACGCGCCAGGCGTGCCCGCACTCGCCGAACACGATGCGCTTGACACCAAGATCGACGGCCGCTTTCCGGATCCGCAGGGAGACTTCGCGCATGTTCTCGTAGGAGCCGATGAACATGCCGAAGTTGGCGGCCTCGGAGGCATAGGAGGACAAGGTCCAGCTCACGCCCGCCTCGTGGAAGACCTTCGCGTAGCCCATCAGCCCCTGGATATGCGGCTCGGCGAACAGATCGGCCGACGGCGTGACGAGCAGGACATCGCAGCCCGGCTTGTCGATCGGCATGCGCACCTGGACGCCCGTCTCCTCCTCGATCTCCTCCTCGAGGCCTTCGAGCGTCGACTGGATCGCCTTTTTGGGCAGCCCCAGGTTGTTGCCGACTTTGTAGACCTTGCCGATGATCTCGTTGCAGTACTTCTGGCCCTTGCCGATGTGATCCATTATCTCACGGGCGGCCATCGAGATTTCCGCCGTGTCGATGCCATACGGGCAATAGACCGAGCAGCGGCGGCACTGCGAGCACTGGTGGAAATAGCTGTACCAGTCGTCCAGCACCTCCTTCGTCAGGTCCTCGGCCCCAACCAGCCAGGGCATGTATTTGCCCGCGAACGTGAAGTGGCGGCGGTAGACCTTGCGGAACAGGTCCTGGCGCGCGACCGGCATGTTCTTGGGGTCGCCCGTACCGAGGAAATAATGGCACTTGTCAGTGCAGGCCCCACACTTCACGCAGCTATCGAGATAGACCTGAAGCGAGCGGTATTTGCCCAGGAGCTCGCCCATCTTGGCGATCGCCTTGTCGTGCCAGTCGTCGACGAGTTCCCCCGGAAAGCCCAGTGGAGCCTGATGTTCCGCCTTCGCGACGAACGGCTTCAACTTAGCCATCGCGCCGTCCGCGATGGCCGGGATCCGCAACGGATCGGGCGCGTTGTCGTCGTCGATGATGTAATCGGCAACGTCAGCCAAGGCGAACCTCCGCACGGTTGGCGGCCTCGAGCTCGGCGGCCCAAGGCGACAGGTGCCGCTTCTCACGCGGGTTGTCGATCTGGTTGCGGGTCGGCGAGAAGAACAGCCCGACCCCGTGCAACAGCTTCGAGAACGGGAAGATCATCATCAGGACGGCCACCAGCGACAGGTGTACGAGCAGCACGGGATCTGCTGGCAGCGGCTGGATATCGAAGGTCATGAGGCCGATGAAGAACGCCTTCACCGCCACGATGTCGGTTTGGGCATAGAATTTCATGATCAGGCCAGAGCCGCCGATGGCCACCAGCAGCGCCAGCATCAGATGATCCGACGGCGAGGAAATGTAGCGCACGCGCGGCACCAGGAACCGCCGCGCCCACAGGCCCAATAGCCCGGCCACCATGGCAAATCCAGCGTAGACGCCGAACGGCTGGATCAGCACCAGAAGCTCCGGCATAGGGTGCACGAAGTACCGCAGATGGCGCAGAACAACGACCAGCAGAGCCATGTGGAAGACCCAGCCGAACACCCAGATCCACTTGTTGGCCTTGAACAGGCTTTCAAACAGCACCGCCTCACGCGCCAGCCGCAGCACCACGCCCGTCCGCGTCGTGGGGGCCGGCGTCGTCGGGATCTTGAGCGGCGCGGGGATGTTCCAGTAGCGGCGGATCTTCAACAGAAGACCGACGACGAGAACGGTTGTCGCCACGTAAAACAGAGTTGCGAATAGTCCCGTGATCACGGGGTCGTCTCCTCGCGTCCCACCCTTGTTTCCCGCCACGAACGCCCGCGCCCGTCCGATTGCATCGGCTCTTCTGGCGCGTGGCGTTGTCGTCATGGCGGTCGTCTCACGGCCCTCGCGGGCCGGCCGTTCAGACGCAGCCCGTGGGCTTCGGCAGACCGGCGATCATGCAGGCCTGCTTGGCCGGGCCATACGGAAAGAGTTCGTAGAGATACTTGTTCGAGCTGCGCTCGGGGCCCATCGTCTTGGCCAGCGCCTTGGTCAAAACGCGGATCGCGGGAGCGACCTGGTATTCGTCGTAATAGTTGCGCAGGAAATTCACGACTTCCCACCGCTCCTCGTTCATTTCCAGGCTTTGACCCTTGGCGATCTCGAGAGCGATGTCCTCGCTCCACTCGTTGATATCGGTCAGATAGCCTTCTTCGTCGTGCTCGACGGTCGTCCCATTCACTGTGTAAGCCATCTCTCGTCTCCCTTGATCGTGGCGTTTCAATTCGTCGTCCGCTTAGCACTCGTAGGCCTGCGAACCGTTCGTTCGTCGTGCGCTACAGCCACGAATGGCTGCGCCCGTGGGTCGTCACGAGATCGACGAAGCCAGGATAATCCACAACCTCGACCCCTTCGACCAGTCTGCCGCTGCTCAGCCCGCGTGCGCTGACGTCGGGCCCCAGGACGTAGATTTTCACGGTCTCCCGAAGCCCGGCGATGCGATCGCCGACCGCCGTACCCTTTGCGGCCCCGTAGACAGCATCCTCGAACAACAAGACAGCATCGCCCGGCAGCGCATGCCCGAGGCAACTCTCGAGAGCCGTTCGCTCGAACGGTGATTTATTTACGAGATGCAGTGTCGTCATCGTGCCTCGTCCTGTCGGTCGTCTCATGTGTCGGGCGCGGTGGATGCCCGGTCCGCGTTTCAGAGCATTGTCCCAGAGTCAGGCCAATGTCCGAAAGGGACCACTAGAAGCTCAAGACCACGTCCTGGTCGCGCATCACTTCGGCCATCTCCATCCGGCTCACCACGATGATCGACGGCTTTTCCGCATAGCCGTCGTTCTCGTCTTCGTAGGTGATCGGCATCAGATCCGCGACGCTCAGCCCGCGCGCATCCAGCGACTCCTTCTCGACGAAGAAACGCGTGACGCCATAGTCTCCGAGCGCTCGGAACGTCGCTGAAAAATTCTTGATGCCGAGGCCCTTGGTGTCCTGCCCCTTGGCGAGTTGGAAAACACCGTCGTCCAGAAAGGCGAGGCTGACCGACTGGTCGAAGGCCGCACCGATCAGAACCACTTCGAGCGACTCCAGCGCGTAGATGCTGCCATAGGGGGCCCGACGGTTGACGTAGAGGAACTTCTTGGCGTCTGACATGGTCTACCCTCGCTGCCTCAGTCGCCGAATACGACGAGCCGGTCGGCTTCGATTCCAGCCTCGATCAACTGCCCGAGACCGGAGATCCGAAAGCCGGGAGCAATGTTGGCTGCCCCCTCCCCCTTGCCGTGGCGGCGGGCCTCGCCCTCGTCGAGAATGCCGCGGCGTTGAGCGGCGGCGATGCACACGACGAGGTCCAGCTTGTGCGCCTCGGCGAGTTCGCTCCAGTTCCTCTGGACGTTACGGTCGTCCTGAGGCGGAACGGTGAGGCGGGTCCCGTTGTTGACGCCGTCGTGGTAGAAAAAGACGCGAAAGATCTCGTGTCCTTTTTCGAGCGCGGCCTTGGTGAACTGGTAGGCCGAGTCGGACGCCTGGTGCGTGTAGGGTCCCTCGCTGACCAGAATGCTGAACTTCACGGATCCTCGTTCCTTCTCGTGTCACGACATTGAGTTGCCTGCTTCAGCGCTCCAGACCGGGAGCACCGGAGCCGCCGGGCGAAGCGGCGATCGGCACACCGAGCCTCGGGCCTCGGTGCCGCGAACGGACCGACGACCCCGGAAGCACCGACCACCACGTCCACAGCGGCAAGGCGTCAGAACCGGACGTGTGCCGACATGTTCATCGTGTGGCGGGCACCGGTCCACGTATCCAAGTGGTGCTTGGTGAAAGCCAGCCCCGTCTCCTCGAAGAATCGCGGCCAGCCGATGCGCTCGATCCACTCGCCCATGCGCTCCCAATCCTTCGCACCTGCTTTGTAGGCGAACAGGATCTTGCGCACGATCTCCTCGACCTCGGGCCAGCGCGGCGGATTGTTGGGAAGGTTTGCCACCGCAAGCTTGTGGAACGTCGGCCGCGAGCGGGCGTTGGAATGCTTACCACCGACCCAGATCGCGAGCTTGGTGGATTCCGCGCTGTTGATCTGCATCGGCGGGCAGGGCGGATAGCAGGCCCCGCAGCACACGCACTTCTTCTCGTCGACCTCGAGCGAGGGCTTGCCATTGACCATCGCGGGGCGGATCGCCGCGACCGGGCAGCGCGCCACGACCGCCGGCCGCTCGCAGACATTGGCGACCAGGTCGTGATTGATCTTCGGCGGCTTGGTGTACTGGACGTTGATCGCGATATCGCCCTGGCCGCCGCAATTGATCTGGCAGCAGGATGTCGTGATCCTGACCCGGTTGGGCATGTCCTCCTGAATGAACTCCGTATGCAGCATGTCCATCAGGCTCTTCACGACGCCGGAGGCGTCGGTGCCGGGGATGTCACAGTGCAGCCATCCCTGGGTGTGGGAGATCATGGACACCGAGTTGCCCGTGCCGCCGACGGGAAAGCCGGCTTCGTTCAGGGCCTTGATCAGGGCAGGCACTTTTTCGAAGTTCGAGGTCAGGTACTCGATGTTCGAGCGGGTGGTGAACCTGACGTGGCCATCACCCTGCTGATCGGCGATGTCGCACAGTTTGCGGATCGTGTAGACGTCCATCTGGCGCTGCGTTCCAGCGCGCACAGTGTAGATTTCATCGCCGCTCTTGGCGACATGCCGCAGCACGCCCGGACGAGGCCGTTCGTGATAGGCCCACTGGCCATAGTTCTTGACCATGACCGGATGCATGTACTGCTTCGGATCGGGCACGCCCGACTCGATGGGAACCCGCTTCTTTGGCGGGCTCGGCTGGGGGGGTGCCTGCGTGGTTGCACCTTGGCTCATCGGTCTGTCCTCTCGACTCGGCATCGGCTCTGTTGCGAACCCGGTGCACGCTCGGCAGCCCTTTGCCGCCATGGTGCATCCCGGGTCCGTGGCCCGTTTCCTCGACCCTGGTTGCTCTGGGCTGCTCCGGCATGACGACCGGAGCAACCAGGAGGCATCGGCGCGGCGTTACTCGGCAGCTTCCTTGGCGGAACCGTCCGCGTTGAGGCCTTTGCGCTCGAAGTATTTTTCCGCCTCGTCGGTGAAGTCGTCCGTCCGGACATAGCTGGACGTCCGCGGATGGCGAACCATGTTGGGGTCGGGTTCGATACCGAGTGCCCCGAGGAACGCGGGCAGACCGATCCGGTCGAGGGTCTCGCCGATCCGCTCGTGCTCGAGCGCATTCTCGGCGAAAAAGTCGATGCACGACCGCGCGAACTCGCGCAGCTTGGCGTAGTCCTCGTCGGTCTCGAGCTTCATGAACGGCACGACCATGGTGCCCATGAGATCGCCGACCTTCAGCGAACGCTTGCCGCCGATCAGCACCGAGACACCGCGATCGTCACCCGGAGCGAGAGCCTTGTGCATGACGTTGATGCAGTGCATGCACCGCACGCAGCTCTTGTTGTCGATCTCCAGCGTGTTGTCGTCGTTCAGCGAGACGGCCCGCGTCGGGCACATCGCCACGACGTGGTCGATGGTGTATTTCCGCCCGACATCGGCAACGTAGGCTTTCACCTCGTCCTGGTTGATCTTGATGTCGTCGCGCCACGTGCCGATGACCGCGAAGTCCGCACGGTGAATGGCGTTGACGCAGTCGTTGGCGCAGCCGGAGAACTTGAACTTGAACTTGTAAGGCAGCGCGGGCCGGTGGATTTCCGAGACGTTCTCGTTGAGAATCTCGCGGTGCGCGCGCGGCTCGTCGTACATCGACATTTCGCAGCGGGCATGACCGACGCAGCTCATCGACGTGCGCAGCGCCGGGCCGGCGCCCCCGAGATCGAACCCGATCTCGTTGAGCTCGTCGAACGCCTTCTGGCAGCCGTCCGTCGTCGTGCCCTGGAACATGATGTCGCCGGATTGGCCATGGAACGCGATCAGGCCCGAGCCGTGGCGCTCCCAGATGTCACACATTTTGCGCAGCACGTCGGATGTGTAATGAAAACCCGCTGGCGGCATGACGCGAAGGGTGTGGAACTCCTTCGACTTGGGGAACTTCTCACTGACTTCCGAGAACCGCGGGATGATGCCGCCGCCGTAACCGAACACGGAAACCGTGCCGCCCTTCCAGAAGCCGAGCCGCTCCGTGTAGGAGTGCTCCAACTGCCCCAGGAGGTCGTTGACGTACTCCGCGTACGGCTTGTCGCCCGAGTCGCGCAGGCGCTTCAAACCGGTGACGAAGCTCGGCCAGGGGCCGCTCTCGAGCTCATCGAGCCTCGGCGTGGCTCGCTTGTCGAATACAGCGCCAACCCTGCCCACGCCGTCCTGTTTAACATCATCGACCATGACGTTCTTTCCCATGTTCGCCGATGAGCCTCTGACGCGGCCCCGGCATCTTGATTCGCGAGACCTGAGACCAATGCCTCGCCCCGCCTCGGCAACCCGGAGCCCACCCTGCGACGGTTGGCCGGGAAACATGTCGGTCCGGCACGTCCTCGGTCGCGAAATTCGACGAGGGGTACTGATGCTCCGACACTCGAACCCGGCCTCTCGCACCACTCGCAATCGACCGGGCACACCCTTGCATATTCGCAAGTTTGCATATTAAGACTGACTTGGAGGAACACACAAGCAGAAAGTCGAAATTGTGGGTCTTCCATCTCCGGCCGCCCCGAATATTGCAGTGCAGCATTTGCTTTGCCCATAGTATTCAGAGTATTATCGCAACGCCGCAAGAACTCCTATGGAGTTCCAACCCGAGTTCGGAGCCTCGAAAAGTGAGCCCTGTGGCACATCAGACCTCATCGCCGCGCCCTTCGCCAGCATCTTTTGCCGCGCCTCCCATGCCGGCCGAGGGTCGTTTCGCTTTGTCGGACACCCCTGCCTACGCTGCCTGGCGCGCCGAAAAGCTCGCCAACTACCCGCGGTCGGTCGCAGAGATTCGTGTCGCCGTCGGTGACCTGTCCCATCCGAGCCCCGACGAGCAGGCGCGGATCAGACGCAACTGCCAGCGGGCCGGCGTGGCGCTCTACAGGTCGTATCGCGACGTCCCCGCAGGTTCGCACGCGGTCGGATCGGAGAGGCGAGCGGTGCAACAGTTTGCCAGCGCCTTTGCGCTGGGCGGAATAGAGGCCCACCGATCGGCCGACACTGACGGGATCGTCGCGATCGAGGTTTCCGCGGAGCCCGGCAGGCGCAATTTCGTGCCGTATTCGACGCGGGCGCTCAACTGGCACACGGACGGATACTACAATCAACCCCATGAGCCGATCCGCACCATGCTGCTCCACTGTGTCCGGCCGGCCGCGAGCGGTGGCGAGAATGCCCTGCTCGATCCCGAGATCGTCTACCTCCGGCTGCGCGACACGAACCCCGCGCTGGTTGCCGCCCTCATGCACCCGGCCGCCATGACGATCCCCGAAAGCGTCGAGGAGGACGCAACCGTCCGCCCGATCAGCACGGGGCCGGTTTTTCTGTTCGATGACACAGCGACCCGGCTGACCATGCGCTACACCGCGCGCACGCGCTCGATCCACTGGCGCGACGACGCCGACACCAAGGCCGCCGTCGCCCTGCTCCACCATCTGCTCGTCGAGGAACAAGAACCGCTGATCCTGCGCCATCGCCTGGAGGCCGGCGAAGGGCTCTTGACCAACAACGTCCTGCACACCCGGTCGGCGTTCGCGGAGGATCCGCACGCGGGCCGCCTCATGTTACGGGCGCGTTACCACGAAGCCATTGCGTGGCCGTGAGCCCACGATCCGCACCCGCCTCCGGCCACTGCCGTGACAGTAGTGCGTCGCCGACCGTTCGCCTCAGCTTTCACAGCTCCATCACAACACAAAGGACCGCATGCCATGAGCAAGGACCTCGAACGCGAGCCCGGCATGATCAACCTCAGCGATCTCATCATCTACAATCCGGAGGTCAACACGTTCGGCGGCCTCCTCCAACTCGTCGCCAAGTCGGCGGGCGAGGGCGTTCGCTTCATCGCCTTCGACGTCAAGCCCGACTTCGGCGACACACCCAAGAAGTGGCAGACCGAAGTCGAGAGAGTCTTCGCGCTCGGGCCGCGCTATCAGGGAGACCGCTCGTGAGCGATGTCACAACGACCGATCTGCAGCGGTTCGACGCCCCCTACCGCCGTGAAATCCTGCTGCAGGAGGCCAGCTTCGAAAGTGGCATGCGCCTCATTCGGCTGCGCATCCGGGAAGGCCACAGGTTCACTCTGCTCGACCTCGATGCGCCGACCGCCCGAGCCGTCGCGGCTGCGATGGTGGTGTGGTGCGATGGCCTCGAGGGTGAGGACGGCACCCTCCCGGGTGCCGGGTCTGCCGCAGCCGGTACGGGTGACACCTGACGCCAGCGACGTCGGTGCCCCGCGCCGACCGCAGAAGACTGGCACATGAATTCACGTTTCCCGGAAGAGCCGCTGGAGTAATGACGATGGACCAGCTTCCCGTCTGCCTCAACCTCAAGGGTCGCAAGGTGGTCGTGACCGGCGGCGGCGCGGCAGCCCGCTTGAAGGCGGATACCGCGCTGCGCGCCGGCGCCGACGTGCTGGTTGTCGCGCCCGAACTTGGCTCGGAGTTCGAGGAGATCGACGGCCACCCTCGCCTGATGGTCCGTCTGGGCAACCCCGCAGCCTTCGACCTTGCCGACACTGTGCTGGTGTTTGCCGCCAGCGACGACCCGGTGGCCAACGAAGCGACGCGTCGGCTCGCAGCGCAGGCGCATGTCCTTGCCCATGTCAACGAAGAGCCCGCCGCCAGCGATTTCTCGATGCCCTCGATCATCGACCGCTCGCCGCTCGTGATCGCGATCTCCTCGGCGGGCACCTCGCCCCTTCTGGGACGCCTGCTGCGGCAGCGCCTGGAGGCTGTCATTCCAGCGTCGTTCGGTAACCTCGCCCGCTTTCTGGGCGACATCCGCGGCCGCCTCGTCGAGCGACTGCCCGAAGTCGGCCAGCGCCGCCGCTTCCTGGAGCGCGTGTTGGATGGCACTGTCGCCGACCTCGTCCTGTCTGGCGACGAGCCGCGTGCACGCCGCGAGATCGAGGCCCAGGCCGATGCCTTCCTTGCCGACAGCGCCTCGCGCCAGGGCGAAGTCTACCTGGTGGGCGGCGGCCCCGGCGACCCTGACTTGCTCACGTTCCGCGCGCTACGCCTCATGCAGCGCGCCGACGTCGTCGTCTATGACCGGCTGGTCGGCAGCCCGATCCTGGATCTCGTGCGTCGCGATGCGGAGCGCGTCTATGTCGGCAAGCGCCGCAACGAACATACCCTGGCGCAGGAGGAGATCTCCCAACTCCTCGTCAATCTGGCCAAGCAGGGCAAGCGCGTGCTGCGCCTGAAGGGCGGGGATCCCTTCATCTTCGGCCGCGGCGGCGAAGAGATCGAACTGCTGGCCGCCGAAGGCATCCCGTTCCAGATCGTCCCCGGTGTGACCGCCGCGTCCGGCTGCGCCAGCTTTGCCGGCATCCCGCTCACCCATCGCGACCACGCCCAGTCCTGCGTGTTCGTGACCGGCCATACCAAGACCGGCCGCCTTTCGGCGGAATGGTCGACCGTTTTGCAGCCCAACCAGACCGTCGTCATCTATATGGGCCTCGCCTACCTCGCCGATCTGATGACCGATTTTCTCGCCAACGGGGCCAATCCGGACATGCCCGTCGCCATTGTCGAGAACGGCACGCGCCCCAACCAGCGGGTGCTGACCGGGACCATCGCCGACATCGCGGGAAAAGCCGCCGGGGCTGGCATCACGGGCCCTGCCTTGACCATCATCGGCACGGTCGTCTCGCTGCGCGACAAGCTCGCGTGGTACGCCGAGCCTCAACCAGGGTTCGCGCCGGTAGCCGCCAGTCTGAGCGCCGGTACCGAAGGCCACCCCGGACCGGACCAACGCGCCCGGCCCGGCCTCATCGACGCTGACCCGGCCCGCGGGTGAGCACAGGACCGCCGACACCATCCCAACGGCACGACGGTGCCAACGCCAAGGAGGACTGCACCCATGACGATGACGTACAACGGCGAGGACATCGAGACCACGGCCAATGGCTATCTCGTCAATCCCGAGGACTGGAACGAGGGTCTGGCGCAAGAACTGGCCAACGCCGACGGCATCACCCTGACCAGCGAGCACCTGGACGTGATCAGCTACCTGCGCGAGGAGTTCTTCAACAACAACGGCACGCAGCCCAACACCCGCACGATCGTCAAAGCCATGAGCGAACAGTGGGGCCGCGAGGTCGATCAGAAGTCGCTCTACGACCTGTTCAACGGCGACCCCTCGAAGCTGGCCGGACGCATTGCCGGCCTGCCCGAGAGCAAGCGCAAGGGCGGCTATTGATCCGGCTTTCGAGTGCCTGCGCTACCCCTGCCGGTCACGTGCATTCTGTTGCGTTCGCAAGACCAGCAGGGTGCCGGCGCGATCAATGCGGGGCGGCGGAACGGTCCAGCAGCACGGCGGCGAGATCGCGCTTCAATCGCGCTAATTGCACATCGGCCGCGTCGATCAGATCGGCCGCGGAGGCCTGATCCTCCGCGACCTTCTCGACGCCGCTGAAATATCCCCGCATGCGCCCGATGAGCCGCTCGATCGGCCCGTTGCTGTCGTCGTCCACCAGAGAGCTCCCGTTGCCTCGTCTGTCGAGACGGTCGACCGATTCGGTGGCCAGAACGGGGCAACGAGAGGCACGTTTCCGTGCGATGGCCAGAGCAGAAGGCCTGACGGTCAGCCGCTTGGTGGCGAGACCCCTGACTGAAACTCAGCGCCTGAGGCATCCCGACAGGCACGCCTGCAGACGCGCATCGCACGACCGATTGCCCTTGGTGGCTATGCGGCACTGATTGTGGGCGGCCCGGCAACCGGCCGCGCAGGAGTTGGCGACTTCGAAGGAACCCGGCACGCGCGTTTGGCCGACCGATGCCCCCGGCGATATCAGGAGCCCGATGAGCCCCAACACCATGATTGACTTGCGCATCTGAGGCCTCCGTCGTCCTTCAGAAGGTCTCGCCTCGCCCCGGCCCGCATCAGCGGCCACGAGCATCTTGGCGACGAAACATTTCCCAGGCTCTGGAATAGCACCGTGCGCATGAATGCCGACTGAACCGCATGAGGTCCCCAAACAGGTCGCCGGCATCGCCGGAAGTACCGCTATAGAGCCGTCGCGGCGAACACCGGTTCGACCCGGCCGCCCCAGGGTCCATTGAAGGCCTCGATGAGATGGTCGGCCACGGTGCGCCCACTGTCTGCGATTTCCACCACCGGTTCGAGATAGACCCGTTCGTCCTCGCCACGCGCGTTCAGGACCCCGCGCGCCGCCAGCCCGCGTTGCGCAATGGCGACGACGTGACGGGCCACGTCGGCAAGCGTGCCACCCCGGAACGGCGTGGCGAGTGCGAGCCGCGGCACGCGGTCGCGCAAGTCCTGACGCTCCTGCTCCGTCCAGTCTGCGATGAGTGCCGTCGCCTCGTCGAGCGCGGCAGTGTCATACAAGAGACCCACCCAGAATGCGGGCAGTGCCGAGATCATCTCAGCTCGACCGCTGTCGGCCCCGCGCATTTCAAGGAAGCGCTTCAAACGCACCTCGGGGAACAGGGTCGTCAGATGATCCGACCAGTCGTCGATCGTCGGCCTCTCACCCGGCATCGCCGCCAGACGACCTGCCATGAAATCCCGGAACGAAGCCCCCGCCGCGTCGATGTAGCGGCCGTCCCGATAGACGAAATACATCGGCACATCGAGCGCGTAGTCGACGAAGCGCTCGTACCCCATGCCCGCTTCGAACGCGAACGGCAGCATGCCGGTGCGGTTGGCGTCCGTGTGCCGCCAGATTTCCGAGCGCATGGACTTGAAGCCGTTGAGCTTACCTTCGGCGAACGGAGACGAGGCGAACAACGCGGTTGCCACCGGCTGGAGCGCGAGGCCGACGCGCAGCTTGCGCACCATGTCGGCCTCGCTGGCAAAATCGAGGTTCACCTGTATCGTCGCGGTCCGGTACATCATGTCGAGCCCGCGCGAGCCGACTTTGGGCATGTAGGCGGTCATGATCCCATAGCGCTGCTTGGGCATCATCGGGATGTCGGCCAGCGTCCAGGTCGGCGCAAAGCCCAGCCCCGCAAAGCCGATCCCGAGCGGCCCGGCGGCGCGATGGCACTGACGCAGGTGTTCGGCCGTTTCGGCGGACGTCTCGTGCACGGATGCCAGGGTCGCCCCCGAGAGTTCGAACTGGCCACCCGGCTCGAGACTGACCGTCGCGCCCGGCTCGCCGAAGGCACGCTTCAGGGCGATCATGTTGCCGGCTTCTACGATCGGCTCCCAGCCGCAGCACGCCATCAATCCCCGCATCAAGGCGGCGATGCCCGCGTCGCCCTCGTAGGGGACGGGTCTCAGCGTCTCGCGGTTGAACACGATCTTCTCGTGCTCGGTGCCGATCACCCAGGCACCCTTGGGCTTTTCGCCCGCGGCAATCCAGCCGACGAGTTCGTCGCGGCTCTCGATCGGTGGGCGCTCGCCTGCATCCTGGCGGGTCGACATGCCGGGTCTCTTTCTTGGGGTCGGACCACTGCAAAGCAAAGCCGAGAACCAGGGCGCAAGATCCCCGGCCCGGCTGGATGGGGGTTATGGTCCCCAGACTATAAGTTCACAAGTACCGAACTACCGCACTTTTCTACCGCTTAGCAACCTGAAACGCGCGGGCGGCCCTGGCCTCCGCTTCGGCGGACCGCGCGGTCACGTAAACGTTACCGAGCACGAGGACGTCCATCGCCGTCCGCAGATAGCAAGAAACCGCCTCGGCCGGGCTGGCCACGACAGGCTCCTGGCGATTGAAGCTCGTGTTGATGAGAACAGGTACACCGGTCAGCCGACCGAAGGTTTCGATCAGCCGATAGTAGCGCGGATTGTCCTCGCGGCGCACCGTCTGAATGCGGCCTGTTCCATCGACATGCACCGCCGCCGGGATCACGTCGACTTTGTCCGTCTTGACGCGCGGGGCCATCGTCATGAATGGATCGGGCTGGCCGACCTCGAAGAATTCAGCCGCGCGCTCGACCAGCACCGCCGGTGCAAACGGCCGGAATGGCTCGCGATATTTGATCCTCGCGTTGATCAGGTCCTTGATCTTGAGGCTCCTCGGATCGGCCAGGATCGAACGGTTGCCGAGCGCGCGCGGCCCGATCTCGTAGCGGCCCTGGAACCATCCCACGATCTTCTGCTCGGACAGATCGTGGGCGACCCGCTCGAACAGCTCATCGTCGGGCAGCCGTTCGTACGCCAACCCATAAGCCTCGAGCGCGGCGATGGCGTCAGCCTCGGAATACGCCTTGCCGAGAAAGGGATGGGTCATCTCGTACCCGGTCCGCGGCCGGTCCAGCGTCTGGTGATAATGGAACAGCGCCGACCCGAGCGGTGCCCCCGTATCGGAGGCGCACGGCGGCACCCAGACCCGCTCGAACGCGGTATCGCGCAGGACGCGTGCGTTCGCCACGCAATTGAGCCCGACGCCGCCGGTGATCACCAGATTGCGCGAGGGCAGTGACCGCTCGAGGTGGCGTACGATATGGAGAACGACGTCCTCCGTCACCGCCTGCAGCGCGAAGGCGACATCCATGTGCCGCTCGCTGAGCGGTTCGGCCGGCAGGCGCGGCGGGCCGAATGTGTCGATGAAGCGCTGGGAGAACGGCCGGATGAGCCCGTGCGTCGGATAGTCGATGTAGTCCCGGTTGATCGTGAACGAACCGTTCTCGCCCAGCCGCACGACATCGCGGAAGCGGTCGACGTAGGTGCCCCGCCCGCACGCCGCCAGCGCCATCACGGTGCCCTCCTCGAAGGGCTTGAAGCCGAGGTGCTGGGTGGTGCACGTGTAGAGCATGCCGAGGCTGTCGAAGAACCCCAGTTTCATGAAAGGTTCTATACGGTTGCCGCGTCCGATATAGGCGCTGGTCGCGGTCTCGTCGCCATAGCCGTCCATGACGAGCACGGTCGCCTCATCGAACGGCGAAACGAAAAAGACGGACGCATGCGCGTCGTGATGGCCCACCTCGTGGATCGGCGGCAGCCGCGTCACGCCCAGCGCGCCGCGCAATTGGACGTGCATGCGCGCCCACAGGTTGACGATGCCCATGTCATGGGTTGCATGCGCGCTCGGACGCAGCAGATTGAGGCTGGCCGGCGGTTTGGCGGCGATGGCCTTCATGAACGTGCCCATCAGGCGACGCCCTTTCCAGGGGATCGTGATGGCATCGACCTCGGCGATGGTGTGTCCCATGTCGCCGAAAGCAGCTTTCAGACAGTTCCTCGGGAACGCTTTGGAGTGCTTGATGCGCGTGAACCGCTCTTCCTCGAGAACGAGGGCGGGAACGCCGTCTTCGATGAGCGCCAGTCCGGTGTCATGGGTCTTCGACACGATGCCGAGAATTTTCACGTGCTGTGAGGCTCCGAAGGGTGCGGACGACGGCATGGCGCGTTCGAGACGGCCGAACGCGCATGTCCCGGCCGCCGCAGTCGTGTGCGATAGCAGAGCCGGCAATCTCGCGCTATACTCCCGCGCGCGGCGATTGGCGCGGCAGCTCCGCCCTGTTGGTTAAGTCGCCCCCTGCTCAGTCCGGTCGCCCGGCGTGGCCCCGTCGCCCAGCGTCGCCCGATCACAGAGCGTCGCCCGATCACCCAGCGTCGCCCAATCACCCAGCGTCGCATTGACCAGCGCCAGCGCCGCCACCGCCGCAGTGTCGGCACGCATGATCCGCGGCCCGAGCGAAAGCGCGACGGTATCGCTACGAGCAAGCAGCATCTCGCGTTCCTCAGGAGAAAATCCGCCTTCCGGTCCGACGAGCACCGCGAGCGGCCCCCCAGCCAGCGCATTCAGGGCCGCGATTGGGCTGCCCGGCTCGGCGGCCTCGTCGCAGAATACGATGCGTCGTGCACTGTCCCAATCCGCCAGCACTTGAACGAGCTTCATCGGCGGACCGACATCGGCCAGTCGCAGGATGCCGCACTGCTCGGCGGCCTCCACGACGTTGGCGCGCATGCGATCGAGATTGACGCGCTCGGCGACGGTGTAGCGGGTGATGACGGGTTGCAGACGCGCGCAGCCCATCTCCACTGCCTTCTGAACCATGTAATCCAGGCGCGAGCGCTTCAGCGGTGCGAACAGGTAGTGCAGGTCGGGCCCGCCAGCCTGCGCCCGCACGCGGAACTCCACCTGGAGGCGCGCCCGGCGCTTGCCCGTCTCGGCCAAGGTGCAGGCCCATTCTCCATCCGTGCCGTTGAACACGAGGATGCGGGCCCCGGCCGTAAGCCGCAGCACGTTGATGAGATAGTTGGCATGGTCGGCGGACAGGTCCAGTGTCCCGCCCTCACCCAGCGGCTGATCGACATAGATGCGTTGCGCGTTGATGTCCTGCGTCGTCATGGGCACCTCTCATCTGGCGCGTCCCAATCCGGATTAGATCGCCGGCCGTCTGAAGACCAGCACCCGATGGGACGTCCGGGCCCCGATTGCGACCCCGCGGCAAGCCGCGTATAGCCTCGCGCGGCGCGCGGGCTACCCCGCACGGATCGGCCGTGGGTTATCCGACCCAGCGATAGCAAAAAAAGATCATCATGAGCGCACGCGAGAAACCCTCCGCCCGGTCCGCGCCCGACAGAGCCGAGCCAGGCCATGTTGCCGACGCCCCGGCCGGCAATTGGGTCGATCGCTACGCGCCGTCCGCGCTGCGACCCTACCTGCGCCTGATGCGGGCCGACCGTCCCATCGGCACCTGGCTCTTGCTGTTTCCGTGCTGGTGGTCTGCGGCACTGGCCGAGATCGCCCGCAGTCAGGCCGTCACGCCCGCGCCCACGTTCCCCGACCCCTGGACCCTCGTGCTGTTCGCCATCGGGGCGTTCGTCATGCGCGGGGCCGGCTGCGCGTACAATGACTTCGTCGACCGGGATTTCGACGCACAAGTCGCCCGCACACGCTCGCGCCCTCTGCCCTCCGGACAGGTCAAACCCTGGCAGGCGCTCGCGCTGGTGGCCGCCTTGGGGTTTGCGGGCCTTGCCGTCCTGCTTCAGTTCAACGGCACGACCATCGCGCTGGGGATTGCCTCTCTCGCCCTCGTCCTCGTCTATCCATTCATGAAGCGGCTGACGTATTGGCCGCAGGTCATCCTTGGCCTCACGTTCAACTGGGGTGCACTCGTCGGCTGGACGGCGGTGACGGGCTCCCTCGCCCTGGCCCCGGCACTTCTCTATGCCGGCGCGGTAACCTGGACAGTAGCTTACGATACGATCTACGCGCATCAGGACAAGGAGGACGACCTGATGCTCGGGCTCAAGTCGACGGCCATTCGGTTCGGTGACGCAACCGTCGCCTGGGTCGGAGGCCTGTTCGCTGCCACCGTCGTCCTTTGGAGTGCGGCGGCCCTGATGGCCAATGCGGGATTTCCGACCTTCGCCGCGCTCGCCGTGATCGCCATTCATTTCGGCTGGCAGACCGCTACCCTCGACATCGGCGATGCCGGCAACTGCCTCACCCGCTTCCGGGCCAATCGCACGGTCGGGATCGTCTTGTTCGCCGGGCTGCTCGCCGATCTGGCGCTGCGCTGAGCGCACAAGACGCACTTGCGGCACGGGGAAGGGCGCTCCACCCGTGCCGCAAAGCACACCAACCTGTCGACTTCTTGTGTTCGGCAGGTTCGTCCTGCCGATCGTCTGAGACTACAGAGCGATCATTCCAACAGCGTTAATCGAGACATTTCTCGCTCATTCTTGTGTGTCTCGTTCCGGCGCACGGCGTTCAGACCGCGTGATGCCCGCTTGCGCGAGGCGGCCGCCTCGGGCACCAAGGACACAAAGAGGAGACGCCCAACGACAGCGCCAACGATTGGGAGCGACACCAGCATGAGCAAGACCCCATCCCCCGCACCGGCCAAGCAACTTCTCCATCTCGTGTTCGGGGGCGAATTGGTCTCCCTCGATGGGACCGAGTTTCGCAATCTCGATGAACTCGACATCGTCGGCGTTTATCCCAACTACGCAACGGCGCATGCGGCCTGGAAAGCGGCCGCCCAGCGCACCGTCGACAACGCTCAGATGCGCTATTACGTGGTCCATCTGCATCGGCTGCTCGATCCTGATACCGACACCTCCGGGAAGGAGTGACCTGCATCAGGCGGAGGCGGAGTGTGTGGTCCGGTTCTGACGAGCGCGTCCCGATCCGGCCAGGTCGCGCGTCAACGCCTGCGCCAGCGCCATCAGGAACACGAGCAAGGCCATGTTGCTAGACGACTTGTGCACCCGACTTTTGGTCTCGAACCCAGCCGCACGCTGGCCGTCAAACGTCAGGTGCGCGACACCAGCACGGGGCACCCAGCATACAAGGGCTGGACACCTGCCCCGTCCCCGACCGGATTGATCGTGACAAAAGCACGCCCTGAGACATCACCCCAGCCGACGCCCCCTTCCCCGCCAGGCCCTGATGCCGCGCTGGACGATGAGCGCCGCCGTCTGTTGTGGCGGTTCCTGGAGGACTGGGTCGCCCCTCGCTGGCGCCAACTCTCGGGCGCGCTCGTGCTCACGGCGGCACTCGCGGCCGTCACGGGCGGCTATCCGCTCGTCATCAAGGCGTCGTTCGATGCTTTGATGCAGCAGGGCGGCGGCAATTTCACGCTCGTCATGGCCGCCATCGTTGCCATTACGCTCACCCGCAGCGTTCTGCTCTACCTCCAGTCGGTCGCCACGCAGAAAATCGTCAACCGCATGGCCACCGACATGCAAACGGCCGCTTTCACCCATCTCGTCAACGCCGACTTCGCGCGGCTCAGCCGCGAAAGCCCGGGCCACCTGCTGTCCCGGCTCACCAACGATATCGGGTTCGTCCAACAGGCCGTTCAAGCCGGCATCAACACGGCGGTGCGCGATGCGCTGATGGTCGTCGCCCTGGTCGGGTCGATGATCTATCTGGACTGGATGATGTCTTTGTTCGTGCTCGGGGTGTATCCCCTGGCCGCGATTCCGATCGCTACGATTTCCGGCCGCCTGCGCAAGGTCGCCAAGCGCACCCAGCAGGAACTGGGCGACATGACCTCGCTGTTGTCGGAAAAGCTTGCCGGAGCTCGCCTCATCAAGACGTTTCGCCTCGAGGACTACGCCGCCCGGCAGGTCAACCGCTCTTTCGAGGTGGTTTACGGGTTGCGCATGAAAGCCATTCGCAACCGCGCCCGCCTGGATCCCCTGCTGGAAGCCCTGGGCGGACTGGCGGTTGCCGGCGTCATAGCATTTGCCTACTGGCGGATTTCCAGCGGGCTATCGACGGTTGGGGACTTCATGGGCTTCGTGACAGCGCTCCTCATGGCAGCTCAGCCCATCCGCGCGCTTGGCAGCCTGACGGGCCGTGTCCAGGAAGGATTGGCTGCCGCCGAGAGTTTCTACGGACTGATGGACGAGAAGCCGACCGTCGTCGACCGCCCGGGCGCCGCTCCGCTCGCCGTCAGCCAAGGCGCTATCCGCTTCGACGACGTCTCCTTCGCCTACGCGACAGCCCCCGAGCAGCCGGCCCTGCGCAACTTCAGTCTCGACGTCGCGGGCGGCACGACGGTTGCCCTCGTCGGCCGCTCGGGTGCCGGCAAGTCGACGGTCATCAACCTCGTGCCGCGGTTGTTCGATGTGACAAGTGGTGCGATCCTCATCGACGGCCAGGACATCCGCGACGTCGGCCTGGCGTCGCTGCGCTCCGCGATCGCCATTGTCAGCCAGGACGTCACGCTGTTCGACGACACCATCCGCGCCAATATCGCGCTGGGCAAGCTGGAGGCCACCGAGGACGAGATCGTCGCGGCGGCAAAGGCGGCGGCGGCCCACGACTTCATCCTGGCCCAGCCCCAGGGCTACGACACGATGATCGGATCGTCGGGTCAGCGGTTGTCGGGCGGACAGCGCCAGCGCCTGGCGCTCGCCCGCGCTATCCTGCGCAACGCGCCGATCCTGTTGCTCGACGAGGCGACGAGCGCCCTCGACGCGGAATCCGAACGGCTGGTGCAGGAGGCACTGGGGCGCTTCACGACGGACCGCACCACGCTGGTCATCGCCCATCGGCTATCGACCGTCCAGAGTGCCGACCTGATCTGCGTGCTGGAAGACGGCCAACTGGTGGAGACCGGACGCCACAGCGAACTCATCAGCGGCGATGGTCCTTACGCCCGGCTCGCCCGTTCGCAGTTCGTTGCCGGCGAACCGGCGACCGCCGACGCCATGGGAAGCCCGACCGGCCCGGCGTGATACGGGCTCAGCTACTCGCGCTGCAACACCTGGTCCACGAAGCGATTGGCCCAGCCGTTCGACAGGAACGACGCCTTCAACTCATCGGGGTCATAAATCGTGTCGACCCACTCGAGAAGCGGCATCGGCCGCTCTGCCGTGTCGGCGAGATACCGTTCAAAAAAGTAGTCGAGGATGCCGGTGTCGGCCTGACGGATATGGCCATAGCGCAGCGATAATTCGCTCTTCGCCTCGGCGATCGGCACGCCTTCGCGGAAGTGCCGGTAGAGCACGCTCATCAGTCCCGCCCGGTCCGCGCCGGACTTGCAGTGCATCAGGATCGGATACTCGAGAGACCCGAACAATGCGGCCGCGCCACGGATTTCCTCGCGCGAGGGTGCCGCCCGCGAGCGCACGGTATAATTGACGAGGTTGAGGCCCAGTTCCCGGCACGCCCGCTCCTCGTTCCAGAAGCTGCCGCACTCGCGTTCGCCGCGAAGGTTGACGATCGTGCGCACGCCGAGTGCCTTGATGCGAGCCAGTTGGCCTGGACCGGGCTGCGCGCTGCGCCATGCTTCCGCCGACAACCGGTGCTTGTTGAGATACACGAGCCGGAAGAGCCCGTGATCCATGATCATCATGTCGAGATAGCTGGCGGTGGGTCCGAGGCTGCGGCGCAACCATGCGGGCGAGCGCGAGATCAACCCGTGCCGCCACGCCATCGTCACGCGCTTGATGGCACGCTTGGTCCGTTTTCTCAGTCCCGCCATCCGCCTCTGTCAGCCCGTCTCCCGCCTTGGCACGCGCAAACCAGGGCGCAACCCCAGTGCCGAGCCTTACTATAGAGAACGAACGCGCAGGACAACACCGCCGTTGCCGACCTGCCCTCCAGGTCGTGCAGCCGACGTCGCGACAAACGCCCGGCCCGGCCCATGCGCCGACCAGACGATTGCGATAACGCGACGATTGTGTCCTATAGCTCGACCTGTCGCCACAGTGTTGGTCGAGCGAGCCGTCGTAACACCCGGCAGACTGTGCGGCGCACTGTATGCGTGACATGCATCACACGTTGGTTGCAGGAACTGGCGCTGAGACGGGCCTGAGCATGGCATCGCCGCGATTGACGCGAGGATATCTGTCGCGACTGGGGGGCTCGTCGCTGGCGGGCCTCATCCGCCTTGTCGCGCGAACCTCGCGCACGCTGACCGATCCGCCGGCCTTGAGCGACCATCTCAGCGCCAACAGCCCGGCGATTCTGGCCTGCTGGCATGGCCAGTTCATGATGTTGGCGACCGCCCGCCCGCCGACCCTGCGATTCGCGGCCATGGTTGCCCGGCATGGCGACGCCGAACCGATCGCGCGGGCGATGGAGGCACTCGGCGTGGAACTCATCCGCGGCGCGGGTGCGGGCAGCCGTCGCAAGGACCGTGGCGGCGCACATGCGCTCCGTGCCGCGCTGCGCACCCTCGAAAGCGGGGCGTCGATCGTCATGACCGCCGACGTCCCCCCAGGGCCGGCGCGCCGCGCCGGTGCGGGCATCGTGATGCTGGCCAAGTTGTCGGGACGGCCGATCCTTCCGGTCGCGAGCGCCACGTCCCGGTACTACGCGCTCGATACCTGGAGCCGGATGACGATCAACCTGCCATTTTCCAGGCTCGGCCATGTCGCAGGTGAGCCAATTCACGTACCCGGCGATGCGACCCCCGACGAACTCGAGGCCAAGCGCCTCGAGGTCGAAGCCGCCGTGACCGCGGCGATGCAGCGTGCCTATGCCCTGGCTGGGGCCGATCCGGCGCGGGCCACGCCATCCTCGGTCCGCACCCCCACGGCCCTGTCACCATCGGCGCTGCGGTCTCCAGCTCAGGACATCACCCAAGAGGCAGCCGCCCCACCGCCCCCGGGGTTTCGCCTAAAGACCTACCGCACCGCGACCCGCCTGTTGCAACCCGTCGCCCCCCTCATCCTGCGCTGGCGCGCGGGCTCCGGCAAGGAAGACCCGAGCCGGCGCAGCGAGCGGGTGGGCCGCGCCGACATCGCCCGACCCAGCGGACGGCTGGCTTGGCTGCACGCCGCCAGCGTAGGGGAAATGAACGCGGTTTTGCCGCTGATCGGCGCGCTGTCCAAGGCCCGACCCGATATCGCCTGCCTGTTGACCACGGGCACGGTCACGTCTGCCGAGCTTGCGAGCCAGCGACTGGCGGGCACCGTCGTGCACCAGTACGTCCCACTCGATGTGCCCGCGTATGTGGCGCGCTTTCTCGATCACTGGCAACCCGACCTCGCCGTCCTCACCGAATCCGAGATCTGGCCCAACATCATCATGGAGACCAGTCGGCGCGGCATACCGCTGGCTCTCGTCAACGCCCGCATGTCCAACCGCAGCTTCGACCGCTGGCGGGGTCAGGGACGCGCCGCTGAAGCTCTGTTCGGCCGCTTCGACGTCGTGCTGGCGCAGAACGAGACCATCGCCGGATGGATAGCCGCCCTTGGTGCCCGGCGCGTCGAAGCCGTCGGCAACCTGAAGATCGACGCACCGCCACTGCCGGTGGACGTTTCGGCTTACCAGGCATTGAGCGCGGCAGCCTCGGGGCGGCGCGGATACGTCGCCGCCAGCACGCACGACGGCGAGGAAGCGATCATCGGTCAGGCCCACAAGATTCTGGCCCGCACCTTCGATGGGTTCTTGACCATCATCGCGCCACGCCACCCCGAACGCGGCACCGGCATCGCCGAGGACCTTCGCCGGCAGGGCTTGAAAATCGTCCAGCGATCGACCGGGCGGCTGCCCGACGCGACGACCGAGATCTACATCGCCGACACGATTGGCGAGCTCGGCACCCTGTATGCGCTGGCCCCGATCGCCCTGATTGGCGGCTCCCTGGTCGATCGCGGCGGCCAGAATCCGATCGAGGCCATCCGCCACCATGCCGCTGTTCTGTCCGGGCCGAGCGGGCATAATTTCGCTGATGCCTACGCGGCCCTCGCTCGTCATGGCGGCGTCACGATCGTCCACGACGCCGACGAGCTTGCCGCTGCCATTGCCGCGCTGCTGACCGACGAGAGCACGCTGGCGCGGACCCGCGCCGCTGCCGACGCCGCCCTGGCCAGCATGACGGGGTCGCTCGAGCGAACCGTCGCGGTCCTGTCGGATTTGGTCCCGGACGGCGAGGTTCTGAAGCGTGCCTCTTGAGGAGCCGTCCTGGTGGTACACCGCCGCGGGCAGTGACTGGCGCCACCGGGCGCTCACCCCGCTGGCGGCCGTCTACGGCTGGACGGTCATCCGCCGGTTTGCGACGACAGAGCCCTACCGCTCGCCGATCCCGGTCGTCTGTGTCGGCAATTTTACCGCCGGCGGTACGGGCAAGACGCCGCTCTCGCTGCGCCTCGCCGATATGGTCGTGCACGCGGGCGGACGGCCTGCTTTCCTCAGCCGGGGCTATGGTGGCTCGTCGCCCGGCCCGCTGCTGGTCGATCCCGCGGTGCACACGGCTGACGTCGTCGGCGATGAGCCGCTACTGCTCGCCACGACGGCCGCAACGATCATATCTCGCAACAGGGCCGCAGGCGCGCGGGCACTGGAACGGACCTCGCCCCGCCCGACGGTCATCATCATGGATGATGGGTTGCAGAACCCACAACTGGCCAAGACACTGGTCGTCGCCGTAGTCGATGGGCATCGCGGCCTCGGCAATGGAGGGGTAATCCCGGCCGGTCCCCTGCGCGCGCCGCTGGCCTTCCAGTTCGACAAGACCGACGCCATCGTCGTCAACCTCGGTGCCAGCCCGGAGACGCGCGAGCCAGCGGCCTCGTCGATCCTCGCCAGCCTGCGCGCCCAGTTCAGCGGCCCTGTCCTCACCGCCTGGGCAGAACCGATCATCGGACGCGAGACACTGGCCGGTCGCCGCGTCGTCGCCTACGCCGGCATCGGCAATCCACAGCGGTTTTTTACGTTATTGGAGCAAAACGGCGTCAGGCTTGCCGACACCGTGGCTTTCAAGGACCACCACCGTTACCAGCCCGCGGATGCCGAGCGCCTGCTGGCCCTTGCCGCAAGCTGCGACGCTGTATTGATGACGACGGCGAAGGATCACGCCCGGCTGCTGGGCCAGACGGCGGAGCTGGCAAAGCTACGCGCGGAAAGCGCCGTACTTCCCATCCGGCTTGTTTTGCCGCCGCGCGACGAAGCCCGGCTCGCCGCCCTGCTTCAGCCGCTCATCGCCCCTTGAGCTTGAAGTCCAGATACCGCTGCAACGACACCTCAGCGGAAATGTAGGCCTCCTGCCGCTCCACATTCCAATAACGCAGGTCGGCCAGCTTGATCGGCCGCCCGGTGACCGCGCACCGCACGAAGTCGCCGTTGGCAACGACCTGAAACTCTCCATCGAGGTATTTGACGCTCGCCTCACCCGAAAGGCCAAAAAACTTTTCGAAGCGGTTCATTCGCGTTGTCGTCCCCGATCCTGATCACATCCGGTCCGCAGTGGCTGTCGCGGTCGAACCCGACGAGTGATCGGGGTCGCGTGGTCCATGGTGCATGGCGGATGCCAATAGATCGCGCGTCGGCGGGGGACTCGTCAAGACGTGCAGCGCACAGGGATGCCGCGTGCAGAGCATCAGAACAGTGAGCCCTGTTTCGGGGCGGGGCGGCCGCGCGAGGCGCGCCGCTCATCGCCGTCGCTGGCCGGCTCCCGGACATCGCCCGGTCGCCCCCCTGCGGAGGATTTTCCTGTGACGCGGGCCCCGACACGCCCGTCGCCCAACTCGATCTCGATCAGATCGGCAGGATCGAGGTCCGCCGCCCGGCGCACGGTTTGGCCTCGTGCGTCGCGCACCAGCGCAAAGCCGCGATCCAGCACGCCCTGATAACTGAGGCTGCCCAGCATCTTACCCTGCGCCTCGAGCGCCAGGCGGCGCGCGTCGAACTGGGCCGCGATCGCCTGCCGGGCTCGGTTTTTGAGGCCCAGCAGCACCTCACGCCCGCGCGCCACCCGTTGTGCCAATGCCAGCGGCCTCAGGCGTGAGGCCTGCCGCTCCCATAGGGCGCGGCGAACCGAAGCGGACCGCAGCAGCGCTGTCCGTGCCCGACTGTCCGCACGGACCATGCGATCCTGACACGAGCCGATCCGGTGGACAATGAGCCGCGGGACCAACCGGCCGCTGACCCGGATGAAGCGCCGCTCGTGAAGGCCGGTATTGGCGACGAGCGCGAGCGGAAGCCGCCGTTCGACCGCATCGCGCCTCTGCCGCGGCAAAGCCAAAAGCGCGTCGGCTCTCGGCAGTCCCCGCATGGCGGCGCGCAATACGGTGCGGGCTTGCTCCAGACTGCGCCGCACGGCGGTCGCCAGCCGGCTGCCGTTGTCGCTGGTCCGCTGCATCAGGTCGGAGCGCTTCGGAACAGCCCATTCGGCAGCCTTCGTCGGCGTCGGCGCACGGGCATCGGCCGCCAGATCGATCAGCGTCCAGTCCGTCTCGTGTCCGACGGCCGAAATGAGGGGCAACCGGCTGTCAGCGCAGGCACGCACGACGACATCCTCGTTGAACCCCCAAAGGTCCTCGAGGCTACCGCCGCCGCGGGCGACGATGATCACGTCTGGCCGCGGCACCGGACCGCCGGCGGGCAGCGCATTGAAGCCGCGGATTGCGGCGGCCACCTCGGCGGCGCAGCTCTCGCCCTGCACGCGGACCGGCCATATGACGACCCGCGTCGGAAAGCGCTCGTCGAACCCGTGCAGCATGTCGCGGATGACGGCTCCGGTCGGGCTCGTCACGATGCCGACGACCGCCGGCAGAAATGGCAGCGGCTTTTTGCGGGCGTCATCGAACAGCCCTTCTGCCGCCATCTGCCGCTTGCGCGTCTCCAGAAGGGCCATCAGCGCGCCGACGCCGGCCGGCTCCATCGCCTCGATCACGAGCTGGTACTTGCTCTGTCCCGGAAAGGTCGTGAGCCGCCCGGTTGCGACAACCTCCATGCCCTGCTCGGGCTGGACCCTCAAGCGCGCCGCCGTGCCCTTCCACATCACGGCCGCGATGACCGCCTTGTCGTCCTTCAGGTCCAGGTAGACGTGACCCGAACCCGGCCGGCTGATGCGGCCCAGTTCGCCGCGCACGCGCACGAGCCCGAAGCCGTCTTCGAGCGCGCGCTTGATGGCCCCCGACAGCTCGGAGACGCTCAACTCGGGAATATTCCCGGGCAGACTACGGGGGTCGCTGGAGGGTTCGGCCACGAATCGGTCCTGCTTTGTTTGCGCTCGCTCTGATGATACAGGAACTCGCCGATGCGAAGGCAAGTGCACCCCCGTGTCCTGCACAGCGCATGTCCTGCGCAGCGCATGTCCTGCGCAGCACATGTCGTGCCCAGCATCGGGTCACCGGCCGGATCTCCCGGCGCGTCAAGGCAACCAGGACCCAACAGCATGAACGTCTTGTTGATCGGCGGTGGCGGCCGCGAGCATGCGCTCGCCGTGGCATTGGCGCGCAGCGCGCGATGCGACCAGCTGTTCTGCGCCCCTGGCAATGCCGGCATCGCCGAAGTCGCCCGGTGCGTGCCTCTCGATCCGACCGACCACCCCGCCATCGTGTCGTTCTGCCGCGCGCAGACGATCGGTCTTGTCGTCATCGGGCCCGAGCAACCCCTGGTCGACGGCCTCGTCGATGATCTGGGTGCCGCCGGGTTCAAGGCTTTCGGGCCAACCAAGGCCGCCGCGCGCCTCGAGGGATCGAAGGGTTTCACCAAGGACCTGTGCCGCGACGCCGGCATCCCGACCGGCTCCTACGGCCGCTTCGCCACGGCCCGCGAAGCGCGCACCTACCTGGAGACGCACACACTTCCCGTCGTCATCAAGGCGGACGGGCTGGCCGCCGGCAAGGGCGTGACGATCGCGACCAACGCGGCAGAGGCTCTGCGCGCGATCCACGCCTGTTTTTCCGGTGCCTTCGGTGCGGCCGGTGCCGAAGTCGTGATCGAGGAATTTCTGGACGGCGAGGAGGCGAGCTTTTTTGCGCTCGTCGACGGGGAGACCGCCGTCCCGCTGGCCACGGCCCAGGATCACAAGCGGGTCGGCGACGGGGACACCGGACCCAATACCGGTGGCATGGGGGCCTATTCGCCAGCGCCCGTCATGACGCCGGAGATGGTGGAACGCACCATGGCCGAAATCATCCGACCGACGGTTGCCGAGATGGCCCGGCGCGGCACGCCGTTCCGGGGCGTTCTTTTTGCCGGGCTCATGATCACCGCGGCCGGCCCTCAGCTCATCGAATACAATGTCCGCTTCGGTGATCCGGAATGCCAAGCGCTCCTGCTGCGCCTGAAATCGGACCTGCTGGAAGCACTCCTGGCCGCCGTCGACGGCCGCCTGAACAGGCTGGCGCTGGAGTGGCGCGATGAGGCCGCGCTGACCGTGGTGATGGCCGCGCGCGGCTATCCGGGCACCCCGGAGAAAGGCAGTGAAATCAGAGGGCTGGGGGCTGCGGCCGCCGTCCCTGGGGTGAGCGTCTTTCATGCCGGCACGAGTCTCGACAGCGACGGTGTGCTGCGAGCGAACGGCGGTCGCGTTCTCAACATCGGCGCTCTGGGCACAACGGTCGCCGATGCCCAGGCCCGCGCCTATCAAGCCATATCGTTGATCGAGTGGCCTGAGGGCTTCTGCCGGACCGATATCGGCTGGCGCGCCATCGCTCGGACGCGCGGCTGATCGGCGGACCGCATGGTCATCGCGAGAGACCTTGCCCCGCACGCCCTCATCGCTCCACACTTGTGGGCCAGATGAAGGCATGCTGCATTGGCCCAGGACGCCCGACGATGACGACACCACAAACAGCCCCGGCCGTCTTCGCCAACCTGCCGGCTCGCCAGCCGCGCATCGGGCTTGCACTCGGTGGCGGCGGCGCGAGGGGGCTTGCCCACATCCTGATGCTCGAGGCCTTCGACGAACTGGGTTTGCGACCACACGTCGTCGCGGGCACCTCGATCGGGGCAATCTTCGGAGCTGCGTATGCATCAGGCTATACGGCGGCCCAGATCCGCGCGCATGCCGAGGAGGTGCTCAAGAGCCGGTTCGACATCCTGCGGCAGTTCTTCTCGGCCCGGCAGGAGCCCTGGGGGCGAATGCTCAACGTCCTGCAATTGCGCTCCGCGCTGATGAACCCCGAGGCTCTGCTCGATCTTGTGATGCCACCACGCATCGCACCTGATTTCGCCGGTCTCGCCATCCCGCTGAAAGTCGTTGCGGCGGACTTTTTCACGCAAGGCCAGGTCGTTATCGAGCACGGACCCTTGATGCGAGCGGTGGCCGCCAGCATGGCGCTGCCCGCCTTGTTTCAGGCCGTCGAGATCGACGAGCGTGCCCTTCTCGACGGCGGCCTCGTCAATCCCTTGCCGTTCGACCTGATCGAGGGATCCGCCGACATCACGGTTGCCATCAACGTCTCGGGTGCCGGCCGCTTGCCCGACGATCGCTCCCCGCCGCGCGCCCTGGAAGCCATCGTCTCCTCCCTGCACATCCTGCAACGCTCGATCGTCGAGGAGAAGCTGAAGACCCGCCGACCGGACATCCTGATCGACATCGACGTCGGCCGCTTCCACGTGATGGAGTTCCACCGGCTGGACAAGGTGCTCGAGGCCGCCGCCCCTGCAAAGGCCGAACTCAAAGCCCGGCTGACGCGCATTCTCACAGCCGAGACGATCGAGGCGCTGCCCGTTGCAGTGACGCCGCCCGGTTCAGCGCCACCACCACAGTCTCCGCGACGGCTACCGGCAAGCCCGCACCAGGGGCGGCTGGCGGACCGTCTGCGGCGCTGACCTGTCGCCCGGCTCAGAACCCCAGCTTGAACACGTTGCTCAGGATATCGCCCGCGTTGTCGCCGGTGGTCTCGCGCTGGGCGGGGGCCGAACGGGCCAGCTTCTCGGGATTGAAGCGTGGCACGGGCTTTGCCAGATGATCGCGGCCCTTGTTGATCTTCGACCATTCGCCGCCGAGGGCCTGGATGACGCGCTTCTCGTGGCCGTAAATATCGTTGAAATACCTCACGGAGCCATCGTCGTCGGCCCACGCCGTGAAGTAGGCGAGGTGGATCGGCAGCCGCTTTTCGATCTCGATCTCGTTGTCGAGTGGCCCGCGATCAATGAGGTCCTTGACCTTCGCCTTGTCCCATCCCTTGGCATAATCGAGCACGATCTCGGTCAGGTGCAGCGGGTTCTTCAGGCGCAGACACCCGTGCGAGAGCGTACGCTGCGGTTTGTTGAACATCCACTTGTCGGGCGTGTCGTGCATGAAGATCGTGTGCTGGCTCGGAAAGTTGAACTTGACGAAACCGAGCGCGCTTTTCCCGCCGGGCGGTTGGAACACGAGATAATTGCGGATGTCGTCCTTCGACCAGTCGATCTTGCGCCAGTCGCGCGGCTCGCCGGATTTGGTCGCTATTTCCAGCCCGTGCTGACGCATGAGCCCGCCGCCGCGAATGAGGCTCGGCCACAGTTCGTGCACCATGATGCTCTCGGGCACCCGCCAGCGGGGGCGCAGTGACACCGACTTTAGCTGCCGGGAGTAGACGGAGGATTGCTTGCCGATCTCACCGACCACGATGCGTTCATAGCGGACGATCTTGCCGTTGAGGTAGACCCTCTGCATGAACTCCGGGATGTTGTTGAACACATGCAGTTCGCCCAGGTCGTCCCACATCCAGCGCCAGAACTCCATGTTGGCGCGCAACCGCCGAGCGTTGGTGGCGAGGGGACCGCGGCCATCGCCACCGGTTTCCTTCAGCCACGCCTGCCGCAGCAGTTCGAACTGCGGGTGCACCGGATGCAGCGCCGCCAGCGCGCCGGCCATATCTTCGGCGGCCGCCAGCCGGACGAGCACATCGGCGGGCTCGTGCAGTTGCGGCTTGCGGTCGAGATTGGAGTTCAGCATTTTCGCTGGCTCGGGAATGCGACCACCGCGGGCATGCCGCGCATAGCCAAGCGCTGCCATCGACAGGGCATAATCAGCCCGCCCCAGCGCCTGCGGCCCGGAAACCTGCGCGAAATCGGGCAGGGGAAACGCCGCTGGATCAAGACCGAAGGCCGCCGCGTTGGCAATTTCACCCGCAAGCGCGCGGGCCCGCTCGCTTGGACCCTCGTCGCTCACCCACAGCGGCGCGCCGTTGCGCGCCCGGTAGAACACCTCCAGCGCTGCCCGGTCGATGCTCTCGCCCGCGTCGGCGTCGGGTGCGCGCTCGGCGATCATCGCCATGATCGCATCTGCGATCGCGCCATCGGCGAAAGCCTCCCGCACGTCGTTGGCGACGGGTGGCGCAAGCCCGTCACGCCCCTGCGGGTCCACGATGACGGCTGCCGGCACCACGGGAGCATCCGCCCCCGATTGCGCCTCGGCGTGAGCCGCCCCCATCGACGCGCCCGCCTGGAGACAGACCACGACGGCAATCCAAATCTTCCACATGGCCCTCGCCCCCCGTTTGAGCTTCGAAACGCGGCGTCAGGTCGGCATCAGACCCGTATCTGCCATCTCGACAACCAGGCCAGGCCGCCTGCCGGCCCAGCGAATCACGCGTCGACTGGAGTGTGCCGGCCTTTTTCCGGCCTGCAAAGCCGGCCACGAAAATCCCCGATGGATGGGGCCGATCCTCGAGGTCTCCGGCGACACGCCGGACCGGCACGGGAGCACATCACGACCGTCGCGCCTGAAAGAACTCTCGGAGCAACTCGGACGCTGCCATGTCCCCGAGCCCAGCGTAGATTTCAGGCACATGATGACACGTCGCGTGGGCAAACACGCGCGCACCTTGCTCGATACCACCACTTTTGGGGTCGCAAGCGCCGTAGTAGAGCCGCCGGATGCGGGCATGGGATATCGCGGCTGCGCACATCGCGCAGGGCTCCAGCGTCACATAGAGATCGCATCCCGTGAGCCGCTCGCAGCAGCGCGAGGCACAGGCCTGCCGGATGGCTAGAACCTCGGCGTGGGCGGTGGGGTCGTTGAGTTCCCGGGTTCGATTTCCCGCAGCGGCGACGATGCCTCCGTCGGGGTCGACGATCACCGCCCCGATCGGAACCTCGCCACGCGCACCCGCCGCACGAGCCTCGACCAGAGCGCGATCCATCGGCGTCATGGCAGCGGACTTCACTCCAAATTAGGGCGCGAGGCGAATTGGCACCTGCGGCTGGTCCTCAGGGTCGATGTCGCCGGCGAACTCACGCGCGCCGTCGCGATCGTAGAGATCGGGACGGAACTGCACGGCACCGCCCGGCTCGCCCCAAGCCGTGATGTAGGCGAAAATGACGGGCACTTGGCGCGTCAGCGTCAGGTCCAGCGCCTGGCCGGCATCGACGACGGCGCGAGCGCGTCCGGGCTGCTCCCAACCCAGTTCGTATTTGGCGATCCAGTCGACAAGGTCGAAGACGTCCTGCACCCGCACGCAACCCGCCGAGTAGCCGCGGCTCGCCTGGCCAAAGAGCTGCTTCATCGGCGTGTCGTGCATGTAGACGATGTCGGCATTCGGCATGTCGATGCGCACCAGCCCGAGCGCGTTCCACTCGCCCGGGTCCTGCCGGAACTTCACGAGGTTGGTATCGACCGTGTTCCAGTCGATCGTTTCCAGGGGAATTTCCTGATTGTAGTCGCCACCCCGGTAAGCCCGGATGTGCTCGCGCTGCAGGTAGCCCGGATCTTTGCGCATGCGCGGCACGAGATCGAGCCTGGCGACGCTGTCGGGCACATGCCAGTAGGGGAAGAAATTCAAGGCGCGCACCGTCGCGCGAATTTCGGGTGTCTGGCGTTCGGAGCGGCCGGCGATGACCCGGTGGCGCTGCTGCACCTCGAAACTTTCCACCGCCTCGAGTTGGAAAGCGGGCACATTGACCAGGATGTAGCGATCCGGAACGCGGTCACGCATCAAGTCCTGGATGCGCCGCATGTTGAGACGAAGCTGGGCTAGCCGCATCTCCGCAGTGACATTGAGCGCCGCGAAGGTGGGACGGTCGACACGCCCCGAAGGTTTCAGGCCGTTGCGCGACTGGAAGCGAATGACGGCCGCTTCGAGTTCACCGTCGAACCCATAGCTGTCGTAATACTGGCTCTTGGCCGACAGTTCGCCGGTCGCGCGCAAGCGCCGCCGCAACAGCGGCACACGCTCGTCGTCGTCGTTGGGACGCATCAGGCGCGGTCCGGGCACTTGTGGCCAGCCGCCCTGGGAAACGATGAGCTGGTAGCGCTCGATCGCCGACTGAGTACTCTCCAGCATAACGTCACTGAGCCACGGCGTCGCGTTCTCGCGCAGGTCGTTGAGATCGACCTGCCGGCGCTCCCGGTCGTTCGGCGGGCGGCGCGTGATCGGTGAGCCCGACCCGAAGATTGTTTCCCACCACGCCGCATCCTGCGCCTGCGCCGCCGCCGGCAGCGCCAGCCCGCCGAGCGCCCCCGCTAGTCCAGCGCCGCGTTTCAGAAACGCGCGTCTCGTCGCGCCGTTGCCCTTCAGCGTGCGATCGACTGGCATGCGAGATTCCTGCTGCTTTGGGAGGGTGGACCGCAGAACGCCGCTGCCCTCCTGTATGGGATGTCCGTTGGCGATACCGACCACCAGCGTGGCTTGAAGGATATGGCCAAAGGAAGACACTTCGCCCGGATTTTGGCCTCGATTTGCCAACCACAGGCCACGAAGCCGACGCAACGTTGGTGATTTAGCATGTCCTTCGCACCTGCAACAGTGGTGGAGGCCAATCGGTTCCAGTCTCGACGGGAAAAAGCTCGCACACAGGCGCACGCCAGCTAAAGGTGCGCGAAACCGCGACTGACGAACGTCATGGGCGCGAGAGCCTCGTCGAGCACGACCACCTCTCCTCCGGCGATCATCTCCCCGACCGCTGTGACGGCAATTCCGGCCGCTGCGGCACCGGCCTCGAAGCGGCCTGTCATGGGACACGGCACGGCCGCCAGGATCTCATAGTCGTCGCCACCCGTCATCAACCGCTGGCGTGTCACCAGGCCTGCCGAGAGCACCTTGCTGGCAGCGGCCGAGTGGGGCACCTGCGCCGCCATCAGTCGCGCGCCCGTCCGACTGGCCCGGCACATTCGATCCAGATCAATGACGAGGCCGTCCGAGACGTCCATCGCCGCCGCTTGGCACTGCCGCAGTACGGAAGCGAGTGCCAGTCGCGGCTCGGGTCGCAGATGCCGGCGCAGAAGCTGGACCACCTCCGCCTCGCTGAGAGCCTCCATCAACGCTGCGGCTTCGGCCGCTTCGCGGCGCAATTCGAGGCCCAGAACCGCGTCCCCGATCGTGCCCGACACGTAGAGGACATCGCCGGATCGCGCGCCCCCCCGTCGCACCATGCCACCGGCTGGCACCAGGCCGAGAGCCGTTATGCTGATCGAAAGCCCAGCACCAATTCGTGTCGTATCTCCCCCCGACAGTGCCATCCCGAATTGCGCCTGCGCCTCGGCAAGGCCGGCGACGAACGAATCGAGCCACGGCAACTCGCCGCCCGGCAAGGCCAGCGAGAGAAAGTACGCGTGCGGGACGGCACCTTTGGCCGCCAAGTCCGAGACATTGACGGCAAGCGCCTTGGCGGCGATATCGCGCGCTTGCGCGGAACTGCCGTCGAAAAGGAAATGCACGCCGTCGTTGAGGGTGTCGAGGGTCACGACGAGGTCATGTCCCGGCGGGACGGATACGACGGCGGCGTCGTCTTCCAGACCAAGTGCACCCGGTAGCCCGTGAGCGAGCGGCGCGAGCAGCCGCGCCACCATGGCATGCTCCAGGTCCTGGGTGGGCTCAGCCATTTGCCTCGTCGTCTCGGCTTGCACCACCACCCGGTACGGGGTCGGCGGCGGGCGGCTCATCGCCCTCGGCGGACGGAGCGGACGGGAACTCCGCAATCCTCAGGCGCTTGGCCAGCCGGTCGAGCACGCCGTTGACGACCTTGGGCTCGTCCTCGTCGAAGAAGGCGTGGGCAAGGTCGATGTATTCGTTGATGACGACCCTGGCCGGCACGTCGTGGCGCTCGATCAGTTCGAAGACACCAGCCCTCAGAATGGCCCGCAGCGTCGTCTCCACCCGCTTCAACCGCCAGCCGATGGCAAGTTGCTGGTCGATCATCGGATCGATATCGCGCTGACGCCGGACCACCCCGCGCAGGATCTCACCGAAAAACGCCGGATCGGCCTGCGCCACGGCCTCCTCGTCGCCGGCCTCGGGAAATCGCTCCGTCGTGAATTCGCGGATGACGTCGCTGACGTCCGTACCGGCGATATCCATCTGGTAGATGGCCTGAACCGCGGCCATGCGCGCCCCGCGCCGGGCTGCCTGCACCTGCGATCGGCGACCGGGCTTGCGATTGTCACTCGACATGCTCATTGCCCCCGAAACGCGCGCGCTATTTCGATCATGCGCAGGCAGGCGCGGGCTGCGTCGCCACCCTTGCCGTCGCGCCCACCGCGGGCGCGCTGCTCGGCCTGTTCCATCGTTTCGACCGTCAGAATTCCGTTTCCGAGGGGCACCGCATGGGCCGTGGCGACCTGCATCAGCCAGTGATTGGCGTTCTCGATCACGACCTCGAAATGCGCCGTCTCCCCGCGAACGACGCACCCGAGCGCCACCGCGCCGTCAAACCTGGGCGCTTCGGCGGAACGTCCCATGTGACCGGCCGCTACGGCAGCCGCCAGCACTTGCGGGATTTCCAGCGCGCCAGGCACGCTGATCCGCTCGTAAGTCGCCCCGCGCGCTTCGATCTCGGCGATGGCACCTGCCACCAGGTCATCGGCGATACCATCGTAGAAGCGCGCCTCGATAATCAGGATGTGCGCCGTCAGATGGCCGTCCTGCGGGCGCCGCTCGGACGCGTGCCGGCCTGTCGTACTTTGAACCATGACCTCGACTTACCTGATACCTTGCGTTCCGACGATCCGCAAACCGAACGCCTCCAGGCCCACGTACACCTGCGCGGGAGAGTTCGTCAGCAAAATCATGTCTTTGACACCGAGATCACTGAGGATTTGCGAACCGACCCCGATCTCGAGTTGCCGCCGCCCGGCCGAGGCGGCATCGCCCCCCGCCGGCACCATGCGGCGCGCCATCCACTCCGATACACTCTTCGGCCGCGAATCGCGAATGAGAACGACGACCCCGCGTCCCGCCGCGGCGACGGCCCGCATGGCCTCCGCGATCACACTGCACTGCGCATCCGCCCGTGCGCCCCCTCCGACACCGATGAGGTCGCTCAGCGCATCGACCGCGTGCACGCGTACGAGGACCGGTCCCTCCGCCGTCACATCGCCCTTGACCAGCGCCAGATGCTCCAGCGGCTCGACCACGGTCTCGTACAGGTGCAGTTCGAAGTCGCCCCCGAACGCGCTCACCACGTGGCTTTTGGCGACATGCTTGACGATGCGGTCGTTCCGCAAGCGGTAGGCGATCAGGTCCTCGATGGTCCCGATTTTCAGGCCATGACGTGCGGCGAACCCGACGAGATCGGGGAGCCGGGCCATCGTCCCGTCCTCGTTCATGATCTCACAGATGACGGCCGCCGGATAAAGCCCCGACAGCCGCGCCAGATCGACCGAGGCTTCCGTGTGCCCTGCCCGCATGAGCACGCCGCCTTCACGGGCGACGAGCGGAAACACGTGGCCTGGCGAGACGATATCGCGCGCCCCCTTGGTGGCGTCGATGGCCGTCGCGATCGTCCAGGCGCGGTCGTGGGCGGATATACCCGTCGTAATACCCTCGCGCGCCTCGATCGACACCGTGAAAGCGGTCCGGTTGCGCGACCGGTTCTGCGGCACCATGGCGGTCAGTTCGAGTTCCGCCGCACGCGCTTGGCTCAGCGTCAGGCAGACCAGGCCGCGGCCGTGCTTGGCCATGAAATTGATGGCGTCCGGTGTCGCCATTTGCGCCGGGATGACGAGATCGCCCTCGTTTTCGCGATCCTCCGCGTCGACGAGCACGACCATACGCCCATTGCGCAATTCCGCGATAATCTCCTCGGTGGGGACAAGCAGGCCCTGCGTATCGAGGTCTGGGCTCGGCGTCGCATCGGCGCTCACTGGCGAAACTCCATGAGGCGCGCCACGTAGCGCGCGAACAGATCGACTTCGAGATTTACGACGTCGCCCGGGCTTTTCTCTCCCCACGTCGTCACGGTCAAGGTGTGGGGGATCAAGTTGACGCCGAAGCGGCAGCCGGACACCTCGTTCACGGTCAGCGACGTGCCATCGAGCGCTACGGACCCCTTGGGCGCGATGTAGAGCGCCAGATGCTCTGGGGCCTCCAGCAAAAAGCGGCGCGACGTCCCATCGGCGAGCACCTCCAGAATGCGGCACGTGCCATCCACGTGACCACTGACGACATGCCCGCCGAGTTCGTCGCCGGTCCTGAGCGGCCGCTCCAGGTTGATCCGCAGCCCGGGTCGCCAAGAGCCCAGCGTGGTTTTGCCCAGCGTCTCGTTGGACGCTTCGACCGTGAAATGGCAGCCGGCTGCCTGCGGCGCGACACTGGTCGCCGTCAGGCACACGCCATCGCAAGCGATCGACGCGCCGATCGCGACCGACGCTGCCGGATAGGACGCCGCGATCGTCAGGCGGCCGCCGTCGCGCGCCACGAGCGTGCCGATATCGCTGATGAGCCCTGTGAACATGGCCTGCGCCTCACTCTCGCCGGTAGACCCGCATCTCGTCGCCGCCGATGTCCCGCACATCCTGCAAACGCATGTCGAACCCGGGAAGATAGGTCGCGATCGCCGCCGCGCCAACATCAGATCGTGCCTGCTGGCGCGATGCCGCGCGCGCGCAATAGACGATCACCTCGTCGACCAGCCCCGCGCGCGCGAAGGCCTGCCACATCTGCGGGCCGCCTTCCACCAGGACGCGCGTCATGCCCTCGGCCACCAGCCGCTCGGCAATGGCGGGAAGCCACACCCGCCCGCCGATGACGTCTGTCGGAAGAATGCGACACCCCGCCTCTGCCAGAGCGGCCGCGCGCTCGGGATCGGCCGCGATGGTCTCCCGCCCGGCAAAAATCCAAACCGGCACCGACCGCGCCGTCTGCACCAGGCCGGCGGCAGGCGTGGGCAGACCACCGCCCGCCACCACGACCCGCAGCGGCGAGCGCGCACTCAAACCCGGCAGCCGGCAGGTGAGCGACGGATCGTCCTCGCGCAGCGTGCCGGCCCCGATCAGGATGGCGTCCGCCTTGGCCCGCAGCAGGTGTCCGTGCTGGCGCGCCGTCGGCCCCGTGACCCAGACCGGCGCGCCTCCCGCCCCACGCGCGATGACCCCGGCCGGCCCGACCGCCATCTTCACTTGAATGAAGGGCCGCCGTTCGGTGACGCGCACGATGTGCCCGCGCGTGACCCAGCGCGCCTCTTTGAGCAGAACCCGCCGCCGCTCGACGCTGACACCGGCATCGCGCAGCATGCGCACGCCGCGTCCGCTGACCCGTGGGTCAGGGTCTTCCTGGGCGATCACGACGCGGGCGACCCCGCTTGCGATCACGGCGGCGGCGCAGGGCGGCGTCTGGCCGAAATGAGAACAGGGCTCGAGGGTGACATACAGCGTCGCCCCCCGCGCTCGCGGCCCGGCGGCCGCCAGCGCAACAGGCTCGGCGTGCGGCCGTCCGCCGGCCGCCGTCGCGGCCAGCGCGACGATTTCGCCCGTCGTTGCGTCGGCCACCAGCGCGCCGACGGCCGGATTGGGCGCAGTGGTGCCCAACGCGCGCTCCGCGGCCCGCAGTGCGATCGTCATCATGTGATCGTCAAAGGCGTCCTGATTTTCGAAAGGGGCCACGGCTCTCGTGTTCCGGCTTCAAGACTTGGGTCCGTCCGCAGCACCCGATCGACCAACAGTCGGAGCCACAATGGACATCGGCAACTCTATGGTTCTCGCTGAACTTGCGCAGTGTTCGTTCGCGCCCGGCTTGCTGTGAGCCTCTCTCCCAGCGCCGGCCGCCGATATCTGCGGCGGTTCGCCCGGCTCGATCGACAGTCACCGCCGGACAGGTCTTGCGCCGCCAACGCCCTCTGCGGGGCCGTCAGCCGGTCCGGCCGTCGTTTCGGCGGGTGGACCACCGGCAGCGGCAATCTCGCCGAGCACGCCCTGGAAGTCCGCGGCCTCCCGGAAATCCCGATAGACGGAGGCGAAGCGCACATACGCCACGGGATCGAGGCCGCGCAAGGCATCCATGACCAGTTCTCCGATTCGCGATGAGGGGATGTCGGTTTCGCCCGAAGCCTCGAGCTGCCGCACGATGCCCGACACCATGCGCTCGACCCGCTCCGGTGCGATCTCCCGCTTGCGGATTGCCACCGCGATCGAACCCATCAGTTTGTCGCGGTCGAACGGGACCTTGCGGCCGGACCGCTTCAGCACGGTCAGCTCCCGAAGTTGCACGCGTTCAAACGTCGTAAACCGCCCGCCGCAATCCGGGCAGACCCGTCGCCGGCGGATCGCCGTGTTCTCCTCCGAAGGCCGGCTGTCCTTGACCTGACTATCCTCGCAGGCACAGTACGGGCAGCGCATGGTCAAGCTCCTCGAACGCCGGTGGTGCGCCGGCGAAGCCCGCACACCGCTCCTGATTGAGGCCGAAACGCTTACCCGACTTCCCGCTCCGACGCCATGGCGACCAGAGGTGCCACACGGCTTGGTTGCGCTCGTCAGCCGTGCCCCACATCGCCGGCATGCACCTGGCGACGCCAGCCTCGCCACCCCGATGGAGCACCGCAAATGGAAAGAGGCGGCCCGGGTTGGGGCCGCCTCCTTGGTCCACAGCGCTTCGATGCTGGTGCGAGACCTCAAGCGTAGATCGGGAAGCGCTTGCACAGCGCGATAGCCTCGCCCTTGGCCTTCTCTTCGACAGCCCCGTTGCCGGCTTCTCCGTTGGTCGCCAGCCCTTCGAGCACATCGGCGATCATGCGGCCGATATCCCGGAATTCGGCAACGCCGAACCCGCGCGTCGTACCCGCCGGCGCGCCCAGACGGATGCCCGACGTGACCATGGGCTTTTCCGGGTCGAACGGCACGCCGTTCTTGTTGCACGTGATGTGCGCGCGGCCGAGCGCCTTCTCTGAGATGTTGCCGGTGATCTTCTTCGGGCGCAGGTCGACCAGGATCAAGTGGCTGTCAGTGCCGCCGGAGACGAGCGCAAAGCCCCGCTCGACGAGAACCGAGCCCATGGCCTTCGCGTTGTCCATTACGGCCTTGGTGTAGACCTTGAACTCCGGACGCAGCGCCTCGCCGAACGCCACGGCCTTGCCCGCGATGACGTGCATCAGCGGCCCGCCCTGGATACCGGGGAAGATTGCCGAGTTCAGCTTCTTGGCGAGGTCTTCTTCGTTGGTGAGGATCATGCCGCCGCGCGGACCGCGCAGCGTCTTGTGCGTGGTCGTCGTCACGACGTGGGCGTGCGGAAACGGCGATGGGTAGAGACCCGCAGCGACCAGACCGGCAAAATGCGCCATATCGACGAGGAAGAACGCGCCCACTTCGTCGGCGACCTTGCGGAAGGCGGCAAAGTCGATCGTGCGTGGATAGGCCGAACCGCCCGCGATGATCAGCTTGGGCTTGTGCTGGCGCGCCATGGTCGCCACTTCGCCCATGTCGATGAGATGGGTCTCGCGATCAACGCCATAGTGCACGGCGTTGAACCACTTGCCGGACTGGTTGACGGGCGCGCCGTGCGTGAGATGTCCGCCGGCCGCCAGGCTGAGGCCGAGAATGGTGTCACCGGGCTTCAAGAGCGCCGTGAACACACCCTGATTAGCCTGGCTGCCCGAATTCGGCTGCACGTTGGCGAACCCACAGCCGAACAGCTTCTTTGCGCGGTCGATCGCCAGTTCTTCGGCGATATCCACGAACTGGCAGCCGCCATAGTAGCGCTTGCCCGGGTAGCCCTCGGCATACTTGTTCGTCAACACGCTGCCTGCCGCTTCGAGCACGGCCTTCGACACGATGTTTTCAGACGCGATGAGTTCGATCTCGTGCTGCTGACGATCGAATTCCTTGGCGATCGCCGAGGCGACCTCGGGGTCGGACTCCGCCAGGGTGGCTGAGAAAAACGTGTTGGTGCCGAAGTGTGCTGCGGCCGTGGCAGTCGACATGGGAGCGTTCCTCGTTGTGCTGGAGAGTTGCGAAGGCTGATACGGCGCAGGCCATGAGGAGGATGCCTCGCCCGCCAGTCGTCGGTGCAACGGCCTACCATAGTCGAATATCGCCAAACAAGGCAGCGGTGACGAGGCGTCGCGCGGCTCAGGCAAAAGGGCGCGCGCCGCCTGCCGGAACGGGTAGGATCAAGCCCGTCCAAACGGCGTCGGTGATCACTTGCGCTGATCGCGCCTCGCAGCTTGGCCGATTCAGACCTTGCGCAGCGCGGAGGGCAGCATGCGGCCCAGGACATTGTCGCCGCGAACGAGGTGGTGATACAGCGCCGCGCCGACATGCAGACCGATCAGCCCCACGATCAGGAATCCCCCGAGCATGTGCAAGTAGAATACGGTCTCTGCCATTCCTTTATCGGGCGACACCAGCGCCGGCAGCTTGAACAGCCCGAACACGTCGAGCGCGGGGTAATACGAGACGCCAAGGTAGCCCAGCACAGGCATGACGATCAGGAGGGCATAGAGGAGCCAGTGCGTGAGTTCCGAGGCTCCCACCTGCCAGGGCTCGAGGCTCGGTTCCGGTCGCGGTGCCCCGTTACCCAGCCGGTAGGCGAGACGCAGCACGACGATCACCAGAATGGCCAGACCGGCAAGCTTGTGCCCGCTGTAGAGCGCGTTGGTCGCCCCATCCCAGATATTCAACACATTGCCGCGGTAGGCCATGTAGAAGCCAACCGGCACCTGAACGGCGATCAGCGCGACCACGATCCAATGATACGCCCGTGCGGTCGGCGTGTAGACCTCGACCGTCCCCGACGTGGTCTCGACGGCTGCTTCTGGTGTGCGCGGCATGTCTGCCTGAGCCTTTCCCGCGGGGCCAGCCCCGCGCCCTGAAGTCGTCATTACGCTGTTCGGTCGCGCTGGCGGCCCGGTCATGTCGACCCGCGGCGGCAGCGCTCCGGTCAGACTGTGGCATGATCCCGGCGCAGATCGCAATCGAAGAGCACGTCACCATCGGCCAGCACGTGCACGGTGGTGGCAGGGCGTCGTGCCGCCGCCAGCCGGCCATCCGGACGCAGTGCCAGACCGGTGGTGCCCGAACCGATGATCAACGGCGCGACGAGCACGTGCAGGCGGTCTACGACACCAGCATCAATGCACGATGACACTGTTTGAGCGCCGCCCTCGATCAACAGCCGGCTCAGCCCCCGTTCGAATAGAGCCGCGACGATTGCCGACGGTGCCATGCGTCCGTCTGGCGCGCGCTGGAGTTCGATCACCTCGCAGCCGGCCGGCAGTTCGCCCACGCCGGCCACGCCCTGCGCCCGCACGACGATCCGCCGTGCCCCGTCCTCGGCAGAAAGACAGCGCGCCGTGCGCGTCATGCGGCCAGACGGATCAATCACCACGCGGGCCGGCTGGCGCCCCCCCGTGGCCAGCGGCACCCGCCGCACGTTCAACAGCGGATCGTCGGCGACGACGGTTCCGATCCCGACCACGACCGCGTCGACGACTGCGCGCACCGCATGCAGATGATCGAGGGCCGCGCTGCCATTGATCCAACGGCTTTCACCCGTAACCGTCGCGATGCGGCCGTCGAGCGATTGGCCCAGTTGGGCGACGACGAACGGTCGTGTCGCATCGGACCCACGAATAACCGCCAACGGATCGCTTTCGGGTGCCGTGTGCAAACCGGACACTCCCCCGTTCGTTTGTCCAAGGACGATCGCCATGCTGCATACTCTCCGTTACCTTGCGGTCCGCCGGGTGCCGGGCCAATTCCCTCAGAGCATCGAAATAATCCATCGAGAACGGCTGCTTATGCGATAGAAGTCCTGCCGCCAAGCGCCCGTACGTGCGTTGAGAAAGCCGATGTCCCTGAGACCGTTCGATCCAGAGCCACCCACCCCCTCGAGTCCGACCGGCCTGGCCGTCGTCAGCTTCGCCTATGTCGTGTGCTGGATCATCTTGACCTGGCCATGGCTGTCGGGAGCCGTCACGGTACCCTGGGACGCCAAGGCACAGTTTCAACCGCAGGCACAGTTCCTTGCCCGCGCGCTGTGGAACGGGGACAGCCCGTTCTGGACGCCGTATGTGTTCTCCGGGCACCCCCAGGTTGCAGATCCCCAGTCCCTGATCTTTTCACCACCCTATCTGGCCCTGGCGTTGTTCACCAACGAGCCGAGCCTGTGGGCCCTGGATATGACGGCCTTTGTCGCAATTCTCATGGCCGGGCTGGCGCTCATCGTCTTTTTCCGTGACCAGGGCTGGCACCCCGGCGGCGGGCTTTTGGCGGCGATCACATTCGGGTTCGGTGCGGCCATGTCCTGGCGCATCCAGCATACGGGCCAGGTCTTGAGCATGGTGTTCCTGGCCTTGACCCTCGTCCTCCTGGCCCGCGCGCTGCGCACCGGCCACTGGGGCTATGGCCTTGGCGCAGGCATTGCGGCGGCATTCATGGTCCTTGGCCGCGACCAGGTCGCCCTGCTCGGCGTCTATGTTCTGCTCGGCTACGTCGTCTGGCAGACGGCGGCGGCCGTTACCTCGGGCCCGGATCTTGGGGCCCAGGCCCGCCGCATCGTGCTCCCGCTTGTCGTCGGGGCCGCGGGCGGTCTCGCCATCATCGCCATGCCGGTCCTGATGACCGCTTTGACGGCCGAGACGTCCAGCCGTCCCAGCATAGACCTCGTCAGTGCCGGCCGCGGTTCGCTGCACCCTGCATTGCTGATGACCGCGCTCGTGCCTGATCTCTACGGCGCGGCCGGACACATGGCCGACTACTGGGGGCCACCGAGCTTTGCGTGGCGCGACACCGACCTCTACATCGCGCAGAACATGGGCATCCTGTATCTGGGCGCAGTGCCGGCTCTTCTCATCCTTTATGGTCTCGTCTCGGGCGCTCTGCTGCGCGGGCCGGTCCTGTTTTTCACGGTGGCGACGGGGACCATGCTCGTCTACGCCCTCGGCTGGTACACCCCGGTATTCGCCTGGCTGCATGCCTCGTTGCCGGGTGTCGCGTTCTTCCGCCGCCCTGCCGACGCCGTGTTTCTCGTCGGCGGTCTTGCCGCGGTGCTTGCCGGATACGTCGCTCATTTGCTGCTGTCGGCAAGCGCACCGCTTCAGCGCACCCCGGCGATCGTGACCGGCCTGATCGTGCTCGCCGTCTTGGTGACGGCCCTGGCCACGGCCACCGGTCTGGAGCGCAGCGGACAAGCCGCCCTGCCACTGGCAGCCGCCGTCGTGACACTGGCCGCAGGTGCTCTTGCGCTGGCCGCCGCCCTTTGGGTACAGCCGATCAGACCAGCGCTGGCCGTCGGCCTGCTGGTGGCTGCGACCACCCTGGATATCGCCGTGTTCAACGGACCCAACACCTCCAACGCATTGCCACCCGCGCACTACGAGGTGTTGGAGCCCGACAGCCGCAACGAAACGATCACCCTGCTGAAACGGCTGACGAGCGAGAACGAAAGCGCCACCCGACGCGACCGCGTCGAGCTCGCCGGTCTCGGGTTCCACTGGCCGAACGCCAGTCTCACTCACCGCCTCGAGCATACGCTGGGCTACAACCCGGTCCGACTGGCGCTGTATGTGGCAGCCACCGGAGCCCCCGATAGCTCCGGGCTCCCGGAGCAGCGCACGTTCTCGCCGCTGATGCCGTCCTATCGTTCGACCATGGCCGACCTGCTGGGCCTGCGCTTCATCGCCACCGGCGTGCCGATAGCCCAGATCGACAAACGGCGGCCATCACCAGACCTGAAGCTGGTCGCGCGCACCGCTGACGGGTACGTTTACGAGAACGAGAAGGCCTTACCCCGCGTTCTTTACGCCACGCAGGCCCGCTTCGCTGATTTTGACGCCGCGCTCACGACAGGCGTGTTGCCCGACGTCGATTTCCGCCAGACCGTCCTGCTGGCGCGCACCGACCACCAGCGGGAAAGCCGCGATGCCAGCACCGAGGCCCCCCCACCGACACATCCGGCGACCGCCAAGCTGACCGCCTACGCCAACACCGAAGTCGTGATCGAGGCCGCTGGCCCGGGCGGCTATGTTGTCCTCAACGACATCTGGCATCCGTGGTGGGTGGCGACCGTCGATGGGGGAGACAGCGACATCCTGCGCGCAAACGTCCTGTTTCGCGCGGTCGCCGTGCCACCGGGCCGCCACACGGTTCGGTTCAGGTTTCGTCCGGTCCGCGGAGCGATCCGCACTCTGCGCAATCGACTTGGGCTATAACCGGGCGGTCCAGTAGCCAGCATACCGCCTCGGCACCCACGCTTATCAGAACACGGACGGCCAGAGTGTCAGCCACCAGCAACCTCTTCCACACCTACGCCCGGGCGCTCCGCCTTCTGCTGGGCGAGTTGCCGCTGGTCATCGCGCTCGTGACAGCCAGCGTGGCCATTGCCCTGGTGCAACTCGCCGAGCCGATCCTCTTCGGTTGGGTAGTCGACGCCATTGCACGCGGTGGTGAGGCACTGCCGCTGATCGGTCTGTGGGCGGGGCTCGGCATCGCTGGCATCGGGGCCTCGGTGACGGTGGCCGTTTTTGCCGATCGCCTCGCCCATCGCCGTCGTCTCGGCGTCCTGGCCGATGCCTTCGAACAGGCCATCACCCTGCCCCTCAGCTACCATGCCCGCCGTGGCTCCGGTGCCGTGATATCAGCCGTGCAGCGCGGCACTGACGAACTGTTCTGGCTATGGCTGAGTGCGCTGCGCGAGCAACTGTCCGCTGTCGTCGGCATCCTCTTCCTGGTGCCCATCGCGGTGGCCATGGACTGGCGCATGGCACTGATCCTGGCCGCCCTCGCCGTGGCGTACACGATCCTGAACCTGATCGTCGTGCGCAAGACGTCGAGCGGACAGGCGCTGGCCGAGCAGCACCGTTACGGCGTGTCCGGCCGCGTCGGCGATGTGGTCGGCAACGTAACCGTGGTGCAGAGCTATGCCCGTTTGGCCGCCGAGGCGGAGGCCCTGCGGGCGATGGCGCGCGCGCTGTTGGACGCCCAGTATCCCGTACTCACCTGGTGGGGCATCCTGACCGTCCTGCAACGAGCCGCTGCCACGATCGCCATGATCGCCATCTTCACTGTGGGTGCCCTGCTGTCGGCGGCCGGTGAGTTGACCGTCGGCGAAATCGTCAGTTTCGTCGCATTCGCCAATCTGCTCATCGGCAAGCTCGACCAGTTGTCTGGCTTCGTCGTGCGTATCCAGCAGGGCGCACCGGCCATCGCCAATCTGTTCGAGATCCTGGACCAGCAGCCAGACACCCGCGACCGCCCCGGAGCCAGGCCGCTTTCGGTCAGCGCCGGCCAGGTCACCTACGACAGCGTCAGTCTTCGGTTTCCCGACAGCACGCAAGGCGTCTTCGACCTCTCTTTCACCGCCGAGCCTGGCCAGACGATCGCGATCGTCGGGCCGACCGGTGCCGGCAAGACGTCGGCCATCGCGCTCCTGCAACGGCTGCGCAATCCCGACAGTGGCCGCATCCTCATCGACGGCATGGACGTTGGCCACGTCACGCTGCAATCGCTGCGCCAGTCGATTGCGGTGGTTTTCCAGGACGCCGGACTGTTCAACCGCTCGATCGCCGAGAACATCCGCATCGGCCGCCCGGAGGCAACCGACGCCGAGGTCGAAGCCGCCGCCCGGATGGCCGAGGCCCACGCCTTCATCACGCAGAAGCCCGGCGGCTATCAGTTCGTCATCGGCGAGCGCGGGGCGCAGCTCTCGGGCGGCGAGCGCCAGCGTCTGGCCATCGCGCGGGCGTTCCTCAAGGACGCACCGATCCTGATCCTCGACGAGGCGACGAGCGCCCTCGACTCCAATACGGAAGCGCGCATCAAGCGGGCGATCGACGCGCTGAGGGAAGGCCGCACGACCTTTGTGATTGCCCACCGTTTGTCGACGGTCGCCGACGCCGACCAGATCCTCGTCCTCGACAAGGGCCTCATCGTCGAGCGGGGCGGCTACGACGACCTCGTCGCGCAAGGTGGCTTGTTCGCACAAATGGTCGCTGAGGGCGGTTTCACGGTGCCAAAGCGATCCGACGTGGCGCGCACCGCTGCCTGATAACCGACGCCGGCGGACGCGACGCTGGCGACGCCATGATGTCGGTGATGTCGGTGGTCCTGGACGGTCGGCCCGTACCTGTGCGCCAGCGAAGGCCGGCTCCAAAGCTCATGGCCTACTCTGACGCCCCAATCGACAAAACAAAGGCCGCTGCCCGATAGCGGGCAACGGCCTTTGATGTGATTGCCCAGAACTGGCGCTTAGAGCTTGTGCGCCATGCGTACGCGCTTGGTCTCGAGGTAGCGCTTGTTGTAGAGGTGCGGCTCGGTGACGACCGGCACCTGCTCGACGACCTTGATGCCCTCGGCGCGCAACGCCTCGACCTTCGCCGGGTTGTTGCTGAGCAGCTTGATCTCGGGAAAGCCCAGATCATACAGGATATCGGCAGCCAGCCCATATTCGCGCGCGTCGATCGGTGCCCCGATCTCGACGTTCGCGTCGACGGTGTCGAGGCCGCGGTCCTGCAGCGCATAAGCCCTGATCTTGTTCACAAGGCCAATTCCACGCCCCTCGTGATAGGGCAGGTAGAGCAGCACGCCGTTCGGCGAATCGACGATCACATGCATCGCCGCTTGGAGCTGCCGATAGCAGTCGCAGCGCAGCGAGTGGAAAATATCGCCGGTGACGCAGCCCGAATGGACGCGCACGATCGGCGTTGCCGCAGCGTCCGCCCCGACGCCGCGATTGATCAAAGCCATGGCCTGGCTGTTGGGGTCCTGGCCCTGGTAAGCCCGCGCCTCGAGCGTGAGCTCGCGGCCATGGAACTCGATAGGCAGGACAGTCTGAACCGACCAGTCAATGTCCAACATCGTGGACTTAACCGCACTTGATCTCATCATGATCTCCAACGGAAATGCCGGGGTATGTCGTGCGTCTAAACGGTCATCGTCGCTTCGACCGGTGCACTGCCCCAGACAGGATGGAGGTTCTAACGCTCACACCACCCAGTAGGTTTCATTGCACGGTGATTTGGTCAGGACCGTGACGTCAACTGGCTCCCGCGGACCAACTGGCGTTGGTCTATACCCCCCCGGCTTGACGTCCTGGCGGCCTATTCTTTGGGAGCGGCCGGACACAGACGTGCTCGAAGTCATATCACGAGTGGCATAAGTTGTGCGGTGCGGCATCTCCGACAATACGTAAAATACTTATGACCCCGATGTGACGGCACCAAAGGCAATAGCGGCCGAAAAATAGGCTATTAGGATCGCCAAACGCTCCAATGACCCGCCAAAAGTGGACGCAATGTCGCACCTCGGGCAGATAGAATTGCAGAGCCGCACCTCATGGAATTGAGTTGTCCGCCGGCCAGACGACCGATGATGGAGGCCCCCGCCGTATTCTGGCTCGCTGCGGCAGGACTGATACTCCTCAGCGCGCTAGGATCGGCCGCCCTCGGCAGCGGACGCATAGGCGAGTTCGTCTATCTGTTTCTGACCCACGGCGCGCTGTACGGCGCGGCCGTCTGGTGGATGATTCGAAATGCGGAATCTGCGCCACCGGTCTGGCTGATCTTGCTGGTCGCCGTCGTCCTGCGCGCCATTTCGCTCAACTCACCGCTGGCCCTCTCGACGGACGCCTATCGCTACGTCTGGGATGGGCGGCTGATGTGGGAAGGTATCAGCCCTTACGTGTTTGTTCCCGCCGACGAACGGCTTTCGCACCTTCGAGATGCTGCCATCTATCCATTCATCAACCAGAAAGAGCGGGCGGTGACCATCTATCCGCCAGCGGCCCAACTGGTCTTCATGGCGGGCGTCTGGCTGTCGGATGGCATTGCAGGCATGCGCGCCGTCATGTGTCTCTCCGAGGCGGTGATTGTCGTGGCGTTGCTCGGGTGGCTGCGCGCGAGCCGATTGCCGCCCTCGCGCATCCTGATTTACGCATGGCACCCGCTGCCGATATGGGAATTGACGAGCCAGGCCCATTTGGACGCTGCCGCCTTGGCGTTTCTCGCCCTGGCGATCTGGGCTGCCGCCTGCCACAGGCAAGGCTGGAGCGGTGCTGCGCTGGCGGCCGCAGGGTTGGTGAAAGTCCTGCCGTTGGCCCTTCTGCCCGCGCTGTGGCGACGTGGGGACTGGCGGATGCCGGTGGCCCTCGTCATGACGGCGCTGATCCTCTACGCACCGCACGTAACTGTGGCCGGTGCCGGCGTCGCCGGCTACCTCGGCCAGCACCTCGACAACGAGGGCTATGTGGCGGGCTGGGGTTTCCACGTCGTCTGGCTGCTGCGCGATTTCGCGCTGGCCGACCCCAGCGGCTGGCACTACGCCATCGCGGCTGCGACCGTCCTGGCTGGCGCGGGCTTGTGGGTCCTGCTCACACAGCGGTCAGACGGCCTGCGCCCCCACGCCCTGCTGCTCCTCGGCACACTGATCGTCACGCTGCCGTCACCGCACTATCCCTGGTATTTCGCCTTGCTGACAATACTCGTCGTGCGCGCGCCCCATCCCGCGGTCGTGGCTCTGTCGGTCCTCTGCGTGTGCCTCTATCTGCCGCGCCACCCTGACGGACTGACCTGGACCCACGTCTACGCCCTCGTCTACGGGCTCCCGCTGGTCATTCTGGTGGCATCATTGGCTTGGCACGAGCGTCGGCGCTTCGCCTTATGGCTGCTCCGTTGAGCAGCGGTCCCGGCGACCCGGCTCTTGACCTCGCCTCCCGCCTGCGGCGATGTTTTCCAGCCACTGACCGGCAGCGCCGCGCGGAGTTCGCACCTTGACTGCCACCCTGACTGCCATCCTGACCGTCTTCCTGGCCTTCATCGCGAGCACTGCGCTCACGCATCTCTACATCGGGGCCGCTCGCGGCCATGGCCCGGTCGCGCTGCCCAACCATCGCAGCATGCACAAGGGCGTGGTGATCGTCGGCGGTGGGCTGCCGTTGCTGATTTCCACCATTCTGCTGGCGGCGTTGTTCTGGCGGCTCGGCGGCGCGCAATGGGCCGTCGTTGCCGCCGCCACCGGACTGGCGCTGGTCTCCTACATCGACGACACGGTGACGGTCCCAGCCCGGTTGCGCTTTGCCGCCCACACGGCAGCCGCCCTCGTGGCCGTCGCACTGGTGCCGCCGAGCGCGCTGCTCCTTGGCGGAGTGCTGCCGTTCTGGCTCGATCGCGCGGTGGTTCTCCTGGCCTTGGTCTGGTTCATCAATCTGTATAACTTCATGGACGGCATCGACGGCATCGCCGGCGTCCAGACTGCGGCTCTCGCGGCCGGCTATGTGATGGTCGTTGCTGTTTCAGGGGGCCCGGCTCCCTTCTTTGGGCTCGCTCTCGCCCTGGCGGGGGCCGCCGTGGGCTTCCTGTTCTGGAACTGGCACCCGGCACGCGTGTTCATGGGCGATGTCGGCTCCGTGCCCCTCGGCCTGCTGACCGGCGCGATGATGATGGATCTGGCGGCGCACCATTCGCTGGCCGCCGCGCTCATTCTCCCCCTGTACTACTCGGCCGATGCGACGATCACCCTGCTGACCAGATTGATGGACGGCGAAAAAGTCTGGGAGGCCCACCGAAGACACGCCTACCAGCGCGCAGCCAAGTCGCTCGGATCGCACGCCGTGGTCGTGCGGCGGGTGGCGGCATGCAACGTGGCTCTGGTGGGATGCGCCGTTCTGGCCTTGAGCCGTCCCGTCATGGCCTTGGGCCTGGCGCTGGTGGCGGTTGGCGCGCTACTGGCCTGGATGGAGATCACGGCCAACCGCGAGCCACTGCGCCCGGCAGACCGCAGGCAATAACGCGGACGGGTTGGGCGCGGGAACCGCGGGCCAGACGTGGCGAATATGGGGCACGTCGCAACCGGCCGCCCGGCTTCTCAGGGACACTTCGCTGTTCGCTGGGCGATCGCCTCAGGCCGCCGCTGCCGGCTTCGTCACCACGGCATGGTGCGCATAATCGCGCAACAGATGAGTAAACCTAAGTTCGGCCCCGGCATCGCGCGCGACGTCGGAGAGGGCGGCCTCGAGGTCTGGGCGTGGCACCACGTCGAACTTGGCGAGCCACGCATGAAGAACCGCCTTGAAGGCGCGCGGCAATCCGGTTTGCTGGCCAAAATCGACGATGTGCAGCGAGCCCCCGGGAGCAACCGCTGCCAGAGCGACGGGAAGCGCTTGCCGCCAGGGCGGGATCATCGACAGCGAATACGATATGAACACGCGATCGAAGGCAGGGACGCCGAACAGTTCGCTGCCGGAGAACCCCGTAGCATCGCCCTGTGTCACGGTGATGCGGTCGGCGAGCCCGGCGCGCGCGATATTGGCGGTCGCGGTTTCAAGCATCATCGCGGAAATGTCGAACCCATAGAACCGGGCGTCCGGATACCGTTGCGCAGCAAGGATCAGGTTGCGCCCGGTCCCGCAGCCGATTTCCAGCACGGTGCCGCCGGCCGGCGGTTGTAGGCCCGCCAGCATCGTATCGCGTCCGAGCAGGAAATACTTCCGGGTCAGGTCGTAGATGTAACGCTGGTAGCGGTAGATGCCATCCATGTGATGGGCGGCATCGCCGGCCTCTCGAGCCTCCAGACCCATGCTCTGCCTCAGTCCTGCATCACGTAGACATGGAACCCGCCGTAGATCGACGAGCGGTCCTTCTCGGTCAATTTCCGGCAGGCTGCCTCGTCATAGCTGAACCGTGACAGGATGTCGTCGGCCACCCGACCCGGCAGGATCGTCTTCTCGCCGGCGGTCCGGAAGATGACGCGACCGCCCGGCCGGCAGGTCCGCGCAATTTCCGTCCACAGGTCGTTGAGCTGTTCGTCGGTCATCCAGTCCTGGGCATCCAGCAGCACATAGCCATTGCACGAGCGGTCCGGCTGGGCTGCCAGATGCTCGGTGAACGAAGCGTGCACGACGTTGATGTTTCCCGCCCGCGCCCGCAGCGTCTCGTAATTCTGGCGTTGCAGATACGGCGGCAACGGCCCGGACCCGCCCGACGCGTAGCGCCGACCGAACGCCTGCCAGGCAAAATAGTTGTCCTGAAGATCGAACTCACAGGCGAGCCGTTCGAGCCGCGCTTTCAGCACTTCGGCCATGTGCGTCTCATCGCCCTTCAACGCCTCGTACTGGCTGGGCGGGATGCCGAGACCGAACAGCGCCGACGGCTTGGAAATGAGCCAGCGGATGTGGCGCTTCTCGAACAGCGGCGCCAGTTCCTTGTCGAAGATCTCGCGCTGTTCCTGCCGCGTCTTGGCCTTCAGGATTTTCCTGGGGTTGCGGCCGTGCATGCGAGCCAGCAGATGGCTGGCTCCGATGAACGTGCCGAGCAGGCCGTGGCGGTACAGGTTCTTGCCGAAATAGCCGACGCGGCGGCGGCCGAGACGGTCGCGGCTTTCCCAGTATTTGCGCGTGACAGGGTCCAGGTGGGGTTGCAGGTACGTGAAGTACGCGCGCACGTTTTCGTTGGCGTCGGCTTCAGCGAAGAAGCGGTGGAAGGCGGCGTAACCCGGCAGGTGTTGCGCGGCGACCAGCTTCAGCTTGTTCAGCGCGATATGCGCCGGGTTGAGGTCGATCGCCGTGACTTTGACATCGGCGGCGGTCAGGTACGACAGGATATTGCAGCCGCCCGACGCGATCGCCGTGACGGTCTCTCCGTCCTGCAGCCGCAGGGCCTCGATATCAACGACCGGGTCTTCCCAGATCTGGGGATAGACGAGACCCGAGAACGCCAACGTGAACAGACGCTCCTGCACACCCTGCGCGGAGATCGCCTTGTGGCGGTGGACAGCCTGGCGCAGCCGCTGATTGCGCGCGACACCGGTTGGCGTGCCGTCCTCGGTCCGGACTTGCTCGATCGAGGCCATCGTTCCTCCGTTTGAGACGCGTCTTGCGGTGCGCCAGTGCGCGGTCGACCAGCCACCGGATGTGTCTCGCGCGCAGGCGATCGGTATGCCAGCCTCAGCCGCGCGGGGTAGTGCCACCTTCTGATCCGAAGACCAACGGGCAATGTGTAGCACCCAAACCCGGCCGTGCGGTCCGACACCGTCCCAGCGTCTTAGCACGGCTTATCCCGCAAGTGTCACGGGATCATTGCGGCCCTCTGTGATTGTGGCCGGCCTCATGCCACGCCATAACGTACCGCAACACAGGAGCAGAATCGGTGCTGAACGACCTCAAGGACACCGTCATGGGGCTGGTCGAGCGCCATATCCATCTCGCCGAACCGATCGTGTTCGCGCTCGGTTTCGCCGAAAGCATGATCTTCCTGTCGCTGCTGGTGCCGTCGTCGTTTCTGTTCTTGGCCATCGGCGGACTGCACAGCGCGGCCGGCGGGTCGTTCTGGTCGGTTTGGCTCGCAGCTTCGGCCGGCGCGTTCCTCGGCGATGTCGTCACGTTTGTGATCGGTCGTTTTCTGCGCGGCGAGATCGGCAGCGTCTGGCCGCTCCGCGACCACCCGGACTGGTATGTGGCGGCGCGAGGATTTGTGACCCGGTACGGCGCACTCAGCATCGTGGCGGGCAAATTCGCCGGCGTCATCCGCCCGTTCGTCCCACTGGTGGCCTCGGCGATGCAGATGCGCTGGCACGTCTTCCTCCCGGCGAGCCTCGTGTCCTGCCTGTTGTGGGCCGGTGCGTTTCTGGGCCCCGGCTACGGCATGACCCTGCTGTGGGACGCGCGCTGATTTAGCCCGTCTGGCCAATGGTGCCCTCGTCCAGCCGGGCTTGCGGCCGCGTGCAAGTTGGCGTATGCCACCGACCTGACCATCCGCGCCTGGAGCGCCGTCATGGCTGCTCCTGGACCAACATAGCCATAGGAACTTCGACAATGTCCATTACCCGCGGTGCCCGCAGCCCGCGTAACATCGAGAAGCGCAAGCGCAAGGCCTCCCATAAGATCCCGCGTGCCAAAGTGACCCGGTTCCAGGGCAACACGGCCGCCTGCCGCAAGAAGCTGCGCAAGCAGGCGCTGATCCGCGTCGTGCGTGCGGCTGCACCGGCAGCCTCGCCGCAGGCCTGATCGGCCGCATTCGAAGCAAAAGTGCCGCGGGACGGTTGTCCCGCGGCACTTTTTGTTGTTGGGCGCGACGTTGTTGTTTGGACGACCGGGCCCGATGCCTCAGGCCGCAGTCGGATAGTCCGTGTAGCCTTTTTCCCCTGGCGTATAGAACGTCGCCTGGTGCGGTTCGGCCCAGGCCAATCCGTGCGCGATCCGGGCCACCAGATCAGGGTTGGCGATATACGCCCGGCCAAAGGCGACCGCGGCGATCTGCGGGTCCCGCACAGCGGCCACGGCGCTCTCGACGTCGTATCCTCCCGCCACCATCATGGTCCCGCTGTAGTGGGCACGGGCCAGCGCGACGACATCGGTCTCGAACGCGTGTGTGAACGGCCGCATGACGTGGAGATAAGCCAACCCGCGCTGATCGAGCGCTCCGAGATACTGCGCGTACAACGCCTCGAGATCGGCCTCTTCAATGCCGTTGAACCCATGGCCCGGGCTTACGCGCACGCCGACACGGTCGGCCCCGATTTCGGCAACAACGGCGTCGATCACCTCCAGCGGCATGCGGATGCGGTTCTCGATGGAGCCGCCATAGCGATCGGTGCGCTGGTTGACGTTGGACGACAGGAATTGGTGCAGGAGGTAGCCGTTGGCCGAGTGCACCTCGACACCATCAAACCCCACCTCCATCGCAACGCGCGCCGCCCGCGCGAAGTCCGCGACGATGCGAGCGACTTCGTCTGTCTCGAGGGCGCGTGGCGTATCGTGGTCCTGCATACCCTTTGCATCGGTGTACATTTTGCCCGGCGCTTGCAGAGCCGATGGAGCCACGACGTCGGCCGACACACCGCGATTGAGCTGGTTGACGATCCGCCCGACGTGCCAGATCTGCACGACGATCTTTCCGCCAGCGGCATGCACCGCGGCAACGATCTCGCGCCAGCGGGCGATCTGCTCCTCGGTGTGCAGGCCAGGCGTGCGCGGGTAGCCCATCGCCTCGAACGACACCTGGGTCGCTTCCGTGATGATCAGACCCGATCCGGCGCGCTGCGCGTAATACCGCGCGGCGAGTTCGGACGGTACGGCGAGCGAACTCGCGCGCGACCGCGTCAGGGGCGCCATGACGACGCGGTTTTTCAGGTCGATTGCGCCAAGCCGGGTCGGCGTCAGCAGGTCACTTGCGCCCGTCATTTCGCTCTGGGTCATTACAGCCTCCGTAGTCGAGCATGCGAATGTCGCACCTGCCAAATGGACGCCGGCGAGCCAAAATTCAATAGTTCCGCAATATAGAACTTAAGACAAAGCCTGCCTATGCCCTCCCCGGTCGCGTCTGCCATGGAGGAAACCATTCGAGGCCCCGTTGCGCGGGTGTCCAGCCGACCCTGAAGACTTGACACGCTGCCCGCGGCAAGCCACATACGGTGCAGCCTAGCACTCACCTCAACGGAGTGCTACCAGGCTTGGCCTCTATCACATGACGCAGCCTCAGCGCGCCGGTCTCCGCCGCGCACGGCGCGTCGGCCAAAATCGTGCCAATTCCAACGGAGCCTCTCTTCCATGAAATTCCGCCCCCTCCATGACCGCGTGGTCGTCAAGCGTCTCGAGAGCGAGACCAAGACCGCTGGCGGCATCATCATCCCCGACACGGCCGCCGAGAAGCCGCAGCAGGGCGAAGTCATCGCCGTCGGTCCCGGTGCCCGCGGCGACGACAATGAGCTTGTCCCCCTCGACGTGAAGAAAGGTGACCGCGTGCTGTTCGGCAAGTGGTCGGGCACCGAGGTCAAGATCGACGGCCAGGATCTCCTCATCATGAAGGAGAGCGACATCATGGGCGTCATCGAGAAGTAAATCCGGGCTGAGCACGATCATCGCCCCATCCCCCCACAGTCATCAGGAAACAGGCAATCATGGCAGCTAAAGACGTCCGTTTCGGTCCCGATGCCCGCGAGCGCATGCTGCGCGGCGTCGATATTCTCGCCAACGCGGTGAAGGTCACGCTCGGCCCCAAGGGCCGCAATGTCGTCATCGAGAAGAGCTTCGGCTCGCCACGCACCACCAAGGACGGCGTGACGGTCGCCAAGGAAGTGGAGCTCGAGGACAAGTTCGAGAACATGGGCGCACAGCTCATGCGCGAAGTCGCCTCCAAGACCAACGACGTGGCCGGTGACGGCACGACGACGGCGACCGTTCTGGCCCAGGCCATTGTCCGCGAGGGCATGAAGTCCGTCGCCGCTGGCATGAACCCGATGGACCTCAAGCGCGGCATCGACAAGGCCGTCACCCAGGTGATCGAGATCATCGGAAAGAAGTCCAAGAAGGTGAAGGACAGCGCTGAGATCGCGCAGGTCGGTACCATCTCGGCAAACGGCGAGCGCGAAATCGGCAACATGATCGCCGAGGCCATGCAGCGCGTCGGCAACGAGGGCGTCATCACGGTCGAGGAGGCCAAGAGCCTCGAGACCGAGCTCGAGGTCGTCGAGGGCATGCAGTTCGACCGCGGCTATCTCTCGCCATACTTCATCACCAACGCCGAGAAGATGGTCGCCGAACTCGAAGACCCCTTCATCCTCATCCACGAGAAGAAGCTGTCGGGTCTCCAGCCCCTGCTGCCGGTCCTCGAGACCGTCGTCCAGTCCGGCCGGCCACTGCTCATCATCGCCGAGGATATCGAGGGCGAGGCGCTCGCAACGCTCGTCGTCAACAAACTGCGCGGTGGCCTCAAGGTCGCTGCCGTCAAGGCACCGGGCTTCGGCGATCGCCGCAAGGCCATGCTCGAGGACATCGCGACGCTGACCAACGGTCAGACGATCTCCGAGGACCTCGGCATCAAACTGGAGAACGTGACCCCCGACATGCTGGGCCGCGCCAAGCGCGTGACCATCACCAAGGAGGACACCACGATCGTCGATGGGGCCGGCAAGAAGAAGGACATCGAGGCCCGCATCAATCAGACCAAGGCGCAGATCGAGGAGACATCCTCGGACTACGACCGTGAGAAGCTGCAGGAGCGTCTGGCGAAGCTCGCTGGCGGCGTTGCCGTCATCAAGGTCGGCGGCGCGACCGAGGTCGAGGTGAAGGAGCGCAAGGACCGCGTCGACGACGCGCTGAACGCCACGCGCGCCGCGGTCGAGGAAGGTGTCGTTCCCGGCGGTGGCGTCATGCTGCTGAAGGCATCGGCCCTGATCACGGTCGAAGGCGAGAACGATGACCAGGAGGCCGGCATCAACATCGTCCGCAAGGCGCTCCAGGCTCCGATCCGCCAGATCGCCGAGAACGCTGGCGTCGAGGGCTCCATCGTCGTCGGCAAGGTGCTCGACGAAAAGAAGCAGACGTTCGGCTACGACGCCCAGACGGGCGAGTTCGGCGACATGATCGAAAAGGGCATCATCGACCCCGCCAAGGTCGTGCGCACCGCGCTCCAGGATGCCGCCTCGATCGCCGGCCTGCTGATCACCACCGAGGCTTGTATCGCCGAGTCGCCGAAGCGCGACAGCGGTCATGGCCACGGCCATGGCGGCGGCATGGGCGGCATGGGTGGCATGGACATGATGTAAGGTCGGGCCCAACCCTACCAAACGGGAAAGGGCGGCCAATGTGCCGCCCTTTTTCGTGTGAACCCCGCCCATGCGCCGGTGTTGTGCCGACGTCGGCCAGGCCCGACGTCGGGCGGCGGCATGGACATGATGTAAGGTCGGGCCCAACCCCACCAAACGGGAAAGGGCGGCCAATGTGCCGCCCTTTTTCGTGTGAGGCCCCGCCCATGCGCCTGTGTTGTGCCGACATCGGCCAGGCCCGACGTCGGGCGGCGACATGGACATGATGTCAGGTCGGGCCCAACCCCACCAAACGGGAAAGGGCGGCCAATGTGCCGCCCTTTTTCGTGTGAGCCCCGCCACGCTATTTCGATTTTGCCGCGCATTCCGCCAGCATGCGGTCGCGGTTCTGTGCCGCCACTTTCCATTGGTCGGGCCCCACGGTCGCGCACCAGACCTCGTGCTCAGCGGCATTGGAATGCCACTCGGTACCCGAGAAGCCGCACTTCAACCGCTCGTTCTCCTGCTGCTGGCGCAGCGCGGTGGCTCCATACCACCGGCAACTGTCGGCGAGCGCGGGTCCCGCGAGCGCGATCGTCACACAAGCGGCAAACAGCGCCCCGCCCGCCGTCGTCCAGTTCACCCGTTTGCGTAACATCCCTGCCTCCCTCGAACGCCCCACCCGCTGCCGTGTGCCCGCCCGCGCCAGCTGCCGGGACAGCGTTCATGCCCTTGGCTCATCTTCAGTCGCAAAGCTAGCGATTTCAACATGAACCATCACTGAATGGCGATCGTCGCGCACACCGTGGCCTGTGCTCCACAAGCAGCTCTCCGTCCCCGGCCGCGTCCCCGTGGGAATCACTTATGGTGCCGGCTCGCCGACCCGCGTGACCCATCCGACCACGCATGCCGATTTCCCTGAGCACCCGACACGAGCCAGCATGACCCGAGCCAGGACCAGCGCCGCAACACTCATTGCGCCCGAGCCACCGCTGGCTGCCGCCCAGCGCGTGCTGGAGCAGGTGTTCGGCTATCGCGCGTTCCGCTCGCACCAGTCGGCCATCGTCGAGAGCCTTATCGAGGGCCGCGACGTGTTGGCGCTGATGCCGACCGGCGGCGGCAAGTCTCTATGCTATCAAATCCCAGCGCTGGTGCGCCCCGGCACCGGGATCGTCGTGTCGCCGCTGATCGCCCTCATGCAGGATCAGGTCGATGCGTTGAAACTGGCCGGTGTGCGCGCCGCGTTCCTCAACTCGACGCAAGGTTTTGCCGAGCAGACAGAGATCGCGGGCCGCCTGCGCTCGGGTGGTCTCGACCTTTTGTACGTCGCACCCGAGCGGTTGGTGCAGGAGCGCACCCTCGATCTTCTGGCCGCCAGCCAGATTTCGCTCTTTGCCATCGACGAGGCGCACTGCGTCTCGCAATGGGGCCATGATTTCCGACCCGAGTACCGCCAGTTGAAATGTCTGGCGGAGCGATTCCCGGGCGTGCCACGCATCGCGCTGACCGCAACGGCCGACGAGCGCACGCGCGAGGAGATCGCCGCCGAGTTGCAGCTCGGCAGCGCCGCCCGCTACGTGGCGAGCTTCGATCGCCCCAACATCCGCTACAGGATCGCCGAAATCGGCTCCATGGGTGGCCGCGAGCAACTGTGGCGGTTCATCGAGGCCGAACACCCGGGCGAAGCCGGCATCATCTATTGCCTGTCTCGCAAGGGTGTAGAAGAAACCGCCGCTTGGCTGTCCTCGAAGGGCCGCCCCGCCTTGCCCTACCACGCCGGTCTGCCACCCGCCGAGCGCGCGGCGACCCAGGCGCGGTTTCTGGCCGAGGATGGGCTCGTCATCGCCGCCACGGTGGCGTTCGGGATGGGCATCGACAAGCCCGACGTCCGCTTCGTCGCCCACCTGAACCTGCCCAAGTCGATCGAAGGGTACTACCAGGAGACCGGCCGGGCGGGCCGCGACGGCGAACCGGCCGATGCCTGGATGGCCTATGGCCTTCAGGACATCATCCAACAGCGCCAGTGGATTGCCCAGTCGGATGGCGCGGAGGCCTACAAGCGGGTCCAGCGCGAAAAGCTGGACCGCCTGATCGGCCTGGCTGAAATGCCCGGCTGCCGACGGCAGGCGCTGCTCGCCTACTTTGGCGAGGCGCGGCCGGAGCCGTGCGGTAACTGCGATAATTGCCTGGAGCCACCCAAGACCGTGGACGGCACCGAACTCGCGCGCATGGCGCTGTCGGCCGTCTATCGCACGGGCCAGCGCTTCGGTGTTGCCCACCTCGTCGATGTCCTGACCGGCAAATCCTCCGACAAGTCGCGGCAGTTCGGCCACGACAAACTGACGGTATGGGGCATTGGCCGCGATACGGACGCCGCCATCTGGCGTGGGCTCGTCCGCCAGCTCGCCGCCGCCGGACATCTGACAGGGGACGAGGAAGGCCACGGCGGCCTCGTGCTGACGGATCGCGCCCGTCCACTGTTGCGCGGCGAAGAAACGTTCATGATGCGGGCGGCACCGGCCAAGATCAGCCGCGACGACCGGTCTGGCCGCGTCCGCCGCGAGCGCGCCGGATCGTCGCTGACGACGGCGATCGCAGCCGCCGACCAGCCGCTGTTCGACGCGTTGAAGCGGTGGCGGCACGAAACGGCCGCGGGAGCGAAACTGCCGCCCTACGTCGTTTGCCACGACCGGACGCTGGCCGAACTCGCCGCGCTGAAGCCGCAGACACTGGCGGACCTGAACACCATCACGGGGCTGGGCACCAGCAAGATCGCCCGCTACGGCAAGGCGATCATCGACACCATCACCGGCCACAAGCCGCATCCCATGCTGAACAACCGGTTGTCGGCGACGGTCAACGCGACGCTCAGGCTGCACTTGGACGGCCTCGACGCCACCGCCATCGGCGAACGGCGCAACCTCGAGCTGTCAACCGTGTACGGCCATTTCGCCGAGGCCATCGCGGCCGGACTGCTGTCCTCCGACGACATCCTCGACCTGGATGCCGGCGACCTCGACGCGATTCATGCCGCTTTCGAGGAGACCGGAGCCCTGGAGTCCGGTCGCCTGGGCCCGGCGCATTCTGCGCTCAACGGACAGTTCGACTACGGGGTGTTGAAGTGCCTGCTCGCCGACCTGAGCTGAAACGACCGAGGGCGACGACGTGCTGTCAGGGAAGCCCGTTGGGCGCTGCACCGCTCGGGCCCCGTCCGGCCGACGTCACGAGGGTCCCGTCGTCCGCCACGCCGCGACCTTCTCCATGAGCCAGCCCCAGGCTTCGAGTTCGCGCGCTCCGGCGGTCTTGTCGACGGCGATCTGAAGATACGCCAGTTCGCTGTCGACCTTGGCGACCGGCAGCATGTGCAGGCGAGAGACGAGCACCGCCGCCTCGATGACGGCGGCCTGCGCGCGGTTGAACCCGGACCACGGCCTGTGGCTTTCCGCATGTACGAGGCCGCACGAGAACCGCGGGCGCACCTCGTCCTCGACGACCTCCTCGACCTTCAGTTCCCAATGCACCAGTGCGGCCGTCAGGTAGGCTCCATCCACCTTGTCCGCACGCCGCACCGGCCACTGCTTGCGGCCGGTCAGGCAGCCGGCAATGATCCGCACGTCATCGACGTGATTGGCGACCGCGACCGGGTTCTCCCGCAAATTATCCAGTGTTCGCGAGGGCTTGAACGGCGCGATGACCCAGCGCTCGCCCTCCGCGATCAACCCCAGCGGCGCAATGTGCAACTCACCCGACTTCGCCCGCGTCGTCAGCACCGTCTCGACGATCATCGGCATCGCCCAACTCCTCCGCTGCTCCGGCCTGGTCTTTTGCCTGCCCTGTCTTTCGGTTCTTCTTGGCTTTCAGGGTAGCACCTTCCGGCGCGTGGTGCGTCAGGTCGTCGTCGGTCTTGGCGTCGGCGGCGACGCCCCACATCAGCGGCTGGTCCTGCACGTAGCGCTTACCGAGCCGATAGGCGATCTCGGCTTTGGCCAGCTCATAGCCGAGATAAAACGCATGGCTGCCATCGGATTCGACGCCAAGCAGCCCAAACAGCTCGAACGGGTCCTTGCCCTGATGATGCCCGTCACGATTGGCGATGTGCACGCCATCGGTCGTTGCCGCGATGCGAAAGTTCAGGTCCTTGATCCCACGGGCCATCTCTTCGACTTCGCCCGGCGAGAGGGGAAACGGCGCCAACTCGTGCAATGACAAGAGCCCGCCGCCATAACCCTTGGGCAGGCTGCCGTCCGCCTTGGCCCTGAACATCAGCCGGCGCGCGGCATCGTGTTCTTCGACGGTGCGGCGGGTGTGGGGCGACACCTGCACGATCAGGACATTGCGGATATCGAGTTCCGAGCAGATGCCCATCAGCAGCGCGGTCACGCCCTGGCTGTCGGCCTCGGTCAGTTCGGTCAGATTGCCGGTCCCCATCAGGATGTCGACCTCGGGCCGCAGCCGGCGCAATTCGCCATAGCGCTCCAGCGAAGCCGTGAACCCGAAATGGATGGGATCGAGAATGGGGTCGGCCAGATGCGCGATACCTTTAGCGGTGGCCGCGTCGATGGCACGCAGCAGCGAGGCCAGATCACCGTGCGGTCGCGGCACCAGGACCGGGACGCAGGTCGTGCCGGCAACGACGTCCAGGCTGGTCTCGTCGAGCGACAGCACGTGGTCCGCGCCAGCCAGAGCACCGCGGCGCAGTTCGGTCAGATCACCAGAATCGACACTGACCTTGAGGCCATCTGCTTTCAGTGCGCCGATCACCGCTTCCAGATGCGGAAAATCAGCCTCCGGCTGGCAGCCGACGTCGATGACGTCGGCACCCGCGGCGGCATGCTGGCGGGCACGAGCGCGGATGGCCTCGATGGTGAGCTGCGGGGCCTCCACGATTTCGGCGAAGATTCGCACGGCATGGCCGCTGAGGTCCGGGGGCTTGCCTCCGCGCCCGAGAAATGCGGGCAGGTCGATCAACTCGTCCGGGCCCCGCTGGAACGGCACGCCGAAGTGCTGCGCGAGCCGATCGAGGTCCATGCGCGAGCGGCCCGGTACGATCACGCGATCGGCGGTGATGGGCGCGGCCAGACGATTGCGCACGATGGCCTCGGTCATCAGCGCGGCCACCTTGATCCCGACGTGGCGGACCTCGCACGCCTCTGGGGCGAGACCGAGGTCGTCGACGAGTTGCCGCAGGCGTGCTTCGGCGAGCCGTCCGGTCAGCAGGAGGAGCTTGTCAGCCATTGCCGCCGCTCCGCCACCGCCGCCTCGAGCTCGACCAGCGTTTCTGCCACGATCGTATCGTCGAACGCCTTGAGCTTCTCGGTGTTCTCCAGGTCGATCCGGCGCGGATAGACCTTGACCATGCCCTTGGGCGCCTCGGTATCCATTTCCGGGGCCGTATCACAGGCGAACACGATGGCCGGTACCCGGCATTTGCCAGCCTGGGCGAAGACGTTGGTCGCCAGATTGTCGGAAATTCCGTAAACGCACTTCGCCACGGTATTCGAGGTGGCCGGACCGACGACGAGCGTGTGATAAACCCCGTAGTAGAAGTTTCCGACGGGGGCCGCCGACGCCGTCCGATCCTTGAAGATGCGCGTGCCCGTCGGCAGGTCCAGCTCCTGCTTGTACATGTTGAGCACTTCTTCGGCAGCCGCCGACAGAAAAACGTCGAGTGGCTCGAGCGTGCGCATGATCGCGAGGCTCTCCTTGAAGAAGTGGCCCGAACCCGTCAGCACCCACGCCCAACGCGGCGTTTTGACATCGTCTCTCGTCATCCCTTGTCCTTCACTCCGGCACGCCACCCTGAGGCGCACCGGCTGCACCATCGACTGGCATGCGTACCCTCAGCAAGCCCGCAAACATCGCCTCGTCGCCGTCGCCCAGCACCGACGTGCAAACCCCATGCGCCGCGATGATGCCCGGCGCGACCGCGTCGATGATGCCGAGGCCGGCCAGTTCACCGGCCGTCGCCTGCCGGGGCACATGACAGGCCTTGAGAAGCACGAGTTGGTCCGCGCTGATCCGGGCGGCGAGCCAGGCCGCGATGGCATCAGACGTCACGGCCCAGGTCGGCGGCAGCTCCGGTACGTCGCCGATTTCATCCAGCGGTAGCCAGACCGGTATCATCCCTGCGCCAGCGCAGAACGCCACCTCGGCAGACGTGGTGACAAGCTGGGCGCGCGGCAACCTCTCGACCACCACCTCGGCCATCTGATGCATGCCCAGGATCGCCATCCGATGGGCCGCGACATCGGAAAACCGCATCTGAGCCTGCGCCGCGCGCACGGCCTGTGCGAACGGCCCACCACCTGGAACGATCGCAACGGCCCCCGCGGCGCGCTGCACGATGTCGAGAACTTGGGTTAGCGCCTCCGGGCTTTCCGCGAGGCTGCCGCCGATCTTTATGACGGTGACGGCTCCCACGACGGTCTGCCCCCGCGCGACGGACTGAGCCTCACCCGCGTCGGCGCGGGCGGACGATCTCGACCCCCACGGCGCGCGGACCGCGCTCCAGCTTCTCGACCCGCACGCGCACTTCCACGATCCGTTTGTCGGACAGGATTCGCTCGGCGATGTGCTCGGCCATGGTCTCGACGAGGTTGATGTGGCCTGCAGCGATGGTTGCCTTCACAGCGTTGGACAGGTCGTCATAGGACGGCACCTCGACGATCTCGTCGTTGCGCGACCGGATGGCCGGTGCGACCGCCGCCTCGATCGAAAACGAGACCTTCTGGGTAATGCCCTGCTCCTCGGCATAGACGCCGATGTGGCAGTCGAGCACGAGGCTATCGACAAAGATGCGGTCGCAACTGGCCACGTTGGCGGCTGAACCGAACCGGTGCGCGAGCAAGGACATATCGGACATGAACTGCGCTCCTCGCGCGATGTCTTCAGCGGGCCGGCCAAGCCGGCGCGTTCTTCATTCAGCCGACTGGCGAACGCCTGCGGCTGCCCAGATCGCTTCGCGCACGGCCAGCACCGCCGAGGGAGCGATGGCTCCGGTTCGCGATTGTCCTTCGCACAGTGCGCCCCGAAAACCGAGAATGTCCGCGTCAAGGTCGATCAGGGCCGCGATATGCCCTGTCCGCAAACTTCCCGCAAGGCCCACGGCGAGGTTCTCGTCGCGCGCCGCCTGCACAAACGTCGCGATCTCTGGCCGCGACAGGGCATCGAGGAGGCCCCCGCCGGACTTACCCGCCGTATCGAGCATGACCGCGACAAAGCCCGCGCGACCCAGCAGCGGCAGCAGCGTCGGGTCGATGCTGAGGTCTGCCAACATCACCGCCACCAACTCCGCCCGCCCGAACCGGCCCTCGAGCCTGGCACCGCCGAGCGCCATGATCGCGGACGCCGCGCCAGGCCCCGGCCACAGACCGATCTTGACGAGGTCGACGCCGCACATGGCTGTCCGCAGGGCCGCACCGACCAGGACATCCGGATCGCACGGCAGATCGCCGACAGTTGCGCTGACGAGACGCCTGCCCGAGACGGTGCCCACGATCCGGGCGATCTCACGGTCATCAAGCGCACCGAGCGCGCCCGTAGCCGGGTCCTTGGCGTCGATCAGATCAGCACCGGCGGCGAGACAAATTTCGGCCTCGGACCCGCATCTCACACTGGCGAGCATGCCCGGCCGGCCATCCCGCCGGCGCAGGGGTGACAGGGGCGCCATCACCTCACGCCTCCGCGAACACGCGGGCGCGCACGGCCAGGACCCGCTCGCGGTTGGCACGGTCGGTGACCGACAGGTCGATCACCTCGTCCTGCACGACCGTCGCCGGGCGGCCGTCGACCCGCACGACGCGGGTTGCCAGCATGACCGCCTCGGTCCGATCGTGCGTGACGAACAGCACCGTGGTGGGCCTGCGGGTCCACAACTCGATCAGCAACCGCCGGAGACTGTCGGCAGTCGGATCGTCGAGGGAGACGAACGGCTCGTCCATCAGCAGGATATCGGGAGCCAGAACGAATGCGCGGGCGAGCGCGGCGCGCCTCTGCATGCCCAACGACAGCCGCTCGGGGTAGGCGTTGGCAGCTTCAGTCAGGCCGACCCGCCCGATGATTTCGGCGACGCGCGGGTCACCTGGCACCGCGCCCTCGATCACCAGGGCTATATTCTCCTCGACCGTCCGCCAGGGCAAAAGCCGCGGCGTCTGGAACATGAAGGCGAGTTTGGGATCGTCGCTGCCCAGATCGACCGAGCCGGTGAAACTCTCGTCGAGGCCGGCGAGCACATTGAGCAGCGTCGATTTTCCGCAGCCCGACGGGCCGGTCAGCACGACGAACGAGCCCGGCGCGATCGTCAGCTCGATGTCGGCCAGCACCTTCTGGGCCGGCCGGTCGGCGACGGGCGGAAAAGTCTTCTCGTCGATGCGCAGGCGAAGCGGTCGGGCCATCAGCGCCGCCACCTGTTGACGTGCGCCTCGATGGGTTGCAGCACACCGAGCTCGATCGCCTGCACGACGAGAATGAACGCGATCGCATAGGCAAGGATCATCGAGACGTCGAAGAGCTGGAAGGCGATGTGGAGCTGATGGCCGACGCCGTCCGAGCGGCCGAGCAGTTCGACGACGAGGACGATCTTCCACACCAGCGCCAGCCCACCACGCGCCGCCGCCGCGAAGAAGGGGGCCAGTTGCGGCACCGTCACGTGCCGCAGTGTCTTCCACCAGCCGAGCCGGTAAACCGCCGCCATTTCGGTCAGGTCCCTCGACAGCGAGCGTGCACCTTCGCGCACGGTCACCGCGACGTTGGGGATCTTGTTGACCGAGACCGCGACGATGGCCGCCAATTCGGTCAGGCCGAACCACACGTAGCACAAGATGATCGTGACCAGCGCTGGCAGGTTCAGGAAGAAGATGAGCCAGGTGTCGAAGAAGCGGTCGGCGCTGCGCGAGGCTCCCAGCGCAATGCCGATGGCACTGCCGATGGCCATGGCCACGACGAACGCCGCCGCAACCCGCGCTAGAGTGACGCCGACATGATGGAACAGGGCCCCCGTCGCGGCTTCCCGCGACAGCGTGGCGAGCACATCCATCGGCCCCGGGAACAGGCGGCTCTGCAGGACTGCGGCAACGACCAGCCAGACACCAAGCAGCACGAGGAACGAAACCAGCGTCCAGCCGAGGCGGCCAAGCAGGACCTCGCCGACGAACCCGCGGCCGACCCGACCGAGCCTTTCTTCCTTCCCGGTGGTCTCAAGCGCCATGGAACAGCTTCGCGTCGAACTTGGTTGCGGAACCGACGAGTTCGGACTCGCCGAGGTCGATGAGGAGTTTCAGGAGCTGGCCAGCAGACTGGGTCAGTGCTGGCGTCCAGGCTCCGACTAGTCCTGCCCGGTAAGCATCCCGCAAGGCCGCCAGTTCGGCGTCATCGGCGGCCTGCATCAAGTCTCTGAGCGGCGGCCAGGCGGCGTCCGATGTTCGCAATATCTCGTTGCCGGCGGCCACCGCGGCCAGGAACCGGACCACCTCGTCGTCGCGGCCGGCCATCTTTTTTTCGCTCCACACAAATCCGACCAGCGGCGGCGGCGGCGCAATTCCCAGGCCCGCCATGACGTCGGTCATGGTGAGGAGTTCGCGGTAGCCTGTCCCTTTGAGGCGAGAGGAGAACGTCCAGAAATTCAGCGCCGCATCGACGCGGCCCTGGCGCAACTGCTCCGTGATCAGCGGCGCGGCCCCGAACACAGGCGTCGTCATCTCGGCGATATCGGTGCCCAATGCAGTGCGCGAGTATGCTCTGAGCAGGACCCAGCTCTTGTCGATCGAGGTGCCGGCGACGCCGATCCTGCGCCCCTTGAGATCGGCCAGCGTCTTGACCTGGCTATCGGCGGGGACCATGAGCGCGCCCAGCGCCGAGGAGAATGGCGCGAACTTCAACGGCTCGCCTTCCGAGCGCTGGCGCATGGCCCACGGCCAATCCGACACGATCATGTCGAGATCGCCTGCCAGCAAACCGATGCGGGCAGCCCCCGTCGAGGCCGTATCGACCACGTCGAGAACGACGCCCTGCGCGGCCACGAGCCCTTTGCCCTGCATCGTTTCCAACAACCAGGACAGCGAACCGAATTTCAGTGCGCCCAGGCGCAGGGGCTTGCCCGCGGCGCAAGCGGGCACACCTCCCGGCAGCGCAGCAGCGGCGGCCGCCAGGGACAGCAGCAGGCTCCGGCGATCGAGCTGCATCATCCCTTCTCCTCCTCGGCGAACCTGTTCTTGACCAGCGAGCGGACGGCCCGCAGCCATCCCTCGTCGGAGTTCTGCCGGATGCTGACGGCCATAGATTTCGTCAAATTGCCGCTGGCCACGTCCCGGACGTAGATGCTGACGTTGAGCAGGAGTTCGGACGCTTTCTGAACGAGCCCGGTTACCGCCAGATCCGCCCCGACTTTTTTGGCGATCTCGACTTCACAGCCGTTGCATCTGTCGAATGGCGACGCCTTGTCGATTTCCGCGGCATACCCGGAGAGATCCACGACAGCGTAGCGTCCGGTCTGCCCCAGCAGTTTGCCGAGTTCGTCCGTCACGAGCTTCAGTCGCGCCCTTTCCAGTTTGGTCGGCTCCGGCAGCAGACCCACCTGTCCCATCTGCTGTTCGATGGCCATGTCGAACGGCAGGATAGCCGTTTTGGCGGCGGGCCGGTCGTCGGCTGCGACGGCACCACTCGCCGACAGCAGGGTCACGAGCCCCAGTGCCGTCCACGCGACAGCCGTTCCCATAATCTTTTGCCATACATTCCCGAACCGGCACATGCGCCTGCCTCGCCCCGTTCAGATGAGAGTTTTGTCACTAGAACAACGCACGGCTCTGGTGCACAGATCGCACCCTGCGGCCACACCGGTATCATCCCCGACCCGCGCTCACAACGCCTAGCGGCCTGCCGATATCATAAGCGGGTCTGATCGCCGCGATACTTGCCTGCCCGACAAAGGTAATTAAGTTACGAACCAAAAGACGTAAGGGAGGATCGAGTTTGAGCCGAGCGGACACCACCCGCCGTGGAGCCGGCTGGCGTTGGGCAGCCACCACGCTGGCCGTCGCCTTCGTAGCCCTGACCGGGGCTGTTTATCCCCTCGTGACCGGTGCGGTGCCCGCGCATGCGCAAGGCGTCCCCGGCACCGCCGCCCCGGTCGACGATGATGTCACCACGATCCCGATCGTTTATGTGCGCGAAGAGCGCGAACGCCTGCCGCCATTGTCGCTTCTCGCCTTTGCGCCTGACGACGACGGGCTGGCTGGCGCGCTGCTGGGGATCGACGACAACGAGACGACGGGGCGGTTTCTCAAGCAGAGCTTTTTGCTGACCGAGATCAAAAGTTCCAAGGCGGAGGACCTGATCGCGCGCGTTCTGGACGCCATCGGCAACGGCCTGGGATTTTTCGTCGTCGACGCGAGTCCTGCGACACTGCTGGCCCTGGCCGACGCGATCAAGGGCAAGGACGCCGTGATCTTCAATGCCGGGGCGACGGACGAACGGCTGCGCGAGGAAGACTGCCGGGTCAACGTCAAGCACACGGCCGCCTCCCGCACGATGCTGACCGACGCCCTCGCCCAGTATTTGGCATGGAAACAATGGCGCAAGCTTGTGCTGGTGTCTGGCCCGACGCCCGACGACCAGCAGTACGCCGAGGCTCTGCGCCGGTCAGCGGCGCGCTTCGGCCTCAAAATCCTGGCTGAAAAAACCTTCGATTACAAACCGGGCAGCCGCCGCTCGGATGGCGGATTTGAGCAGGTTCAGCAGCAGATCCCGTCGTTCACCCAGGACTTTCCCGATCACGACGTGTTGCTCGTGGCCGATGAGGCCGGTCAGTTCGGCGACTACTTCCTGTTCCGCACCTGGACCCCCCGCCCGGTCGCCGGAACGCACGGGCTCTACCCCACGACGTGGCACCCGGCCTCAGAGCTTTGGGGGGCAACGCAGTTCCAGAACCGCTTCAAACGCAAGGCTGGCCGCATCATGCGTCCGCTCGACTACGCGGCCTGGATGGCGGTCCGCTCCATCGGCGAGGCAGCCACGCGCACGAAGTCTGGCGATCCGAAGATGCTGATCGACTACATGCTGTCGGAAAGATTCGAGTTGGCTGCGTTCAAAGGCCAGAAGCTGACCTACCGCCCGTGGAACGCGCAGATCCGCCAGCCAATTTTCATCGCCACGCCGCCTCTGCACGTCACCGTCTCGCCGCAGCAGGGCTTTCTGCACCAGACCACCACCCTCGACACCCTGGGCATCGACCGGCCCGAGACCAAATGCGCCGCGTTCAAATGAGCCGGTCCCCGCGCCGTCCTTCCCCCCGCTTGCAAAGAGGCCGATCCGTGAGCACAACCCGCATCTTCCTCGCCACCCTCCCGCTTCTCGCCTGGACGTTGACGGCGAGCACACCCGCCTATGCCGTCAAGGTGTTCATTTCAAACGAGAAAGAAAACACCATCTCGGTTATCGACAGCGAGAGCCTCAAGGTCGTTCACACCATCAAGACCGGGCAGCGGCCACGCGGCATCATCCTGGCCAAGGACGAGAGCTGGGTTCTGGTCTGCACCTCGGACGACAACCGCATCGAGGTCTACGACGCCAAGACGTTCGAGTTCATCAAGACGCTGCCGTCCGGACCCGACCCTGAGCTGTTCACGCTGCACCCCTCGGGCAACCCGCTCTATATCGCCAACGAGGACGACAACATCGTCACGGTGGTCGACATCGACGCCGGTAAGATCCTGGCCGAGGTCCCAGTCGGCGTCGAGCCGGAAGGTATGGGTGTGAGCCCGGACGGAAAGTACGTGGTCAACACGTCCGAAACGACCAACATGGCCCATTTCATCGACACGGCGACAAACGAGACGACGGCCAACATCCTGGTCGACAACCGTCCCAGGGTTGCGATCTTCAAGGCGGACGGCTCGGAGCTGTGGGTGTCTGCTGAAATCGGCGGCACAATCTCCATCATCGACCCGCAGAAGAAAGAGGTCACCAAGAAGATCACCTTCGAAATTCCTGGAATTACGCCGGAGGCCATCCAGCCTGTCGGCATCCGCATCACCCAGGACGGCAAGAAGGCATTCGTCGCGCTCGGGCCAGCCAATCGCATCGCCGTCATTGATGCAGTCAATCACAAGGTCGAAAAGTACATCCTCGTCGGCCAGCGCGTCTGGAACCTCAATTTCACGCCCGACGAGAAACTGCTGTTCACCACCAACGGTGCCTCCAACGACGTGACCGTCATTGATGTCGCCAAGGAACGGGCGATCAAGTCGATCACGGTGGGCCGCTATCCTTGGGGTGTCGTCGCGGCGAGCCATTGAGGCAGACGCAAACAGACCTCGCAAGCGCACCAGGAGCGGTGGTCCCGCAAGCGAACTCGGGAACTTTTCCTGCTTGACCCAGGACCATGACAGGCCCGACGACTGATCGACCAATCGCAGCGGTTGGTTCAAGAAATAATGAACTGCCAGCCCGCCAGCTTCTCGAGCAACCGGCAGGGCATGGCCAGGCAAGGTCGAGGCGAGGGATGCACAAGGTGCTGACACGACACCCAACCGGTAGCGACGACTCGCTCGTCGTCCGTGGCGTTTCTCACAACTTTGGCGGGATCAAAGCCCTCGACGATGTGTCGTTGAGCGTGCCTCAGGGGACATTCACGGTTCTGCTGGGTCTGAACGGCGCGGGCAAGTCCACCTTGTTTGCGCTCATCACCCGTCTCTACGACAACACGTCCGGCGAGATTCGCATCCTGGGCAACGACGTCCGCCGCCGGCCGACCGCGGCCTTGCAGCGGCTGGGTGTCGTGTTCCAGTCGCGCACGCTCGACCAGGACCTGTCGCTCCGCCAGAATCTCACCTACCACGCCGCCCTGCACGGCTTTGCCAGCAGCGAAGGCAAACGCCGGGCCGCCGCCGCACTCGACCTCGTTGGGCTGGCCGAAAAAGGTGACCTCAAGGTCCGTACGCTGTCGGGCGGCCAGGCCCGCCGCGTCGAGATCGCCCGCTCGATGCTGCACGAGCCCGGCCTTCTGCTGCTCGACGAGCCCACCGTCGGTCTCGACATCGGCGCGCGCGAAAGCGTCATCGAGATCGTCCGGACCCTCGTCGCGACCCGCCAGCTTGGCGTCTTGTGGGCGACCCATCTCATTGACGAGATCGCCGAAACCGACAAGGTCGTCGTCCTGCACAAGGGCCGGGTCATGTACCAGGGTTCCGTCCCCGGACTGAGGCAAGCAGCAGGCCAGCCGACCCTTCGCGATGCGTTCAATGCCTTGACCGGTGCCAGCCAACGGGAGGCCGCATGAGCGTCCAGAGCCTCCCCGGCGAAATGAGTGAAACACTGTCGAACTCCGCGCGCTCCGAACGCCGCATTGGCCTGTGGGGATACTGGGCCTGTTTTTCCGGTATCGTCTGGCGCGAGGTTCTGCGCTTTCTCCACCAGCGCGAGCGCTTCTTTTCCGCTCTCGTCCGCCCGCTCGTCTGGCTGTTTATTTTCGCCGCCGGCTTCCGCCAGGTGCTCGGCGTGTCGATCATTCCGCCCTACCAGACCTATGTCCTCTACGAGACCTACGTCACGCCTGGCCTGCTCGGCATGGTCCTGCTGTTCAACGCCATGCAGTCCTCGCTGTCGATGGTCTACGATCGCGAGACGGGCGCCATGCGCACGTTGCTCGTCAGTCCGTTTCCGCGCTGGTTCCTGCTCGTCTCCAAGTTGCTGGGCGGCGTTTCGGTGGCCCTGCTTCAGGTCTACACCTTCCTGCTGATCGCCTATTTCTGGGAGATCCAGCCCGAGGGCGACGCGCTCTTCGGCGTTGTCCCCGCCCAATTCGCCGGATATCTCACCATTCTGCCGGCCATCGTGCTGTCCGGTCTCATGCTGGGCGCACTGGCGCTGTTCATGTCGTCGGTGATCCGCCAACTCGAGAACTTCGCGGGCGTGATGAATTTCGTGATTTTTCCGATGTTCTTCGCGTCGTCTGCGCTCTATCCGCTCTGGCGTATCCGCGAGAGCAGCCCCCTTCTGTACGAGATTTGCAAACTCAACCCCTTCACGCACGCCGTCGAACTGATCCGCTTCGCGTTCTATGGCCAGCTCGACTTGACCTCGCTTGCCGTAGTGACCGGCTGCACGGTCCTGTTTCTGGGCGCTGCGATTTTCGCCTATAACCCATCGAAGGGCCTGATCGCACGGCGCGGTGGCCCCGGAGGAGGCTAACGCCATGCTGCGCACCGTCATCACGATCGCTGCCGTATTGCTCACGGCGGTCCCTGCGGCGGTCGCCGCTGCCGGCGACACCGACCCCAACGCCAACTGGCCCTGCGTGCAGCACAAAGTCGTCTCGCTGACTTCGGCGCAAATGTGGGATGGGCCGGCGGTCGACACGATCAACGACTGGTGGAAGGACGAAGAGGTCCGCAAGCTGGTCCCCGTTCTGGTCAGCCGCCGCGTCGAAATGGACAAGGTCGAGGAAGCCATCGACGCCTTCGCCAAGGCGATCCCTGAAGGCAGCGAGCGCGACAGGCGGCTGACGCTTCTGTTCGCCGGCGCGCTCGAGGAAACCAACAAGGTCCGCAAGCAAATCATCGCCGGGATCGAGCGTTTCCAGGATCGGCAGCAGGCCCGCGCGCGGCGGCTCGAGGAACAGGGCATAGAACTGGCCGAGTTGCACAAGCGCGCCGAGAAGGATAGAGCCGCAGCGACCGCCGTCGATCAGGCACAGGAGGCCTACGACTGGAACGCGCGCGTCTTCAATGAACGACAGGAAAGCCTGCCGCTCGCCTGCGAGATCCCGCAGTTGATCGAGAGCCGCATCTTCGCCGTTGCCCAGGCCATCCGCGCCCGCATGAGTTGACCAGCTTTGGGAGTGAGCCTCAGTCCGCGGGCACGGCCGCTTCTGTCGGCAGCCCCAGTTCCTTCCACCCATCGGTACCATCTGGAAACCAGGTGACCTGGCGATGGCCCCATTCGATGGCCCGCTTGGCGGCGTTCCAACTCATCCAGCAGTCCCTGAGGCAGAAAAAGACCAGCGGACGCGCTGGATCTCCCCCCGTCAAGCGCGCCAGGTGCCTGCGAAAATACGCTTCATGGTCGGGGTTGAGCCTGCCGTGCCCGACGTTCGCCAGCCACACGGCACCCTTGATCGTCTCGTGCGTGGGCGTGCGCCAGACCGTCGATTTGGGGAGCCCCGCAGGTTTGGGAGCCTGCGGATAGACGTCGATGAAAATGGCCCCGGCCTGGGCGGCAGCCTCAGCGTCTGCCGCCGTAACGACATGCGCCCCCCGAAGCGTGGCGGGAACCGGCGCGCGATAGTTTTCAGTACGATACTCCGCCGGTTCCGCAACCGTCTGCGTCATCGCCGCCCCCGGCCAGGCGGCCAGCACGATGGCTGCGACACCTGCGAGCATCCCACAACGCCGGGCTGGCGCAGCTTGCCTCAAAGTCTTTCTCCTATTCCGTTGAGGCCACGACCCGTCTGACCCCGCTGGACAACTGACGCCACGCTCTGGCGTCCGTCTATGGACGGACAGTGACATTGATCGCGGCCCGCGCTTCGCCCAGCGGCGCGAACAGGTCGGGCACCTCGCGCTTGCCTCTCTGGCGTCGCGCCGCCGCGCTGACGCTTCCCCGGCGGCGCTTCGGCATCAGGCCAGGCTGCCGCGCCGTTTCGAGGAACCGCTCCCACGGCCCCAGAATGGTGAAGCGCTGCTCGACATAGTCGTGGCGAACGCCCCGAGGATCCCTCCGGTCTCCGGGGATGCAAATGGCCACGAACCTCTCACGCCCGGCGCTGTCGAAGCGCAGCAGGAATGGATCATCCGGCCCCGGTACGGTGAGGACCACGCCCGGCTCCAGGCGATTATCCGGCCGCACATCGTTGGGAAATACGACGACGGCCTGACCGCGCCAGTCGACGGCGATCACCGTGAGGTGGCAGGGTTCCGTCACCGACACGTGGATGCGGACTTCCGAGCCCACGGTATACGTCGTTCGGTCGGACCACAGCGAAACGATGCCATTTGTTGATCGGCCGCCGACGGGCCCCTGGCTGCCGTCGACCTCTCGATCCGAGGCGTTGCCTTGGACCTCGAGACTTTCGATCCAGGCCCGCAGATCGGCGATCTCGGACGCAGACGGGGCAAAAACCCACCGCGCAGGGCCGTTCTCCCGCGCTTCGATATGGGCCGCGATGGGATAATCGAGAACGGTCGCCAGCCGCGACGCATCCGCATTGCCGGCGACGACCAATGCGGGGTTCCCAACAAGGTGCCGCAGGTCGGGACCTGGCGGCACGCCGACGATTTCCGCCGGACCGGTCTGATGGCAGCGGCCGCAGTGCGTTGCAAGTATCGTGGCCACACGGTCGGCCAGTGGCCGGTCACCCGCCCCGTTCTTGCCATCCGGCTGCGCTTCGGGCGCGAGGAGTGCGTTAGCCCTTTCGGGCAATGGCGGGGCGATTTCCGCCCAAGCGACACCGCTCATCCCGGCCAAGCCCAAGGCCAGCAGCGCCAGACGTGCAGCAACGATCCCGGTGACGTCAGTTGGTATGCGCATCCTGTTCCCCGTCGGCACATCGCGTTCATCTTAGCGCCCGGCCGGGTCACGACGTAGGCTGTGCGGGCCACAACAAGCGAATTTCGCGCGGCACCGTGAAGAGCATGTCGCCCCCGCCGGGGCCCGAGTCCCCGGTTCGTGCAGCGACAAGGGACCGTTAATGGAACGTTAAATTGACGCCACACCCGTTTTCCATCTTCGAGCCGAGCGTTCGACTAACGAGTCGTTATCCGTTATGTTCCGGGTAAATCAAACACGTAATGGTTCGGTTGGCAGTCATGGATCTCCAGACGGCGAAGCAGACGAGCCGGCACATGTCAGTTACGACCCGTGTCGCTGCATTGATCTGCTTTGCACTAGCCGCGGCCCTGCTGTTGGTTTCGCTTGCCCATGCGCCTGACCCTCTCTCGGGTCGGGCATCGGGGGCATCTACGGTTACGGCGACCTTGCCGGCGGCATCTCCCAACGCCACGGGTCCCCACTGACCGCGCCTGACGCTCTCGCTCTCTGTGTGCTGACACTGCTCGGCCCCCTTCTGGAAACGGAAGGGGGCCACTCTCTTTCGGGAAAGTTCGCTAGTCCCCGCCGGAGCGCCGGCCGCATGGCGCAAGGCTCACGGCATAGGGATGGCGCTGACTTCGGGAACGCTGTAGCCGCGCTGCACGGCGGGACGCGCGGCAATGGCGAGATACCAGCGCTTCACGTGGGGATAATCGGCCAAGTCGATCTCCTGCCAGGCGAACCGGCTCGCCCAGGGCCAAATGGCGATATCAGCGATCGAATACCTTCCGGCCACGTAGTCCATCGCCGACAGCCGCCGGTCAAGAACGCCGTAGAGACGCTTGGCCTCGGTGCGATAGCGCTCTTCGGCGAAGGGGGCTTTGCCGCGATTGTACTTCAGAAAGTGATGCGCCTGGCCGAGCATCGGCCCAAAGCCGCCCATCTGCCACATCAGCCACTCGATAGTTTGCCAGTGCGCCGCGCCGTCCGTGTCCCAGAACTGATCCGTCTTGCGCGCCAGATACATCAGGATCGCGCCGGACTCGAAAATGGTCTGACCGGTGTCGGTATCGCGGATGGCAGGGATGCGGTTGTTGGGACTGATGGCGAGAAAATCAGGCGCAAACTGCTCTCCCTTGCCGATGTCGATGGGAAACACCTGATAGGCAAGGCCCGTCTCCTCCAGCATGATCGAAGCCTTGCGGCCGTTGGGTGTGCCCCAGGTATAAAGTTCGATCATCGAGGTCTCCTTTCGAGCACCTGCTCTCGAATTTCAGTATAGCCGTGTCACGAGAACCCAGGCCGTCACGGTGAACGGCGAAAGGGCGGTCGACACCAGGATCGCGCTGTTCATGAACTTCGAGTCACGGTTGTACTCGGCGCAGAACAAGGCGAGCAAGACGCCGATTGGCGTTGCCGCCGCCACGACCATCAGATCAGCCAGATCGTCCGGCAGCCCCATGGCGATGGCCAGTGCCCAGGTCACCGCAGGAGCCACCAGCAGCTTCAGCACGACGACGAGCGTCAGCCGGCCATAGCTCAACTCTCCAGCAGTGCGCGTCGCGAGTTGCGCGCCCAGCGCATACAGCGCGAGCGGTGGAAATGTCGCGCCGAGAAACGCGACAGGCGTCGCAATGACGGCCGGCAGCGGGGTATCGAAGGCCCGCAGCGTAAGCCCGACCATCACCGCCGGGATCGTCGGCGTCTCGAAAGCCATGCCGACGCGGCCCAGTATCGAGCCTTTGCCGGTGTCGGGGGCGAGCAGCCACGCGCCGACCGTCACCATCAGCATGGTCATCAGGCTGGTGATGACCGACTGGTGCAGAATGAACTCGGGCGGGAATGCAAGCTGGACGAGCGGGATGCCGTAGTTGCCGACGTTGGCGTAGACGGTCGCCATGGCGATGAGCGGCGCGAAGTGGGCCGGCAGCCGAAAGATCACGGCCGCCAGCCAGCCGAGAGGAATCAGCACCATGAACTGGGCCAGCGTGAAATAGACCGTAGGCCAGATTTCGCCGATCGGCTGTTTCGCCGTCGACAGGAAATGTACGAGGAAGCAGGGCATCACGACATTCATCAACAGCCTGTTGATGCTCGCCACATCGAGATTGATGCGCGCCTGCATGATGTAGCCCAGCGCAGAAATGGCGACGATCGGCAGCGTCACCTTCATCGCGATGTCGAGGAACAGATCCATTGAAGCCCGCGCACAACCTCCGCCGCCGGCGTTGGGCGGGCGTCGCCACTATGCGCACACTGGCTCTGAGCGCAACCACGCGCCATGCAGACCGGTTCCGCGTTGCGACAACAACAGCTCACACGACGGAGGTGACTGCGGCGCGAGATTGAATGTTGCGCCGTCGTGTGCCACGGCCGGTGCGCGGCGGTGCCTTGGGCGTCCGCAGGCTTGCGTCCGGCGGCGCTCCGGCCACCACGCCCGTTGTATCGGCCACGGCCGGCCGGCCCTCCGAACTCAAGGCGTCGAGGGCGGCAATAAGGCCCCTCACCGCCGTGGCCAGACTGCCATCGTGAACGACCCGTCGCTGCAGACCCGCCGACGACCCTGTGACCGCTCCTGCAGGTGCTGCCGCCCGCCGATGCCGGCGAGCTGCCACGCCCGCAATCTCCACGATCAGTACGGGAAAACCTCGAGCGGTGAGTTCGTCCGCCACGTGGCGTGGCACCGCAGCGATGATGTCCCGACCACTTTCCAGCGCATCCTTGCATGCTGCCGGCAGCCCGAACGCCCGACCGTCCGACGACCAGTTCGCCAAAAAACACCCTTCGGCCGCGAGACTGGCGAACGTCTGGCGGCTCACGGGAAGCACGTCCGTATCTGCGTGCACCTGTCGGGTAGCGACTTTGATGGGAAACACCAGTCCCTGGCCCAGCGCGTACCGGCGCTTGGCCGCCGCCACGACGAGATCATTGAGCCGGTGATCCTCACCGGCGACGATGATGATCCGGCCTGGTCGGCGCGGGCCGCGGGCCCCGGCAGCAGGGTGCGCCCCACCAGTCCCCATGCCGTCCACCGGCTGTGGCCCAGGTCGCGGTTCGCCAGAGCCGGAAGCCGTCTGCGAACGGTCGATCAGCTTGCCCATGCGCGTCTCCCCATGAGGATGGTCGAACTGGGACGCCGTGCGACTCGCTATACTCATGCAGTCAGGCTAGGCAGCATGCATGACAGTTGCGAGACGATTCCAGCCGATCGGCCACATCGAGCCGCCCGCGTGTGCCTCTGCTGCCTCATCCGCGCACACGGGCGCACCCGCGCGCCATCGGCATTTCCACCCTGGTTTCAGCGGCCACTGCCGCGCCGGACGGGGCGCGGTGACGCCGCGGCACTTGACAGGCCAACGCCACCAAGTGCCTAAAGTTGACGACCTGCATGCGGTCCAACGGAGCCTGTCAGCGGCCGTGGACGCACGCACCGACCATTCGGCATCGCGTGCGACAGCCAGCGTGCAGAGTTCGTCGAACACCAACTTCTGAAGGGACGGGGACGTCGATATGGCATTCACCTCGCAGGCGTTCATCGACAACATGCGCACGAGCATGGCGGCTTCGACGCGTCGCGAAGCGCCCTACAGGCATTGGCTTCTGACCGGGTGTCTGCCCGACGACGCCATCGCTGAAGTCACCGACCTGCCGTTCCCGGCCCCGGCGCTCGGCGGCGTGTCGGGAAAGCGTGAACTGCACAACGCGACGCGCACGTACTTCGACGCGGGCAACATGGATCGCTTTCCGGTGTGCCGCGCATTCAACGAAGCTTTCCAGTCCGCGGCGCTGACCCGCGACATCGCCTCGTTCTTCGGCACCAGCCTCGACGGCACGTATCTGCGGGTCGAGTATGCCCAGGACACCAATGGCTTCTGGCTGGAGCCGCACACCGACCTGGGGGTCAAGGTGTTCACGATGCTGCTCTACGTGTCCACCGACCCGAGCCACCACGACCTGGGCACCGATATCTACGACAACGACAAGGCGCATGTCGGGAGGTCCCCGTTCGCCTCCAATGCCGCGCTCGTCTTCGTGCCGTCGAACAATACCTACCACGGCTTCGAGCCGCGGCAGATCGACGGCATCAGAAAATCTATCATCATCAACTACGTAACCAATGAGTGGCGGGCCCGCGAGCAGTTGGCCTTTCCGCAGAGCCCGATTGGTCAGTGACGCCCGCGGCTGACACCGAACTGGTTCGCGACCGGGTGCGATACCTGGCGGAGCGGAACAGGCGGTGCGCAGTCCTGCATGGTCACGACACGGACCAACGGGCCCCGACGATCGCTAACGGTCAGCCCGCCCGTCCAAACCGCCCTTGACCTCGACGCTGAGGCCCTTCGCGATCAGGTCAGCGACCACTTTGCCCAGATGCGCCCGGTCGCGGGTCTCGATGACGACGTGCAGTTCGGTGCCCTTGGCCGGTAGGTCGGTGAAGATGCGCTGGTGATAGACTTCGACGACGTTGGCACCGGCGTCGGCGATCAGGGCGGATACGAGCGCCAACTGGCCGGGCTTGTCGGGGATGTCGATGGCGAGTTGGGCCAGTCGTCCCTCCCGCGCGAGTTCCCGCGTCAGAACGCTGGCCAGCAGACGCGTGTCGATGTTGCCGCCGCACAGTACGATTCCGATCTTGCGACCGGAGAACCGCGAGGCCTGCGCGAGGAGAGCGGCCAGGCCCGCTGCCCCCGCGCCCTCCACCAGCGTCTTCTCGATGGTCAGCAGCAGACTGACGGCACGCTCCAGGTCCGGCTCGTCCACAAGGACGATGTCGTCGACGAGCGCCCGTACGAGATCCGTGGTCAACTGGCCGGGCACCTTGACCGCGATGCCCTCGGCGAGCGTATCGCCCCGCATCGGCAGCTTCAGTCCCCGCACCGCGTTCAACATCGAGGGGTAGAGCCTCGCCTGCACACCGACGACCTCGATATCCGGCTTCATCGCCTTGGCTGCCACGGCAATGCCTGAGATGAGCCCCCCACCACCGATCGGCACGATGATGACATCGAGATCGGGGGCGTCCCGCAGCATCTCCAGCGCGATCGTTCCCTGCCCCGCGATAACGGCCGCATCGTCGTAGGGGTGCACGAACGTCAGTCCGCGGCTGTCGCCGAGCGCGCGTGCCGCAGCCGCTGCCTCTTCCAGCGTAGTGCCTTCAAGAATGACGTCCGCCCCGTGTGCGCGCGTGTTTTCCACTTTGACGGTTGGCGTGGCCTTGGGCATGACGATCACGGCGGGGATACCGAGCCGATGGGCGTGATAGGCGACCCCCTGCGCGTGATTTCCCGCCGACATCGCAATCACACCGCGCGACCGCTCTACCGCCGAAAGGCCCGCGAGCTTGTTCAGCGCGCCGCGCTCCTTGAACGCACCGGTGAACTGGAGGTTCTCGAACTTCAGCCAGACATCTGCCCCGGTCAGACGCGACAGCGTCCGGCTCTGGTCGAAGTCGGTATCAATGACCTGCCCACCGATCGTCCGTGCCGCCTCATAGACATCGGCGAGCGTCACGCTCTGCCCGCCCGGCCGGCCATCGCCACGTCCATTCTCGCTCGCCACGCCCGTCCCTCGCGAAACCCTTTGCCTTTGCTGATCGTACCTCGCTATAGACCGTCCGACTTTCGATCAAGATCATGGAGAGATGACCAGCATGGCCAAAGTAGCGTGGATCGGGCTCGGCGTGATGGGCTTTCCGATGGCAGGCCATATCCTGACGAAGGGCGGCCATGACCTCACCGTCTACAACCGCAATGCGGCCAAGGCGGCCGCCTGGGTTGCCAAATTCGGTGCAGGGCGCACGGCGGCCACCCCCGCGGAAGCTGCTCGCGGCGCGGAATTCGTGTTTTCGTGTGTCGGCAACGATTCCGATCTGCGCGCCGTAACCACCGGCAAGGACGGCGCGTTCCACACGATGGCCGCCGACGCCGTCTTCATCGACAATACGACGGCGTCCGCCGATGTCGCCCGCGAACTCGGCTCCGCAGCGAAGGCTGCCGGGTTCCACTTCATCGACGCGCCGGTTTCCGGTGGTCAGGCCGGTGCCGAGAACGGCGTTCTGACCGTCATGTGCGGCGGCGACGAGACACCCTTCCGGCGCGCCGAGCCGGTCATCGCTCACTATGCCCGCATGGTCCGGCTGATTGGTCCCGCCGGTGCCGGCCAGCTGACCAAGATGGTCAACCAGATCGCCATCGCCGGCCTGGTGCAGGGTTTGGCCGAGGCAATCCACTTCGCCCAGAAGGCCAACCTCGACGTGCCCGCGGTCCTCGACACCATCTCCAAGGGTGCCGCGCAGTCCTGGCAGATGGAGAACCGCTGGAAGACGATGAACGACGGCCGGTTCGACTTCGGGTTTGCCGTCGACTGGATGCGCAAGGACCTCGGCATCTGCCTGGACGAGGCGCGCCGCAACGATGCGTCCCTGCCGATCGCCGCGCTCGTCGACCAGTTCTATTCGGAAATCCAGCGGATGGGCGGCAGCCGTTGGGATACGTCCAGTCTGATAGCCCGCCTCAACGCCGCCGACAGCAAGCGCGGCTGAGGCCGTGGTCATGGCGAGTGACGCCTCGTCGATGGCCGGCGGGCCAGACGATCCGCTGGCCATCATGCAGGCGATGGCGGCGGTCAATCCCGTGTTTCAGTCTCTCGGCGTGACCATTGTCGCGGCCGGACGCCAACGGTCGCGCTTCGCCATGACGGTGCGCCCCGAGCACACGAATACCTTCGGCGTTTGTCACGGCGGCATCGTCTTCGCGCTTGCCGACCTCGCCTTTGGCTTTACCTGCAATGCACGCGGGCAGAAAGCCATGACCGCCGGTGCCACCATCGAATACCTTGCACCTGTCCCGCTCGGTGCCGTTTTGATTGCCGACGTGGAGGAGACGGCCGTCAAGGGGCGCAACGCATTCTATGACGTGATGCTGAGTGTTGACGATTGTCCCGCCGCGATTGTCCGCGGGCGCATGCGCATCCTGGCGGACACGCCGCGCCGCGACTGAGGCGCGACGCACGGTTCACGTCCGTTGCCATCGGACCGCGCGCCCAAGTGCAGTGCGGCGCACCCCTCGACAGTCGCTTGCCCACCCGTTCGAGACGCTGCCCGCGAGCGCTTGTGTAATTACACGTGTGTTGCTACACTCATGTCGTCACTCCTCCTGTCGAGACGCGCGACCACATGCCCACCGATCCCCTTCCGCCGTGCACCCTCTACCGCCTGCGGATGGCGACGCGGAAGGCGACGCGCGCCTACGACCGGCACTTCGCGGCGATTGGCCTGACGAGCCCCCAATACGGACTGCTGATGACGATTGCGGCCCGCCCGGGCCAACCGGTCGGTGCCATCGCCCAGCGCCTCGACATGGATCGCACGACGCTGACGCGCAACCTGAAGCCGCTGACCGCGCGCGGGTTGGTCACGACGGAGGGCTCCGACAAGCGCTCGCGCGCCCTGCGTCTCACGCCGGCTGGAGAAACCACACTCGGTCACGCCCGCACGGCCTGGCGTGCCGCGCAGGCCGAGGTGGCCCAGCACTTCGGAACGCACGACACCGACGCACTACACACGCTGCTGGCCAGCTTTGTCGACAAGCTGCCGAGTTCCTGAGGGAGACCCGAATGCCGATCACCACGCTGTATGCCGTGCCGCTGGCAATGCTCTATGTCTATCTGTCGTTCCGCGTGATCTCACACCGCCGCGCCGCTCGGGTCGAGATTGGCGATGGGGCCGACCGCGAATTGCTGCGCCGCATGCGCGTCCATGCCAATTGCGCCGAGTACCTGCCCATCGCGCTGGTGCTGATGGGTCTGGCCGAGAGCGTGGGTGCGCCCGCCCTGGTCCTGCATGGCATCGGCGCGATGCTGCTGGCCGGCCGGCTGATGCATGCTTACGCGCTGTCGCAAACGCCCCACATCTTGCGCGTCCGGGTGCTCGGCATGGTGCTGACGTTTACCGCCATCGCCATCGGGGCCGCCACGGGTCTCCTCTTTGCTGTTCAACGCGTGGCATGAGACGACCGGCCGCCCTCCAACGCGAATGTGAGGGGCAGTTCCGTCGTGAACTTGATCTGCTCCATGGCAAACGCCGACGAAACTTTCGCGATCTCGATCTTGGCGATCAGCTTTTTGTAGAAGGCGTCATAGGATGCGATGTCGGGCACGACGACCCGCAGCAGGTAGTCGATCTCGCCCGACATGCGGTAGAATTCGACGACCTCGGGGAAGTCGATGACGGCGGCGTGAAACTTCTCGAGCCACCCGACGCTGTGCTGATCGGTCTTGATCTGCACGAACACGGTGACGCCCGCATTGACCTTGGCGGGGTCGAGAAGCACGACGCGGCGCTGGATGACGCCGGTCTCCTCGAGCTTCTGGATGCGCCGCCAGCAAGGCGTCGTCGACAGACCGACTTCCTTGCCGATGTCGGCCACGGCGCGCGTCGCATCCTTCTGCAGCGCCCGCAGGATCTTGATATCCATCTCGTCAAGCATGCTGCCCTCCCATAGAATTCAGAAGTCTGTTTCTAATTGTTGGCATGTCAGAGATAAGCTTACCCTTTGCCTCCCGCCTTAACGAGCATTTTAGTACTTTTTTCTGCGCAGCCTGCTCATGGCCTTGTGCAGGCCCGGCGTCGGGTCGATATTCGACGGGTCAGTTTATTGTGCCGGGCGCAGGAACACGAACCGTGAACGAGATCGTCTACATCACACCTGGTTTTGCCGTGACTGGGGCGCTCTCCGAGGAGGATTTCCCTGCTGTCGCCGCCGCGGGCTTCCGAGCCGTGATCAACAACCGGCCCGACGGCGAAGAGGATGGCCAGCCCGACGCGCGCAGCCAGGCCACCCGCGCCTGGGGTGCAGGCTTGCAGTACCGCCACATCGGGGCCAGCAAGCACGACTTGTTCACCGACGCGGTCGTCTCCAACATGGCAGACGCGCTGTCGGCCCTCGAAGGACCGGTTCTGGCTCACTGCAAATCGGGGATTCGCTCAGCGATCGTGTGGGCGGCCGCGGCAGCCCGGAGCCAACCGGTCGGTACGGTGCTCGAGCGGCTCGACGCCGCCGGCTTCGATCTCGGCTTTTTGCGCGACGAGCTCGATCAGCAGGCCAACCGCGACGTCACCGCCGCCTCAATCCCCCCCGCGATCTCACGCCCCGCCACGAGCGTCGCCGCCTGATTGGGGCCACTGCGCCAGACGCGACCGACCTGAAGAACTTTCTGAACTTTCAGGCCGTCAGTCGGGCGACCTCATCGCGCAACACCGGCACGACCTCACGGGCAAACCAGGGGTTCTGTCCAAGCCATCCGTTGTTGCGCCACGAGGGATGCGGCAGCGGCAGCACGCGCGGCCGGCAGGGAGCCCCGAGGATCGCGCGCCAGTTGGCCACGGTAGTCGTAAGGTTCTCGCCGCGCCGATCGCCCAGATGCCAGGCGTGCGCATAGAGGCCGATGGCAACCACCAATTCGATTCGCGGCAAGAGATCCAGCAAGCGCGCCCTCCAGATGGCTGCGCATTCCGCGCGCGGCGGCAGATCAGCACGGCGGCGGTCATGACCGGGAAAGCAGAACCCCATCGGCACGATGGCCACCCGGTGCCGATCATAGAAGACCGACTCGTCGATCCCGAGCCATGCGCGCAGGCGGACACCCGAAGGATCGGCGAACGGCCGGCCCGCGTGGTGGGCCCTGAGACCGGGTGCCTGGCCGGCAATGACGAGACGCGCTGTGGCCGACACCTGGAATACGGGCCGCGGCTCGTGCGCCAGTGGCGGGCCGGTCGGATGATCGCGGCAGATACGGCAAGCGCGGATTGCCGCCGTCAGGCGGTCCAGATCGTCGTCCCCATCGACCGAAGTGACCGCCATGGCCTTGCGCTCAGATCTCGAGCCTCAACCCGTCTTCGGCAAGGCCCACGCGCCGGTCGTCGATGGCACCGGCACCGGCCAGCATCTCCGCGCTCATGTGGGTGAGGAGGATGCGTCGCGCCGAAAGCTTCGGCAGCCTCTCCTGGATGCGCGTCCAGGTCATGTGGTGCGGCGTGTCACGGTCGTAGCCGTAGCATTCGGAGATATAGAGATCGGAATGCGCAGCGCAGGCGAGCAGCGCATCGACCCATTCGGTATCGCCCGAGAACGCCAGGATCCGACCACCGCTCGTGAAGCGCAAGGCATACGCCGGCGCGCCAGAGGGATGGTTCACCTCGAACGCTTCGCTGACGACCGGCCCGACGTCGAGGGCGACCGCGCCGACGTGCTCCAGGACCTCCGTTCGAAACCCCCGGCGGCGTCGGCTGAAGCCGGGAAACAGCGCCTCCCCTGCCGTTTTGAGGCGCTCGGCAAGCCCGCGCGGACCGACGATCACAAGGGGAGCCGTACGCTTGGCGACATACTCGGCGTGCATGAGCAGCCAGACGAGGCCAGAGAAGTGATCGCCGTGCAGGTGGGTGATGTAGACGGCCTGGATCCGGCCCGGATCGAGCCCGAGCCGCGCCATGCCGATCAGCGCCGTGGCTCCACAGTCGATCAGGAACTCGTAATCGCCGGACGCGACGTGAAAGCACGTCTGCAGCCGGCCGCCCGAGCCGAAAGCATCGCCCGAGCCGACGATTGTCAGCTTCATGGTTTCATGTGTCCGCGTCCGTTCCCCAAGATCGGCACAGTCACAGATGGCGGAGATGGTCCGCTGTTCCCTGGGGAACAGCACGCACCCCTCACGCCGACGCGCTCGGCCGGGCGCTGACTTTGGCGTGCCAGGCCGCAAGGTTGGTCAGGTTGGCCGGCCGGTCGATGCGGGCGACCTGCATGAAGTCGACGGCCACCAGCAACGTGATGTCGGCAACCGAGAAGGCGTCCCCTGCGAGATAATCCCGTTGACTGAGTTCCGCATCCAGCCTGTCCAGAGCCGCCAGGGCTTTCCACTTGCACGCCTCCCCCCATTCGGCGACCTGCGGCACCTCGCGCTCCACCATGCGCGGATGCAGATGCCGGAAGGCCTGGGACACGAACAGGAACAATCCGTGCTCGACACCACGGCTCCACATCTCGATCAGCGCCGTCGACTTGGCGTCCCTGCCGAACAGCGCAGGCTCGGGATGCAACTCCTCGAAGTACCGGCAGATCGCCATCGACTCCGTGAGCGTGGTGCCGTCGTCCAGCACGAGAACGGGCACGCGCCGAAACGGGCTCATCTTGACGAAGTCCGGGGCATTGACGCTGTCGGCGGTCAAAGTCATTTCCTCGCACGGAACTGCAAGGCCCTTCTCGGCCAGGAAGATGCGCACCCGACGTGGATTGGGAGCGGTCAGGGTCTGGATGAGTTTCATCGACGCGTTCCTCTGCGCTTGCCCAGCCCTAGTGCAGCGCATCTAACGTATGGTACCCGCTCGCAACTCCGCCTCGAACCAAACGTCAGATGCATAAGCTGCACTACAATCATATGGTTGCTAGTTTTCCTGATGGTTCTGACATTTGCTGTGAGCCAAGCCGCACGGGCAAGCAAATGCCAGAACCGGAACACTGGCCCGCGCGCCTCGTCCGCATGACTTTACTCCTGCCAGCGGTTGGGATCGAGGCCGAGCAGGTCGAACGTGCGCAACATATGGGCTGGCAAAGGCGCGGTCACATCGAGTTTGACGCCCTGGCGGAAGGGGTGGGGCAGGATCAGGCGCCGCGCATGCAGGTGCAGCTTGTTGTCCATGTTTTCGGCTGGCAGCACCTTGTCGCCGTCGTACTTGTTGTCGCCCAGGATGGGATGGCCGATGAGCGCCATGTGGGCCCTGAGCTGGTGTTGGCGACCAGTCACCGGTTTCAGTGACACCCACGCCGCCTTGTGGCCGACGCGGTCGATGACCGAATAATGCGTCGTCGCGTGCATCGCGCGGTCCTGTTCGCCCTCGCGCGATTTGCGGACGCGGTCGCCATCCGGCCCCGAATCCTTGACGAGCGCAGCCTCGATGCGGCCCTGCGGCGGCTTCGGGACACCCGACACCAGGGCCCAGTAGGTCTTGGCCGCCGAGCGGGTCTGGAAAATGCGACCAAGCTTGGCGGCGGCGTCGCGATGCTTGGCAACGAGCAGCACGCCGGTCGTGTCCCGGTCGAGGCGGTGGACGAGGCGCGGGCGGTCGCCAAAGCGGTCGACCATCCCGGCCAGAATGCCGTCCACGTGGCGCTTGGTGTTGGTGCCACCCTGCACGGCCAGTCCAAACGGCTTGTTGAGGACGAGCACATCCTCGTCCTCCAGCAGGATCATGGCTTCGATGAAATCACGGTCGGCTTTCGACAGGCCGGGCGGCGGCTTGACGCTGGGTGCGGCTGGCGGTGGATGGCGCACGACCTTGGGCACACGGATCTGCGCGCCCGCCACGAGGCGCTCGTTGGCAAGCACCCGCTTGGAATTGACGCGAACTTGCCCCGACCGCAGCAGTTTCTGCAGGTAGCCGTAGGTGACGTCGGGAAAATGAACCTTGAACCAGCGGTCGAGACGCAGGTCGTCTTCGTCGCGGCGGACCTCGATGGTTTCCACCGCGTCGCTCGCCTTCGCCGATTTATGTCGGGGATTGTCGGCGTTGTCCGGCTCGCTCATGCCAGCACCTGCCGGGCGAGCCACAGGCCCGCATAAAGCGCCAGGATCGACAGGGCGACGGAGGCCGCCACGTAAAGCCCCGCCGCCAGTTCCTGCTTGCGCCCCATCAGGACGGAGACATCGAGCGCAAAGGCGGAGAACGTCGTGAATCCTCCCAGTACGCCGGTCGCCAGGAACACGCGCACCTCAGGCGAGCCCGACAGCCGCAGCGCCAGCCCCTCGATCAGTACGCCCATCAGAAAGCAGCCCACGACGTTGACCAGGAGCGTGGCCCAGGGAAATGCGACGGCCGCCGGTCCCAGCCAGTGGCCGACACCGACGCTGACGAGATAGCGGGCTCCGGCACCGATGGCACCACCGGCTGATGCAAGGAGGAACAGGTTCATGATCAGGTCCAGACTATGCGGGCCGGTTGGTGTCTCGACCGTAACGGCCATCAACTCGAGCGTCCAGGTCGCCGCCCGCAGCCGTTTCGGGCCAGCGCCACCGGACCAGTGCATTGCCCTCGGGGCGACGCGGGCAACGACATGGTCGCACGTTCATTGCCTCGGGGAGCACCGTCAGCGCTACTCACTCTCTCGCGCCGCGACCCGGGCACGCCAACCTTCCGCCCCTCTCATCCCGGGTCTTCGCCGGGCTCGAAACGGGCACCGACAAGCCAGCCGATGGCCCAACCGGCGGCCAGCGCCAGCGCGCTGGTACCCAGATACACGGCATCGTGCAGATTGGACACCTGATCCGGGCTCTCGAAGCTGAAACGCGACACCACGAAGAGGGCGAGCGGGGCGCTCACCGTCAGGGTCGCCACGAGAGCGACCGCGGCCGCTATCACGATCGCAACGACATACCGCATCACGCCTCCCCCAGCCCTACACCAGTCCGCGCCGTCCCGAGACCTACTCGACCTCCCAGAACCAGAGTTCCTTGGCCCCGGCGTAATTCGAGTAGTAGCCGAGCCAGAAAAACCACTCCATCAGCATTTTGGCGCTCGATCGGTAGCCGTTCCAGACGTCGATGTGGTCGCCGGTCGGACTATCCTGCCTGTCGGTGGAGCGGTGCCAGTAGTCTTTGACGAAGATCACACCGGTCCGCCCGAACAGCTTGGGATAGAACTGCGCCGCGTCGGCTCCACCGATCACTTCGACGGGGGCAAAGCCGGGCAGGTTCGCCGCCTTGATCGCAATGGCGAGTTGGCTGGCGTTGATGATGTGCATTTCGTCCTTGGGGTGATGCCCGCACGTCGCCGTCCGCCCGAGCATCTGGTAGGTCACTCCGGCGCGGCGCAGCGCAACGCCCATCCGGATCGCGCACTGGTTGCCATAGACCGGATAGCCTCGCTCGACGACTTTCCCTTCCAGGTTGGTGAAAGCGTCGTCGGCCACGCAGGGGGCCATGACGCTTTCATTGATCGGGTGCCCGCGCCAGAGGTCCTTGAAAACGACAGCCACGATCCGCCGTACCCTTCTGTTGACGATTTGCGCTGAGATCATAGGCCAGGGCGCGGGCGGGGGAAAGGTGCACCGCTTGACGCCCGCGTGAGGCGCGCACATAAGCGATCCCATGCAAAGGGACGCGATGCCCCGCCAGCCATGAGGGGCGAACAACAATGACAGCCACGCCAGAGCTGAACCTGTACAGCACGCTGACGCGCCGCAAGGAGGCGTTCGCACCGATAGATCCCGCCAACGTACGCATGTATGTGTGCGGGCCGACCGTCTATGACTATGCCCACATCGGCAATGCGCGCCCCGTCATCGTGTTCGACGTGCTTTTCCGGCTGCTCCGTCACGTCTATGGGGCCGCCCACGTCGCCTACGTGCGCAACATCACCGACGTCGACGACAAGATCAACGCGCGCGCCGCCAGCGAGGGCATCTCGATCCAGGAGCTCACCGCCCGCACGGCCGAGCAGTTCCACGCCGATGTCGCCGCCCTCGGCGTGCTTGCCCCGACGGTGGAGCCACGCGCGACCGACCACATCGACGAGATGAAGGCGCTGTGCGAGACGCTGGTCGCCAAGGGCCACGCCTACGTCGCAGACGGCCATGTCCTGTTCGACGTCTCCTCCATGGCCGACTACGGCAAGCTGTCCAATCGCAGCCTCGACGAGATGGAGGCCGGCGCACGGGTCGAGGTGGCTCCCTATAAGAAGGGGCCGATGGACTTCGTGCTGTGGAAACCCTCCAAGGACGGCGAGCCCGGCTGGGCCTCGCCCTGCGGGATCGGCGATCCCGGCCGTCCCGGCTGGCACATCGAATGCTCGGCGATGGCGGGCAAGCATCTGGGCCACGTCTTCGACATTCACGGCGGCGGTATCGACCTCACCTTCCCGCACCACGAAAACGAGATCGCGCAGAGCCGGTGCGCCCACGGCACGCCGACCATGGCACAGGTTTGGATGCACAACGGCTTCCTGCAAGTCGAGGGCGAGAAGATGTCGAAATCCCTCGGCAACTTCATCACCATCAACCAGTTGCTGGCCACGACGGAGTTCGGCGGCAGCCGCTGGCACGGCCGCGTCGTCCGCTGGGCGATGATGCAGACGCACTATCGCCAGCCCATCGACTGGACGGTCGACCGGCTGGTTCAGTCGCGCGCGGCGCTGTTCGAGGTGGCGGAACTTCTGGCGGACGTGGCACCCGCAGCCGGACCGCATCCCGACGTCGTGAAGGCGCTGTCCGACGACCTCAACACACCGAGCGCCTTCTCGATCCTGCACGGACTGCTCAAATCGGCGCGGCGCAATCCACAGACAGCCGCCGACGTCCGCGCGACCCTCGCGTTCCTGGGTCTTTACGACGGCGAGAGCCGCGAGGACCTCGACCCCGGCCGCGCGGCGGTCGAGGTCGATGCCGGCCAGGTCGAGGCGCTGATCGCCGCCCGGCTGGCTGCCCGCAAGGCCAAGGACTGGGCCGGTGCCGATCGCATCCGCGATGAACTCTCGGCGATGGGGGTGGCACTGAAGGACGCCAAGGACGCCAAGACCGGCGAAGTCGTCACCACTTGGGAATTGGCCCGGTAACCGCGCATCGACGCGACGGCGTGGCAGCCGTCGCATGTGCCCGCGTGGGGCCTGACGGTGCCCGGCCGAGACGCGCGCGCCCTACCCGTTACGCGGGATGACCCTCCGATAAAGCGCGATGGACGCCGGTAGGATCACGAGCTGGGCAAACAGCGAGGATGCCAGGCACACCGCCGACAATTGCCCGAACAGGCGCAGCGACGGGAGGTCGGACAGCATCGTTACACCCAGGCCGAGCGCCAGGACGATCGTCGTGAGGACCACCGCCGGTCCAATGTGATGAACCGTCTGCTTGAGCGCGGCCAGATGTGTTCCGGGCGCTCCGCCGAGCCGGTCTTCCTCGAGCCGGAACCGGTTGAGGAAGTGGATCGTCGAATCGATCGCCAGCGAAAACGCGACCGTGATGGCGATGATCGAGGCGAATTGCATGCCCTCGCCAAAGACCCACAGCAGCGCCCCAGTGGAAAAGATGGGCAACAACGAAGGCAGGATACTGGCAAAGCCTACGAGTACCGATCGCAAGGCCACCCCGAGGAACACGAAAATCACGAAGATGTCCCCGACCAACCCCCAGTTGAGTTCAGATATCAGCGTGGCCGACGAGCGGGCGGCGATGGCCGGCAGCCCGGTTACGGCGATTTCGTGGTTCGGATGTGCGGCCCGGATCGGCATCAGGGCACGGTCGATCTCATCGACGACGGGCAGGATCTGGCTGGCATCGACATCTGGCAAGCGCGCCGTGACGAGGACGGAGCGCTCATCTGCCGCGATGAACCGGCGAACGAGGTGCTCCGGCAGGATCGACACATACTTCTTCAGTGTGTCCACGTTGGTGTCGCCAGCTTCCGCAAGCCAGCGACGCAGACTGTCGAGCGACCACACGTTACCGAGCCCTGCCTTCTGCTCGAGAACTTCGTGCGCCTGCGCGATCAGCCTGAGTGTCTGCTCGTCGTAGAGCGTTGGGACCTGTCCGGAGCTCTCCGCCTTGTCGGGCAGGCGGATCATGACGTGCACCGGATTGGCACCGGTCAGCTTCTGGTCGAGCTGCGCCGACCCGGCCAGCGCCTGCTCCCGGTCGGGCACCTGGTCCGCCAGGCGGTAGCGCGGCTCGAGCTGGGCATAGGCCAATCCGGTGACCCCGACGGCGAGGATACCGACGAGCGTCAGCACGACGGGATGCCGTGCGCTGAACGAGGCGATTGCGTTCGTCATCCGTTGCAGTGCGCCGACCCCGCCGGTCTCGTCCTCGGGGCGCGCCAGCGGCTCGGCCTCGCGGCGAACCAGGAGCGCCGCAAGGGTGGGCACGACGACAGCCACCGCGATGTAGGAGATCGCGACCGCCAGCAGTGCGGCCTGTCCGAACGTGCGGATCAGCGCCGATTGCGCAAGCGACAAGGACAGGATCGCGATGCCGGCGTTCATGGCCGTCAGCAGGCAGGCGGGAGCCACGTCGCGCACCGCCGCCCGCGCCGCCTCGATGCGGTCGACGCCAGCGATGATCGAACGGCGGATCGCGAACACGAGATGCATGCTGTCTGAGAAGCCCTGCACCAAGATCAGCGGTGTGATCACGTTGATGAACAGGTTGAGGCGGTAATCGAGACCGCCGAGCACGCCGAGCGTCCACAGAATGGCGATCGCCGGACCTGCCACGGCAATGAGGGTCAGGGACAGCCGCTTGAAGAACAGGAACGCGACGAGGAAGCCAGCGGCGAAGCCGAGCCCGTTATAGACGAGCCGGTCGCGCTCGACGGCATTGCGAATCTCGAGTTGCATGACCGGTGCGCCGGTCAGTTTGCTGGTCAGGCCAGCCGGCGCGAGGCTGGCAGCGGCCGTCGTCCGAATGGCCTCGATCACCGAGCCGGCACCGATCTCCGCCACCACCTTCCGGTCGAGAGAAATGACGACAAGCGCCAGTTCGCCATCGTCCGACAGGAACTTGCCCTTCACGATATCGTTCGCCCGGAGACGTGCGATGAGCTCAGCGAACGCCGCATCGTCTGGCGGCAACGCATCCGGCACGATTGGCGGTGGATAGCCGGTCGCATCGGGCTTGTCGCGCGCCGACAGCATCGAGACGAGGCCGGCGACGCCGTCGGCCAGTTGTAGGTCGATAGTTGTTGCAGCAAAAGCCGCGAGCCCCTCGCGCGACAGAAGTTTTTTGCCCTCGACGACCACCAGCACGTCGTATTCACTCGACGGAAACAGCCGGTCGATCGCCTCGTACTGCGCAAACTCGGGCGTGTCGGTGCGAAACAGCTCCGACAGGCTGTCGTCCACCTTGAGCTGCATCATGCCGACCACAGCCAGCAGCGACAGGGCCACGATAATCAGCGCCGACACGACCGGCGCGCGCAACGCGATCAACCCCAGCTTGTCGAGGCCGAACGAAAAGCGAAACGATCGCCCCGGCTCGTTGTCTCCAGCCGATTGCTCCATGAATTTCCCCTGTCGCTCCCCTCGGCTCTTGGGCCACACCGTCTGGACATCGGCCGGCCGGGATCCTTGCATCGCCGGGCCTCGCCGTGCAAGCGCCCTGGCTTCCCGATGTTGCAGGCATCTCAGAGTTGTTTGGCCGGATCGGGCCGCCGACGTCCGGCCGACCAGACGGCGTCCGGTGCCGTGTCGCCGCCCGGTCCGACAAACACGATTGACGTCTACTTTGAAATATTCGAGTTTGCGAATGTGCGCGCACGCCTCGCGCCGCAGTCACAACAGCGTTATGTTGGTGCCCGCGCGCCAACCGCCGCCTGCCGTGAGCGTGCCAACACTGTTCCAAATACGTGCCAACACTGTTCCAAATAGACGTCCGAGGGGAGACATCCATGGCCGACAAGACACTCGATGCGAAGGGGCTCAACTGCCCGCTGCCGATCCTGAAGGCGAAGAAGGCCATCGGCGATGTTCCCAAGGGCGGCACGCTCGAGGTGTTGTCGACCGATCCGGGCTCCGTCGCCGACTTCGACGCATTCTGCCGGACAACCGGCAACACGATGGTCGAGAAGTCCGCCGACGCTGGCGTCTACCGGTTCGTGATCCAGCACACCGCCTGATCGCCTCTCGATGGAGCCACGCTGGTTTCCGTGGGCTTCACGATAGACGCTGGGCCGCATCGGCGTGATCAGCGCGCTCCATCGCCATCGGCCTGTGCGACGGGCCTAACGTCCACGCGGCACCGGGCACATGCCCGCTGATCGGTCACCTCGTGTCGGAACTGTTTTGCCGCAAGTGCCGCAAATGTGCCGCAAGTCCGCCCTAGCCAACGTGCCGGGCGGCATCGGCGGGGTTGCATCCGCACGGTGACAGGCGGCACGCTAGCCGCGCGGTAACAGGCGATTGCACATGCTCCAACGCTATCAGAGTGGTGCCATCAGGGCCTGCCGGGCACGCGCCGGCACGCTTACCATCAGGGTGACGGGACGGCTTGCCCGAATTGTCTCGATCACACTGGCCATGGCGCTCCTGATCCTGTCTGCCGCGCCCGCGTCTGCCGCCCTTCAACAGGCTCCCAACAGTCGGGTCGTCCTCGATCTGCCGGCGGACTATAAGCCCGCACCACTGTTTTCGGGCTTTCAGAACGAGCAGCAGGGCACAAGCATCGTGGTCCTCGAGGCCCCTGCGCAGGCCTACGAGGAAATTGCTCGCGGCTTCAATGCCGAGGCGCTCGCAACGCGCGGGATCACCGCAACCGCAAGCGGACAGTTGGCGCGGCCAGACCGACACGTCTACATGCGTGCGCGCCAGTCGTCGTCCACCGGCGATTACGCCAAGTTCTTCGTCTTGTTTGCGACCAGTGACCAGACCGTCATGGTGACCGTCAACGTGCCCGATGATGCCCTGCGGATGGGCACGGTCAAGGTCGCCGACATCGAGGCCGTTCTGTCGTCGGCTCGCACGGTCGCCACGACGGCAGTGCGCGAGCTATACCGTCTGGGCTACCTCGGTCCGTTCAAGGAAGCCGGCACCCTTGTCGGCACGAGCAAGGTTTACACCCTCGACGGCAACCTCCAATCCGATGCCGGCCAGGTCCCGCGCGCCACGTTTCTCGTCGCCCCGTCCCTGGACAAGCGGCCCATCCTCGAGCCAGAGCGGACGGCCACGCGTCTTCTCTCGACACTGTCGGGCTACGAGGCGCTGCAGTTGGGGTCACCCACGCGCCTGACGGTCGATGGCCTGGAGGGCATCCGCATCGAGGGGACGGCGCGTCTTGCTGGCACCGGACATCCCGTTCACCTGATGCAGGTTTTGCTCGTCGGCCGCGGCGGCGGATACTTCCGCTTGCTGGGGTTCGCCCCGCCGCAGAGCGCAGGTGACTTGATGCCGGAACTGCGAAAGATCGCAGAGAGCTTCACACTTTCGAATGCCCCGGCTCCGGTTGAACAACCCGCTCGCTGACGCCACGCCTGCCGGTAGCAACCGAGCGATGTTACGCCGCGCGTTGCACGAGGGCTGGTCCGCCAAGGCTTGACAGGACAACCGCCCGTTCCGCATATGGGGCTCCCCGTTCGAGAGGTTCGCTGCGCGCTTGTGCGGCGGCGGCCGTCGGGCGGGCCTGCACGGATGGCAGGGCGGTTAGCTCAGCGGTAGAGCACACGCTTCACACGCGTGGGGTCGCAGGTTCAATCCCTGCACCGCCCACCAGAGCGCCGACGGCGTAGAGCCGGTGCGGTCGCGCGTTCGGCAGTCCGGAACAAAGCCCCATAAACAGATCGTCGCCGCTTGCCGGAGCGAGCCTCCGCACGGCCCGCCGTGGCGTCGGGTCGGCGCGCAGCAGCCGTCCATGGCTGGAGCGATCACGTGCAGCATATTGCAATATGCGCATGACATGATGTTGGTTTCATGAGATCGTTTCGTCTGCCTGCGTCAGCGGCCTCGCTCTGGCTGGACTTGCCTCAACCGATGCGGGTGTCTGGACTTGGCATCCGACACGGCGAGCGCTCGAAACACGAGACACGCGTGATCACCGGCTCGGCAAGGATCGTCACGCCACGTTTCTCGACGGCGCAACATCCGCGGACCGCGCCGCCTACCAACAGGTCGCAGAGACCGGCCCGATGAAGGGGGAGGAGTATCCCATGAAGCAGATGATGCTGGATATGATGAGCCAGATGATGCCGTTCATGAAGCCACTCGTGTGGCTCGGCGTCGTTGCCGGCCTGGTAGGGGCCGTCATGGTTTTGGCGAGCCTGCTGTTCAAGGCCAACAGTGGCGATATCGTCCTGATCGCAGGGCGGATCCTGCTTGGGCTTGCGCTCTTCCTGTTTGCCTGCGAAGGCGCGGGCCTCTTCCTCGGGGCCAGACCGCAGATCAACTTCGGTGACTTCGAGAAGTTGGAATTCGTCCTTGTGCCGTTCTGGCAGATCGGGGCGGCGTTCCTGGCCGGCGCACTGATTCTCGGCTTTTTCGGCGGCCGGCTACGGACGTCCTAGTGTCGTGATCGCGAAATTCGTCTCATTCTGCAACGCGCTCGGACGAATTTCGCGATCTGAACGACACGAGCAATATCAATCGTCTAGCCTGACTCAGACCGAGAAGTCCACCTCTCGACCTCGCTGAAAAGTACGCAGCGGACGTCTCGGTCATCACACCAGCGTCCTGACGCAAAACGCCCGGCGGATGCCGGGCGTTCCAGTCGCTGCAGTCTGCGACCCCGCGCAATCGCCGCGGGACGGTCGGTTTCAGCTTCAGTTGGCCTTGGTGAACTTGCCACTGGCGCAGGCCCCAGCCGCCGTGCAGCCGTCCATAGACCATGCACCACCCTCGAATTTCATCTTGGCATTATAGTCTTCAGCCGTGGCGGGGTGCTTGATCTTACCCTTGAAGGCATCGCCGTCCGCCGCCAGGGCCGACTGGATCATTTCCATGCCGACGTTCTTCGGTCCGGCTGCAACCTTGCAGGAAATGCCATGAGTTCCACCCTTGGTGCAGTCGATCGTGTAACCTTCCCAGGTCCATTTGCCGACCATGTCGTCGATGCCCGCGGCCGAAACACCGGTGGCAAAGCCGAGTGCCGCAAGACCGGCGACGGCGCTGATAACCTTCTTCATTGTTTCACTCCCTGGATTGGAAATACCAACTGATCGGGACCCGACGGTGGCACACCAGTAGACCGCATACTTGCGGCGATAGCGCACGCTGCAACCCCAGTTGGTGACACGTCGAGTGCCCAATGCACATTAGCGCATGGCCACATTCGAATAAATGAAGATTATTAATCTTTCGGTGACGGTCTTCGAATCACGTCGTTGGGCGGGCCGTCGGCAGTCTGGCGCAAGGACGGCCTAGTGTCCCGTCTCCAAAGTCCGCCGCCACTCTGCGCCGACCACCTGAGCCAACGTCGCAGACTTAAGGGAGACTAGAAACAGAGGTTTGCTAGTGTGACGCTACAGAAGTTCGCTCGTTACCTACCCACAGGTGCTGGCGAACGTCTGCATCATCACTCGAGCCGGTTGAGTAAGTCACTCAGGCCGAGCAGCCAAACCTCGGGTCATGCTGAAAGTTCAAACACGCGTATTGCCGCTGGAGGGTAGCGGTGCGGTTCGAAGGCCGCGCCTTCACTGAACATCTTTGCGTGGCAAATTGGCCACATTGCATCATTGCGCAGGACCGGACCATGATGCCGTCATATGCGAGAGCGCGAATATAAAAGGGCTGGGTTATGCCGATCCGATCGCTGGTCTGGGCGTGCGCATTCTGGTTGCTCACAGCCACCGCGGCCACTGCGGAAACGATCGTGCTCGTCCAGGGGTACCTCGCCACCGCCGGCAACTGGCGCCAGACCGGCGTGACCACCGCCCTTCACCTCTCAGGCTGGCGAGACGCAGGGCACCTCGGGATGACGCAGGGTGTCGTCGATGCGCGCATGACGCAGCCGGCAACTGGGGATCGGCTTTTCACGATCGACCTGCCGACCGAAGCACCTGTCGCTATTCAGTCCGGGCTGCTGGCCCGCTATGTCGACCATCTTCGCAGCGACCGCCCGGGTGAGCGCATCGTGATTGTTGGGCACTCCGCCGGGGGCGTCGTTGCACGCCACATGATGGTGACCCGTCCGCACCTTGCCATTGCCGCCCTCGTCACGATCGCAAGCCCGCATATGGGTACTCCAGCCGCCGAGCTGGGCTCGTTCTTCGGACACACGCCCATGGCCTGGTTTGCCCCCATGATGGGTCTCTCGACCCTCAACCGATCACAGGTGCTCTACGCCGACCTGTGGCGCGATTCTCCAGGTACGCATCTGGGCTGGCTCAACCGGCAGCGCCATCCGGCCGCGCAATATGTTGCCGTCGTGCGGATCGGCGGCAGCGCCGATGTGCGCGGCGGCGACAGCATCGTCGATGGGTGGAGTCAGGACCTGAATGCCGTCCCCGCCTTGCACGGCACGGCGTTGCGCGTGACCGCCGTGGGCGAACACGGCCTCAACCATGGCGATGGGCCGCTGCTGGCACAGATCCTTTGGGGGTTGCGCGGCCCGGCCCTCTGAGCGCGGAGCGCCGTCGCCGAAACGCCACCGATCCCCCGTCGAGCAAGCATCGCCGCGTCAGCCGACATCACCGGCCGGAATGGACACCGCAGGCCACGGCCTCCTCATTCGACGCGCAACTTCTGCATGCGTCGCCACAGTGTGGTTCTGTCGATCCCGAGGTAACTTGCCGCCAGCGATCTGTTGCCCTTGGCGCGAACCAGGGCATCGACGATCTCTTCACGCAACTGGCTGTCACCGTCCGCCGGCTCGCTGCTGGCCCCGGCGTCGCTCCGTACAAGGCCAACGGACGGGCGCTCCCCTGGCGACGGCTGTTGCCCGGGCCTCCAGACGCGCCCGGTCAGCGCAAAGCGGCGGATCGACTCGGGCAGGCTCTCGGCCTGAACCTTTCGGCTGACTGCGCAAATGAGGCAGTGTTCGACCGCGTTCTCGAGTTCACGCACGTTGCCCGGCCAGGGATAGTTCATCATCATCTTCATGGCCTCGGCCGTGAAGGTGATGTCGCTGGGGTAGCCACGCCCCTCGAGGGCTTCGACGAAATAACGCACCAGCAAAGGGATATCGCCGGGCCGTTCGCGCAACGCGGGCACGTCGAGTGTGAACACGGCAATACGGAAATAGAGGTCGGCACGGAACTTTCCCGCATCGACCGCGGCCCGCAGGTCCTTGTTCGAGGCTGTTATGATGCGCACGTCGGTTCGCACCGTGGCATCCGATCCTACCGGCTCGAAGTGCTGGTCCTGGATCACCCGCAGCAGCTTGGCTTGGAGGGACATCGGCACTTCGGCGATCTCGTCGAGAAACAGCGTGCCGCCATCGGCGGCCTGGAACCGACCGGGCCTGTCCTTGAGAGCGCCGGTAAAGGCACCTTTGACGTGCCCGAACAGCTCGGACTCGATCAGTTGATCGGGAATGGCCGCGCAGTTGACCTCGACGAAACGGCGGCTGCTCCTGCGACTCATACGATGCAAAAGGCGCGCGATGTGCGTCTTGCCCGTGCCGGACTCGCCCTGCAACAGCACCGTCGCGTTCGACGAGGCCACCTGTCCGACGCGCTCGAGGATGGCGAGCAGTTTGCGATCGTTGGTGACGAGGTCGCCCTTGGACTGGTCGATCAGCATTTCCAGACGCTGCAGATGGGTGACGTCGCGCATGATCACGAGCCGCATGCCGCCCATGGATTCGCAGGTCCGACAGCTATTGAACTCGAGATAGCGCATCTCGCCGCCGACCAGTCGGCGCTTGACGAAGCGCGCAAAGTCGGGGCTCTCCGGACCCGCGGCTGCCGTTGCCCCGCGCCGCGTTCGTTGCGGCGCGCAGACGAGCCCGTCCGCGCTCTCCCCCGCCTCTGTGCCGAACACGTCCTCCAGCGAAGACAACGGACGGTTACCCGGAGCTCCGAGCAACTCACCGGCCGACGGGTTCTGATAAAGAATGGTGCCGTCGAGGCCAGCCAGTACGACACCCTCGTCGATGTAGGACACGATCGCCTCCAACAGGACGAGCATTCTGTCCGTGGCCGGCGCGTCGATCATGGGGCTGCAACCTTTCTACTACGCGGCACAGACGGTCCATCGGGCCGCACCCGATCCGAGTGTTGCAGCCTTTGCCACGTTGCGCAACGTCGCAACAGAAGGAACAGAACTTTTATTGCGCTCATACAGTTAGTTATGAGATTTTCTGGTCAGTTTTCATCCTTGCCAGCCGCAACAACAGGGCCAGCGCGCGCCCCGTAAAGCCAGGCAAAGCAGCGACTTGGCAACTGGCCCAGCACTTGCATTATATATCTTACAATCTGCATATTTGCACATATGAGGGTCGGCAGGACCCTCGTACCCACCGGAGGACCGCCCAATGGCAGACCTGTTCTCTGCCCGCTGGATGGAGGGCTTCAAGGACGCCTGGAACCGCGATCCCGAGCTTTCCGGTGCTCTGGAGCGCATAGGTTTCGCCTCGGCCATCGGCTACGGGTTCAAGGACGAGCCGGCCCCGCGCGGGGTCATCGTCGTAGAGAACGGGAGGGCGGTTCGTGCCGCCCCCTACGCCAACGAACCGCTCGACTGGGACCTGCGCGCCAATCGCGAGACGTGGGATGCCTGGCTCGCCAAACCGCCAGGCATGCTGCTGCTCGGCATGGCCTATTCCTCGTCGCAGTTGCAATTCGTTCTCGGCGATTACGCCGCAATGATCAAGGACCCGCGCATGGCCGGGCCCTTCATGAAGTCCTTCGCGGTAATGGGAAGCGTCGCATGAGCCCTCACCTGACGGCCGTCCTGTTTGCCTTCACCCTTCTCGGCCAGCTCCCGCCGCCGGCAGCGGCAACCGAGTTCCAGACCGCCCCTGTCATCCGCGACAGCACCAGCAGCATGACGACCGTCGGCGGTACCGTGGTGCCGTTCAAGGAAGTGACGCTCGCGGCCCAGACACCGGGCTTGGTCAGGCACGTAGCCGGCCGCGAAGGCGACCAGGTGAGCGAGGGGCAGAACCTCGTGGCCATCGACGACACCGAGTTGCAGGCGCGCCGGCGCTCGGCGGTCGCCCAGATGATGGCCGCCGACGCCGCGCTGCGCAACGCACGGGTCCAATACGACCGCGAACTGATTTCGCCGAATTCAGGACGGCCGACCGGAATGGGCCTGCCGTCGATGATGGACCAGTTCATGTCCCCCTTTTCCGGCCAGTATGCGGGGGCCAACAATCCCTGGATGCGGCGCTACGCCGACCTGCACACACAGGCTCAAAGCCTCGACGATGCCCGCGCCAGAATTCTCCAGAGCCAGGCCGCCATCGAGGAACTCGACGCGCGCATCCGCGATGCCACGCTCACCGCCCCATTCGACGGTGTCATCACCAAAAAGCTCGTCGAGCAGGGCGACACGGTGCAGCCCGGCCAGCCGCTTCTCCAGGTGGCCCACGTCACCTTCCTGCGCATCCAGGCAGAGGTCCCCGTACGCTTGGTCGCCGCTCTTCAGCGCGGCATGATGCTTCCAGCTCGCCTCGACGTCGGCAACGGTGTCGATGTGCAAGCGCGCGTCTCGCAGATTTTCCCCGTCGCGGACGCCAACCAGCACACCGTTACCGTGAAACTCGATCTTCCGCGCGGGATCCCTGGCGGACCGGGCATGTACGCGGAGGTGCGCATCCCCGATACGACGTCGCCCGTCGCCAGCCTGGCAACTGTCCCTCAGGAGTCGCTGTTTTATCGGGGCAGCCTGCCCGCCGTGATGATCTTGAAGGACGGCCGGCCATCGCTGCGGCTCGTCCGGGTCGGCCGGCCCGTCGGCGGCAATCGCGTCACGATCCTGTCCGGCCTCGATGGCGACGAGCACGTGATTTTGCCCGGCCCCGATGGTCAGGCGCTGATCCGGGCCAGCGAGCAGGCAGCAGCCGCGCTCCAGGCGCGCTGACCACGCGCCGCCTGCGTGGAAACGACGACCAGGACGCGCCGACAATCACGAGCGCGTTCGGCAACACGGCTGTGTCCGGTACCTGCAAGGGACCAGAGGAAACACGAGTAGGGTAGTGCGCCAGTGTCTGAGAACCCCAGAATGCCCGTCGGGGCGTCCAGTCAGGACTCCCTCGGCCTTGCCGGCTGGATGGCGAAAACCGCTATCGGATCGCCACTGACGCCGCTGTTTTTCGTCGCCTTGCTGTTCATCGGCGTTCTGGGCCTGCTGTTCACGCCCCGCCAGGAAGACCCCCAGATCTCCGTCCCGATGGTGGACATTTTCTTCCAGTTTCCCGGTGCCTCCGCCGAACAGGTGGCCTCGCTCGCGACCGATCCGCTCCAGCGCATGATGACGGAGATCCCCGGCGTCAAGCACGTGTACGCCGCATCCCAGCGTGGCGGCGGAATGGTGACGGTCCAGTTCGACGTCGGACAGCGGATAGAAAGCTCGCTTGTCAAACTCTACGACAAGCTGGCCTCCAACCTCGACAAGATGCCACCCGGCGTCTCCCAGCCTCTGGTCAAGCCCAAAGGCGTCGACGACGTGCCGACCGTCACGTTGACGCTCTGGTCGGAACAGGTCGATGACGCCGCCCTGCGCCAGCTCGCCCTGGAGGTGATGCAGCGGCTGAAGGAGGTTCCCGACACCTCCCAGAGCTTCATCGTCGGCGGCAGGTCCGAGCAAGTTCGCGTCGAGTTCTTACCCGAACGCCTGAAGGGCTTCGGCATCTCCGTCGACCAACTCGCCCGCATCATTCAGTCGGCGAACGCGCGCCAGGATGTCGGCAGCGTCGAGACGGGCGGCCAGAGCCTGGACATTTACGCCGGCCAGTTCCTGCGCAACGCGGGAGATCTGGAGCGACTGATCGTCGGCGTGCGGAACGGCAGCCCCATCTACCTGCGCGATGTGGCAACCGTCACCGAAGGTCCCGGAGAGGCCAGCACGCTCGTGCTGTACTTCACCGGGCCCGCGGCCGCCGAAGCCGCCGGGCAGGACGGCACCGCACCCGCCACGCACGGCGCGCCCGCCGTCACCATCGCCGTCGCCAAGAAAACCGGCACCAACGGCGTCACCGTCGCCGACGCGATCCTCGCTCAGGTGGAAAGCCTCAAGGGCCGCGTCATCCCCGACAACGTCCACGTCGCCGTCACGCGCAACTACGGCGAAACGGCAAACGAGAAGGTCAACGAACTGCTGCTGAAGATGTTCATCGCAACCGGTGCGGTGTGCGTCCTGATTTACCTGTTCCTCGGGTTGCGCCCCACCATCGTCGTGGCGCTGGTCATTCCCGTGGTCGTGCTCGTCACCGTCTTCGCCGCCTGGCTGTTCGGCATGACGATCGACCGCGTGTCGCTGTTTGCGCTGATTTTCTCGATCGGCATCCTGGTCGACGATGCCACCGTCGTCGTCGAGAACATTTACCGCCGCTGGCTGATGAAGGGCGGTATCGACACCGCCACCACGGTCGATGCCGTTCGCGAGGTCGGCAATCCGACGATCCTGGCCACCTTCACCGTGATCGCCGCCCTGCTGCCCATGGGCTTCGTCTCGGGCATGATGGGGCCCTACATGATGCCGATCCCGGTCCTCGGCTCGGTCGCCATGCTCGCCTCGCTGTTCGCCGCATTCATCTTCACGCCATGGCTGGCGATCCGCATCCGCCCGAGCCTGGCGCACCTCAACCGGATGGAAGCCTCCGAGCACGCGTTCTCGGACCGCTTGCGAAGCCTCTATGCCACGATCCTGGAGCCGCTGCTCGACAGCCCGGCCAAGGCCCGCATCTTCCGCATCGCGATCTGGACTGTGTTCGCCCTGTGCTGCGCCCTGTTCTACACGACGCACGTCACCGTGAAGATGCTCCCTCTCGACAACAAGCCCGAGTTCAACGTCGTCGTGAACATGCCGGAGGGCACCGCGCTTCCCGTTACCGCCAATGTCGTGCAGCAGTTGACCGAGACGGTGCTGACGCTGCCGGAAGTGACGGCCGTGCAGACCTACGCCGGCACGGCCTCGCCGTTCAACTTCAACGGCCTCGTGCGACACTACTACTTGCGCGACAAGCCGTGGGAAGCCGACATCCAGATTCAGCTCCTCGACAAACACGACCGCAGCCGCTCGAGCCACGAGATCGCGGTGGCCGCCCGCGAGGCCCTGACGCCGCTTGCCGCCAAGCTCGGAGCCCGCATCGCCGTCGTTGAGATGCCACCGGGGCCGCCGGTGCTGCAAACCATGGTCGCCGAGGTCTACGGGCCCGATGCAGCGACGCGCCGCAAGGTCGCCGAGGACCTGACGGGGATCTTCGAGAAGTCGGAATCGATCGTCGACGTCGACAACTACCTGCAGGCACCGCACGACACCTGGGTATTCCAGGTCAATCAGCAGAAGGCCGAGCGCCGCAACGTCACCATCGGCGACGTTTCGGAGCAACTGTCCATGGTGATGGGCGGGCATCGGCTGGGATCGGTCAAGCTCGGCCCGCACCTGGAAAGCCGCTTCATCGTTCTGCAGGCGCCTCTCGCGGTACGCTCGGATCTGGCGAGCCTCAACGACGTGCCGATCCGCACCCGCGACAATCAACTCGTGCCGCTGGCCGAGCTCGGCACGTTCGTGGCCCAGCCGCAGGACCCTGTCATCTTCCACAAGGACTTGCGCCCGGTCGAATACGTCACGGGCGAAGTCGCCGGCCGTCTCGCGGCACCCGTTTACGGCATGATCGAGATCTCCCGTCTGCTCGCCGACTACCGCACCCCCGATGGCGTCGAGCTGTCCGGCGGCCTCGTCGGCCCGCCCTCCGACAGCTTCAAATCCGGGTTCGAGTGGACGGGCGAGTGGACCGTCACCTACGAAACGTTCCGCGACATGGGCCTCGCGTTCGTCGCCGCCCTGGTGCTGATCTACATGCTGGTGGTGATGGAGTTCGGCAACTTCCGCCTGCCCGGCATCATCATGGCACCGATCCCGCTGACGCTGATCGGCATCATCCCCGGCCACTGGCTCTTGGGCGCGGAGTTCACCGCCACCTCGATGATCGGCTGGATCGCGCTGGCGGGCATCATCGTGCGCAATTCGATCCTGCTGGTCGACTTCTCCAAGCACGCCATCGCCGCCGGCGTCCCGGTCCGCGAGGCCGTGCTCGAAGCCGCCCGCACCCGAACCCGCCCGATCGTCATCACCTCGCTCGCCCTGGTCGCTGGTTCGGCCTCCATCCTGACCGACCCGATCTTCCAGGGCATGGCCATCTCGCTGCTGTTCGGAGCCATCGTCTCGACCGTCCTGACGCTGATCGTCATCCCGCTGGCCTGTGCCAATGCGCCAGGGGCCTTCGCGACGGGCGGCGACATCGTGGGTGAAGAGGCGGCGACGACGCCCCAGCGGGTGCGGTCCGGCCCAGCCATGCCACCGGCGGCTGCGCAAGCCGCGCAAGGCTCGAGCGTCATGTCGACCTTGGGCATGATATCGCTCGGCCTCGCCGCGATCATCTGGCTGCCGCTGCATATCGCCGGAGCCGGCCTGAGGTCGCTTATTCGCGGCCAGCCGTCGTCACCGCCCGCGTCCGTCGGTTCCATTCGCACGGTGAACGGCACGGCTTGGGGGTGGGCCACGGCAGGGACCTTGGCCACGGGGCTGTACGCGTTCGTCCGCGAAGCGCTGGGCCACCTGCTCGGCTCGAGTGGTCGCAGTCCACCATCCCCGACGCGCGCGGCCGATGCCGCGCCGTCTGCGCACGCCGGGCCCACGGACGAACCAGCCGGTCCAGCGCGGACACACCGGCTACCGGAGCCGGATACGGCCGAAAGCGCGCCCACCACCGAACCGGACGAAGAGATCATTGGTCTGGCCAAGGTACAGGGTGAAGCCGTGACACACCTGGCCGACCCGGCACACACCTCAGGCACAGGCGATACCGCATGGAAGCCGACCCGCTACCGCAAGGTGAAGCGTCCGATGGCGCGGACGGACAGCGCGAGTTCTGGACCCGTTGGTGTTGCGCGCCAAGCAGCCGCCGCCGCCGTGGCCGCCGCAACACCCGGCGTCGAGCCATCTCTAACGGTTGCACCAAAGGCCAAAGCCACCACGACTCCGCTTGAGGTGGCCCGCGACGAGACGATCTCCGAACCACTGGCGGCAGCCATCCCAACCGCCATCGCTGCCGAGTTGCAGCAGATTCGCGGCATCGGCCCGAAGCTGGCGGCTCATCTCGCCGGGCACGGCATTACCCGCCTCGTCCAGGTCGCCACGCTCGGCAGTAACGAGATCGCACGCCTCGACGCCAGTGCACCCTTCAACGGCCGGATTACCCGCGAGCAATGGGTCGACCAGGCCCGCGCGCTGACGGGTGCGGCAGACCGGCTGAAACGCCCGCCTGCGCCCACGAAAACCGCCCCCTGCAATCGTTCGCGACGCGCCCAGAAGGCTGGCCGCCCATGACCGCGACCGAAAGAGAGGGCCCCAAGGAGACACACATGATCCAGCAACGCGTGCAAGTCACCGCCTTGGCCTCGACAATGGCCATCACCGTCAGCTCCGTTGCCCTGGCCGGCCTGACGCCAGCCCCAGACTTTCCTGACCCACACCTCTGCGGGGCCGACAACCTGACCCGTGCCGTGCCGCAGCGGGACTGCGCGCAGCCCGCTCTTACTCTCAGTTTGCCCACCGTAATGGCGCAGACGATCAGCGGCCCCTATCCGCCACTCGGATACGATCCGGGTGGCCCGCGCCCCGCGACGCCAACGGCCCTGCCGGTGGCCCCGACCATCCCGCCGCCGGCGGCACCACCGGCCACTGTTCCGGCACCCGTCGCCCCCGCCGTCACAACGACATATCCGCAGCCATACGCACCGCTGCCGCCGCAACCGCACTGGCAAGAACAGCCGGGCCAGGCCCCGGCACACACGCGGCAGGGCGAGCCGCACCAGGCCCCGACACCTGCACCCGAGACCTGGCACCAGCCCGCCTGGCAACCACCGGCATGGCAGGGTCCGGCATGGCCGCCGGTCGTCGCACCACCGGGGTATGCCTATCCCGGCTGGGGCCCGCCCCCTCGGGCACCCTTGCCACCGCCGACCTGGCACGTGCCACCGCCTGCGCTGTCGGGCCAGGCACCGCCGGTCCACAGCGGCAGCCAGGGCCTGCCGCCACCGGTCTATCCCGCAGAACCACCGCACCGCGGACAAGGTGAAGGCAGAGACGACCCGCCTGGATTTGGTCTGAGTGGACAAATCACAGCCGGTGCGTCCGGCGGTCGGCCCGGTCCCATGTCACCGTGGACGCCGCCATCGCCAGCGCCAGCGCAACCGCAGACGTCGCCTGCTTCGATGACCGATCCGGCCCCACCGTCCGGCCACGTGGTCGAAACCATCGGCACCGCGCTGCCACAGGGCTCTTCGCCCGGTCCCCTGCCCGCCGCTTATCCGCCACCCGGCCATATGACCGGCCCGCCGATCTGGGGCGGTGTCGTACCCGTGCCCGCCGCGCCGGCCCCAACCAGCCCCCAGTGAGCACACATCCCAGGAAGCGACAGAGACTGCCTCGCGCCATGTCCCGCACCATGAACGCCGCCGCCGGATTGATCCTGGCCCTGCCCGCCGCGGCAGTGGTAGCCCAGGACAACCCTTGGCGCGTTCCGAACGCGCCAGGTGGCAGCCTGCCGGGCTACGTCGTCGACGGGCGCGCGACAGGCACCCCGTGGGGCTTCGGTAGTTCAGCAGATGACTACGGCGAGGGCTGGCGGCTCACGCCATCACTGAAGGGGTCGCCAGGGGCCGCTGGCCAAGGTCCACGTGTTGATGCCGCACGTGGCGTCCCCGCCCGGCGCGAAGCCGGTCTCCCGCCGCACGCCGGCGCATCGCCCACTGGCCCGGCGCTGACCGGACCCACCGGCCATCCCTGGCACGCGACAGGGCCGTCGGTGTATGGGGCCGGCTATCTGCCACCGTCGATGGATGCCGCCGGCCCGCGCGCAACGGCCGCCTCAGGCAGCGACGTCGCCGCTCCCGTGTATCCGGACGATCCGACCCTGCGCCAGCAGTCGAACGGGCCGTATGGCGAATATCCCCCGCTCGACACTGGGGTTTCCGCCACGACCGGGACAGCCGCGCCGCACGCGGCCGGAGCACAACGGCCCTCCTACGCAAGCCATGAAACCAGGGCCATGCCTCGGCCAGCAGCACCGCAACAGCAGGCTGGGGCATGGGGCAGTACGGTCCATGCCCCAGACCCCTTTGGGCCGAGCACGCTGACGGTCCCGATGACGGGACTGCCGGGTTTGACCGGCCACGGCTATGGCCCCGGGGGCCTGCCCGGCCCCTCGGGACATTCCGCCTATGGCAGCCTTCCATATCCCTACCCTGGTCCCATCGCGCCTGCCGCCCCCGGGTGGTGAGCGCCGACAAACACCCAGTTTTCGGGGGACGCCCTCCCTCCCGAAAAGCCTCCAAGTCTCGGCCTCCCGAGAGGGCCTCAACGCAAAGCGAGCGAACCGATGAAGAAAATGGTCCTCTCCGCCGTCGCCGTCGCCCTCATCGGCATCGGCGCAGCAACCGGCGGCAGCACGAACGCACAGGCCCAGTGGGGTGGTCCCGGATGGGGCGGTCCTGGCTGGGGCGGTCCTGGCTGGGGCGGTCCCGGCTGGGGTGGCCCTGGTTGGGGTGGTCCCGGTTATGGCAACGGCAGCGGCTGGGGCGACGGCAGCGGCTCGGGCAACTTCGGCATGAACTTCTCCGGCAACACCAACATGTACGGCCGCGGGTACGGCAATCAGTACGGCGGCTATGCGCCGGGCTATGGCTATGGCGCACCTGGTTATGGGTATGGTGGACCGGGCTATGGCTACGTCCCCGGACCGGGCTACGGCTACGGCGGACCGGTAGGCGGCTATGCGCCACCCCCCTTGCCACCGGCACCTGCACCGACGACCGGAGCCCAGCAACAGGGGCAGTCCGGAGCGGCTGGCAGCCAGTCACAGACAAGCGGCGGGGTCGGGGCCCAGGGCAGCATGGGCGGTGGCGCGCAAACGGCCGCGCAAGGCTATCAGCAGCCCTATTGGGCGGCACCCTATGGGGCATACCCGATGCCACCCCAGCCCGGCCAGCCGGGTCAGCCGCCGCAGCAGGCTCCCCAGCAGCCGGCTCCGCGCCAATAATCGCGGCGCAACCGGAGCGGGCGCGTCGATCGATCCCAAGGGACGTCGCGCGCCCGCCCCACCTCGTTGGGAACGGGAATTGGACCTGATCGAACCCGTTGCCCCAGTGGCTGTGCACTCAGGCGATCATCACTGTCCGCGCCACCGACGGGCGACCGTCATCGAGCCGCAGCGCCGCAGCTCCATATCCGTCAGTCTGGCCCCTTGCGCATCGTGCCTCACCAGGGGACGAGCGAATTCATGAAATTCATCGGCCGCGCGATCGAGCGGTTCATGTTGGCCATGTTCCAGCGCATCGTATCGGTATGCTGCGTCATCAGGCCGACGTTGTGGTTCATCTGAGCCATATTGGCGTCGATGGATCGCAGATGCTCGATCTGATCAGCCATGACGGCCGTGTGCTTCTGCATGGCGGCGATAGCGTCATGCATGGCGCGGATGTCGTGGGAGATCTGCTGGATGCTGTGGGTCAGGATCTGCATGCTCTCGGAGACCTTGACGAGTTGCTCCCCGACCTGAGGCTGCACCTGCTGGGCGACGCCCCGGATATCCGTCGTGAGACGGTAGATCTGGACGAACGCAATCCCCGCAAAGAGCGTGAAGATTATCATCGCTGGATAAATGATCATTTCCCAGCGCCGTGCACTGCGTTCGAAGCAATCGGCCAGACGCTGCGTCCCGTCGATGGCAGGCCCGTCAGCAGGCAAGGCCCCGGTGCCCGGCGAACCTTTTGCCGAAGAACCGGCAGTCGCTGCCCCATCCCCGGACACGCCGTCTCCACTGGACATTGCCATCGCGCCACCTCCCACCAGAGCCATCTGTGCCCGGGCGGGAGCACATTCGATGACAATATGGTCCTATGCGAAGTCGCATTAGTCAATTACGATATGCAAACACTCGTATATTGCGATGCAACAGATTTGCGCCGCAAAATGAATGTGCGTTGCAGCAGAATTGGAGAGAGCGGAAACCGAATGGCAGTCGCGCCCTCCCTGTCGGTGCCCAGGCCGGCCGCACCCGCTTCGGCGCGCGCTTGGCCTGGTCCGGTGTTGGACGCGATAGCAGCAGGGTGCAGTATGGGGCGCAAACCCCGTCGACAGGAACCGCGAACGGAGTGTCCTCAGAGATGACCGAGCCGACGTGCGATGCGTGCAAGCTGCCCCCTTATCCGGACGAGGGGCCGATGGACACCGTGACCGGTCTGCGCGTCGGATGGAGCGTGCGGCGCATCTCGGGCCGTTCGTTCACTTTGTGCGACTGCTGCGGCAACATCCGCCATTTCAAGGGCGGCGTCTCGACCTACCTCCAGGAAGCACTCGGCGTTTCCGAGCGGGCGGTTTGCGATTTCCCCGACATACCCGGCGGTGGGCTCCACCGCACACGGGTCCGCAGTTGAGGCCCTCGATTGAACCAGGAGCGGCTGAGCGCCGGGTCGACCCATGAAGATCAGTTGTGATGCTTGCGCATGCGAATGCGAAATCGTCGTCAATGGCCCCACCCTATTAAAGGACGCGCTGCCGCGCCGCTGGCGGCCGCGTCGCATCGACGGACGGGTGTACATTTTGTGCGACGTCTGCGGCAACCTGCGCCAGTTCGTCGGCGGCTTGTCGCCGTATCTGCTCGACCGGCTCGGGTTGGCCCGCGGCAATGTGGACATCGAATTGCCGGAGCACACCGAGCTTCCGGCCGATTGGTTCCTGTCGGTCGCAGCCCGCGGGGCCGCGCGAGCCGCGACCCCGGCAAGCCCCACCGCCGTGGCTGACAGTGCCACGACAGGCTTGCCAAAACCAACGCCGATCCCCTTTCCTGACCAGAAACCACCCACCTGACCCCGGTCGCGTCGGCGACCCGAAGTCCCCTGTCCCCATGCTCACCTCGAGGTGACCGAATGACCGAGATCGACATCAACAAGCTGATTCTCGCCCCGACCAGCGGCGACCCGCTCGTGGCCATGCGACGCGCCGAACTGGCAGGTTGGACGCGCGAAGCCGCCATCGCGAGCGCACGCGCCGACGACCTGGAACTTACCCCGGCCCATTTCGCGGTGATCGAGCTTCTGCAGAAGATCTACATCGAGAAGGGGCGCGCGCCGCACGCCCGCTATCTGGCGACCCTTCTCTACGACACCTTCGCCGCCGAGGGCGGCAGCCGCTACCTGTATCAGCTTTTCCCGGCTGGCCCGGTCGCCCAGGGGTCGCGGCTCGCCGGAACGCCGGCTCCGCACGATACGAAGGACCTGTCGTTCGGCTCGACCTACTGAGGCCGGCGCGGCAGTCGGGCAAAAGGAGCCACGCGGATGGCGCAGCTCATTCCGCTCAGCCGGCTGGCCCGCCTGGTGGGAAAGCCACGGGCACTGCTGCAGAAGATGGCCCAGAGCGGCGAACTGGTCACCTTCGACGGCCACGTCGCGCTGGACGAAGTTCTGCGGCATTTCCCGGACATCGCGCTCAGTGACGACAGCGAGCTGCTCCGCGTCGAGGACATCAAGCACAAGGCCGTCGCCAAGGCACCCGAGCGTCTGGAGATCCCCGACCACGCCGTCCTCAACGAGCGCCTGAATGTGCTCGGTCGCGACTTCGCCGCTGCCCAAGGCCGCCTCTTGCACTACGAGCGCGTCCATGGCTGGATCGTGGAAAAGCTGGCCGAGGCGAGCGAGCAGGGGCGCATTCAGGCCCCATATGCCCGTGAGTTCACGGCGTGGCTCAAGTCGGAGCTGGCGGCACCGCCGCCCGGCCTGTCGCGGTGGGAGGACCTCGTTGCCAGAGAGCGGGTCTTGCGGGTGATGTCGGCGCAGGTGACAGTTCTGCCAAAGGGTCAGACCTTCGAGGTCCTGGGCGATCAGACGCTGTTGGAGGCAGGTCTCGCGGCCGGCCTCGCCCTCCCGTATGGGTGCGCCAACGGCAGTTGCGGCGACTGCACATGCCGGGTCGTCAGTGGTGACGTCCTGCGTGTCCGCCCGCACGACTTCGTGCTGTCTGCCGCGCAGAAGGCCCAGGGCATGACGCTGGCGTGCTCATATACGGCGGTCGGAGACCTCACCATCGAGGTCGAGGGAGCCGGCCTCGAAGATATCCCCGAGCAGACCATCTCGACCCGCGTCCGAGCGATCGAGCCTCTCGGCGGCCGTCGTGTCGCCGTGCATCTCCTGACCGCCCGAACCGAGCGCCTGCGCTTCCTCGCCGGTCAATGGCTGGAAATCACCGTCGATGGCCGGACGAGCCGCGTCCCGGCCGCCAGTTGCCCCTGCGACGAGCGCCGCATCGAGGTCCATGTGCGGTGCGAGACCGAAGAGGCGGTGGGCACGGGGCCGTTCAGCGCTCTCAAACCCAACACCGAGGTTTGGCTGCGGGGCCCGTTCGGGCGCTTCGTGCTAGATGATGCGTCGACGCGCCCCATCGTGCTCCTGGCGCAGGGTGCAGGGTTTGCGCAGATCAAGAGCCTGCTCCAGCATGCCCTGTCACTGGAGCAAGCACCCTCCATCGCGCTCTATCGGCTGGCGGACGGCGAGGGGCCCTATCAGCAGAACCTGTTGAAGTCCTATGCTGGTGCCTTGGACCACTTCCGCTACGTGCTTCTCGAAGCCCCGGCTGCCCCCTCGGCGCTCCTGGATTCGCTGGCCCGCGAGCAAGCCGGCTTGTCGGGCCACGACGTCTACGCCTGCGGTAACGACGACTTCATCGCCAGCGCCGAGTCCAGGTGTCGCGCGCTCGGCCTGCCTGCCGAGCGTTGGCGGGCGGAGTGCGTGGTATAGGTCGCAGCCGTCTCCCGCGGGTGCGGGATGTTCATATGTCGACGACCCTCGCCACACCGGGCACCGCCGCCAGCGCGCCGGCCGCCGCCGGCGTGACGTCCCATTTGCCCGGCAACTTGATCTCCAGTTCGCGACCGCGGTCCAGGACCGGCAGCACGATGCGGATCTCGCCGGCAGCCTGGCCGGGCGTGCCGGGACGCAACAGGCCCTTCAAGGCGGCGAACGCCTTTTCGGCGGTGCGTGCCTGCCGGCCGTCGATTTCCAGGCGCAGACCCCGCTCCACCGTCAGCGCCAACTGATCGAGCGACTGGATCTGGCCGATGCGCATTTTCATGGTTTCTCCCTCGCGCTCGGCCTGCACGGTGAGAATAACCGGCGTACCCGGCTTCAACAGGTCGCCGCAGGCCGCCAGCGTATCGGAGAAGATGATGGCCTCGAACTGCCCGGACGGGTCGGAGAACAGGCCGAAGGCGTACTTGTTGCCCTTCTGGTTGCGCCGTTCCCGCGCCGAAACGACGATGGCGGCGATCCGCCCTCCGGTCGGGCCGCGCTCGCTGGCGGCTTCCAGGTCGACATAGCGTCGTGAGTTGAGCTTTTCGAGCACGTGCGTGTAGGTGTCGAGCGGGTGGCCGGAGAGGTAGAACCCGATCGCCTTGAACTCTTCCTCGAGCCGCTCCAGTGGGGTCCAGCCTTTGGCCGGCCTCAGGTCGAGCCGGGGCCCCTCGGCCCCTCCGAACAGATCACTCGTTCCAGCGGCGGCATTGGCCTCGACCCTCTGGGCAAGCGCCAGGATTTCGGCCGCGTTGGCGTGGATTACGGCGCGGTTCGGTTCCATCGGATCGAAGGCCCCGGCCATCGCCATCATCTCGATGGCGCGCTTGTTGACGGCCTTGGGATTGAGGCGGGACGCGAAATCCGACAGTGATCTGAACCGGCCGTTTTCGCGCCGATTGGCGACGATGGTTTCGACGGCCCCCTGACCGACGTTCTTGAGGCCGGCCAGGGCGTAGCGAATGGCGCGGCTCTTGTTTGCGCCTTCCGGCTCCCCGCCGGGGAGCCGGCCGGAAGGCGCGTGAGTCTTGTTTGCGCCTCCCGACTCGCCTCCGGGGAGCCGGCCGGAAGGCGCGAGCTCGACGCTGAACTCCACCTCCGACGCATTGACGCAGGGGGCCAGGACCGGCACGCCGCAGCGCTTGGCTTCGGCGGCGAAGGTGGCGAGCTTGTCGGTGTTGGCCAGATCGAGGGTCATCGAGGCGGCGAGGAACTCCTCGCAGAAGTTCGCCTTCATGTAGGCCGTATGGTAGCTCACCAGCGCATAGGCCGCCGCGTGAGACTTGTTGAAGCCGTAGCCGGCAAACTTGTTGACCAATTCGAAAATGAACGCCGCGTCTTTCTTCTTGACCCCGCGTTCTACGGCCCCCTCGATGAAGCGCGCCTCGTGGCGGGCCATCTCCGCCTTGTCCTTTTTACCCATCGCACGCCGCAACATGTCGGCTTGGCCCAGCGAATAGCCCCCCATGACCTGCGCGATCTGAATGACCTGCTCCTGGTAGATGATGACGCCATAGGTTTCCGTGAGGATGCCCTTCAGCATGTCGTGCAAGCAGTCGACCGGCTCCTCGCCGTGCTTGCGGTTGATGTAGGTCGGGATGTTGTCCATGGGGCCGGGGCGGTAGAGCGCCACCATGGCGATGATGTCCTCGAAACGGTCGGGCTTCAGCCGCTTCAGGCTCTCGCGCATGCCGGTCGATTCGAGCTGGAACACGCCGACCGTATCGGCCCGCGCCAACAGGTCGTAGCTCGCCTTGTCGGTGAGCGGCAGAGCCTCCAGGTCGACGGTCAGTCCGCGCCCCTTCTGGACGAGATCAACGGCCTTCTTGAGCACCGTCAGCGTCTTCAATCCAAGAAAGTCGAACTTCACGAGGCCGGCGGCCTCGACCATCTTCCAGTTGAACTGGGTGACGGGCATCGACGACTTCGGATCGCGATAGAGCGGCACCAGTTCGTCGAGCGGGCGGTCACCGATCACCATGCCGGCCGCGTGCGTCGAGGCGTGGCGGTAGAGCCCTTCGAGCTTCTGCGCCTTCTCCAGCAACTGAGCGACGATCGGTTCGTTGTCACGGGCCTGCTGGAGCTTGGGCTCGCCCGCGATAGCCTCCGCCAGCGTCACAGGAGCGGCAGGGTTGTTGGGCACCAACTGGCACAAGGCGTTGACCTGGCCATAAGGCATCTGCAAGACGCGGCCGACATCGCGCAGAACGGCGCGGGCTTGCAACTTGCCGTGCGTAATGATCTGCGCCACGCGGTCGTGGCCGTACTTGCCCTGCACATAGCGGATCGTCTCTTCGCGCCGGTCCTGGCAGAAGTCGATGTCGAAGTCGGGCATCGACACGCGCTCGGGGTTGAGGAAGCGCTCGAACAGCAGGCCAAATCGCAGCGGATCAAGATCGGTGATGGTCAGTGCGTAGGCGACCAGCGAGCCCGCGCCCGAGCCACGGCCGGGTCCCACGGGTATGCCCTGCGCCTTCGACCACTTGATGAAATCGGCCACGATCAGGAAGTAGCCGGGGAACTTCATCGACGAGATGACCTCGACCTCATAGGCGAGGCGGTCGGCGTAGTCTTTTTCCGTGAACCCCTCGGCGGGGCCATGCGCGGCCAACCGGGCCGCCAACCCCTCCTGCGCCTGACGCTCCAGTTCGGCCGCCTCCTCCGCGATGAGGTCGGCATCCGACTTGCCATCGAGCGACGCGACGAAGCGCGGGAGGATCGGCTTCTTGCCGAGCGGGCGATACGTACAGCGGCGGGCGATCTCCACCGTGTTGGCGAGGGCCTCTGGCAGGTCTGCGAACACGTCCGCCATTTCGTCGGGGGTCTTCAGGTAGTGTTCGCGGGTCAGCTTGCGGCGGTTGTCCTCGACGACATAGGCCCCATCGGCGATGCAGATGAGCGCGTCATGGGCCTCGTAGTCGTCAGGCGCGGCAAAGAACGCTTCGTTCGTGGCGACCAACGGAATGTCGAGGCCGTAGGCCAGACGCAACAGCCGTGGTTCCACGTCGCGCTCGCTCGCCAGCCCATGCCGTTGCACCTCGACATAGAGCCGGTCGCCGTAGACGGCCCGCAACCGCTCGAGACGCGCCCGCGCCTGATCGTCGTGGGCATCGCGCAGGATGCCGTCGATGGGACCTTCGGGCCCCCCGGTCAACGCGATCACGCCGGGGGCGAAGTCCGCCAGCGTAGCGAGTGTCACGTGCGGTGGCACGCCATCGGGCACGCCGAGGTGCGCCCGGCTGACGATCTTCATCAGATTGGCATAGCCGGTGTCCGTCGCCGCAATCAGCGCCAGCTTGCCGTCGCGGAACGGCCGGTGAGCAGGTGCGATCCCCGCCGATCGCTGGGCCAGGGCAAGAGGATCGTTGGCTGTTTCCTCGAAGTCGACGGCCAGGGTCACGCCGACGATGGGTTGTATGCCCGCCTTGGACAGCTTCTCGGAGAACTCCAGCGCGCCGAACAGGTTGTTGGTGTCAGAGATCCCGATGGCCGGCAGAGCAAGCTTACCTGCGATCTTGGCCAGATCGCCGATCTGCAGCGCGCCCTCGAGCAGCGAATACGCCGAGTGCACGCGCAGATGGATGAACGCCGGCAACGAGGCGCGAGCCTGTGCGGGCGTGGCGGATTGGGTGTCGGAGGGGCGAATCGGTGCGTTCATGGCGTGTCACCATTGGCGATACAGGACAACGATTCAAACGACAGAGCGCCATTGTCCCCGCATTACAAAGCGGCGCCGTCAGGTCGCGTCGCGAGCGGAGCGAGCGTGATGACCGCAAAGCCCGCGACAGATTGTTCCGCTCGGTCGCGAGGCGGACTTCTCGGTCTCGATCACACGAGATGATTGATGTTGCTCGTGTCGTGATCGCGACGCGAAATCCTGTGAGGTGACCCTTACCGATGCAGCGTCGCGTCCTGCAGATTGTAGAGTTCATCGGGCTTGGCGGTCAGATCGTAGGCCATGCGCGTGCCGACCGACAGCACCAGCAGCGCCAGCAGGATGCGCAGTTGCTCGGGCTTCAAGGCACCACCCATGCGCACGCCATACTGGGCCCCCACCACGCTACCGAGCATCAGCGGCAGGCCAAGCATGATGTCGACATTCTGGTTGACGTGGGCCTGCAAAACGGTCGTGAACGCGGTCACGCACATCACCTGAAAGGCGGACGTGCCCAGCGCCACCCGCGTATTCAGCTTCAGAATGTAAAGCAGCAACGGAATGAGGAGAAACCCGCCACCTGCCCCCATGATGGCGGTCGCCAGACCGACGAACATGCCGATGACCACGGGGGGAACCACAGAAATATACATCTTCGAGCGGCGAAAACGCATGCGGAGGGGAAGTTTTTGCAACATCCCCCTGTCCGGCCGCCGCTGCCGGCCGACGGCGACGGCGGGGTACATGGCCTGCCGCCACGCCCACAGTCCCTCTGTCAGCATCACGCTGCCGATCGCGGTCAGAATGCCGGCATAGGTGATCGACGTGAACAACTCGAGTTGGCCGAGGCTCTTGAGCCAAGCCTGCAACTGCGAACCGAGCCCCGCGCCCGCGATACCACTGGCGACAAGGACCAGGCCCATCGCCACATCCACGTTCCCGCGCTGCCACTGCGCGAGAGCCCCCGAGACCGAGGCGGCCACGACGATGCTGGCCCCGGTACCCACCGCAACGAGCGGTGGCACGCCGAGCACGATCAGCAACGGGGTCAGAATGAACCCGCCACCGACACCGAAAATCCCCGACAGGATGCCGACCGAGAGACCAAGCCCGAGCAGGAGCCACAGGTCCAGTGTCATGCCCGCGATCGGCAGGTACAGTTGCATCGGTGCCAGAGCCTCAGGACAGCGCGACCATCACGTCGCTAAGCCGTCGTTTCGCACCTGCGAACGAAACAATCCATGACGCACATCAACGCATTGCCATATATGCATTCAGAGCCGCGGCGGCGTGGTGTGCGCTCCGCGCGTCAGAACGTGGACCAGAAGCCCCAGCGGACCGGCCATCAGCGTCAGAAACAGGATGGGGGCAAGAGCGGCGCGACCGCCGCCCCTGGCCAGCCGGTCGCTGGCGATCCAGGCACCTGCAAGCAGATCGAAGCACAGGTAATGCACCCAGCCGGCTAGCGCGGCGATGGGGGAAGCCAAAAGGCTCCGGATGCCCGACAGCGAGGTCACGTCGGCATCGCTCGGGATCGCACCTGCACCGATGGCTGTGGCGAGCAGGACCACGTAGAGCACCGCCAGCGTCGCGGGAACGAGGCCCGAGTGGACGAGCCGCCGCGTCACCCCGCCAGCAGGTGCCGACGCGAGCAGCAGCCAAGCCGGCAGAACGGCGGTATTGGCGACAAGAAAGATCACTTCGAGGGTTGCGTCGTTCATGCGCGCGCCGTCCCTGTTCTACGGCGCGAGCTGGCAGCCGGCACCGGGTTCACCCCAATGGGTCCTCGCCATAACGCTTCCAGAGGCGGGGAAAGCGCACGGACAGGTGGTCTTCGTCCTCCTCGAACGGCTCACCGTCGGGATCGCCAAGCCCTGCGGGAACGTCGATCTTGGCGCTGATGTCACCCTCGGCCCCCACGGCTTTCCAGGCTTTCGCCGCGACATAGGCGAACTCCTCGAACTCGAACAGTCCGTCCGGACCAGGCTCGAGTTCCATCCGGGCGAGCCGGTCGGGATCGTTCAGCACGGTTTCGAAAACCTCGCGGCCCTTGGACAGCAGCCACACCCGGAAATACTCGAACCCATCATCCGAGCAGCCGCCGTGGACGACGTAGGCGGCCCCCCACAGATCCCAGGTGAAGGCTCTGTCGACATGCTCGCGGAACGCCGCCTCGAAGGCGGCTATGTCATCGGCTTTGAGCGTCTTCAAGGCCGCCAGAAGCGCCTGCTTTTGTCGCTCGGGGTCATCGGCGAGCGGTACGGTCGCATCAATGATCGCCCAGAATCGCTCCTCCGACATCGCCTCGATGGTCATGTCTGCCCTCCTGATCGTCCGGCTTTCTGTGGGTGATCCTGGACCGCTGGCGATGCCTACAAAACGTCGCCCGGCGCGATCTCGACGAGATAGCCATCGGCTAGACGCAGAACGCGGTCCATGCGCGCAGCCAGTTCCAGATTGTGCGTAGCGATCAGCGCCGCGACACCCGTTGAATGAATGAGGTCGAGCAGGGCTGCAAACACCAGTCCCGAGGTCTTCGGGTCGAGGTTGCCGGTCGGCTCGTCGGCGAGCAGAAGGCGGGGCGAATTGGCGACCGCGCGGCAAATCGCGGTCCGCTGCTGTTCGCCACCCGACATTTCCGCGGGCCGATGTTTCAGTCGCTCGCCCAGGCCGACCGAGGTCAGCACCTGGCGCGCCCGGTCTTCGGCCTGCCGCCGCGACACGCCCGCGATGAGCTGCGGGATGACGACGTTTTCAAGCGCCGAGAACTCCGGCAGCAACTGGTGGAACTGGTAGACGAACCCCATGGCGTTGCGCCGCACGCGGGTGCGCTCGCCGTCCGAGAGCTGCGTGCAGTCCCGACCGTCGATGATGACGCGCCCCCCATCGGGCGTCTCGAGGAGCCCCGCGACGTGCAGCAGCGTCGACTTGCCGGCACCCGACGGCCCGACGAGCGCGACGGCCTGCCCGGGCAGGATCTCGGCGGACGCGCCATCGAGCACACGGATCTCGCGCGAGCCCTGGCGGAACGCGCGAAACAAGCGCTCCAGCCGCAACACCGCAGGTGGATGGGAATGGCTGTTCATCGTCAGCGGTCTCTCACTCGTAGCGCAGGGCCTCGACCGGATCGAGCGTTGAAGCCCGCCAGGACGGGTAGATCGTCGCCAGGACCGACAGACCGAGCCCCATAGAGACGATCATCGCCGTTTCCCACGGATCTATCTTGGCCGGCAGTTTGGTCAGGTAGTAGATCGACGGATCAAACAGCTTGGTGCCGGTCACCCACGCCACGAACTGGCGCACCTCCTCGATGTTCCAGCAGAACACGATACCCAGGATCAGGCCGGCGATGGTGCCGACGATGCCGATGGACGCCCCCGTAATCAGGAACACCCGCATCATCGCGCCCCGCGTCGCGCCCATGGTGCGCAGGATTGCGATGTCGCGGCTCTTGTCCTTCACCAGCATCATCATCCCCGAGATGATATTGAGTGCTGCGACCAGGATGATCAGCGACAGGATGATGAACATCACGTTGCGCTCGACCTCGAGCACCGTGAAGAAACTCTCGTTGCGCTGCCGCCAGTCGGTCAGTTGAACGGTCGGCCCGGCCGCCGCCCGGATCGGCCCGGCGTAGGTGTCGACCGCCTCGGGATCATCGACCACGATTTCCAGCACGTCCACCGCGCCGTCCTTCGAGAAGTAGCGTTGGCTTTCCGCCAGTGGCATGAAAATGATCGAGCGGTCGAATTGGCTCATCCCCATCTCGAAGATCGCCACGATCGGGTAGAGCTTGGTTCGCGGTGCCGTGCCGAACGGAGTCGTTGCCCCGCGCGGGGAGACGAGCGTGATCGAGTCACCCAAGGTGACGCCAAGCGCGCTCGCCAGCCGCGTGCCGATCGCGATACCGCCCTGGTCTGCAAAGTTGTCCAGCGTGCCCAGCCGCACGTTCTCGTAGACCAGCGTCAGGGATTTGATGCCCTCGTCCGACAGCCCGCGCACGATGCCGCCCGTTGCCTGCACGCGCGAGGAGACCATGACCTGCCCCTCGACCAGAGGCATGGCATGGTGGACGCCCGGCACCTTCTCCACCTTGGCCTTGATGGCTTCGTAGTCGTCGAACGGCTGTCCGATCTTAATGGCCACGACATGCCCGTCGAGCCCGACGATCTTGGAAAACAGATCGGCACGAAACCCGTTCATCACGGCCATGACGATGATGAGCGTGGCGACGCCCAGCATGATGCCGAGAAACGAGAACCCGGCGATGACGGAGATGAACCCTTCCTTGCGCCGCGCCCGGAGATAGCGCGAGGCCAGCATCCATTCGAACGGCGCAAAGGGTGCCGTGTCGGTGCTGCCTGCCGTCGTACGAACCACCATGCCATCCCTCGAGACCAACTGATTGCGCCTGCCAGCCTCGGGCCGGCAGGTCTCAGGCGAGCGTGCGCCCGCTGCGGACAATGCCGATCACGCGGTCGAGCCCGGCCTCGGTCGACACACTCTCGCGTGCGCCGCCCGCCCGATGCTTCAACTCGATCTCGCCAGCCTTGACCCCCTTGGGTCCGACCACGATCTGGACCGGAAGACCGATGAGGTCGGCCGTGGCGAACTTGCCACCCGCGCGCTCGTCGGTATCGTCATAAAGCACGTCGATCCCCGCGGCTTTCAACTTCCCATACAGATCGAGGCAGACGGCATCGGTCGCCGCATCTCCCGACTTCAGATTGATGAGCCCGACCTCGAACGGTGCCACCGGGATGGGCCAGATGATTCCGGCATCGTCGTGGCTGGCCTCGATGATCGCACCGACCAGTCGCGAAACGCCGACGCCATACGACCCCATCTGCAAGGTGACGAGCTGGCCATCGGGGCCCTGCACCTTGCAGCCCATGGCCTCGGAATACTTGGTTCCGAAGAAGAAGATGTGCCCGACCTCGATGCCCCGTGCGGTGACGCGCTTGTCGGCTGGAACCTCGGCCTCGAACCGGGTGGCTTCGTGCATGTCTTCGGTCGCCGCGTACTTTGACGTCCAGGCGTCGATGATCCCCGAGAGATCCCCGTCGAAGTCGGTGTCGGCGGCGGGAACCGCCTGCTCGATGAGATCGGCGTGGCAAAAGACCTGACTTTCGCCGGTGTCTGCCAGAATGATGAATTCGTGACTGAGATCACCGCCGATAGGTCCGGTGTCGGCGCGCATCGGGATCGACTTGAGACCAAGCCGTGCGAACGTCCGCAGATAGGCCACGAACATCCGCCGATAGGCCCGGCGGGCATCGTCGGCCGTGAGGTCGAACGAGTAGGCGTCCTTCATCAGGAACTCGCGTCCGCGCATGACCCCGAAGCGCGGGCGGATCTCGTCGCGGAACTTCCACTGGATGTTGTAGAGGTTCTTAGGCACGTCGCGATAGCTTTTGACACAGTCGCGGAAGATGGCGGTGATGACTTCCTCGGCCGTGGGGCCAAACAACATCTCGCGCTCGTGGCGGTCGACGATCCGCAGCATTTCCTTGCCATAGGCCTCATAGCGACCCGACTCGCGCCACAAGTCGGCCGATTGGATCGTCGGCATCAGCACCTCGATGGCACCCGCCCGGTTTTGCTCGTCCCGCACGATGTCGGCGATCTTGTCGAGCACCCGCAGACCCAGCGGCAACCACGAGTAGATACCAGCCGCCGACTGCTTGATCATGCCGGCGCGCAGCATGAGCTGATGCGAGACGATCTCGGCCTCTTTCGGCGTATCGCGCAGGACGGGCAGGAAGTAGCGGGACAGTCGCATCTGTGAGCCTTGTCTCGAGCGGTCGGCGGGTAGACGAATGAACCGGAGGCGGCCCCGGGTGCGTCGCGTAATGGACTTGCGCGTCGCGTCAGGATGACCGCCACACCCTCTCGGCCGCTCTTAACCCATCAGCAAGGGCCCGTGCAATGGCAGGCGACGACCCTTGTCCGTTCATCCGGCTGCGGGGGGGCCACCTCAGAGCAGACCTGATCTGGTCGTGCGAGAGTCAAACCATATCTTTCTTGTGCCCGCGCATTTTTTTGCATCCAACCCCGTGACAGTCGGCCGCGCCTCGGCTAGGTTCCCGACGCAAACCAAAAGGGACGGTGCCATGATGAAGTGGCTGCGAGCCCAGGTCTAGGGAAGGAGACGGGAGCCGGCGCGGGACTCCGTGTTTGCTCCAAGTTACGCGTTGGTTCGGGTACCAAAACCGGACCCTATCGCAATTGCGGCCTGCCGCAGATAAGGGAGCAGATGTCCATCTGCTCCCTTATGCTTTGATACAACCTCATCCGTCAGCGGCGCACCGACGTCGCGTGGACCGCGCACCCGGTCGACCCCGCACGCCGACGTCGTGTCAGCACCCCACGACGAGAGGCCCGGACGGTTGTCGTGCAAACGGCGCGCGGCTTCAAACGGGCCGCAGGCCCGTCAGGTTGAAGATGTCGGGATCGACGAACCGATAAACGACCATGGCCCACGCGATGGCGAACACGATGGTGGCGACCACCGTATTGATCGCAAAGATGCGCAGCATACGCGGGGCCGTGGGCGCACTCTCCGGCGTTCCGGGCACGACCTCGCCGTCCTCTTCCTGTGTTCGCAGCCCAAAGGGCAGGACGGCGAACAGCACCATCCACCAGATGATGAAGTAGACGGCGATGGCAAAGGTGACGGACATGGGGGCCTAAGGTTTTTAGGTTTCAGGGTCTTGGGCGTTGCAGACCTGAGCGTGAGCTGGGCACGAACACCTTGACCCTAGACCCTAGACTCCAACCTCAAGCCTGCTCGAGCTCAGTCAGAGTGCCAAGGAAATCCTTGGGGTGCAAAAACAAAACGGGCTTGCCGTGCGCGCCGATCCGCGGTTCGCCGTCACCCAGCACCCGCGCGCCCTGTGCCTTCAGGCGGTCACGCGCTGCGATGATGTCGTCGACCTCGTAGCAGACGTGGTGAATGCCACCCTCCGGGTTGCGCTCGAGGAACTTGGCGATGGGAGAGGCATCTCCCAGGGGTTCCAGCAGCTCGATCTTGGTGTTGGGCAGGGTGATGAACACGACCGTGACACCATGCTCGGGCTGCGGCAGCGGCTCTGTCACCTGCGCGCCGAGCGTCGACGCATAAACAGCGGTCGCCGCCTCGAGGTCGCGCACGGCGATGGCCACATGGTTCAATCTTCCGATCATCCTCGCCTCCCTTCGGCCCCGTCGGGCCACTGCCTCAACTTGTCGCTTTGGCGTCCATGACATGGACGAGCACCTTGACGATGGGCTTCTTGCCCCACTCATCGCCGATCGCCGAGCGGACAGCGCGTCTGACGGCCTCGGTCACCATCGCGATATCCTTGCGCCGACCCGGCGGAATACTCTCGAACGTCCCCTCGATGGCATCGAGGATGACATCGGACATTTGATCGCCGTCGGCCGTGAGCGCGGGAATGCCGTCCATGACGACTTCCGCCTCCCCGATCAGGTCGCCCTTGCGGCTGACCGCGACCGAGACGACCGCGATGCCGACCGCCGACAGCTTGCGGCGCTGGCGCACCGGACCGTCGTCGGTCGAGGGGACCATCAGCCGGCCGTCCCGGTAGATGCGCCCGACCGGGGCCTCGTCGATGATGCGGGCCTTGCCCGGGGCCAGCCGTACGATGGCCCCATCCTCGGCAATGATCACCTCCTTGACACCGCAGGCCTCGGCAATCTTGGCGTTCTCACGCAGATGACGGGGCTCGCCATGCATCGGCACGACGAGAGCCGGCTTCGTCAGGTCGTACAGCCGGCGCAGTTCGCCACGGCGTGGATGCCCCGTCACGTGCACCAGCGCCTCGCCATCGGTCAGCACGTCGCAACCCAGACGCGCAAGGTTGTTCTGGATCTGGCCGACGACCTTCTCGTTGCCAGGAATGCTGCGCGACGAGAACACTACGAGATCACCCTTGGCGAGCTTGATGTCGGGATGCTCATTCTCCGAGATCCGCGCGATGGCCGCCCGCGGCTCACCCTGGCTACCGGTGCACAGCAGCACGATTTCGCGCCGCTCGAGGTAGGAGAATTCCTCCTGATCGAGGTACTTGAAGTCCTTCGGCAGATAGCCCGTGTCGATCGCCACCTCGATGATCCGGTGCAGGGCGCGGCCAGCCACGACCAGGTGGCGGCCTGCCGCGCGTGCAGCCTCCGCGACCGCTTTCACACGCCCGACGTTGGAGGCAAACGTCGTGACCGCCACGCGGTAGGGCGCAGCCTTGATGATCTCGGCCAGCGAGCGGGCCACGTCGCTCTCCGAAGGCGAGATGCCCTCGCGGATCGCATTGGTCGAGTCGCAGATGACCGCGCGGATCCCTTCCGCACCCAGTGCCGCCAGTTTGGCTTCGTCGGTCTTGCGACCAACGACCGGCTCGGGGTCGAGCTTCCAGTCGCTGGTGTGCAACACGAGACCCGCGGGTGTGCGAATGGCAAGCCCGGAGACCTCTGGTATCGAATGGGCCATGTCCACCAGTTCGACATCGAACACGCCGGCCTTGAACCGCGATCCGAGCGGCACCTCGCGCAAGTCGGGTTTGACCTTGCCGCCGAACTCTCCGAGCTTGGCCTTCAGCATCCCCAGCGTGAACGGCGTGCCGTAAACCGGAACCCGCAACTGCGGGTACAGCTCCAGCACGGCCCCGATGTGGTCCTCGTGGGCATGCGTGATCACCAGCCCCTGGAGATTGGCTCGCTGTTCGGCGATGAAGCGGATGTCGGGCAGAATGACATCGACGCCCGGTTCACTGTCGTGGGGGAAGGTGATGCCCAGATCGACCATCAGCCATTGCCGCCCTTTGGCCGGGCCGTAGCCGTAGAGATAGGCATTCATCCCGATTTCGCCGAGCCCGCCGAGGGCGACCATGACAAGCTCGTCGGCATCCTTGGGCGACTGTTGCGCCATTATCCTGGTTCTCTTTCTTGGTCATGACCGCGTGGTCCTGGCCGTGTCCGACGCCCTGCTCGCGCGGCTGATCGGCATTGGCCCTTGCCACGCGGCATCTCAGATCATTTCAACATCGCCGAACGTAATCGCATGCGTGACGCCGGCTCCGTCCGTGACAAGACAGCAGCCGTCCTGATCTATACCCGCAAACCGCCCTTCGAGGCGCGCCCCGTTGACGCGCACCGCAACGGCTTGCCCGAGTGATCCAGCGGCCACGAGCCAGTCTGCGCGGATGCTAGCGAAGCCGGCCCCCGACCGCCACTCTCGAAGTCGCAGCGCGAGATGGCGGTCCAGGCGCTCGAGCACGGCATCGGCATGCGCGTCGAACCCATGACGCGCGAGCGCCGTTGCCGGCCGGTCGAGCCCCTCGGGCACCATCGCCAGATTGAGCCCAAAGCCAATCACCACCGCATGTCCGCCACCGGCAGAGCGCGTGGTTTCAATCAGGATGCCACCGCATTTGTCTGTCCCGATCATCAGGTCGTTGGGCCACTTGACCCTGAGTATATCGTGGACCGTCGCCTCCGCGAGGCTTGCAACGGCCCCGTGCACCGCCAGCCCGGCAACCAGCGCCAGTTGGCCGAGGCTCGCCGCCGGACAGTGGAGTGTTACGAGCAGGCTGGCCGCGAGGTTTCCAGCACCGCCCGCCCAGGTTCGCCCGCTGCGGCCCCTGCCGGCCGTTTGCTCGCGGGCCGTGATCCATACCGGACCCAGTTCACCCGCCAACGCCCGCGCCATAGCCTCTGTGTTGGTCGAGGCGCACGAGAGAAGGTCGATGCGCTTCATCGGGCCTTCGTCGCACGTCGGCTCACCCTGCGCCGTCATCGCCCTCACAGCCGCAGCGACTTGGCGGCTGCACCCGCCGCCTCGACGATCGGGGTTCCGATCCCCGGCACGATGAACACGAAAATGAACAGCACACAGACTGCCATCACGACGGCGACCGCATTGGGCACCGGCTGAAACTTTTCGCGGGCCGTGTCGAAGAACATGACCTTGACGACGCGCAGATAGTAGTAGGCCCCGATCACGCTCGCCAGCACACCGACCACGGCCAGCGGATAAAGCCCGGCTTTGACCGCGGCTTGAAACACATAGAGCTTGGCGAAAAACCCGGCGAGCGGAGGAATGCCGGCCAGCGAGAACATCAGCATGCCCAGCGCGAAAGCCATCGGCAGGTTGGTCTGTGCCAGCCCCGCGAGTTCGTCGATTTCCTCGACCATTTCGTCACCGCGCCGCATCGCCAGAATGCATGCGAACGTGCCGAGCGTCATAGCCAGATAGATCACGAGGTACACCAGCACGCCTTGTGCGCCCTCCTGGCTCCCCGCCGACAGGCCGACAAGTGCAAAGCCGACGTGACCGATCGAGGAGTAGCCCATCAGTCGCTTGATATTGGTCTGGCCGATGGCCGCCAGCGATCCGAGGATCATCGAGCCGATGGAGATAAACCACACGACCTGAAGCCACTGCGGCTCGAGCCCTGGGAACGCGCCGGCGACCACGCGCATCAAGAGCGCCATGGCCGCGACTTTGGGGGCGGCGGCAAAGAATGCCGTCACCGGGGTCGGTGCGCCTTCGTAGACGTCGGGTGTCCACATGTGAAAGGGCACAGCCGAAATCTTGAAGGCGAGCCCGACGAGCACGAACACGAGGCCCACGATCAAGCCGATGTTCTGGCCCGCGTCCTTGGTCGCCGCGATCCCGGCGATGGCTGGAAAACTCGTCGTGCCGGCGAAGCCGTACACGAGCGACGAGCCATAGAGCAGCATGCCCGAGGAGAGCGCACCCAAGACGAAGTACTTGAGACCGGCCTCCGACGAGCGGACATTGTCGCGCTGAATGGCCGCCAGAACGTAGAGCGCCAAGGACTGCAACTCGAGCCCGAGGTAGAGCGCGACGAGATCGTTGGCCGACACCATCATCAGCATGCCGACCGTCGCCAGCAGCACCAGCACCGGATACTCGAAACGCATCACGCGATGCTGGCGCAGAAAATCGAACGACATCATCAGTGCCACGCCCGACGCGGCCAGCACCATGATCTTGACGAACCGGGCGAACGGATCGACGACGAACGCGCCATCGAACAGGCTGGCGGAGGCCGCCGGTTGCAGGAGGACAGCGCCCGCCGCCAGCGCCAGAACCGCAATCGACAGCCAGCCGACCATCGCGCCCGCATCGGCATCGTCGTTGCTGAAGGCCCCCACCATGAGGAGTACCAGTGCGCCGACGGCAAGCACGATCTCCGGCAGCGCCGGCGCGTAGCTCAACAGCAGGTCCATCGCTTGCACGCCCCGTCCCTCGATTTCACTGCACCGCCAGCGCGGCGGCCTGGCCGATTGCGGCCTGATAACTCGTGACCAGCTTTTTCACCGAAACCGCGAACAGGTCCATGATCGGGGCAGGATAGAAGCCGAAGAAGATGGTCAGCACGACGAGCGGGCTCATGACGACGATCTCGCGCGCGTTCATGTCGGGCAGCGCCTTGAGGCTCGACTTTTCGAGCGCGCCAAAGATCACGCGGCGATAGAGATAGAGCGCGTAAGCCGCCGACAGGATGACGCCGAATGTCGCGCAGAAGGCGACCCAGGTGTTGACCTGGAAGGCCCCGAGCAGGGTCAAGAACTCGCCCACGAAGCCCGACGTGCCCGGCAGACCCACATTGGCCATCGTGAAGACCATGAAGAACACCGCGTAGACCGGCATGCGGTCGGCCAAGCCGCCGAAAGCGGCGATCTCGCGGGTGTGCAAGCGGTCATAGATGACGCCCACGCACAAAAATAGCGCCGCCGAGATGAAGCCGTGCGAGATCATCTGGAAGATGGCCCCGTCGATGCCCTGGCTCGTGAACGTGAAGATGCCCATCGTCACGAACCCCATATGGGCGACCGACGAGTAGGCGATCAGCTTCTTGATGTCCTCCTGCACCAGCGCCACGAGCGAGGTGTAGATGATCGCGACCACCGACAGCACGAAAACGAGTGGCGCGAGATCCTGGCTGGCCAGGGGGAACATCGGCAACGAGAAGCGCAAAAAGCCGTAGCCGCCCATCTTCAGCAGGATAGCCGCCAGGATGACCGATCCCGCCGTCGGAGCCTCCACATGGGCGTCGGGCAACCACGTGTGCACGGGCCACATCGGCATCTTGACCGCGAAGGACGCAAAAAAGGCCAGCCACAGCCACGTCTGCATCTCGTGGGGGAACTTGGTCGTCATCAGGGTCGGGATGTCGGTCGTGCCAGCGTGCCAGTACATCGCCAGCATAGCCACCAGCATCAGCACCGAGCCCAGCAGCGTGTACAGGAAGAACTTGAAGCTGGCATAGACGCGACGCTTGCCCCCCCAAACCCCGATGATGAGAAACATCGGGATGAGACCAGCTTCGAAGAACACGTAGAACAGCATCAGATCGAGCGCACAGAACACGCCGATCATCAGCGTTTCGAGCACCAGGAAGGCGATCATGTACTCCTTCACCCGGTGCGTGATGCTCTCCCAGCTCGCCAGGATCGTCAGCGGCATGAGGAATGTCGTCAGGATGACGAACGGCAACGAGATGCCATCGACGCCCATTTTGTATTTGAGCGGACCGAGCCAGGCCATCTCCTCGACGAACTGGAAGTCCGCCGTGGAGGAATCGAAGTTGAACACGGTCAGGAGCGAGATCGCGAACGTGAACACGGTCGTGTAAAGCGCGGTATGGCGCGCGTTCCTGTCACCACCCGGCGTGGCCGGAAGGCATGCGATGAACGCGACACCGACCAGCGGCAGAAAGGTGACGATCGACAGGATCGGCGAAGTCATCACGTTCATTGGCCGGCCCCTCCGGTGATCAGCAATCCGCGCAGGAAGAAGGTCAGGATCACGGCCACGCCGATCAGCATCGCGAAAGCATAGTGGTACACATAGCCCGTCTGGATCTTCACGACGCGATCCGTCGTCCAGCGCACACTGCCGGCCGTGCCGTCGATCGTCCCGTCGATGACCGAACCGTCGCCGCTTTTCCAGAGCAACCGGCCGATGGCGAAGGACGGCTTCACGAACACCCAGTCATAGAGCTCGTCGAAGTACCACTTGTTGAGCAGGAACAGATAGAGCGGGCGGAACGTCCGCGCCGTTGCATCCGGCAACCAGGGCGCCACGATGTAGTAGAGATACGAGAGCCCCAGGCCGGCCAGCATAGCGAAGAAGGGAGCCCACCCGACCCAGCCGGGTATGGCGTGCATGTCGTGCAGGATGTGGTTGCCCGGCCCCTCGTAGAGAGCCTTGGCCCAGAACTGCTTATAGTCGTGGCCGTAGAAATACTCCTTGAACACGAAGCCCGACGCCACTGCGCCCACCGCCAGGACCGCCAGCGGGATGAGCATCGCATACGGGCTTTCATGGGCGTGCTTGTAGACGTCGGGCTCGGCGCGGGTGCGACCGTGGAAGGTCATGAACATCAACCGCCACGAGTAGAAGCTCGTCATGAACGCAGCAGCCACGAGCGTCCAGAACACATAGTTGTAGGGCGTGTTCGCGGCGTAAGCGGCCTCGATGATGGCGTCCTTGGAATGGAAGCCGGCAAACCCGATGACATGAGGTATGCCGACCCCGGTCAAAGCGAGCGTTCCGATCAGCATCATCGCCCAGGTGAATCGGATCTTGGTCGCCAGCCCGCCCATGTTGCGCATGTCCTGCTCGTGGTGCATGGCGTGGATGACCGAGCCCGCGCCCAGGAACAGAAGCGCCTTGAAGAAGGCGTGCGTGAACAGGTGGAAAACGGCGATGCCATAGGCCCCGATCCCGCACGCGGCGAACATGTAGCCGAGCTGCGAGCAAGTCGAATAGGCGATGACCCGCTTGATGTCGTTCTGAACAAGACCGACGGTCGCGGCAAAAAACGCCGTCAGCGCGCCGACGAACGTGACGACGGTGAGCGCCGCCGGGGCTAGTTCGAAAAGCGGCGACAGCCGCGCGACCATGAACACGCCTGCCGTCACCATGGTTGCGGCATGGATCAGCGCCGAGACGGGTGTCGGGCCTTCCATGGCGTCCGGCAGCCAGGTGTGCAGGAGGAACTGCGCAGACTTGCCCATGGCTCCCATGAACAGCAGCAGGCACAGCGTCGTCAGGATATCGACCTGATAGCCGAGAAAGTCGAAGGTCTGGCCCTTGGCGTTGGGCGCTGCTTCGAACACCTGGTCGAGGTTGATCGTGTTGAAGGCGAGAAACAGCCCGAAGATGCCCAGCGCGAAGCCGAAGTCCCCGACGCGGTTGACGACGAACGCCTTGATCGCCGCCGCGTTCGCCTCGGGCTTTTTGTACCAGAACCCGATGAGCAGGTAGGACGCAAGGCCGACCCCCTCCCAGCCGAAGAACATCTGCAAGAGGTTGTCGCTCGTCACCAGCATCAGCATGGCGAAGGTGAACAGCGAGAGATACGCAAAGAACCGCGAGCGCCCCTCGTCCTCGTGCATGTAGCCGATCGAGTAGAGGTGCACGAGGCTCGACACGGTGGTGACGACGACCAGCATGACGGCGGTCAGCGTGTCGATCCGCAGCGCCCAGGCGACATCCAGTTCGCCCGACGTCACCCAGCGCGCGATCGGAACCCGCGCGGTCTCCGTGCCGATGCCGACGCGCACGAACACGATCCAGGCGAGAACCGCCGCGATCATGAGGAGCGCGGTCGTGATGATCTCAGCCGCGCGATGCCCGATGAGGCGGCCGAACAGCCCCGCGATCAGCGCGCCGACGAGCGGCAGGAAGACGATGGCGAGATAAATCATTGTGTGTCCCCAGGGCGCGCGAGGTTCTAGGTTGTAGGCTCTAGGTATTAGGTTGCTTCACCCTATTGCCCGCACCTTTCGACCTTGCCACTCGACCGCGCCCAACTCCCCTTCCTGATCCTCGATCCCCTAGAACCTGGTCCCTAGAACCTAGCCCTTAGCCTTTCATCATGTTCACGTCTTCCACCGCGATGGAGCCACGGTTGCGGAAGTAGACGACGACGATGGCAAGTCCGATGGCCGCTTCAGCGGCAGCCACCGTCAGCACGAACAGCGCAAACACCTGTCCCGTGAGGTCGCCCAGGAAGTGCGAGAAGGCGACCAGGTTGATGTTGACGGCCAGCAGCATCAATTCGACCGACATGAGGATGACGATGACGTTCTTCCGGTTGAGGAAGATGCCGAAAATACCGAGCGTGAACAGGATCGCCGCGACAGTCAGATAGTGGCCGATGCCGATGTCCATCATGCGCTCCCGTGTGCAGGGTTCGAGGCTGAGAGGCTCACCGCTTGCTCTCCGCAGACGGCAGCACGAACCCGCCGGCGGGAACCTTGACGATCTCGATCGCCGTGGCCGGGTTGCGCGCGACCTGGGCTGCGATCGACTGGCGCTTGACGCCCTCTTTGTGGCGCAACGTCAGCACGATGGCTCCAATCATGGCGACCAACAGGATGAGCCCGGACGCCTGGAAGAAGTACACGTATTTCGTGTAGAGGATGCGGCCGAGCGCCTGCGTATTCCCGACGCCCGATCCCGTCGTGGGCACGGCCGACTGGGCCGGCGCGACGCTTCCAGCATCCAGTCCGTACGCCAGGAACAGCGCGATGAGTTCGGCGAGCACGATGCCGCCGACGATAGCGCCCAGCGGGGCGTTTTTGATGAAGCCCGCCCGCAACTCGTCGAAATCCACGTCCAGCATCATGACGACGAATAGGAACAGAACGGCGACCGCACCGACGTAGACGATGACGAGCAGCATCGCCAGGAACTCGGCCCCCAGCAGCACGAACAGCCCGGCGGCGTTGAAGAATGCCAGGATCAGGAACAGCACCGCATGCACCGGGTTTCGCGCGACGATGACCATCGCCGCGGATGCGACGCACAGCACCGCGAACAAGTAGAAAAAGAAGGCTGCGATCGTCATCTCCGCTCCCGCCCCGCGAGCCCGCAGGCCCATCTCTCGGTCAAGTCCCGGCCTCCGACTGCCGGCGTTCTAGCTCATGCTTTACCGCATCGTAATGACCGCGCCACAACCGTTTGATCTGCCGGCTGCGCCACGGCCAGTAAAGCAGCCCGGCCGACGCGGCGAAGGCATAGATCACGGCCCAGTCGGCCCCCCGGCGCACGCCCCCGACGACCCCGTACGCGAGACACAGCAGTCCGCCCGCGATCAGGAAAGCCTGGAGCCACGCCCAGCGCGCCTCGATCTTCATTTGGTCGAGCGCCATCTGCCCGTACTGCCTGAGCTCGTCCTCGCTCAGCACGTCGAGCATCTCCGACCAGCCGGCCTCACCGGTATTTCGCATCGAGCTCAAGGTTCTTTGCAATCACCCGCTCCCAGCGATCTCCGTTCGCGAGCAGCCGCGCCTTGTCGTAGAACAGTTCCTCACGCGTCTCTGTGGCGAACTCGAAATTCGGCCCTTCGACGATGGCATCGACCGGGCAGGCTTCCTGGCATAGCCCGCAATAGATGCACTTGGTCATGTCGATGTCGTAGCGGGTCGTCCGCCGCGTGCCGTCGTTGCGGCGCGGCCCGGCCTCGATGGTGATCGCCTGCGCCGGGCAGATTGCTTCGCACAGCTTGCAGGCGATGCAGCGCTCCTCGCCATTGGGATAGCGGCGCAGCGCGTGCTCACCCCGGAAGCGCGGCGACAACGGCCCCTTCTCGAATGGGTAGTTCAGCGTCTTTTTGGGCGCGAAGAAATAGCGCATCGTGAGGAAGAACGCCGAGACGAACTCGGCCAGGAACAGCGACCTGACGGTCTGTGCGACACTCATCCCCGCCCCTCCTTTGTTGTGCCCACGTCATCCATGCCTGTCTCACCTGCCCACGACCATCGGCGCGATCACATAGCCCGCGATGGGAAAGATGATCAGATCGACAAAGGCCGCGATCCGCAGCACGCGCGCGGTGCCAGCCGGGTCTGCGGCATCCTTGCTCGTTTCGATGCGACCGGCCAGCAGGCGCAACGTGATAAAACCGCAGACGCCGGCCAGCAAGCCGACCAGCGCCCCCATCAATGCCGGTGAGAGGCTCAAGCAAAGCCCCCGTATTGCAAGACCGCGGCGACCACGACGACCATCACCAGCGACAACGGCAGGAACACCTTCCAGCCAAGCCGCATCAACTGATCGTAGCGATAGCGCGGCACCATCGCCTTGACCATGGCGAACATGAAGAAAACGAAGGTCGCCTTCGCGACAAACCAGACGATTCCCGGCACCTGGTTGATCGGCCACAGGTCGACGGGGGGCAGCCAGCCGCCCAGAAAGAGGATCGTCGTCAGCGCGCACATCGTCACGATGGCCACGTACTCGCCGAGCATGAACAGGAGATAGGGCGTCGACGAATATTCGACCATGAAGCCCGCGACGAGTTCCGACTCGGCCTCCGGCAGGTCGAACGGCGGACGGTTGGTCTCCGCCAGCGCGGAAATGAAGAATACGACGAACATCGGCAAGAGCGCCAGCCAGTACCAGTCGAGCGCCGAGGACGGCAACCCGACGCCCGTGCCGAGGCCGGACCTCTGAGCGTTGACGATGTCGGTGAGGTTCAACGAGCCTGCCACCAGCAGCACGGTGATGATGACGAGGCCGATGGAGACTTCGTAGGACACCATCTGCGCGGCCGAACGCAGTGACCCCATGAAGGGATATTTCGAGTTCGATGCCCAGCCGCCCATGATGATGCCATAGACGCCGAGCGAGGAGATCGCCAGCAGGTAGAGCACGCCGACGTTGAGATCCGAGATCACCCAGCGGCCATCGGCCAGCCCGAAGAACGAGCCCTCAGATACCGGAATGACCGCCCAGGCGGCCAAGGCGAACGTGGCGGTCGCCAGCGGCGCGAGCAGGAACACGCCCTTGTCCGCACCAGCCGGAATGAGCGGCTCCTTCAGCACGAATTTCAGCAGGTCGGCAAACGATTGCAGCAGGCCGAAAGGCCCGACGACGTTCGGCCCCCTGCGGAGCTGTACCGCCGCCCACACCTTGCGGTCCATCAGCAGCAGAAAGGCGATGGTCACGAGCAGGGCCACAAGCGTGAGCGCGCTCATGCCGACATAGAAGCCGAGCCAGAGCGCATACTGCCAGAGCGTTTCGGCCGTTGTTGCGTCCATCCGCGTGCCACTCCCCTCGATTTCGCCCGCCACTCGAACGGGAGTAGTCCGGCTCTGCCCGTTGCGTCCCATTCCGGCTAGGGTGCACGCCCTCTGATCGTGTGCGCACCCGAAGTTCGATCCGCACAACAGCCGCGTACCAAGGCAGAACGTCAGGTCCTTGACACGAGCGCAAGCTCACTCGGCGGCGGCGAGCCTCATCGAAGCCTGCGCCTTCAGCGCGCTCAACTCAGCCATGATCGCCGAGGCCCGCGCGACCGGGTTCGTCAGATAGAAGTCCCCGATGGGGCTGGTGAACGCGGTCGCGTCGAGCGCACCCTGCCGCGCTGCGAGGCCGGCAATGCCCTGATCGAGCGCTGGTTGGACACTGTCGAGGCGCGCCAGAACCGGCGCATCCTTGTACATGGCCGCACGCAGCTCTGGAAGGCTGTCGAAGGGCAGCGTGTGGCCAGCCCGCGCCGACAAAGCGCGAATGATCGCCCAGTCCTCTTTGGCGTCACCCGGCGGAAACACGGCGCGGCTCGTCATCTGCGCGCGGCCCTCCAGATTGGCGTAGGTGACGCTCTTTTCGGTGTAGGCCGCAGCCGGCAGGATCACGTCGGCACCCTGCGCGTTGGCGTCGCCATGGCTGCCGATGTAGACGATCAGTGTGTCCTCGCCGACGACCTCGACCTCATCGGCCCCCAGGAGGACGATGATCTGCATGTCGCCGTCGCGGCAGGATTTCAGCATCTGCGCCGTGTCCATGCCGCCTGCCTGCGGGACGAACCCGAGGTCGAGGCCGGCCACGCGCGCCGCCGCCGTCGGCAGAATGTTGAACGACTGCCAGTGCGCGTCGGCTCCGTTCAGAGCGGCCTGGGCAATGCGGGCCGCCAGCGCCAGGACCGCAGCACCGTCGGGGCGGGTGTAGGCTCCCGCACCGACGATGATCATCGGCCGCTTGGCCGCACTCAGCACGGCGGCGAAGGCATGGCTGCCGTCGGCGACCGCCGCCAGCGCGCGCGGGTCGGACCCCAGGTGCTCGTAGTCGTAATTGAGGTCGGCGCGCTCGCCGATGAGCGCCACGCGCGTTCCACCGGCACGCCAAGCCTTGCGGATGCGGGTATTGAGCACCGCCGCCTCCAGGCGGGGATTGGTGCCGACGAGCAGGATCACGTCGGCGGCTTCGATACCCTCGATCGTGGAGTTGAACAGATACGACGACCGACCAAGGCTGGGATCGAGCTTCTCGCCCGGAGCGCGGCAGTCCAGGTTGCGCACGCCGAGCCGGGTCATCAGCGCCTTCAGCGCGAACATGTCCTCGGCCCCTGCCAGATCGCCGGCCAGAGCGCCGATGAACTTGGCATCCGACGCCTTCAACTCGTCCCCGACCAGGGCCAGCGCCTCGTCCCACTTGGCCGGGCGAAGCCTGCCATCTTCACGGATGTAGGGCTGATCCAGCCGTTGCGTCTTCAGGCCGTCGCAGACATGGCGCGACTTGTCCGAGATCCATTCCTCGTTCACGGCGTCATTGTTGCGCGGCAGGATGCGCATCACTTCCGCCCCGCGTGTGTCGATCCGTATCGCCGAGCCGACCGCATCCATCACATCGACGGACTCGGTCTTTTTCAGCTCCCACGGACGCTGGTTGTGGGCCCACGGCCGGTGCGTCAACGCACCGACCGGACACAGGTCGTTAACGTTGGCCGACATCTCCGACAGGATGCCGCGCTCCAGATAGGTGGTGATCTCGGCATCTTCGCCGCGACCGGCAAGGCCCAATTCCTCGACGCCAGCGACTTCCGTCATGAAGCGCACGCAGCGCGTGCAGTGGATGCAGCGGGTCATGAAGGTCTTGATCAGCGGACCGAGGTGCTTCTCCTCCACCGCGCGCTTGTTCTCGTGGTAGCGCGTACCGCCGATGCCGAATGCCATAGCCTGGTCTTGGAGGTCACACTCCCCGCCCTGGTCGCAAATCGGGCAATCGAGGGGATGGTTGATCAGCAGGAACTCCATGACGCCTTCGCGCGCCTTCTTGACGAGAGGGCTCGTCGTCAGAATGACGTTGGGGCTGCCATCGGGGTTCGGGCGCAGGTCGTTCACGGTCTGCGCGCACGAGGCGACCGGCTTGGGAGCCCCCTTCACCTCGACGAGGCACATGCGGCAATTGCCCGCGATCGACAGGCGCTCATGATAGCAAAAGCGAGGAATCTCGGCTCCGGCCATCTCGCAGGCCTGCAGCAGCGTTATGCCGTCTGCGACCTCGATCTCGTTCCCGTCGACAATGAGCTTCTTGGGCATCCGGCTGACCATGGCAAAGGAGAGGAAACACGCGCCACCGCGCATGTGGTGACACAAGCGCGCGAGGCTCGTTTAGCGCGTGTCGCAGCCCTGCGCTAGCTCCACCTCAGGACTATCCTCGACCGTGCGATCATTTTGGCATGCCAAGATCACGGCCGCAGCCGCGTGGCCGGCGGACGATCACCGCTCGGGCCGGCGACAGCAAAAAGGGGCCGGCTGCTGCCGACCCCTCGAGCTTTCTGTGATCTGAACCGATACTGCGTCAGCGCGAATAGAACTCGACGACGAGGTTCGGTTCCATGTGAACCGGGTAGGGCACGTCGGTGAGTGCGGGGATGCGCAGCATCTTGGCGACCATCTTGCCGGTGTCCACCTCGAGATAGTCCGGCACATCGCGCTCGGCGGACTGCTGGGCCTCGAGGACCATCGTAATCTGGCGCGAGGCCTCGCGGACCTCGACGACATCCCCGACGCGCACGCGGTAGCTCGGGATGGTGACGCGGCGTCCGTTCACAGAGACATGCCCGTGGCTGACGAACTGACGGGCCGCGAAGACGGTCGGCACGAACTTGGCCCGATAAACGACTGCATCGAGGCGCCGCTCGAGCAGCCCGACGATGTGCTCGGACGTCGATCCCTTGAGGCGGGAGGCTTCGACGTAGATGCGGTGAAACTGGCGCTCGGTCAGGTTACCGTAATATCCCTTGAGCTTCTGCTTGGCGCGCAACTGCGTGCCGAAATCGGACATCTTGCCGGCGCGGCGGTCACCATGCTGTCCGGGCTTGGTTTCGCGCTTGTTTATGGGGCTCTTCGGACGCCCCCAGATGTTCTCGCCCATGCGGCGGTCGATCTTGTGCTTGGCGCGGACGCGCTTAGTCATGTGTCAGGCACTCCATTCGGGTGTGTGGTCACGGTTTGGAGCGCCCCCTCCTCTGCGCCGATCAGGCGCCGACAGGCCAAGCCATAGGTGCAGCGTGAAAACTGCCATAGGGCCGTGCCGCGGGTGCGCAAAACGCATCGCGGGCCCGTCGAGGCCCGCGAAAGACTTTGTCTGATATATGGTCCGCAGCCCGCGGTCAATCTCGCTTGATGCGACGGCGAGCCTGATGTCCGCGAGCCGACGATTACTTTTTGAACTCGCAGGCACCGCCCTTCAATTCCGGGCCAGCCTTCACGTAGGTATAGATGACTTCGGAAACCTTGTCTTTCTGCTCCTGGGTGCAGGTCTGGGCGACAGGTGAGGCCTTCTCCTCGACTTGAACCTCTTTGTCGCCATCCTTCTCGACGAGCTTGATTTTACCGGTCAGCATCATGACGGTCGTCAGATGCAACTGGGAGATGTAGACGAGTTGCTGATCTGTCCAGCTTTTCTTGTCGACCTCGCGGCGCATCATCGACTGATAGTTGCAGACCTGCTCGGCCTTGAGATCACAAATCTGGGCGTGCGCCGACAAGCGTCCAATTCGGATCACCTCACGCGCGGCATCGACCGGAATCAGGATCTCGTCCTTTTTCTTCTTGTCGATGACGATCGTCTTGCCCGACGGAGGCGTAAACTGTGAGGGCACGAGCGACCAGGCATAGTTCATGAACGTCTTGACCGACTTCTCGCTGAGTTCCTGCGCCACAGCCGTCGTAGCTGCGGCCGCCGCCACAGCGAGCGCACACACGATCCCGATCCCCGCCTTGTTCATCGTCCCCATCTCCAGTGAGCCCGTCCACCCGCGGGCGTGCGACCTCGTTCGGTGAGGCCCTTCAAAGGTGTGTTGCAGTGCCGCAGAAGGCAGCCGTCAGCGCTGACAAGAGCTGCCGACGATAGTTGCCCGTCCCACACCCGACCGGCCGCATCGCTCTGCTTAAAACTTGGCTTGATTAAGGCGACCGGGAAAGCCGCTTCGGGGTCTGGGGATACCCTGGAAGAATCGTGGCGCGGCGGCAACGAGCCCCCGGAACAACGGGTGCGGTGTCCGGCGGGGCGTTGTGCGTCAAGCGTCCCGACCTGGCCGCCATTTCGCGAATGCGGCGACGATTCCACGCAGCGTGCGCACCTCTTGTGCCGTCGGGGCCAGCCGCGAGAACATCGTGCGCATCGCGCGGACCACCGTTGGCCGCCGCTCCAGCGGGTGGAAAAAGCCGATCCGGTCCAGCGCCCCCTCGATATGCTCGAAGAAGCCGAACAACTCGGCTTTGGTGGCCGGGCGGTCTTCCCCGAGATACAGGCCCTCAGCGAGAGGTTGCTCGAAGGTCGTGACACGGCCGAGCGACTGCCCCGGATCGGAGCGCATCCACTCGTAGCCCAGGATCAGAACCGCCTGGGCAAGGTTCAATGAGGCGAACCGGCTGTTCACCGGGATCATGATGAGGGCATCCGCGTTGGCGACCTCATCGGTCTCCAGACCGTTGCGCTCGCGGCCGAACAGCAGCCCGACCCGCTCGCCGCCGGCGATGCGCCGCCTCAACTCGGCAACCGCCGTCTCGGGGGTGAGCACAGGTTTGCGCAGATCGCGCTGGCGCGCGGTCGTGGCCGCCACCCAGTTGAGATCACCTAACGCCGCCGGCAGGCCGGCATAAGCGACGGCATCGTCGATGATGTAGTTGGCCCCGGAGGCGGCGACGCGCGCTTTTTCGTTCGGCCAGCCGTCCCGCGGCGCGATGAGTCGCAGATCGTCGAGGCCGAAATTCGCCATCGCGCGCGCCACCATGCCGATGTTGTCGGCCAGTTGCGGTTCCATCAGGATGACGGCAGGCGTCTCGCCCAGTCCGGCAACCGGCTCGCCCTGGATGTGGGCGCGACGCACGCCGTGGCGCAGCTTGCGCAGTACCCGCCGGGCCCAGAACCAGTATTCCTCGCCAGCCCAGCGCCGCCACAGATCTTCCATGCCGGCAAAGGACGCTGGCCGGCTGCCGCTGCCCGCCACCGTGACATCGTCGCGGCCAATCGCGATGGGACCTTGCGCCGCGATGTAGTCGTCGAGCGTGGCGAGCCCGTCGGCCTCGGTACGCCGCCGGCAACCCGGGCAGGTGGCGTCGCTGTCGGCGCAGCGACGCTCGGCGCAATAGACCAGCAGCGCGTCCAGGCTGTCGCGATCCCCGCCTCTGGCCTCCCAGTGCGCCACGGCCTCGTCGATGGCGGACTCGTGCGCGCCGTGAACGAGGCGAGACAACGGCTCGCCCGTCAGCGCGACGATGGGGACGGGCCGGCCGTCGCCGCGTGCAAGGACAATCGCAATGGTGGTCACGTCGGCTCACCACAGGCTTCGTTGCGTCCCACCCTGCATAATCCCTTCCGCCGGCTTGGCCCTTCCGAACACCGCAGCTAAGGTGCGGCAGACTTACGCCTCCACAGCTAGCCGGAAGGTCGCGCGCAATGAACAAGATCAAGGTCCAGGGCACCGTCGTCGAGATGGACGGCGATGAGATGACGCGCATCATCTGGCAGCTCATCAAGGACAAGCTGATCCACCCCTACCTCGACGTCAACCTGGAGTATTACGACCTCGGCGTCGAGCACAGGGATGCCACCAACGACAAGGTGACGGTCGACGCGGCCCACGCCACCATGAAGCATGGTGTCGCCGTCAAGTGCGCCACGATCACGCCGGACGAAGCGCGCGTCAAAGAGTTCAACCTCAAGGAAATGTGGAAGAGCCCGAACGGTACGATCCGCAATATCCTGGGCGGCGTCATCTTCCGCGAGCCGATCATCGCGCGCAACGTCCCCCGCCTCGTGCCCGGTTGGACGGAGCCGATCGTCGTCGGCCGCCACGCATTCGGCGACCAGTACCGAGCAACCGACTTCCGCTTCCCGGGCAAGGGAACGTTGACGATCAAGTTCGTCGGCGAGGACGGCACGGTGATCGAACGGGAAGTCTACAAGTCCCCCGGCGCTGGCGTTGCCATGGCCATGTACAATCTCGACGAGAGCATCCGCGATTTTGCACGCGCCTCGCTCAACTATGGCCTCATCCGCAACTACCCCGTCTACCTCTCGACCAAGAACACCATCCTCAAGGCCTACGACGGGCGCTTCAAGGACATCTTCCAGGAGGTGTACGAGGCCGAGTTCAAGGCCGAATTCGCCAAGCGCAAGCTCGTCTATGAGCACCGCCTGATCGACGACATGGTGGCCTCGGCCCTGAAGTGGTCGGGCGGTTACATTTGGGCGTGCAAGAATTACGACGGCGACGTGCAGTCCGATACTGTCGCCCAGGGCTTCGGCTCGCTCGGGCTCATGACCTCGGTCCTTCTGACGCCGGATGGCCGGACGGTGGAAGCTGAGGCCGCCCACGGCACGGTGACGCGCCACTACCGCGAGCACCAGAAGGGCAAGGAGACCTCGACCAATTCCATCGCCTCGATCTTCGCCTGGACACGGGGGCTCGCCCATCGCGCCAAACTGGACGGCAACGACGAACTCGCCCGCTTCTCGGCCACGCTGGAAAAGGTCTGCGTCGACACCGTCGAGGCCGGCCATATGACCAAGGACCTCGCCCTTCTCGTGGGCCCCGACCAGCCCTGGCTGACGACGACGGGCTTCCTCGACAAGATCGACGCGAACCTGAAGGCGGCGATGACATCGGGCTGACAACAGGTTCCGGCTGGCCGACCTCCCGTCAACGACGCCGGGTCCCGCGTTCGGGCCCGCCGCAGCGTGGCGAGCTAGCCGACCTCAAAAAAGCGTGCGCAGGGCCGTGGCAACCGGCAGCATGGCGAACGCGTTTGACCATTAGATTGGCAAACATCGCTGGAGGCTTTGACAGGCAACCATGAGCAGGGCAAACCACGGACCTACCGCAACCCCAGTTGTTGTGGCGGCACTCACGCTGGTGGGGGCCCTTTGGATCGCGGCTATGCCGGATCCCGCGCACGCCAACCGAAACCGGTTCGACCCACACCCCTATGGTCAGCACTCCAAGAGCCAGCATCGCGCCTATCGCTACGATCAGCAGTATTACGGGTTTCGGGAGCCGCCGCCGTCCATTCCGCGCCTGATCCGCCCCCAGATGGCGCCACCCGCATTGAGGCCGGTCGACCCGCCGTCGCGGCCGAAGTAATTCTCACGTGATGAAGGGGCACGGTCACAGCGACGCGGTCGCGCCTTTGCTGCGCCCTCGACGGAGGCTGCCGGCGCACGCGGCGGCATCATGAGATGACCAACGACCCTTCCCTTGTCGTCTCTCCGCCGGCAACGCCGCGCCCGGACCATCGGGGCGGACGGGCGAGCGCAACGGCCGAGCCGAGCGCGCAGCGGACAAACCGCTGCGCGTCGCCGTGATCAGCCCTTCGACATCATCGACTTGACGATGCCCCAGAGGATGGTCGCCGCACCACCGCCGCCAGCACCCGACAAAAGGTTGCCAAGGATGACGTCGAGTCCACCCGATCCGACCATGTTGCCGATGATTGGCCCGAGCGTCGGGCCAAAGAAATGCGTGGCGATGGCACCGGCCAAAATGCCGACGATCGAGTTAGAAGCCGCTCCCGTGCCTTTGAACATGGCACCGAAGAGATTGCCGCCGAGGAGGCCGCCGAGGCCTCCCGTGGCCAGAGAGATCAGATCCATCGTGTCGTTCCTGTGAGCTTTGAGCCTTGCCGTTCCCTCGCGGGCCAGACACGCGCGCCAGCCCGACGCGGGCCGGCCCATCCCTTCGCGTGCCCCTGCGAGCAGCGCTGTGGTTAGCAGGCGCATGCGCAATCTGCGCGACAGTTAATAATTTGGATACTGATTTTTTTGCCGCGTGATCGAGGCTGAGTGAAGCGGCCTGACCGCCTCCCATCGAGACGAGCCCCCGGCACGACCACCGCCCAGCCGCAAACTCCGGCCCGGGCGGCCACCGCTCCATCCATCAGGGCAGCGGGACCCCGGAGGCGGTGAAGGCGTCCAACTGGCGGGCTCCGACGGTGTCGCGCTCGAAATCCTCGATGGTTTCGTTGAACAGGCGATACCAGTTGAGCCGGGCGTCGAGATGCAGGAACACGCCGCCGAGCCCGATGGCCGCGCGATCCATGAAGACGAACTCGCGCGGGACCGTGACCGGGCCCTTCTCCTTCAGTATTTTGTGTACGCTGAAGGCTTCCTTGCGCCCGTATTCTCCCGGCGTGGTGCCTTCCGCGATGGTGCGCTCGCGATCATCGAGCAGCGGTCCATAGATGAAGCGCGCCCAGATCGACAGGGCGTCGATCAATTCGGCGTTGAGGCCCTTGAAGCCCCAGCGCTCATAGGCGGCCGCCACCCGGTCGCGGTCATTCTCCAGCAACCCCTTGTAGAGCGAGATCACCCCCTCGACGAACTCAGGCTTGAAGGTACGGATACAGCCGTAGTCGAGCAGGTTCACGCCGACGGGCGTATAAGGGTCTGCGTCGGCGGTTCGGATCGTGTAGTTGCCCAGATGCGGGTCGCCATGAATGACGCCAAAGTGGCTGAAGGGGTGCCACCAGGCGCGGAACATCGCACGCGCGATGGTGTTGCGATGCTCCAGCGCGTGCGCTTTGAAATCGACGAGGCGGCGACCGTCCAGCCAGCCGAGTGTCAACAGCCTGTCCGTCGACAGCTCTGGCACGACCTCCGGCACGGTGACGAGGTGATCACCACGGAAAATCAACCCGTAGAGGCGCGTGTGACACGCCTCCAACTCGTAGTTCAGCTCCTCGCGCAGTCGGCTGGATATCTCGGTGAAAATCTCGCGGGTATCGACGCCAGGGTCCATGCGGGCGTGGATCTGGAAAATCAGCTTCAACTGGTTGAGATCGGCAGCAACCGCCGATTGCATGTCGGGATACTGCAGCTTGCAGGCCAGCCGGCGGCCATCGGGATGGACAGCGCGATGCACCTGGCCAAGGGAGGCGGAGTTGGCAGCCTCCAGCTCGAAATTCGCAAAACGGCTCTGCCAGTCGGGACCGAGTTCAGCCACCATGCGCCGCCGGACGAACCCTGGCCCCATGGCGGGGGCCTCGTTCTGGAGCTGCGAGAGCTCGCGGGCGTATTCGTTGGGGAGTGCCTCGGGAATGGTCGACAGCAACTGGGCGACCTTCATCAGCGGCCCCTTCAAGCCGCCGAGTGCGGCGGCCAGGTCGCGCGCCGCTTTGTCCCGGTCGACACCAAAGCCGAACAGACGTTCCCCCGCGACGCGCGCGGCAACCCCGCCCACATTGGCACCAACCCGCATGTAGCGCGACGCGCGGGCCGAGAAGCGGTTGTCTTCAGTTGTCATGGGGAAATGTCCGAGGGTCGACAGGGCCTCTGGCGTGCCGCCAGACGCCACGCTCGATCGGTCTGGCCGTTTCTGTTCTGGCGGTCACTGAGGTGCTACCAACCGCTAACGCCGTCGCCGCAGCTTCGGATCGCACGCCGTGATTGAGCCGCCTGCATCCCCTCAATCGAGCTTGCTCGGCAACTGAGGTTTGTCCTGTCCGGGAGCCCAGCGGCGTATGGGCAAGCCCGACTTGGCCCAACCGGTCCCGTTGCGGCCACCCGCCATCCCCTCGGAAACGTCGATCACGTTGGCAAAACCGACCTGCCGCATGGGACCAACCAGAGCGCCAGTGCGGCTGCCGGTATGGCAGATCACGGCAACCGGCTTCGTTCGGTCGCCGCCGAGAACGGCATCGAGTTGCGCAAGAAATTGTGGTCCCGGCTGATGCATGGTGATGGTGTAGGCGGACGCCGGCACCCCGGTCTGTTTCCACTCATCGGGGGTGCGCACGTCGATGAGCGTGATGGCCCCACTCGAGGCTTTGGCGTGAGCTTCGGCCGCGCTGATTTTGTCGGTCGCCAGCGCACCGACTGGGAGAAGTGCAAGCAGGGCCAGTGCGGCCGCGACACCCAGCAGCAACCGGGGACGGGGCGTCGGTGACGCAACACTGTCCGTGTCTCGACATCCGATCATATTCGCCCCCGCTGATGCCCGCCCGCATTGGTTGTTTTAGGCACGATGCCACACGACCGCAACGGCCGAGGTTCGCAAAAGCTTCACCGCGAATAGCGCCGCGTCAGTTCGAAGAACAGTTCGACCCCGCCGGGTGCGTTGAGGTCGACATCGCCGGGGCTGAGCGGATACTCCCGGCGCACCACAAATCGAGGGCGATCATGACCGTAAGCCCGCTGCCGCTGCCACGTCCGTGATTTGGCACTGTGGGCATTTTTCTGGCGGTCGCGGGCCTCCGCGACAGTGGAGGCCGCGTCGATGGCGAGCCCGGGGATCAGGAGGGCGGCAGAAGCGGCAAGCGCGCCGACGGCACGATGCCAGGACGTCCAGGACATGTTGGCCTCACGAAGATGACGTTGATTTCGACCAAACATAACGGCTTAGCGCGCAATAAGGTCCGTCCGCGCTCCACACGATCGCGTGAGGCCCCCGCCAGCGGGCCCGGTGCACGCTCAGCGCTCGATCCGGTAGCCCAGCGCGATGATGGCCTTCAGCGTTTCGAGCGCGGTCTGGCGATCGTAGTCCTTCTCGCTCTCGGACAGGTCGGCGTAGGGGATGAGCGAGGGATGCTGCTTCTTGTCGTCGTCTCGCGCCGGCCCATGCGTCCAGCCGTCGGCGAGGCGCCTGCGGGCCCAGGTGTCGTGCGTGTTTTCGGCCAGCGTTTCGGTCAGCGCGATCAGGTCTGGCGGCAATTGGACATGCGATGTCCCGATGGGTCGGGGGATATACTGGGACATGGCTGCTGGGGCTCCTTGTTCGTGGTTGCGTTTCTTCTCACCCGCTAAGAGCCGGGGGTTCACAGGAAGCCGGCGAAGTCCTCCAGGCTCACTTGCTTGTGGGCAACCTCTTCGGCCCAGGCGCGCAGCTTTGGAATGTTTTCGGGCTTGTCGATGGGCTGCATAGCAATCCGCTCCGCCATGCTGGCTTGGATGTCATAGCGGCTGGGCACGACGCCGCCGGTTTCGAGCGGCAGATCATAGCGCTGGAAACGCAGCAATTCCTGCTGAGTTCCACGCTCGCGCAGTGCCCCGAGCAGCAGGTCCGCGGACAGGTCGCCCACTTCGCTGTTGATTTTCCAGGAGAACCGGGGGCGTGACACGGATTGCATGAGCTTCAGCACAAACGCGGAATTGTCATTGATGACAGATTGCAGCGTCTTGGCGGCGAATGCAGCCGCATCGATATCGTCACAGCGCTCGCGGCCGAGCGTGCCCCGCAGGAACGTATTCTTGATGACCCGGCCGACGCCTTCGATGGGCGTGCGGTGGCTCCCCGTCCCAACCGAGATCAGCATCAGGTCGTCTGGCGACAGCGTCCAGTCGAGCTTGTAAGACGGCAGCGCCGCCATCAGCAGAAGCTGCAACGATGGGTTGTTGTGCGGAGACACGCCACCATCGACGAACAAGCCTTTGACTTCTTTGCCGAAGCGATTGGTATGGACGACGATTTCGGTCGGCGTGAACAGGAACGGTGCCGCCGTGCTCGCCCGGATGAGTGTCTCGAGTTTGTAATGCTTGTTGCCGTCCCAGTCTGGCCCGTCCTCATAGAACGGCATCCGAGGATTGTTCGACAGCACCCACACCGAGCCAGTATCGGCACGCTTGGCCACGATGACGAGCCCCGTGCGCAGATCATCCGATCCCAGCGTTCGGTCCTTGACGACGTGGCGGATGCCGTTGACGAGCGGCCGTGCGTCGAAGCGGTGGTGGCCGAACATGGTCACGCGACCGGCGAAGATTTTCGGGGCCAGATCGAGAAATACCGCCTCGATGTCGTCAGCGGCATGGCCGAGCGCGACCATCGTCGCCAGCATCGAGCCGACCGAGGTTCCCGCAACGATATCGAACACGTCGGCGAGCACCAGGTCCGGCCGCCCCGACTGCTCGCGCAGCAGCGTCTCCATACGCTTCAAGAACATGATGGAGACGATTCCGCGCGTACCTCCGCCATCGAGCGTCAGTACCCGCTTCTTGCCCGGCAGGAACATCCGCTCGCGGCCGATAATCGGCGCAGGCTCCCTCGACATTGGCAATAACCCCCTAGTCAATCAGCGATATCGCCAAAAGCTAGCATGGTCGGTTGCCCAAGGACAGTGAACGGTGCGCGCGCTGCCGCCGACCGGACGGCGGATCTGGGGCCGGCACAACGCCGACCGGCTGATCCGCCTACCTCTCGAACCGCTTGAACTTGATGCGGTGAGGCTCGACGGCGGCATCGCCCAGGCGGCGCTTCTTGTCGGCCTCGTAGTCGGCGAAGTTGCCCTCGCTCCGGCACAACGCGAGCAGTCCCGACGACCTCGAAGATATAGGGATGCAGCTCCAAATGTCGACAACAGCGGTCATGATCGACACGTGTGGCCCAACGTGTCGATGCGGCCGACATGCAGTCGAAACCTGTCGATGAACAGCGTAGATTTCGACACGTTTATTGCACGGCGGGGCAGATCGAGCTAACGTGTCGACGAGATAGCAGCTTATCGACATGTAAGCACCATGCCCTTCGATCCTGCCAAACCGTACAATGACCTCCCCGATCTGCCGCCGCCTGGCGAAATCGAGACGCGCCAAGTGCTGAAGGCCTGCATCGAGGCCCGCTCGGCACTGGCCAGCCTCAATGCGGAAGCTCGTCAGTTGCCTAACCCGGACATCCTCATTGGATCGCTCACGCTGTTCGAGGCGAAGGATTCGTCAGAGATCGAGAACATCGTGACGACCGATGACAAACTATTCCAGCATAGCCAGCTGCGTGACGCGGACGCAGACCCCGCGACCAAAGAAGCGCTGAGATATCGTGACGCCCTCTATCGCGGCTACCGCGGCCTGTCCAAACTCCCCGTCTCAACGCGGCTCGCGACCGAGACATGCAGCATCATCAAAGGCTACGACGCAGAAATCCGTCGCGTACCCGGCACCACACTGACCAACGCGGCGACTGGAGAGGTCATCTACACCCCGCCGGTTGGGGCAGAAATCATTGCTCAAAAGCTCGCCAACTGGGAACGCTTCATTCACGAGGCGACCGACCTGGACCCCTTGGTTCGGCTCGCCGTCCAGCACTATCAGTTCGAGGCCATCCACCCGTTCATAGATGGCAACGGTCGCACCGGGCGCATCCTGAACATATTGTTCCTGATCGAGCAGAAGTTGCTGGATTTGCCAATTCTGTACCTCAGCCGGGAATTCCTGGAGACACGCGCCCGATACTACAGTGGCCTGCGGGCGGTCACTGAGCGCGCGGAGTGGACAGATTGGGTGCATTATGTGCTGGAAACCGTCGAAAGGTCGGCGCTTCGAGCTGAGATCAAAATCCACAAGCTACTTGTCTTGAGGCAGCACGGCCTTGACTTCCTACGGGCAGCGCAACCCAAACTTGCCTCCAGAGAACTCATCGATATTCTGTTCTCGCAACCTTACTGCCGCATCGCTGATCTCGTCGATAACGGGATCGCAAGACGTCAGACCGCTGCAGAATACCTCAAGAAACTGGTCTCTTTTGGGATGCTTGCCGAAGTCAAGGTCGGCCGGGAAAAGCTGTTCCTCAACAAGAAGTTGCGAGAGCTGCTCACGACCGACGGCGACGCTGTTACAGAATACGTCGGCCACAATTCGCTGCCTGGCCCGAAACGTTTGTTCCCTAGTCCAGACACAACGCCGACCGGCTGATCCGCCTACCTCTCGAACCGCTTGAACTTGATGCGGTGAGGCTCGACGGCGGCATCGCCCAGGCGGCGCTTCTTGTCGGCCTCGTAGTCGGCGAAGTTGCCCTCGAACCATTCCACGTGGCTGTCGCCCTCGAACGCGAGGATGTGGGTCGCAAGCCGGTCCAGGAAGAAGCGATCGTGCGAGATGACCACGGCGCAGCCCGGAAAGTCCTCGAGCGCGGCTTCCAGCGCCGACAGCGTCTCGGTGTCGAGGTCGTTGGTCGGCTCGTCGAGCAGCAGCAGGTTGCCGCCCTCTTTCAGCAGCTTGGCGAGGTGGACGCGGTTGCGCTCACCGCCCGACAGCATGCCGACCTTCTTCTGCTGGTCACCGCCCTTGAAGTTGAACCAGCCGCAATAGGCGCGCGAGGGCACTTCCTTTTTGCCGCCGAGCAGGATCTGGTCGTTGCCCCCCGAGATCTCCTCCCAGACGGTCTTTTTGCCGTCGAGGTGGTCGCGGCTCTGGTCGACGTAGGACACCTTGACCGTCTCACCGAGGCGGATCGTGCCGGCGTCGGGTTTCTCCTGGCCGGTGATCATGCGGAACAGCGTCGACTTGCCTGCACCGTTGGGGCCGATGACACCGACGATGCCACCCGGTGGCAGCTTGAACGACAGCCCGTCGATCAGCAGGTCGTCGCCGAAGCCCTTTCTCAGACCCTCCACCTCGACGACGACGCCACCCAGGCGCGGTCCCGTCGCAATATGGATGGTGGCGCGGCCCACATCCTCGCGACCGGCCTCCTCGGCGAGTTTTTCATAAGCCGTGATACGAGCCTTGGACTTGGCCTGCCGCGCCTTGGGGGAAGAGCGGATCCACTCCAACTCGCGTGAGAGCGCCTTCTGCTTGCTCTCCTCCTGACCCTTTTCGACCTCCAGGCGCTTGGCCTTCTGCTCGAGCCAGCTCGAATAGTTGCCCTGGTAAGGCACGCCCTGGCCGCGGTCGAGTTCCAGCGTCCACGAGGTGATGTTGTCGAGGAAGTAGCGGTCGTGGGTGACGAGGATCACGCAACCCGCATACTCCTTCAGGAAGCGCTCGAGCCACGCGACCGACTCGGCGTCGAGGTGGTTCGTCGGCTCGTCCAGCAGCAGGATATCGGGCTTGGACAGCAGCAGCCGCGTCAGCGCCACGCGGCGCTTTTCACCGCCCGACAGCTTGGTGACGTCGGCGTCGCCCGGCGGGCAGCGCAGTGCGTCGAGCGCCTGCTCGACCTGTGTGTCGAGATCCCACAGGTTCTGCGCGTCGATCTGGTCCTGCAGCGCCGTCATCTCGTCGGCCGTCTCGTCGGAGTAGTTGGATGCGATCTCGTTGTAGCGGTCGAGGATCGCCTTTTTCTCCGCCACGCCCTCCATGGCGTTGCCGAGCACGTCCTTGGCGGGGTCGAGATCGGGTTCCTGCGGCAGGTAGCCGACCTTGATGCCGTCGGCCGCCCACGCCTCGCCGATGAAATCGGTCATCTGCCCGGCCATGATCTTCAGCAGCGTCGACTTGCCCGAGCCGTTGAGGCCGACGACGCCGATCTTCGCGCCGGGGAAGAAGGACAGCGAGATGTCCTTCAACACCTGCTTGCCGCCGGGATAAGTCTTCGACAGCTTGTGCATGTGATAGACGTACTGCGGGTTCGCCATGTTGGGCGCTCCTTCGCTTCGGGTTTGGGGGATGACTGAGTTGGGCGCGTTGTAGCTGATTGGCGGGCGGGTCTCAATCGGTGCGTCCGGAATGCTCCTTCAGCCCCTAAGCCAACGCTTGCCCTGGGCCATTGTGCAGGCTACTCGAACATTCACACGTTTGAATATTGTGCCGGAGGCGGGTTGCATGGCAAGGGCTCGTGGGACTGGACAACAGCATGCTGTCGACAATGGCGCGCGGCCGGCACCGACCGGCCTCGAGCTGATCGAGACCGCCATAGCGCCCGCGCGCGCCCGACTCCTGAAGCACCCGATCTACAACAGCCTCGGGTCGATCGAAGACGTGCGCGTGTTCATGGGCCACCACATCTTTGCGGTGTGGGATTTCATGTCGCTGCTCAAGGCGTTGCAGCGCGCGCTGACGTCGGTCGAACTGCCATGGCGCCCGGTCGGCAGCGCCTCGGCGCGCCGGTTCATCAACGCGATCGTGCTGGAGGAGGAGAGCGACGCCGTCGACGGCCGCCCGTTCAGCCATTACGAACTCTACGCTGAGGCCATGCGAGACGTCGGTGCCGACCCCGCCCCCTGCGACAAGCTGATCGCCAAGGCGCAGTCCCTCGACGACCTGCCGGCCGCTCTGAAGGCTCGCGACATCCCGCCCGCCGCCCGCGCGTTCGTCAAGGCCACGTTCGGCTTCATCGCGACGGACAAGCCCCACGTGATCGCGGCCGCCTTCACCTTCGGGCGCGAAGAGCCGATCCCGGACATGTTCCGCGCGCTGCTGGCCCGGATCGAGAAGCGCGGGGCAAAGGTCGAAACCTTGAGGTTGTACCTGGAACGGCACATCCATCTCGACGAGGGCGAGCACGGGCCGATGGCCGAACAGATGCTCGCCGAGCTGTGCGGCGATGATCCGGTCAAGTGGGCCGAGGCGGCCGAGGCAGCGGTCGCGGCCATCGAAGCGCGCCTCGCCCTATGGGACGGCGTCGTTGCGGCGATCGAGAGGGAGCGGGCGTAACCAACGACGATTGCCTGCGCGGGGACCAGGCACGCCGCCCGAGACGGCGAACCCACCTTCGCGGCCGGCCGCATCAAAACCACCCTAGTCGCCCGATCTGCTCCATGACCCCTTGCAGGTACCCCCACGCCGGCAGGTTGTCGCGGCCGGTGAAGAAATAGCCGCCGAGCCCGACTGTGAACACGAGCGCTCCCCACAGCGCATGCTCGAGCCAGATCGCCCAGAACGATCGCGTCGCCTCGTAGCGGTAGGCGATGAGCATGCCGATCAGCCCTGACCCTGCAATCGCCACCCAGTTGCCGAACACGATATGGGCAAGGCCGAACAACAGCCCGTTGGTGACGACGAGCAGGCCACGGCGGGCCCCGAACAGCGGCCCATAGCGGTGGAAGAAGAACGTGCGGTAGACGAGTTCCTGCACCGGCACCGACAGCAGCGGGTAGAGGATCATCACTCGCGCCCACGTCTCCGGCCTCTGCGTGGGAAAGGCGAGAAACTGCCCCGGCATGGTCTGCTGCACGAAGGCTGCGACGGCACCACCCGCGATGAGGAAGATCGCCAGAATGCTCGACAGCTCGTAGAGCGACGGCAACCGGATCAACTCGCGCCGCAGCAGGAACGACCGATCCGCCAGCAGTACGACGACGAAGACGATCAGCACGGGCGGCAGGATCACGAACAGCGGCAGCCGCAGGGTCTCGACGGCAAATACCAGCGCCAGCGGCAGCCCCACGAACAGCACGAGCATCTCGAGCCCGAGCCAGATCGACCGCGCCCATGAAGGGTTGGCGATATGCTCCGGCCGGGGCAGTGTGCCGCCCGCTGCAAGCCCGGCCTCGGACACCGTGAGGCGGTTGGTCTTGTCAATGGTCGTCGCCGCTACAGTTGCCATCGACTGTCCTCAGACTGAACGAATCGGCCGCCGATAGACGTCAGAGGACCATCCATCCTCGCGTGCCCGTAGCCGACGGCGGCATGTGGGAAGGCTGGGTGCGCTTCGCACGCCGACCTGCTTGAACCTAGCTCCCGCGCGGCAATTACGTTCCAACCGTGTTGCTGCGCCCGCCGCGACGCCCTGTCACCCGACGACCTTCTTCACCGCCGCCGAGATCGTATGACGGACCTTGTGCCAGCCTTTGGAGCCTTCCGACGTCATCCAGTTCATCTGCAGCGAGCGGCGCTGGCCCTCGAAGGGATGATGACCGTGCCAGGAATTATCGGCGCGCTTGAACACCAGCAGCGTGCCGTTGTCGGGGGGAACCTCGGTGACGAAGGCATCGACGTCATGTCCGTTCTTGAGGATGCGCAAGCGCCCTCCGTCCTGCGTCCAGTCCTCGTTCAAATAGAGCAGGACCGTGATGATCTTGTCCTTCGAGTCGGTATGGATTTGGCCGTCCTTGGCGCGCGTGTAGCCGCGCAGCGAGTACATTTTCGGACGGCCCTCGAGGTCGACGCCGAACTTCTCCGCGATCAGGGCCTGGAACTCCGGCCCGTCGAGTTCGTCGATGACCTCCTTGATGGCCATGGTGCCGTTGAGCATCTCGAGCGGATAGGAGCCGCCCTTCTCGATGTGGGGATAGGTCGCGTTGATGCGGGCCACACTGTCGGCCGAGAGAAAGCCGGGAACCACCGTGAACAGGTACGGTTCGTTTTCGACCTTTGCTGCGCGGAGCTTGTCGAGATTGAGATGGGCCATGGGCCGTCCGATCCTTAGCTTGAGACGATGACCGAAGTGCGTTCAATCCGCCGTGCCGCGCTGATAGAGCCCCGACAGCATCTGCCGTCTGCGGGCAAAGCGCGCCTCGATCTCTAGGGCGATCTCACGGGCGGAATCAAGCGGGCGATAATCCCACGAGGAGATCTGATCGAAACGATCAGGCAAAGGCCGGGTCGCACCCGATGCCGCCAACCCCTCGTGGAAGCGCGAGAACTTGGCCGACCCGCCCGACGGTGTGAAGACGTAGACCGGCCGGCCGGTCGCGCAGGCTTCCCCACACATATTGACGCTGTCGGCCGTCACCACCAGCAGATCGGCGGCGGCCAGGAAATAGGGATAGGGATTCTCGCCCGAGCCGTCCCAAAGAATGCGGGGTGCCGACCGCGTCGCCATCTCGGTGGCGGCGACGAGGCGTCGATGCGTCCGCCGCGATGGCGTAATGAGAAAGCTCGCGCCGAGGCCCGCCAGCGAGGCCAGGCTCGCCTGCAGGCGATCATCGTCGGCGTCGGTGAACTTGTAGACGCCGTTCTTGCCGCCCAGCACGACCGTGACCAGCGGACGCGGCAACGCGCGGATCGCTTCGGGCAGGCTCGCGCGCAAGGCCGCGATGCGGGCGGCCCCATAACTGTGCGGCGCTGTCAGCGTGGTGAGCACGTTGGCCCCGCGCCTCCGGTCGTGCGCGGGGACCCAGATGAGATCGGCCGTGCCGGGTCCCGTCTTCGGGTCCTGCAGCACGACCGTGAACGTGCGCGAACCGGCCGCCCGCTTGATGGCCCTGATGTAGGGGATGCTGGCCCGACCCGTCGCAATCGCCACGTCCGGCCATGGCGGGGCGAACAGGCTGCCCGATTGGCCGAGCCGCTCTGTCGGGCTCACGGGCCCCCACGGTGAGGCGATGGCACAAAGTCCACGCGGGGCCACCTGCTTGGTCTCGAATTCCAGGCCCAGCGCTTCGGCCACGCCCGTTGCCTGCACGACCATGCCGGCTTTGCCGTCAGTGATGATCCAGCCACGTGCGCCACTCAGGCAGCCGGAGCGGGCGGGCGTCGTATCGGGAGAGTTGATCATGAACGACGTTGTGCCGGGCAACATCGGCGATGTCGAGGGGGCCGTTGGACGCGCGGTCTGCCCATGGCCAGGCCCAGACGCGTCAGGTCCAGACGCGCAAGACTGTTTACTCCGGCACCCCGCTGCCAGTACGCATGATTCGAAGTGCCGGTGGCCGCCTGTCGCGCGCCCGGGCCGAGCGCGAGAGCGGGATGCAACACACCCTCGATGCCATCGACTGGCGGATCATCCGCGAACTACAGGCGGACGGACGCATCACCAATGTGACGCTGGCCCAGCGCGTCGGCCTCAGCGCGCCGGCCTGCTTGCGGCGGCTGCGCACCCTGGAGGACAAGGGCCTGATCGCGGGCTACGCGGTTCTGCTCGACGAGGCCGCGCTCGGCTTCACGCTCACGGCGTTCGCCATGGTGCGCCTGCACCACCAGGCCGAGGCTGACTTGCGGGCGTTCGAGAATGCGGTGCTGGGCTGGTCGATCGTGCGGGAAGCCCACATGCTGTCGGGCGAAAGCGACTACATGCTTCGGTGCATCGCCCCTGACCTCGGTGCCTTCCAGGATTTCGTGCTGCGCGAACTGACCGCCGCCCCCAACGTCGCCAGCGTCAAGACGTTCCTGACCATCCGTCGTGCAAAACGCGAAGCCGGCGTACCGGTCCGATAAGCTCGACCCTGGCGCGCGGAGGCGGCCCGTTCGGGGCCTCCATCTAGATCGGCAACGCGGGCGGGCAGGCCGGCAGGCTGCACCGCCTGGAATCAGGGCACCGACCGCCTGCGCGCCGGCTGAATGCCCGTCCTTGCACGAATAATTTGCTGCCGCTGCATCCATCCTGAGCGCTGCCGTGTAGCTCCAACGGCAGGCGCATGCGCATCGGCACGACCTGCCCGGGGGGACACTGCGGTGTCAAAGGCCCGAATTTGTTCTTTTTCATAAGGACTGTGCGTCATGGCGAACTTCAACGGCACGCGCGTCCGCGATGTCTTCAATGGCACGCGCGACAGGGACACGATCAACGGCTTTGGTGGCGATGATCTCCTGCGGGGCGGACTGGGCGATGATCTCATCCGCGGCGGCGATGGCAATGACCTGATCTATGGTGGCGTCGGCAATGACCGCGTCTTCGGCGACCGTGGCAACGACCGGATCTATGGCGATGCCGGCGACGATCTCCTCTACGGCGGCGACGGCAACGACCTGATGTACGGCGGTGGCAACAACGACCGGATGTTCGGCGACGCCGGCAACGATCGCATGTTCGGCGACGCCGGCGACGACATCATGTTCGGCGGCTCGGGCGTCGACATGGTCAACGGCGGCACCGGAAACGATCGCCTTTACGGCGGCCTCGGCAACGACACCATCATGGGTGGAACGGGCAACGACACGGCCTACCTCAATGTGTCGACCGAGGGTGCCGACACCATCAATCTGGGCGGCGAAACCGGGGATGCCGTGATCGTCAACGCCAGCAGCACGACCAATGTGCGCTTGTCCTTCACCAGCGCCGAGGTTGGCAACGGTAACGGCAACGACAGCAACACCATGATGAACCAGGACGGTGGGCTCGCCGTCCGCCTCCAGGCCGAGGACGGCATGGGCGTTCCGATGGGGCCGACGTCGCGGATCGACGACGAGGGCACCACGTTCGTCGGCGGCGCGGGCGTCACGTTCGACGTTCGCGACCTGGTCAACGGCGCGCAGCGCGGGGAATTGTTCGAGGTTGTCGTTCTGGGCACGAGCGGCGCAGACACCTTGAGCGCCGTCCAGGCCGCCCGTCCCTACTATTTCAACGGCGGCATGGGCGACGACACCATCACCGACGGTAACGGCAATGACTTCCTGGTCGGCGGAGCCGGCGCTGACACCCTGACGGCCAGTGTCGGCAACGACACCTTCATCGGCGGCGGCGGCAATGACACCATCGTTGGCGGCGTTGGCACCGATACCATCGCGGCCTTCAACATCACGACCGATGGCGCCGATTCGGTCGACCTTGGCCTGGAGGCTGCCGAAGTCTTCAACGTCAGCGCAACGGCCGCGACCAACGTCCGCCTGACGTTCACCAGTGCGGAAATCGGCAATGGCAGCGGCACCGACAGTAACTCGATGATGAACCAGGACGGCGGCTTGGCCATCCGCATGCAGGCCGAGGACGCCCTGGGCATGCTGCCGATGGGCGGCAATGTCACTCGCGTCGATGACGAGGGCGTGGTGTTCATCGGCGGGACCGGTGTCACCTTCGACGTCCGCGATCTGGTCAGCGGGGCCCAGCGTGGCGAATTGTTCGAGATCGTCTCGCTCGGCACCTAGGGGGCCGACGTTCTGACCGCCGTCCAATCGGCTCGCCCGTACTACTTCAACGCCGGCATGGGCAACGACACCGTGATGGGCGGCACCGCCAATGATTTCCTGGTCGGCGGCGCTGGCAACGACACGCTGACCGGCGGCCTCGGCCTCGACAGCTTCATCAGCGGCGGCGGGGTCGACGTGTTCGACTTCAACGTCGACGCTGACAGCGGCCTTGGCATGGGCAACCGCGATATCATCATCGACTTCAGCCAAGCCCAGGCCGACGTCATTGACCTGGCCGATTTTGCCGGCACGTTCGCTTTCATCGGCGGGGCGGCCTTCGGTGGTGCGGCCAATGAGGTGCGCTTCGAAACGGAGGGCGCAAACACCGTCATCCAGGGCGATTCGAATGCCGACGGTGCGGCTGACTTCGAAATCCAGCTCACCGGCATCGTGACGCTGACGGCTGGCGATTTCGTACTCTGAAGCATGGAGCCGGGGGACGGGGCTCACAGCCCTCTCCCCCGGTGCCGCACCTGACCACCACCTGCGGATCGTGGCCGTCGGCGAATAAGATCAATACGGTCACGGGCGCGCTGTTACTTCCAGTCGATTTTCAGGATCTCGAAGGCGCGGGCACCTTTCGGTGTCGTGACCTCGACGGAATCGCCGACCGACTTGCCGATCAGCGCCCGCGCAATCGGCGAGGAGATAGAGATTTTGCCGTCGCGTAAGTTGGCTTCCAGATCGCCGACGATCTTGTAGGTCACCTTCTCGTCGGTGTCCTCGTCGACGAGTTTGACCGTCGCCCCGAATTTGACCGACGTCCCCGAAAGCGTCGTCACGTCGATGACATCGGCGCGCGAGAGCTTGTCCTCCAACTCGGCCACCTTCGCCTCGTTGAGACCCTGCGCCTCCTTGGCCGCATGATATTCGGCGTTCTCCGAGAGATCGCCGTGCGCGCGCGCCTCCGCGATGGCCTGGATGATACGCGGGCGCTCTTCCGCCTTGAGACGATGCAGTTCGGCTTCCAGATTGCGAAAGCCCTCGACCGTCATCGGAACCCGTTCCAGTGCCATCGTCTAACGTCTCCTGCCGGGCCCGGCACCGGGCCGGGTCCACTCCGTGATTGCATGAAGGTGAGGTGAATAGTGATGGGTCGGAGGACCAGCATCACGCTTGGACCGCCGCCTCTTATGATAAGCGGCTTGTAAAGCTCTGCAATGGCGCAACTTTGATGATATCGGCTTTCAGGGCCTTTATCGCGCGTGTCACCGCTATGGCACCCGCCAGAGTTGTATAGCACGGGATGTGGTGTTGCAGCGCGGTGCGGCGGATATCCTTCGAGTCCGCAAGCGCTTTTGCCCCTTCGGTGGTGTTGAAGACGAGTTGCACCTGACCGTTCTTCATCGCGTCCACGATGTGGGGCCGGCCTTCGAGAACTTTGTTGACGACGTCGCAGGCCACGCCGTTCGCTTCCAGGTAACGACGGGTTCCGCGCGTCGCCAGAACCTTGAAGCCCATCCCGACCAGATCTTTCAGTGATCCAATGATTCGCGGCTTGTCGGCTTCTTTCAGCGACACGAACACCGTACCGGTCATCGGCAACGTCTGTCCCGCACCGAGCTGGCTCTTGCCGAAGGCCATGGCGAAGTCGGTGTCGATGCCCATGACCTCGCCCGTCGAGCGCATCTCAGGACCGAGGATCGGGTCGACGCCCGGGAAGCGGGCGAACGGGAACACGGCCTCCTTGACCGCCACATGGGCAAGACAGACCGGCTTGAGGTTGAACGAAGCCAGCGCCTCGCCCGCCATGATGCGCGCTGCGATGGCCGCCACCGGTTTGCCGATCACCTTGGCCACGAAGGGCACCGTGCGCGAGGCGCGCGGGTTGACCTCGAGGATGTAGATCGTGCCGTCCTTGATGGCGAACTGCACGTTCATGAGGCCGACCACGCCCAGCGCCATGGCGAGTTTCTCGGCCTGCGCGCCAAGGGCCGCCACCATCTCCGGCGACAGCGAATACGGCGGCAGCGAGCACGCACTGTCGCCCGAATGGATGCCGGCCTCCTCGATGTGCTCCATGACGCCGGCGATGAACGTGTCGGTCCCGTCGCACAGACAGTCGACGTCGACCTCGACGGCATCCGTCAGGTAACTGTCGATCAGCAGCGGGCGGCGATCCGACACCGCCAGCTCAGATGGCCCGTCGAGGAATGCCGACAGTCGCGTCACGTAGCGGTCGATCTCGTAACCGTCGTGGACGATTTCCATGGCACGGCCGCCGAGAACGAACGATGGCCGGATAACCACGGGGTAGCCGATCTCATCGGCCACCGCCCGCGCCTCACCGGGGGACCGCGCGATGCCGGCCCGCGGCTGGTCGAGGCCCAGGCGTTCGATCAGGGCCTTGAAGCGGTCGCGATCCTCGGCAAGCCCGATCGCATCCGGCGACGTTCCAAGGATCGGCACCCCCGCCTCCTCGAGCGCCGCTGCCAGCTTCAGCGGCGTTTGGCCGCCGAACTGAACGATCACGCCGACGACCGTTCCCGCCTGCTGCTCGCGCCGGATGATCTCCAGCACGTCCTCGGCCGTCAGCGGCTCGAAATACAGCCGGTCGGACGTGTCATAGTCGGTCGAGACGGTTTCGGGATTGCAGTTGACCATGATGGTCTCGAAACCAGCCGCCGTGAGCGCGTAGCAGGCGTGGCAGCAGCAATAGTCGAACTCGATCCCTTGGCCGATGCGGTTGGGTCCGCCGCCCAGGATGATGATCTTGCGTTTGTCGGACGGGGCGGCCTCACAGACCGGCGCGGTGGCGGTCGCGCCGTCCTCGGCCAGCGCCAGACCGCTCTCGTAGGTCGAATACATGTAGGCGGTGGGTGAAGCGAACTCGGCAGCGCAGGTGTCGATCCGCTTGAATACCGGACGCACGTCGAGTTCCAGCCGCAACGCCAGCACGTCGGCCTCGGTCAACCCGGCCAGCTTGCCCAGTCGCGCGTCCGAGAAGCCCATCGCCTTCAGTGCCCGCAACTGACGCGCGGAGGGCGGCAGGCCGTGGGCCTTCACCCGGGCCTCGGCGTCGACGATCTCCTGCATCCGGTCGATGAACCACGGGTCGATCTTGCAGTATTCGTGCAACTCGTCGTGGTCGACGCCGAGACGCAACGCCTGCGCCACCTTCAGCAAGCGGTCCGGCGTTGGCCGCGAGACCTCCGCGCGGATGACGTTCTTGTCGTCACCTTGGCCAAGGCCGGGCAGCACCATGTCGTCGAGGCCGGTGAGCCCGGTCTCCATCGAGCGCAACGCCTTTTGCAGGCTTTCGGCGAATGTGCGGCCGATCCCCATCGCCTCGCCGACGGACTTCATCGAGGTCGTCAGCGTGGCATCGGCACCGGCGAACTTCTCGAAGGCAAAGCGCGGAATCTTCGTGACGATATAGTCGATCGCGGGCTCGAACGAGGCCGGGGTCGCGCCCCCCGTGATGTCGTTGTCGAGTTCGTCCAGCGTGTAGCCGACCGCGAGCTTGGCCGCCACCTTGGCGATTGGAAAGCCCGTGGCCTTCGAGGCCAGCGCCGACGACCGCGACACGCGCGGGTTCATCTCGATCACGACAAGCCGCCCATCGGCGGGGTTGACCGCGAACTGCACATTGGAGCCACCGGTTTCGACACCGATTTCGCGCAGCACCGCGATCGAGGCATCGCGCATGATCTGGTATTCTTTGTCGGTCAGCGTCAGTGCCGGGGCGACGGTGATCGAATCGCCCGTGTGCACGCCCATCGGGTCGATATTCTCGATCGAGCAGATGATGATGCAGTTGTCGTCCGTATCGCGGACGACTTCCATCTCGTATTCCTTCCAGCCGAGCACGCTTTCCTCGACCAGCACCTGCTTGGTCGGCGAGGCATCGAGGCCGCGCTCGACGATCTCGAAGAATTCCTCCCGGTTATACGCGATGCCGCCACCGGTCCCGCCGAGTGTGAACGACGGCCGGATGATCGCCGGCAGCCCCACGAGTTCGATGGCGGCGGCGGCCTCCTCGCGGTTGTGGGCCAGCATCGAGCGCGGCGTTTCCAGGCCGATCCGCTTCATGGCCTCGCGGAAAAGCTGCCGATCCTCGGCCATGTCGATGGCCTCGGCGCGTGCACCGATCAGTTCGACCCCGAGCGCCGAAAGGATCCCGCTCTTGTGCAGGGCCAAGGCGGTGTTGAGCGCGGTCTGTCCGCCCATCGTCGGCAGGATGGCGTCGGGACGCTCCTCGGCGATGATCTTGGCGACGATCTCGGGCGTGATCGGCTCGATGTAGGTGGCATCGGCCAGATCCGGATCGGTCATGATCGTGGCCGGATTGGAATTGACCAGAATGATGCGATAGCCTTCGGCCTTCAGCGCCTTGCACGCCTGAGTACCGGAGTAGTCGAATTCGCAAGCCTGGCCAATGACGATCGGCCCGGCGCCGATGATGAGGATCGACTTCAGATCTGTGCGTTTCGGCATGGTGCGGGCGTCTTCTGGTTAGGCGCAACGGAATGGAGCGCCGGCGGCGGCTGCAACCGGTGACCGTAGGGTCGGGCGTGTCGACGGCTTTTTGGACGGCTTTGTGCGCCGCCGCAAGGCTCAGTCTGCGTCGCCCGTCGTCCTGCGCCGTCCCAGGGGCCCTTCAGTCTACTGCGCTTTGGGTGCCGGCGGGCTGATCGCGAGGTCCTTGGGATAACTGTAGGCCGCCCGGAAGAAGGGCACATCTGGCTTGCCGACCGGGGCGACTTCGCTGCGCACGGGCAGACCGGTCTCCGGATCGACGAAGACGCGCCGAACAGGGATCCCCGACACGTTCTCTCCCTTGCGCTCAGGCTGCCTGCCCTCGAACACCTTGAGCTTGCGCCCCTGGATGTCGGCCTCGCCCTGGCACCTGTAGTCGAGTGGATCGGGTCCCGGCTCGACAACGGTGGATTTCAGGTGCTGCACGAGTTCCTGCGTCAACTCCTCGCGCACGGCTTCCCAGTCGCCACCCGCCTTGGACCACGCCTGATCGCCGACCAAAATGACCTCCTTCGGGTTCTTCTCGTTGAGGACCTGAACGGTCTGCCGCATTTTGAAAGGCAACTCATAGTCGACCGTCATCAGCACGACGCCGCGTTCATCGACCATGTTGGTGGCCATACGAAAGCTTTTGGCGGCGCGCTGCTTCTGGAAGGCGGCAGCAACCTCGGCGTTGCAGTCTGCCGCACCGGCCGACATAGAGACCGTGGCCAAGGCCGTCAGTCCTGCGGCAAGCGCCAGCGCGATCATGGGCGACTTCATAGAGCGTCCTCCTGGAAGTTTTTTTGTTGACGTGACGATACGTGATCCGATCGGTCGCCGGATCCTGACGGTTTTGCAACCGCCATGGCGTGACTTATTCGGCCGCCTTGCGCTTCTGCATGGCAGCCCGCATCTGCTCGCACGGATCAGGCCGCTCCACGCGCGGTGTGAACACCACATAGTCGACAGCGGCTTCACCCGCCGGATTGCGCGGGATGTACTCGGCCGCGTCCTCGCGGCCCGGTTCCACTTCGATGTGAGCGACCGCAACGACCTGGTCGTGCGGCACACCCCTCTGGACAAGATAGGCCGGCACGCCGCGATCCCGCCGCACGTGCCCATTGCCGGCGATGAGGATGCCGCCCTTGGACGAGGCAACCGACAGCAGCGCATCGGCCATTGTCGCATCACGGAACCGCTGAACCATGCTCATCGCGGGAAACGCCCGCTCCGGGATCAGACCGCAGTGGCTGTCGGCGATCTCCTTCGCCAGGGCTCCGGCAAGGTCCGCCGGCAGGGCAGCCGTCAAGCCGAGACGGGCTGTCTCATCGGCTCCGAGGGCCCCGACGCCCATCTCGGAGACGCGGCGCGTTGCCGCGCGCGAGGCGGACGCGGGGATGACGACGATCTGCTCGAACAGCGCCTGCTCGATGATCGGCTGGTAGATGGCATAGTCCGGCCAGCCTGATTTGTCCCAGCCGACGATGCGCCCGAAGGCCTTTGCCCCGGGCGGTCGCGGAACAGCGACGTTGCGGCCGTAGAACTTGTCCAGGCTGTCGGATTGTTCGACACTGAGCATCTCCATGGCGATAACTTCGATTTGCGGGGCACCTTCGACGATCCGCGCGCCTCTGAGCTTGGAGATCGTCCGAATACCCCACGCTTGCCAGAGATGGTGATCGGGGTTGTCGTGGACCTCGCCGAGGAGGACGAACCGGGCCAATGCCAGATCGAGGCCCATCGTCTGCACGTCGACAAAGCCCTTGGCCCGCGCCGACCAGATTTTGCCCACCAGGACATGATCGCGCGCGCCCTGCGCGACCCAATCGAGTGGCGGCGCAGGCACGGTCCGGTTGTCGGCCCGGGTCGGCCCTGCGGCAAGGATCAAGCCTGCACAAAGCCCGCACAGGATAAGCGCCAGACGAACGTTGGCACGCTCGAGCCTGTCGCGACGACCGCGTGACCCGATGGCGCGCACCATCGCAACTGCCGGAGCCGTCAGGGCCACGAGCAACTCCATGGACGTGTGATGGCTCGTGCGTTGGGCTCCCGGCACCCGCTGGCGGCTGGGCACCTGGCCGAAGATGCAGTACGCGGCATCAGGCGTGCCGACCATCAGCCGCCTGCCTGGACCGAGCGACGCTCGCGCATCAGATCGACGAATCTGTCGAACAGATAGTGGCTGTCCTGTGGCCCAGGCGACGCCTCCGGGTGATATTGAACCGAGAACACGGGGCGGCCAGCCAGCGCGATTCCGCAGTTGGTGCCATCAAACAGCGACACATGGGTTTCTTCCACGCCCGCGGGCAGGCTGTCGCGATCGACCGTGAACCCGTGGTTCATCGAGGTGATCTCGACCTTTCCCGTCGTGTGGTCCTTGACCGGGTGATTGGCCCCGTGGTGCCCCTGCGCCATTTTCCGCGTTTTGGCACCGACCGCGAGCGCCAGCATCTGATGGCCCAGGCAGATGCCGAACGTCGGAAGTCCGGCATCGAGAAGCTGCTGGATGACAGGCACGGCGTAGCCCGCAGTGGCCGCCGGATCACCCGGACCATTCGACAGAAAGACCCCATCGGGACGACGCTCGAGCACCTCCTCGGCCGTGGCATGCGCCGGCAGCACGGTCACGTGACACCCCGCCGACACGAGGCAACGCAGGATGTTACGCTTGAGCCCATAGTCGATGGCGACGACATGGAACGCCGCAGCCTGCTGGTGGCGGTAGCCCGCGCCGTGCGACCAGCGCATTTCGTTCCACGAATAGGACTGCCCGCAGGTGACATCGGGCACGAGGTCTAGCCCCTCGAGCCCAGACCAGCGCGCCGCATCGGCCTTCAGCGCGTCCAGGTCGAAAATGCCGTCGGGGGCATGGGCGATGACCGCGTTCGGCATGCCCTTCTGGCGTATCAACGCGGTCAGCGCGCGCGTGTCCACACCGGAAATCCCGATGATCCCGCGGCTCTTCAGCCAGGCGTCGAAACGGTCGGTGGCACGATAGTTCGACGGCTGCCCGATCGGCGCACGCACGACGCAGCCGCGCACTCCCGAAAGCGCCGCGAGATTGGTCGTCTCCGTATCCTGATCGTTGACGCCGACGTTGCCGATATGGGGAAAAGTGAACGTGACGATCTGCCCGACGTAGGAGGGATCGGTCAGTACTTCCTGGTACCCGGTCATGGCCGTGTTGAAACACACTTCACCAACCGCCTGTCCGACCGCGCCGATGCCCATACCGGCAATAACGGTGCCATCGGCCAGGACGAGCCGCGCAGTTTGAGGCTCATCGGTCCAGGGTTCGGCGATTTTGGTTGTTTGCGTGAGGGTCAAGTGGCTCGTGTCCAGGTGAGACGTGCGCTCGTCGTGATCTGCGACCTGCCGTGCGCCGCGTACCGTTGCAAGGGACCGGGCCGATGGTCGCCAACACTCGCGAGCGCAAGTGCGTGTGCGCTGAAGGGCAAAATTCGGGTGCGATGATCCGCGCAAACACAAGTCTCGAGCGGCGTAGTCCTTCGGCGCTCACGGCACCGACCCCGGCACCCGCTGCACCGGAATAGTGTGCCCGCTTTTGCGCCCGCTCCGGCCCTGTCGCATTGCGCTGTCATCGCAGTCGGGCGGACCTTATGAGAACCCCGCGCCAGGGTCAATGCGGACAGGACCGGCGAATCACGGCACGGTCGAGCCGGAGACATCGGCCTTGCGGCGGGCCGGCGTGGCGCTTACATCCCACGACCGTATCGGGAGCCCGGTGATCCTCGGTCGCCCCGAGGTCATTCAGCGGATGGTCGCGGGTCTTTGTTCGCCGTTTGGACTATGCCCCAAGGGACTGCCGCAGGAGGTACACATGCGCGAGCGACTGTCGCAGGCCGTGAAGGATGCCATGAAGGCGGGCGAGAAAAAGCGCCTGTCTACGTTGCGGCTGATCAATGCAGCGATCAAGGATCGGGATATCGCCAGCCGGGCCGACGAGAACGGCGAGGCGACCGGCAAGGACAAGGTCTCCGACCAGGATATTCTTGGACTGCTGCAGAAGATGATCAAGCAGCGGCGGGAATCGGCGGCCACCTATCGCCAGGGCAATCGCGAAGATCTCGCCGTCGCCGAAGAGGCAGAGGTCAAGATCATCGAAGAGTTCCTGCCGCGGCAGATGTCGGACGACGAGACCCTGGCCGCCGTCAAGGTGGTGATGGCCGAGGCGGGATGCGCCGGCCTCAAGGACATGGGCCGGACCATGGCCGTCCTGAAGGAGCGCTACACCGGGCAAATGGACTTCGGCAAGGCGAGCGCCATGGTCAAGGACGCCCTGAAGTAGTCGCGTTGGCCGGCGGGTCGGCCAACGCGCGACCGACTGAATGCGAGGGCTTGCGCGGCGCGCCCGGCAACCCCGCAGCACTCGTTATCCAATACTTCTCCACCGCCCCATCCCGCGGCGGCTCTCGTGTGCGAATCGCATACCCTCTGATGGCCTTTGTCCGGAGCTTCTTGCGATGCGCTATCCCCCTCATCTGCTCGACGAAATCCGCGCGCGTCTGCCGGTGAGCCAGGTCGTGGCCCGGAAAGTTGCACTGAAGCGCAAGGGTCGCGAGTTCTCCGGCCTCTCGCCCTTCAAGACCGAGAAGACCCCCTCGTTTTTCGTCAATGATCATAAGGGGTTCTATCACTGCTTCGCATCCGGGGAACACGGCGACATCTTCACGTTCCTGATGAAAACCGAAGGGCTGTCGTTCCCTGAAGCCGTTGAGCGGCTGGCCGAGGAAGCCGGTGTGAGCTTGCCCAAGCCCAACGCCGCCGATGCACAGGCCGCCGATCATCGCGACCGGCTGGCAGAGGTTGTCGCCGCCAGTCGCGACTTTTTCATCGGCGAGTTGTATTCCCCGCGTGGCCGCGAAGCGCACGCCTATCTGACGCGGCGGGGGCTGACGCGCGAGACGATCGACCGCTTCGGACTGGGTTACGCGCCCGCCTCCCGCACCGCCTTGAAGTCGCATCTGGCCAGCCGAGGCTTCACCGAGGCCGACATGGCCCTGTCTGGCATGCTGATTTCGGGCGAGGATATCCGCGAACCCTACGATCGCTTCCGCCATCGGGTCATGTTCCCGATCACCGACCTGAAGGGCCGGCCCATCGCATTCGGCGGCCGGGCGCTGGAGAAAGACCAGCCTGCAAAGTACTTGAATTCTCCCGAGACGCCCCTGTTCCACAAAGGCGGGCTGCTGTTCAACGCGGCAGGCGCTCGCAAGGCGGCTCACGACCGGTCGCGGGTCCTGGTCGTCGAGGGCTATATGGACGTGATTTCACTCGTTCAGGCCGGCTTCGAGGAGGCTGTTGCCCCGCTCGGTACGGCATTGACCGAAGAGCAACTCGCCCTCGTCTGGCGTATGGCCTCCGAACCTGTGTTGTGTTTCGACGGCGATGGTGCAGGCCGCCGCGCGGCGTTCAGGGCCATCGACGTCGCTCTGCCGCACCTGAAGCCAGGGGCCAGCCTGTCCTTCGCGTTTCTCCCCGACGGGCTCGACCCGGACGACCTGATCCGCAGCGGGGGCCGCGAGGGCATGGAAGCAATTTTGACGCGCGCCCGGCCGCTCGCCGACGTGCTCTTCGAGCGCGAATGGGGGAGTGGCGGATGGAACACCCCGGAGCGCCGGGCCGGTCTGGAGCAGACCCTGCGGGGGCTCGTCGCGCGGATTGCGGACACATCGCTGCGTGGGTATTACGAGCGCGACATCAAAGACCGGCTCTTTGCCGCGTGGCGGTCACAAAAACCGGAGCCGGCCACCCAACCCCCTCCGCGCCAGGGCGCGCGCACTTCGCCGGGGGTCTACGTGGCGGCGGCGGGAGGCCGCAGCGGCGGCTTCAATGCGGACCAGCGCCGCGGCGATTGGCGAAAGCCCGCTCAACCCCAACCGCCCCGCGCGACCAGTGCCCTGCGGCGATCGACGCTTGTCGCCTCCCCGGCGGACCCGGGCAGCCAGCGCGAGGCGCTGATCCTGCGCACCCTTCTCAACCATGCCTGGCTGATCGAGGACCACGCCGAAACAATCGCCGACATCGAGATAGCCGCCGAGCCTCTTGCGATCTTACGCGACGCCCTTCTTTCGGCACACGCCGCACAATTTCCGCTTGACAGTGCAACCCTGCGTTCTCATCTCACCGCTATGGGGCTTGACAAAGTCGTTGCACTGGTCGAGCGGTCTGCGGCGCATCGCTGCGACCGATTTGCTGATCCTGAGGCCGACGAAGTCGAGGTCGAACGGGGCTTTCGCCACGCCCTCACACTTCACGAGAGCCAAGTCGGGCTCCAGCGGTCGCTTCAGGCCGCAGAACTTGCTTGGCACGCGGAAGGGAGCGAAGCCGCATTGACGCGCATTCGAGAGATAAAGCAGCGGCTTGCCGATCTAGGTGCGTCGCATGGCGATGCGGAGACGGGGCGCGGGGAGGTTCTGACCTGATCGGCGTGACAAGGGCAGAGGGCCAAACCATTTGGTGCAGCGGCATCAGCCGCCGGCAGCGTCTATCCAGGGGGGCAGCGCCTTTGCCACGACGCGATGCGGTGGGTCTTGCCGACCCCGGCTTGCGAGGAACGCCTGTAAGTTACCGCCACGTGTTCCAAGTGCCGTCGCCCGCAGCCTCTGGATGTTGAGACCTACCGCAATGTTATAGACCCGTCGCCGACGCTCCGGCGTGCGGACGCAGACCGACCCACTCCTATTAGGGTGTTTACGATCATGGTGAACGTCAAGGACGAAGAGCAGGCCAGTGCCGGGGGAGCCGAGACTGAGCGCGACAGCCCCCTGCTCGATATGTCCGATCAGGCGGTCAAGCGGTTCATCAAGGCCGGCAAGACGCGTGGATACGTCACGTACGAGGAACTGAACAAGGTTCTCCCGTCTGAGGAGGTGTCCTCCGACCAGATCGAGGACCTCTATGCCATGCTCGCCGACATGGGCATCAACGTCGTCGAGACGGAAGAAGGCGAGGAGGGTGCCGCCGCCGAAGAGACCGAGCCCGAGGTCGACGAGGAGGAGGAGGGCCGGGCTCTCACCACCCAGCGGCTGCCGACCAAAGCCGAAGGTAAGGCCGAACCGACAGAGCGCACCGACGACCCCGTTCGCATGTACCTGCGCGAGATGGGCTCGGTCGAACTGTTGTCGCGCGAGGGCGAAATCGCCATCGCCAAGCGCATCGAGGCCGGCCGCGAGGCTATGATCGCCGGCCTGTGCGAGAGCCCGCTGACCTTCCAGGCCATCATCATCTGGCGCGACGAACTGAACGAGGGGCGCATTCTGCTGCGCGACATCATCGACCTCGAGGCCACCTACGAAGGGCCCGAGGCGAAGGCTGTCGCAGGCGAGGCTCCGGCCGAGCCCGCCCCGGCACCCGAAGAGGCCGACTTCAAAGCCGAAGGCGAGGAGGACGACGACGAGTTCGAGAACTCGCTGTCGCTGGCCGCCATGGAGGCCGAGCTCAAGCCGAAGGTCGTGGAAACCTTCGAGAAGATCGCCGCCAACTACAAAAAGCTGCGCAAGCAGCAGGACAAGATGCTGGAGCAGCAGGTCGCCGGCGATTCCGCGACCAAGGCACAGCAGCGCGCCTACGAGAAGCTGCGCGAAGAGATCATCACCGACGTCAAGAGCTTGTCACTCAACAACAACCGTATCGAAAGCCTCGTCGAGCAGCTTTATTCGATCAACAAGCGTCTGGTGGGTTTCGAGGGCCGGCTGATGCGGCTCGCCGACGCCAACGGCATCACCCGCCAGTCCTTCATCGACGAGTATTTCGGCAACGAACTCGACCAGACCTGGCTCGACCGCGTCGCCAAGAGCGGCAAGAAGTGGGGCGCGTTCATCCTCACCGAGCGGGCCCAGATCGAGACCATCCGAACCGATATCCACGAGTTGGCCTCCGAGACTGGTCTCGAGATCCCCGAGTTCCGCCGCATCGTGAAGGCGGTGCAGAAGGGCGAGCGCGAGGCCCGTCAGGCCAAGAAGGAGATGGTGGAAGCCAACCTGCGCCTCGTCATCTCCATCGCCAAGAAGTACACGAACCGCGGCCTGCAGTTCCTCGACCTGATCCAGGAGGGCAACATCGGCCTGATGAAGGCGGTCGACAAGTTCGAGTACCGCCGCGGCTACAAGTTCTCGACCTACGCGACGTGGTGGATCAGGCAGGCGATCACCCGCTCGATCGCCGATCAGGCGCGCACGATCCGCATCCCCGTGCACATGATCGAGACGATCAACAAGATCGTCCGTACGAGCCGGCAGATGCTGCACGAGATCGGCCGCGAGCCGAC
>JANRIE010000029.1:0-1568 GCA_033765285.1 Hyphomicrobiaceae bacterium | reverse complement strand
CGCAAGCTGATCCCGATGGACGGGATTGCCGACGGTCAGACGACGGCCAAGGCGAAGCTGCCGATCGCCGAACTCTTCGCGCCCGATGTGCGCGTCCAGACGATCCTGCTGGCGACGATGACGGGCCTGAATTTCTTTGCATATCAAGCCTTTACGGGCTGGGCGACGACCTATCTCCGCGATGTCCGGAACGTCCCCGATACCGTTATAGGTGACGTTCTCGGCTGGCAGTTCGTCGGTGCGGCCATCGGCGGTCTGGTCTGGGGCGTGATCAGCGACCGGCTCGGACGACGTGCAGCTGCCTGGGGCTTCATCCTCGCGGCCGCCATCATACCGGTCTATCTGTTCGTGCCGATGGGGGTGACGCTGCTCGAGCTGACCGGCTTCGTCTATGGCGTAATGCTGTCGTGCAGCGCGATCTGGGGGCCATGGCTCAGCGAACTCTACCCGCCGCATCTGCGCTCGACGGCCGCTTCGATCTTCAACTGGGGCCGCGTCATCAGCATGATGGCCCCGCTGATCACCGCGCCGATGGCCGAGGCGTTCGGTCTCGCGCCGGTGATGTGCCTCGCATCGGTCGCGTTCACCGCTGCTGCGCTGATCTGGCTGCGGTTGCCCGAGACGCTCAAGCGCGCATGAGCTGGGATGCGCACTCGCAGGTCGCCTCCCCATCGGGGCGGACGCTCGCCGATCTGCTCGCGGAACGCCCGCGCCGTCAGGACCTTCCCGGCTATGACGATGTCTACAGCGATTTTGTCGACTACATCATCCGCTGCACCCACCGGATCTGGGAGCAGAAAAATGTCGGACTATGCCGCACCCATTACAGCAAGGATTGCGCGATCCATACGCTGGCGGGGCCAGTGAAGGGTGTCGAGGCGGTCGTGCAGAATACGCTCACGACGCTGTCCGCGACGCCCGACCGTCTGCTGATCGGTGAGGACGTGATCTGGTCGGCTGACGGCGACGGCCATCTCTACAGCAGCCATCGTATCGTCAGTCGCTCGACGCATATGGGCGACGACCCGATGCTCGGCAGGGGCACTATGGTGTCGAACGGGGTGATGACGATCGCCGATTGCCTGTGCAAAGAGAACAGGATTGTCGAGGAGTGGCTGGTCCGCGACAATCTGCGCGGGGTCTTGCAGGTCGGAGCCGACTCTTGGTCCCTTGCAACGGCGCAGGCCACGGCAGACCAGGCGGGCGACCGCTCGCGACATGACTGGCGAGGCACATGGATCGCGGCGACACGCGAGCAGCCCGATATTGTGATTCCTGAAGGGCACCCCGCCGCCGCACCTGCCGCGATGTTGGCAAAAGCGTGGCGCGACGACCTTTACGGCGATGCTGCCACCGCGCTTTCACCCGCCGCCGAAATCCGATGGCCGACCAATCGCCACGGTTGGGGCCGTGGCTATTGGGTTGGTTGCCTGACGCAGATCCGGGGCGTGCTCCACGACGTCGCCTACCGCCTCGAACACATCGCCGCCCGTCCCTTGCCCGGTGGCGACACTGCGGTCGCGCTGCGCTGGGCGGTCGCAGGCATGCATAGGGGCAACGGGTTGTGG
>JANRIE010000023.1:0-1544 GCA_033765285.1 Hyphomicrobiaceae bacterium | reverse complement strand
ACGCCGGCAGCAAGATCGAGCTTCATCAGCGCATCGACCGTCTGGGCGTTGGGCTGCACGATGTCGAGCAGCCGCTTGTAGGTGCGCACCTCGAACTGCTCGCGCGACTTCTTGTCGATGTGCGGGCCGCGGTTCACGGTGAACTTCTCAATTCTCGTCGGCATCGGAATGGGGCCCCGGATCAGCGCGCCGGTACGGCGGGCGGTGTCCGCGATTTCGCCGGTCGCCTGGTCAAGCACGCGATGATCGAATGCCTTGAGGCGGATGCGGATATTCTGGGCTTCCATGTCCAACTACCAATGAGAAAGAGCAAACAAAAAACCAGCTACCCCGCCCCCTCCCGTCTCCGGGGAGAGCGGGGCCACTGATACGATAAATTTCCGAAGCAAGGTCCGGCGGCGGAGACGAATCCCCGCCGAGTGCGCGGGCCTATATTACTTCGTGATCTTGCTGACAACCCCCGAACCGACGGTCCGGCCACCTTCGCGGATCGCGAAGCGCAGGCCTTCATCCATCGCGATCGGCGCGATCAGCTTGACCGAGATGGTCACGTTGTCGCCCGGCATCACCATTTCGGTGCCTTCGGGAAGGATCACTTCGCCGGTCACGTCGGTGGTGCGGAAGTAGAACTGCGGGCGGTAGTTGGCAAAGAACGGCGTGTGACGGCCGCCTTCGTCCTTCGACAGCACGTAGACCTCGGCGCTGAATTCGGTGTGCGGGTTGACCGAGCCGGGCTTGGCCAGAACCTGGCCGCGCTCGACTTCCTCACGCGCCACGCCGCGGATCAGCGCGCCGACGTTGTCGCCAGCCTCGCCGCGGTCGAGCAGCTTGCGGAACATTTCCACGCCGGTGACGGTGGTCTTGCGAGTGTCCTTGATGCCGACGATTTCGACTTCGTCGCCGACGTTGACGATGCCGGTTTCGATACGGCCGGTCACCACGGTGCCGCGACCCGAGATCGAGAACACGTCTTCGATCGGCATCAGGAAGTCCTTGTCGACCGGACGCTCGGGCTGCGGGATGTAGCTGTCGACGGCTTCGATCAGAGCGATGATCGAATCCTTGCCGATGTTGTCATCGCGGCCTTCGAGAGCGGCCAGAGCCGAACCCTTGACGATCGGAATATTGTCGCCGTCGAAGTCGTACGAGCTCAGCAGCTCGCGCACTTCGAGTTCGACGAGCTCGAGGATTTCCTCGTCGTCAACCTGGTCGACCTTGTTCATGTACACGACCAGCGCCGGCACGCCGACCTGACGGGCGAGCAGGATGTGCTCGCGGGTCTGGGGCATCGGGCCGTCAGCAGCGTTCACCACCAGGATCGCGCCGTCCATCTGGGCGGCACCGGTGATCATGTTCTTCACGTAGTCAGCGTGACCCGGGCAGTCGACGTGCGCGTAGTGACGGGCAGCCGATTCGTACTCGACGTGCGCGGTCGAGATGGTGATGCCGCGCTCGCGCTCTTCCGGGGCCTTGTCGATGTTGGCGAAGTCCACGGCGCTGCCGCCGTAGGTTTCAGCCATCACCTTGGTGATCGCCGCGGTCAG
>JANRIE010000013.1:0-148855 GCA_033765285.1 Hyphomicrobiaceae bacterium | reverse complement strand
TTGGAGCCGCAGCGCTTGCAGAAGCACCGCTCCGCCCATGCCGACGATTGGTAGACGCCGAGATAGGCGCCCGCCGTCACCTCAACCTTGTCGCAGGCGACGGCCATCAGCGGGCCGCCGACCTGGCGGCGGCACATGGCGCAATGGCAGGCGTCGACATGAACGCCGTCATCATGGGGCTTCGGCGTCGCGGCGAATTTCACGGCGCCGCAGAGACATCCGCCGGTGCGAGCGGTCGCCATCGGTTACGCCTTTTTCGCTTTCTCGTCGCCCGGCAACACGTACTGCGCTCCTTCCCACGGGCTCAGATAGTCAAAGTTCCGGAACTCCTGCACGAGCTTGACCGGCTCATACACGACGCGTTTCTGCTCGTCGTCATAGCGAACCTCGACCTCGCCGGTCAGCGGGAAGTCCTTGCGCAGCGGATGCCCGGTGAAGCCGTAATCGGTAAGGATGCGGCGAAGATCCGTGTGCCCGGCGAAAACGAGGCCGTACATGTCGAACGCCTCGCGCTCGAACCAGTCGGCGCAAGGGTAAACGTCGCGCACGGAGGGGATAACATCGTCCTCGCCCGCTTCGATCTTCACCCGGACGCGCTGGTTATTGTGCATGGATAGGAGGTGATAGACGACATCGAACCGCTTCAGGCGCTGCGGATAATCCACGCCGCAAAGGTCGATGAGCTGAATGAAGCGGCTCAGCGTGTCGTCGCGCAAGAACTTCAGGACAAGCGCGATGCGCGGCGCGTGGGCGTTGACGGTCAATTCGCCGAAGGCGACTGACCATCCCTTGATGTCGTCGCCAATGGCGCCGGAAATGTGCTCGCCGAGTTCTCTAAGTTCGTCTGTCAACTTCAATAGCCCTTGAGCCTTCCACGGCGTCGCCAATTATTGAGCAGGTAAACCCCGCCATTAATTGCAGCCAGCCAGGAAGCGAGAAAGACCCAGAAATTCCCGTCCCAAACCAATTCGTCGACTACGACCACAAAGGCCGCGATCAAGACCGCTGCGACGAACAGGATCACCGAATGATCGTCCCCTCGCGCCTGATCTTCTTCTGCAACTGCAGCACGCCATAGACGAGCGCCTCCGCCGTCGGCGGGCAACCCGGGATATAAATGTCGACCGGCACGATGCGGTCGCAGCCGCGCACGACGGCATAGCTGTAGTGATAATAGCCGCCACCGTTGGCGCACGAGCCCATCGAGATGACGTAGCGTGGCTCCGGCATCTGGTCGTAGACCTTGCGCAGCGCAGGGGCCATCTTGTTGGTCAGCGTGCCGGCAACGATCATCACGTCGGACTGGCGCGGGGACGCACGCGGGGCAAAGCCGAACCGCTCCAGATCATAGCGTGGCATCGAGGCCTGCATCATCTCGACGGCGCAGCACGCCAGGCCAAACGTCATCCACATGAGCGAGCCGGTGCGGGCCCAGTTGATGAGATCGTCGGTCGTCGTGACGAGGAAGCCCTTGTCGGCCAGTTCGTTGTTGATGCCGGAGACGAACGGGTCATCGGGCCGTTGCGGGTGTAGCGGCATCGCACTCGCGCCGGGGGAGCCCTCACGCGCCGTGTCGAACGCCAGCGTTCCCGGTGGTACAATCAGCGCCATCAACTCCACTCCTGAGCGGCTCAACGCTAGCAAGCGCAAGCCCGCCAGCCATAGCGAAGCTGGTAACGCAGCCGGCCGGGCAGCGCAACACCTCCAAGGTCCTGTCGGGTGAGGTACTTCGGATTACTGGCACTGAAGCGAGCTCGAATATATGATGGATGTATGGAAACCGTGATCGAGACCGTCCCGATCGAAGAGCTTGGCGACCGCGTGGCCGAGGTGATTGACCGCGTGGAGAGCGGCGAGACCGTTGTCGTCACCCGCCAAGGTAAGCCGGTGCTCGACTTGGTTCCGCACCGCTCCAAGGCAGGCGTCGACGTCGAAGCTGGGCGGCGGTTCCTGGTCGAACGCGGACTGAGCAAGACGGTCAGCGCCATTTCGGACGACTTCGACGATCCGCTACCAGAGGACGTTCTGGTGACACCGTTGCCGGACCGAGGTCGCGGGCTTGAATGAAGCTGCTTCTCGACACTCACATCGTGCTCGCCGTCGTCAATGATGCGCTGGACGAACTACCCAATGGGCACAGTGCCGTTCTTCAGAGCCAACAAAGCTACCTCTATTGCAGTACCGCCAGCCTGTGGGAAATTGCAATCAAGTCGCGACTGGGGAGGCTGAGGCTTGCTTGCGACCTTACCGATCTCGCCGCCATCTGCCGCGCGTTCAATCTCAATGTGATGGCCATCGCGCCGGAGCACGTCCTGCATGACGTTTCTCCACAGCCTTCCACACGCGACCCGTTCGATCGGTTGCTTTTGGCACAGGCGGCCTGTGAACAGATGAGGCTCGTCACGCTAGACGACTCGCTTCGAACCCATCCTCTCGCCTGGACAGACTAAAAGCGCCGGTCATGTGACTGATGCATGACAGTCCTGCAAACAGAACGCATCCTTTCCGATGCGCGGCTGTGCGGGTTCAGCCCACTCGTACGCCGACACTTCGGACACGGGATAGGCTCGCTGTTGTCGCCGGAGGTGACACGTCGTGGCTTTTCATCACGCGAAATTCCAGTGCCCCAGCAGTCAGGGCAACGGTCCTAGTCACCGGCTACTTGGCGTCAGCCACTAAGGCGATCAATCCCATTCGAGGGCTCCCTTTTTCCACTCGTAGATGAAGCCGATGGTGAGGACAGCGAGGAAAATCATCATCGACCAGAAGCCGAACAGCCCGATGTCGCGGAAGGCGGCGGCCCATGGGAACAGGAATGCGATTTCAAGGTCGAAGATGATGAACAGAAGGCAAACGAGATAGAAGCGCACGTCGAATTTCATGCGCGCATCATCGAACGCCGCAAAGCCGCACTCGTAGGCAGAGACCTTCTCGGGATCGGGATTCTGGATCGCCACGAAGAAGGGTGCGATCAACAGCGCGCCGGAGATGGCGAGCGCGACGCCGAGAAACACGATGATCGGCAGATAGTCGGTCAAAAGCTGGTTCATCGAAGTGTCCCAGTTGCGCCATCGGGCCGGCCCGTGGTCGCCGGAAGCCTGCGGGTCGTCGCCGTCGAAGCGTCGAAACGCTGTGGGGATCGTGTTAACGCAGCCGCTGCGCCACCGCAACCGTCCGAAGGCGAAACTGGGATGACACATGTCGCCGAGCGGTAGCCCCCACGCGACGCATGGGGGGCGAGAAGACGAGTTGTCGGAATATTCACATACCAGCCAACCCCGGTGGGGATGGCGCGAGCGACGGGACTTGAACCCGCGGCCTCCGGCGTGACAGGCCGGCGCTCTAACCAACTGAGCTACGCCCGCATTCGAGGACGGACGCGCGTTGAGGCGACACCCGTGTCACAGAGGCGCTGATCTACGTGTTCGCTGATCCGAAGTCAAGCAAAAGGGCCGGCCATTCGACAGTGCGAGTGACAAGGCGTTCAGGCCGTGCACGCGGCGGCGCGCCGGGGCGGTGAACCACGGTCTCGCAGGCTCGATTCGGCGCTCAGACAACCTTGCGGCAACCCGGCTAGATCTCGGCGTCGAGTCTGACACCGAGCCGATCCGCCCAGCCTAACCCGGCTGCCGTTTGCGTGCGCGGCCGGTACTCGCACCCGATCCACCCGCCATAACCGGTCCGGTCGATGGCCTGAAAAACGGCGCGGTAATCCAGTTCGCCCTGGTCGGGCTCGCCGCGGTCCGGTGGGCCCGCAATCTGGTAGTGGCGCACGAGGTCGGCGTTGTCGCGGATGGCTTGCAGAGCCTCGCCCTCCTGCATGTGCCGGTGATAAAGATCGAGTTGCAACCCGACATTCGCCATGCCAACGGCGGCGATCACGTCACGGGCATCGGCGGTGCGGCTGAGATGATAGCCCGGCATATCGCGCTGATTGATGGGTTCGATGAGGATTTCGACGCCGTGCGGCTCGGCGATGCGGGCGGCCAGCCTCAGATTGTGGATGTAGGTATCCCGGTCGGCCCCGTGCTCGGCGAGCCCGGCCATGGCGTGCAGCCGCAGGCAGCCCATCTCGTCGGCATACGTCAGCGCCTGCACGAGCCGGCTCTCGAATTGTGCCTCCCGGCCAGGGATGGCCGCCAGCCCGCGCTCGCCGCGTACCCAGTCTCCAGGCCAGATGTTGAACAGAACGAGCCTGAGGCCGTTGGCCTTGAGGCGGGCGGCAATATCACGTGCCTGCCACTCGTAGGGGAACAGGATCTCGACGCCGGTAAAGCCGGCCCTGGCGGCGGCCTCGAAACGGTCGAGGAATGGCAACTCGGTGAACAGGAAGCTCAAGTTGGCAGAGAAGCGCATGGTCGGGGAGTTCGCCATCCAGGGGTGAGTGCGCGAGCCGGCGTGCCGTGGCCGCGGGGCCGCGCGCGAGTCGGAGCCGAGGCGAACATACGGCGTTCGTCATGGCTTGACCATTGGATCACGGTGCCCCTTGGTGCCGTCCGCCTCGCCGGCCCGTTGCGCCCTTCACCACTCACCCCGGTCGGGCTTGCCCTGCCGTAAACGCTTGACGCCGGACCGCTGCGTCTTGCTGTCCAGACGCCGTTCCTTGGCTCCGCGCGACGGTTTGGTGGCAATGCGCCGCTTGGGCTCGACCAGCGCTTCCCGGATCATCTCGACCAGTCGCTCGCGGGCGTCTGCCCGGTTGCGATCCTGGGTCCGGAAGCGCTCGGCCTTGATCACCAGCACGCCCTCATCGGTCATCCGGCTGCCGGCGAGGCGTTGCAGACGGCGGAACGCGGCCGCCGTCAATACGGTGGACGCCGCCGCCGCAAAGCGCAATTCAACCGCCGTTGAGACCTTGTTGACGTTCTGCCCGCCCGGTCCCGACGACCGCACGAAGCGCTCCTCCAGGTCGTCGTCGGCGATCGCGATGCTGGCGGTGACCTGAAGCATGCGCTCATTTCTCCGACAGGTGCCGGTAGGCCCCACGGAAATAAAGAAGCGGCTCGAGGCCGCCGTCGCACCGCCCCGCGACCACCCGGCCGATAAAGATCGTGTGCGTTGAGAACGCATGGCTTTCGACCAGCCGGCAGTCGAGACCAGCCAGTGCGCCGACCAGCAGGGGCGCTCCGGTTCCCAGTGTCTCCCAGCACAGGCCGGCGAACCGGTCTTCACCGTGCAGGGCAGAACTGCCTGAAAAGCGCTCGGCGATATCGCGCTGCGTGGCCGCCAGCACGTTGACGCTGAATGCCCCGTCGGCGGCGATGAGGTCGTGCGCGCCCGCCTTGCGACCGACACAGGCCAGGATCGTCGGCGGGTTGTCGGACAGCGACGACACCGCCGTCGCCGTCAGCCCGGCGCGAGCACCCAGCCGGCCAGTGGCGATCACCGTCACGGCACCGGCCTGATGGCGCATCAGCGCGCGATAGCTCGCCGCATCCAAGTCTTTCGGGCTTGGAGCCTTCGGCTCCTGATAGGTCATCGGTTCTGTTGCCTCGGCTCGGCGTCCGGCGTCTTCTGGGAGGAAAACCGTTAGGACGCGCTTTTCACGCGCGCAAGCCAAACCCGCGTGCGTCGCGCAATATCCGGTCCGCGGCGTTCCGTCCGGGTAGGCCGGTGACGCCGCCGCCAGGATGGGCCCCCGCGCCGCACAGATATAGGCCCGGAAGCGGCATCCGGTAGCCGGCATATCCAAGGACGGGTCGTGCCGAGAAGAGCTGATCGAGCCCCATCTGGCCGTGGAAGATGTCCCCGTCGACGAGGCCGAGCGTCGTTTCCAAGTCGAGGGGTGACAGGATCTGGCGGGCGATGATGCTGCCAGCAAAATTGGGGGCGTACTTGGTGACCGTCGCCACAACGATATCGGCGAACGCCTCGCGTTCGCGTGGATCAGCCCAACTGCGCGGTGGTGGCAGATGCGGGGCCACGTGCTGAACGAAGAGGCTGGCCACATGCCGGCCGGGTGGAGCCAGACTGTCGTCGATCACCGATGGGATGAGCATTTCGACAACGGGTGCTGTCGACCAGCCATCCCGCCGTGCATCGAGGTAGGCCCGGTCCAGGTAATCGAGCGTCGGGCCGATGATGATCCCGGCGGCATGGTGCTGCTGAGGCTCGCGTCCGGGACGGCAGGTGAAGTCGGGCAGGTCGTTCAAGGCGACATTCATGCGGAAGGTGCCAGAGCCAGACCGGATGGACAGGAACCGGCGACGGTCCTCGGCGGCAACGGCACCCTCCGGCACAAGGTCGCGAAACAAGAGTTTAGGGGCAACATTGGCGGCGACGCGGGTGGCCCGGACGACTTGGCCGCAGGTGAGCCGCACGCCGACCGCGCCGCCCTTTTCGACGATGATCTCGCTCACTCTGGCACGCGTTCGGATCTCTGCCCCGGCGGCTTTGGCCGCTGCCGCCATCGCTTGCGAAATGGCCCCCATGCCGCCCACGGCGTGGCCCCACACGCCCGTCTTGCCGTTCACTTCACCGAAGCAGTGGTGAAGCAGCACATAGGCCGTACCCGGTGTCGCCGGCGAGGCGTAGGCGCCGACGATGCCATCGAAGGCGAAAGCGGCTTTGACGATCTCGTTCTCGAACCATGGCTCCAGAAATTCGGCGGCGCTCTTGGTCAACAGATCGAGCACCAACCTCTTGTCGGCGACCGTCAGGCGGAGCAGTCGCGCCGACGCCAGCGCTCCCGAGAGCCATTCGCGCGGGCCACCGCCGGCGTTGGGTGGGGCCTGGCGGGCAAGGTCGCGCAGGAGCGCGGCGGCTCGCTCGAGCGCGGCGTCGTAGGCGGGCAGTCGCGCCGCGTCGGCAGTCGAGAATTCAGCGATGGCGGCCTGCCGCGCCGCCAGTCCGTAGGGCATGACGAGACCGCGCGCGGCGTCCACCGGCCAGAAATTTGCAACCGGGCGCTCGATGATCCTCAATCCGTGATGATGCAACTCGAGGTCGGCGATGACCTGGGGCGCAAGCAGGCTGACCGTGTAGGCGGCCAGCGAGTTGCGAAAACCTGGGTGGAACTCTTCCGTGACCGCCGCGCCGCCGACCACGTCGCGCGCTTCGAGAACGACGACCGACAACCCGCTGCGTGCGAGGTACGCTGCGGCGGTCAGGCCGTTGTGGCCCGCACCGATGATCGCGACGTCGTAGTGCTGCCGGCCGTCGGCCATGGGTTTTGCCGCTCCTTATCCGTCATACTGCGTCACCAAGGACCTGGAGGCGCGCCCTCGTCTCTCGTTCTGTGGACTGTTCGTCAACGAACCGGCGTCGGTTTGATCGGAAATTGTTCCCGGAATGAGGGTATCCCGTTCCCGCCACGCGAGGGGTGATCCCGCCCTGCCACAGGTCGTTCATTAAGACTTCATAAATCGCGCTGCCCGTTTGCATCGAATGGTACGATCGGCATTAATGTTCATTCAATACTGTTGCGACGAAACTGATGTTGTCTGGACGGGGCAGTCTCCCACGCCCCGGCGCGAGTTCGAAATACCAGTTGGAATAATCCGCCGCGCGAAGCGTTCAGCTCTGAGACTTGTGCTGCGTCACTGACGCTTGGCCCCCAGGCGCTGCATTGGGAACCAAGTGTCGGAACAGGTGCAAGTACGGCAGCCATTTAAGTGGCCCATCGCAAGGACAGGTCGTGATGGAAACACTCACCGTCGAGGTCGCCCAGCCAGGTGAGACCCAAGCTCGCCCGCGCGCCATGGTATCCCACGCCTGTGTTGGACTGTTGATCGTTTCTATTCTGCCAGCCCTGTTCTGGACCGCCGTTCTGGCGACCATGGCACCGTTGCTGGGCTACCAGCCGGGGGTTGGTATCCTGCTGCTGTTCGGCGCGACCGTTGCCCTGTTCCTCGGGCTCGTGTTCGCGGGGATCGCGCTGTCGCCCGACCCGGACGCGCCTCGCACCGGCCGCTGAGGTCACCTGCACGTACCGCGACGTCCCGGCGGCAGACCCGACCAGCGCGCGAGGGGGCCAGCCGGCCTATCAACCCCAGCTACATTCGAGCCGGCTGCATGTCCGGCGGCTGCCGCCGACCGCGCATGCGGAACGGACGGGACGGCACACGCGGCACGAATAACTCGAGACGCAGCCTCGAAACCGGCCGTCGCGGCGGAACGAGCAGTTGCGGACCGTCTGGCAATCGCGTCCCGGGGAAATGAGGCCGCCTGGCCCTTCCTGGGCGACCGCATCGGTTGCCGTGACCAGCCCGCCGAACACCATGGCCCCGGCCAGCATCATCAGCACTGTCATGATCGGTCTGGACCAGCGCATGGGTCGCACCCCTCAAGTCGTCATCCTCGGCGGCGCAAGTCTGTTCCACGGCCGTTGCAAAGGCAATCGCTGGCCTGCCTTTGACCGCCACGGCTGGTCGAGTGTGCCAGGGCGGCCACGCACTGCTGCAACGTCGGAGGTCGGTCGCGGGTGAGGCGCGTCCTCACCCGGCCGTCGGCTGGCTGGCCTTGGTCTGTTGCATGTAGTCGGTCAAAAGCAACTCGGTGACGCGGCCGGGCTGATACATCGTGCCGGCGATCTCGCGAACGGGCGTCACCTCGGCGGCCGATCCGGTGATGAAGCACTCGGAGAACGAGCCGAGTTCGTCGGGCATGATGCGGCGCTCGATCACGTCCAGGCCGCGGGCGCGCGCGATGTCGATCACGGTCGCCCGCGTGATGCCCGACAGGAAACAGTCCGCGATGGGGGTGTGGATCTGGCCGTCGGCGATGAAGAACACGTTGGCACCGGTGCATTCGGCGACGCGGCCCTGGTAATCGAACATCAGCGCGTCGGCGAAGCCCTTGCGCTCGGCGCGATGCTTGGACACGGTGCAGATCATGTAGAGGCCGGCGGCCTTGGCGTGAGACGGTGCGCAGGCCGGGTCGGGGCGGCGGTAGTCGGCGATGTCCAACCGGATCCCGCGCATCCGTTCGGCGGGATCGAACATCGACGGCCAGGTCCACGTTGCGATGGCGACGTGGATCACGTTCTGCTGGGCGGAGATGGCCATCATCTTCTCGCCGCCGCGCCAGGCGACTGCGCGCACATATTTCGCGCCGCTGCCGTTGCGGGCGATGATCTCGGCCTTGGCCGTCTCCAGCGCGTCGACGGAGAAGGGGATCGTGAAATCGAGAATTTCGGCTGATTGGTGCAATCGCTGCGAATGGGCGCGAGACTTGAAGACGGTGCCGTCATAGGCCCGTTCGCCCTCGAACACGCAGGAGCCGTAGTGCAGCCCATGGGTCAGCACATGCAGCGTGGCCTGCTCGGAGGGAATGATGCGGCCGTCGAACCAAACGAATTTGTCGCCGAAGTGGGTGAGTTCCATCGTCATGGGGGCTGGTCCTTCGCGGCGAAAACTCTGACACGCCACCGCAGCGGCGTCGGTTCGGTGATGAGGTGGGGCGCGATCCAAGATGGTCGACGGCGATCGTGTTCGCTTCAGCCGGGCGCGATCGAGACCGCACATGGCCAACGTCAGCCGGCGAAACCGCGAGAAATGGCTTGCAACGGGTAGCAACCGCCGGCAATTATGTCAACATGGCTGACGTAAATGAACGTTCCGACGGGCCATCGGCACCGGCTGATCGACTGGCAACCGAGGCCGATGCAGGCCGCGTGTCCCCCGACCGTGCGCGCCTGGTCGCGTGCATGGAGCTGTTCTTCTTCGCGTACCGAGACTTCACGGGCGATCCGGACGCGGTTTTGGAAAAATACGGCTTCGGCCGCGCCCATCACCGCGTCCTGCATTTCGTGCACCGCAATCCCGGGCTCAGGGTCGCCGACCTGCTCGAAATCCTCAAGATCACGAAGCAAAGCCTCGCGCGTGTCCTCAAGCAACTCATCGACGAGGGGTTCATCGCCCAGCGCGAAGGCAAGTCGGACCGGCGCGAACGGCTGCTGTACGTGACCAACAAGGGTGGGCGGCTCGCAGAAAAGCTGGCGGACCTGCAGATCGGGCGTATCCGCGAGGCCTTCGCCTCGCTGGGTTCGGGGGCCGACGAGACGGCCCTGCGCTTTCTTTTCGCCATGATCGCGGAAAAGGACAGGGCCAAGGTGCGGGCCTTGATCGAACCATCAGCGATGGGTGGGGCCATGTGGGATGACGACACCCGCGGCGACCCTTGACGGTCTCGTGATATACTGCCGCAGTGCGAGCCGAGCCTGTTTCCTGCAAGTCCCGAGGGAGCCAGTCTACCCATGACCCTACCGGAGATGAAGCCAGCGGGCGAGAGTTCGCTGCCAGACGACGCGCCGCACGTGCTCATTGTCGACGATGACCAGCGCATCCGGGATCTGCTCGCGCGCTACCTCTTCGATCATGGTTTCCGCGTGACGCCGGCTGGCGACACGCTGGCGGCCAAAGCGGCCATGCGCGGCCTGTCATTCGACGTCGTTCTGCTCGACTGGATGATGCCTGGACAATCGGGGATCGAGTTCGCACGTGAAATCAAGGCGGAACTGAACCTGCCCGTGTGCATGTTGACCGCCCGCTCCGATCCCGAGCAGCGCATCGAGGGACTGGAGGCCGGGGTCGACGACTACATCGCCAAGCCGTTCGAACCGCGCGAATTGCTGCTGCGGTTGCGCAACATCCTCCGGCGCGGGAAAGCACCCTCCGGCAGCGGGGAGGAAGTCAGGATGGGCGGCTACGCCTTCCATATCGCGCGTGGCGAGTTGAAGAAGGACGACGAGACGATCAAGCTCACCGAGCGCGAACGCGAGTTGCTGCGGTTGTTCGCGACGCGTCCGGGCGTGCCCATTCCGCGCCACGAACTCTCCGGCGACGATGCAACGGGCAGCGAGCGGGCGATCGACGTTCAGATCAACCGGTTGCGGCGAAAGATCGAAAGCGACCCGACCAATCCCGTATACCTCCAGACCGTGCGCGGCAAAGGCTACATCCTTTATACTGATTGAAGACGCCTCACGATCCCGATCCACGACGGCGGCCGACTTCGCCGAGGTCCAGCCACCGAGCGCCATACCGAGCAACCCGACGCCATGGTCGACCTGTCGAGCCACGCCTATCGACTGACCGCCCGCCTGCACCCGCGACGGCTGCTCGTCGGCGTGCTGGCCGTTGCGCGCGATCTTCAGGCGCTGGGCCTGCGCTGGCTCGCCGACCTTCTGCCGAAGGGTCTGTATGCGCGCGCGCTGATCATCATCATCGCACCCATCGTGGTCCTCGAAGGGGTCGTGGCGTTCGTCTTCATGGAGCGGCACTGGCAGGCGGTGACCCGGCGACTGTCGGAGGCGACCGCCCGCGACATCGCCGCCCTGATCGAAGTCTACGACGTGAGCCGGACCAAAAGCGAACAGGACCGCTTGATCGAGATGGCTCGCGACAAGCTGGCCCTGTCGATGCAGATCCTGCCCCCGGGAGATCTGCCGCCGGCCCGGCCGAAGCCGTTCTTCGATCTGCTCGACCGTGCGCTCTCGCGCGAGATCAGCCGGTTCGTCGACCGGCCTTACTGGATCGACACGGTGGGGCAATCACGCCTCGTCGAGATCCGCGTGCGCGTCGAGAACGCCGTGCTGCGCTTCGTTGCGACCCGGCGCCAGACCTACGCATCGAATTCCGAGATCTTCCTGATGTGGATGGTCGGCTCGTCGGTCATCCTGCTGACGTTCGCCATCATGTTCCTGCGCAACCAGATCAAGCCGATTCTCAGGCTCGCCGAGGCGGCGGACGCGTTCGGCAAGGGTCGCCCTGAACCGCCTGATTTTCGGCCGCGGGGTGCCCGCGAGGTGCGACAGGCCGCGCAAGCCTTCATGGAGATGAAGGAGCGAATCACGACCCACGTCGAGCAGCGCACCACCATGCTGGCCGGTGTCAGTCACGATTTGCGGACCATCCTGACACGCTTCAAGCTGCAACTGGCGTTTCTGGGCGATACGCCCGAGGCGAACTCTCTGAAGGCCGACGTCAACGAGATGCAGCACATGCTGGAGGACTACCTCGCATTCGCCAAGGGCGACGGCGGCGAGGCCGCCAAGCCTGCGAGCCTCAAAGAACTGCTGGCCGACATCTGCGACGAAGCGCAGATCATGGGCATCGACATCGAGTTCAAGATGCGCAAGCGGCGCAAGGACATCGTGCTGCCCTTGAAGCGCAACGCCCTGAAGCGGGCGATCACCAACCTTGTTTCGAATGCCGCCCGGTTCGGCGAGCGCGTGATCATCCGGGCGGCCACCGAGCGCCACTGGGTCCGGATCGAGGTCGATGACGACGGACCCGGCATCCCCGAGGCCGAGCGGGAGAACGTCTTCCGGCCGTTCTATCGGCTCGACGTGGCGCGCAACCAGGACACCGGCAACACCGGGCTCGGTCTTGCCATTGCCCGGGATATTGCGCGCAGCCACGGCGGTGATATCACGCTTGGCGAAAGCTCCATGGGGGGACTCCGAGCCATCATCTCTCTCCCGCTCTGAGCCGCCGCTTCCCAGGCCGCTCGCGCTGCCCCCCTCCATAACCCGACCCGCGAACCCTCATCGAGAAAGTGATCCCCATGACCCGTCGCCTGATTTCTTCCGGCTCCCCGTTCGAGGCCAAAATGGGGTACTCGCGCGCCGTCGTGGAGGGAGAGTGGGTGTTCGTCTCCGGCACCACCGGTTTCAACTATGAGACGATGGCCATAGCCGAGGATGCCGCCGAGCAGGCCGAGCAGTGCTTCGTCAACATCAAGAAGGCGCTGGCGCAGGCCGGCGCGAGCCTCGAGGACGTCGTGCGCGTGCGCTACATCTTTCCCAATGCCGCCGACTTCGAGCCCTGCCTGCCGGTGCTCGGGCGCCATCTGGGGGATATCCGCCCCGCCGCGACACTCATCATCGCCGGCCTCGTCGACGACAAGATGAAGATCGAAATCGAGGTGACCGCCAAGCGGAGGGGTTAGAGCTGGACCAGGCAGTAGCCAATCGGGAGTAGGGGCCAGAGAGAGGTCCTTCGGAAGCCGATCCTGGGTGCCCTCACTCTCTACTCCGTACGCTCTCAGTCCCTGGTTCCCAGTCCCTCACCCGACCCATGTCCTCGCTGCGTCCCCTCTATTTCGCCTACGGCTCCAACATGAGCCCTCGCCAGATGGCCCGCCGTTGCCCCGGCTCGCGCGCCATCGGGCGCGCTGTGCTGGCCGACTGGTCGTTCATCATCAATACGCGGGGGGCGGCCAATATCGTCCCAGCCGACGGGCTGGTCGTGCACGGCGTGCTCTGGCGCATCGACCCCGGCCACCTTGGTGTGCTCGACGAATGGGAGGGCACCGCTCACCGCATCTACATCCGCCGAACACTTGTCGTGCACCTGGACTGTGGCAGGCAACGGCTCGCGTTCACTTATGTGTCGCCGCAGCGCCGTGAAGGCCGCCCGAAGCCGGGCTATCTGGCGACCGCGGTCCTGCGCGGTGCCAAGGCGTTCGCGCTTCCTGCGCACGTCCTCGACGAACTCGCCGGCTGGCAGCCCGAACGGCCCATCGGCGAGAGCCGCCGCGCCTATCTCGGCCAGCGCACCAGAAAGCGGAGCCGCACCGCGTGAGCCGGGACGGTCGGCGCTGCGGGGCGGCGTGCCGCTTTGGAACTGTCGGCAACCGGCGCTTCACCTTCGCGCAGACTTCCGGGGGCGGAGCGGTTGCCGGCTAACCGAACCGCAACACAGGTCATGCGAGGACGAGGTTCGATATCTGAACCCGAGCCATGGAGCCTGCAATGTCGGCCGCGCCCGTCCTCGCCAACCTGTTCGACCCGCGCGGCCGCTGCAACCGCAAGGGGCTGATGGTGACAGCCCTCGCGCTGCTGCTGGTCCAAGTTGCCGTCGGCCTCGCCATGTGGGCGGCCGACGTTTCGATCCACGCTCTGGTCGTCAAGCCGGTGAAGATCGCCGTTCTATGGATTGCGACGGTCGCCCTCCTCAAGCGCCTGCATGATGTCGGGGCCAGTGGCTGGGCGTTGCTGTGGGCCCTCATCGCGACGTTCGTGTGGACCGTTCTGGTGGCTGGCATCTGCGTTTCGGCCTTCGGACCTGCGGTCGCCGAAATCGGGTCGAGCCCATTCCTCGTTTACCTGACACTCGTCTCGGCACCGCTGCTGGCCGCCATGCTCTGGCTGCACGTCGTTCCTGGTGACGCGGGACCCAACCGCTATGGCCCGGCTCCGGATGCTTCGGGTTTTTCGATGCCGCCAGCCGTCAGCACGCCGGACGTGGCCTTGCGCACGGCATGATGCCACCAGTGTGGCGGGGCCGGTGCCACGTCGCCGCCGGCAAGGCACGAGGTCATCTCAGCCGATCGTGAGAGCCATCCGGCGCAGACTGTCGAGGATCGGCTCGTAGGCCTCCTCGTCGCGAGCCTCGGGATAGACCATGTAGACGGGGTAGACGAACCGCCGGGCCCGCTTGACGAGTCTCAGCCGGCGCTTGGCGCTGCCTTCCCGAGCCAGCCGCATCGGCACATAACCGGTCGTCTCGTTGGCCATCAGATAATCGACGCCGGCCGGACCGATGTCGAGATGCAGGCCGCGGGTCGCCAGGTCGGGATAGGCGGCGGCGTGGTCCTGCTGGAAGTCGCTGCCCCAGTCGATGAACACATAGTCCGCGTTGCGTGTGCGGGAACCTTCGGGGATCGAGGTCACGAGCACCATCTCCTCGTCGAACAGGTGCTCGATGATGAGGCCGGGCGGCTGCGCGGGCCGGTACATGACGGCGAGATCGAGCGTGCCTTCGACGAGGCGCTGCGTGAGGTAGGACGCGCTGGCGGCCGTGCCCGACACCGCGATGTCGGTCATGGCCTTGCGCAGGCTGCCGACCCATTTGACGAGAAAACCGTCCCAGAAGCTCTGCGGCGCGCCGATGGCCAGGTGGTCGCGGTGCTGCGAGGAGATCCCGACCTCGAGCCTGGCGTGCTGCCAGACTCGCACCAGCGCCAGCGCGTGCTTGCGGAACTGTTCGCCGGCGGAGGTGAGGACCGCGCCGCTGTGGGATCGCTCGAACAGGGGTCGGCCGAGCAGGTCCTCGAGCGACTTGATGCGCGCCGAGACCGTCGACTGCGTGACGTTCATCCGCCGGGCGGCGTCAATGAAGCTGCCGGTCTCGGCGACGGTGAGAAAGGTTCGGGCCAGCGCGATATCCATGGAGCCTCGAGCGTCGATTGGTGCCACAGCCATGGCTATCGAAAAATCCGATAGCTGCAACCGGAAAAATCCGTTTGAGAGCAGAAGCGTTTGTGAAGCAATGTGCAGATGTGATGGTGCCGTGCGGTGCGCCACGTGACGCTTTCGCCCCCGAGTTCTCCTGTGACGGCCTGGCGGGTGGAGGCAAACCGAGAAGCCTCCACACGCGGGAGGCACGAAGCCTTTGGAGGACTATCGAGGATGAAGACCAAGAGCGACAAGCCTGCAGCCGCCAAGAAGCCGGCCGCCAAGACCACGACCAAGGCGGCTACCAAGGTTGCGGCGAAGACGAAGGCGGCACCCGTCGCCAAGAAGGCTCCCGCCAAGAAGCCGGCCGCCGCTGCCGCTGCAAAGCCTGCCGCGAAGGCCGCCGCCAAGCCGGCCGCCGCCGCTACGAAGACTGCAACGAAGACGAAGGCCAAGCCAGCCGCCAAGGCCCCGGCAGCCGCCGCCAAAAAGCCAGCCGCAAAGAAGAAGGCCGGTTGATGTCGTCACGCTCCGCATGGAGGGTGTCACCGGGTTGCGCCGCGGCCGCCGTATCGGCAGCCGCGGCGTTGCTGCCTCTGGAACCCCTCATGGCCGCAGTGCTCGCCAACTCGGGTGAGCAACCGCAGGAGGTCATCGTCATCGAGGGGGCCGAGCGAACACCGCTCAACGTGAAACCAGGCGAGCGCATCACCGGCCTCTGCCTGAAGGGCTGTATCGTCAGCCTCGTGGGCATCGAGGATGGCGATTACGTTCTGGCCGAGGGCAACGAGATCGTCTCCGTCGAAAACGGGCTCATGTTCTACGACGGTGCCGAGCCTCCCGAGGCTGGCAGCACCGAGGAACCACCTGCCCGCGGGGCGTCCAGCCCACCTGCGAGCGGCAGCGCGCCACGAGCCCCCATCCAGCGGTGACGCGCTCTGGTTGTCTCCGGCCTCTGCTTGGCGGCAGCCATGCCGTGGATACGTCGAGCAGTGATCAGGTCTCGCGCGGGTCGGGTGCGTCGGTGGTGGCCGCAAAGTGCGCCTCGAACATCCGACGCAGTTCGGCGTCCACGGCCGCGAGCGTCGCTGGCTTGCCCAGGTCGGCAAGGCTCGTCACGCCGTGCTGTGTGATCCCGCACGGCACAATGCCGGCATAGTGCTCCAGGTCGCAGGCGACGTTGACGGCAACACCGTGAAAGCTGATGCCGCGGCGGATGCGGATGCCAAGCGCGGCGATCTTGTCCTCGACACCAGGGCCCCGCTCCGGGCGCTCGACCCAGACGCCGACGCGGCCGTTGCGCGTTCGGCCGATCACACCCAGGCCATCGAGAGAGTCGATAACCCACCGTTCCAGCCGGCAGACGAACGCCCGGACGTCTCCGCCCATACGCGCCTTTACATCCACCATCACGTAGGCGATGCGCTGGCCGGGGCCATGATAGGTATACTGGCCGCCGCGCCCGGCGGCGTAGACGGGGAAGCGATCGGCCGCGATCAGGTCGCGCGGGTCGGCGCTGGTGCCGGCCGTGTAGAGTGGCGGGTGCTCAAGGAGCCAGACGAGCTCCCCGGCCTCGCTGCGGGCAATGGCGGCAACGCGCGCCTCCATGGCTGCGACCGCCTCCTCATATCCGACCGGCGACGTGCTGACGTGCCAGCCGACCGGGCGGTTCGTGGACTGGTTCCTGCTGTCGGTCATGGTGGGACTGCCTCGACAGCGCTTGGCGCTTGCGTTGATTTGGTCGATCTGTTAGCAGCAACGACCTCAGCGGTCACGTGGCCGCGTCGAGATGGCGGCCATGCTGATTTGGCACGGTCGCCCGCCCCAGATGCGGTCGTGGCGGAATTGGTAGACGCACTACCTTGAGGTGGTAGCGGGGCAACCCGTGGAAGTTCGAGTCTTCTCGACCGCACCATATTTGACGGAATTTGTCGGAAGTGACCCGGCGCACCAGGCGTTGCAGTTAGGCATGGTGGTCCTCGAGTGCCGCTGGGCTCCGACGGGGTCGACGCGCGGTCCGGGTGCCGTGTTACTGCGTCCGGGCAGTCGGATTTGCGAAGACACTGCGCCGTTGCGCCGCCGGGCGATTGTTAGCACGTGCGTCGACGCGCCGTGACGCCTTTTGGCCCCTCTATGGTTTGCTGGATGTCGCAATGAGTGAACCTGTCAGGGCGAATGGCTTTGCGTCGCGGCCTTCGGCAATCCCTTGGCCGCCTCTGCTGCTGTTTGGCTGCGGGGCGGCGGCATTCCTGCTCGGTGCGCTCGTACCCCTGCCATGGCCCGGTGTCGATGACCTGGCCGCGCGGGTGATTGGTCTTGGATTTGGGGGCGTCGGCATCGCCCTCATCGCCTGGGCGGCCGCCACGCTCTACAGAGAGCGCACGACCGTGATGCCCCACAGGGGGGCCGACCATCTCGTCACCACCGGCCCCTACACCCGTCGACGCAATCCGATCTATCTCGGTGATGCACTGATCATGCTTGGGCTGGCTGAACTGACGCACAACATCTGGTTCGTCGTCGTGGTGCCGGTCTTTGTCGTTGCCGTGACATGGCTTGCCATCCTGCCCGAGGAGCGCCATCTGTTGGCGAAGTTCGGCGCACGCTACCAGGACTACATGGCCCGCACGCGCCGTTGGCTGTGAGGGTGCCGTCGGGCTGGCCGCACCGGGTGGATGCAGGGTGATCGTGGCGGGCACTGGTGTTGCGTCACTGATGCTTGGTTCCCCGCTGCTGCAAAGGCAACCAAGTGTCGGAGCCGGAACACCAGGCCGGCTCGCCGGGTTCGGATCGACAACATGACTGCCGACTACGCAGAGATGGAACGCGAGTTCCTCAGTTATCTGGAGGTCGACACCGGCCGCGATCTTCCCGCGTGGATGGCCGCCATCGACGACGCGCGTCTTGCCGACCGCAATGCGATCATCGACTGGCTGCGCCTGCGCGGGTTTCTGTTTCAGCGCGCCTCATGGCTCGAGCGGATCTACAACAATGGTGGCCGACCGATTTATCTGCCGGAAGTTCCCGCGTCGGTCACGGGTGTATCGCCACGATCCTCGCCGGTCGACCTGCCGCCCACCGTGATCCCCCCCGAGGCCAAAAGGCCTCCGCCAGACGGTGCAGAGCCCGTTTCACGTCCGCACTTGCGTCTCGTTGTCGGGGCCGCAACCGACCCGGTGCCCGGTCCATCTGTCCGGCCCGCACCGCCTGCCGAGCTTTCGCTGCCGCACCCGCGCGATATCGCTGCCGCAGCGCTGTCTGCGCACTCCCCGTCGAACCCCTTGCCGCCATTGCACCCTGGTGTCTTGGCCGTGGTCGCTTCCGCCAAGGCTTTTGCGCCCCTTGCCAGCCATCTGGTCAAGGTCTGTCGCGAGGCGGTGGCCGGGACGTCCGTCGTCGTCGATGGCGACGTTCTGGTCCTGACAGGAGCCGGGGAAGGTCTACGACCCTACGCCATGGTGCAGCCAAGTCCGCGCGGCGTGCGCCTGACGCTGGCGCTCTCTTCCCTGCCGGTTGGACCGCCCTTTGCTTCAGCACCTAAGGCCCGGACCTCATCATTGCCCGAGGAGGTTGCGCGGCGGTTCACCCATGCCATCGTGCTCGACGATGTCCGACGGATCGACAGCGCCTTGATCGGTTTCGTCAAGATGGCAGCGCACAGGCCGTGAGCGCGCGCATTCAGTATGCCATCGACGGCGATCTGCTCATGTGGCGTGGGGAGGGCCTGCGTTATGCCCAGCAGGGGCTGGGCCAAAACATGCATTCGCCAGAATCCTGGCGTTGGACTCGTGGCGTGCCCCGATTCGGTAGACGCGGCATCGCACTCTACGATCCACAGGCCTCAGGACGGCGCGGATGTGGCGCGGGGTTGCTCCCGAGTTGACCGCCACTACTCGTCAACATGGCAGTTTGCGGACGTCTCGATCACCACAACAAGCGCCCGATGCCGCGATGGGCGGGAGGACCGAAGCAATGTTTGCACCGGCAGGCCGCCCGACGCGTGGGCTCCTCACGTGGACCTTGGTGTCAACTTGGCTCATGGCCAGCATGCTGCCCGTCATCGCCCAGTCCGCCGACCGTGATCGGATCGGGGAATGGTTGTCGAAGAGCGGCGGCGAGAAGCCCGCGACCGCCGGTCCAGCCCCCGCTGGCCCGCCCGCCGATCCACGCACGGGGGACAAGGCCTTCGAACAGGCGCGCGCGCTCATGGCAGCGATCGACGCCGTTCTGGCCGATACCGCCGAGCAACGCAGCAAGGCGAAGACCCTGCCGGGCAAGGACGAATTCATCCTGACGCCGCTGTGGACGGAGACGCGCGAGGACCGCGAACTCAAAATCAAGGGTCTGCTGGATGCCGCGCTCGGCATCGTGACGGATGTGCCGGTCGTCGCCGTGCAGGAGAAAGTCGAGGGCCTGCGTCGCAACATCCGGGAGTTGGAAACCCACATCGTCGCCCTCAAGGAGCGCAGGCTCAACGCGCCCAAGGATGGACTGATGCCGGGCGTGCTGACCGACACTGTCGACAGCCTGGAGGCCGAGATCAAGGATAGCGAGGCCCGCATCGCGGCCAACCGCGGTGAGATCGCGGCGGCCAAGAAGGAGATCCACGCGGCGATGACCACCGCGGGCGTCACACTCGCAGAAGGGCAGGTCGATCTTCTGCTCGACAGTGTGCTGTCAGGTGATCTGGTGCGGCTGGTCGCGGTTTTCGACGCCGCCAAGCAGATCGACGGGCAGCTCGGCACGCTCATGGCGGCCGCTGGCGACAACGTCGATGCGGCGCGCAAGTATTTCGCAATGCACGCCGCCCTGTTTGCCATGCTCGTGCACGCCCAGGACCAAGCCATCGGCAAGATCGACACGAATTACATCCCGAAGCTCGATGCGATCCTGAAGGACATCGCGGCCGCGAAAGACAAGACGCGCGACCTCCTCAAGGCCAACAACCGCCCCGATCAGGTGCGCGCGCTGGAAGCCAACCGCGACAGCCAGCGCATCGCCGAGGAGGCCGCCAAGGGGTATCGCCGCTATCTGCAACAACAGCGCGAGCAACTGGCGCGCGCGCGCTCCCGGGCCACGCACGATCTCAGAATCGCCGACAACACCTTCGAAACCGTGGAGGCGAGTTTTCAGCTTCGCTCGCTGATGCGTGACAGCGCCGCCTCGTTCGAGGCAATCCAGAAGCTCGAAGCTCCGACGTTCGAGCAGATATTCAAGAACGAGGAACTACGCCGGGAATTCGAGAGCCTGACCCGCAAGCTCGACGTGCCGACGAGCTGACCCTGGCCATGCCGGCGCGCGCTGGAGCCCCGCTCCGGCTGAACGGCGTCTGTCAGTCCGATGAAACGAGCGAAGCTGTGTTGTGCGGGTGCTCTGTTGCGTGGCACCGTTGACGTCTAAGGAAAGCCCTCGTTGGGTCGCGTCGAGAGGGAACAGATGTCCAGCGGGGGACGCGGTGATCATGCAGAAGCGCGGCTCGTGCTCACGTCGCTCGGCATCGACCGGCGCGTGCTGTCGGCGGGGCCGCGCACCATTCCCCTCGCCAATATCGCCGGCCTGACTGTCGGGCCTTACCGGGAGGTCCGCTCGCCGGTCTGGCCGCTGGCTGGCCTCGGCTTGGCGACGTATGGGCTAGCCGGGTTTGCCGGCCAGCAGGGTTCGGCACTTTTGGGGGCGGCGGGCGCGCAATATCTCGTGCTCGTCGTCATCGGTCTCGCTGTCCTGGCCGGGAGGCTGCGACCGGGCGATCGCACGGTCTATCTCATCGTGGCCGCCAACGACGGAACACGGACCCTGTTTACCGGCGATCGTGCCGTGCTCGAGCGTGTCCGCCAGATCATCGCGCGCAAGATCGACGCGGCCGACGAGGTCGCCGCGTTCGCTGTCGACTTCGAGCGTGGCAGTATTGAAACCATCGCCGCCGGCTCGCTCGATCCGGCTCTGACGCGCGAGCAGCCGGCGCGATCGGGGGCTGGACTGCCGGGCGGTGGCCTGCCTGCAGGTGGCGCGCCCGCCACCGCTTCAGCAAACGGTGCGCGACCAACTGCACGCGATTCCGGTCGGTGGGTCGGCGAGCCGACCCCAACCCAGACCGGCCCGCCAGGCGCAACGGGACGCGGCGGGGCACCAACACTGGCCCGCGTCGACTACTCGCAGGTGATCGGCGATGTGGCCACACTGCGGGCCTATTTCGCCGAGGACCCGGGGGCTGGCCACATCGCGGCCCGGCTCGATGAACTCGAACGCCTGATGCGCGAAGGCACGCCCTCGCCAGCATCGCGCATCCGGCTGAGGGATGTCGCAGCCGATCTCGCCGCGATCATGGCTTCGACGCCGCAGTGGGCGCAGGTTTTTGCCCATATCGCCCGCATGTCCGGCATGTAGGCGGCCCCAGGGGGCATGCCGTTGAGCGCGGCCAATCGGTTCAGCGGGGCCGGCTGCCGCCGAACCAGACACTGAAGAACGCTTTCGTGCGCTGCCAGACCGTTGCTTTCTCGTCCGAGAGGGTATCCAGGAATTCCGATAGCCGTCGCGACTTGCTCACCGTGTAGAGCGTGAGGGCGATGGTGGTCACGAGAAACGCCGCGAAAGCGCCCAGGCGCCAGGCCAGGGGCTCTTGCCCCCAGTCGATGACGTTCATGCCGAGCAGGCCGGTGGCCACGGTCCCCATCAGGCCGAAGGTCGTCACGACCGTCAGGCGGACGACCGTCTCGTTCTGGCGGCGCATGGCGTCCATGTCGAGGAAGTTGCCCATGTCCTGCAACTCCTCGCGGATCTCGCGGTACAACGGCTCGAGTTCCAGGTGCTTGCGCGTCATGGTGAACAGTTCACGCATCTGCGCCTGGTTGGAGATCTCGTGAAACCAGGCCCGCTGGGCGAATCGCAGGAAATGTTCGTGGGTCATGCGCATGGTTTTCTGGAACGACTGCGCGCTCTCCTCCTCGCGCGCGTCGAGTTTCGAGGCCGTTGCGATCAAACGGTCGGAAAAGAGCCGCAAGCCAGCCTTCTGGATGTGCGCGATCAGAAACATCAGGAAGTGCTGGTGGCGAAAGCGGGACAGGTAGCCGCTCCGCTCGCCCATGAAGAAGGGGTCCTTGTCACAGCCGATGGCGATCAAGGTATTGCCGGTCGCCATGTAGCGTACGCCGTGCGCGAGGCCGTTGGGGAGCGCCTGGCCCGGCTCGTCGAGATAGCGGTCGTAACTGTAGCGGGCCTCGAAGTCCTTGAGGTACTCGCTCGAATAGGGCAGCACCCCGTCCTGACCGGGCGCGTTGCCGAGCGCCAGTCGCACGTGATCGGGTCGGGTGAGGGCTTTGGGATCGGGCAGCGCCAGGAACGCCATGTAGGGCATCCGGTAGTACTCGAGCTGGCGGAAGCGCGGGCGGTCGGCGCTTTTGGCCATGTGAAAGTCCAGCGGCTGCAGCATGAACTCCCAATGGGCTGCAATGGCGGGGGCGCGGTGCGCGCACACGAACGACAGGAATTTCGAGCGGTCCTGATAGTCGGAGACCGCGAGCGTGTGGCCGTCGGCACCGAGCCATTCGACGAGCCAGGGGCAATGCCCGCCCCGGCCATCGGGCTCCCAGTAGGCGGGATAAGCGCGGCCGAAGCGGAACAGGGCTTCGAGCCCCGTGTCGAAATCCAGATCGTTGGCGGAGACCTCGAGCGCCAGGATGGCGATATCGAGGTCGTCGAACAGGTGCAGATCGACGTGGGCGACCTTGTAGGCGATCGGCTCGGACCCTTCGTCGAGGGTGAGCCTGACGCCGGTGATGTCGCATCGGCGCAGGACGGTGAGCGCGCTGCCGCCGCTGCCCGGTCGCATCGCATCGGCCTTGCCGCTGGCACGCGCCAGCTTGCGCGGACCACCGTTCAAGGGTTGTCCGTACAGGAACCTCTGCACGGGCGGCAGGAAGCTCGAAAATTCGTTGTAGTGCCGTTCCTGAAAGTCATCGGGGTCGTTGAATTCGTCGTCGAGCACCGACCAGGGCGTGCCAGGGGCCTTCGACAGCAGCTTGGCCCAGGAGCGGACCCGGTCTATGCCGTCGAAACGGCCGCTGGCCGGGATCAGTTCGACCGGCCACAGCAGGATCTGGCGCAGATGCGTGATGCGCTTGTCGCCGGAGGCGGCGTGCGTGGGCGGGATCATGGACATGGCCGGCTCGACTGTTGGAGTGCGGTTTGTCTCGACACTATGCGGACGTCGTGACGGCTGAGCGACCAGTTGGGGTCGGTGTCGCGCACCGTCTCAGAGCAGCCACACTGCCGCCAGCCCGAGAAAGGCGAAGAACCCCACGACATCGGTTATGGTTGTGACGAATACCCCGGACGAGGGGGCTGGATCGAAGTCGAGGTAGTCGAGCGCCATCGGGATCAGGATGCCGGCTATGGCCGCGATGATGAGATTGATGATGATGGCCGACGCGATGACCCCAGCCAGCGCGCCCGAGCCGAACCAGACGAAGACGACAGCGGCCATCAGAACGGACAGCACCAGCCCGTTGATCACGCCAACCAGGGCCTCGCGGCTGACGATGCGCTGTGCATTGAGACGCGACAGCTTGTTGGTCGCGAGGGCGCGCACGGTGACGGTCATGGTCTGAGTTGCCGCGTTGCCGCCCAGCGACGCGACGATCGGCATCAGGACGGCAAGGGCCACCATCTGCTCGATCGTGGCGTTGAACAGGCTGATCACGGTCGAGGCAAGAACAGCGGTTGCCAGATTGACGATGAGCCAGGGCACGCGAGACCGGGCGGTCCAATAGACGGAATCCGCCAGCGTCTCGTCGCCGATACCGGCCAGCGCCTTGATGTCTTCTTCCGCCTCCTCCTCGATGACCTCGACCACGTCGTCGACGGTGACGACGCCGACGAGGCGGTCGTTCTCGTCGACGACGGGCGCGCTGATGAGGTCGTAGCGGCGGAACTGGCGTGCCACCTCCTCCTGATCCTCGGTCGCCTGCACCACGTGGCGGTCGGCGTTAATGATGTCGCCGACCTTGACGTGCCGCTTGGTTCGCAAAAGCCGCGACAACTCCACCGCGCCAAGCACGCGGAAGGCGGGATCGACGACGAAGATCTCCGAGAAATGATCGGGCAGGTCCGTTGCCTCGCGCATGTAGTCGATGACGCGCCCCACATCCCAGAAGGGGGCCACCGCGACGAACTCCGACTGCATGATACGACCGGCGGTTTCCTCGCCGTACTCGAGATTGCGCTCCAGCGCCGAGCGGTCGTCGAATGTCAGTTGATCGAGGATCTCCTTGCGGTCGTCCGCCTCGAGGCTTTCGATCAGGTAGGCGGCGTCATCGGTGTCCAGTTCGGTGACGGCTTGGGCCAGCAGCTTGTTCGGCAAAGCCTCGGTGAGTTGATCGCGGATCGTCTGGTCGAGTTCCGAGAGCACCTCGAAGTCGAAGTCCGCGCCGAGCAACTCGATGAGGCGGACGCGCTCCCCGTCGTCGAGGAGCTCGATGAGGTCGGCGACATCGGGTGCCCGCAGATTGTCGACGAGAGCCAGCGCTCGGGCCTTGTCATGTGCCTCGATCGCCGAGGACAGGGCATCGACGCGCTCGCGCGTCGGTTCGGTCTGCGCGCCTTCCGCATCCGTCCGTGCCGCTTCCTCCATCGGTGTCTCCCGTACAACGACCGTGGCGGTGCGGCAGGCCGGCTTCAGGCCAACCCATCCAGCTCCCGCGATTCTGTGTGCCAGCACGGCCGCTTAGCACACTGCTTCGCGTTTGGGGATGATGATGCATTGTGGCAACGCCTTTTATGAACTGCGGCGGCCGCGGGAGCGGGGGCCAATTCCTCACGGGTGGTCGATCGCGCGGCCTAACGGTTTGGGGAATCGAGACAATGCGCTGCCGCTGGCGCACGGGACAGCGGCAGCGCCACGACTGTGACCCGCTGTCGGGTCGGTTGCGCAGCAGGCCCGAAACCCACTATTGAGGTTGGCGTGTCGCGACCGACCGACGGTGGTGGGCATGCAGCCTGTCGGCGGCACAGCGTGGCGTCGTCGATGGTGAACGAACGAAGCGGGAGAGCAGCACCATGACGCGGGTTTCCTTGGCCACCGGGCGGTGGCTTACTGTGCCCGCTGTCGTGATCCTCGCCATTCTTGCGGGTGTGTGCGAACTCGCGGCGGCCTCCGAACAGGCCGGCGCGCCGGCTTGCGCCGACCGCAAGGGAGCGCTCGGTGTGTCCCGCGTCGTCGAGATCGACACCGCGGGAGGCCCCCGGTTCGGCAATATGCAGTACCCCGAGATCGACTTCCTCCGGCCGGGTGAAGTCATTCTCACCTTCGATGACGGCCCTCTGCGACGCCATACCCTCGACGTCCTGAACGCCCTCGAGCGGCACTGCACGAAGGCGACCTTTTTCATGGTCGGTCGCATGGCGCTGGTCGATCCGGTGATGGTTCAGGAAATCGGACGGCGGGGACACACGGTCGGCACCCATACCTTTTCGCACAAGATGCAGGGTTCGCTCGGCTGGGCAGCGGGCGAAAAGGAAATCGAACTCGGGCTGTCGGCGGTGTCGGCGGCGCTCGGCAAGCCGGTCGCGCCGTTTTTCCGCTTTCCCTACCTGTCCGATCCAGCCCGAGCGCAGGCTCATCTCAAGAGCCGCAACGTCTCCAACATGTCGATTGATGTCGACTCGGTCGATTTTCGAACCCGCTCCGGCGACGTGATGGTCGATCGCGTCATGCGAGGGCTGGCGAGCAGAGGCAAAGGCATCATCCTGATGCACGATATCCAGCGCTCGACGTCGGCTGGCGTCGGTCGCCTGCTCGACGAGTTGAGCCGCAAAGGGTTCAAGGTCGTCCACATCGTGCCCAAGGCTCCCGTCGTGACCCGCAAGGACTACGACGACATGGCCGCCAAAGAGATGGAGCGCTATCAGAAGCGGGGGCCGGCACCCCTGGCTGCGCGCTCGGTGGTGTGGCCGATGTCAGACCGGGCCCTGCCGGCCGCCGAGCCGCTGAAAGCCAGCTTGCCGCGTACCGACACCGGTTCGGCATCCGTTCGGCAACCTGGTGCGGACGCGGAACAACCGACGGACAGGTCAGGCGTGGCTGCAACTGCACCGGCCCTCAAGCCAGCCACACTACCCGACACCGACGACGAGAATTGGGCCCGCGACGTGTTCAAGCACTAAGCGTGACTGGGCGGTCGCTCGGTTCGCGCGTGTCGAGCACGGGTGTCGACGCTATCCACTTGCCCATTTGCGTGGGATGGCCATATTCCGGCTGATCGCCGTGATAAGCACCGCCTGTTAGAGTGTTACGGCGTGGCAGTCGTGCGCGGGACCTGGTTCGGTAATATTCAAGGTCTTCTCCGGTGAGTGCTGCTGCACTAATCGTGCACAATGGCCAGCGTCGGCCCGGGTGGGCGGCGTCGCGGCGGACGGAAGGCCCCATGCGGCACATGGTGTCGATTATGCTCGTGATGGTGTCGTGCCTTGTCGCTGCGGCGGCGCGGGCGGCCGACTGCCGAGCGCCCGATACCGCCATCGGGCTGGCCCGCACCGTCGAGATCGACGCCCGCGGTGGCCCGCTTTACGGCAGCATCACCAAACAGATCCGCGAGGCGAGCTTTCTGGCACCCAAAGAGGTCGTACTGACGTTCGACGACGGTCCAAGCCCGTGGGTGACCCAACCCATCCTGGAGACGCTGGCTCGCCATTGCACGAAGGCGACGTTCTTTGCGGTCGGCAAAATGGCGCTCGCCTACCCGGCCCTCGTCCGCCGCATCCTCGACGAGGGACATACTCTGGGCGGGCATACCTGGTCGCACCCCAAGAACCTGCCGGGGCTGCGGCCGGCGCGTGCGACCGACGAAATCGAGCGCGGGTTTGCCGCCATAGCCGCTGCGTCGGGCGGTGATGTCGCGCCGTTCTTCCGATTTACCGGGCTGCGCGACGGTCCCGCGCTGTTGTCCTACCTGCAGGGCCGTGGGATCGCGAGTTTCACCGTCGATGTGGTCTCCGACGACAGTTTCATCGACGACGTGGGCGAACTCGTGCGGGTCACCCTGTCGCGTATAGCCCAGCAGAAGGGTGGCATCCTTCTGTTCCATGACATCAAGCCGGCGACGGCCAAGGCGCTGCCGCTGATTCTCGATGCGCTCAAGGCCAACGGCTACAAGGTGGTGCATCTGCGGTCCGCGTCGCGGCTCGAGGCGGATGCTGGGCTCGTCGCCGGGTTTGCGCCCATGGTCGCTGCAAAACTCGCCGAGAGCGGCACCGAGACCGCTCCCCAACTGATGCCGTTTTACGGAGCGCTCGAAGCTTTACGAGGCGCGGGGGCAGAGGGGGCTCCTTCGCCGCAGCCGGATGCGAACCTGACCCGTCTGGCTCCAGCGCCGCGTCCGCGCGCCGTCGCTCCGGAACCGACCGCGCCGGCCTCGGGTGCACCGTCCGACGCGCCACGCGTGGCGCGGCCGAAACCGACGGGCGCGCCCTTTACGGGTGTGGACCAGCCGGCCGCTGGCGAGGCTGGCGGTGGCTGGGCGGTGCGGGCCGTGCCGGAGCGCGCCCCCAATGCCGTCCGATGAATTGATCGACGACCGCCATGCCGTCGATGTCTGGCTGGTCGCGCCGGGTGCGTCGCCGGATAGCGGGAGCGAGAGATGGAGCGCCGTCCTCGCCGCGCCGGAGCGCCAGCGGGCAAGCCGCCTGCTCGATCCCGAACATCGCGCCCGATTCGTGTTCGCGCACGGACTGAAGCGCGAGATCCTGGCGCGGTATACCGGCGAGCGACCGCAGGACCTGCGTTTCACGGCCGGAGTACGCGGCAAGCCCGTTTTGGTGCCCGCGGATCCGTCGGCGCATGTCCCGCCGGCTCACTTCAACATGAGCCATACGCGCGACCTCGTTGCGCTGGCGGTTTGCCGAACGGTGCCCATCGGCATCGACGTGGAAGCCATCCGCCCTGTTTCCCCGGGGCTCGCGCGCCGGTTTTTCTCCGCCCGCGAGGCCGTTGCGCTCGAGGCCTTGACCGGCGACGCCCGACAGCGCGCGTTCTTTCGGGTGTGGACAGCGAAAGAGGCCGTGACCAAGGCGCTGGGCACGGGGATTGCCCACGGACTTGACCGGTTTGCCGTGACCGTGGCGCACGATGCTCCTCTGGCACTGGAATGGATGGAGGGGGATGCAACTGCGCCGATGACCTGGACGCTTCATGCGCTGCCAGTGCCGCCTGACTTCGCTGGCGCGCTGGCCATCCCGGTGCGTTCGGAAGCGGCATGCGTCCAATTCCGGACGCTTTGACGGGGCAGGTGGGGGCGTGCGGCAACGCATCCGCGGCGTCGGCTCGGGACACACATGTTTTACACGGTCTCCAAGATCTTCTGGCTGCTCGCCCAGCCATCGACCCTCATGGCGCTCGCCGTTCTGGTCGGCCTCCTGCTGGCCTCGTTCACCGCATACCGTCGGAGTGGCCTGCGGCTCGTCGGCCTCGGCCTTTGCGCACTGTTGGTCTGTGGCTTCCTGCCTGTCGGCAATCTTTTGATCCGGCCGCTGGAACAGCGCTTTTCCGGCGTGCCGCTGCCGCCGCCGGAGGCCGGCATCGCGGGGATCATCATTCTGGGCGGCTTCGAAGACGGCTGGGTCAGCGCCGGCCGCCCTGGTCTCGCCCTCAACGAGGCTGCCGAGCGACTGACCGAGGGGGTGCGGCTGGCCCGCCGATATCCGCAGGCGCTCGTCGTCTTTACTGGCGGCGTCGGCGGCCTGGTGGCCGGCGGGGAAGACGCAGCAGGTCCGGTCGGCTCGTTCCTTGCCGATGTCGGAGTCGCGCCGGAGCGAATTCGGCTGGAGCCCAATGCCGTCAACACTTGGCAGAATGCTGTCCTGACCCGTGAGCTGCTCGCGCCCGCGCCGGGCGCGCGCTTTCTCCTGGTCACATCGGCCTACCACATGCCGCGCGCGCTCGGTGTTTTCCGCCGGGCGGGGCTGTCGGTGTTGCCGGCTCCGACCGACTACCGCACCCGGGACGCGCGCGATCTGCTGCGTATGTTTCCCAGCATCCCTGCCGGGCTCGAGCGAACGGATCTGGCCGCCAAGGAGTGGGTGGGCTTGCTGGCCTACTACATCACTGGCCGCACGGATGAGGTGTTCCCTCGACCATGAATAGCAACAGGCGGCGCGGTCGAATGCGTCGGTTCACGCCCCGGGCTTGGCTGCCGGCTTGCCATTGGCCTTGGCGGGGGTGGCTGGCGCGACGGGCTTGGGCGTGACCTTCACGTCGGTGGTCGCCAGTTCCTTTTGCAAGTCGTAGGTGCGGCACTTGAGTTCGGCGAGACGTCGATTGTAAACCTCGAGGATCTCGATGTCGCGCCGATAGCGGCCGTCGGGGTCGATCCCGTAGCGCGTGCCGCCGCCGACATTGATGGCGAGCCCCTGTGCCGTCTTGGACAGGTCAGTCGTCTGGCGCTGGGTTTCGAAGTCGCGGATCTGCAAGATGCGGAGCTGCATGCGGCCGGTGAGCTTGCGGCAATCCAGGTCGCGTTCCTCGCTGCTGAGCTGGTAGGGACCGGTTGCCTCCAGCGGGCTCTGCTGGGTCCATGGCAATGTGGGCAACGCCTGCGCGCAGCCCGCCAGCGTTCCTGACAGGACCAGGACCGCAAGCCGGGGGATGTTCGGCGCGGGACCGGAATACGTCATCGCCAAGCGCAATCTTCTTTCCATGTGGTCACCATAGCGGCTAAACCGGCCGATGTGAGGCGGCACGACGCGCGGGTGAGGGTTGGACCCGGACCGGGCACCGCCCGCGTCCGCTAAAGGAGTGCTCATGGCAGGCTACCGTTCGTTTCACTGGGCTCCGGCTTACTGGGCTCCGGCGCTTGCGCTGCTGGTGTGCTGCGCCACTGCTCCGGGACGCGCCGTCGCTGGCGAATGGCCACAGGCGCTGGCGTGCGCCTTCGACGGCGGCACGACATGGAGCTATGACGGTGGTGCATTCGCCGCCCGGCCGCCCTCCCCGCTCGCCTTCGACCTCCGTGCGATCGACCTCGACGGACAGACGGCAGAACTCGTTGCCCGCCCCGACAGCGCGCCGAGTTCGCTCCGCCTCGTTCGCGCGATCAATGCCAACCACTTCATCGAAGTGGCGAACGAGGGGTTTCTCAACCTCACGACGATCTACGACCTCGACCCGAAGACCGGACGCCACCCCGCCGTGCATTCGCGCCACTTCGGCATCCTGGGACAGCCTGTATTCGCCCAGTACACCGGAAGTTGCGCCCCGCGATAGGGCCTTGCGCGCACGTCGCTGTGGATGCGCCGATGCCGCGACTTTACGGATGCCGCGTTGCACCCGATGGTGTCGATCATGACGCTCAATCTGATCAAACTCTGCGTCGGCGCGCACTCGATCGAGGACCTTGCCCGCTGGCAGAACGGCCGCTTGGCCGCGCAGGCCGCCGCGGGCACCGGCTCGTGCCTGACGCACACGACCTTCCAGACACCAAAGCGCGCCGACGAGATCCTTGAAGGTGGCTCGCTATACTGGGTCATCAAAGGAATGATTCAGGTCCGCCAGAGGCTTGTCGGCCTCGACGAGGGCCGGAAAGACAACGGCGAGCCGTGTTGCCTGCTCATCCTCGACCCGGAACTGGTGCCGGTGCGCCCGACACCACGGCGTCCATTCCAGGGCTGGCGCTATCTTGCGGCCGAGGACGCGCCGGCCGATCTCGCTCGCGGCGGTGGTGACGGTCTGGCCGAAATGCCCCCCGCCATGCGGCGCGCGCTCGCCGACCTGTGCCTCATCTGAGGGCGGGCGTGACGTCTCGGGGACCGCGCGCTACAACCGGGGCTCACGTCGCGAAGGTCGCTGCATGGCTCGCTTCACGTCCAGGTTCCTGACCGCTTCGATCGCCGCCCTGCCGGCTACGGTGCCGTTCGTCGGGCCGGAAGCCCTGGTGCGGCGAAACGGCGGGCAACCGTTCGCCGCGCGGCTTGGAGCCAACGAGAGCGGATTCGGCCCCAGTCCAAAAGCCATCGCGGCGATGGCCGAGGCCGCGGCGGCCAATTGGATGTATGCCGACCCCGAGAATTACGATCTGCGCGCGGCACTGGCCCGGATGCATGGCATCGGCATCGAACATGTCGTCATCGGTGAAGGGTGTGACGGGCTGCTGGGACTGGCCTGCAAACTGGTGCTGGAACCTGGCACCGCGGTGGTCACCTCCGATGGGGCTTACCCGACGTTCAATTTCCACGTCGTCCAGCACGGCGGCCGGCTGATCAAAGTGCCCTACCGCAACGATCGCGAGGACATCGAGGCCTTGCTGGCCACCGCTCGTGCCGAGCGCGCGAAGGTCGTCTATCTGTCCAATCCCGACAATCCGATGGGCTCGTGGTGGGCGGCGAGCGATATCGCGGCGCTCATCGAACGGTTGCCGGCCGACACACTGTTGTTTCTCGACGAAGCCTACAGCGATACGGCACCCGCAAACGCAGTGCCCGCGCTCGACGTCTCACACCCCAACGTGCTGCGGTTCCGTACCTTCTCGAAGGCCTACGGACTGGCTGGCGCACGCATCGGTTATGCGCTGGGCGAAGCGGGTCTCATCGGTGCGTTCGAGAAGGTGCGGAACCACTACGGCATCAACCGCGTGGGCCAGGTGGGCGCGCTCGCCGCGCTGGACGATCGGGCCTATCTGGCGGACGCCGTCGCGCGGATCGCGAGAGCGCGCGAGACCATCTCGGAGATCGCTCGCCGCCATGGCCTGGAGCCACTGCCTTCAGCCACGAATTTCGTCGCGATCGACTGCGGCCGGGGCGAAGATTTTGCCAGGTCGATCCTGCAGGGTGTCGTTGCACGCGGCGTGTTCGTCCGCATGCCAGCTGTTGCACCTCTCAGTCGGTGCATCCGCGTCTCGACGGGCCGCGAAGCCGACCTTGTGCTCTTTGCCGAGGCGCTCGCGGCTGCCGTCGAAGAAGCCCGCAGGGCTGGCTGAATCGGTGTCGCGTCCGGGGCTCTAATTTCAACTCCCGCGCAGCGGCTGGCCCGACGCGGTCGTCGGCACGCTTACGGCCAGCGCATGAGGCTGTCGGCGGGGAACGTCCAATCCGGTGTGACCAATGCCACGCCGACGGGTGCCGTGTACCAGGGCGACCCGTCACGGGCGGCTGGGTTCTTCAGGACGTGCATGTCCTGTGCTGGCATATAGCTTTGCAGCAGAAGAAAGCGCCGGGCGCCAGATGCGGGCTCGATGGCGACATCGGCGACGAGAACAGCGTGGCCGGGAAATCCGCCGGCGATGAAGACGTCACCAATTTCGGGCGTGCTGCCGGTCACGGGCTTCAACTCCCGCGCCAGGGAATATGTGCCGGCGTAGGCAAAGACCTGCATCAAATAACGGCGCAACGAGGCATAGGAGGCGTCGGGCTTGCCGCGCCGCCAGCTCTTGCCGGTCTCCGAGGGCCTCTCGCCACGGGCCCAGCGGCTGAACGGCACGCGTGCGCCACTGGTGTAGTTGAACGCGATCTCATGGGAACGCCCCGACGCCCACAGCCATTCGGCGCGCAGCCGCATGATGGCGTCGGCGCACTGCTGCAGGTCGCGCGAGCCTGTGTCGATGTCGATGACGGCGGCATGGCCGTCCTGCCGTCCTTTCGGTGCGCCCGTGTGGAGCCGGACGGGTTCGCCGTGCGACTTGAGGGGGAGCCCGCGCAGGAAGGCGGCAAAGCTGCCCGCATCCGCCGCCTGGCGAACGAAGCCGGGTGGCGGCGCAATCCGTGCAGCCAGCGTGTCCTGGGCTGATGCTGGCTGCGAAGTCTGCCAAGCAACGGAGGCCGATGGTGGAGACTGCGGGCCTGGGTCTGCGCGAACGGGCGCAGACAGTCCGGCGGCGCACAGCAAAGCCACCGCGAGGCGAGGGGCTTTGGTCGGGCCGCTGAACCGGCGTAGGGACAGATCCTGCATCCACAGTATGTGCGACGAGAAGCAGCCGAACTGATGGCGAGCGATGCCGAATTCCATCGGAACATCTCCCGGTCGATCCGGACACTGGGGAAAGGCAGTTCGGAAGGGAGAGGCAGCCTCAGAGGATGCGGCCCGAGTACTTCGCCGGAACACGTGACCCTGGGGCACGGCGTCGGGCAGCGAGCCCAAACCCAAAGCCCGGTTCCACAGGGGGACCGGGCTCGCGGTGCGGTATGGAACGACTGGTTTTCAGCGGTTCATGTCGTGCCGTCGGTGCCGTTGTTGGGCTTGCCTTCGCAAGGTTCCGTTGGCCCGGTGCAGAGTGATGTCCCTTTTTGTCGTCGTTCGATCCGCGGTGCTGGATCGAATTCCGGTCTCCCCGATTGATCGACGCTTCATCAGTTCAGAGAAGTTCGTCTCTGCGTTTCTCGGCACATTTCCCTGAGAAAGCCGAGCTGACCAAAGCATAGAGTCAAGTCTCGTAGACCAGATGCTTCATTTCAGTATTCATATTTTGGAGCGTGTGCCTGGCGACTGCGGTATCTCTGCCATGCTCACTGCTAAGTCAACTTACCCGGTGGGATCATTTTCTTAGACCTCCTTTCGAGGATTTGACTTAGGGTGCGCTTCATCTCTGATTGTGTCAATCAGGTTTCAATGTTGCAGTGCCAAAAATCGGAGGGGGTGTGCATGGCTGGTCTCGAGACCAAATGCCACTCGCCAAATCTGCGCGAGAAGCCCGCAGGTGCTCGAGTGCCCGGTCGGTCTGACGTCTGCTCGCAATCCCGCCGCGATGGGAAACAACCGTCGGACTCGCACCGAAAGATGCGCAGCACAACCTGACGGGTTTCGTGGTGGCACCACGAGGCGGCGGCGGTCTCTCTTGCCGCAATAAGCATCGCGGCTTATACGGACGCTCGTCTCACCCCGAATTTTTCTTTATGCTCGATTGCCGGTGTCGCAGCTCGATTCGATGCGCTTCCGAAGTCCGTCTACGGGGCCGGGTCCGTCGCCGGCCGAGAGGATAGCCCGTGCGTCTGACCTCCTTTTCGAACTACGCCTTGCGGACGCTGATGTTTGCCGCACTCAAGGGCGATCGATTGTCGACGACGGATGAGATTTCCCGAGCGTACAGGTTTCCGCGGCCGAATGTCGTCAAGTGTGTTCATCTGCTCGGCCAGTGGGGCTACTTGGAGAATGTTCGTGGCCGTGGCGGGGGTTTCCGCCTCGCGCGCCCCGCCAGTGAGATCATTGTGGGCGAGGTGGTGCGACGGACCGAAAGTCGTCTCGATATTCTCGAATGCTTTTCGCCCGAGACCAATACCTGTCCGCTGATCGAGATCTGCGCGCTGAAAGTCACATTTACAAAAGCGCTGCAGGCGTTTCTGCGCACATTGGATCAGGTGTCGATCGCCGACGTGACGACGCGTCAAGCCCTGCTGGCGGCCAAACTCGGCATCGAGCGCCCTACGGTGGCGCGTGCCGGGACGGCGAACGCGACGACCAGCGGCGTGAGTGCGCGAAAAGCCCGCACGCGGCCCGGTTCGAAGCCCTGACGCGCCGATGCGCGGCAATACGCCTGAGCGCCTTTGGCCTGCGGGTGGGCCCCATCTACTCGCCACCGGTGCATGGCCCGCCGGGCGACGAGCGCGTCGGCGAAGTTCGGACATGTGCCAGCACTCAAGAAGGCCCGGGGGCTGGCGCGCCCCCGGGCCCTTGATCTCTCGCTGTCTGCGGGCTGGCCTCGCGTCGAGGGCCAGCCACCGCTGATCGTCAGACCGAATAGTACATGTCGAACTCGATCGGGTGCGGCGTCATCTCGTAGCGCATGTTCTCTTCCATGCGCAGGTCGATGTAGGCGTCCAGCATGTCGTCGGTGAACACGCCACCCATCTTCAAGAAGCCGCGGTCCTCGTCCAGCGACTTCAGCGCCTCGCGCAGCGAGCCACAGACGGTCGGGATCTCTGCCAGCTCGGCGGGCGGCAGGTCATAGAGGTTCTTGTCCATGGCCGGACCCGGGTCGATCTTGTTGGCAATGCCATCGAGGCCTGCCATCAGCATTGCCGCGAATGCCAGGTAGGGGTTGGCGGCCGGGTCGGGGAAGCGGATCTCGATGCGCTTGGCCTTCGGATTGGAGGCCAGCGGAATACGGCAGGAGGCCGAGCGGTTGCGCGCCGAGTAGGCGAGCAGCACGGGGGCTTCGTAGCCTGGAACGAGGCGCTTGTAGGAGTTCGTCGACGGGTTGGTCAGCGCGTTGAGCGCCTTGGCGTGCTTCAGGATGCCGCCGATGTAGTACAGGCAGGTCTGCGACAGGTCGGCGTACTGATCGCCGGCAAACATCGGTTTGCCGTCTTTCCAGATCGACTGGTGAACGTGCATGCCCGAGCCGTTGTCGCCGAAAATGGGCTTGGGCATGAACGTAACGGTCTTGCCGTAGGCCTGGGCGACGTTGTGGATGGCGTACTTGTAGATCTGCAAGTGGTCGGCGACGGTGACCATCGGCGCGAACTTGATGCCGAGTTCATGCTGGGCGGAGGCGACCTCGTGGTGGTGCTTCTCGACGACGACGCCCATCTCGGCCATCACAGACAGCATCTCTGAGCGGATGTCCTGGCCACTGTCGACCGGGGGAACCGGGAAGTAGCCGCCCTTGGTGCGCGGGCGGTGACCCAAGTTGCCCATCTCGTACTCGGTGCCGGAATTCGACGGCAGCTCGGAGCTGTCAAGGCGGAAGCCGGTGTTGTACGGCTCGGCTGTGAAGCGGACGTCGTCGAACATGAAGAACTCGGCCTCGGGGCCGAAGAAGACGCTGTCGCCAACGCCAGTCGACTTCATGTAGGCCTCGGCGCGCTTGGCGATCGAGCGGGGATCGCGCTCGTAAGCCTCACCCGTCGAGGGCTCCAGGACATCGCAGAACACCGCGACGGTCGTCTGCGCGAAGAAAGGGTCGATGTGGGCGGAGGCCGCGTCGGGGATGAGCAGCATGTCGGAGGCTTCGATGCCCTTCCAGCCGGCAATCGACGAGCCGTCAAACGCGTAGCCGTCGGCAAAAACCTCCTCGTCGACGCAGGTCACGTCGGCGGTGACGTGCTGCATCTTGCCCTTCGTGTCGGTGAACCGGAAGTCGACGAATTTGACGTCCTTGTCCTTCAGCATCTGGATGACGTCGGCTGCGGTTTTCATGAGTTCTCCCCTGTTACGAGCGATGTCTGTTCAATGGGCCGTTGGGATAACGGTCGAGAGGCGACACGGCCAAGGCCCCGTTCGGCTGCGGTCTGGCCGCACGGGGTGCCGGCGGATCAGATGGCGTCCGACCCGGTCTCGCCGGTGCGGATGCGGATCGCCTCCTCGACGGTGGAAATGAAAATCTTGCCGTCGCCGATGCGCCCTGTCTTGGCGGCTTTCTGGATCGCTTCGACGGCCTTGTCGAGCATGTCGTCACCAAGCACGACCTCGATTTTCACTTTCGGCAGGAAGTCCACGACATATTCAGCGCCACGATAGAGCTCGGTGTGGCCCTTCTGACGGCCGAAGCCCTTGGCTTCGATCACGGTGATGCCCTGAAGACCGATTTCCTGAAGCGCCTCCTTCACTTCGTCGAGCTTGAAGGGCTTGATGATGGCTTCGATCTTTTTCATTATGTGCTGGTCCTCCATTCGGCGACGACGTGCGGCCCAAGAAGTGGATCGCGGGCTCCGAACGGCATCTGGTTAGCACGCCCCGTGCCAGTTGGTGAGTGAGAAATAAAGCTGAGGAACCGCAACGAGCTGGCCGGGCCGGTGGCCAAAAAATTGGGCGTCGAGGCCCCAGCAGTCAGTTCAAATTTTGTGCGGGTAGGCTAAAATTTAGGCGGCCTTGGCGGCGGCCAGCGTTTCAGCGCCTCTTGTGGGCGCTCACGACCCGCGCAAACATACTGGCCCTGTGAGGGCTCAGCGTCCGCAGCGGGACGGTGCACGAGGAGAGCCCATGGCCGATCCAGTCGAGATCCTGTCGAGCCAGCAGATGGCCGCCGCAGACAATCTGGCCGTGGCGCTGGGCATGCCGAGCCACGTGCTCATGGAGAATGCCGGCCAGGCCGTCGCCGACGAGGCCGAACGCATGGTCGCACCGGGTGCCCGCGTCGTCGTGCTGTGCGGTCCGGGGAACAATGGCGGTGACGGCTACGTGGCGGCACGTCACCTCATGGTGCGCGGCTACGACGTCGGCATCGTCGCGCTGCTGCCGCGCTCCCGGCTGGTCGGGGATGCGGCCACGATGGCGGCGCGCTGGAAGGGGCCCGTGCATCCGGTCGGGAGCGCGGAATTGGCGCGTGCCGACCTGATCATCGACGCGCTGTTCGGCACCGGCCTGACACGTGCGCCAGCCGGCGAGGCGGCCGATCTCATCACCCGCGTCAATCGCAGCGGGCGTCCGGTGCTGTCGGTCGACGTACCCAGCGGCCTCGACAGCGACAGCGGCGAGGCTCCGGGCGTCGTCGTTTTTCCAGACAGGGTCGTGACGTTCTTCCGGCTGAAGCAGGGCCATGTGACGGGCCGGGGAGCCGGTCTGTGCCGCGTGATCGCGGTTGCCGACATCGGCATTCCCACCAGTGCCATGGTGCAACTCGGGCCCCTGGTCGAGCGCAACGATCCGGCGCGATGGCTCGGCCAAATCCCTGTTCCTGATCACACCACGCACAAGTACCGGCGTGGCCATGCGGTCGTCGTCTCGGGCCCGGCCGAGGCCACGGGGGCTGCGCGTCTCGCAGCCCGCGCGGCGTTGCGCATCGGATCGGGCCTCGTCACGGTCGCCAGTCCGGAGGCGGCGCTGGCGGTCAACGCGGCCAGCCTGACGGCAATCATGGTGCGGCCATTCGCCGGTCCGGCTGGACTGTCGGAGATCCTGGCCGACGAGCGCAAGAACGTCGTTCTCATCGGCCCGGGGGCTGGCGTCGGTGCCGAGACCCGCGCGCTGATCGACGCGGCGCTGGAAACGTCGGCGGCCCTGGTGCTGGATGCCGATGCGCTCACCACGCTGGCGGTCGAGCCATCGGCGGTCGCCTCATCGCTCAACTCCGGCGCATCCGCCGCTCGGCTCGGAGGTTCGCCGGCCCGGATCGTGATGACGCCACACGAAGGCGAGATGACCCGGCTGTTCCCATCTCTCAAGGGCAGTCGCCTGGAGCGTGCGCGGGATGCCGCGCGCCTGTCGGGCGCGGTCGTCGTATTGAAAGGTGCCAGTACCATCATCGCCGCTCCCTCGGTCGACAAGGGCGGGGCCCGCGTCGTCGTCAACACAAATGCGCCACCCTGGCTGGCGACAGCGGGCACGGGCGATGTGCTGGCCGGCTTCATTGCGGGGCTGATCGCGCAGGGCATGCCCGCGTTCGAGGCATCGGCGGCTGCTGTCTGGATGCACGGCGCGGCAGCCAGCCGATTCGGACCGGGCCTGATCGCGGAGGACCTGCCCGATACCCTTCCTGGCGTGCTGCGTGACCTCTACGCGATGAGATCCGCCGGAGCGCTCTGAACGGTCAACTGCCGTCGAACGGCCACACGCATCGGCTGCGAACATGGTATGAGGAGCCAAAACCAGAGGATGATGGCCGTTTCGTCATGTCGATGAGCCGAGTGACAAGGACGTGCGCGGCAGCGCTCGGGGGACTGGCTGTTCTGGCTGGAGCCGGGATACCCGCCGGTGCGGCCGAAAATGCCGAGATCGCCGCGCTGCGCCAGCGGGATGCCGCCGCCGCCCTGGCGCGTGGCAGCAACGAGGAGGCGGTCGCCCACTACACCACCGCGCTGGCGGCTCCCGACCTGCCCAACGACCGGCGGGCGACCCTGCTCAACGACCGCGCCGTCGCCTATGTGCGACTGGGTAAGACACGGCTTGCGGTCGATGATTTCAACAAAGCTGTCGAGCTGTTTCCCGAGTACGCGCCGACCTACAACAATCGCGGCAATCTGCTGATGGCGCTCGGTCTCGACGAAGAGGCCATCAAGGACTTCAACCGCGCGGTGGTGCTCGCCCCCGGCTATGCGGCGGCGTACAACAACCGGGCCGGTGCCCTGCTGCGATCGGGGGCTGCCGGTGCCTCCATCGCCGACTATACGCAGGCCATCACCCTCGCCCCGGCGAGTGCGGCTCCGCTGACGGGCCGCGGCAAGGCGCATCTGAAGCTCGGCCGCCCGCATCTGGCGATCCGCGATTTCGCCCGCGCCGTCGGCAGCGAGGCGCGCTTTTCGGCCGCCTACCGCAGCCGGGCCGAGGCCCTTCTCGAACTGTCGCGCCATGAGGAAGCGATCGAGGATCTGTCGCGGGCGATCGCCTTCGATATCTCCAATGCGGAACTCTACCTCGTGCGTGGCCATGCCTACCTCGCGCTCGGCAACGCCGAGGCGGCGCAGCAGGACTTCGCCAGGACGATCGAATTGTCACCGCAAGCCGCCAGCGGCTATGAAGCGCGGGCGCTGGCCTTGTCGCTGGCCGACGATTTCGAGCCGGCGTTCGCCGATCTCGCCCGCGCCATCGAACTCGCCCCCCGCTCGGCGACCGCCTTTGCCTATCGGGGACACGCCTACGCCAGAAATGGACAGCCCGACATCGCGCAAAGCGACCTGGAAACGGCCGAAAAGCTCGACGCCAACAGCGCCGAGGTTCACTGGGCCCGCGGTATTGTCGAGGATCTTCGCGGGCAGACGGATGCTGCCGTCGAGCATCTTCGCAAGGCGGTCGAACTCGCGCCAGGGTTCAAGCGGGCGAGCGATGCGCTGCAGCGGCTCGGCGCGGCGGATGCCACCGACGTCGACCGGCCCGTGCCCGGGCGCGGGGCCGACGGATGGGAGATCGTCTCGTCGGGGGCGCACCTCGTGGCCGTCAGCGATGCCTACCAAGGCGTGCGCGTGCCCATCGAGATGCAGGGGGAAGGGGAGCCCAAGGTGCTGGCCTGGCGACCGGGAGAGCCGCCATTCCGCGATATCGGCGTGCTCACCTATCATAGTGGCATGGTGGCCTCGAGCACGGGCCAGGATCCAACCGAACTGGCCGCCATCGTCGATCTGAGGGCGCGGCAGGTCGTCGCCCTGGTGCCCCATCGCGTCGGTGCCAAAGTCGCGACCTGGACGTGGAGTGAGGACGGCAGCGTCAAGGTCGCAGCAGTCGACGGCACGACCGACGAACTGACGCTGCGCGATCAGCGCCAGTTGCCGCTGGCCGCCCGGTCTTCCAGCCGGCGCTTCTCCGAGGGTGTAGGGGCGGCCGGTGGCACCCCAGCCTGGGCTCCGTGGGCCAACCAGCCCTGGGCCATTCAGGACCAGCCGCGGCCCCGGCGGACGGCTGCGCCGCCGCGCAAGAAGAAAAAGCCCAAGAGCCTGTTCGATCTCTTGTTCAACTGAGGTGGCCTCAGGGCCGTCACTGTTCGGGCCTCTGCCGGCATGTGCTACGTGCTCGTGAGCCCCACCGGGGCGGGCCCATGGTCGGACCAGCCCAGATGCCGTGCAGTGAACTGCGGATGGCCGAGCGCCGTTTGCCGTGCAGGCTGTGGCCTGACAATCAACTTGAGCGCGACTTTCGGGTCTGGAGGACTGCCGCGGCATGAGCGACAAGCCCATCATCGTCTGGTTTCGCCAGGACCTGCGCCTGACCGACCATCCGGCCCTGGCGCGCGCCATCGAAACGGGCCGTCCGGTCGTGCCGGTCTATATCCTGGACGATACGGGGCCCGGGCAGTGGGCCTTGGGGGCTGCCAGCCGCTGGTGGCTGCATCATTCACTGCTCGAGCTTGCTGCCGACATCGAACGGCGCGGCGCACGCTTGGTTCTCAGGACCGGGGCGGCGCGCGCCGTGATTCCGGCCCTGTGCGCCGAAGTCGGGGCCGAGGCCGTTCATGTTTCGCGCATGTATGAGCCGTGGGCTGCCGCGCTGGAGCGGGACTTGAAAGCTGACCTCGAACCTGCCGGTGTCGCGTTGCGCCGCTTCCCGGGCAGCCTGCTGCGCGAGCCCGAAGAGATCGCCACCCAGTCGGGCGGGCCCTACAAGGTTTATACCCCGTTCTGGCGCGCGCTGCGTGACTTGGGCGTTCCGCGTCCGCCGGTGGCGGCAAGCGCGCATATCGCGTCACCCGCCCGCGCAGTCGGTAGTGACGACCTGGCGGCCTGGGGCTTGTTGCCGACCAGGCCGGACTGGGCCGGAGGATTGCGCGATGCGTGGGTGCCGGGCGAAGCGGGTGCGCGCAAGCGCCTCACGACCTTCATCGCCAGTGCCCTGAAAGGCTACAAAGAGGACCGCAACCGCCCGGATCTGCCGGCGACGTCGCGGCTGTCTCCTCACCTGCATTTCGGGGAACTCTCTCCGTCCACCATCTGGCACGCCGTTGCGTCAGCGGCGGGCGGCAGCGGCAAACTCGACGCCGATAGCGAGCACTTCCTCAAGGAGCTGGTGTGGCGCGAGTTTTCCGCCCATCTGCTGTTTCATTTCCCAGATCTCCCCGACAGCCCATTTCGTCCGGAGTTTGCCGCCTTTCCATGGCGCGAGGACGCCAGCGGTCTGGCTGCCTGGCAGAAGGGGCGAACGGGCTATCCGATCGTCGACGCCGGCATGCGCGAACTCTGGCATACCGGCTACATGCACAATCGCGTGCGCATGATCGTCGGATCGTTCCTGGTGAAAGACCTGCTGGTTCCCTGGCAGCAGGGCGAGGCCTGGTTCTGGGACACGCTCGTCGATGCCGATCTCGCCAACAACGCGGCGAGTTGGCAGTGGATCGCAGGATCAGGCGCAGACGCGGCACCCTACTTCCGTGTCTTCAATCCGGTGCTTCAGGGTCAGAAATTCGATCCCGAGGGCACCTATGTGCGGCGCTGGGTGCCGGAACTCGGCAAGCTTCCGGCCGGCGACATCCATGCGCCATGGCAAGCGGCCGCCGCAACGCTCCAGGCCGCTGGCGTGGTCCTGGGCCAGACCTACCCGCATCCGATCTTGGATCATGCCATGGCCCGAGACCGTGCGCTCTCCCACTACGAGGCGGTGAAGGTCAAGGCCTGACCGTTGTTATGGCTGTGCGCGTGCGGTCGGGCTTTGGTGCCCGTCTCGGAGCGGGTCGAATGGTCGAGCCATCCCAGCCGCAACGACAGGAAACGCGACAGATTTCGCGTGCATCCACGGCTGCGTCTGGCGGGTATGGTGTGTGACCGACCGCAAGGAGTACCCGTCGCATGCGTCATCCCCCGTCCCGCCGCCGCAACGGCCTCGCGCTGCTGTCGGGACTTCTGGCGTTCACCCTCGCCGCTCCCGCCAGCGCCGGCGTTGCAGTGCACATCGACCGCGGCTCGCAGACCATGGCCGTCTACGTCGATGGTGCCCACTATGACACCTGGTCGATTTCGACGGGCCGGTCTGGCTACAACACGCCCGCGGGCAGCTACCGCCCGACGCGCCTGGAGCGCATGTGGCACTCCCGCAAATACGATTGGTCACCGATGCCGTGGTCGATTTTCTTCCACCGCGGCTATGCCATCCACGGCACGACGGAGGTCGGGCGGCTCGGCCGGCGCGCGTCACACGGCTGTATCAGGCTGCACCCGGCCAATGCCCGGATCCTTTTTGGCCTCGTCCAGCAGCGCGGGCGCGGGGCGACACGCATCGTGATCCGGTAGGCCCGGCGCGACACGCGGCAGGGAAAAAATGCTCCGGCATTAAGCATTCCGCAGAGCCCGTCATAGTAAACGAAGTGCGGTCCTGTCTTTTTTCCTGTTTCGCGTTGGAGACCGACGAATGTTGAAAGCCTTCCAGGCGGGCGTGGCACTGGCCGCGTTCGCCATATCCCTGGCGGCATCTGTCGCCGCCGAGGACATCCCCGCCGCCCCGCCAGCCCCGATCGTCAATGCCGGGACGGCGACTTCGAGCCCCGAGGCCGTGCCGGCTCCGGCACAATCTGCAGCTCAGGCGGACTCGGCTGCTGCTGCAACGGCTCCCGCTCCCCAGGCCGCCGTCGCGCCCAAGCCGCGGCCGCAGCCCACCCTCAACGTCACCATCAATCTCTCCGCGCAGACCATGACGGTGCAAGAGAACGGTGTCCTGCGCTACGTCTGGCCGATCTCCTCGGGACGCGCCGGCTACCGCACGCCGACCGGCACCTACCGGGGCCAGTGGATGAGCCGCATGCACTACTCGCGCAAGTACGACAACGCGCCCATGCCGCATTCGGTGTTCTTCCACAACGGCTATGCCATTCACGCAACGTATGCGACCGGGATGCTCGGCCGTCCGGCGTCGCACGGCTGCATCAGGCTCTCGCCGGGCAACGCCAAGACGTTCTACGGCATGGTCGGCCGGCATGGGCTCACGATGACGCGCATCTCGATCAACGGCGTTGCCCGCGATTCCTCTCCCGCCGTGGCCCAGCCCCGAACCTATCGGCCGAAGACCTACGCCGCCTACGGCTTCGACGGTGCGTCCGTGGGCCCGGCCAAGGCGAAGCTCCATGCGCGCGCACCGGGCAGAAAAGCCAAGTCTGGCCAATACGGCTATGCGTCGGTGCCGCAGTACGCGCCAACCTACGCTCCGAAGTACACATGGCCAGGTGACGCGCCGAAGGTCAGCCGTCACCGTTATGGGTCGGCCGGCTACCGGACGTATCGTTGAGGCTTGGTCTCAAAGGGCCCGACCGACGCCGCACAATGCGGGCATCTGACGGGAACGGCCGCACGCGTCAGAACGGGTTCCACGTTGCGCGCGGCGTGAACCGGATGTAACCGATGTTGGCTCCGATCCGCAGGCCCAGTCCTGTGCGGATCGGAGCCATGATGACGGACCCGCCCTTGAGCAGGGTCACGCCGGCCCCGCCGACGAGAAAAGCGGAGCCGTCTACGCCTGTGAAGCGGCGGAAGAGGTCTTCCGGCTGGTCCAGGCGGTAAATCAGGAACAACGTGCGCGAGCCTTCGGCCCCGAAGTCGTATCCGAGGGAAGGGCCGTGCCAGAAGACGGTTTCGCGCCCGCCTCGGCGCAGAAACAGCGTGCCCTTGCCATAGCGCACGCCGGCCAGGAATGCGCCGCCCCCTTCGTTGCCCAGCACGTAAGCCGTGGGTCGCCCCCAGCTTTGGAAGGCGTGCTCGATGACGGTGGCCAGATTGGTCGAGATGGTGCCGAAGAAGCCGCGGGTCGCGTCACGGATTTCCTCGATCGTGTAGCCGTCCTGCGGGTTCTCGAAGGCATCGGGGGGCAGGCCACCCGGTGGCGATCCATCGGGAGGGATGGCCCCGCTGGGGGGCGAATCGTTCAGAGCCAATTGCGGCAGGCCGGCCGCTGCTGGTGCTGGTTCGGTGCGGGTCGTCGCGGTCCGTGCCTGCCAATCGGTCAGCGGGCCAGTGTCGGCCGGCCGTGGTCCAGTCTTGGCATTCGACGCCGGCGTGAGCGGCTTACTGACCGCCTGTGCGGGAGGTTGCGGCCGTTTGGCCTCGGGGGTCGCGGCGGGTGGCGGCGCGGCGGGGGGCTCGGGTGCCACCTTTGTCGTCGCCGCAACGGGGCCGGGCGCGCCGGCTGTGGGCCCTGCGATCTCGGCATCGAGCTTGGCCAGCGTGTAGGCCGTCTTCGCCTGCATGACGGCCAGCAACTCGCGGCTTGCGCTGTTCAATTCGTCCAGTCTGGCGCAGTCGGCGGGGCCTGCCTCCGCCGAGCGGCCCAGGAGGTCAACGCGGACGAGGAGATCGTTCGCCCGGGTGTCGAATGCAGCCATCTCATCGTCGTGCAGGTGATCGGATGCGAGCTCCTGGTAACTGTCGTCGGGCCAGCCCTTCGCGCCTTTCAGCTTGACGATGCGGTCGGACAATTGGCTCCAGACAGACGCATTGTAGGTGCGCAGTTCGGCACCTGCCGCATCCACCGCCGCCGCAAAGTCGCTCTCCTGGCAGAGCTTGGCGGTGGCTTCGCCTGCGGATGCGAGCGCGAGGCCCGACCCGATTGCTGCGGCCGCCATGACTCGGCATGCAGTCTGCCACAGCGTGACGCGGCCGCCTGCCGAACGCGCCGGCACATTGTAATTCGTCGGCATTGCCGCGCTCCCGGCTGCAATCCTCGTGTGGTGTCAAGCTTTCGAACGTCGTCCCACGGCGTGCCAATGTTCCGGCTTCGGGATTTGGCCGCGTCTGCTCGATCGTCTACATCACCTGCCAGTCCCAAACGTCATAGGCGCACCCTTAGTTGCCGGTGATCGTCCGGACGACGCTCGATGTGGGCCGTGCATTGGCAACAGGGCCGGCGAATTCCTTGGAGACCACTTCGTCGTATTCCGCCAGTGAGATGGCAGGGTCACGCGCTTTCATGTGCACGACCTTGTACCCGCCGGCTTTCAGCTTCTTGAGCAATTCGGGCATTGCTGCGGCGGTCGACTTCTGAAAGTCGTGCATCAGGATGATACCCTTGCCCTTCTTGGCGAGCTTTTCCATCACGGCCTTGACGACCGCATCGCCTGACCGGTGCTTGAAGTCGAAGCTGTCGAGATCCATCGAGAACACGGCCAGGTTGCGCTCACCGGTGTAGGCCACCATCTCCTTGGGGTCCTGCAGGAACGGAAAGCGAAAGAATGGCGCGGGCGGCTCACCCAAGGCGAGCTTGACGGCGCTGATTCCCTTCTCCAGTTCCGCTTTCGCGCTGTCGTCCTTCTTGGCGACCAGTTTGCTGAGGTTGCCGTGCGACCAGGTGTGCGTGCCGATCGTGTGGCCGCCCCGGGCCACCTGCTTGAGGATGTCGGGGTGCCAGATCGCGTGCTTGCCGATGATGAAGAACGTGGCCTTGGTGCAGTGCGCGGCAAGCGCGTCGATCACGGCCTTGGTCGTTTGCGGCCAGGGACCATCGTCGAAGGTCAAGACGACTTCGCCTGGCTCCAGGAAATCGTGAACCTTGTACTGTTCGAGGCCGAACGCGGGGCCTCCCGTCGTGTCGATCTCGACGGTGCGGCTGACACCGAGTGCGTCGGGGTTGCCAGGACAGGCCATCGCCGTGTGGGCGGACGGCAGGGCCAGGACGAGGCCGGTGAGCAGAGTAAGGGCGGCGGTTGTAGCGCGATGCATCGGCACCTCCTGGGGTCAGCCTGCGGCCAGTCACGACGTTCGAGGCCCGTGTCGTGGCTCTCAACGGATGGTCGTCAAACCGGCTCCGCCAGTGCGCCAGGCACGTCTGTGTCTGTGTCCTTTCGTCTGTGTACTGGATTGGCGGCCGGTTGTCTGCCTGCGCCCGGGCCCCGGGCGTCCGATCCAGTACACGAGCGCGTCGACACAGAATCGCAGCGGCCCGCGTCGCGATATTGCGCATCCGCATGCCGCCGGGCAAGGCCAGCACCGCTGGACCGGGCAATGCAGTGGCTGTTGTGCCGCGTCACGGTGTTTGCGCCCGGTGCGGTCCGGGCAACTGCGCCGTCTATCCGTCAGGGACGATACAGGTCGCCGGAGCAATTGAGATAGGAGGCGCGAACCAATTGGGGCAGTGGACCGGCCAACTCGAGATCAAGCGTCGCGCCGTCGGCGGACTGGAGTGTGAGGCCGCCGCCCGCAACCATGACGCCCTGAATGAACAGCGCCCCGGCCACCGGGTCCAGTCGTCCCAGCGCCACCACTGTGCCGCTGGTGTCGGTCGTGGGGGGCAGAAAATGCGCGCGGGTATCGATGCGGTCGGTCCGCAGCGCAATATCAGTGGCGACGACCGCTTTTCCGGCAGCCGTCTGCCAGCGCCCCGACAAGACATGCTCGATACCACCGGCGTGACGGCGCGCGACGAGTTCGATCGCTATGGTGTTGCCGGCCGTATCGAAATGAGCTGTCAATCCACACCCTTCCAGTGTTCCGTCCCGCATCAGGACAACGGGCTCGACCCGCTGCGCACGGGCGGCGACGAGAGCCTCCGCGCAGGCTGTCGGACTTGCGGCACTGAGGAGGAGCGCACCAAGGCCTATTCGCCCTGTCGCGAGCCGAAACCACCGGGCGTGCGGTCCCGTCCAAATGGCGGCCAGAGATGCCGTGCGTGCCATCCTATCCCTCCCTCGTCGAAGCTTTTCAGGGGGTGTTTACGCTTTCTTCGACACAGTGGCTCTCAAGATACCTCAGCCCGGCGGTTGGCCTTCTCGTTGCAAGAGTGGGAACGACGCGAACCCCAGTTCCCCGGAACTCAGCACCACGGGCCCCAATCATCCGACGGGGGCTGGTGCCAGAACCGCAAGTCAAGGCACGCCAGGATGACACATTCGAGTTTGGCAGCGGTGAACGAGCCCCTCGGCCGCAAACACTATGCCGTCTTTGCCCGGCCGGGTCGCATCGGCCCTATCGACACGTCGAGCTGGATCAGTTGGCTGTGCTACGGAGCCGGGCTGAAGATGGTATTGACGCCGCAGGTGATCGCCGAAGCCGCCCGCGGGAGTGCGGGAATCGTCACTCTCGTCTGTGCCATCGTCGCGTTCTTTCTGGCGGTGATCCTGATCCAGCACCACATGCGGCTGTCACTCCTGTCGAGTTCGTTCGGTGATCCGCGCGAGTTGATCACGACCGGACCGTTCCGCTATTCGCGCAATCCGATCTACCTGGCCTTCCTCCTGCCGATCTTGTCGCTGGCGATCTACGACGCCGCCGTCGCGGCAGGAACCGCGCTCGGCTATGTCCTCATGATGACGCTCGTCGTCATTCGGCGTGAAGAAGCCGAACTGGCGTTGCGATTTCCGGCAGCCTTCACCGCCTACCGCCGCCGCGTTCCGCGCTGGATCGGCTGGCGGTCGTTCGTCCGCGCCGCGCCGCGCGGGTGGGGGGCGGCGTGAGGCGACCGGGACGTGAGCCATAGGTCTGGCCGTCGATTTGCCGGCCCTTGTTCCGACTGGAACAGCGCCGGTCTCTCGATCGGCCTAAGGTCGCTTCATCGAGGATGGGTGCCCGGACACGGGCCAGAACAGGAGACCGAGCCAATGATCCCCAACATGACGCGATGTGCAGTCGCCGCAGCCGCCCTGATCGCAGCCGGCAGCGTTCTATCAGCCACGACGGCCGAAGCGCGCCGCGGTGGCGGATCGGAAATTTATCAGCAGACCTACAAGTTCAAGCAGCCGATGCACGGCTACGAAGGCCCCGCCCCGATCCTGTCGCACAAGTACTGCACCTATAAGCGCTTCCCCCAGCGTAAGTGCGTCATCACGTCTTCCGGACGCGAGAAGTGCAAGATCGTCGGCTGGGAACTGGAACAGACCTGCTATTGACGCCCATGCCGGGTTCGGGCGGGCCGCCACGATGCGCGGCGCTTACGCCGAACCCGCACCGGGACCACGATCTTTCACGACCCGCAGTGCACTCCCTCCATGCTCCTTGTGAGCCAACTGCCCCGTCGCACGCGCCGGGGCCTTTTTGGCCTTTACCCTGCGCAGACCCGCCGTGCCGGCCGCCCGGCGTCCAACGTCCTCACCGCATATCGTCGGTCGGCAATCGCGACATGTACGGGTCAGGTCGGTCGGTCGTTCGGCCCGATCTGGCCGAGCGCGGCCGGCTGGTCAGTCAGGCTCCGCGGCTCTTGGCTTGACGGCTTCCTGCAGCATGGCCGGAAGGTCGTCGCGCAGCGCCCACACCTGTAAATTGGCGTTATCGAGTTTGTGGTCGAGCCGCGCCACTGCCCCTTCGATCCGGTCGAGGCGGCGCCCCTGATCCTGCTTGAAAGAGACAATTTCGGGGTGCACTTCGGCCATGCGGCCGGCCAGCACGTTCATGGCCCCCTCGAGATCGCCGACCCGCCGCTTCAGGTCATTCAATTCCTGTTCAATATCCATTTTACCCCCAATACCTGCTAGATTTAGAACAATACAGGAACAAAATAGTGTGTCAACGCCATCCGACCGGCTCGGCACGAGCGGGGCGGCGGGACGGAGCGAGCCTGAACAACAGGGTGATCGGGTGACCTCTCGACGGGGGCCGCCTCAGCGCAGGCCCGCCGCCCGCCAGCCCGCCGCCTGGGCTTCGGCTTCGTCGCAAAACCAGCGCTCGCCGCGTGCCTCGTCCACCGTCACCCGGTCGTACCAGGGGCTCCAAGGGGGGTGGTAGATCCGGCCGCTGCCGGAGACGTTGCCTTTGATAGCGCAGCCGTTGGGCGCGACCTCGGCGGCTCCCGTCCACTTGGCTTGACGAAAATCCCAAGCTGGCTGTGGGGCTTCTTCCGACCGCCACATGCCGACGCGGCGGGCGCGCGCCTCGGCCTCGTCGCGGACATAGCGATCGGAATACCTGACGAAGGCCCAGGCGAGGCCCGACCGGACCATTTCGGCATTGATGTCCAGGCCCTCGACGCGACAGCGCCCGAGCACACGCCCGTACTTGTCGGTGCCGGCCACCTCGCAGGCGACCGTGCTCAGTCCCGTGAGTTGACGCAGGTGGCTGGCCGCAGCCTGTCCACACGACCAGGGCCCAAGCGCGCCACCGAGATAACGCCCGGGGCACGTCTGGCCCAACTCCGGCGCGTCGATGCCCTCCAGCCGGACGCGCTGGCCGGCCACATCGAGGGTATCGCCATCGACGACGCGGGCCGGTCCGCGGATTGCCGGTGCCTCGATCGCCGCGCGCGCAACGGCCGGGGTGCCTACAAAGTGGGCGGACGCCGCCACCAGTGCGGTCGGGACCAGCGCGAACGCCACCAGCCACGGACCGCGGAACGAGTACGATTCGACCATAGGTTGCAGTATGGTGAGTCGGCTGGCGCTTTGATGGCGGGACGATGACTGTCCGCCATAATTATTAACGTGTTGACATGGCCGCGAATCAGTTGAATTGGCTAAGCGAGGGTCATGCAACTCAGGATTGTCGTGCTCTCACCGCGTCAACGGTCTCATCCGACGCTGGCACCAGTCGTGCACCGATCATCGTTGAAAAGTCGCCGAGACGGGTCGACCGTGTTCCCCGCCGTGACATATTCGAGCCTTATCAAAGAAGCGATCGACCGCCCTCACGGGTCGTCGCGCGTCCTGCTCGTCGGTCGAACGGGGCACGCCCCAGTCGGATGGGAAGAACAACGCCATGACGAACAGCGACAATCCTGCCCGCTTCGAAACCTATCGCCCGGGCAGCGGGCCACCGGCTCCGCGCAGTTCCGGCGCACAGGGAGGTGGCGGCGGGTCGCGGCCGGGTGGGCCACCGCGCAAGCCGGGCAGCCGTCCTGGCGCGCCGCGCCGCGGCAGTGGCGCGGCGGGGGGCGGAAGCCTTGGGGCGATCGTACTTTACGGATTTCTGGGGGTGCTGGCGCTCGCCGCCGCCGGGCTGGGTGCCCTGGTCGCGTTTCCACCGACCGACCTCATCCGCGAACAGGCAATCGCGCAGGTCCGAGCGGCGACGGGACGCGAGCTGAAGATCGAGGGACCCGCCAGTCTGACATTTTTTCCAGCGCTCGGCGTGACCCTCGACAAGGTCAGCCTGAGCGCCCCTCCTGCGATGGGTGGAGCGCCGCTGGTCGCCATGGACCGGCTCCGGGTCGCGGTGCAAGTCATGCCGCTGCTGTCGCGCCAGGTCGTCGTGGACCATCTCGTCCTGACGCAGCCCGTGTTCAACCTGCGTGCCGACCGGGCCGGCCGCAAAAGCTGGGACTTCGCCGAACTGGGGCCGGCCGTCGCCCCGCTCCGGTTCGCGCAGGCGGGGTCGCAAACCCAGACCGACGCCCCCGTGCTGGTCCCGCAAGGCGCGCGCGGCTACTTCGAAGACCCTGCAGCAGGCACGCCGTCGTCGGGGGGGGCGCCTCGTCAGGTCGCAGCGCTGGAAGGCGTCGCCCTCGGTGACGTGCGGATCGAGAACGGACGATTGTCCTACGCCGACGAGGCGTCGGGCGCGCGTCAAACGCTGGAGAGCATGAACCTGCGGTTGGCGTCGAAGGCGTTGACGGGTCCCCTGGACGTGGATGGCGACGTCGGCTGGAAGGGCCAGAAGATCGGTCTTGCCGCGACGCTGGCCTCGATGCGCGACCTGATCGACAAGCGCCCGACGAAACTCCGCGCCGGCCTGACCGCTGCCCCGCTCAAGGCGGCCTTCGACGGCACCTTCGATCCGGCAGGTGCGACGCTCCTGGACGGGACGATGAGTGGCGAGGCCCGCTCGGTGCGTGCGATGGCCCGCTGGCTGGGTGCCGAATTGCCGAAGGCGAAGGGGTTCGGCCCGGCCACGGTCGCGGGCCGCCTGGCGCTGGCCAGCGGCCGCATCAGCCTGACGGGTGCCGACATCACCTTCGATGGGGCCAAGGCCAGCGGTGTCATCACGGTGACAACCGCCAGCGTACGTCCCCATGTCCGCGCCGATCTCAAGATGGATCAGCTCGACCTCAATCTCTACACGAGTGGCGGTGGAGGGGGGCGCGGCGACGCCCCGAGGACGACGGACGGGGCCGAAGCCGGCCCTCCGCCAGCCCGCAAGGCCGCGCCGGCCGGCACGGCACCCGGCTCGATCGACGATCTCCTGAAAAGCGACGGCCCCAAGGTCAAAGGCTACACGCAGCGTGCGGGCTGGAGCAACGAAACCATCGACGTCGCGGCCCTGGGGGCCGCCGATGCCGACTTGAAGCTGGCTCTTGGCCGGCTGCTCGTCCAGGATCTGAAGTTCGGCCGCACCAGCCTGACAGTCGGGCTGAAGGACAGCGTCCTGCGTACCAGCGTGCACGAGATGCAGCTCTACGAGGGCAAGGCCAGCGGACTGCTCACGCTGGATGGCTCGGCGCGCGCCCCGGCCCTGGCGGCCAACCTGCAAATCGACGGTGTCTCCGCCCAACCGCTGCTGCGTGATGCGGCGGCCATCGACTGGCTGTCGGGCAACGGCAGGCTGGTGATGGTCCTGGCCAGCCGCGGGGCCAGCGAACGTCAGATCGTCGAGGCGCTGGATGGTACCGCCAGCTTCACCTTCACCAACGGCGCGCTCGTCGGTTTCAACATTCCCCAGGCCATCCGCAGCCTGTCCCAGGGGAAAATCTCCAACCTGTCGGCCGCGCCGACCCAGAAGACCGATTTCAGCCAGCTTTCGGCGAGCTTCAAGATCACCGCCGGCGTCGCCGAGAGTACCGACCTCGCGATGTCCAGCCCGCTCTTGCGGCTGACGGGGGCTGGACGGGTGATGCTGCCACCTCGCGAGGTCGACTACACGATACGCCCGAAGCTCGTCGCCGACCTCGCCGGCCAGGGCGGCAAGTCGGGACTGGCGGGACTGGAAATCCCGATCCGGGTGCATGGTCCCTGGGAGCGGGTCAAGTATACCCCCGACCTCGCGGCTGTGCTGAAGGACCCGGGCCAGGCGGTCGAGGCCGTCAAGCAACTGGGCGAGCAGCTCAAGAGCGGCAAGGCCAAGCAGGTCCTGGACGAGCTGAAGGGAAAGAAGCCGCAGGAGGTGCTCGACGGGCTCTTGAAGGATGGCGAGGTCGGCGGTCAGAAGGTCGACACCAAGAAGCTGCTGGATGGCCTGCTGGGCGGCCGCTGAAGGCCCACTTCGACGGCGAATCGATCCGGTTCGACGGCGGTCGTTGAGGCGGCGGGTCGTGGCGGTCTCCGTCAGCGGGCCGCGGCGGCATCCGTGGGCGCGGGAGGCGTGCCGCCCGCAGGACGTCCGCGAGCTGTGTTTCCGTGCGCGGATGATGACAGCCCAAGTGCTTCAATTTGCTGCCCGTTGGGGTGTGGGGGGCTTCACGCGAGGGGCCTTTGACAAGCCCTTGTTAATCCACGACGAAAGCTGGAAAAATTTTTTTTGCCCCCGAGGGCAGATTCCGCTTGCGTGGGGGGGGGATTGGCCGCATATGACCGTCCTCCGTTCGTCCACCTGCCCCAAAGGTTAAGGAGAGCCCCAAGGTAAGGAGCGGACGGGTCACATCTATCTACTGGTTGGGGAGGGTCCGATGGCCTATGACGACACCCTCTTCCAATTGGGGATGGACTTGACTCGTTCAAGCACCGCCCAAAAGGAAGAAACTGCTGCACCTGTTACTGCCCGCGTTCCGTCTGAAGAGCGTAAAGACTTCTTCATCGAGCGCGAAGGCATCAAGTACGCCGGGACCCATCTGATCATTGATCTGTTTGGTGCCCGTCGTCTCGACGACCTCAAGCACATCGAGCGTACGCTCAAGCGTTGTGTGGAGGTCGCAGGTGCGACGCTCCTGCACATCCACCTGCATCACTTCACCCCAAATGGTGGCGTGAGCGGTGTGGCGGTGCTCTCCGAGAGTCACATCTCCATTCATTCATGGCCCGAGGCGGATTACGCCGCTCTCGACGTGTTCATGTGCGGTGAGGCCATGCCTCACCTCGCGATCGAAGTTCTCCGTGAGGCCTTCTCGGCCGAGGACGTCATCGTGAAAGAGCACCTGCGCGGCGAAGAGCTCGAGGAGATGAAGTGGCAGACCGCCGCTTCGCGCACGGCTCCCGTGCGCCATGTCAGGGTGTCTGCGAAGAAGGCGGCCTAAGCCGCTCCTCTCGTGGATGGGCTGGTATGCGGGGCGGCATGTCCCGGTGACCGTCAAGGGTCGCCGGGCGGCACCTCCTTCGTCCAGGCTCCAGCCGTCTTGACCTCCCGATCATCATGGGCCCGGCCGGCGCGCACTCGCTCCTTTTTGGACAGTGCGCGCCGGTTGCCAAGGCTCCAAGGCTCATTGCTGGTGCCTTCCGACACTCGTTCCGAGCGCCGACCGGAAGGTGCGGGTAACCGGCAGCCCGCATTAAATCAGCGCCATTCGGCACCTCGAGTTCGGGTCCAGGGTCCAGTCCCTGGTCTGAGCGCTCGACAGGCGGAGAGCCTCTCGCAATTCACCCGCAGGGTGAAGCTGCGCACCGCACGTACGACCTTGCACCACCCGAATGAGGCGCGAGACCTGCTCTCGCGTCATCGTCATGTCACCAAGGCTCCGCCATAACGCGGGGCCGTTATTTTTTCCTGGGGGTTCCGATGAGCGATCGCTGGATCGAGGAGACGTTTCACCCACACTGGCGCGTGGCGCTGGCCGCCTCTAAGGTTTTGCATGAGGTCAAGACCGAGCACCAGCACCTCGTGATCTTCAAGAACAAGACCTGGGGTACCGTCCTGATGCTGGACGGCGTGTGCCAGCTCACGACCTCAGACGAGTTCGTCTACCACGAGATGATGGCCCACGTGCCGCTGATGGCGCTGGAGAAGCCGAAATCGGTACTGGTCGTCGGCGGTGGCGATGGCGGGGTCATGCGCGAGGTTCTGCGTCATGACTGCGTCGAGAGAGCGGTTCTGGTCGAGATCGACCGCGAGGTCATCGACACGGCGCTGAAGTTCTACCCCGAAATCCCCGGCAAGACGTTCGAGGATCCGCGCGCCGAGATCGTCATCGCCGACGGCCTCAAGTACGTCGCCGAGACCGACGAGCAGTTCGACGCGATCATCGTCGACAGTTCCGAGCCCATTGGTCCGTCTGCGGTGCTGCACACCCGGGAGTTCTTCACCGACTGCAAGCGCGCGCTCGTCAAGGGTGGGTGTCTCGTCACGCAGAATGGCCTGCCATTCCTGTTTCCCGAGCACTTGGCCGGCACGACGCGCGTGTTCGCCTCGCTGTTCAAGAAGGTGGCACCCTATATGTGCACGCAGCCCTGCTACTTCGGCGGGCCGTTCGCCTTGAACCTGGCAACCGACGACAAGGACGTGCTCGGCGTCGACGACAAGACGCTGGCGAAGCGCGCCAAAAAGCGCGGTGTCGATGGCCTCAAGTACTGGACCCCCGGCGTGCATGTCGGTGCGTTCGCGCTGCCGGCCTATGCCGAGACGGTCGTGGCTGAGGCGATTGCGGCTGCGAAGGCCGGCGACGACAGCGCCTATGCCAAGATGCCGAAGGCCAAGAAGCCTCCGGCGAAGAAGTGACGACCGCCGTCGTGGATGCGAGAGGCTTGCCGCCTCTCGCAATCGACCACGCCAGGATGCGTGCTTGATCCGGCGCTGACGGACTCCATCTGGTCAGACAGCAGAGCAAATCGGCGGGTGATCAAGGGTTGAGACTTCGCGATCGGGTGCTATACATCGTCGGGTGATGTGCGTACACGGCCAACGTTGTGCCGGGTAAATCTTGATATTCGGTGGCGCTCAGAACTGTAACAGAATGGCATTTCCATGCGCTTCATTGCCTCCTCTATGAGGCATCATCGGGTGATTTGAATAATTGCCGATCGCCCCTTCCTTCTTATGTTTGTCCGGCCATCGACGATCCTCGATGACCGGGTGACAAAATCGAGGTGAGTGGATGACCCTTGGTCCGCATAAAGAAAATGTGCCCGAAGGAAACCGGGCGAAAGCAAATTTCGACACGATCTACGTGCAGCCCGATCCGAGAGAATACCATCGGGTGCTCTACGGCTTGGACTATGTCATTGCGGACCTCGCCAAGCCTATCTTTCTGAGTACCATCGACGCACTCGAGAGCAAGCTGGAGCGTCCGCTCAAAATTCTCGATCTCAGCTGCAGCTAGGGAAACAATGCGGCATTATTGCAGTTCCCATTGGGAATTGATCGCTTGGCGAGCCGGTATCGAGAGTTGCACCTTGCTGGAATTTCCGCTGCTGACTTGATCGAGTTGGACAGGCATTACTATCGCTCGTGGCCGCGCCGCGAAATGAGCATCATCGGCTTTGATCTCTCTCGTCCTGCCGTCACGTACGCTGAACGCGTCGGTTTGCTCTCGAGTGGGATTTCGGCAAATCTCGAGGCCGATCCCGTGCCAGCAGCGGCAATGGATGTCCTGCACGGCGTCGACCTCGTTATTTCTACCGGCAGCATCGGCTATATCACCGAGCGATCCATCAAGAAGATTCTGAACGCGATAGGCCCGCGCACTCCGTGGTTTGCCTCGTTTGTGCTTCGCATGTTTCCCTATGACACCATCGAAAGCACCTTGGGCGCCAAGGGATTGGTCACGGAAAAGCTGAATGGCGTGTCGTTCGTGCAAAGACGCTTTCAGTCGATGGACGAAAGCCTTCAGGTGTTGGAGCGATTGGAGACGCTTGGTCTCGATCCGACTGGCAAGGAAGCAAACGGGCTCCTGCACGCCGAATTCTTCATCTCACGGCCTATGGACGATCGTACGGCCTATCCCCTCGAAAGCCTCGCGGACATTTCGCAGGGAGTTAACCGCTCTACGGGGCGACTGTATCGGCGTGGCGAGGACGGGCGCGTCAGACTGATGAAGTAGAGCCGACCCCGACAGCGTCTCACGCTGTCCATGGGCGACGCCGTTGATCGTCTCGTCTGCGCTGTTCCGGTTCCGACAGTCGGGTTCCTTCGCGGCACCGGACCCACCACGTGTCGGAACCATGAGAACCACTAGCACCGCCTCTTGCGTTCGCGGGCGAGTTCGCGGGAGACCTCGCCGGCCAGAATGACACCCCGCGAGATCTGCGCCGGACTGAGCGAGCCGGTCGACGCGCGCAGCACGCCGGGGCCGGCGTCGGCCTCGGCCTGGCCACGCTTCAATTCCTCGCAGGACAGTTCGGCTTTCTTGGTCTTGTAGGCAAACAGCCGAACGCCCGATGCATAGGCATTCGGTGTCGGCCGCTCCAGCACCCAGCCGCGCGTGCTGTCGGACGTCATCTGGCGCAGGGCCGATTGGCGCTCGCCGATGCATCGCATCGAATCATCCACGCAATTGAGGCCGGCCACTGTCGACACCGTTGCCTCGGTCGATACGGCGCAGCCAGCCGTCGCGAGCATGCCGGCCAGAGCCAGTGCCGCGACGGTCGCGCGTGCGGCCGCGAACTCCATGGAGCGAAGCCCATCGCGGCTCTTGCAACCTGTGTCTGCCATGCCGCCCTCTTGTGAACGAAGCCCTGAGCCCATAGAAGGCTGCGGTGGCGGGGTCAAGGCAACGCACACGCCTTGTTGTGGGCCGCAGTACCGACACAACCGCCGGTCCGCGTGCCCGCCACGGGGCCGCTGTCTGATCCTACGGAATTCGGATTCGCGCCACCGCGTCTTGTTTTTTCGCGTTTTCTTCGACGAACCTGTGTCCACGTCGTCGGAAAATGCTGCTGCCGCCAACAGGAGAGCGACGTCATGGTCCACGCCATCCGCATCCACACATACGGCGGTCCCGAGGTGATGCGTTGGGATGACGTCGCCGTCGGCGCGCCGGGCGCGGGCGAGGTCAGGCTCCGCCACACGGCGGTGGGTCTCAACTACATCGACACCTACCACCGCACGGGTGCCTATCCGTTGCCCGCCCTTCCCGGCGTCATCGGCATGGAAGGGGCCGGCGTCGTGGAGGCCGTCGGTCCGGGTGTCAGTGACGTGCAACCGGGCGACCGTGTCGCCTATGCCAACCCGATCGGGGCCTATGCGGAGGAACGCCTGATCCCCGCCGATCGCGTGGTCAAGATACCTGCCGGGATCGCCGATGAGACGGCCGCCGCCATGATGCTGCAGGGCATGACGGTGCGCTATCTGCTGCGCGAAACATTTCCCGTCGGGCCCGACACCGTCATGCTGTTCCATGCCGCGGCCGGCGGTGTCGGCCTCATTGCCTGCCAGTGGGCGCGCCATCTGGGCGCGACGGTCATCGGCACAGTGGGCTCGGACGAGAAGGGCGAACTCGCCCGCAGCAACGGTGCCACTCATGTCATCAACTACCGGACCGAAAACTTTGTCGAACGCGTCCGGCAACTGACGGGCGGGCGCGGTTGCGATGTCGTCTACGACGCGATCGGCCGCGACACGTTCCCTGCCTCCCTCGACTGCCTGAAGCCCCGCGGATTGTGGGTCAGCTTCGGCTCGGCTTCCGGCCCCGTCGATGCCTTCGACATCGGCATCCTGGCCAAGAAGGGTTCGCTGTTTGCGACCCGCCCGACGCTGTTCACCTATACCGCCAGCCGAGCTGATCTCATCGCCAGCGCCACCGAACTGTTCGACGTCGTGGGGCGCGGGATCGTCAAGATCGCCGTCAATCAGACTTATCCTCTCCGGGATGCGGCCCAGGCCCATCGCGATCTGGAGGCGCGGCGGACGACGGGGTCCACCGTCCTCATGCCGTGAGCGGGCCGGCAGCGTGGCTGTGAACCAACCGATCGACGCAAGGCGGGCTCTCCCGGCGGAGGAGAATGGCGGCACGACCCGCAAAGGGCTCGCCTTCGTGCTGCTGGTGGCCCTTGCTTATTGCGCCGTGCACACGGCGGCTCGCCTGCTGGTCTCGGACGTGCTCGGCGAGGACGACGTCATCGACACCGTGCTGTCGCAGGACCTGCGCGCGGGCTACGAGGCCTTTCCGCGCCAGCCGCCGCTGTACAACTGGCTGTTGTGGGCCGTGCAGCAGATCACGGGTCCGCATGTCGTGGGGCACCTGCTGATCAAATATGCCGCGCTGACGGCAACGGCGGGCTTCCTGTTCCTGGCGGCGCGGCGCATCCTCCGAGATCCGCTGTTTGCCCTGTTGAGCGTCGAGAGCCTGGCGCTCATCTATTCGATCGCCTGGCGCTATCACGAGGGGTTCACCCACGAGGTGCTGGCGTTGACGGCGGTGATGGCGACGCTGTGGCTCATCGTGCGTATCGGCCAAGATCAGCGGCCGTGGGACTGGCCCGCACTCGGGCTCACGATGGGACTGGGGTTGCTCACCGAGCCGGCCTACGCGGCGTTTCTGGTGGCGGTGCTGCTGGCGGCACTCGTGCAGCCGTCGGTCCGCGGGCGGCTGTTGCGCTGGCCGCTGCTGGCCTGTCTGGCCCTGGCGGTCATTGTCGCAGCGCCGTATCTGGCCTGGCTCATCGCGGAGCCCGCCCGCGTCCGCCAGCTCACCTACGCTTTGACACCGGTGCTCGGCGGGCGAGACGGCATTCTGGATGCGGTGCGCGGCCCGGTCGCCTATCTGATGCCGCTCCTGCTCATCCTGCCCATCGTTTTTCCACGCTGGCTCGCGACGGCGTGGGACGATCTGCGGCGGGGGCGCAACACGACCGCCGAACCCGATTTCGAGCAGCTCGTTCTCTATGCCTGCGGATTTGCGTTCGCGCTGTCGCTCATTGCGGCGAGCGCCTTCAATGTCCGTGGGCTGGCCGTTCACGTGCTCATGCCGCTTTACGTCGGGAGCGTCATCTGGCTGTTCGGCGTGGCCCGCCGCAGCATGGATCACCGCAGCGCGGCCGGGCGGGTGCAGATCATCCGCTTTGCGCGTATCGCCATGGTGATCGCCGTGGTGGCCTTCGCCGCGCGTGCCGCCAACATGATCGTCCTCGATCCCGTGTGCAAAACGTGTCGCTGGGGCGAGCCGTACAGCGGACTCGCCGCAGAATTGCGCGCGCGGGGGTTCGATGCCACCGGGACGATCGTCGCCCTCGAACACGAGACCGGCGGCAACCTGCGCGCGGCCTTCCCTCAGGCGACCGTCGTGGCGCGACACTATCCCCATCACACACCCGCTGGAACCGATCTGACCAAAGGTGATCTGGCCATCGTGTGGGAACCTGGACTGACCCCCGCGCACGTGCGCCGCTCCCTGCGCGCGCCAGAATTGTCCGACCTTGATCTCGAAAGGGCGGAGACCGTCGTGGTACCCTGGCATCACGCATGGCGACCCACGGGGTGGCGGACGTCGACCTGGAAGCTGATTGTCGTCGACCGGACCGCGCCGGGCCGCTGACGGACGCCGCGCCGGCCCGGCTCGTGCCCCGCCATCCCGTCAGCGGTTCAGTCGACCTCGGAAAAGCGGGCTGGATCGGGTCTCAGTCCCGTCACGCGCTCGAGCGCGATGGCCGTCAGCACCTTTCCGGCCAGCGTCTTGCGTCGGGCGTAGCTCAATTCGACGCTGTCGTCCTGTGCCTGTGCCGACGCGATAGGCTGCAGGTCGGTGTTGGCGAGGCCGGCGAACGAGAGGGACGGCGATTGGGCGCACCCGCCGGCCACCAGCGCGGTCGCCGCGATGAGGGGGAGTGCGAGAAGCCGAACCGCCATGATGTTACTCCTCGTGCAGCGCGCACTGTCGTGCAGGCATCCGCGCACCTTCGCAAGCAGGGCCGCGACGCCTCGCCAGACAGACGCCTGAGACGTACCGGACATGCTGAAGACAGTACTGAGCCCTACATGAATGCGTTCTGAATGGTGGGCGAAATCGCGGTCGCACCGTGGGCGAATTGCAGCCGTGAGAGCGCGCGCGGCGGGAACCCGACACGAAATGGTCCGTGTCTGCGCGAGGTTCGGCAGACGTCCGGCAGGACGACCGTCAGCAGTCCCCGAAAAGTGATGTGAGGCAGCGCCATGTCTTTACCGCGGCCGAGCCGACGGCATCGCCGGTTTTCTGCGCGGCCGACCCGACGGCCTCGCCGGCCTCCTTGGCTACCGAGCCGACAGCGTCGCCCGCCTTTTCCAGGCTCTGCCCCGTCGATTTGGCGGCACCGACGACCGCCTCCTGGGCTTTGTCCAGGCTTTCTTTCGAGGACTGTGCGGTCCGCTTTGCAAGTTCCTCGACGGTGCGTGGCTCGCCGGGCGGCGCTGCGGCGGGGGGCACGGCTGGCGGTTCGCCGTCGGTCGTGGGGGCCGGAGCAGGCACCGAACCGGCCGGCGCGGCGACGGCCGCGTCCGGGGCGATGGCGCGCGGGGGCAGGGTCACGATGGGTTGAGGGGGCGGGGGATCGAGGCGGGCGACGGTGCCGGGACAGGCCGCGACAGAGCGCGCATCGACCGCACAGCGCGCATGGCCTCCGCTCTTTGCCAACTCGCGGATGCAGTGGAGGTGTGCGCCAGGCGTGCTCGCAGCGCTGCCCTCGATCCCGGCGATGGCGCACGCATAAAGTGCTGGCGGCTCCTCGCAACTGACGCAGATTTCCCCGGCGATGGCCGACGCTGCGGAAAGCAGCACGACGAGGCCTGCGGTGGCAGATGCAAAGCGCCACTTACGGGCACGACGGTCTGTCTCTCGACTGCTCATGGAGCCACCACTGGTTCACGCCTTCGCGGCTGCCGTTAGGACGATAGTAGTGTGGTCCGAAGCGTGTTGCAAACATTGGGGGCTGCCACTATACGAGGTGCTCCGTTGCGGAGACGTGGCCGAGAGGCTGAAGGCGGCGGTTTGCTAAATCGTTATACGCTCTAAAGGCGTATCGAGGGTTCGAATCCCTCCGTCTCCGCCATTTCGGGCTCACGCGCCGTTCGGCGCTCCGCATGGGCGGCGCCAGCGCCGGGTCGCGGTGCTCCCAGGCCCTTCGGGCTCGGTTGCGAACATGCTGGCGTATTCTCCGCCATTTCGGGCTCACGCGCCGTTCGGCGCTCCGCATGGGCGGCGCCAGCGCCGGGTCGCGGTGCTCCCAGGCCTTTCGGGCTGGTTTGCGAACAGGCTGGCGTATTCTGCGCCATTTCGGGCTCACGCGCCGTTCGGCGCTCCGCATGGGCGGCGCCAGCGCCGGGTCGCCATGCTTCCTGACACTCACCCTGACTGCCAGAGCGTCGACGCTGCCTTTTTTTTGAGCGCGCAATGCATTGCATAAGGATTGGACACGCATCGGCCGAGGTGCCATCCTCCGCATCTCGCCACTGCAGCATACGAGGCCCCAATGGCCAAGCTCCACGCCTTCCGTGATCCTTCCCAGCCGGCGCTCTTGTCGACCTATCGCCCCGGCCACTCGTTCTGCGAGTTGATCGGCGACGGTGAGGAGAACCGCCCGCGACTCCTCCAATTCTGGCAGCGCCTCGAGCAGATGGCGTTGCCGGACCTGACGGTTCGCGCCGCCGACGCCGTGAACGAACTGTTCGAGAGGGGGGTGACGTTCACCGTCTACTCGGACCGCGACGCCATCGACCGCACGTTGCCCTTCGACGTCATTCCCCGTGTTCTGACGGCGGCGGAATGGAAGCACATCGAGGCTGGCGTCAAGCAGCGCGTCGCCGCTCTCAACTTGTTCCTGACCGATCTCTATGGCGCGCAGAAAATACTCGACGACGGGATCGTGCCACGCGATCTGATCCTGTCGAACCCCTATTATCGGCCGGAGATGCGCGGCTTCACACCGCCGCGTGGGGTCTATGTCCATGTCGCGGGGATCGACCTCGTGCGCGGTCGCGACGGCGAATTCCTGGTGCTCGAGGACAACGCGCGGACGCCGTCGGGCGTCTCGTACGTGATCGAGAACCGGCATCTCATGCAGCGGGCGTTTCCGGACCTGATCGAGGGGTTCTCGGTGCGCGACGTGTCCGAGTATGGCCAGCGCCTGCGCGAAAAACTCGCCGAGACCGCGCCAGAGGGCGTCATGGACCCGCAGATCGTGCTGCTGTCGCCGGGCGTGTTCAATTCGGCTTACTACGAGCACATTTTTCTCGCCCGAGAAATGGGCGTTCCCCTCGTCGAGGGCCGCGACCTCCTCGTCAAGGACAAGCGGCTTTATGCTCGCACGATTTCGGGGCTGCATCCGGTCGACGTGGTCTACCGTCGCGTCGATGATGCCTTCCTCGATCCGGAGGCTTTCAACCCAGAGAGCATGCTCGGCGTGCCTGGTCTCATGAGCTGCCTGCGCGCCGGCACAGTGACGGTTGCCAACATGCCGGGCACGGGCGTGGCCGACGACAAGGCCGTCTATGCCTACATGCCGCGCATCATCCAGTACTATCTCGGCGAGGAGGCCATCCTGCCCAACGTCGACACCTACATCTGCCGCGAAGAAAAAGACCTCGCCTACGTGCTGGAGAACCTCGGCGAACTGGTGGTCAAGCCGGTCGGGGAATCGGGTGGTTATGGGATCGTCGTCGGGCCAAAGGCGAGTGCGGCCGAGATCGAGGCGTGTCGCAAGGTCCTGCTGGACAATCCCGCCAACTTCATCGCTCAGCCGATGATCGACCTGTCCGTCTGCCCGACGCTCACCGACGAAGGTGTGGCCCCGCGCCATGTCGACCTGCGTCCGTTCGCGGTGACTGGCAAAGACACCTGGGTGCTGCCGGGCGGGCTGACGCGCGTGGCTTTGCGCAAGGGCTCGATCATCGTCAATTCGTCCCAGGGTGGCGGCACCAAGGACACCTGGGTGCTCTATCCCGAGGGCTCGGCACCGGTCAGCGGGCCGCAGGCGGCCGGCGGCGAGGCGTCGGTACAGACGCAGGCGCAGGGAAGGCGCACGGTCTGATGCAATTGCTGTCTCGCCACGCGGAGTGCCTGTTCTGGCTCGGCCGCTACATCGAGAGAACCTCCAGCCTCGCGCGCATCCTGCTCGTTCAAACCGCGTTCGACCGGGGCCGCGCGTCGGGGTCGGGCTGGTCGTGGCTGCTCACGCTGTTCGACGACGCCGACGACTTTGCCAAGCGGTATCCCGAGCCGTCCAGCCGCAATGTCATCCGCTACTATCTGAACGACCGCGAGAATCTGGGCTCGGTCGTCGGATCGCTCGGCGCTGCGCGAGCCAACGCGCGCGCGCTGCGGGCGATGGTCTCGACCGAGTTCTGGATGCAGATCAACCGCACCTACCGTCGGGTCGACGCACTGCCGAGTGAACTGGAGTCCGAAAGCCGCCTCGCCCAAACGTGCGAGCAAATCCAGACGGATTGCTACGCCCTGCTCGGCATCGCACAATCGACGTTCTATCGTGATGCCGGCTGGCGGTTTTTCGAGCTTGGCCTCGAAATCGAGCGTGCCGACCAGATGAGCCGGCTGCTCGACGTGCGCTTTGCGCAAATCCAGGCTGGCACCGCCGAGCATGGAGACACGCTCGGCGACTTTACACACTGGTCGATGCTGCTGCGCGCGTGCGGTGGCCATCATGCCTTCAGGCGGCTGGTGTCGGGTCCGCTACAGCCGATGAACATCGCCCAGTTCCTCATCTTCGAACAGAGCTTCGCGCGCTCGATCGCCCACTGCGCGATGGAGATCGACGGCACCGTGACGCAACTGCGCACGCATTGCGGCCTGCCGACGCCCAGCCGCCTGCTCAAGCGTATCTCGGACCTGCACGACCTGCTGCATCTGGCGCAGCGTGACCCGGGCCTCGTGAGGTACCTGCATGGGTTCAACGACGCAGTCCAGCGTGAATTGATCGCGCTCACGAACGACCTGGCGGTCTGCTATTTCGGGCTCGAGGATCAGGCGCTCGCCGCCACTGCGGCAACTTCGGTGCCATCCGAGACAACCCCGCCGCGACCGCCCGCCCAGGGTTCTCAGTCGCAAAGCCAGGACCAATCCCAAAAGCAGGGCCAATCCCAAAGCCAATCGCAAGATCGCAGCCAGGCGACAGCGACCGCCGCGCCCACCACCACCACGTCCCGATCCCAAGCCAAGAACCAGCCCTCGGACTGAACGCCGCCCGCACCCTGACCGCGGCCCGGCCGTCCGATCCAGATCAACCGCGTAGTACGCTAACCCGGAGCCGCTGGCACGTGTCGATCCAAGTCGCGCTCACCCACAAGACGTCCTACACCTATGACCGGCTCGTCACGATGGGCCCGCAGGTGATCCGCCTGCGGCCGGCCCCGCACTGCCGCACACGGATTCTCAGCTACTCGCTGACGCTCGCGCCTGCCGATCACTTCATCAACTGGCAGCAGGATCCGTTCGGCAACTTCCTCGCCCGCGTCGTGCTGAACGAGCCGACCGAAGCGTTCTCGGTCACGGTCGATCTCGTGGCGGAAATGACAGCGCTCAATCCGTTCGATTTCTTCATCGAGGAGAGCGCCCGCGCCTTTCCCTTCGTCTACCCGGCACAACTCAAGACCGACCTGCTGCCCTACCTTGCCGCCGAACCGCCCGAACCGCAGCTTGCAGCCTACCTGGCGGCGCTCGGACAGCCAAAGGACATCAACACGATCGACCTCGTGGTTGCGGTCAACCAGATGGTCCAGCGCGATATCGGCTACCTCATTCGCATGGAACCGGGCGTTCAAACCCCGGAGGAAACGCTGCTGAAGCGGTCCGGCTCGTGCCGCGATTCGAGCTGGCTGCTGGTCCATATCCTGCGGCACCTCGGCTTGGCGGCGCGTTTCGTCTCAGGCTACCTGATCCAGCTCAAACCCGACGTGAAGCCCCTCGAGGGCCCGGGGGGCGCGGACGTCGACTTCACCGACCTGCACGCATGGACCGAGGTCTATCTGCCCGGCGCGGGTTGGGTCGGCCTCGATCCGACGTCGGGGTTGCTGGCCAGCGAGGGCCATATTCCTCTGGCGGCGACGCCCAGCCCGTCCACCGCGGCGCCCATTTCCGGGGCTCACACCAAGGCCGAAGTCGCCTTCGACTTCGCCATGACGGTCACGCGGATCGCCGAAACACCACGGGTGACGAAGCCCTATTCGGACGAGCAGTGGGCTGAAATCGTCGCGCTCGGCGAGGCGGTCGACGCGCGCCTGACGGCGGGCGACGTGCGCTTGACGATGGGCGGCGAGCCCACGTTCGTCAGCGCCACCGACATGGAAGCGGGCGAATGGATGAACCAGGCGGTCGGACCGACCAAGCGCCGCTATGCCGAGGATCTGGTGCGCCGCCTCGCGGAGCGGTTCGCGCCCGGTGGCCTCATGCACTTCGGCCAGGGCAAGTGGTATCCCGGCGAGCAACTGCCGCGCTGGGCGTTCGCCGCCTATTGGCGCACCGACGGCCAGCCCCTGTGGGAGCGCGCCGACCTGATCGACCGCGAAGTGCCGGTCCGGCCGGCCAATGCGGCGACTGCACAGGCGTTCGCGGCCGGACTGTGCATGCATCTCGGCCTGCCGGCGGACAGCGCCATGCCAGCCTATGAGGACGCCGCCCATTTCGCCCTCGTCGAGCAGAAGCTGCCGGTCAACCTGACGCCGAAAACGAACAAGCTCGAGGACGAGGCCGAGCGGTCGCGCGTCGTCAAGGCCTTCGATCGCGGGCTCAGCGCGCCGGCCGGCTACGTGCTGCCGATCCAGGTGTGGCAGACCGCCGACCTTGGCCGCCGGTGGGTCACGGAACGCTGGCAATTGCGGCGCGGCGTTCTGTTCCTCACACCCGGGGATTCCCCGGTCGGCTTCCGGTTGCCGCTCGGAGCACTGCCATACATCATGCCGGTCAACTATCCCCATGTCAGACCGCAGGACCCCTTGGCCGACCGCGAGCCGCTGCCCGACCGCGCCGCCCTGCTGCGCCAGCGCCGGACCGTGACGCTGGAAGCGCCGCCGTTGCCACCGGTCAGCTTCAATGAAATCTCAGGGTCGGTGCGCACCGCTCTGGCTATCGAGCCCCGCGACGGCCATCTCTGCATCTTCATGCCACCGCTGGAAAATGCAGCCGATTACGCAGCGCTCGCGGCGGCCATCGAGGAGACGGCGCGCGCCTTGGGCCAGCCCGTGCACATCGAGGGTTATGAGCCGCCTTACGACCCGCGCCTCAACGTCATCAAGGTCACACCCGATCCCGGCGTGATCGAGGTCAACATCCACCCCGCCCGCTCCTGGAGCGAAATGGTCGAGGCGACGACCGAACTCTATGACGCCGCATTTGCCTGCCGGCTGGGCACCGAGAAGTTCATGATCGACGGGCGGCACAGCGGCACCGGCGGCGGTAACCATATCGTGCTGGGCGGTGCGACCCCCGCAGACAGCCCGTTCCTGCGCCGGCCGGACCTGCTGGCGAGCCTGATCACGTACTGGCAGCACCACCCGGCCCTGTCGTACCTGTTTTCGGGCCTGTTCATCGGACCCACGAGCCAGGCCCCTCGTGTCGACGAGGGTCGCCACGAGGGATTGTACGAACTCGAGATCGCCATGGCGCAGGTCCCCGGGCCCGGCGATCGGCCGATCCCGCACTGGCTGGTCGACCGGTTGTTCCGCAATTTGCTGATCGACGTGACCGGGAACACGCATCGCGCTGAAATCTGCATCGACAAGCTCTATTCGCCCGATGGGCCCACCGGCCGCCTCGGCCTGATCGAGTTCCGCTCCTTCGAGATGCCACCACATGCGCGGATGAGCCTTGCCCAGCAGTTGCTGCTGCGGGCCCTGATTGCCCGGTTCTGGGAGGCCCCCTATCGCGGTGGGCTGATCCGCTGGGGAAGCGACCTCCACGACCGCTTCATGCTGCCGCATTTCGTCTGGGCCGACTTCTGCGCGGTCCTCGACGACCTGGCCGCCCACGGGTTGAAATTCGAGCCCGCGTGGTTTGCGCCGCATTTCGAGTTCCGCTTCCCTGCGTTCGGCAGCGTGACCTACGAGGGGATCAGCGTGGAACTCCGGCAAGCGCTCGAACCCTGGAACGTCCTCGGCGAGGAGGGCGTCATCGGCGGCACGGCGCGGTATGTCGACAGTTCGCTGGAGCGGCTGCAGGTCAAAGCCACCGGCCTGACCGACGGACGCCATGTGGTGACCTGTGGCGGGCAGCGGCTGCCGCTGGTGGCAACCGGTACGCGGGGCGAAGGGGTCGCCGGGATCCGCTATAGGGCGTGGCAGCCACCGGCTTGCCTGCATCCGACGATCGGCGTTCATACGCCGCTCGTCATCGACATTGTCGACACCTGGACCGGACGGTCGATCGGCGGGTGCCGCTATCATGTCGCCCACCCGGGCGGAAAGTACTTCGATACCATGCCGATCAATTCGCTGGAGGCCGAGGGGCGGCGGCATGCGCGCTTCGAAAAGCATGGACACACGCCGGGTCCGGTGACGGTGCCGCCCGAGCGGAAAAATCCGGTCTATCCCGCAACTCTCGACCTGCGGTTGTTCAGTTGACCGCGCCGCAACGCGTTCCCATGACGACGACGAGCCTGCCCATGACCTGCACGTAGCGCTTCCCTGGCAAGGCCGCAGACGACTAGACTAGATGCCTCAGGTTGGGGCCGCGGCTTCAGGCAAACGGGGCCCAAACCTCAGATGCGAACCACTCGGGACCGTGAACGACCGTCGCCCAAACGCATCATCTGGGCCGAGAACAAAGCTGTTGCCTGATCAGAGGCCAGGCGATTCGTGAATTCTGGTATAGGACGAATCGTATCATGAACACTTGGCTGCCCGGTTGGTTGTCGAGCCGTGTCGGCGCTAGGTCAGCAGGAGCCTCTCTCACGATGACAGCCTCGCGGGCCTCTGCTGCGGCACCGAGAGAATTGCCCGCCGATGGCGTCGCGATGCAATCCCCTGCCCCCGATTACCCGGCCTTGGCCGGTGTATACGACGAGATGGTCGGGCTCGACGGAAAGTCTCGTGATGTCTGGGCGACATTCAACCGCTGGCTCGCCGAGACACCGGCTGCCGATCAGGCTCTGCACGCACAGCGCATCGAGCGGCTGGTCTACGAAAACTTTTCCGATCCCCAGCGGGGCCGCCAGATGTGGCGGCTCGACTTGGTGCCGATCTTCATCGACGGCAGCACCTGGGCGCTGATCGAGGCCGCCTCCGTGCAGCGGGCGCAGCTCTACAACGCACTCCTTGCGGACCTGTATGGCGATCGCAACGTCCTCGAGCAGGGGCTGCTGCCGCCGCCACTCGTGATGAGCGACCCCAACTACCTGCGGCCTCTGCTCGGCGTGCATCCGCAAGAGGGGCACCTTACGTTCCTCGCACTCGATTTCGCCCGCGATCCGTCCGGCAACTGGCGGGTCATCGACGCCCATACCGAGACACCCGCCGGCCACGGCTTCGCGCTCGCCAATCGCATGGTGCTCGGCGAGGTGATGGCGGGTCTCTTTCGGCAGTCCAACGCCTTGCGCATCGGCCAGTTCTATCAGAGCCTGTCCGACGACCTGCTGCGGCGCGCCAAAAGCGACGACCCGACGATCGCCGTGCTGTCGCCCGGTCCGGAGACCGCCTCGTTTATCGGCCACTCCTATATGGCGCGCTATCTCGGCCATTTGCGCGTCGGCGGCAGCGACCTGAGGGTCGTCGGCAACCGCGTCTATCTGAAGACGATCAACGGCTTGCGAAAGATCGACCTGTTGGTGCGTTCGGTCGAAGGGCGGCGCGCCGATCCGCTGGAACTCTCGCCGAACGGGTTTGATGGGCCAGTCGGCCTCGTCGGTGCCTGCCGGCAGAATCCGGGCCTCGTCGTCAACGCGCTGGGCACGGCCATCGTCGAGAACCGCGGACTGTCGGGTTATCTCGCCGCGCTGGCTGGCCATTTCCTCGGACAGGATCTGATCGTGCCTGACAGCCCACGGCTGTGGCTGGGCGAGGCGCTGGCCCGCGACCATGTTCTGGGCAGTCTCGACCGCTACGTCATCCACGCCGCTCAGGAGGGGACGGGCAATCCGGGTGCCGCCTCGCGCGGGCGGTACGCGCCGCGGCTGTCGCCCGAGGATCGGTCACGCCTGGAAACCGACATCCGCTTTTTGGGGGCCAATCTGGTTGCCGAGGAACCGCAGGGCTTCGCCACGGCACCGTCCTGGACCGCCGACGGGCTCAAGCCGGAGCCCTATGCGCTGCGCGTCTTCGTGGCCGCCATCGACGGGGTCTATACGGTCATGCCGGGTGGGCTGGCCATCACCGTCGATGCCAGCGAAACAGTGGCACTCAGCTCGGAGGAATCGCGATCGCGAGACGTGTGGATCGTGTCGGAAGGCACCCACTCGCCGTCCGTGAGCCTGCGCCGCATCGCCGCCCAGTCGGTGCAGCGGCAGGCCACCGCGTTGCAGAGCCGCGTCGCCGACAATCTGTTCTGGCTCGGCCGCTATTGCGAACGCGCCGACGGCACACTGCGCGTTCTGCGCCAGACCTTGCAGCGCAGTGCCGCCGACCTGGCGCTGCCGGCGAGCTACCGTCCGTTTACCGCCTTGCGCGCGCTGATCGAGGACGACCCGGCTGCCGTCATCGCCGCGCCGGTTGCACCCGAGGAATCGGCGCGCTGGATGCACGAAATCTGCTGCAGCGAGACCTTGCCGCAGGGATTGCCGGTGACGTTCGCCAACATCCGCGAAATCGCCGTTCAGTGTCGCGACCGGTTGTCTGAGGACAACTGGCGCCTGCTCACGGCGTTGTCGGCGGCTCCGATGGTGAGCCGCATGGCAGCCTCACATGGTGACGCACCGGCGGTGTTGCCGGCCGCAAGTCTGCCCGACAATGCCCTCGACCTGATCGAGGCCGCCGATGAACTGCTGCAACTCCTGGCGGCCTTCAATGGCATGAGCCACGAGAACATGACGCGCAACACGGGATGGCAGTTCCTCGATCTCGGCCGCCGGATCGAACGGGCGTACTGGCTCGCCAAACTCCTGCTCGAGCTGTTCCAGTCGGCGGAGGCCGACGAACTCGAGGGTGACGACATGCTGTTCGCGCTGCAGACGGCCGACAGCTACATCACATTCCGCTCACGCTACCGGTTTGCGCCGCAACTGCACCTCGTCCTCGATCTGCTGATGATCGACGAGACCAACCCGCGCAGCCTCGCCTACCAGCTTGCCAGCGTCTCGGCGCATATCGGCAACCTGCCGAAGTCATCCGGCGATGCCGTGCGTGCTCCCGACCAGAAGCTGGCCCTCGATCTGCTGACGCGCGTCCGCCTGGCGGATGCCCGTGAGCTGGCCGCAACCCGGCAAGAAGGGGGAACGCGCGCGTTGCTGGCCAAGCTGCTGGGCGATCTCATCGTCGAGCTGCCACACTTGTCGCAACTCGTCTCGCGCCAGTATTTCAGTCTCGCCGACGAGCAGCCGCAGCGGCTGCATCCTCAGGCCGTGCCATAGTGTCCAACCATGCCCCGCTACATTGTCTCGCATCGTACGACGTACAGCTACAGCTCGCCCGTCATCCAGTCGCATCACCTCATGCATCTGGCACCCCGGGTCGTGCCGCACCAGACCAACCTGCGCCACAGCCTGACGATCGAACCGGCACCCGTGTGGCGCAGCGACCGGGTCGACTATTTCGGCAATCCGGTCACGCTGATCGCCATCGAGGATGAACACCGCCAGCTTTCGGTGCGGGCCGTCAGCGAAATTGCAGTCACCCTCGGTCCCAAGCCCAACCTGACGGCGACGTCGGCATGGGAGACCATCGCGACGGGCGGCAATGCGGGCATCGCCACAGAAATCGTCGAGTATGCCTGCGGCTCGCGGCACGCGCGCGCCTCGCGGATGCTATATGACTTCGCGCGGCCATCCTTTCCGGTGGGCCGGCCGGTGCTGGAGGGCGCGCGTCACCTGATGGCGCGCATCCACAAGGAGTTCCGCTTCGACAGCACCTCGACGGACGTGACGACACCGGTCGAGACGGTTCTCAAACAGCGCTCGGGTGTTTGCCAGGATTTTGCCCACCTCATGATCGCGGGCCTGCGTGCCATGGGGCTGCCGGCGCGCTATGTCAGCGGCTATCTGTTGACCTATCCGCCGGCGGGCCAGAAAAAGCTCGAGGGCGCGGATGCCTCCCATGCCTGGGTCGGCGTGTGGGCTCCGGAAACGGGATGGGTCGAATTCGATCCGACCAACGACGTGATCAACTCGGGCGAGCACATCGCGATCGCGCATGGTCGAGATTTCGACGACGTGAGCCCGATCAGCGGCGTCCTGCTCGGTGGCGGCCAGCACAGCGTCGCCGTATCGGTCGACGTGAAGCCCGTTTCCTGATCCTGGCCGAGGTGCCCCCACCACCGGCCGGCACGGATCGGCCGACCGGGCATCGTCACTGCCCGCAGGGGACTGCGATCGTGATGGCGGCCCCGGGGATGTACCGGCGGCAGTCGCCCTTGGCGCTGATCTTCGTTGCCGCCGACGTCTCGGCCTTCGCCACGACGGCCGGCCGAACCGGCGTCTTGGCGGCGACTTTCACCGGCGGGCCCGCATCAAGGCTGGCAATCCGGGCCTCGGCCCGCTTGTGCGCCGCGCTCTCCTCAAGGCTCGGGCCGCCGGTCCGGCTGGCCATAGTGTACGCAGCACGGGCGGCCTGCTGGTCGCCGCGTGCTTCGGCGATCTCACCTTTCAGGGCGTGGGCGGCTGAGAACAGCGGCTCGGCGGCGAGTGCGGCGTCCAGATCGGCGTCTGCGGCGGCCAGGTCGCGCTGGCGAACCAGCACGACAGCGCGGGCATAGCGGGTGCCGGCGTCGCTGCTGCGCCCGGCCAGGATCCGGTCGGCGACCGTCTTGGCCGTCGCCAGCCGGTTCAGGTCGACGAGTGTCAGCACCTGTAGCGGTGGCAGGTCCTTGGCGAAGGGGTTGAGCTTGAGCGCCTTTGCGATGTCGTCGAGCGCGTTGGCGTGGCGACCGCGGCTGCGCTCGTTGAGGGCGCGCTGGTGATAGCCGGACCAATCGTTCGGCATCAGGGCGATGTAGCGGCTCAGATCGGTGCCGGCTCCCGCGATATCGCCAGTCTCGCGCTTGACCTGGGCGCGGCTGAGGTACAACCGGGCGAATTCACGGTCGACCGTTTCGGCGGTGTTGAAATCGGCCAGCGCCAACTCGTTGGCCCCAGCCCGGCGGTGGGCCCAGCCGCGGTTGAACAGGGCCATGAAGCGCTCCGTCTTCGAGAGGTTGGCGCGACCGATCAGGCGTCCGCAGGCGTCCACGCTGTCCTTGCGGACGGAGTTACCGCACGCCAGCCGATCAGCGTCGGCTTCAGCCTGGGAGGGGGTGGCCAGCCCCATCAGGGCGACCAGAAGTCCGGTTGCGATCATCGTGCGCTTCATTTGTCCGCTCCCGCGTTGTCACTTTGGCGGCTGCCGCTCCGAGCTGCGGTCTGGCCGTCTCCACGTCCTTGAGGATGAGACTAGGGCGGGATGCCCCGGCGTGCCGTGCCGCAGGGAACAGGATCGTCAGGGACTGCGAGGTAATTGGCCAATAAAACAGCGGTTTATGCGGTCATGCTGGTTAATGCGGCCGCCCGCGCCGTCATGGCTCGAGTTGGCGCAGGATGCGCGCGCGGAAGGCATGCTGCTCGGCAGCGGTCGGAACGTGCTGCTCGAGCGCGGTCACCAGGTCGCCCAACGACGTCGCCGCCTGCGCCTTGCGACTGGCCATGACACGGGCCACCGGCCCCAGGTGGACGGCGAGGGCTTCGGCGACAACGGCGATCGTGGCGGGGGTCGGCGCACGCTCCAGGACGGATTGGCCTGCGCGGTTTGCGGTGGCCACTGGCGGTGCGGGGGGGGCTGGCGCTGCTCTCGGCCGCGGGGCGACTGATTTCAAAACCGGCGCGCTGACGGGTGAGGGGCTTGGGGATGGAGAAGGGGCAGCCGGCGGCGGCGGGGCGAACGGCGGTGCAGACGGGGCCGGAAGAGATGGGGTCGGGGCAGATGCAGCCGGGGCAGATGGGGGTGATCCGCGCGGTGTCGGGGTGGCCGTTGCCGGCGCGGGTTGCATCACAGTCGGTGCTACCGGGACGATGGTGCTGGTCAAGGCCGCGTCCGCGAGCCGGGCGGCAAGCGTGTCACCTGCACCTGGTTCGGCTGGCCGCAAAGGCAATGGTGGTACTGGGGGCGACAGCAGCGGCTCGATGCTCACGGACGCCTCCTCCACCGGTGGGCGGCTGGCCGGAGCCAACGGCGCGGGTGGTGCCGGTGCCATGGAGGAGGTCGCCGCGGCGGCGGGCGGCGGGCCCGGATCGGCGGGAGGCGCGCTCAATGGGCCGGACAGCCTTTCGACCAGTCCGCCGCGCCTGGGCAGTTGCATGGTCCGGTCCAGGGGCTCGAAGGTGGGCGTTTGGCCCGTGTCGGTGGTGGCCTGGCCTGTTTGCGGGTGGAGGGCGAAGGTCGCGATGCGGCGGGGGATGTTCTTCAATTGCGGGACGCCACGATCTTCGAAGGTGGCAGACACACGTGCCGACACAGCGTCGACGATGGCTCCCGAGACGAGCGTGCCGCCGGGATCGGCCAGGGCCTGCAATCGCGCGGCGATATTGAGTGTCTCGCCGAACGGCAGGTCCCCGTCGAACAGAACATCGCCCAGATGGATGCCGATCCGGAGCCGCATGCCACCCAGGTTGGCATGTGCCGCAAGCCGCGTCTGCACCGCCAGAGCGCACTGCACGGCATCAACGGCGCTTTCGAACAAGGCGAACAGCCCGTCTCCGGGCATGCCGATGAGATGGCCTTCGTAGCGGTCGAGTTCCTCCCGGCCGATTTTGAGAACGTCGGTCAGGTGGCCGAAAGCGCGGGTCTCGCTGACCGAAACGCGACCGGAAAAGTTTGCCACATCAGCGGAGAACGCTGCGCGCAGGCGTCGCTTCCGGGTGCCGCCTGGCCGTTCGGGTGTGTCGGGAAGTGAGGTCATCTGGTTTTGTCTCACGTCCGGCCGCGGTCACCGGAGGGCTTGCCCCGGCGGCTCAGAAAGCGCGCGCGGTCGGTCTCGTTGTCGATCGCGCGGGCCAGGTGCTCGTAATAGTCCTCGCGGCCGATCGCGGTCTTGGCTTCGCGCTCGGCGAGCAGCCTGGCGACGGGACCGATCAGGGGCATCAAGAGCTCGGTCGCCTCGCGGATCTCCATCTCGGAAATCACGGCGTCGAGCTGGGCGGCGGCGATGCCGTGGTCCTGCCGCAGCCATTTCTCGGCCGCCTTGCGGAAGCGCTCGGCCTCGGCCGCGCCGGGGATCTGGGCGGACAGCCTCGTCAGCAGCTTTTCGGCATCCGTCGTCTCGCGCGATGCCTTGGCGAGCACGAGCCGCGCGATCGGACCAATGGAGCGGGCCAGAGTCTCCTCGAGGTGGCCCAGCGTGGCCGGTGTCAGTTTCTCGGCCATCGTCCGGTTGAGCCCACCGCGCGAGCTGTCGGTCGCTTCGCCCGGCTGCTTTTGCGAGATCCGGGTGAGGTCGACCGACTGGGCGGCCTCCGTCGCCGGCGACCGCTCGAGCGCGGCGATCAGCGCGGCGCTGAACTGGTCGGCGGACTGGTAGCGGTCGGTCGGATTGCGGGCGAGGGCCTTCTGCAACACCTGGTCCAGAGATGCTGGAAGCTCTGGACGGAAGGTTGCGAGCGCGGGCGGCGAATCGTTCAGCAACTTGCGCATCAATTCCGGGATGTCGGCGGCAACGAACGGCTTGGCTCCAGTCAGTAACTGAAACAGGATGATGCCGACCGCGAACAGGTCCGAGCGACCGTCGACGTCCCGCCCAAGAAACTGTTCGGGAGACATGTAGTTCGGCGTTCCGAGCGCACCGCCGCCGGCTTGGGTCAGTCCCAGGTCCTGGAAGCGGGCGACGCCGAAATCGGTGACCTTGATCGAGGTGGCCGCCGGACAGAGAATGTTGGCGGGCTTGACGTCGCGGTGTACGACCCCTTTGTCGTGAGCGTGGCCGAGCGCGGACAACAACTGCACCATGATCTCGCCCACCTGATGCAGCGGCAACAGGGTGCCCGAGCGGGTGACGTTCTCCAGCGTGCCGGCGGTCACGAACTCCATGATGATGTATGGCGTGCCGTCCTGCTCGACGTAGTCGAAGACGGTGACGATGTTGGGGTGCTGGCAGCGTCCGGCCGATCGCGCTTCGCTGGCGAAGCGCTTGAGGAGTCCGTCCTGGTCGTCGACGCCGGCCAAGACCTCGCGGCGCAGCGTCTTGATGGCGACGGCCCGGCAGATGTTGGGATCATAGCCCTTGTAGACGACGCCGATCGCCCCGCGCCCAATGACGCCGTCGACCCGGTATTTGCCCACGCTCGCAGGCGTGCCGTCGAGCGCGGAGCTTCCGGCCTGGCTGCCATTGCCACCTGTGTGGTCTACGCTCATCGGCACATCATCCCGCTCGGGCAGGCCTGTTCAGGGCTTGGCGTCCGGCCCGAGGGGCACGCCCTGGGCCGGACGGTCCAACGTGTCAGGTCTCAAGCATCTTCATAGCGTTGTCGAGGCTCCTGCGCATCCGGTTGAACGACTGCGACAGCGAGGCGATCTCGTCGGACCCCGGGTGCAGGTATTCCGGTTGCGAACTATCACCCATGCTCACCCGCTCGGCGATCTCGGCCATCTTGATGACCGGGGTGACCACCATCCAGCGCAGCAGAGCGTTGATGAGCAGTAGCAGGAAGAGGAAGATGGCGCTCATGGCACCAATCAGCAGTTGCAGGTTTTCCCAGGTTTGTTCCTGAGCAACGGCCAGGGGAACCGAAAACACCTGCGCGCCGATGATCTCGTTCATCTTCCAGCCAAAGCCGTTCTTGTCACCATAGAGCGCGACCATCGAGGCCGGGGCCCGGTCCGGCGTGGAATGGCAGACAAGGCAGCCTTCCGACTTGATCGGCAATGGAAAAGCGACCGTGTACTGGCTGCCTTTGTCGGTTTGACGGACCTCCACGACCTCCTTGAGATCGGGGTCGGCGCGCAGCCGGTCGATCAATTCCTTCTCCCAGGGACTGGCGAGATCGGAGGGGTTCGTTGGGTTCAGCGCCGCTTCTTTGTAATAAAAGTCGGGATAGTAGTCGCGGAACTTGTTGAAGGCGGTCTGCGCCGAGAACGACGGGACCGTTTGCGGCAGGAATTGCACATCCGACATGTCCGAAAGCAGAGGCCGGATTTCCTCTTGCGTGTAGCCGCGCACGGCCAGCGCCTGGGCCCGGAGCACGCCGATCTGCGCGTGCAACCGTTCCAGTGCGTTACTATGGGACACTTGGTAGAAAAGCACTGAGGACGCGAGTAGTGCCAAAAGAAAGCATGCCGCCAGGATCAAGTTGAATTTGAGCCTCAGTCCCATGGACGTTCCCTCCCGTTCGCCTTAAACAAACCGATACCGCTGCCGACCTACGACAAAGTGCTGAAGATTTGACCCGAGGCTTCGACGATGACCGCTTTGCCCGAGCTTGACGTCAAGATTTTCGCAGCCGGCGACGTCGCGCGCTGTTCCCCGCGTTGCAGCGTGTTCTCGAACGTTGCGGCATCAGTGTACACTTTATTCGCGCTGATCGCTCTTTGCTCGGGTTCGCAATCGGTGCACGCGGCTTCAGATCGCGTTGCCCTGATCATGGCAGTGCAAGATTACGGCCACTTCGCCAAGGCCCCTGTTCCAATCGCCACCGCCCAGAAGCTGGCGGATGCGCTGACGGCCCAGGGTTTCGATGTGCTGTTGTCCAAAAATCCCAACAACGCCGATGCGCGCGCCATGCTGCGCGATTTCGCCGGCAAAGCCGATGGTGCCAACGCGGCTCTCGTCGTGCTGATGGGGCATGGGGCGTCGTCCGGCGGGCGGACGTATTTCCTGCCTTCCAACGCCGAGATCACCCGCGATAGCGATCTGCTGTCGCGGGCCCTGGCGCTACCCAGCGTCGTGCAACTCGTCGGGCGCGCGAAGTTCGGCGGCGTGCTGTTCACCATGACGGTTGCCGACATCTCTTCGACGCTGCAGTCGATCAGTGCGCGGCCGAGTTTCCCGGGCGAACCACCCGAGAATGTCGTCGTCGTGTTCTCGTCCTCCGACAAGGTTCCGGTGTCGCGGGTCGACCGAGTGAGTGAGCAGGCGGCAGCGGATCTGGCCGATGCCGCAGCCGAAAAGCCCCTGCTGGCGGAAGTTCTCGTCAATGCCGCGGCTGCCGGCGGCGTCGGCAAGGTCTATGGGAAGGTTCCCGCGCTCGACTTGTCGAAAGCCCCCGAACCAGTGGTCGCAGCCAATCCGTCCAGTGGTGTTGCCGCGCGCGAGGTCGAGGCTCGTCGGGACGCGGAGCGACGGGCTCGCGAAGCCGAGGAGCGTGTTCGCGATGCCGAGGCTCGGGCCCGCGATGCCGAAGAGCGGGCGCGCGCCGAAGCGCGTCGTGCCCAGGATGCAACCGCCAAATCGGCGGTGCTGTCTGAACGCGGAACGTCCGGGACACCGGCTGCCGCGCAGCCGGCAGCGCCAGCCGATGGTGCAGGCGCAAGCGACGATACGGATTCGCTGCGCGTGGTTGAGGCGCTGTTCGGCCGGGCCAAGCGTAAGCGCATCCAGTTCGAATTGAAGAAACGTGCCTTCTACACCGGACCAATCGACGCCATTTTCGGCGACCTCACGCGCCAGGCCATCATGGAGTATCAAAAATCGCTGGGCGTGCAGGAAACCGGTTATCTGACGCCGCTGCAACTCCAGGATCTGGTCGGGTCTTGATGGACGCCAGCGTCGCGCGTGTGCCCTGCGCCATTAGCGATATCATCGCCGAGTCCTGGCGATCCCGCGATCTTGGTGCAATACTGCATGTTCGAAAGTTCATGCGTATCGGAGGTGCGTGTCGTGAAAGCGGCGGACGCTGGAACGACCTGTCGGGATCACACGCTTGCTGCGCGCCGGCGTGAGCGCCATTCGAGCCTCTCTGCGCCTGTGCTGTCCAATCCGGCCCCGTCCGCCACCCCTGCCATGGGCGATGCAGCCGCCCCGTCCGACCTCGCTGCATCCCTGCACGGCCCGTCGACAGGTGACAGCGAACAAACGTCGTTTCCGGTCGCCACTGACCCCACTGCGCGTGCGTTGCAGCAAGCGGCGCTCGACGAGGCGCGCGACTTGCTGACGTGATCGTCCCAGATTCCGTCTGCCGACGGATCAGAACCTGTGTCATCCACGGGTCATCGGGGGCTGTCAAAACCTAAGTCGGGCGGGACCGGCCCGGCACCGGAGTCTCACTCGGCGTCGATGGCGCGCCGGGGTCGTCGGCTGGGGTCACGCTGCGTCGGGCCGGCGGCGCAACCGACGGGTACGCGCTTGGTGGAGTTTCCTTGTCTTGTATGGTTAAGCACCACTCTGTAGTGTCGCGCGCGGCTGTTCGCCCGGTGCAATGGCGCGGCAGGCTCTACGCCCCAGCCACGCGCAACGGCACGACACGCAGGATGGACGCTGAGGATAAAGTGTACGGCACGGGTGCCTCGCCGGGGTGTCCGACCCGTGACTGCGATGCTGACGTGGGACGAGGGAGACGTTTGCGATGAGATGCAACCCTTTGCGCTGGCTCTGGGGTCTCCTGCCACTGCTCATTCTGGGTTGGCTGACGGTCAAGATCGAGCATCCGCGCATCGAGGCCGATCTTGCGTCGCGAACACAGGCAGCCTTGAAGGCTGCGGGTCTCGAGTGGGGTACGACCACGTTCTCCGGCCGAGACGGCACCATTTCCGGCCGGGCACTGCGAGAGAGCCAGCCGGCGCTCGCACAAGCCACAGTGCGTGACGTGTGGGGCGTTCGGGTCGCCGACGAGGCCATCGAACTACTCGACAAGGTCGAGGCCTACGTCTGGTCGGCGCAAATGGCCGCCAAGTCGATCGTCCTGGAAGGGTATGTGCCGGACGACGCCGCGCGTGCCAGCGTGCTGGCACTGGTGGCCACAAAGTTCCCCGGGGCCTCCGTCGACGACCGCATGAAGCTCGCGCGCGGGGCCCCTGAAACAGGCAAATGGCTCGCAGCCGTGGGCTTTGCTCTCGACAAGCTCGGCCAGCTCAAATCCGGCACGGCGACCCTGACCTCGCTCGATCTCGGCCTGACGGGCGAGGCCAAGAGCTTCTCGTCCTACAAGGCCATCAAGGCATCGCTGCGCAACGCGCTGCCGGAGGCGGTGCGCATATCAAGCGACAAGGTCAGTCCCCCGGTCATTGCACCGTATACGTGGTCGGCGAAGCGCTCCGCGACTGAACTCGTCTTGTCGGGACATGTTCCCAGCGAGGTCGTGCACAACCAGATCTTCGAATACGCCAAAGCGCAGTTTCCAAAGCTGGTCATCATCGACCGGCTGGAAATCGCAGCCGGGGCCGAGGAGGGCACCGGACCCGCCTTCCGGGTCGTGCTGGCCGAGCTGGCGCAGCTCGTCACGGGCGAGGCAAAGGCGTCGGCGCTCGCCGTTGCCGTCGAGGGGCAGGCCCCCGACCAAGTCGCGTCCGAGCGCATCCAGGCGCAGCTCCGTGCCAACATGCCCGCCCCGTTCACCGTGACCTCGAACATTACCTATCCCAAACCCGAGCCACCGGTCGTCAGCCCATACATCACAGGGGTCGAGATGGTCGGTGCCGATGCTGTCCGCGTCAGTGGGTCCGTCCCCAGCGAGGACGACCGAACGAGCCTGCTTCAGCGCATCGGCAAGCGTCTCGAGGGCCGGCGCGTGATCGACGCGTTGTCTCTCGGATCGGGTCCTGCGGAGGGGTGGCAGTCCTGTGTGCTGGCCGGTGTCGACGGCTTGAAGCGGCTCGGCAATGGCAGCGCGGTTCTGACGGACCGCTCACTCGTGGTGATGGGACGCACCGACGACGAAGTCCTGGCAGACCTGTTGCCGAAGGAGTTGCGGGCTGCCGGTAACCGGTCGTGCGACAGTACGGTCGAGATCGTCCTCGACCTTCCGCCCGAACCCAACCTGACGTGGCGCGCCATCCATGACGGAGACGGCGAGATCACGCTGGAGGGCGACGTGCTCGATGCTGCGGCGCAAGCCGAGCTGACCACGGCGGCCCAGAAGGCGTTTCCAAATGCCCGCGTCAACGATCGCATGACGATCGCGGGGGGCAAGAGCCGCAAGTGGACCTCCGTGGCAAGTGCCGGCGTCACGCTGCTGGCCAAACTGCGCAAAGGTCGCGCGACCCTTTCCGGGCTCGATCTGGTGATCGCCGGCGAGGCCAAGGACACGTCGGTTGCGGCCGCCGTCAAGGATCAGCTGCAGCATACCCTGGCCAAAGGCTATACGGGCCGCGATCAGGTCGAGGTGCGCTCAGATGCGATGATCTGGTCGGAAACCGAGGCCAAGCGGAAAGCCGAGGAGGAGGCCCGCCGCCAGGCCGAGGGCGAGGCAGCCCGCCTGTCTGCGGCGGCCGAGGCTCGTCGGACAGCCGAGGCGGAGGCCGCTGCGCAGCGCGAGGCGGCGGCGCGCCTGCGCGCCGAGGACGAGGCGCGCGTGGCCGCCGAGCGGGCACGCCTTGCGCAACTCGAGGCGCAGGCTCGGCAGGCACAGGAGGCTGCGCGCGCATCCTCCACCAGTGCCCCCGCCAGCCCTGAGCGGGTCGCACTGGAGGCCGAGGCCGACCGCTGCGAGGCTCTCATTCGGGATGCGGCCGCGGCGGGTGTCGTCCAATTCCAGTTCGCAAGCGCCGAACTCGACGAGGCTAGTCACGAGACGCTGAACAAGCTCGCTGCGATCGCGCGATCCTGCCCGACGTTTCGGATCATCATCGAGGGACACACGGATTCGGACGGTGACCCGGACCGCAATCAACGGTTGTCCGAAGCGCGCGCCCAGTCCGTCGTGCAATATCTGCAATCGGCCGGACTGGAGGCGGGACGACTGTCGGCGGTGGGCTATGGTGAGACGCGCCCGGTCGCGGACAACGAGACGACCGCCAGCCGTGCCAAGAACCGCCGCATCGAATTCTCGGTGACCGTGGAGTAAGGCCGCAGTACGCGCGGCTCTGGGAGGGACGCACTATGGACTATCTGGTGGTGAAGCTGTTCTGGTATCTCGTCATCGCAGGCGCGATCGGGTTCTTCGTTGGTTGGGTCTCGTGCAGCCGCAATGTGCGCTGACGCCGAGCGACGCAAGGCTCACGACGGCTCAGGTGCCGATGGGCCGTGACGCACGCGGTGGTGCGGCAGGGTCGATCAGGCAGGTACGTAAACCGCCAGCGGGCGGGGGGGACTGAGGAATGCCGTACTTCATTCTGCAAACAGCGCTGCTCCTTCTCGCAGCCTATCTGACCGGTGCCATCCTCGGATGTGTCGTGCGCCGGCTCCTGACAGCACCGCGCGACGTCGAGGCTGTGCAGCCCACCGCTGCCACCGCCACCCGTCCGGCCGTCGCGACGCCAGCGGTCGCAGGTGAGCCGGCCGCGCAGCGGGCCTCACCCGAACCCGTGCAGCCGCGAATCGAATCCGTCACCCCGCTTACCCCTCCAGTGAACGAAGCCAGACAAGCCGCACGCTTCGAGCGGGCCCTGACTTCGGGGCCTGGCCAGGCGGCACCAGCGGTTGCCCCGCCGGCCACGATCGAGGCCGGTCCGGCCCCATCGGCCGCCGCAGGCGAGCCGATGCCGCGCGTCATCATGCCAGCCGCGTCAAGCACGGGCGGGGTCGCCACCACTTCGGCACCGATCGCGGCACCCGTGCCGCCACCCGCCACACCGATGCCGCCCACCGCTGTTCTGCCCGTCGACGATCTGACCCGCATTCGCAACATCGACGCGGAGACTGCCGCGACGTTGGCCAGGCTCGGCGTTGCACGCTACGAGGACCTCGCTCGTCTGGCGGCGGCGGATGTCGCCCGCATCAACGCCGCCATTCCGGGTGGACGGGTGTCGCGGGAATCCTGGATCGAGCAGGCACGGATTCTGGCGACTGGCGGCTCGACCGCTTACGCCAAGGGCTTTGCGGCCACCGACAGCGCGCGGGCTGAAATGTGGGGCAGCGGAGCCGGCACCGAGGTCGCCGCGCGCGCACCCGTCACAGACCCGGCTGGTGCAGCCGGCGCCAAACAGTCGACCATCGTCGCTTCACCTGTGCAAGCGTCGGTGACCGCTGCCGCGGTGGCGGCTGCTGCCGCGGCGACGGCGGCTACCCTGCAAATGCAGAAATCGGCCGCCGCGCAGATGGCCAAGCCAGTCGCCGCCCCGGCGGATGTCCCGCAACTCTCGGTACCGGCCCCTGTTGCTTCTGCTCCCACCAAGCCTGTCGTGCCCGTTGCTGCCACCCCACCCGACGACCTGACGCTGCTGCGCGCCATCGACGAGGCCACCCAGCGGACATTGCGCGCCGATGGCATCACGCGCTTTGCCCAGATCGCCGCCTTCACGGCCGCCGACGTCGAGCGCTGCGAGGGACTGATCGGTGTCCAGGGCCGTGTTTCGCGCGAGGGCTGGATCGAGCAGGCGCAGATTCTGGCCAAAGGCGGCGAGACCGAATACGCGCGCCGGCGGCGTGCCGGCGGCCAGGTCGTGCCCATGCCGGACGCACAGCTCCCGGCGGCCGCATCGACCATTGCCGCAGCTACGCCGCCAGCATCTCCTCCGGCACCCCCCGCAGCACCCGAAATTCGCGCCGATCCAGCCGCGGCGACGGCTGACGACTTGACCCGCATCGTCGGCATCGACGGGGCCGCGCGCGACATTCTCAATGCCAACGGGATCAGCCGGTTCGATGACATTGCCGGCTGGGGTGCCAACGAGGTTCGCCGGTTCGATGGCCTCATCGGTGCCGCCGGCCGCATCAGTCGCGAAAACTGGATCGAGCAGGCGCGGGCCCTGGGCAAGGGTGAAGTCACTGGTGACGCCGAACCGACGGCGACTGCGCCGCCCGCAACGGCACCGATGTCCGCGGTTTCCGACGCGGCTGGCGACGGCGAGCCCGCAGCGGTCGCCACCACCACGTCGATGGCACCAACGCCGATGGCGTCGGCCGCCGCTTCTTCCGCCGACCCCGCCACTCGGCCGACCCGGCTGGCCGAAGCGATCCGCGCCAATCAGGACCGCGCCCGGCCGGCGACCGAGACCGCCCGTAGCGATGTCGGCAGCCTGCGGTCTGTCAGGTCGGAGTTGCTGCGCCGGCAGGCCGGTGACAGTGGTCCGGCCGACGACCTCAAGCGCATCCGCGGCATCGGCGTGCTGATCGAGAAGAAATTGAATTCTCTGGGCATCACCCGCTACGAGCAGGTCGCCAACTGGACAGGCGCGGATATCGACCGCATGAGCCAGATGCTCGATTTCAAAGGGCGGATCGAGCGCGAAAGCTGGGTCGAACAGGCCAGGATTCTCGCGTCCGGCGGGCAAACCGACTTTTCCCGTCGCACCGACAAAAGCTGACATCCGGGGCGGCGGGGTGCCCCGAACGTCTGGTCGCGCTGTGGCAGGGGCGATGCAAGGCCGATTGCGCCGCGCGTCGGTTCGCAGTCTGGTCATGGCGGGGCCTGGCCTCTGTCATGAGAGGCGGGCGGCCAAGCCTCCCGACACCTTCTTGATGCCGCCTGCCGCTGCTGCGCCAGAAGCGGTGGCGGCTGCTTGCGAAGTGTGCGCGATCTTGCTGCCGTGCTGGCCGTCATCGCGCGCCGCAATGAACGCCGCGATCCGTTCGATCGAAGGGGTGTCCTTCAACAAGGGCGCGTGTCCCTGATCTGGCACGACGAAGGCGCTGCAATGGGGATGCCGGCGGACCATCTCGGCGACCGTGGCCTCCGACAGCAGGTCCGAGCGCTCGCCGCGGATGACCAGAACCGGCAGGCGGCCGAGCGCGTCGAACTGGGCCCAGAGTGCTGGCATCGGCCCATCCAGGATCGACACGGCGTTTTTCAGTTCCGGGTCGTAACCGAGCGCTGGTGCGCCGTTCTTATCGTTCCACCACTGGCGCGCCACCTCGCCCCAGACATCCATGCCGATGCCGGGGAAATCGCGCTTGCAGATATCGCGCAGCACGCTGGTGGCCTCCGTCCACGAGCGTGGCAGCGGGGTACGTCCGACATAGCCGGCGATGCGGATCAGACCGTCCTGTTCGATCACCGGGCCGATGTCGTTCAGCACGACGAGACCGATCGCTGACGGCTGGATCGCAGACAGGACCATGGAGATCAGTCCACCGCGCGAGGTGCCGACCAGCGCCACGTGCGACAAGCCGAGGGCATTGAGGACGTCGATCACATCGAGTGCTTCGTGCGGAACGGTATAGTTTTTCCAGTTGGGGTCCCACTCCGACAGCCCGCGTCCGCGCATGTCGATCGTGTAGACAGGTCGCGCCAACGGCCCGGGGGCCGAGAGCGCGCGCGCGAGATCGGTAAAATCGCGGCCATTGCGGGTCAGTCCCGGCAGGCAGACGACTGGCTGGAGTCGCGAGCCCGGCGCAGGATAGAACCCGACGCGCAGCCGCAGCCCATCGCGAACGCGGATGTCGATGGATTGGGGGCGCGCGGGGGTGACTGCGGCAGCCGTCGCCGGTTGAACTGTCATTGGTAGCCCTCTCCAAACTGGCTCTGACCGAAGGCGACCCCCGGCGAAAAGCGCCGTCCGCCCGATGCGCGCCTTGCGCGCCATCTTCCAGCAGATGGCCGCTGGGGGCAACGCTGGTCGGCTGGTGCAGCCGCTGTCGGGCCTGCCGCGCGCCGCCCTTGTCGTCAGCGTCCGCGCTGAAGATCACTGGCGAGCCTGAGAGGACCCTGACGGTCGCCCAGCCGCGCGCGATAGATCTGGATATTGGACAATACCTTGCCGACGTAGGCCCGGGTCTCGGAGAAGGGGATGCGCTCGATCCAGTCGATCGGGTCGATGGCCTTGCTCCGGGGATCGCCGAACGCCTTGATCCACTGCCGCGTCCGTCCCGGGCCGGCGTTGTAGCCGGCAAGACCCAGCACGTAGCTTCCCGAGAACTCGCCCATGCGGTCGGCGATATAGGCCGAGGCGATGCGGGTGTTGTAGGCCTCGTCCGTGAGAAGCCGGTCGATTTCGCATGTGATCTTGTAGTCGCGGCAAACGTGTTTGGCGGTCACCGACATCACCTGCAGGATGCCTTTCGCCCCGGCCCCTGACACGGTTTCGGTATTGAACTCACTTTCTTGACGCGCAATGGCCAGCAGAAAAGCCGGCTCGGGGGGATCGCGTAGCGGCGCATAGGCGGGGAAAGCATGCAACGGGTAGGCATAAGCGATAAGATTGTGACCTTCCGCCACGGCCCTCTTGCCGATGCGCAGGGACTGCTGGGCGTCGCCCAGGGCCCGCGTCAGGTGCGCAACGAGGGCGATTTCGGCCTCGGTGGGCATCCGGGCTGCCAGATTGGCGACGAACGGCCGCGTGACCGATCGGCCGAGACCCGCCTTGTGCGCGATGACGGTGGCGACGACGGCGTCGTTGGCCAGAAAGCGGTCGACCTGATCGGCGCTGGGGGCGGCCGGAGGGCCGGCCGGCAGGTCCTGCGCCCCGGGCGTCAGCTTCTGGCGGGCGAGTTGGCCATGGAATGTATCGAAGACGCGGGCTGCCCGCTGGTAGGCGGCCGTCGCGGCGGTCGCATCGCCGAGCGCTTCGTGAGTCCGGCCCAGCCAATAGGCCGCCTTTGAACTGCTCAACGGTCCGTCGGCGGCCTTGTCCATGACGGTGAAGTGACGCAAGGCGTCGTTCGGCTTTCGGAGATGGCGCAAGGCAAGCCAGCCAGCCAAGAACGCCTGATCCTTGAGAGGATTGGCGCTGAGTTGCCCGGCGTCGGCGACCAGCCGGTAGGCGAGGGCCGGATTGTCGTCGGCGAGCGCCTCGTAGGCGTTGACCTCGCGCTCCTCCCACCAGGCATCCGGGTTGACGATGGCGTTCGTGTCGGTCGGTGCCGACAGCAGCAGCTTGGCAGCCTCCGTCGTCTTGCCTGAGCGGCGCAGAAACGCGATGCGGTGGAAGACGACCGACCAGTCGGTGCGCGCGTCCTGCGGCAGACCGTCAAGCAGGGCTTGCGCATTCTTGGCGCGCAGGAAGACAGCCAGCCGCGCTTCGGCTTTCTTGCGTTCGCCATCCGAGACCCGCGCCATCTGTCGCCGGACGACGGCGGCGCGCGCATTTCTCTCGGCCTTCCAGCGCTTCTCGTCGGTGATCAGCCGGTCGAGCCGCCATTTGTGATCGGCGGCGGAAACGAGTGTTCCCAGGCTGGCGAGAACGGCCTCCTCATGCTGGCCTGGAATGTCCCCGTTGCGCCAGGTCGCGGCGGTGAGCACGCGGGCCTCCTCGAGTCGTCCGGCGGACAGATGCGCTTTGGCCAGCGCAAACTCGCCCATGGCCGTTTCGGGCTTGGCGGTGGCGAAATGGCGCTCGATCTCCGCCGGGCTGGCTTGTGTCATCAGCGCGGCTTCGAGATGCTCGGTGATCAGCCAGGCATTGGGCCAATCAGGGTTGTCGGTGAGGAATGCGCGGGACTCGCGGATCGTGCCCAAGCCACTGCGCAGGATGTCCCACTCGACGAGCTTGCGCGCGGCCGGGTGAGACAGGGCAGCGGCGAGCGTGCGGGCCTCGTCGATGGCGCGTGTATCGACTGCCTTGAATGCCCGGCGGAGCCGATCGGCATCTTCCGTGTCGAGTGTCACGGCAAGAGCGGGAGCGATCGCGGCGTCGAGCCTCTGGTTGTGCTCGATCTCCTCGGCCGAGACCGCGCTGGGGATGCGCACCAGTCGATCCGCGCCATCTTCGCCGCCCTTGGTTGCCGGGCTGGCCGATCCCGGTCTATCGGCACCTGGTGCTGGCGGCAGCGCGTGGCCTGGTGGGGATGCGATGACCATCGCGGCGCACACCAAAAGCGCAGCCGGGGCTGCCAGGACGCTATTGCCGGCGTAGTATGGACCCAGTCGATCGCTCATCGTCTTCGTCTCCTGGTCGAGTGGCGGTGGCCGAGGCCGACCGGTCATCACCGACGACATGGCCCCGCGGCGGCATTGGGGGATTTGATCTGCCCAGCCACGGATCGCAAGCTCAAAGCGCCCTAGCGCCCACCATCACCGGCTGCTCGGAAACGGGCCGTGGGAAATAACGCAGGCCGCGGGCGTCGCAAGGCGACGATCGCGCCTGCGAAGCCTAGCAATCGAACGACACGTTCAAGCCGAAATATCCATGACGCCGAACGACGGCCATCGTTGGGCAGGACTCGTCCCTTGGGCTGAACTGGGGACCACCTGCCTGTTGCCTTGCAGGCACCAGTGTGAACGCATAATGTCTGCGCCTTGGATGAATGGGCACACTGCGGCGCATCCAGGACAGCGTGGGATAGTCCCCGTCGTGTTCCTCATGGAGCTGACGTTCGCTCGGCCGTTCGCCGAGGTGTGACGCACATGCCAGAAGCCGAACGCTCGTGCCGTTCCCAGCAACCCGAGACCGGCCGGGCGCAGCCGCTCAGATGTCAAGACAGCAGGGACTGAGACGCATGTTCAAGGGCTCCTTCACCGCACTCGTGACGCCGTTCAAGGATGGTGCCGTCGACGAGGCCGCGCTGCGCCGGCTCGTCGAGTGGCAGATCGACGAGGGCACGCACGGTCTGGTCCCGGTCGGAACCACCGGCGAAAGCCCGACGCTCACCCACACGGAGCACAAGCGCGTCGTCGAGATCGTCATCGAGACGGCGGCACGGCGCGTCCCGGTCATCGCGGGAGCTGGCTCCAACTCGACGGCAGAGGCCATCGACTTCGCCGCCCATGCCCGGTCCGCCGGTGCCGACGGCATTCTGGTCGTGACTCCCTACTACAACAAGCCCACGCAAGACGGCCTGTTCGCCCACTACAAGGCGATCAGCGAGGCCGTGGACATCCCGCTCGTGATCTACAACATTCCCGGCCGCTCCGTGGTCGACATGACGACCGAAACCATGACGCGATTGTCCCGCCTTCCCACCATCGTCGGCGTCAAGGATGCAACCGCCAACCTGGCCCGCGTCTCACAGCAGCGGGCCGCGATGGGACCCGATTTCATTCAACTCTCGGGCGAGGATGCGACGGCGCTCGGCTTCATGGCGCATGGCGGTCACGGCTGCATCTCCGTGACGTCCAACGTCGCCCCACGGCTGTGCGCCGACTTCCAGTCAGCCTGCCTCGCGGGGGACTTTGCCGCCGCACTTGCCATCCAGGATACGTTGATGCCGCTCCACGAGGCCCTGTTCATTGAAACGAACCCGACGCCCACCAAGTATGCGCTGTGGCGGCTCGGTTTGATCGAAGATGGGGTGCGCCTGCCGCTGGTCGGCCTCAAGGAGGCGACCAAGTCCGCAGTGGACGCGGCGATGGTCAAGTCGGGTCTACTCTAAGCATACGCCGCCGGCTGCCCCGCGCGTTCCCAGCGGCAGGCGACGGTCATAGACTTGAGGAGGCCTGCGATGGCTGAGACAAAGCCCGCCGGCCGTCGGCCTGTCGCGGAAAATAGGCGGGCCCGATTCGAATTCGCCGTGGGCGACATTTTCGAGGCCGGGCTCGTCTTGACGGGCACCGAGGTCAAATCCCTGCGCAAGGGGCAGGCCAACATCGCGGAAAGCTATGCGGCCATCGAGGATGGTGGCATCTGGCTCATCAACTCGTACATCCCCGAGTTTCCAGGCGCACACGCCTTCTTCCAGCATGCGCCCCGTCGCAAGCGCCAGCTTCTGATGCACAAGCGGGAGATCCACAAGCTTTGGGTGGCCACGCAGCGTCAGGGCATGACCATCGTGCCCTTGCAGCTTTTTTTCAACGACCGCGGGATGGCCAAGCTCAAGCTCGCCATCGCGCAGGGCAAGAAGCTGCACGACAAGCGCGAGGACGCCGCCAAGCGTGACTGGAACCGGCAGAAGGCCCGACTGATGCGTGACAAGGGCTGATCTCGTGAGTGAGGGCGCACTCACCTTGGCGGGCCGGCGACTGCCCGATATCGCGCTGGCGGCGACAACCGGTGGGCTGATCGCCCCGGCTCGCCAGCCGGGTCTGCTCGTGCTTTTCGTCTATCCCTACACGGGCGTTCCCGGCGTACCCGACCCGCCGGGGTGGGACGACATTCCCGGTGCCCATGGCTCGACGCCCGAAGCGCTGGGCTTTCGCGACCGAATAGCGGACTTCCACCGGCACGGAGCGGCCGTCATGGGCCTCAGCGGCAACGCGCCAGAGTGGCAGGCGGCATTCGCCACACGGGTGGGCCTGCCCTATCCGCTGCTCAGCGATGCCGAGTTCGCCTTCGCCGGTGCTCTCGACCTGCCGAGATTCCAGGCCGGCGCGCTGGAGTTTCTCGCGCGATTGACCCTGATCGCCGTCGATGGGGCGATCGTCCACTGTTTCCATCCCGTGCCTATGCCGGCCACGCATGCCGACGACGTGATGGACTGGCTGGAGACCGAAGCGATCAGGCCAGTTCGCGCCTGATCCTGCCCACGACGTCCTCGAACATCTCGGTCGTCAGTCGTCCCGTGTTCGTATTGTAACGCGAGCAATGGAAACTGTCGTAGAGCCCGAGATTGCGGGGGAGTGCGTGCCGGGCTCCATGCGCGAAGGGGGACGTTGCACGCCGTTGCGCCAGGGCCGACAGCACCTGCTCGTGCGCGACACGCCCGAGCGCGAGCACCAGCGCCAGCCGCGGCAGGCTGGCGAGCCGGGCGGCAAGAAAAGGCCGGCACGTTGCGATTTCTTCCGTGGTCGGCTTGTTGGCGGGCGGGGCGCAGCGCACCGCGTTGGTGATCATGCAGTCGCGGAGAACGAGCCCGTCACCCGGATCTGCACCATAAGTGCCATGCGCAAAGCCGAACTTCAGGAGCGTGGCGTAGAGCAACTCGCCGGCAAAGTCGCCGGTGAATGGCCGGCCGGTGCGGTTGGCACCCATGCGCCCCGGGGCCAGCCCGACGATGAGAAGTCGTGCCGACGTCTCGCCGAACGAGGGAACCGCTCCATTGAACCACGTCGGCTGTTCTGCGGCATTGGCTCGTCGATAGTGCAGGAGGCGCGGGCAAAGCGGGCAATCGGGGGGCGGGTCAGCGGTTGCGTCGATCATCTGCACAAAGCCAACTTCGGTCGATGGCACCGGGCTCACTATGCCTCTGGCTCGGCAGGGGGCTCATTTCGATCCAGGAAAGGGTGTCGGAAGCTCCGTGCTCGTCACGCGCGCCCACACGGGGGACGGCTCGAGCCAAGCTCACGGCCCGCCTTTTGAACCTGGATCAGCCCTCCTCGTCGGGCATGTCCTCGCCATAGTCGAACGGAACTGGCTCGTTCAGCGCCCGCTGTGTTCCCGCTGGCGCGGTGCGGGTTGCAGAATAGCGGTCACGAGACGAACCGCTGCGGGCGTTCGGGTCACGACAGATCATCGTTTCCAAATCCGCCAGGTCGATGAACTGGTCGGCCTGTCGGCGCAACTCGTCGGCAACCATCGGCGGCTGGGTTTGAAGCGTCGAAACAACAGACACGCGCCGGCCCATCTGCTGCAAGGCTGCGACCAGAGAGCGGAAGTCGCCATCGCCGGAGAACAGCACGATATGGTCGAGTTTGTCGGCCAGCCGCATGGCATCGACCGTCAGCTCGATGTCCATGTTGCCCTTGATTTTCCGCCGCCCGGTCGAGTCGGTGAATTCCTTCGTCGGCTTGGTCACCATGGTGTAGCTATTGTAATCGAGCCAGTCGATCAGCGGGCGAATGGACGAATACTCCTGCTCTTCCGCAAGAGCCGTGTAATAAAGCGCGCGGATGAGATGGCCCTTTTGCCGGAACAGTCCGAGTAGACGCTTATAATCAATGTCAAAACCAAGCGCTTTTGATGTTGCGTACAGATTTGCGCCGTCAATGAAGAGTGCGATGCGCTCGTGCGGGTAAAAAAACATCTTCAATCCTTCACGGAGTCCGCCTGCAAAGCAGACCTTGTTCAACCAATACCCACGTCGGCCCGGCCTGCAGCCAAGCCCTCGGTGGACCCCTGTGGAAACTCGTCCCGAGTGCTACGTCACGCAACCGCACCTGTCGAGACACGTCAGCTCGAAAACCCGGTGCGCAAACCCGTTGCGACGGCACGACTCAGGCGGGACGAGCGCGGTGCCTGCCTGATTGGTCTTTTGGTTTGTGGTGTGCCAGCGGACCGATCCGGAGCGGCTTCAATAAACACTGCGCGGGCCTCCTGCTACGGCCAAGTCTGCGACCGTTCGTCGCTTGTTGGGCCGCTACTGCGACCGCAGCAAAGCGAACGTTCGCTTTTTTAGCAGGGTTGGCTGGCGTGTCCAAGCGGTTTCGTGACAAAACAATTGGCCGAACGGCCTCCGTGTTTCGGCGAAGCTGTCATGATCCGGCCGCGGAGCCGCTTCGGGGTGGCCGCTGGGGCGACGCGATTTTAGGCACCACGTCCGCGCACGGCGACCTTGATCGCGAGGCCCACCGAGCGCGGGTCGGTGGCGCGGGGGCTTGCGCACGCGGACGTCGCGTGTCATTGTGCGCGGCTCGATGGGCTGACGCATCTGGCCAGACGTGGAATCGCGCCATGCCCATGCCCGCTCCCAACACGACACGAGAGGCCGCCGCATGGCTCGCGTTACCGTCGAGGATTGTGTACTTGAAATTCCCAACCGCTTTGAATTGGTGCTGATGGCCGCACACCGTGCGCGCAGCATCTCGAGCGGCAGCGCGGTCACCGTCGAGCCCGACAACGACAAAAATCCCGTGATCGCCCTGCGCGAGATCGCCGAGAAGACGATCCCGTCGGAAGATATCCGGGAGGGTGTCATCCACGCGTTGCAGAAAAATGTGGAAATCGACGAGCCGGAAGCCGGTGCCGCACCGACGTTGGCCGTCGAACGCCGCGCTCCCATGCTGGGGCGTGACGATTATGCCTCCGACAACGTGGTCGATGTTCTGACCGAGGAGCAATTGCTGCGCGGACTGGAAACAATGACGCCGGTCGAACCGTCCTCGACGGGTGGCGGCGGGCCGCGCGAGCGCGGTCGCTGAATTGACGGCTCTGGTTATCTTCAGGCCCATTGCCGTTCGTATTTACTCATCACCATATATACCGAGGGAGCGTGGCCTGAACCGGTCATGCTCCCGTTTTCGTCTCGCCGGCATTCTGCTGCGATGCCGTCGATCGCTCATCGCGGTCCGCCGACCTTGCTCTGCACCGTTGAGGCCGCGAGCCGGCACCCTTAAGGTTCCACCAGACAGCAGTAGGCGAGGCTAGACCCGGGATGATGCGCCAGTACGAGCTTGTCGAGCGCGTGCTGAGTTACGACAAGAGCGCCGACGAGGCGCTGCTCAATCGCGCCTATGTCTACGCCATGAAGGCGCACGGCAATCAGAAGCGGGCGTCGGGCGATCCGTATTTCTCTCACCCCCTCGAGGTCGCCGCTATTCTGACGGACCTCAAGCTCGACGATGCGACGATTGCAACCGCGCTCCTCCACGACGTCATCGAAGATACCGACGCCACGCGCGCCGAGATCGACCAGTTGTTCGGTGCCGAGATCGGTGCCCTGGTCGATGGGCTGACGAAGATCAAGCGCCTCGATCTGGTTTCGAAAAAGGCCGAACAGGCCGAGAACTTTCGCAAGCTGCTGATCGCCATTTCCAGCGACATCCGCGTGCTGCTGGTGAAGCTCGCCGACCGGCTGCACAACATGCGCACCATGGAGCACATGAAGGCGTCGAGCCGCGAGCGCTCGTCGAGCGAGACCCTCGAGGTCTATGCACCGCTGGCCGGGCGCATGGGCATGCAGGCGATGCGCGAGGAACTCGAGGACCTCGCCTTCAAGTGGATGCACCCGGACGCCTACGAGACGCTGGATCGCAAACTGTTGGAGATCCGCAGCCGCAACGAGGGCCTCGTCGAGGAGATCAGGCTCGCACTCGAGGTCAAGCTCGCCGGCGTCGGCGTCGAAGGCAAGGTATTCGGCCGCGAGAAGCGCCCCTATTCCATCTGGCGCAAGATGGAGCGTAAGCAGATCAGCCTGGAGCAGTTGTCGGATATCTATGCGTTTCGCGTGATCGTGCCGGAGGTGGCCGACTGCTATCGCGCGCTGGGGGTCGTGCACGTGTCCTGGCGGACGGTTCCAGGCCGCTTCAAGGACTATGTCTCGACACCCAAGCAGAACGGCTACCAGTCGATCCACTCGACCGTCGTCGGGCCGCGTCATCAGCGCGTCGAATTGCAGATCCGGACGCGGCAGATGCACGAGGTCGCGGAACTGGGCGTGGCCGCGCACGCGCTCTACAAGGATGCGATGGGTGCAACAAGCGGGCCGTCGGGCCCGTCCGCCGGGCCGTTCAGCGATCCAGAGACAGGCCCCTATGCGTGGCTGCGACGGCTCGTCGAGACGCTGCTCGAGGGGGCGAACTCCGAAGAGTTTCTGGAGCATACCAAGCTCGAACTGTTCCAGGATCAGGTTTTCTGCTTTACCCCTAAAGGCAAGCTGATCGCCCTACCAAGAGGTGCGACCCCGCTCGACTTCGCCTACGCGGTCCACACGGGGATCGGAAACGCAGCGGTCGGTGCTTACATCAATGGTCGGCACATGCCGATCGACACCAAGCTGCGGAATGGCGACGAGGTTCAGGTCGTAACCTCCAAAGCGCACAATCCGCCGGCCGCCTGGGAGGGCTTCGCGGTAACCGGCCGGGCGCGCAGCGCCATCCGGCGCGCGGCCCGGGATGCCACCAGGCGGCAGTTCGCCGAGCTTGGACGACGCCTCATCCGATCCGAATTCGATCGCCTCGGTGCCGTTTATTCGGACGAAACGATCCTGTCGGCGCTGACGCGCCTGGCTGCCGGTCAGAAATCCGTCGAGGACGTGCTGGCCAGCGTCGGTCGCAACGAGACGTCGCTCGACGATGTGGTCCGGGCCGCCCTGCCGGGGACGGAGCCCGCGCGCAAGGTGCCGGGCTATAAGCCTCGCAACCGTTACGACCACGGTCGCGGGCAGGAAGGCTGGTTCAATCTCTCGAAGGGCCTTGGGCTCAAGTTCCGGCTGTCAGGCGACGACCCGGCCGGCGCTATCGGCAGCGCGGCACAGGGCGGTGCCGGCGAGGTCGCCGCAGATGTGGGCCGGCTGGGAGCGCCGATACCGATCCGCGGCCTGCGGTCGGATGTCCCAGTAACATTCGAGGATGCGGGCACGGTCGCGGGTGACCGGATCGTGGGCGTGTTGACGCCGGGTGAGGGAATCCGCATCTTCCAGATTCACTCGCCGCGGTTGCGTGCCTATGAACACGAGCGCTGGATCGACGTCGCGTGGGACGTCGATCGTGAAAATCCCGAGCGGTTTCCGGCTCGTATGCGTGTGACCGCGTTGAATGCGCCGGGAACGCTCGCCCTGATCGCGCGTTTGATCGGTGAGGCCGACGGCAATATCGACAGTGTGCGGATGGTTTCGCGCGGGCGCGACTTCACGGAAATGCTCGTGGTCGTGGAAGTTTGGGATCTCGCCCACCTCAACCATATCCTGGCGGGGCTGAGGGCTATGGATGTCGTGTCTGATGCGGAGCGGGTGTTTGACTGACGTGACGAATTCATATGTCGTGTCTGTAAGACGGGTCGTCGGGACAGCACATCGTTCCGGCTTGACTGCGATCGGGGTCCGCCGCGAACATGTCGCGGGGAGTCTTGCGGGCTGGGGGGCCTGACGGGCATGCTATTCAGACGGCGCAACGCGCCGACCAAGATGGAGGTGGTCCGCCTTGCGGTATGGCCACGCCGGAGCTGGGAACGCTCGTTGAAATACGTCATGGCGCGGCTGTTGCGGATCAACGCCAGCCCGCACCAACTGGCGCTCGGCTGCGCGGTCGGCGTATTCGCGGCCATCACGCCGTTCGTCGGGGTGCAAATGCTGTTGGCCGGCGCAATGGCTATTGCGTTGCGGGCGAGCCTCGCGGCCGCCATGCTCGGCTCCTTTTTCGGTAATCCGGTGACCTGGGCGCTGCTCTGGCCGGCGACCTACGCGACGGGCACCTACATGCTCGGCGAACCCGGCGGCCAGGCGACTGTCGACCTTGCCGACAAGCTGTCCATCCTCAGCGAGGCTGTCGGCTCTCTGTCGCTCGACATGCTGGGTGCAGCCTGGGGTGTTCTATGGCCGTTCATCAAGCCGATGGCGCTCGGGACGCTACCTGTCGGCCTCGTGGTGGCGGGCCTGTTCTACTATGCAACGAAGCACGCGGCGGTCTCCTACAGGCTGCGTCGCCGTCGCTCGTCGCGCTACTACAGCCCTTATCCCCTAGGTGATTTCGTGGCGACCTACGATCCGGCCCATTCATGATGACCAAGGCCGACGAGAGCCATAAATCTGGTGTCCGGCGATCGCTGCGGCTGGGCGTCAACATCGACCATGCCGCGACCCTGCGCAATGCGCGCGGCGGCCCTTTTCCCGATCCGGTCGCGGCGGCGCGGATGGCCCTCAACGGCGGTGCCGACGGCATCACGGCCCATCTGCGCGAGGATCGCCGCCATATTCGCGACGCCGATATCGCACGGATCAAGGCTGAGATTGCGGCCCCGCTGAACCTCGAAATGGCGGCGACCGAGGAGATGCTGGGCATCGCGCTCGCCACCCGTCCCAACGCTTGCTGCCTCGTGCCCGAGCGCCGCGAGGAGCGCACGACGGAAGGCGGTCTCGACGTCGCCGGCGGCGGCGTGCGTCTGGCAGGCATCGTGAAGGCGCTGAAATCCGCTGGAATTCGCGTCTCCCTGTTCATCGAGCCCGAAGCCGAAGCCATCGCCGCCGCTGCGGCCATCGGTGCCGATATCGTGGAATTGCATACCGGCCTTTACTGCGAGTGCGCGCTTGCCGGCGACACGACCGCGACCGCCCGCCAGATCGCGCGCCTCGCGGAGGCGGCGAACCGGGCCGATGCCGAGGGCCTGGAAGTTCACGCTGGGCACGGGCTGACCTACGATACGGTCGCTGCGGTTGCTCGCATGCCGGAGATCGTGGAACTCAACATCGGGCATTTCCTGATTGGTGCAAGCCTCGAAGCCGGCCTTGCCGCTGCCGTCGCGCGCATGCGGCAACTGATGCTGGCTGCACGCGAGGCATCGTGACCCCATGATGATCGGCCTGGGCAACGATCTGACCGACATCCGCCGCATCGAACGGACCCTTGCCCGCTATGGGGATCGCTTCGTGCAGCGGTGCTTCACCGACGTCGAGCGCGCCCGCTCTGAGGCCCGTCCCATGGGGCGCGCGGCCTCGTATGCCAAGCGCTTTGCCGCCAAGGAAGCCTGTGCCAAAGCCCTGGGCACTGGTCTGCGCCACGGTGTGCACTGGCGCAGCATGGGGGTGGTCAACCTGCCGTCGGGGCGGCCGACACTGGTTTTGACCGATGGTGCGGCGGCACGACTTGCCGTTCTCACGCCGGACGACTGCGACGCGCGCATCGACCTCACGCTGACCGACGATTTCCCTTACGCGCAGGCCATCGTGATCATCACGGCCCTGCGGCGGCCTCACGGCGACCGAAGGTAGGGTCGCGGCGACAAAATGGGCTTCGGGCCACCCTGCGGTCGCAGTGCATTTGCAGGCCGCGGGAGAAATGTCTATAGCGGGCGCTTGCGGGGCCTGTGCCTCGATGAACGCCCGCACGGGCGCTGGGAGCTTTGAATGAGCCTGGAGACCGAAGCCAAAAAGAGCGGCGACAGCGGGTGGTGGGAGACGGTCAAGATCGTCATCCAGGCCCTCTTGATCGCCATGGTCGTGCGCGTCTTCTTCTACCAGCCGTTCAACATCCCTTCGGGGTCGATGAAGCCGAACCTGCTGATCGGCGACTATTTGTTCGTGTCCAAGCTCAGCTATGGCTACAGCCGCTATTCCTTTCCGTTCGGACTGGGCCTGTTCAGCGGGCGGGTTCTGTCGGGGACGCCCGAGCGCGGCGACGTCGTCGTGTTCAAGCTGCCGCGCGACAACTCGACCGACTACATCAAGCGGGTGATCGGCCTGCCGGGCGATGAGATCGTCGTGCGCGCCGGCGTCGTGTTCATCAACGGCAAGGAGATTCCGCGGGTTCGCGACGGTCTGTTCTCGACGCCGGAAGACGATGGGCCACCGCGCCGCATTCCGCGCTACCGCGAGACGCTGCCCAACGGGGTCAGCTATACCGTTCTGGACAGTGAACCGAGCGGACCGTTCGACAATGTCGGCCCTTACAAAGTCCCGCTCGGCCATTACTTCATGATGGGCGACAACCGCGACAACTCCACCGACAGCCGCGCGCTCTGGGGCGTCGGCTACGTCCCGCACGAGAACCTCGTCGGGCGAGCGGAGATCATCTTCTTCTCGGCAGGCGTCGACGAGCCGGATGCGTTCCGCTGGTTGTCGCCCTGGACCTGGCCATTCGACATCCGCTGGGGCCGCTTCTTCAATCTGGTCCGGTGAGGACCGCTCTGGAAGGTCTCCTTCCCATCAGCATGAGACGGCAGCGACCCTTCGGCAAGCTCGAGACGGCGATCGGCTACAAATTCAAGGATGCCGCCCTCATCGAACGCGCCCTGACGCATTCGAGCCTGCGCGGCGGCAAGGCCTCGCGTGCCGACAACGAGCGCCTGGAGTTCATAGGCGACCGCGTGCTCGGACTGGCCATGGCCGAGTTGCTGAGCGAGGTGTTTCCCGATGCGCGTGAGGGCGAACTGGCGCGCCGCTTCAATCGGGTCGTGTCCGGTGAAGCCTGCGCTGTCGTCGCCCGCGATATCGGGCTCGGCGCGTACCTGATCCTCTCGGCGGGCGAGGCCGAGAGCGGAGGCCGCGACAAAGAGACGATCCTGGCGGATGCGATGGAGGCCCTGCTGGCAGCGGTGTTTCTCGATGGCGGTTTCGCCAAGGCGCGTGGTCTCGTCCGGTTGCTGTGGGGGCCGCATATCGAAGGTGTGCCCGCCACCGCCACCCAGGACGCCAAGTCCGCCCTGCAGGAATGGGCGCAGGGGCGGGGCCTGCCGTTGCCGTCATACCGCGAAGTTGGCCGCGCGGGGCCCGACCATGCGCCCAGCTTCGAAGCCGAAGTGCGCATCGCAACCCTCACTCCCGAGCGCGGACAAGGGGCCTCGAAGCGCGCAGCCGAGCAGGCCGCGGCGACCGCCATGCTGACCCGCGAGGGCGTCTGGACGACGAGCTGATCGGGCTTGTTCGACGACCGGCGTTGTTTGAAACCCGATCTGCGCGCATACTCTTTTTCCCCAATCGAGCCCTCCCGACGCTGAAGCCGATCGACCGCCCTGCCACCTGTGCCGACATCGCGGCGCTGCCCCGGCCCCATCAACCCAGAAGGACGCCAACCGTGAGCGAGCCGGAGTTCCAGGACCCGCCCGTGGCGGCCGACGCGGCATCAGGTAGCCGCCGCTGCGGCTTCATCGCCGTCATCGGGGCCCCGAATGCCGGTAAATCGACGCTGGTCAATGCGCTGGTCGGTGCCAAGGTCACGATCGTAAGCCACAAGGTGCAGACGACGCGAACGCCCGTTCGGGGCATCGCGATCGTCGGCGACAGCCAACTCGTGTTCATGGATACACCCGGCATTTTCAAGCCCAAGCGGCGACTGGACCGGGCGATGGTCGGCGCGGCCTGGGGGGGTGTCGGCGAGGCCGATATCGTGGCGCTGCTGGTCGATGCCAGCAAAGGGCTCGACGAGGAGGTCGCCGGGATCGTCGCGCGATTGGCGGATGCGTCCGGGCGCATGCGTCCGATCCTGCTGCTCAACAAAGTCGATCGGGTCCGCGACAAGCCTGCGCTCCTGGCGCTCGCCGCCCTCCTGGCGGAGAAGGTCGCGTTCGCGCGGGTGTTCATGATTTCAGCCCTCGAGGGCAGCGGCATCGACGACGTGAAGGCGTGGCTTGCCGCCGAGGTTCCACCGGGGCCGTGGCACTATCCCGAGGACGACATTTCGGACCTGCCGGTGCGTATGCTCGCCGCGGAAATCACGCGCGAGCGGATTTACAATTGGCTGCACGACGAGTTGCCCTATGCCATCACCGTCGAGACGACGAGCTTCAAGGAGCAGAAGGCGAAGGGCAAGCTGGGCGCGTCGGTACGCATCGAGCAGACCATTTTCGTCGAACGGGACAGCCAAAAGAAGATCGTGCTGGGCAAAGGCGGGGATACCATCAAGCGAATCTCCTCTGAGGCGCGGCAGGAGCTCATGGAAATCCTCGAGACGACGGTTCATCTGTTCGTGTTCGTGAAGGTTCGCGAGGGCTGGGAGAAGGACCCCGAGCGCTACCGCGAGATGGGGCTCGAGTTTCCCAAGGAGTAGGCGCGCGGCCCATTGGCGGTGCGGTGTACCGAAGTGCTGCACGCTCTCATGCCGAGCGTCAGTGACAAAAACAATTTTAGGATCATAAAGTTACGAGTGTTTCTTATGGCTCCGACACCTGGTCGATCAGGTGCTGCAAAGGGAACCGAGTGTCGGAGCCGGAACACCAGGGCTGCAAACAGTCGGGGCATGGGGCATGCGGAAGATGTTGCGTCTCGCCGACTGGTGCCGTGGGGCCGGTGCCGTCCTCCTGGGGGGCCTGCCGATGCTGCTGGCTGGCGCGGGTTCGTCTCACGCCGCTGTCCGGGTTTGTACGGCCCATGTCACCAGCGATGTCGCCGTGAGTGCCAGCGAGGTCACCGCCCGGCGCGAGGCGATTATGAGCTGGGTGCGCAAGTCCAAGAGCGTCACCATCCCTCACCCGGCCTGGCGGATTGCAAATCTGAAGGTCTTGAAGTGTGTGCCGGCCCAATCGGAGGCGGGCTTCGAATGCGTGGCGCATGCGGCCCCCTGTACGATCCGACAGATCGCGCCCGGCCCGCGGTGAGCGCTTGCCGATCCAACGGTATCGGACACGCGCTCGAGAGTTTCTCGACATCGTTTCTGCTTCGACGCGCCGGTGTCGTCATCGCCGGAAAATGTCCCTGACCCAGCGTGCCCGCCTGCCGGGGGTGCCATAACCACTCGCTTAGTCCCCGGGTTTCGAGTGCGGTGAGAGGCAGGGTTGCGGGATGGGCAATCTCGGCCTTTAACTCACGCGATGGAGTGGACTGACGAAGCCATCATTCTATCGGTGAAAGCGCTCGGCGAGACAGCCGCGGTAGCGGAGGTGTTCACGCGCGCGCACGGCCGCACGCTCGGCCTCGTTCACGGCGGGCGCTCGCGCCGGCTGCGACCGGTCCTGCAGACCGGCAACCACGTCGATGCAACCTGGAAGGCGAGGCTCGCCGATCAGCTTGGCAGTCTGGCGCTCGAACTGAGGTCGCCGCACGCGGCCCATGCCATGGACGATGCGGCGCGGCTGGCGGCGCTGTCCTCGGTCACCGCGCTCCTGCGGCTGTTGCCCGAGCGCGATCCGCATCCGGGGCTCTATGAGGTCACGCAGTTCGTGCTGGGCTTTCTCGACGACCCGACGGTATGGCCGGCGCTGATGGTGCGCTGGGAGGTCGCCCTGCTCGCGGAGCTGGGTTTTGGCCTGCACCTTGGGGCTTGCGCGGCGACCGGTGGCAACGACCAGTTGATCTATGTCTCGCCAAAGTCCGGTCGGGCGGTCTCGGCGTCGGCGGGGGCTCCTTATGCGGACCGTCTGTTGCGGCTCCCGGGGTTCCTGACGGCCGGTCGCGACAGCACAGTCACGCCAGCCGATATCCGCGACGGCTTTGTCCTCACCGGGTATTTCCTGGAGCACAGGGTCGGGGCAATGCTCGGCGCGGGGCTGCCGGAGGCTCGCGCGCGGATGCTGGCGCTGATTGGGCCGGCTGCGGAGGCGGGGTCGGGGGCTACCTGATCTTGTTGGTACGCTCAGGCTTGGCCGGCTTCTGCTCCACGGTTTCTTTCTGCGTCACGACCACCGTGAACCCACCAGCGTTCGTGGGCTTCAAGAGATAGATCGTGCCATCGGCCGCCGCGTAGGTGCCAGCCGGGGACGCCCGGCCGCTACCGCGACCGATCGGCTCGAATGCGATGTCGGCGGGATCGCAGGTGGAGTGGCGGACCGCAAATCCGGGCTCGATGTCGTGGTTCTCGCCGCCAAAGGCGTAACCGATGCTCGATGTCGTCGCGTTCGAAACCTGGAAGGTCACCATCGCCGACTGGGGTCGGCCGAACAACTGGACCGAGACGAACTTGGGGTGCTTGTCGGGCACGCGCGCCACCCCCACCCCGATATCCGTGACGGCTGGCGCGAGGAGGTTGGCCCTGTGGCCGGGTGAATTGATCCATCCCTCGACCATCTCGGTGGCAAGGCGGTCGGTGGCAAAGCCCCGGCTGTCGAGCGCCATGGCGAGGTTCTCGGCGATGCGGCAGTAGCTGTAGCCGGCGGTCGTGGCGCGCTCGGCCGGTTCGCGACCGTCGGCCTGATGCCCGAAGGTCCTGGTGCGGGCCAGGTATTCGGCATAGGCGCGCGCTGCGTTGGTCAGAAGATGGTTGACGTTGACCGGCGGCAAGGCCTTCTGCGCGCGGAATTTATTGGTCTGCTCGACGATGGCGATCTCGACGGCGGGAAGGTCAGGCGTCATCGGGGCGCTCGCTCATGGTTTTCGGCAGGTCAACTCACTTAGACCTGTATACCGCGATGTTGGCCGAACCAGGATACCAGGGCGGTGGATGTGGCGCTGCGGGCACTTGAGCTCAGCCAAGCGCCGCAGTACCCCGGACTCATGAGCAAAGCTACGATTCCCCCCGCCGAGGGTCCCGTTGAGCCCGTCTCGCTGCGCGATGCGCTGGAGAGCCGGTATCTGGCCTATGCGCTGTCGACCATCATGGGACGGGCACTGCCCGACGTGCGCGATGGCCTGAAGCCCGTGCACCGGCGCATCCTTTATGCCATGCGCGAGCTGAAGCTCAATCCGGACGCCGGCTACAAGAAGTGCGCCAAGATCGTCGGCGAAGTGATGGGTAACTATCATCCGCATGGCGACCAGGCGATCTATGACGCGCTGGTCCGTCTGGCGCAGGATTTTGCCGTCCGCTATCCGCTTGTCGACGGCCAGGGGAACTTCGGCAATATCGACGGCGATAACGCGGCGGCGATGCGCTACACAGAAAGCCGCATGACCGATACGGCGGCCTTGCTGCTCGAAGGCATCGACGAGAACGCGGTCGACTTCAAGCCGACCTATGATGAAACCAATCAGGAACCGGTGGTGCTGCCGGCCGCCTTTCCGAACCTGCTGGCGAACGGGTCCTCGGGCATCGCCGTCGGCATGGCTACGAATATTCCTCCGCACAATGCAGATGAGCTGTGCACGGCACTGCTGCACCTCATCAAGCATCCCGACGCCAGCGTGGACGCGCTCGTCGAGATGATCCCCGGCCCGGATTTTCCAACGGGTGGCGTGATCGTCGAGCCGAAGCCACAGATTCTCGAAGCCTATCGCACCGGGCGTGGCGGCTTTCGCCTGCGCGCCAGGTGGCACAAGGAGGAAACGGGGCGCGGCACCTACCTGATCGTGGTGACCGAGATCCCCTATCAGGTGCAGAAGGCCAAGCTCATCGAGCGGATGGCCGAGCTGCTCAGCGAGAAAAAGCTGCCGCTGCTGGGGGACGTGCGCGACGAGAGTGCCGAGGAAATCAGGCTCGTCATCGAGCCGAAATCGCGCGCCGTCGATGCCGACGTGCTGATGGAAAGCCTGTTCAAGGTGACCGAACTCGAGGTTCGGTTCGGCCTCAATATGAACGTTCTCTCGGCTGGCCAGATCCCCAATGTGCTGTCGCTGAAAGACGTCTTGCAGCAGTGGCTCGAGCACCGTGTCGAAGTTCTGGTCCGTCGCTCGCAGTTTCGCCTCGAGAAGATCGAGCGGCGGCTGGAGATCCTCGATGGCTACCTGATCGCCTATCTCAATCTCGACGAGGTCATCCGTATCGTCCGCTTCGAGGAGGAGCCGAAAGCCAAGCTGATCGCCACATTCGGGTTGAGCGAGACCCAGGCCGAAGCGATCCTCAACCTGCGCCTGCGGGCACTCTCCAAGCTGGAAGAGATCGTCATACGTGGCGAGCACGATCGGCTCTCGACGGAGCGCGACGGCCTCAAGGCGCTGATCGCCTCGGAGGCGCTGCAGTGGGACAGGATCGCCGAGGAAATCAAGGAGACCCGCGAGCGCTATGGTCGCAAGACCGCCATCGGTGCGCGCCGCTCACGCTTCGCCGAGGCCCCCGACGTCGCCATCGGCGATATCGAGCAGGCCTTCGTCGAAAGGGAGCCCGTCACGGTGCTGCTGTCGGAGAAGGGCTGGGTGCGGGCCTTGAAGGGGCACGTCGACGACCTCTCGCGCGTGGAGTTCAAGCAGGGCGACAAGCTGAAGCTGGCGGCCAAGGCGCAGACCACCGACAAGGTCCTGGTGTTCGCCACGAACGGGAAGTTCTTCACGCTGGAGGCGAGCGCACTGCCGGGCGGGCGCGGCCAAGGCGAGCCCATTCGGCTGATGGTGGACCTGGAGGAGAACCACGACATCGTCACGGCGTTCGTCCACAAGCCGGGTCGCAAGCTGCTCGTCGCATCGACGGCTGGGTATGGGTTCGTGGTGCCCGAGGACGAGGTGATCGCTTCCACGCGCAAGGGCAAGCAGGTGCTCAACATCGCTGAACCCGACGAGGCGCGTCTCGTCGTGCCGGCTCACGGCGACATGGTGGCCACGGTCGGCGAGAACCGCAGGATGCTCGTGTTTCGCCTGGACGAGCTCAACGAGATGACGCGCGGCAAGGGCGTCATACTCCAGCGGTTCAAGGACGGCGGTCTTGCCGACATTCGTGTCTTCGAGGCTGCGGCGGGGCTGACCTGGGTCGATAGCGCGGGACGCACATTTACTCTCTCGATGGACGACCTGGCCGAATGGGTCGGCGCGCGGGCGTCACCGGGCAAGAACGTCCCGCCGCGTTTTCCCCGCTCGACGTCGTTCGGGCCGTCGTTCTGACCTGAGCATCGTATCCAGAGGGCCGCACCGGGGGGCTGTCGGAGGTCTTGCGTACAAAGCCCATTACGGGCAAGGATGCAGCCGTCTAAGCCCTTGGCTCACCCATGGAATATCGGTATGGCTCGTCGTCCGGCGCTTGGCGTCTTGTTGATCGCGCTGCTGACTGCTTCGTCGGCAATGGCGCAAGGCACCTGTGCGCGCAGCGACTTCGAGGCCGTCGTCGACGACGCGGCTGCATCCCTGCGCGACCTCAACCAGAAGAACCGGCCGTCGTTCCAGGAAAAACTGCGCGATTTGAAGGACAAGCGCGGCTGGAGCCACGACGCCTTCATCGAGGCCGCCGCTCCGTTCGTGAAGGACGATACCATCGTCGTTTACGACCAGAAGGCGCAGGATCTTCTCTCCGAAATCGCGACGCTGGGCGAAGAGGGCAGCCAAAGTGGGACGCCCGATTGCGGCCTTCTGACCGAGCTGCGCGCCCGGATGCAGTCGCTCGTCTCGATCCAAACCGAGAAGTGGGCCTACATGTTCGGCAAGCTCGACAAGGCCCTGGCGGAGTAGCGCTCGCCCGCCTTTCCGGCAGTTCCACTGCCCTGGCACAGCCGCCGGATCGTCGTCATGATCCGGGCCGTGCCTGCGTGAGCCGAGTTGGCGGTGCGGTCTCTCGGCGCGAGTGCTGGGCCGTTCCCGCCTTCAATTTTTCCAGGTAGGCGACATTTGCCGCGACAGCCCGTGGTGGCAGGACGTCGGACCCGACGCGCCGAGCCTCGTCGGACTGGCCATCGAGACCGAGCAGGAGCGCGAGGTTTTGTTTCGTGCGGGCGTCGGCCCCTGTCGTGTTGGACGCCTGCCGCAGCAGCCGCTCGGCGCGCTCACGCTTGCCATCGAGCGCATACGACAGCGCAAGGTTGTTGAGGACGGAGGGGTGATCCGGGGCCAGCCGCAAGGCCTCGGCCAGCTTGGCCTGGGCTTCAGCCTGGCGGCCCTGCGCGGCAAGTGCTGCACCCCATGCCGACAAGGTGCGCCAGTCGGGATCGGCAGGCTCATGGGCTTGCGCCAGCAACTCCTCGGCACGTTTGGTCTGGCCCAGTTCCAAGGCCAGGAATCCGCGCTCCTTGAGCAGGACCTTGTTTTGTGGATCGGCGGCGGCCGCCTCGTCGAGCTGGGCAAGGGCACCCGCCTTGTTGCCGGCCAGGCGCAGGTTGCGCGCGCTCGATACCGCCCGCTCGGCTGGTGTTGTGGCTTGTGTCTGTGCCGGCGCGCGCCCCTCGCCGTCGGTTGTCGGGCCGGCAGTGGCCTGACCGTCGCGACTGGCGATCGAGCCTGTCGTGATCGGGCTGGTGGAGGCAAACTGACCGGCAGGCGTTCCAAGGGGGGCAAAGCCGACGTCGAGACCGGATTGGGCGCAGGCGCTGGTCATAAGGGCAAGGGCGAGACAGGCGATCGGCCCCGCGCGCTGGGCGTCTAGCCGGGCCTTCGGACAGAATGACTGGGTGCTGAGCATCGGAACCTCGCGACACGGGATGCGCTTGCCATCTTCGTCAGGCTCGCGGCAGAAGAAGCGGCAGACTTGACGCAGCAGTTGAGGGACGACGCATGCCTTACGACGCCCATTGGTAGAGAGATTCGCCTGGGGCAAGGGGGCAAGCCCCGGGTTTGCTCACCGCAATCCCCAGGTTGTCTTGCTGTGACCATGGCTCCGTCATGCCCGTCCCCTGCATCAAGCCGCGACAGGGCTGTGTAAGCCCTCCGGTGCTCTCTACCCGACGCGCCGGTGCGATCTGGTGCGGCGTGACGTCTGCGGCGTGACTTCTGTGGCGTGAAGGGGGCCCGCTTCCGTGGCGATTGACAATCCGGCAGCGCCAAAGGCTGCTATCGTGCAGGCCGGAGAGGCGAGCGCGGAAAAAGGTCTGACACGATGACCGTACGGACGATTGCCGTTCATTTGAACAGGCTGACGCGCGCCGCCGATGTGCTGGCCTCTGCGATTTCTCTGGCGCGCCGTTTCAAGGCCCATCTCATTGGACTCTGCGCCTTCCCCGGTGTTCCCAACCACATGCCGCTGACCATGCCGGCGACCGCGCACATGTTGGCGGAGGTCATGCAGGAGCAGGACAAGGAGATCGCCGGCATCGAGACGCTGTTCAGCACGCTGACTGCGGGCGAGCCGATCACCGCTGAAATGGTCAGCGTGCGGGCGCGGCACTCCGATCTTGCCGCCGCCGTTTTGGAGCATGCCCGCGCCGCCGATCTCGTCGTGGCCGGCCAGCGCGACCTTGCCTGGGATCTCGGTCCCGTCCTGGAGTTCCCCGAACGCCTGGCCATCGAGGCGGGCCGCCCAGTTCTTTTGATCCCGCGCGACATGAAGCGCGGCGTGGGGCCGTTCAGCGCTGTGATGGTCGCCTGGAACGGTTCCCGCGAGGCCGCCCGTGCCGCCTTCGACGCTGTGGCGCTGTTGGATGGCAGTGCGCAGATCCGGATTGTCGCGATCGATCCCGATAAGCCTGGTGCCGCAAAAGGTGCTCCGGCCAGCGTGCTGGCGGCGGCGCTTGCCCGCCACGGCTTCAAGGCGGATGTGCGGACCCTCGAGGTGGGCGAGCGCTCGGTGCCCGCGACCCTGCGCGAGGAGGCCCTGCTGATGGGAGCCGATCTCGTCGTCATGGGGGCCTATGGGCACTCGCGCTTGCGCGAACTCGTTTTCGGTGGCGTCACGCGCAGCATGGCCGCCGACATGCCCGCCCCGATCCTGTTCTCCCACTGAAGGTCGCGTTGTCGCGATCGCCGGTCGACGGGATGTGGGTTGCCGTGAGCCGCAGCACATGTGGGGCGGTGTGGCGGGGGGCAAGCGTCCTGCGATCGCGAATTGCCCGATAATGCGACGATCCGCCATTCAGGCTGAATTTTGGGCAAGGTGGAGCATACACTTTCAGGTCAGCCGGGCAGTCAATTGCATCATTATGCACGAAAATTGTCGTTCCGGCGGTGAAGCGCGCACAGACATCGCATGAAAAACATCAGACTGCCCGCGCGACGGGCAACACTTGACCATTATTCCTGCTTGTTTGTCTCAGGTTTCGTCACATAGCCTGACATATAAGCAAAAAGATTCGGGAAGTCTGGGAAGACGCCGGAGTGATCGACAGGCCCGCCACAGCGGGTCGACTTGACACAACACGGAGTTTCCCATGATCGAGATCGTGCTGTCCGTCTGCCTCATCGAAGATCCTGCAAGATGCCAGGACGTCAACATGACGTTCATGGCCGAGACGATCACGCCACACCAGTGCATGCTCTACGGCCAGAGCGAGATCGCCAGGTGGGTGGAGGGCCACCCGAAATGGAAGGTCGCGAAGTGGCGGTGCGGTCGAGCGCGCGAGATGGCCAAGGCCTGAAGTCACTGACCGGAGCCTCGTGCAGCGCACCTGAGGTTTGGTCCCCACGCGCAGCAAGGATTTGAACCAACCATCAGATGTACAAGCTGAACTCGGATCAATGTCTGACGAGTTCCTTGTGGCTCCGACAGTTGGTCGATCGGATGCTGCACAGGCGACCAACTGTCCGAGCCGGAACAGTTGGTTCTCTGCGCAGCGGGAGTTCTTTGTTTTCTCGACACGCCGCCTCGCATATCGTGCCGCCAAATCTCGTTTGCGAGGAGGCAGCACATGAGCGACGGCACACATTCCGGCGGTCCCGGGTTCTCGACGCTGGCCGTACACGCGGGGGCCGCGCCCGATGCCGCAACGGGGGCGCGCGCAACGCCGATCTATCAGACGACGTCTTTCGTGTTCAACGACGCCGACCATGCCGCCGCGCTTTTCGGCCTCGAGATATTCGGCAACATCTACACCCGCATCATGAACCCGACGCAGGCGGTTCTGGAAAGCCGCGTCGCCGCCCTGGAAGACGGCACGGCGGCCTTGGCTGTCGCCTCCGGGCACGCCGCCCAGTTCCTCGTCTTCCACACGCTGTTGGAGCCCGGCGACGAGTTTGTCGCGGCGCGCCAGCTCTATGGCGGCTCGGTCAACCAGTTCAATCACGCCTTCCGCAAGTTCGACTGGCATGTGAAATGGGCCGATGCGACGCGGCCAGAGACGTTTGCTGCCGCAGTGACGGATAAAACCCGCGCGATCTATTGCGAATCAATCGCCAATCCCGGCGGCATCGTCGTCGATCTGCCGGCCATCGCCAAAATCGCCAGGGATGCCGGCGTGCCGCTCATCGTCGACAATACGCTGGCCACGCCCTACCTGTGCCGGCCCAAGGACTTCGGGGCCGACATCGTGGTCCATTCCTTGACCAAGTTCATGGGCGGTCATGGCAACTCGGTCGGCGGCGTGCTCGTCGATTGCGGCACCTTCGACTGGCTGAATGCCAAGCATCGCTACAAAACGCTGGTGGACCCCAACCCATCCTACAACGGCATGCGACTGGCCGAGACGTTCGGGACGTTCGCGTTCGCCATCGCGGCCCGCGTCATGGGCCTGCGCGATATCGGGCCGGCGATCGCGCCGATGAATGCTTTCTTGCTGCTGACCGGGATCGAGACGCTGCCTCTCCGCATGGCCCGCCACTGCGAGAACGCGCTGGCTGTGGCAAGCCACCTCGAGGCGCATCCCAAGGTCGCCTGGGTCAACTACGCGGGCCTGCCCGGTAATGCCTACTACGAGATGCACAAGCGCATCTGTCCCAAGGGCGCGGGCTCCGTCTTCACCTTCGGCTTGAAAGGTGGCTACGACTCGGGCGTCGGTTTCGTGAAGGGCCTGAAGCTCCTGAGCCATCTGGCGAACATCGGAGACACGAGAAGCCTCGTTATCCACCCGGCCTCGACGACGCACCGCCAGTTGACGCCTGAGCAGCGGGCCGGCGCGGGCGCTGGCGACGATGTGGTTCGCCTGTCGATCGGGATCGAGGACAAAGCCGATATCATCGCCGATATCGACCAGGCCCTCGCGGCTGTGACGTGAGGCGGCGGGTCCCGCTACGTGATCGACGACCATCTATGAACAGCAAGCGGAACGGAGACCCATTTTGGCGGAAAAGCAGCGAGCCCAGAGCCCGAAGCGCCAGCCGACGTCGAAACCGGCCGACGAGGCAGCCGCCGCCTCCGCCAAGCCCAAGCTGCTGGTGCGCCGGGCCACACTCACCGACGTGCCGGCGATGGTCGAACTGGGCCGCCGGGTCTATGCCCCGCAGCCATCGCTGAACGCCCGCATGATCCAGGGCCAGATCAACAACTTTCCCGACGGTCAATTCGTCGCCGAGTTCGACGGCCGCATCGTCGGACACTGCGCCACGTTCGTGATCGACGAGGCTGTCGGCCTTGCCCCGCATACCTGGCGAGAGATCACCGGCAACGGCTATGCCTCCCGCCACGATCCCGATGGCGACTATCTCTACGGCATGGAGGTCGTCGTCGATCCCGATTTCCGACGCCTGCGCATCGGCCAGCGGCTCTACGCCGGCCGCCGCCAGTTGTGCGAGGAGTGGCGCCTGAAGGGGATCATTTTCGGCGGCCGCATGCCCGGCTTCGAGCGTCGCCGCAAGCAATACCCCAACCCGGCCGACTATCTGGAGGCGGTCAAGTCGCGAAAACTGCGCGACCAGACCATCAACTTCCACCTCGCCATGGGTTTTGAGCCGATCGGCGTCCTGGAGGACTACGATCCCGGCGACGAGGCTTCGCGCGGCCACGCCACCCACATGGTCTGGCACAACCCCCGACATCCCAATGAACCGACCGATAGTCAGCGCGACGACCGCCATCTGGCCCCTCATGACACGGTGCGCGTGGCGACCGTCCAGTTCCAGATGCGTGGCATCGCCGAGCCCGACGAGTTCCGCCGCCAGATCGAGTATTTCGTCGACGTCGCCGCCGACTACCGCTCCGACTTTGTGGTTTTTCCGGAAAATTTCACGCTCGAGCTGCTGTCGGCCGAGCCCAAGCCGCTAAAGCCCAAGGAGGGTGTCGAGAAGATCGCCACCTACACCGACTGGTTCGTCGAGTTCATGAGCGGCTTTGCGGTGTCCTACAACATCAACATCGTCGGCGGCACACACCCGATCATCGACCCTTCCGGCGAGATCCGGAACGTCTGCTACGTGTTCCTGCGCGACGGCTCGGTGCATGCGCGCGACAAGATCCATCCGACGCCGTCGGAGAGCTATTGGTGGAACATCAAGGGCGGCTCGAAGGTCGAGGTCATCAACACCGACTGCGGTGCCATCGGCGTGATGATTTGCTACGACAGCGAGTTTCCCGAGATCGCCCGCCATCTCGTCGACCAGGGGGCCATGATCCTGTTCGTGCCGTTCTGCACGGACGAGCGCCGCGCCTTCCTGCGCGTGCGCTACTGCTGCCACGCCCGCGCCATCGAAAACCAGTGCTATGTCGTGCTGTCCGGCGTCGTCGGCAATCTGCCGAACGTCGAGAACATGGACATCCACTATGCCGAAAGCGCGATCCTGACGCCGTGCGATTTCGCGTTTGCACGAGACGGCATCGCCGCCGACACGGCGGCCAACACCGAGACCATCGCGTTCGCCGACCTGTCGATCGCCGACCTGAGGGCCGCGCGCAAGTCCGGCACGGTGAAAAATCTGCAGGACCGGCGCTTCGATCTCTATCGTGTCGCCTGGACCGAGGCCGAGCGCAGCCGCCGCCGGAATGTGACGAAGTAGGGCGAGGGACCGTTCGCCCCTCGCACATGTGTCTCGCTACAGCATGCCGAGGTAGCGTGGCAGGAACAGCGTGATCTCCGGCACGTAGGTGATCAGCATCAGGAACGCGAGCATCGTGATCAGCCAGGGCAGAACGGCGATCGAGGTTTCCGTCAGGCCCATCTTGGAGATGCCGCTGGCCACGTAGAGATTGAGGCCGACGGGCGGCGTGATCATGCCGATCTCCATGTTGACGATGATCATGATGCCGAAGTGAACCGGGTCGATGCCGAGCTTGGCGGCAACCGGGAACAGGATCGGAGCCATGATCAGCGTGATGGAGGACGGCTCCATCACGGTTCCCGCCAGCAGCAGCAGGATGTTCACGATCATCAGGAAGCCGATCCAGCCCAGCCCCTGATCGACGATCCAGGCGGCGATCGCCTGGGGGATGTTCTCGTGCGTCATCAGGAACGAGAACAGGATGGCGTTCGTGATGATGTAGAGCAGCATGGCGCTCATGTTGGCCGACGACAGCAGGACCTTCGGCACGTCCTTCAACCCCATGTCGCGATAAACGAACACGGAGATGACGAAGGCGTAGACCGCGCTCATGGCGGCGGCTTCCGTCGGGGTGAACAGGCCCGTGTAGATGCCGCCCATCACGATGATGATGAGGGCGAGGCCCCAGAAGCTATCGAGGAAGGCTTTGAACGCCTCGGCCCAGGACGCCTTTTCCAGCCGCGGATATCCGTTTTGCTTGGCGATGAACCACGTCGTGAACCCAAGCAGGAAGGCGAGCAGCAGCCCGGGGATCACGCCCGCGACGAACATCTGCCCGACGGAGGCCGCCGAGACGCGCTCGCCGGTCGGACCCTCGACCAGCATGCCGGACGTCGCCACGCAGTACATCACCATCACGATCGACGGCGGAATGAGAATTCCGAGCCCACCCGACGACGCAATCGTGCCGACGCCGAAACGGGTCGGGAAGCCCTGGCGCACCATCGCCGGCAGCAGGATCGAGCCGATGGCGACGACGGTCGCCGGCGATGATCCCGAGACGGCGGCGAACAATGCGCAGGAAAATACCGCGGCCAGCCCGAGCCCGCCCGCCCAGTGACCGACCATGGTCGTGGCGAAGCGGATCATGCGCTTGGCGACGCCGCCATGGGTCAGGAAGTTGCCGGCCAGGATGAAGAACGGGATCGCCATGATCTCGAACTTCTCGATGCCGGTGAACAGCTTGAGGGCAACGGCCTCGACGGGAACCTGGGTCATCGTGAACAGGAACGTCAGAACCGTCAGGCCCAGTGCGATGGATACCGGCATGCCGGTCAGCATCAGGACCGCGAGCAGCCCAAAAATAATCGCAGCGCTCATGGGTTACTTCTCCCCGCCGGTCGGCTTCAGGTCGCGCGGATGCAGGTTGGGCTCTGTCGCCAGCGGCTCGTCGGCCTCGCTGATGCCCTCGACGTGGCCATGGTCATGGCTCGGCAGTTCGCCGGTCCGGGCGAAGCTCCAGGCGACTTGCAGGAAGCGGAAGCACATCAGGAACGACCCGAGGGGCACCGCGAGATAGACGATCCACATCGGCATTTCGAGGTCGGGGGAGGTCTGCTCGGTCTGTCCGATGTGATAGACGAACTGGGTCCCCAACGCGCCGATGATGGCCGTGAACAGTGCGCCGGCCAGCAGACCGAGAATGACCATGCCGTAGCGCGTGCGCGCTGGCAGCGCATTGAGCAGAATGTCGACGCCGACGTGAATGCCGGTGCGTACGCCATAGGCGGCACCGAACTTGGCCATCCACACGAACATGTAGATGCAGGCTTCCTGAGCCCACGTCATGCTGAACGAATTGAGGGTGACGAAGATCGACCTGAAGATCGCCGCCAGCCAGGGCAGGTCGTTGGTACGCGCCCAGCCCATCCATTGCGCGGAATTACTGAGGCCGTAGCGCTGGACGACAGCAACGAAGATCAGAATCGTCGCCGCCGCGATCAACGTCGTGATGATGATTTCCTCGAGGCGGTCGAGCAGCCGCAGCAGCATGGCGTTTCCCCAGGGTCAACGTTCAGGACGCCGGGCGGGTTGGCCCCGCTCCGGCTCCGGTCGTGTGGGTCGGGCTCCGGGCCAAGTGGCCCTGATCCTCAGTTGGTGCCGGTCGCCTTGTAGACGGCCTCGATGAGGTCCTTGCCGACGCGGCCGGCGACCTCCTCGTGGACAGGCTTCAGCGCCTTTTTCCAGGCCGCTTTCTCGTCGGCCGTGAGCTCATGGAACGCCGTCTTGCCAGCCGCCTTCATGGCAGCGAGGGCGTCGTCGTTCTCCTTCTGGGCGATCTCGTTGGCGTAGGCGCTGGCTTCAGCCATGGCCTTGTCGAGGGCCGGGCGCACGTCCGCTGGCAGGCCGTCCCAGAACGTCTTGTTCACGATCACCGCGTAGCCGAGGTAGCCGTGGTTGGACAGCGTCGCATGCTTCTGCACTTCGTGCATCTTCTGCGTGTACATGTTCGACGGGGGGTTCTCGGTGCCGTCGACGACGCCGGTCTGCAAGCCCTGGTAGACCTCCGAGAACGCCATCACCTGCGGCAGCGCGCCGAGCGCCTTCATCTGGGCTTCCAGCACCTTGGAGGACTGGATGCGCATCTTCAGGCCGAGGAAATCATCCGGCGTCTTGAGCGGCTTGTTGGCCGACATGATCTTGAAGCCGTTGTCCCAGAAGGCGAGGCCGAGAATGCCCTTGCCCTCCAGCTTCTTGAGCAGGCCCTTGCCGATCTCGCCGTCGGTGATTTTGCGCAGCGCCGCCTTGTCGTCGAAAATGAAGGGAAGGTCGAAGGCCTCGAACTCCTTGGCACCGAGCGGGCCGAATTTGGCCAGCGAGGGGGCGAGCATCTGCACCGCGCCGAGCTGCAGGGCCTCGACCTCTTCCTTGTCCTTGTAGAGCTGCGAGTTGGGGTAGACCTCGACCTTGACCTTGCCCTCGCTGTATTTCTCGGCGAGTTCCTTGAACTTGTCTGCCGCCTTGCCCTTTGGCGTCTGGGGGGCGACCACGTGGCTGAACTTGATGACGATCGGGTTGGCTTGCGCGAACGCCAGCGGCGTGTTGGCCAGGCCCACGGCGCATGCCGTGGCCAGAGCGAGCGCGAGTGTCGAAATCCGCATTAGGACCGTTCCTCCTCCTGAGTATTGGTGCGAAGCGCGGTGGCGGACCTTTTTTGTCCGCACCCGGCACGACAGCCCAAGGCGCGCGTCCGGGAGGCTCATCGAGAGCATGTGGCGCATTCCGGTCTCCTCCCTGGGCAGTCTCACGGACGGGCGTCCGTTCGGCGGTTCGCCCGCTCGTTGAGATGCAGTAAAGAGCAACCGGCGTGCCAATCATAGGGGCTTGCCGCAGCAAACTGGTCGGGCTTGGTCATGCCGCTGATCCGGCAGCACGAAATGGCTGAACTCGCGATCGGGGCAGGGGAGGGCTGGTATGTGCGCACGGTTTTCTGGGCGAACCGCCACACAGCGAGGGGGAATGATGTGTGGAGCGGCACCCATCAGGCGACCGCCCGGCACCGCTCAGCCGGCGTCCTCCGGTGGCTCCCCGATGCCGTATCGGCGGAGTTTCTCGTAGAGTGTCTTGCGGCCGATCCCGAGCGCTTCGTAGGTGGCCTTCATGCTGCCCGCGTGCCGTTCCAGCGTTTGCTCGATGATGAGTTTTTCAAGCGCCGCGACCTGCTCGGGCAGGCTGCGCGCGTCGTTGTCGGCGGGAGGCGGGATCACGGTGCCGCCGACCTCGATCCCGAAGCCGAGGGCGGTCCGCATGGCGACGTTCTGAATTTCACGCACGTTGCCCGGCCAGTCGTGCCGCAGAAGCCGCCCGGTCTCTTCCGCCGTCAACTGCCTCGGCTGGCGCTCGAAACGACGCGCATGTTCATCGAGGAAGTGCGCAAACAGCAGGGGAATATCCTCGCGCCGCTGTCGCAGCGGGGGAATGGTCAGAACCAGCACATTGAGACGGTAATACAAGTCGAGCCGGAAACGGCCAGCGTCGGCGGCTGCGCGCAGGTCCTCCTTGGTCGCGGCGATGATGCGCACATCCACGGGGATCTCCGCATTGGCCCCCAGCCGAACGATGCGTCGCTCCTGCAGAACCCGCAGGAGATGCGCCTGCAAATCCAACGGCATGCTCTCGATCTCGTCGAGCAGGATGGTGCCACCCGAAGCATACTCGAACTTGCCCTGCCGGGCCTTCAGGGCTCCGGTGAAGGCACCGGCTTCATGGCCGAACAGCTCGCTTTCGATGACCGATTCGGGAAGCGCACCGCAGTTGATGGCGACAAAGCGCTTGCCGGCACGCCGGCTCGCGTCGTGCAGGCTGCGGGCAACGAGTTCCTTGCCGCTGCCGGTTTCGCCGAGGATCAAGACGTCGGCGTCTGCCGCGCCGAATGCGGCGATCTCTCCTCTGAGCCGAACGATCCCCGCCGAGCGTCCGACGATGGATCGGGCAATCCGATCGGTGGCTCCGTCGGGCGCGCCGAGCTGGCGGACGTGCAAGGCGAGGCGGCGCTTCTCCAGTGCGGTGGTGACGGCGGCCACCAGGGCCTCGGCGGCGAACGGCTTCTCGATGAAGGTGAAGGCACCGCGCGCCATCGCCGCGACGGCCATCGGAACATCGCCGTGTCCGGTGATGAGGATGACCGGCAGGTCGCGGTCGACTGCGAGCACATGGTCCAAAAGCGCCAGGCCGTCGATGCCAGGCATGCGCACATCGCTGACGATGATCCCGGCAAAGCCGCGCGAGAGCAGCGGCAGCACCGCGTCGGCACCCGGCAGGGGCTGGGCCGAAAGGCCGGCCAGTTCGAGGGCCTGGGCGATCGCCGTTCGCAAATGCGGCTCGTCGTCGACGACGAAGACGTCCGGGGTCATACCGTCCCGCCAATGTTTCGACACAGGGTCTGGTCGGTTGGCGGGACGGTATCGTTTCTTGTTTGCGCCTTCCGACACTCGTTCCGAGAGCCGGCCGGAAGGCGCGGCCTACCGAGAGGTGTGTCACAACTTATGCGGGTCGGTATCATTCGGCCGCCTCGCTCAACAGATCGGCCCGCTTCAGCCTGACCTCGAAGGCGGCCCCGGACGGGGCGACGTTGCGCGCCTGGATGCTGCCGCCGAACTGTTCGACGATGCCGTAACTGATCGACAGTCCGAGCCCGGTGCCTTCGCCGACCTGCTTGGTCGAGAAGAACGGGTCGAACAACTTGCCCATGGCCCAGTCGGGGATGCCGCTGCCACTGTCGCGGATCGTGATGACGACATCGCCGCCGTCGAAGTCCGCGGCGATGTCCAGCCGGCGTTCCGGCGCGCCTTGCATGGCATCCAGCGCGTTGGTGATCAGATTGACGAAGACCTGCTGGAGGCGCACGTCGCCGGCGATGACGACAATGGGTTCCGGCGGCAGTCTGACGTCGACCGTGACGCCGTCCGCAGCGATCCGCCGCTCGATCAGACCGAGCGCGGCGGAGACCGCCGGCAACAGGGCCGTGGGTCGCGCCGGGGTTGGCTCTTTGCGGGCATAGGTCCGCAGGTTCTTGATGATGCGCGCCATGCGCTCGGTCAGCTCCGCGATGCTGGCCAGGTTGCCACTGGCCGGTTCCGGCCGGCCACGATCCAGGAAGGCGCGGGCGTTTTCGGCGTACGACCTGATGGCGGCAAGGGGCTGGTTCAATTCATGGCTGAGGCCCGCCGACAGTTGGCCCAGTGCCGCGAGCTTGGACGCCTGGATCAGGTCGGCCTGGGTTTCTCGCAGCCGTGCTTCCGTCAGTTGGCGCTCGGCGATTTCCGCCCGCAATGCCACGTTGGCCATTTCAAGGTCGCCTGTGCGTGCCTTCACCTTCTGCTCGAGTTCGGCGCGGGCCAGATCCTGGTAGGCGAGGCGCTCCGCCAGGCGGCGGCGGCGCTGGTGTACGCCGACGGCGGCCAGAACCAGGCTCGCCAGCATGAAGCCTGCCACCGCAAGGGCGATGTTCACCTGACGGGGAATGGCGGCGGTATCGGCCAGGATGATGACGCTCCAGCCGGCTTCGGGCATCGGTTCTTCGATGACGAGGTAGTCGCGGCCTGCCGCCAGACCGGCCGTCGCAGCACCATCCGGCCCGAACCGCAACAGGCGCGCCCCGTCGAGGGTCCGGCGGTCGGCCCCCAGGTCCTTCAACGCGTGACCGAAGTAGCGCCGCGTCTCGTCGAGCCAGGCCCGCTCGCTCGCGCTGATCGGGCGGAGCATCCCGAAGACCAGATCTTGGCGTGTGCTGAGGAACACGACGTCGGCCTCGTCGGCGACGACGATCTCGGTCTCGCTGGCCCGCCAACCGGTCTCGAGGCGGCCCACGTCCATCTTGACGACGACAGCCCCGATGACGGTGGCATCGGCAACGACCGGCTGGGCGAGGTAATAGCCCCGCTCGCCCGAGGTGGTCCCGACGCCGAAATAGCGCCCGAGGCGGCCGGTCATGGCGGTCTTGAAATACGGGCGGAAATCGAAGTTGCGCCCGATGAACGTCCGCTCGATCGCCCAGTTGCTGGCCGCGACCGTGGTGCCACCACGGTCCATGACATACGTGTCGAGCGCGCCGGTCTGCGCGGTGATGCGCGCCAGTTCACGGTTGAGCCGGTCGAGCGCCATCGTATCGGTGGGGGTCCGCAGCGCGCGCGTGATGTCAGGGTGGGCGGCCAGCAGTTCGACCTTCAACTGGTGCTTGGCCAGTTCGCCGCGCAGGTTTTCCACGACAAGAGCCAGGGTATGGGCGCTGCGGCCGTGGATCTCGGCCACTGCCGCGCTGCGCGCAAGCCGCGCCGTCTGCCACATCAACGCGCCGGCGGCTGAGATGCCGACGGCAACGAGACATGCCGTGACAAGTCGGCGTCGGAGGGGGCTGCGGGGCATCCAGGGCCTCAGTACAGGCAGGGCGAACGCGCGGAGCGGGAACGATCCTGGCGCAACCGCGTTCGGCATCCAGTTGCCTTCGGACAGCATCTAACGCTGCGTCGCCGCGCGCAGCAAGGCCTCAAAGCAAACGTGAGATGCCTGAGCTTTGCGAACTGCCGGCACGTTCACGGCTCGCCGTATAGTGAAGACGAGACTTATCGCCCCGGTTCAGCCACAGTGTCGATCGACGTTCAGACTGCTTCGGACCGGCCTTAGGAGAGGCGCGCTTGGGGACTCATTGCGACATCGGGAGTGACGGACCGTGGTGCAGCGGGGCCCGCTCGTGGCTTTTTGCAGTGCTCCTGGCCAGTGTCGCCGTCGGTGGCGTCCTGGTGGCCGGCACTCCGGCGGACGCAAAATCTCCACGCGAGCGTGGGCGCAAAGCTCTGGCCGCGACGGGTAACGACTCCGCCGTCCTGGCCAAGCCGACAGCCACGAGCGACATCCGCCCGGCAGTTGCGATCGTGCCGCCTTTGCCGCCGACCGAGGCCGGCCGCCGCGTGCCGTTGCCGCAGCCCTCGCCACGGCGCCTGATCGCCACGCCAGCCAAGCCAGCGGCAGCGAAAGGCAAGACGGTGGCCGGCGGACCGCCCGACAAGCCCGAGCCGCCGAAGCCTATCGTACCGGCGGCGATCCCCGCTCCGCTGTGGACCGAGGCCGAGATCGCAGATGCGCTGAAGTCCTGTGTCGGGCTGCTCGCGCCCCTTGCCGTCGATGTCGAGCCGGCCGGCCCCATCCGCACCGGCGTGTGCGGGGCTCCTGCCGCCATGCGGCTCAAGGCGATCAGGAGCAAGAGTGGCCAGGACCGCGTCGAGCTGTCGCCGCCAATTACCGTCAACTGCGCCATGATCGCGGCGCTGGCTCGCTATGTCGAGGATGTCGCCCAGCCCGCCGCACGCGAGTTGCTGCAGAGCCCGATCGCGTCGTTGCATGGTGTCGAGGGCTACGTCTGCCGCATGCGCAATGGCTCATCCGAAGGCAAACTCAGCGAACACGCCAAGGCCAACGCTGTCGACATCCTGGGCTTCAAGCTCGCCGACGGCCGCCGCATCTCCGTCCTCGATGGCTGGGGACCGACGGCGCGCGATGCCCGCCCACCCGCCGGCCAGCCCGACCTCACCGCGCGCGCCGTGACCGCTGGTGCCGGTGATCCGGCCAAGGCTGGCAAGAACGAGCGCCGGCCGGCGGCCACCGAGCCGGCCCGCACGGCCAGTCTCGGCCAGGTGCCCGTTCCGGTGCGGCGGACGGCGGCAGCAAAACCTACAGCGCCCGACAAACTCGGTGCCAAGATCGAACCAGCGGTGGCCAGGGGTACCAAGTCCGAGCCCGACAAGGCTGACGCCAAAGGGCGTGTCGCCGCCGCCGGTGCCCCCGCCGTGCCCGTAAAGGCCGACACCGGCCTCAAGCCGTCGGTCGAGAGCCGCTTCCTCAAGCGTCTGCACAAAGAAGCCTGCGGTCCCTTCGGCACCGTGCTCGGCCCGGAGGCGAATGAAGCCCACCGCAACCACTTCCACTTCGACTTGGCCGAGCGCCGGCGCAGCGCGTATTGCCAGTAAGAGGCCCGTCGCCCGCCGACGCACGCGGCGCTTGCGACGTCAGCCTCGCGCTTGGCGGTCTGGGACGTGGGCGCAGCGCCGCTGCGGGTCAGCCGTGCTTGCGCAACTCCAGCATGCCCCATGTCAGACATCCGGCGCGGCCAGCGTCGACCCAGTGATGAAGGCCTGTCAGCATGCGGTCGATGTAGGCCGCACTGACCCGGCCAGCGAGCGCTTCGCGGTTGCCTGCCAACTCGGCGGCAACACGCGCGTAGTGGACGGGAAGTTCTTTGCTCAGGTCGTGCCAGCCGGTCATGGCAAGCCCGTTGGCCGCGCCGGCCGCCTGGTAGAACGGCACGGAGCCCAGTGTGTCGAGGTGGATGCGGGCGAGGACAGGCGCCAGCGCCTCTGGCCCGCAACGCCCGCTCGCCATGATGTCGGTGAAGACGAAGCGCCCCTCCGGTTTCAGCACGCGGGCGACTTCGGAGACGACCTTCCCACGCTGGCCCGAGTGCAGGATCGCGTCCTGCGACCAGACGACGTCGACCGAACCATCAGCGAGCGGGATGTCCTCGAACGAGCCGTCGACGACGTCGATGAGGTGGTCGAGCCCGGCGGCAGAGTTGAGAGCCTCGCAGCGCTCGTTCTCGCGTTCGGACAGATTGAGGGCCACGACTTCGCAGCCGAAGCGGCGGGCGAGATAGCGGGCCGCCCCGCCGAAGCCCGAGCCGATATCCAGGATGCGGGCGTCTGCCGGGACAGCGCCCAGGAGATCGGCCAGCCGCTCAACGGTCCGGCGGCTCGCGTCCGCGATCGGCTCGTCGGGCCGGGCATAGATGCCGATGTGGATGTCCTCGCCGCCCCAGATCTCGGCGTAGAAGGTATCGGCGTCGGGGCTGTTGTAATAGGTCCGCGCGGCTTCGACGATCGGCTCGTAAGGCACCTTCACGTGGCCGGCTCCTCCGCGTCGAGATAGGCCTTGCGCGCAACGTGGATGAAGTAGTCCGGCTCGCTCTCCCGGTATGTCTCCTGGAAGTCGCCGAAGGTGGTGACACGCTGGAAGCCGACCTCCTTCATCAGGCGGCGGACGTAGGCCTTGCGCAGTGGAAACATGTTGAGGTGAAAGCGGCCGCCATCGGCGAACTCGTAGCAGAAGCGGGCGAGAGACGGGTCGACGTGTACCGGGAAGGCCCGGACATCCTTGCCGCAATAATAGTAGGTGTGCTTGGGCTCGATGCGGTGGTCGAGGATGGCGTCGTAATTGCGCTGGTCGAGGATCAACGTGCCGTCATGGCGAAGGGTGGCATAGAACTCGGCCAGCGACTTGCGGCGGTCGTTCTCCCGGTGCAGATGCGTGAACGAATTGCCCAGGCAGATGACCGCGTCATAGAGGTCGTGGACATGGCGGTTCAGCCAGCGCCAGTCGCTGTGGATGGTGCGCAGGACGTGGCCATGATCGCGCGCGTTGGCAAAGGCTTTGGACAGCATCGTCTTGCTGCCGTCGACGCTGGTCACCTCGAAGCCGGCTTTCAGCAGCATGACGGAGTGGAACCCGGTCCCGGTCGCCACATCGAGCACCTTTTTCGCGCCGATCGAGCGCAGTGTCTCGATGAAGAACTCGCCCTCGGCGGCGGCGCGCTTGTCCCAGTCGATCAGTTGATCCCACTTGTCGACGAACGCCTCGACGTACTCGTTGTGGTACTGCGAGGTCTCGCGAACGGACAGCGGATCAGTCCCGTAGTCCTGGACGTGGGCTGGCGAGCCGTTGCCGGGCATTGTGAAGCCTCCGTTGCGACGTGGCGCAAAGCCGCGTGACGGGTTCATAACAAGGTATCGTTGTGAATTCTGGTGATTTTGTTGTTGACGTCGAAGAACTTGTTTCGTCTCGCGCAGATCATCTCTGCTGTGGCTGTGCGTTGCAGGCCATCCGGGGTGGCGACGTCGCCGCCTCATCTCGATTTGTTGAAGGCACCAACTGGGTTACGTTATAGCTCATTGACGGATGAACTCAACCGATGCTTGTTTGAGACTTTGGATGGCCAGCTTGGCGTTGGGTGGTTCTGGCGCTCAGCATGTCATGCGGCGTGGCTCCCCTGGCGCGCAGCACCCCGACGAAACGCGAACGGGCGTGACAGCCCTTGTCCATACTGTGCCAGAAGCGGCCAACAGAAATCCAGTTACCCAATGGCACGACAAGGCTCCGCGTGGTTTCGATCCTCAGGCCCGCGCAGGCAGGTACACCTGCGGCTGATCTGCCTGCCACCGGGCGGGGGCGGCGTGCACGTTTTCCGCAGTTGGTCAGACCGGTTGCCGGACTGGATCGAGGTCGTCGCGGTCGAGCCTCCAGGGCGCGGGCGCCGGATGCGCGAGGCCGCGATCGCCGACATGGTCACTATGCGGCGGGCCTTGGCGGCGGCCATCGCGGCGGAGACGGACCGGCCTTATGCTCTGTTCGGCCACAGCGTCGGCGCGCTGATCGCGTTCGAGACGGCGCTGGAATTGACGCGGATCGGGGCGGAGCCGCCTCTGCAGTTGTTCTTGGCCGGGTATCCGCCACCGGCCATCGCCGCAGCGGCCGCACCGATGCATGGGCTTCCCGATCGCGCGCTGATGGCCGCACTGGATGGGTTCGGCGCGCTTGCCGCGTTCGGTCCGCAGTGGGCCAAGTCCGACGACGTGGCCAGGCTGATCCTCGATCCTGTCCGCGCCGACTTCCGCCTTGCCGAAACGCACCGCGTGGCGGCCGATGCGCGGCTTGCCGTGCCGATCACCGTTTTAGGGGGGGCGAGCGACCCGATCGTCGCGGCGCAAGACCTGTCCGGCTGGTCGGCGCATGCGGGCGCGGGCCTGGATGTTCGTATCCTGCCGGGTGGACACTTCTTCACCCAATCCGCCGAGGGCGATCTGCTGGCAGGCATGGCTGGGGAGCTTGCCGATGATCTTGCCCGTCTGCCGCCGGCCATCGCACGGGGACCGACCGAGCCTTATCCGCTCGACACCTGCCTGCACGAGCTGTTCCGGCAGCAGGCGGCGCGCACGCCCGAGGCCACGGCGCTTGTCGGGACTGATGGCTCGCTGACCTTCGAGGCACTCGACGCCGAAAGCGATCTGCTGGCGCGCAAGCTCGTCAGCCTGGGGGCCGGGGTCGACCGACTGACCGCCATCCTCATGGACACCAGTGTCGAGTTCGTCGTCGCCTATCTGGCAGCGCTCAAGTCGGGCGGGGCCTACATGCCGATCCCGCTCGGCACACCCGACCGCCAGATCGCCGCCATCCTGGACGCCACCCGCCCGGTGGCTATCGCCACCCGCAGTCAGCTTTGTGCGCGCTTGCCGGCCGACTGGCAGGACCGCGCCATTGCGCTCGATCGCGGCTGGCAGGCGAAACTCGATACCGAGCCGCTCCCCGACCTGGCAAGCGTCGGAACACCGGGTCCCGAAAATCTGGCTTATTGCGTGACGACGTCTGGCACGACCGGGGCACCGAAGGCGATCGTCTGCCCGCACCGGGGTGCCGTGAACTCCTACTGGTGGCGCTATGGGCATCTGCCCTACGCGGCCGACGAGCGGGAGGCGGCGAACGTCTTCTTCGTCTGGGAGGTGCTGCGCCCGCTGCTCGCCGGCAAACCTGCCTTCGTGATCCCGGACGCTGTCATCTTCGACCCGCGCCGGCTGGTGGCCTGGCTGGCCGAATACGGCATCACCCGCGTGCTGTTCACGCCGTCGCTTTACGAACGGGTGCTGGCCTCGGAGGGCGAGGGGCTGGCCGTCCGCCTGCCTGAACTGAACACCGTGATCCTAAACGGCGAGATGGTGCCGCGGGCGCTGGTCGAAACCTCCCGCCGTCTGCTGCCGCACGTCCGGCTGATCAACGACTACTCGATCTCGGAATGCCACGACGTGGCGACCATGACTGCCGAGGATGCGGGCCGTCCGGTGTTCGGCCGCGCCATGCCGACCGGCCGCGTCATGGGTAACGTGGCGGTCTATATCCTGGACGAGGCGCTTGCCCCCGTCCCCTACGGCGTGCCGGGCGAGATCTACGTCGGCGGCGCGAGTGTCGCGCGCGGCTATCTCGACAGCCCTGAATCGACCGCGGAGCGTTTTCTGCCCGATCCGTTCGCCGGAGAGCCTGATGCGCGCATGTTCCGAACCGGGGACGCCGGGCGGCTGCTGCCGGACGGGCAACTGGAGGTGCACGGCCGCATCAAGTTCATGGTCAAGATCCGCGGCTACTCTGTCGTTCCGGCCGCCGTCGAGGCCGAGATCAAGAGCTTTGCAGCCATTTCCGCGGCCCTCGTCGTCGATGTGGCCGATGAGGAGACGGGGCGCCCGGATCATCTGGTCGCCTACGTCGCCGGCCACGACCGCGCGCCGTCGCCTGAAGAGCTGGCGAGCCTCGCCACTCACCTGCGCGAGCGGCTGGCGGCCTCTGCGATCCCGCAGCGGTTCATTCCGCTGCCCCGCCTGCCGATCGACCCCAACACCGGCAAGGTCGACCGGCGGGCCCTGCCCGACCCTCGTCAGGGACCACTGACGGAACCGGTCGCAGTGGTGGCGGCACCAGACGATCCGCTCGTGGCCGCCCTGGCGCGGGCGTTCGCGCACGTGCTCGGGTTGGTGGCCGTCGGGGCGGACGATCATTTCTTCGAGCTGGGCGGGCATTCGCTGAAGGCGATCGAGCTGGTCGCCGCGGTGGAGGCGGAGACCGGTGTCCGGCTCGATGTGATCGACGTGTTCGACGCGCCGACGCCGCGGCTGATGGCCGGGGTCGGCTCGTTTCGCGGCAGGGCTGCCGCCTCTTTGGGGCTCGGTCAGAAAAAACTGGAGGGCTTGGGAGGCTGTGCCTCCCAGCGGGGTGCGGGGCTGGTCCCGCTTCGTGCAGCGAAGTCTGCCGCGCCCCTCGACGTCGCCGTCATCGGCATGGCACTCCGCCTGCCGGGTGCCGACACGCCAGAGCAATTGTGGGAGAACGTCCTGGCTGGCCGCTCGGCGATCCGACACCTGAGCGACGCGGACCTGCGTGCCAACGGCGTGCCCGAGGCGCTGCTGTCGCGGCCCGACTACGTCAAGGTGGGCGCGATCCTCGACGACGTCGGCCTGTTCGACCACCGCCACTTCGGGCTGTCGCAGGCGGAAGCGACCCTGATGGACCCGCAGCACCGGCTGTTCATCACCTGCTGCCTGGAGGCGTTGGAGCGGGCGGGATATGGCGCACACGAGACGAACGACCGGCGCGTCGGCGTCTATGCCGGCTGCTACCTGCCGAGCTATCTGGTGCATCACCTGGGGGCTGCCCGCCATCTCGATGCGGGCGATCCAGCCCTGTTCCATCTGACCGAGATCGGAAACGACAAGGATTATCTGGCGACCCGCACGGCCTACCTGCTCGACCTGACCGGCCCGGCGATCAGCGTGCAGACCTCCTGCTCGACGGGGCTCGTCGCCATCGCGCAGGCCGCCGAAGCGGTGGCGTCCGGTCAGTGCGACATGGCCTTGGCGGGTGCTTCCAGCCTCACGTTCCCGCAGGGCGGGTTCGTCGCCATGGAGGGCCACGTCGGGACGGGCTCTGGCATCTGCCGCACGTTCGATGCGCGCGCCGACGGCACGATCCTCGGCGATGGGGTGGGCGTCGTGGTGCTCAAGCGGCTCGCGGATGCGCTGGCCGATGGCGACCAGGTGATCGCCGTCATCAAGGGCGCGGGGCTGTCCAACGACGGGGCGCGCAAGGCGGGCTACTCGGCCCCGAGCGCCAGCGGTCAGGCCGAGGCGATCACGCGGGCCATGGAAAGAGCGGGCGTTCTGGCCGACAGCATCGGATATGTCGAGGCCCACGGCACGGGCACGAAACTCGGCGATCCCATGGAGGTGCGCGGGCTCACGACCGCCTTCGCGCGCTGCGGTGGGGCCGCACCGGGGACGACGGCGCTCGGCTCGATCAAGCCCAACATCGGCCACTCCAATATCGCGGCTGGCGTCGCGGGCTTCATCAAGGCGGCACTCGCCGTCCGCCACGGGATCATCCCGCCGCTGATCCACTACGAGACCGAGAACCCCGAACTGAAGCTCGCCGCGACGCCGTTCTACGTGCCGACGCGCGCGCGGTCGTGGCCGGGCGAGCGGCGGGCCGGGGTGTCGAGTTTCGGCATCGGCGGGACCAACTGCCACGTCGTCATCGAGGCTGGGCCAGAGCCGGATGCGCCATGCCGGCCACCGCCGCTGCCGACCACGTTGCGTCCCGTCCGCTGCTGGCCGGAGAACGATGTGGCGCGGGCCGCGGCGGTCCCGGCCAGCAAGCGTCCACTGCCGTTCGAGCAGCGATTTTTCTGGCCGACGTTCGTGCGCCTGCCGCCACTGCCGCGGCCTACTGCCGACCGCGCTGCTGGCGTGGTGATCCTGGGAGCGGAGCGTGGCGCTGCCGAGCCCGTCGGACTCGTGCTCGCGAATTTCGCAGAAGCGGGCGTCGAGACGATCCGCGTGGACGGGTGGCCGTCTGCCGACCTGTCGTCCCGCCTCGCAGCCTGTCGGGGGGCCGACGGCCGCCTGCCCCGGTTGGTTTGGCTGGGCAGCCTCGGCACGCCGCGGCTCGACGAACTCGTCGGGGTTCTGCAGGTGGTTGCCGCCTGCGGGCGGGGCGAAACGACCAGCCTTTGGGTCGTGACTTCAGGTGCGATTGGCGTCACGGAAGCCCCGGATGATCTCAGCGCGGCCATGCTGCCGGCGGCGACGCTGGTGGCCTCCCAGGAGGCGCCGCATCTGGCCGTCCGGCTGATCGACCTCCTACCTGGACCGCAGGCAGCGAACCTCTTGATGCGAGAGGTGCTCGCCGATACGCCCCGGCCCCAGGCGGTGATCGCGATCCGCGACGGAGCCGTATGGACCGAGCGGTTCGAGCCGCTGGCGCTGCCGGCAGAAAGTGCCGATACAGGCCGGGCGCTGCTGACGTCATCGGGACCGCATATCATTACGGGAGCGCGCGGGCGCATCGGGCAGGCGCTGGCTACTCACATCGCAGCCCTCGGCGCGCCGAGCGTGCTCGTCTCGCGGACACGTCCGCCGCTGCCCGATCCCAGCCGTGCCATCGCTATCGCCGCCGACGTCACCGACGAGGACGGGCTGCATCGCCTCCTCAGCGACACGGTCGCCGAGCATGGCCGCCTCGGCGTCATCTTTCACGCTGCCGGCCTCGCCGATCTCACGTATCTCGACCTGACCACGCCCGAGACGATTGCCGCCGAGTTCGCACCCAAGGTCGCCGGCACGGATGCGCTCGCCGCCGCACTCGTTCGCGTGGGCCACGAGACGGGCGTGCGCCCGGCCGCCGTGGTGCTGTTCTCGTCGCTGGCGGGTGCGCTCGGCGGCTACGGCATGGCCGCTTATGGCGCAGCCAATCGCTATCTCGACGGAATGGCTGAGAGCCTGGACGCACAAGGCTGCACCCGCTGGCTGTCGATCGCATGGGACGACTGGGATTTCACCTACGGCAAGGAGCAGACGGCCGCCTATGCCCGCCGCGACCGCGCGCTGTCGATTCCAGTCGCGGAGGGGATCGCCGCGCTGGAGGCGCTTCTCGGTGAGCACCATTTTTGCCGCGTGGCCGTCTCGATGACCGACCTCAACCAGCGGTATCGCGACTGGTGCCATCTGAAGACAAGTTTCCCATCCGATGTCGGCCCTGCGAGGGTCGCGGTGGAGGCGGTGAATTCCGGGACTGCGATGGCACGTTCCGATTGCGAACACGCCGATAGCCCGTCCGTTCTGGATATCGTGCTTCAGTCCTACGCCGAAGTGCTAGGCAGCGCCGGGCTTGCACCGGACGCAGATTTCTTCGATCTGGGTGGCGACAGCCTGCTTGCCGCCCAGCTTGCCGTGAACCTGAATGCCTGCCTCGCTGGCCGTGGGCGCGTGGGTATCGCCGATATTCTGGATCAGGGCACGCCACGCGCGCTGGCGCGGATCGTCGAGGGGGGCGGCCGATCCTGACCGGCAGACAAGCCGGCAGCGAGCGACTGAAACGGGATCAAGCTGAAAGAGACACGGGACCGCGCGAGGCGCGGCCGAACGCCTGGGGGATACGCCGATGACCGACAAGCTGAAGACCTTCGACCTGGACAAGACGCTGCCGCCGTTGCCCGTGCCCGCACTGGAGGAGACCTGCGCACGGTATCTCGCCAGCGTCGAGCCTCTGGTCGATGCCGAAGCATTCGCGTCGGTCAAGGCGGCGGTCGCGGAGATTCTGGAGCCGGGCAGCGTCGGCCGCAAACTCGATGCGGCGCTGCGCGCGCGGGCGGCTGGCATGGATAACTGGCTCTCGGGCTGGTGGGAGGATTTCGCCTACCTGTCTTATCTCGAGCCGCTGATCATCAACTCCAACATCGGCATCTCGACGGATGCCCGTTACGCCCCCGGCGATCAGGCGAACCGGGCCGCCCAGCTCACCGGCGGCGCGCTCGATTTCTATATCGGCATCCGTGACGAGACGATGCCGCCGGAAGTCCAGAAGGACGGCTCCGGTTTCGACATGTCGCTGTTGAAGCGCTTCTATGCGACCAACCGCTATCCTGGCACCAGCCGCGACCGTATCGCTACTTTTGCAGGCCCAGACAGCCGCCACATCGTCGTCGTCCGCAACAATCGCTTTTACGCCTTCGACGTCATCGATGCCGACGGCCACCGCATGGCCGATTGCGACATCATGGTGCACTTGCGCGGCATCATTGCCGACGCTGACGCCAAGGGCATGGCCGACCCGATCGGCGTGCTGACGGCCGATCACCGCGCCACCTGGGCCAAGGCGCGCGATCATCTGGCGGCCGACCCGCACAACCGGACGAGCCTCGATCGCATCGACCGCGCGCTGTTCCTGGTCGCCCTCGATACCGCCAGCTATCCGGGCTTCTCGGAGCTGGCCCGCGCAGGGCTCCACGGCCCCAAGGGTGGCCGCTGGCACGACAAGAGCTTCCACCTCGTCATCGACGCGGACGGCCGCTTCACGCTGCACGGCGAGCACTCGCCGGTCGACGCAGGGGCCTGGGTACCGCTCATCGAGGCGATCGGCGGTCCGGCCGATCCGCTGCCGGCGCAAGCCGACACCAGCGCGCCGCTGCCCGTCGAGTTGACGTTCACCGTCGATGCGGGGACGCGCGCGGCGATCACCGCCGCGTCGGACACCTATGACCGGCTGACCGGTGACCTCGATCTCGAGGTCCATCACTTCGCCGACTTCGGCAAGGACCTGATCAAGACCTTCAAAACTGGTCCCGACCCGTTCGTGCAGATGGCGTTCATGGTGGCCTACTGGCGACTTTACGGCCGCCTGCCCAAGACCTACGAGGCCGCCTCCACGCGGGCCTTCCGCGGGGGCCGCACAGAGACGATCCGGACAGCCTCCAACGAGGCGCTCGCCTTCACGCGCACTTTCGACGATGCGGCTGTGTCGGCTGGCCACAAGGTCGAGCTGTTGCGGGCGGCGTTCGCCGAACATGGAAAGCGCGGCAGAGAAGCTTCGGCGGCGCAAGGCTGCGACCGTCACCTTTTGGGGCTGCGCCTCATTGCGCCGGCGGCCGGTGTCAGCGAACTTCCCGCCTTGTTCCGCCAGGAAATCTACAAGCGCGGCTGGGAACTCTCGACGGCGCAACTCCCCATGCAGGTCGGCTTCGTCAATCACTTCGGCGCGGTCTGCCCGGAGGGCTACGGCATCGGCTACATCATCAAGAACGACCACATCAATCTGAACGTCACCTCGTTCCGCTCCTGCGCCCTGACCGACAGCGCGCGTTTCGCAGGCGAGGTGGCACGCGCCATGCGGGACATGCAGGCGCTGTTTGCTTCAGTCGCCTGACGCGGGCGACATCCAGGTCCCTGAGGAGCACGATGACCAGCAGGATCAGGCACCTGTGCCCTGGCATGAGGCGGTTCATCACGCAGACCGAGCGGTTTTATGTGGAAGCCGGGTGCGGTGAAACAGCTTCACTCGCCCAACAGCGCGTCGCCTACGAGCGCTTCGCACGCGGGTTCCGCAGGCCACGCCCAGCGGGAGTGAGCGCCGAGGACGTGACGCTGGCGACGGCGGCGGGGAAGTTGCGGACGCGCCTCTACCGCGGGGTGACCGGGGCAGCCGGGCCGCGACCCGGCTTCGTGTTCCTCCACGGTGGCGGTTTTGCCTTGGGGTCGCTCGACAGTCACGACTGCATCGCCGCGGAAATCGCCGAGGCGGCCCAGTGCGTGGTCGTCTCGGTGGCCTATCGCCTTGCGCCCGAGGCTCCCTTTCCTGCCGCGCACGAGGACGCGGTCGCCGGTCTTTCGCATGTCATCGACGAAGGCGAAGCGCTCGGTATCGACGGGCGGCGCGTCGCCATCGGCGGCGACAGTGCGGGGGCCGCACTCGCCCTTTCGGCCGCGCTCGCCCGACGAGACGCGGGGCTGCCCGGTGCGATCGGCCAACTGCTGATCTACCCCGTCCTGACGACGGCGGCGGACCTGCCGTCCTACGTCGAGAACGCGGACGCTCCGATGCTGACGGCCGAAAGTCTCGCCTACTTCTGGAGCCTCTACACGCACGGCCCGCGCTTTGCCCGCGATCCGCGCGCCGCGCCGCTGCTGGCCGACAGCTTCCGTGGCCTTGGATCGACGCTGATCGCCACGGCGAGCCACGATCCCGCCCGCGACGATGGCGCGAGCCTGTGGCAACGGCTCAGGGCCGATGGCGTCCCGGTCCAATACCGGTGTGCCACAGACCTCGCCCATGGCTACCTGCGCGCGCGGGCCATGAGCCCGTCGGCGGCGATCGAGTTCGTGGCGGCTTGCGCCTGGCTGCGCCAGACGCTGCACGCCGCGAGCACCGCGGAGCGGCCAACGGTGTTGCCGTCGTAGTGACCCATCGGTGGCCGGTATCGCAGAGGATGCAACCGTCGCCCGTTCTGCTAACCTTCCACCCCGTATCGCAACGAGAAGTGGGAGTGCCCCATGAGTTGGCAACCGACAGACGACCCGCGCCCAGGTGATCAGCTTTCCTGCGCGGCGATCGAGCAGGTTATCGTCCCGCGCGCCCGCGACCTCGGCGGGTTCGAGGTTCGCCGCGCACTGCCGGCTGCCGGACGGCAAATGGTCGGTCCGTTCATCTTCTTCGACCAGATGGGACCGGCCGAGTTTCTGATCGGCACCGGAATCGACGTGCGTCCTCATCCCCATATCGGATTGGCGACCGTCACCTATCTGTTCGACGGCGAGATCATGCATCGCGACAGCCTGGGCACTGCCCAGCCGATCCGGCCCGGCGAACTGAACCTGATGAGCGCCGGCTCGGGCATCGTGCATTCGGAGCGCACGGCCATCGAAGAACGGCAACGCGGTCCGCGCCTGTTCGGTATTCAGGCATGGGCGGCCCTGCCGCGCTCACACGAGGAGTCCGCGCCGACGTTCGTGCACCACGGCAGCGACGAACTGCCGAGGATGGAGGGCGAGGGCAAGCGCGTGCGGGTCGTGATGGGGGAGGTCTACGGCAAAAGCTCGCCGGTGGCCTTTCCACACCCGACGTTCTATGCGGAGGCGGTGCTCGCCCCTGGAGCCGTACTGCCGCTCGATGCCGATTACGACGAGCGGGCCGTCTATGTGGTGTCCGGAGAAATCGACATTGCCGGCGATCGGTTTGGCAGTGGCCGGCTTCTGGTGTTCAAGCCGGGCGACCGGATTTCCGTCCTGGCCACCGCGCAGTCCCGGCTTGTCCTGCTCGGTGGCGAGCCGATGGATGGTCCGCGTCATATCTGGTGGAACTTCGTCTCGTCGTCGCGCGAGCGTATCGACCAGGCCAAGTCCGAATGGAAGTCTGGCCGTTTCACGAGTGTGCCCGGCGACGCGGAGGAGTTCATACCCCTGCCGGGGTGAGCGCCGACGCTGTCCGGACCGCCGGCTGGCCGGCAGGGGCGGCGGAAGGCCCATCTTGTCTCAGGCCTTCCGGCCGGCTCCCCGGCATGGGCGTCGGACGGCCCATCTTGTCTCAGGCCTTCCGGCCGGCTCCCCGGCAGGGGTGTCGGAAGGCCCATCTTGTCTCAGGCCTTCCGGCCGGCTCCCCGGCAGGGGCGGCGGACGGCCCATCTTGTCTCAGGCCTTCCGGCCGGCTCCCCGGCAGGGGAGTCGGAAGGCCCACTAAAACGTGCGGGCGGGACACACCCGCGGCCTCGTTACCATCGCGATCTTGACGAATGCCGCCCGTGCTGCTGGAAACTCGCGCGCCGCGCGGCCCTTAATCGTCGCGCGTCTGACCAAGCCAGCGGTGACGGGCACCCCCACGACATGCGAGAACTGAGCTACGTCTCCGACAACGATCCCGCCTGGAAGCGCTGGACGATCGCGGCAATCGAGGATGTGTCGGGTCGGCGCAGATACCTGCCTCTCTATCGCCGTTGGATCAACGGCAGCGGTCATGAAGGCGTTCGGTTCGCTGAAGCCTTGAAGCTCCTGGGAGTTGATCTCGCCATCGACAGCCCCGCCCCCTGGCCGCCTCCCATCGACCCGCAGACGCCACTGGTGATGGTCGCCAACCATCCCTTCGGCATCGGCGACGGCATGGTCGCGCTCACGCTGGCTGAGCAACTGGGTCGGCCGTTCCGCGTGCTCATCAACAACGACCTCTTGAAGGTGCCAGAAATCCGGCCGTTCTCGCTGCCCATCGACTTCTCTGAGACGCGGGCGGCCACGGAAATGAACCTTGCCTCGCGCGCCGAGGCGCGGCGTCTTTTGCGCGAGGGCGTGACCATCATCGTGTTTCCCGCAGGTGGGGTGGCGACGGCGGCCAACCCGTTCGGCCGGGCCGAGGAACTGCCGTGGAAGACATTCACGGCGCGGCTCGTTCAACTGGCCGAAGCGTCGGTCCTGCCCGTGTACTTCGGCGGGCAGAACAGCGTGTTGTTTCACCTCGTGAGCCGCCTCAGCCTGACGCTGCGGCTTTCCCTTCTGGTTTCGGAGTTCCGCTACTTCCGCAATACGACCTATGCGGCGCACGTCGGCGAGGTTGTGCCCTTCGCGTCTATTCCGGGACGGGAGGACCGCAGGGCGCTGACAGACGAACTGTACCTGATGGTCCACCGCATGGCCCCGTGGGCCAATGGCCAGCCAGATGAGGCGTTGCTGCCGACACCTGTTGACAAGCGGCCAGTTTATGCGTGGGACTGACCGCGGCTGCGCCACGCCGAACGCTTCCCGATCCCGTTACGGTTGTTGGACCGGTCGGCCGGATCAGCCCGGTGATCCCCGTCGAATGGTCGTGTCTCATCGCGGACGGCGCGCGTGGTAGAGCGTTTCAAACTGCCGGCCGCCGGTGCCGCCGTCGATCCCGATTTCCTCGCACGGCTGCACGAAATCGAGCGTTTGGCGGTGAAATTCGACAGCGCCTTTCGCCTGCCGTGGACCCGCGTCCGGTTCGGAATTGATCCCATCGCCGGGCTGGTGCCGGTCATCGGCGATCTCGTGATGGCCGGAATGGGTCTGCGGCTCGTTTGGCTGGCCCGCTCGCTCGGCGTGGATGCCGCCACGACGGCGCGCATGATGGGCAACCTGCTGGTTGACCTCCTGCTCGGCATCATTCCTCTTGCGGGTCCGGTCATGGACATTTTCTTCCGGGCCAACCTGCGCAACCTCGCGCTGCTGCTCGCGGCGATCGAGCGCAGCCGCGCCGCCAAGCCGTAACGGTCGCCTAGTCCGACGTCCAACAAGCCCTGATGGTCGGTGACGGGCTGCCCCGCCCTCAGATCGAGCGGCGGTGCGGGATGAGGTTGCGGGTCGCCAGAACCTTGTCGATGCGCCGGGCGTCCAGATCGACGACTTCGAAGCGCCAGCCGTTGCTTTCGACCCACTCGCCGGTTGCGGGCAGGTGCTTCAACTGCACCAGGACGAACCCGGCGACGGTCTCATAGCTGCGGTCCTCGGGCAGGGTCATGCCGATCTTGTCGGCCATCTCGTCGACGGGCATGGCACCGGAAAACAGCCAAGAGCCGTCGGCGCGTTCGACCGCATAGGGCTCGTCATCGCCCATGTCGGATTTGAACGCCCCCGCGATCGCCTCGAGGATGTCGGCCGGCGTGACCAAGCCCTCGAAATGACCGTATTCGTCGTGGATGAGCGCCATCGGCACTTCCGCCTCGCGCAGTATGCCCAGAACATCGAGGGCATCCGTCGTCTCCGGGACGATCGGGGCCTTGCGCACGTGCGTGCGGATGTCCAGTGGCTCGTTCCTCAGGAACGCGGCGAGCAGTTCGCGCGTCTGTACGACACCGATCAGCGAATCCGAGGAACCCTCGCCGACCGGCAGGCGCGAATGTGGCGTCGTGATCAACCTGTCCTTGATCGCGTCCTCGGCGGAGTTGATGTCGATCCAGTCGACGTCGGTGCGCGGCGTCATCAAGCCGACGACGGCCCGGTCGGCCAAGCGCATGACGCCCGCGATCATTTGCCGCTCGCCGGTCTCGATGACGCCAGCCGACTCGGCCTCGGCGATCAGTGTGCGAATTTCCTCGTCCGTGACGCGGGCGTCGCTGGCTGGCGACTGTCCAAACAGCCGGAACACAAGGCGCGTCGAGGCATCCAGCACCCAGACGGCGGGAGCCGCGACGGTAGCAAACAGCGTCATGGCCGGTGCCACGGCGCAGGCGATGCCCTCGGCGTTGCGAAGGGCCAGCGTCTTGGGCACGAGTTCACCGATGATCACGGAGAAATAGGTGATGACGGCGATGACCAGACCGTAGCCGACCGGCTCGGCGATCGTCAGTGGCAGGCCGATTTGGGTCAGGGCAGCGCCCGCGGCATCGCCGAACGCCTCGCCCGAGTAGGCACCGTTGACGATGCCGATCAGCGTGATGCCGATCTGGACCGCCGACAGGAACTTACCTGGGTCACTGGCCAGTGCCAGGGCGCGATCCGCTCCCGGCCGGCCGGCAGACGCAAGAGCCTTGAGACGGGGATGCCGGGACGACACGACGGCCAATTCAGACAGTGCAAAAAGGCCGTTGATCAATATCAGCGCGGCAACGACAAAAAGCTCGATCACTGTTCTCGCGGCCGCCGGGTCGCGACTGGGCCACCCTTTTGTTGATGTTGAGTTGTTACCTAAGCACCTATCCGCCCTTCGTCAATCGGCGGTGGGCTTGGCTCCGGCTGGTCCCGTCGCGACCGGCAGGCCGTTGTCCTGACCCCACTCGGCCCAACTGCCGTCGTAAACGGCCGCGCCCGGCTGACCCAGCGCGGCAAGCGCGAGCGCCAGGACCGAGGCCGTCACGCCCGAGCCGCAGGTCGTGATCACGGGCTTCGCCGGGTCGATGCCGATGGAGGCGAATGCCGCGCGCAGGTCATCGGGGTGCTTCAGGGTGCCGTCGGCTTGGAGAACCCGATCGTGCGGCAGATTGCGGGAACCCGGGATGTGTCCCATCCGCAGGCCGGGGCGGGGTTCGGGGTCGCGGCCCTCGAAGCGGCCGGCGGGCCGCGCGTCCACAACCTGCGCGGTGTTCTTACCCAAGAGTGCGCGCATGTCGTCGATGTCGCGGATGATCTCGGCGTTCATGCGCGGCGTGAAATGGCGGGGCATGCGGGGGGCTGGCTGGCCCTGCTCGGTCGGCCGCGCTTCGGACTGCCATTTCCGGAAGCCACCATCGAGGACGGCGACATCCTCATGGCCGAATGCGCGCAACGTCCACCAGACGCGGGCGGCCGAAAATATGCCGCTGCGGTCATAGCAGATGATGCGCTGACCATCGCCGATCCCCATTTGCTTCATGCGGCTGGCGAATTTGACCGGCGGCGGCAGCATGTGGGGCAGGCTGGAGTCCGGGTCGGACACTTCGTCGATGTCGAAGAAGATCGCGCCGGGGATGTGCCCGGCCAGGTATTCCTCGCGGCCGCTGCGACCGGTCGCGGGCAGGAACCAACTGCAGTCGACCACCACGATATCGGGCGCGCTCAGTCGCTCGGCGAGCCAATCCGTCTCGACCAGCAGATTGCGGGTGGCATGCGGCATGGGGGGCTCCGTTGTCTCGGTCTGACCGGGGTCGCCAGGCGTCACGCTTCAAAAACAGTGGGGACGGGTGCAGCGGAGCCATCGAGCCAGGGCGGCACCGGCAGTCCCTTTGCGCGCAGGAAGTCCGGATTGTAGAGCTTCGACTGATACCGCGTACCGTAGTCGCACAGAATGGTGACGATGGTTCGGCCTGGCCCGAGTTTGCGGGCAAGGGCCATGGCACCAGCGACATTCACTCCCGAAGACACGCCCAGGCACAAGCCTTCGTTGGCCAGCAGGTCGAAAACGATGCTGACCGCTTCCGCGTCCCCGATCTGGAACGCGTGGTCGATGGCCACGCCCTCGAGATTGGCAGTGATGCGGCCCTGGCCGATCCCCTCGGTGATCGAGGAGCCCTCGGCCTTCAACTCACCCGTCGTGTAGTAGCTGAACAGCGCGGCACCCGGCGGATCGGCGAGCCCGATCTGGATCGTCTCGCGCTTGGCCTTCAAGCCGAGCGATACCCCGCCGAGCGTCCCGCCGGAGCCGACGGCGCAGATGAAGCCGTCGACCTGGCCGCCGGTGTCGGCGTAAATTTCCTCGGCGGTCGTCTCGATGTGCGCGAGGCGGTTGGCGGTATTGTCGAACTGGTTGGCCCAGATCGCACCGGCCGGCTCACGCGCATCGAGCGCGGCGGCGAGGCGGGCGGAGTACTTGACATAATTATTCGGGTTCTTGAACGGCACCGCCGGAACCTCGACGAGACGGGCACCAAGCAGTCGCAACGTGTCCTTCTTTTCCTGCGACTGGGTCTCGGGAATAACGATCACGGTGCGGTAGCCGAGAGCATTGGCCAGGATGGTCAGGCCGATGCCGGTGTTGCCGGCGGTGCCCTCGACGATCGTGCCTCCCGGCCGCAGGCGACCGGACGTCTCGGCGGCCCGGATGATGTAGAGCGCCGCCCGGTCCTTGACCGATTGGCCGGGGTTCATGAACTCGGCCTTGCCCAGGATCGTGCAGCCGGTTTCGGCGGAGGCGCGTCTCAACGCGATGAGCGGCGTGCGCCCCACAGCCTCGACGACGCTTCCCCTGATCATCACGTGAGCCTCCTTCGGCAGTGTTCTTGGGCCCCGACAATCGCCTCGCGGCGTGGACCATCGAGGCAGCGAAGCTAGCGGCGCCGGGGCGTGCCCGCAACCTCTCGAACCGTCGGCCGATTTTTTGCCTGTTGAGCACGCCACGCGACCGGCGGCGGCGATCTCGCCCAAGGCTGGGCGCTCGAGGTTACCCCATCAGATCTGACGCGGCGGGCACCGAACGGTCGATGATCGCGTGCCGCACCTCTCGTCGATCGCTCGGAACGCAAGCTTGCCATGGCCCCTGTCGGCGGGGCTGCTCAGGGGGACGCGCTGACAGCAGCGACCGTCTGTACGGCGACAGCCACAACGGCCGCCAGCCCGTCGACCTCGACGGCGCGCCAGCCCGTCTCGTTTCGGGACGCCGCTTTACCGGCGATTAACCCCGATCCTCTATTCTCCCTCATGCAAACGAGTGGCCGCCAGGCGTCTGCGCGGGCACGTGTATCGAGAGGGTAATCACATGAACAGCACTCAAAAAGCTGGGCTCGTCTCAGCGGCCCTCACGGTCGCTGCCGCGCTCATCGTACCTGCCCAGGCTGCCGATCTCGGCGGCTCCATCAAGGACGGCTACGCCGCCCCCCTGCCGGTCGTTCATTCCAGCGCCGGGCCCTGTTACTTCCGCGCCGACGTCGGCGGCTCGGTCTCGCGCGATCCCGATGTCAAGTGGCCGGTGTCGAACGAAGTTTTCGACCGCGACCGTGACGGAGACGGCATCATCGGTTCCGACGAGGTCCATTACGTCTACGAAGGCGACAAGGTCTCCAACGTCGAGATGGAGAACACGTGGCTGGCCGATGTCGGTATCGGCTGCGGCTCCGGCTCACGCGGCCTGCGCGGTGAAGCGGCCTTCACGTTCCGCGGCGACCGCAAGATCGACGGCGAGCCCCTGATCTATCGCGGCACGATCATCGGTGACCCGGTCGGCACGCCCAACCCGGACGTCGATGACCCGCTGCACACCAACGTGCAGAGCTACTCGCTGATGTTCAACGGCTACTATGACCTGGGCAACTACGGCGGCTTCGTCCCCTACGTCGGTGCTGGCGTCGGCGTGGCCTACAACATCGTGGACGACGTGTCGTTCACCCAGAACCCCAACCTCGTCAATGTCATCGAGGGCGACAAGACACTGGCGTTCGCTTGGTCGGTGATGGCCGGCGTCGGCTACCAGATCTCGGACCGCGCCATTCTCGATTTCGGCTACCGTTACATCGACCTTGGTGATGCAACGTCGGGCAAGGTCGATAGCGCTCACTTCGTCAACCCGCCCGTCAAGATCGACGACCTCGGCAACCACGAGTTCAAAGTCGGCCTGCGCTACCACTTCGGCGGCGACCGTACGGCCCATTACGAGCCCTTGAAGTAAGCCATCGGCGTTTACGCTGAACACGAACGCGGCCGGTCCCTTCGGGAGCCGGCCGCTTTTTCGTTTGATCTTGCCGGTCGGCTGCCGATATACGATCACTCCGCCGATCTCCCCGAAGGCGGGTCTCGACTGCCCTGCGACCCGTCGCTACGCGCCCGGCTCGGACAGGGCTAACTGTTTTTGAGCCGACTGCGCCACGGGCACGGGCGTCGTCGTGACAACGCGGCGATGCGCTATCGGGCGTGACTGGCACCTTACGGCTGCGGGCGTGGTGGAATTGGTAGACACGCCAGATTTAGGTTCTGGTGGCCCAGGCCGTGGGGGTTCAAGTCCCTCCGCCCGCACCATTCGAAACAGAGACGTCAACGACAACGCGAGCGTGAGGCTGGTTAGCAACGATGCAGGTCAAGGAAACGGTTTCTGAGGGGCTGAAGCGCGAGCTTCATGTCGTCGTCGGTGTCGCCGAGATCAACGAGCGGCTGAGCGCCCGTCTCAACGACATGAAGGATCGTGTCCAGCTCAAGGGATTCCGCCGCGGCAAGGTTCCCATGGCCCACATCAAGAAGGTCTATGGCAAGGCCGTGATGGCCGAGGTTCTCGAGGAGGCGGTCAAGGAAACGAGCGCCAAGGCGATCGAAGAGCGCCAGGAGCGCCCGGCCTTTCAGCCGCAGATCGTGTTTCCGGAAGACAAGGCCGCCGTCGACAAGGTCATCGAGGGAGAAGCCGATCTCGCCTATTCGATGTCTTTCGAGGTGCTGCCGAAATTCGAGATCGCCGATTTTTCGACGCTCAAGCTCGAGCGGTTGACTGCCGAGGTCGCCGATGCCGAGGTCGACGAGGCGCTGCAGCAGTTGCTCGCCAATAATGTCGCCTATGAAGAGGACGCGGCGCGCGCCGCTGAGACCGGCGATCAGGTCAAGATTGATTTTGTCGGCAAGGTCGACGGCGAGCCGTTCGACGGCGGCAGCGCCGAGGGCGTCGATCTGGTGCTCGGCAAGGGCCAGTTCATTCCTGGCTTCGAGGAGCAGCTCGCGGGCCTCAAGGCTGGTGACGAGCGGCAGATCGCGGTTACGTTCCCGGAAGCGTATGGAGCGGCGCATCTGGCTGGAAAGCCCGCGACATTCGACATCAAGGTCGCTTCCGTCAGTGCCCCAAAGGCGCAAGAAGCCAGCGATGAGTTCGCCGCCACTCTCGGCGTCGAGAGCCTGGACAAGCTCAGAGAACTCCTGCGGGAGCGGATCGCGGGTGAGTTCGCGCAGGCGTCCCGCGTCAAACTGAAGCGCGACCTTCTCGATGCGCTCGATGCCGCGCACAGCTTCGACCTGCCCTCTTCCCTCGTCGACCGTGAATTCCAGCAGATTTGGGGTCAGCTCGAGCGCAACCTGAAGCAGGAAAACAAGACGTTTGCTGATGAAGGCAAGTCCGAGGAGGAGACGCGCGAAGAGTACAAGCGCATCGCCGCTCGGCGGGTCCGGCTTGGATTGTTGATCGGCGAGATCGGCGACAAGAACAAGATCGAGGTCAGCCAGGACGAGTTGCGCCGGTCGCTACTGGAGCAAGTCCGCCGTTTCCCCGGTCAGGAGCGGATGGTCTACGAATATTTCGAGAAGACGCCGGGGGCCATCGCCGAGCTGCGTGCGCCCATCTTCGAGGAAAAGGTCGTGGATTTCATCCTGGAGCAGGCCGCGCCGGTCACCAAGCCGGTATCCAAGGAAGAGCTGATCGCGGCGGCCCGAGGGGCCGAAGACGGCACGCCTTGAGGAGGGCTCCCGCGACGATACCCTTGGTGTCGTCGCGGCCTCTGTGCCCGGTGTGCCGCGTCATTCGTTTTGCCCGGCGCTTTTTGACTGGGCGACGTGAAGCACCCCCCTTGGCTTATCGCGCCAGCCGCCGCACATAAGAGGGAACGATATTCGAGTCCCGGAGTGTCGCCAGACCCATTGGCGCCCGGCCCATCAGGAGAGCCTCCACAATGCGCGACACCATCCACCCTCCCGTGACGGGCTCGTTCTGGCCCATGGTCGTCGAGCAGACGAACCGCGGTGAGCGGGGTTACGATCTGCCCTCGCGCCTGCTGAAAGAGCGCATCATTTTCGTGACGGGGCCGGTCGAGGACCACATGGCGGCCTCTATCTGCATGCAGTTGCTGTATTGCGAGAGCGAGAACCCCGACAAGGAAATCTCGATGTACATCAATTCGCCGGGCGGTGTCGTCACGGCGGGGATGGCGATTTACGACACGATGCAGTTCATCAAGCCGCCGATCGCCACGCTGTGCATCGGCCAAGCCGCCTCGATGGGTTCGCTGCTGCTGTGCGCCGGCACCAAAGGGATGCGCTATGCGCTGCCGAACGCCCGGATCATGGTGCACCAGCCCTCTGGCGGTTTTCAGGGTCAGGCCTCGGATATCGAGCGGCATGCTGAAGACATCATCAAGATGAAGCGGCGCCTCAACGAAGTTTATGTGAAGCACACCGGGCAGCCCTACGAGACGATCGAGCGCACGCTTGATCGCGATTACTTTATGACTGCCGAGCAGTCTCGCGATTTCGGCATTATCGACAAAGTACTCAACAAGCGCTCCGACGCTGGCGCGGAGTCGATCGCGAAGCTTTGATTGCTGGTGGCCTGGTGCTCTCTTGCGCTCGGGAGCTTCGGCACCGATCTTGCTGAGATCAGCGCGAGGTCGACTCTCCGGGATGCCGGCAACGAGGATTGCCGGCATCGTGCGACCTAGAATTCCAAGACCTGAGAGACGGTTGGCGGGCAGCCGTCGTGTCGCGCTGGGCAACTGGACTTTCAGCGCTTCCAAAGTCCGGCAAATCGCTTACCATATGACAACCGGACGACACGCCGGCTGCGGCCTTACCGGCCAACCCGCTGTGTGAACGAGTTGTCGCAAAGTCATCTTGATCCGGCCTCGCTTTGCGTGCTGAGATCAAATTTGAAGATCGGCCAGTGTCTTGGCGACAGGCCGTCGCAAGCCCCAGAGGAGGGCGTCGGATCCGCTGCTGGCGGTCTCCGACAACGGGTGAGAAAGCGGATGCCGAACGAGAAAAACACCCTGTATTGCTCCTTTTGCGGCAAAAGCCAGCACGAGGTCCGCAAGCTCATCGCTGGTCCGACAGTGTTCATCTGTGATGAATGCGTCGAGCTGTGCATGGACATCATCAAGGAAGAGAGCAAGAACAACCTCGTGAAGTCGCGCGACGGCGTGCCTTCACCGCAGGAGATCTGTTCGGTTCTGGACTCCTACGTGATCGGCCAGATGCACGCCAAGCGCGTGCTGTCCGTCGCCGTGCACAATCACTACAAGCGTCTCAATCACGCCTCTAAGTCGAACGACGTCGAACTGGCGAAGTCCAACATCCTGCTCGTAGGTCCGACCGGTTGCGGCAAAACGCTGCTGGCCCAGACGCTGGCCCGAATCCTCGACGTGCCCTTCACCATGGCGGATGCAACGACGCTGACCGAGGCGGGCTACGTCGGCGAGGACGTCGAGAACATCATCCTCAAGCTGCTGCAGAACGCCGATTACAACGTCGAGCGGGCGCAGCGCGGCATCGTCTACATCGACGAGGTCGACAAGATCAGCCGCAAGTCGGACAATCCGTCTATAACGCGCGATGTGTCGGGCGAAGGCGTTCAGCAGGCCCTGCTCAAGATCATGGAAGGCACGGTCGCGTCGGTGCCGCCCCAAGGCGGGCGGAAGCATCCTCAGCAGGAGTTTCTGCAGGTCGACACGACGAACATCCTGTTCATTTGCGGTGGAGCCTTCGCGGGCCTGGAAAAGATCATCTCAGCACGCGGCAAAGGCACCTCGATCGGCTTCGGGGCCAAGGTGCGCGGTCCGGATGCGCGTCGCACGGGCGAGGTGCTGCGCGAGGTCGAGCCCGAGGATCTGCTGAAGTTCGGCTTGATCCCCGAGTTCATCGGCCGACTGCCGGTCATCGCCACGCTGGAGGACCTGGACGAGCCAGCGCTCGTGCAGATCCTGTCCGAGCCGAAGAATGCCCTGGTCAAGCAGTATCAGCGCCTGTTCGAGATGGAGGGCGTCAAACTCACCATTACCAGCGAGGCGTTGCGGGCGATCTCGCGTCGGGCCATCGAGCGCAAGACGGGCGCGCGCGGGCTGCGCTCGATCATGGAGTCGATCCTCCTGGATACCATGTTCGATCTGCCCGCCCTCAAGGGCGTCGAGGAAGTGGTGATCGGGCCCGAGGTCGTCGAGGGCGGTGCCAAGCCGCTGCGCATCTACACGGAGCGCGAAGGCAAGGGTTCGACAGCGTCCTGACGCCGTCACACGGAAAGATCCGGCAAGCCCCGCGCGCACTGTGTCGCAGGCAGGCTTGCGACAGTCCCGTGACTGTGGGCCAGCGGCCGGATTTGCAGCCAGTGGGTCTTGACGCCCCTGGCGCGGTCCCCATTTCCAGTTATTCTCGCCACTGCGTGCGAGTGCTGGTTGATGGCAGCGGTCAGAAGGGGTTTTGACAGCCCGCCTTCAGCTTCGGTCGCCGTCATACGTCATCGCTGTCACGCGTCGGGCACGTCGCTGAAATCGCAGATTTGCCGCCATCCGACTTGACGGTGAGGCTGCGGCAGGTCGGCAGCGACGAGCCAAAACTTTCTGCCGGCTGCCACATCGGTCCGCCGGTCCCTGGTCTCGAGCCAAGATTGGGTCATGACATGAGCACTGCAAAAGAAGCCCGGTCCAATCCAGCCGGCACGGAGTTGTTTCCGGTCCTGCCGTTGCGGGACATCGTGGTGTTCCCGTATATGATCGTGCCGCTGTTCGTGGGCCGCGAAAAGTCGATCAACGCGCTCGAAGAAGTGATGCGGACCGACAAGCACATCCTGCTCGCCGCCCAGAAGAACGCTGCCGACGATGATCCGTCGGCCGATGCGATCTACGAGGTCGGCACGCTGGCCTCCGTGCTGCAACTGCTGAAGCTGCCCGATGGCACGGTCAAGGTGCTGGTCGAGGGCACGGCGCGTGCGCGCGTGAAAAAGTATACCGAGAACCCTGATTACTACGAGGCGCAGGTCGAGCGCATCGCAGAAGAGATCGGCGCGGAGGACGAAGTCGAGGCCCTTGCGCGCTCGGCCGTCTCGCAGTTCGAGCAGTATGTGAAGCTGAACAAGAAGATCAGCCCCGAAGTGCTCGGCACGATCGGCCAGATCGAGGATTATTCCAAGCTCGCCGATACGATCGCGAGCCACCTGGCCGTGAAGATCGTCGACAAGCAGGATGTGCTCGAGACGACCGCCATCTCCGCGCGGCTGGAGAAGGTCTACACGCTGATGGAGAGCGAGATCTCTGTCCTCCAGGTCGAGAAGAAAATCCGCTCGCGCGTGAAGCGCCAGATGGAGAAGACCCAGCGCGAGTACTATCTGAATGAGCAGATGAAGGCCATCCAGAAGGAGCTGGGCGACACCGACGAGCGCGACGACGTGGCCGAGTTCGAGGAAAAGATCGAGCAGACCAAGTTGTCGAAGGAAGCTCGCGACAAGGCACTCGCCGAACTCAAGAAGCTCAAGCAAATGAGCCCGATGTCGGCTGAGGCCACCGTCGTGCGCAACTATCTCGACTGGATTTTGTCGATCCCGTGGGGCGTCAAGGGCAAGGTGAAGAAGGACCTCGCCGAGGCCGAAACGGTGCTCGACGCGGAGCACTATGGCCTGGAGAAGGTCAAGGAGCGCATCCTCGAGTATCTCGCCGTGCAGAACCGCACGAACAAGCTCAAGGGCCCCATCCTCTGCCTCGTCGGGCCACCCGGCGTCGGCAAGACCTCCCTTGGAAAGTCGATCGCCAACGCAACGGGTCGCGAATTCGTCCGCATGTCGCTCGGTGGCGTGCGCGACGAGGCCGAGATCCGCGGTCATCGCAGAACCTACATCGGCTCGATGCCCGGCAAGGTCATTCAGTCGATGCGCAAGGCCAAGCGCACCAACCCGCTCTTCCTGCTCGATGAAATCGACAAGATGGGACAGGATTTCCGCGGCGACCCGGCGGCGGCGTTGCTGGAGGTTCTGGACCCCGAGCAGAACTCGTCGTTCAACGATCATTACCTCGAGGTCGACTACGACCTTTCGAACGTCATGTTCGTGACGACGGCGAATACGCTGAACATTCCACCGGCCCTCATGGACCGCATGGAGATCATCCGCATCGCCGGCTACACCGAGGATGAGAAGCTGGAGATCGCCAAGCGGCACTTGCTGCTGGAGCAGCGGCAGGCGCATGGCCTCGAGGACGGCGAGTGGAAGGTCGGCGACGATGCGCTGATGGAAATCATCCGCCGCTACACCCGAGAGGCCGGCGTTCGTTCGCTCGAGCGCGAACTGGCCAAGCTGGCGCGCAAGGCGGTCAAGGAGATCCTGACCTCGTCGACCAAGACCGTTGTCGTGACCAAGGACAACGTCGGCGATTATCTGGGCGTGCAGAAGTACCGCTATGGCGAGGCCGAACTGGAGGATCAGGTCGGCATCGTCACCGGGCTCGCCTGGACGGAAGTCGGTGGCGAGCTGCTGACCATCGAAGGCATCAAGATGCCCGGCAAGGGCAAAATGAGTGTCACCGGCAACTTGCGTGACGTCATGAAAGAGAGCATCCAGGCGGCCAACGCCTACGTGCGATCGCGGTCGATCGACTTCGGCATCGCGCCGACGGCGTTCGAGCGCAACGACATCCACGTGCACGTGCCTGAGGGCGCAACGCCAAAGGATGGACCGTCCGCGGGTGTGGCGATGGCGACAGCCATCATCTCCGTCCTGACGCAGATTCCTGTCCGCAAGGATGTCGCCATGACCGGCGAGATCACTCTGCGTGGTCGGGTTCTGCCGATCGGCGGCCTCAAGGAAAAGCTGCTCGCCGCCCTGCGCGGCGGCATCAAGACGGTGCTGATCCCGGAAGAAAACGTGAAGGACCTGGCTGACATCTCCGACGAGGTCAAAGCCAAGCTCAACATCGTGCCGGCCGGCCGCCTGGACGAAGTGCTGAAGATCGCGCTCGTCCGCGTACCCGAACCGATCGTCTGGGACGAGGCAGCCCAGGCGGCCGCCGCCGCCGAAGGCAAAGCTTCCGACGGCGATCGGCCTGCCGTCGCACACTAACAGGCTGCACTCATGCACAATGCTGACCCGCGCCGAGCAATCGGCGCGGGTTTTTGCTTGATGTGGTTGCGCGCGGTACAGCGCCCGTCCGTGAAGGGGGGCTACCTCACCCGTAGGTGACACCCCCGCAGAGTGAGGCTTTCGAATGTCCCAACGGAAATCCATCGGCACCAGCCGCATGACGGGTGGCGTCCGCGCGCCCGTCGATGCCATCGAGATCATCGTGCGCAACGACTGGCAGGCCAAGAAGGTGATGGCCCTGATGTGGCTCATGGTGGCCGTCGCGGTCGGCGCGTCGATCGTCGGCTGGCTGATCTTCGCGAGCCACGGCCTGTCGCCCGCCGATGGCGGCGTGCTGCGGCCGGTCGGTGAGCGACTGGCATTCGGAGGCTTCGTGGCGGCGCTCGGCCTCGGCTGCCTCTACGGCATGATGGTCTATGGGTCGGTCTACGTCGCCGGCATGCAGCGCGAGGGTGACGCGATCACCGTCGAGACGCTGACGCCGTTCGGACGCCGCGCTCGTCGGTTCACCGTCGGCGACTTCGGTCCGGCGACGTTCCATCGCGGCAAACTGCAAGCGCGCGTGTCCGTCAACGCGCCCTACCTGACACTTCCGGTGACCGGCTGGATGCTGCCGCTCGTCGTCGATCTTCAGTCTGAAGTCGTGGCATTGGAGGCGGCCTAGGCGGGACGGCGGTGCGCGATGGCGCTGACCGTGCACTGAAGGCATGTGCTCGATACTGACCGTCTCCGCGCTCTCCGTGCCGCACTGTACAGGATAAGTCGGTTAATGCATTGTTAACGCGTGGTGCGGTGGTCGGGCGGGGGTGCGCGTTATGGGGTGTGACGAGTCAAATTTGCTATGTCTGACATGGCAGTGGCTTCATGAGAATGAATTCGCAGCCAGTGCATTTGCAGCCTTCATAGGAGAGAATTGGCAGAAGACTGGGGGCGGGATTGGCTTAATTGCAACTGTCCTGGATAAGTACGGCCAGTTAATTGTTGGCATTGCAGGGGGTTCGTTTGGATTTTGGCGTTGGTGGCGTTTTCGTGAAACAATATTGCATAAGCGTTTGTCGGAATATTTGAACGAAGAAGACGGACGATTGAAGGATGCAAACTTAGCGGTGTTGCAATCAATCAATCGCCCTGGTCCCAGTCAAAACTTCTCTGTTCCAATCATTGCGCCAAGAGAATTGCGATGGGTGTTGCGCGAGCGTGGTCTGTCTTTCGCTGAAGCAGCGCCAGCGACCCGAGACGCAACGCGAAGCTTGGAGCAAGCTCGAGAGATCATAAGAAGAAGAATTGATGCGGCCGAGCGCGCTCTGCGCACGCATAAGGCGCAATTAGCGTCAACCCATTTACTTCAGGGAGCCATTGTGGCTGCTGTGGCCCCGAATGTTGCCGACTCTGGACGCCGCCGCGAACGGGATGGCGTAGCATTGTCGCACTTCCAATCCGCTTTGGCAGTGCCTGAATGCTATGCGAAGCTTGAGGCGCTTGAACTTGAGGCGCACCAGCACAGGAAACTCGGTCAGTGGCAAAACGCGCAGCTCGCATATGGCTATTATTATCAAATGGCAGATAAATTGGATGATCCGAGACAGCAACTGGTTGTAAGGGCGCGGGCTAAGCGATATCTGGCTGAAATCGAACAGATCCTGAGAATATTGCATTGTCGTGCTATTGGGAAAGCATCTGCTGGATCGCGGAAGGCGCATGCGCTCATGTTTGTTTCTGACGGGAAATATAATGAAGGCCCGTCAGTTCTGGACCTCAGGAAGGAACTTGCAACCTGTCACGGATGGGACCTGTTGGATCAAGCAGACTGCCATTATCTCGCGGCACTGATTGCACATCATATGCATTTCCCTCCCACATCAAGCGCTCAATTGGAGGAGGCTCGGCGGGCATACAACGTACTGATAGACGAGTTGCCATACAAAATGACAAACGACAAGCCGCACGAAAGGCGGTTGCGAGATTTGGCGCAAAAAGGAATTAAGCGAGTGGAGGCCGCAAGTGCGGGAACGTTCGATCAGGAATGGCTTGTTCCGGATGGACTCACATCAACCGCAGCACCCAACCTAATCCGTAGGCGCCGGCGCTGGCGAGCAGTGCATGAAGGAAACTCCGTATAATCACGCCATCGACAACGCTTGAGAGTCCGACGTCGTTGGCCCGATCATACAGCCGATTATGCTCGGCGTAAGATAGCGCGGCGAGAGCGATCGCGGCGGCTGCAATAATCCAAGGTGGCGCACCGGCGTAGCCTGCCAGTGTGCTACTTAGTATGGCGATGTATGAGATCAAGCGGCCTCTCCACTGGGCCGCATGCGCGCACGGGTGTCGGCCAGAGACAAGTGTCTGTCTGCCCGATTCGCGTCGAGAAGGTGTCTGAGGCATCGCTGATAGATGGGGATTGTTGCCGTCAAAATCACCCTTTTGGTCGATACCGAGATAAAGCGTTTTGCTGCCAGATGGCATGGGGTCGATGGTGTGCTCGGGAGTGCCGTTCCACAGAGCATCAGCGCGGCGTGCCGAACTGGCCTGTGCGCCGCTCCCATCGCAGTCGCCCGCATTGCTGTGCGCCCCGGCCTACGCCCCCCTTCCCGCCGCGCGCGCGACGCGCCATATTGCGTGTCATGGCCAAGCCCCCGAAACCCACGACCCCGCGGCCGTCGCGGCCGAAGTCCGGCAAACCGACACCGCCGCCGGCCGAGACGGCCGCCGGCACGCCGGGGCTCGCCATGGGCCTCGGCGAGGCACCGCAGGCTCCCTTCGCCAGCGGCGTGTTCTCGACCTTGCCGGCGCTGCGGGCGCAGGCGCTCGCGTCTGGTGCCTCGCGCAGCCTGACCGGCTATCTCGACGCGCTGCTGGCCAAACCGCACGAGCGGTCGGCCAAGGACTGGGAGACCCTGAAAGAACAGCCGTTGATGGCTGCGCATCCGATCGTGCAGGGGGCCGGCATCGACTACACGCCGCACCGTCCGCAGCGGCCGGAAAAAAGCGAGGGCGGCATCCGCTTCGAGCTGGTGTCCGAGTATGAGCCCAAGGGCGACCAGCCGACCGCCATCGCCGAGCTGGTGGAGGGCATCAGTGAGCGCCACGAGCGCGATCAAGTGCTGCTCGGTGTGACCGGCTCGGGCAAGACCTTCACCATGGCGCAGGTGATCGCCAGGACGCAGCGGCCGGCGCTGATCCTGGCCCCAAACAAAACGCTGGCCGCCCAGCTCTACGGCGAGTTTCGCAGCTTCTTTCCCGACAACGCGGTCGAGTATTTCGTCTCCTACTACGACTACTACCAGCCGGAGGCCTACGTCCCGCGCACCGACACCTATATCGAGAAGGAATCCTCGATCAACGAGCAGATCGACCGCATGCGCCATTCGGCGACGCGCGCGCTGCTCGAGCGCGACGACGTGATCATCGTGGCGTCGGTGTCGTGCATCTACGGTATCGGCTCGGTCGAGACCTATTCGGCGATGACGTTCGCGCTCAAGCGCGGCGAGCGCATCAACCAGCGCCAGATCATCGCCGACCTGGTGGCGCTGCAATACAAGCGCTCGGGCGGCGACTTCTTCCGCGGCTCGTTTCGGGTGCGCGGCGACACCGTCGACATTTTCCCCGCACATTACGAGGACCGCGCCTGGCGGGTGTCGCTGTTCGGCGACGAACTGGAATCGATTCAAGAATTCGATCCGCTCACCGGCCATACGACCGACGAGCTGGAGTTCGTCAAGATCTACGCCAACTCGCACTACGTCACGCCGCGGCCAACGCTGATTCAGGCGGTCGCTGGCATCAAGGCCGAGTTGAAATGGCGCCTCGATCAGCTCAACGCCGCCGGGAGACTGCTGGAAGCGCAGCGGCTGGAGCAGCGCACCGTCTACGATCTCGAAATGATGGAGGCGACGGGAAGCTGCGCCGGCATCGAGAACTATTCGCGCTACCTCACCGGCCGCAAGCCCGGCGAGCCGCCGCCGACCCTGTTCGAATATGTGCCCGACAACGCGCTGATCTTCTGCGACGAGAGCCACGTCACCGTCCCGCAGATCGGCGCCAGGTATCGCGGCGACTTTCGCCGCAAGGCG
>JANRIE010000011.1:0-177251 GCA_033765285.1 Hyphomicrobiaceae bacterium | reverse complement strand
CAGCGCCAAGCCGCGTCCACCCACCACTCCCCGCCCGACACTGGCCATTACGATAAACGGCGGCTGAACATGCGCTTCAGAGTGGGTTCAACGGCACTCGGGCAATGTCGTCTCATCAACAACGGGGAGCACGGTGCTCCGCGACGACCTGAGGAGATGACAATGACCATCCGCACCACCCTGACCGCCGGCGTTGCCGTCCTGACGATCGGCCTCGGCATGGCGACCACGATCACGACGGCGACCGCCGGCGGCTCGACGGTCTCCATCGACCAGCGCGGCTATGGCAACGGCGTCGGCGGCCTGCAGAAGGGCACGCGCAACCGCCTCACCGTCTACCAGCGCGGCGGTCGCAACACGGCGATCAGCGAGCAGTACGGTGCCAGGAACCGCGCCGTGGTCGGCCAGGTCGGTACCCGCAACAGCGCCGTGACGTTCCAGAACGGCCGCGGTAACATCGCCGGCGTCGCGCAGTTCGGCTCGGGCCACACGGTGGTGACCTCCCAGGATGGCCGCGGTAATGCGGTGGGCGTGATCCAGGCGGGTCGCGGCAACCGCGCCACGACGACCCAGGTCGGCGCGGGCAATGTGGCGGTCATCGTGCAGGATTGACGGGTAGCGGAGGATCGTGTCGCGAGGTGGGACGGCCAACGCCGCTCCACCCGCGCACGGCGCCTCTCCAGAGGGGCGAAAGGACGAGTGCGATGTCGACGTGGTGGACGAGCCTGAGGCTCGAGATGCGGGTGGCCGCCGGGTGCGCGGTCACGGCGCTGGGGATCGCGGTGGCGGTGTCGCAAGCCACAAACGCCGAGCCGGCACCGCAGGTGTCCTGCACCATCAAGACGAGCCGCCACGCCGGCGCGGTGGCTCTCGAAGCGCTCATCCGCTCGCCCAACGCCGTCGCCGGCAGTTTTGCCTTCACCGTTGCCAAGAGTGGTGGCGGCGGCTCGGCCAACATCGAGCAGACGGGCGAGTTCATCGGCACCGGCCAGTGGAACCTGGTCGCGGACGTGCAATTGGGCGGCGATGGAGATTATGTCGCCCGGCTGAAGGTCAAGCTCGGCGGACGCACGATCGAGTGCAGCGAACGAGTAAAGGGTGCGCTTTAGGACGCGCCGTCTTCCGAGCCTTCCGACAGCCCTTCGGGCCGCCGGCCGGCTCTCGGGACGAGAGTCGGAAAGCGCAAACAACAACTTCAGCGCTTTCCGGCCTCCCGGCCCCCGAGCCGGGATCACCGGAACAAGAATCGGAAAGCGCAAACAGCAACTTCAGCGCTTTCCGGCCTCCCGGCCCCCGGCCGGCTCTCGGAACGAGAGTCGGAAAGCGCAAACAACAGCTTCAGCGCTTTCCGGCCTCCCGGCCCCCGAGCCGGGATCACCGGAACGAGAGTCGGAAAGCGCAAACAAGAAAGGACCCCCCGCATGACCCGAGCAGTCCTCAATGCCGCCGCCGCCGTCACGCTGGGATTGGCGACCCTGGCCGCAACCACCGCTGCCCAGGCCGGTTCGATCACCTTCGACGTGACGCCGAAGGGCAAGGCCGCGCGACTGATCGAAAAGAGCCTTGATGTCTATCGCAGGGTGGACGGCAGCAAGGCAAAGGTCACTCAGACCGGCAGTGGCAATGCGGCTGGCATCGCGCAGAGCGGGGGCGGTAACTATGGCCACGTGGTCCAGCGCGGCAAAGGCCACACCGGCACCGTGACCCAATCCGGAAACAACAACGCGTTCGCGCTGATCCAGCTTGGCAAGAACCGGTCGAGCCACGTCACTCAGACCGGCAACGGCAAGGTCGGCTTCCGCGTTCAGGCTGGCTGGTAACAACCTCGCCGGCTATCCTTGAACCGGGATTTTGGCCAGTTCCCGCTCGATGGCGGCGACAAACTCGGCGTTATCAGGCGTGACGGAGGTCGAGAAGCTCTGCACCGTGCGGCCGTCCGCACCGATCAGGAATTTGTGGAAGTTCCAGCCGGGCTCACCCTTGCCCCCTAGAGTGGCGGCGATCCAACGATAGAGCGGGTGCGCGTCGGCACCCGTCACGCGCGCCTTCTGCGTTAGCGGGAAGGTGACGCCGAACGCGCCCTGGCAGAAGGCGGCGATCTCGCCGTCGCTTTTCGGTTCTTGCGAAAAATCGTTCGAAGGTACGCCGATGATGACCAGTCCGCGCGCCTCGAACCGTTCCCACAGGGCCTGTAGCCCCTCATACTGGCGGGTGTACCCGCAGAACGACGCAGTGTTGACGACCAGCATCACTTTGCCCGCGTAAGGGGCCAGCGGCATCGGTTTGCCGTTGATGGCGGTGAACGCAAAATCCGTCGCAACGCCGTTGCCGGCCACGGCTGGCGCGCGGGTGCCGGGGGCGATCAGCATCGAGGCGGCGGCGAGGGCCAGAGAGAGCGTGCGCAACATGAGGCGTCCTGATGTTTTTTTGTGACGACCAACGAAACGCCCGCGGCCGGGGAATGGATCGGCTGGGCGACTTGCTTTACGAGGAAACGAGCGTTAATTTAGAACCGTTCTAATTTTGTCTGGACGCGAGAGTCGCACGCCACCGGGCGACGTGACTTTGCACACCAACACAGCGGATGCACCATGATACCGGGCTTTCTCGACGGCCGGCGGCGTTTTTCAGAGCTCTCCGAGCAGGAGGTGCTGGCGCTGGCCATCTCGTCGGAAGAAGACGATGGCCGCATCTATCGCATGTACGCCGAGCGCCTGCGCGCCGACTACCCCGACACCGCCCGGATATTCGAGGGAATGGCCGAGGAGGAGAACCGCCATCGCGCCCGCCTGATCGACATGCACAAGCGCCGGTTTGGCGAGACCATTCCGCTCATCCGCCGCGAGCATGTTGCCGGCTATTACAGTCGCCGCCCCGTCTGGCTGGTCGAGAACCTCGGCCTGGACCGCATCCGCGAAGAGGCCGCCGCCATGGAGACGCAGGCGCGCGCCTTCTACCTCAAGGCCGCGCAGGCAACGACCGACGCCGACACCAGGAAACTGCTCGGCGATCTCGCCGCTGCCGAGGCTGGACATCAGAAGGCTGCCGAAAAGCTGGAAGCCGAGTACCTGCCCGACGAGTCCCGCGGTGCAGAGGACCGTACGGCGCAGCGTCAATTCGTGCTGACCTGGGTGCAACCGGGCCTCGCCGGCCTCATGGACGGCTCGGTTTCGACGCTCGCTCCGATCTTCGCGACCGCGTTTGCCACGCAGGACACCTGGACGACGTTCCTCGTCGGGCTTGCCGCCTCGGTAGGTGCCGGCATTTCGATGGGTTTCACGGAAGCCGCCAGCGACGATGGTGAGCTGTCCGGCCGCGGCTCGCCGGTCAAGCGCGGGTTTGCGTCGGGGATCATGACGGCGGTTGGCGGCCTCGGCCACGCGCTGCCCTACCTCATTCCGCATTTCTGGACGGCAACGACGCTGGCCATCGTCATTGTCTTTGTGGAGTTGTGGGCGATCGCCTGGATCCAGAACCGCTACATGCAGACGCCGTTCTGGCGCGCCGCTTTCCAGGTCGTACTCGGCGGGGCCCTGGTTCTTGCCGCCGGCGTGTTCATCGGCAGTTCGTAGCGGCAGGTGTGACGGTCACACCCCGCCTTCACCCGAACCGATGCAGGTCCATTCCCGAGGCCGCCAGCCACGCCTTGGCGGCGTCCATCGCGGGCATGGTGTCGCGTACGAGCGCCCAGAACCGCGGGCCGTGGTTCATTTCGCGCAGGTGCGCGACCTCGTGGGCGGCGACGTAGTCCAGCACGAATGCAGGTGCCAGGATCAGTCGCCAGGAAAACGAGAGCGCACCCGTCGATGAGCACGAGCCCCACCGGCTGGCCTGATCACGCACCGAGATGCGCTTGGCCCGCACCCCGACGCGGCGGGCATGGAAAAGCACCGCGGTGTCCAGGTCTCGCTTGGCTTCCGCCATGAGCCAGTCGAGAAGCCGCCGCGGCGCACCGTCCACCGGACCCGTGACGATGATTTCTCCCGTTCCGCCCACCTTCTCGATCACGCTGACCGGCCGCGCGCCACGCCGGGCACCAACGAAGACGATGCGGTGAGGCTCTCCACGCAGCGGTATGATCGCTCCATCCGCAAAGGGGACCTGAGCCGGCAGGCTGTCGAGCCGGGCCCGCACCCACTCGATGTGGCGGGCGACGAAGGATTCGGCGATATCGGGATTACACTTCGGGGGCACTGTGACGACCACGGCCCGCCGCGTCCGCGAAACCCGCAGTGTGAGCCGACGCGCCTTGGGATGGTGCCTGATCTCGACCGGCGCGCCAAGGCCCTCGAGCAGGGTTTCCTCGTAGTCCGGGGTCGCTGATGTGGGCCGCCGCCGCATTGCGCTGCCTGTTGCTCCAATGACTGGAAAAGGGCGTCTCACATGGGGGCTGACCGGCACCTGTTGGACGTGCAGGGTTGGCCCATGCAGTCCGGCGGATCGGTCGCAACGCACGCCTATGGGGTGTTCACTATCAGCTTCGCCGCGTAGGCCCAAAGTCTGAAAGCGCTCGATGACGAGATGTGGGCGACGGGTGTGGCTTGGCGGTCTCAAAGGTGTGGCGGACTGGCCGACGTGATGGACCGCGCGCGGATGCAGCGTTGGCATCCGAAGCGCCAGGCACAGCGCGGATGCGGAGTGGGCATCCGAAGCGCCAGGCACGGCGCGAATGCAGCGTGGGCATCCGAAGCGCCAGGCACGGCGCGGATGCAGCGTGGGCATCCGAAGCGCCAGGCACGGCGCGGATGCAGCGTGGGCATCCGAAGCGCCAGCCAACACCCGTTCCGTTCAGTGTCGCAGTCGGCCGGGCGCGGTTTGCGCAACGGGTCCAAAGATCCCGTCCATCATCATGCGTCCCGCTATCGCCCACAGTCTCAGCGGTGCCATATGCAGGTCGCCGTCGTCGCCGGGGGCGTCCGTTGCGGTCTGAGCGCCTGCCCCAGCCACTACCAAATCCTCTGCAAGTAGCGCGTTTTGCGGTGCGGGGATCGACCTGGGGACGTGTGCCGGCTCGAACGTGAAGGCAACGTCCCCGATGTTCCCGCCGGGCGCTTGGACCGCATCCGCGGGCGTAAAGTGCATCAGCGAAGGCATCGTCTCCGCGCGCGGGTCGTTCTGGCGAATGAACTGCGTTATCCGCGGCGCGATGTCATGGCGGTAGCGGCGGCCGTTGAAAATGCCGTAATGGCCGACGCCGGGGGCCTCGTAGTGCAGCTTCATGGTGTCGGCGATGCCCGGTGTGAGCTGGTGTGCCGCCTTGCACTGCCCGATCCCGGTGATGTCGTCTTTCTCGCCCTCGATGGTCATCAGTGCCACGCGCCGGATGCGGCCGGGATCGACGAGGCGGCGGCGGTGACGCATCTGGCCTTTCGGCAGTGAGTGGCGCACGAACACGGTGTCGATCGTCTGGAGGTAGAACTCGGCGGTGAGGTCCATGACGGCCAGATACTCGTCGTAGAACTCGCGATGTTTGGCCGCCGGCTCGCCATCGCCGCGCACGAGGTTCATGAACAGATCGCCGTGCGCCGTGATGTGCCGGTCGAGATTCATCGTCATGAAACCCGTGAGTTGCAGGAAGCCGGGGTACACGGCGCGGCCGTAGCCCAGGCTTGGCCACGGCACCGTGGTGATCACGTTGCTGGCAAACCAGTCGGTGCCCTTCTCCTCGGCAAGCTTGTTGACGGCCGTTGGGCTGACGCGGGTGTCGATCGGACCGCCGGCGAGGATGATCGACGCCGGCACGTGCGGATTGTTCTCCGACTCCATGACGGACACGGCGGCCAGAACCGGCACCGCCGGCTGGCAGACCGCCATCACGTGCACGTCGCCTTTGAACAGCCCGATCATGTCGATGACGTAGTCGATGTAGGTATCGAGATCGAACCGGCCAGCCATGATGGGCACGCTGCGCGCGTCTTGCCAGTCGGTGATGTAGACCTCGTGGTTCGGCAGCAGGGCCTCGACAGTCCCGCGCAGCAGTGTCGCGTAGTGCCCCGACATGGGCGCGATCACCAGGATACGCGGGTCTTCCGCGGCGCGGGCCGCGTCGATGTCACGCTTGAAATGGACCAGCCGGCAGAAGGGCTGCTGCCAGACCACCTGCTCGTGTACGTCGACCGTGGTGCCGTCGACGGCGGTCGAACGCAGGTCGAAGCGGGGCTTCTCGTAGCGTCGGGTCGTGCGCTCGAACACCTCGAATGCCGCTACCGCGTGCCGCGCCAGGGCGGTCTGGGCGAGAGGGTTGAACGGACTGTCGATCATCATCCTGTAGGACTGTGCCGCCACCCGCGCCGGCCTGACGGCGGCATGACTCATCTCGTACCAATGATACAGCACGGTTCCCCCCGATCGGTTCTTTTGCGAGCCTGCCCCTGGTGTCGAACGACGGTCCTGAGGCGCTGCGTCGCAACCGGCGGCAGCGCCTTGACGTTCGGATTATTGCCATGATGGTGCAATGATTCTTTCGAAGCAGGAAGCGAAAATGTGCTTACAACGTAATTGTTGCAAAGTCTCGGCAGGCAAAGTCGCCAGCATCGAGTCGATTTAGTGATTTATAGTGCAAATGAGAGTCGACGCACAGTTCAGCGCAATAGGCACGTTCGGGTCTCGATGCTCTGTCAGTGGCAAGAGAGGGTCGTTATATTCAGAATAGTTTTGATATTTCGACAGAAAGTACTTCGAATTCCGAGATGAATGTCGGAGAATACTTGAGGGCTGGGCGCGCATCAGCAACACCTCCACCCTGTGCGGGAGACGACGCCGTAACCGGCGGTTCGGCGCGTCCGTCGTTGGTCGGGGCAGAGGTCGAGCCACTTGCCAATCTGGTTTCGTCGCGACGTTATGGGGCCTGTCATGGACCCAAGGGCCAGACCCCGGAAGGATGCTGCGCACCCGCACGGCACGGGGGGCGGCTGGAGACTGCCGGCTGGAGAGCGAAGTGCAACAAAAGCGCGTTTTCGCCGATGTCGCCGACCATGCGGTGGTCAGTCGCGGTCGTGTCCGGCTGGCGACGACGACGCGCCTGCGCTGGATTGCTGTTCTCGGCCAGCTTGCCGCGGTGTTGTTCGTGGCGTTCGGCCTGGGCTTCGAGGTGCCACTCGCCTACTGCCTGACGCTGATCGCGCTGTCGGCCTGGCTCAACGTCTATCTCGCGATCAAGCTGCCCGCCCGCCATCGTCTGAGTTCGCCGGTCGCGGCGGCCTTGTTGACCTACGACCTGCTGCAGCTCGCTGCGCTGCTGTACTTCACCGGCGGAATCGCGAACCCGTTCTCGGTCCTGCTCGTCGCCCCTGTCGCTGTCTCTGCCGCGACGCTGCCGGCGGTCTACACGGTGGCCTTGGGTACCGTAGCCATGGCCGTCGCGTTCGCGCTGTCCTACCACTATTGGCCGCTGCCCTGGTACGCCGGCATGCGGTTCGAATTGCCCATCCTGTACAAGAGCGGCCTGTTGGCGGCCGTCACCTGCGGCCTCGTGTTCATTGCGCTGTATGTCCGGCGGCTGGCCAAGGAAGGGCGCGACATGTCGTCGGCGCTGGCTGCCACCGAGTTGGTGCTGGCGCGGGAGCAGCGCCTGCACGCGCTCGATGGACTGGCCGCCGCAGCCGCACACGAACTCGGCACGCCCCTGGCCACGATCGTCCTCGTCACGAAGGAGCTCGAGCGCGCGTTGCCCACGGATAGTCCCTACGCCGAAGATGTCGCGCTGTTGCGGACGCAAGCCGACCGCTGCCGCGATATCCTGCACAAGCTGACCCGCAGCCCGAGCGAGCAGGACCCGATGCACGCCAGTCTCAGCGTGCGCGAGATCATCGAGGAGGCGGCCGCGCCATACGTGGGCAAGGGCAAGGAGGTTGTCGTCGACGCCCGTGCCGCCGACGGCGCAGAGATCGTTGCGGCCCGCGAGCCGATCGGCAAGCGCCAGCCTGGCGTCCTCTACGGCATCGGCAACATCGTCGAGAACGCGGTCGACTTCGCGCGAACGCGGGTGGAGATCACCGCGCGCTGGGACGCCAGCGCCGTCATCATCGAGATCGCCGACGACGGCCCCGGATTTCCTCCCGAGTTGATGGACACGCTCGGCGACCCCTATGTCACCACGCGCGGGCCCAATTCGCCGCGTCGCGGCAAGGGCAGCGGCGGCGGCATGGGTCTTGGCTACTTCATCGCCAAGACGCTGATCGAACGGTCGGGCGCATCACTCGAGTTGCACAACAAGACCGAGCGCGGCGGCGCATTGGTTCGGATTGTATGGCCCCGGTCGGCTTTTGCTGCGCCCGCAGGCTGGCCCTGGACCCGGGCCGAACAAGATGCAGGAAAATCATAAGCCTAGCGGGAAGGGCGGGGCCGCTCGCAGGGCGGCTCGTGCGTCGAAAGCATAGCGAGCGATATCCTGGCGGGGGACTTCACCAAATATATTTCCGAGCTATAGTGTCCTCAAATGGAAGGACACCCGTCGTGACCGTCAACGAAGATCTGTCGTTTCGCTCAGATGAGCTGCCGGAGGACGCTTCTCTCATCATCGTCGATGATGACAACGCCTTTCTGCAGCGCCTTGCCCGGGCCATGGAGAGCCGTGGGTTTGCCGTGCGTGCCGCCCAGTCGGTCGCCGAAGGCATCGAGCTCATCCGTCAACAGGCCCCCGCATTCGCTGTCGTCGATATGCGCCTGGAAGACGGCAATGGCCTCGACGTCATCGCCGAGCTCGGCCGGTTGCGCCCCAACGCCCGCGCGATCGTCCTGACGGGGTACGGCAACATAGCCACTGCGGTGACGGCGGTGAAACTCGGTGCCGTCGACTATCTGGCCAAGCCCGCCGATGCCGACGAGGTGACGGACGCACTGCTGGCACCCACCAACGCCAAAGCGCCGCCGCCGGAAAATCCAATGTCGGCGGACCGCGTGCGCTGGGAACACATTCAGCGCGTCTACGAGTTGTGCAACCGCAATGTCTCCGAGACGGCGCGGCGGCTCAACATGCACCGCCGCACACTCCAGCGGATCTTGGCCAAGCGGGCACCGAAATAACGTCGACAAGCGCTTGTTTGGGGCATCTTCCGCCACGCTGAGCACGCAGCAGCATGGCATCCTTGGTCAGTGCGCCGCATTGCACCCTTGCGGTGCAGCCGACAGTGTGAGGATGGCGGCGCCCCGATGCTGGTGGCGCGATGCGCGTGTCACTCGAGTGCGAACCTGCCGCCACCTCGGAGCCGGACCTCGTGAGCAAATTGCCAGCCCGCTACAACGCGGTCGTGCTTCCCCTCGTCCTTACGATGCTCATGACGGTCATCGTCTCTGGTATTTCAACTCTGACGGCCATCGGCTTCGACCCGGCCTGGCCGACCGTGTGGCTTAAGTCTTGGGTGCTGTCGTGGGCCGTGGCCTTCCCGGTCATGGTTTTTGTGATGCCGATTGCCCGTCGCCTGGTGGGTCACCTCGTCGAGGCACCGCCCCGCTGAGCGTCGCTCGGGCCATCCGCCGGGGCCGGCGCGGGCTCAGTCTCGGACGCCGATGGCCCCGATCGACGGGTCGGCTGCGTTGACCAGGCGGTTGGCCGCCGTCCGCGCGAACCTCACGATGATGGATCGCCGTCGCGCCGCCGGCAACCGCGCGGTGGGGGCCTCCCTCATAATCTCGCCGCCGAACCTGTCACAGAGGATGACGCCGGCAGCCTGCGGCAGGACCTCGATGGGGAAGTCGGCATCGACCGCGAACCACAGGCGATCGCATGCCTCGAGGTAGTCGGGCCACTTCGTGTCGGCGCGGAAATCGGCAAGGCACGACTTCACCTCGACGATCCAGATCTCACCGCTGTCTGCAAGGCCCATGACATCGGCCCTGCGACCGTCGGTCAAGACGAGTTCGGTGACCGCCGCGAACCCGTGCGCATTCAGCACCCTGATGGCCCCCCGCTGAATGGCCGCGGCTGCCGGCGACAGTCGCCCATCGGGATCGAGCGTGCAGCGCGGTGCGAACGGGTTGCGGCTTGTGGCGGTCAATGTGGCCCCCTATGCCTATCGGCGCGGAACGTGTGGCCGTGCTGGCCTGCGACGGCTGATGGGCGGCGCACGCGCCCAGGAGGTCTGAAGCGTCTGTTGCCGGCGTGCAGGCGATCGTGGCTTTCCTGTCATTTAGCCGCCACGAGGTCGTGTCAACGAGCATCACACGGGACGACATGCGAGGGGGCTCGATATCATGTTCTTCAGGCGCGGCAAGAAAGACAAGGCGGAAGCGCCAGCCGAGACGGACGCCGACGAACCAGTCGACTCCGCCAGCCCGGAGGCACCCACCACGGCCGAGGTGGCGAAGCGTGCGGACACGCCGCCCGCTGGGCCACCGGCGGTCATTCACCTCTCGTCGTCGGCTCGGTCGGCCCAGCAACCCGCATCCGGCGTGTCCGGGGCCGGCGTCGATGGCCTCGGTTTCGCGACGACAGCCGACCTGGAGCCGACGACCGCGCCAGTCGGCCAGGACAAGGCCTTGGAGGCGCTGGATTTTGGCATCTCCATGACAGGGGCCTTGGATTACAACATCCTTGTGTCGGGGGCATCCGCATCCGCCGCTCTCGCGTTCACCCGGCAGGCGATCGCGCCGCGCGCTGCCGGCGAGGCTGGCCCCGCCGAATGGGTGTTGGTCGCCGCGAGCAGCGAGGATCATTCCCTGTCATCGGTCGCCGTTCCGGCCGGTCGGGGCAATGAATTCTGCCGAGCCGTCGCCGCGGCCGCCGAGGAGTTCGCAGCCCTTTTTGCCGCCGCTCGCACGGGTGACGATTTCGAGGCACGGGCGCGGACGATCGAGATCGAGTGGCGCGCCGGCCGCGATGGCGCGCTCGCGCGCCTGGAGCGGGAGGCCGAAGAGCAGGCGATCGCCATTCTGCGCACGCCGACCGGTTTTGCCATGGCTCCGATGCACGACGGCCGCATCGTCAAGACCGACGTGTTCGCCGGTCTTCCGCCGTCGATGCAAGCCGATATTCGCGAGCGAATCGCAACCCTTGAAAAGCGCCTCACGGCGATCCTGGCTGCCGGGCCGGAAGCTGCGCGCCAGCGTCGGTCGGCACTGCGCGAACTCATCGTCGCGACGGCCGAGCCGTTAGCTCGTCTCGTTCTGGACGACGTGCGATCAGCCTATGCGGGCGACGTCGCCGCCACGGCCGCACTGGCCCAGATCGAGCAGAAACTGGTCGCTGAGGCCTTGGTCGACGCGGTCGAACCGGGTGCAGGGGCCGCGACGGACCTTGCCGGCACCCATCGGCGAGAAGACGCCGCGCCACGCTGGAGCGCCCGTCCCCCTCTCGTGGCGCTGTTGGGCGAAGCGCCAAGCGGCTCCGGAGCCCCCGTCGTCGAGGATCTGGTGCCCACCGTCGCGAGCCTGCTTGGTCGTCTCGACCGGACGCCTGCATCCGGTCTGCGTGTCACTCCCGGCAGCCTGCATCGCGCCAACGGTGGCTATCTGATCGTCGATGCGGCAGCACTCCTGGACGAGCCGCAGGCGTGGGTCGCACTCAAGCGTGCGCTCCTGTCCGGTCGGGCGAGTGTGGGCGTGCCCACTGCGCAGGCCGATCATGCCGAGGTCCCGCTTGCCTTGAAGGTCATCGTGGCGGGGTCCACGGAGGCTTGTCTCCATCTGGCCGAACTCGACCCGGCTCTGTCGGCGCTCTTCAAGGTCGAGATCGGCCTGGCCGAGACCGCCGAGGCGAGCCCGGCGCTTCGGTCCGACCTGGCCCGCGGCATTGCCGGCCTCGTCGCACGTTTTGGCCTGCGCCACTTGGAGGCCACGGCCGTGCGCCGCCTGATCGAGGAGGCCGGCACCTGGGCGGGCGAGCCCGGCCGTGTCTGCCTCGATGCCAGCCGGTTGGCCGACCTCGCCCGCGAGGCCGATTGTTTCGCCGCTCGCGACGAGGCAAAGCTCATCGGTCTGATCCATGTCGAGCGCGCCCTCGCCGCCCGGCAGGCGCGCGGCGTCGCGTGGCCGGGGAGGCTTCCGGGATGATGGCCCATGTCGCGGCCTCCGGCGAAGCACGGGGACGTGTGGTGCTGAGTCTGGCGGCCACACCACGAGTTCCGCCGCTGGCGCTGGCTGCCGCCATCCGCGTCGCCCATGCCTTCGGGGCCGAGGTCGAGGCCGTGATGATCGAGGATCACCGCGTGCTCGACGCGGCCGGCTTTCCGGGTGCCATTGCGCTGTCTGGAAATGGCGTCGACCTTGGCCATGCCGGCTTGGGCTCCATCGAAGCAGACCTGGAACGCGCCTTCGCTGCGGCCCGCCGCGCCGTCGAACTGGCCTGCCGCGCGGCGAAGGTCAAGGCTCACGCCCGTCGTGTCCGCGGCGAGCCGTTGAGCGAGCTGGCGTCGGCCTGTGCTGAAATGGGCCCGTGGAATGTCGTTGTTCTGGCCGAGTCCCTGCGGGCCAGCGGCGCGGAGGGCCTGGGCCGGCTGTTGGAGTCGGTCTGGGATACGACGGGGTTCGTGATGCTTGGCCCGCTGGCGCGACGTCTCGATGGACCCATCATTGTCGCCATCGAGGATTTGGACCGCCTGCCGGCACTCCTGCGCACGTCGGAGCGTCTCGCCATTTCAGGAGCGACCGAGGTCGTGCTTGTCCTGATCGGTGACGACGCCGCCACGCTCGGCTGGATGGAGGCCGAGGTTCGCCGGACCATGATGGGGGAGCGCCCGCGTGAGATCAGGCGTGTCACCGCCGCGCATGGGGCAGCCAGCGCGGTGATCGAAACGTTGCGCCGCCGAGCCCCCGGCTTCTTGTTGGCCCGATATGGTGGCCTCGTCGTGCCCGCCGACGATTTGTCCGCGGTTTGCGAGGGCCTGGAGTGTCCGCTACTGGTGGTGCGTTGAGCGCGCGTGGTCGACCCGTGCCGGCACCCCTGGCGAGCCTCAGCGGTACCGCGCCATCAACGACTCCATTTTCCGCGTCAACTCCGCCTGAAGGTCGTCGATGCGGCGCTGATCTTCTGGCGAGACGTCGAGGTGCTTTTCCGCGTCATTCGGCAGCCTGCCGTGCACGGTCACGCCCGATGTCGAAGCAGGCGTCGAGCCGCCGATGCCCCGGTGAGGCGCTCCAGTGCCATGCCGCGCGCTCCTGACCGTGCTGTCGAACGCGCGTCTGACGGCCGGCACATCCTCGACAGGCTGGACTGGCGTGCTGGCGGGGGCCGCGCGTTCGGCCTTGGCGGCGACCTGTACACCGAGCTTGTTGCGCCCGACGACGCCGAGCAGCGTCGTGTCGATGGTGCCCTCGATTTTGACCGAAAGCGCCGAGGCATCCTCCGCGACCGTCAACTCATATGCGTGGTCCTTGAGCGTCTCTGGCAGGTTCTCGCGGAAGGCGACCGCAAACGTCGCCTCGGCACGTTGCGCACCCAAGGGCAGTTGCAGCGAGGCGGTATGGATGGCGGCATCGGCGGCGTTCTGCAACGTGCCCTTGAGCGTGTAGGCCCGCCCAATGTCGACGACGCCCATGATCAGCGCCAGCAGCGGCACGATCAGCACGGCGAACACAATGGTCGTCGCTCCGCCGTCGTCGGCCGCGAGCCGTGCGCCTAGCGCCACCGGTTGCCGGATTTCGGTGCGGGCCAGCTTCTGATCCGTCTGCACGTGCGCACTCCAACGCCATCGACCGTTATCGGCACGAGCTTCGGTGAGCAGCGTTAAGGCCGCACCAATGGACAGGCGCTATGGGTCTCCCGGCACGGATCAGGGTTTACGCGCGGTGTTTTTTCGCCGCGCCCTGGGACGCGTGCGTCGCACGGCCGTTCAGGTTTGCGGCGGTTCGTTCGACCGGCGATGCAGCATATCGGGTCCCGGCCCGACGATCTGTCGGTCGATGCTGCCGACGACTTCGGGATCCTTTCCCTCGTAGTCGTAGCTTGAAAGCACCACGCGCATCGCCTCGAGCCGTGCACGCCGCTGATCGTTGGCGAGGATCACGGTCCATGGCGAGATCGGGGTGTGCGTAAAGCGAAAGTTGTCGTGGAGGGCCTCGGTGTAGGCCGCCCATTTGTCGATTGCGGCCAAGTCCATGGGTGTGAGCTTCCAGCGCTTCAACGGGTCGTGACGGCGCTCATGGAAGCGGACGAGCTGCATCTCGCGGCCGATCTCCAGGTAGATTTTGTGCAGCCGCACCCCATCGCGCACCAGCATGCCCTCGAACTGGGGGGCCTCGCGCAGAAAATCGGCGACCTCGTCGGCATTGGCAAAGCCCATCACGCGCTCGACGCCCGCCCGATTATACCAGGAGCGATCGAACAGAACGAGATCGCCGCGCGTGGGCAGATGGCTCGTGTAGCGTTGAAAATACCATTGCCCAAGCTCGGTCGGTGTCGGTTTCGTCAGCGCGACCGCGCGGGCATGACGCGGATTGAGATGCTCCATGAACCGTTTGATGCACCCACCCTTCCCGGCACTGTCGCGGCCCTCGAACAGGACGACGATGCGGTCGCCGTGACGCTGCACGTGCGCCTGCATTTTCAACAGCTCGATTTGCAGCGCTTCCAGTTGGACCTCGAAGTCCTTGCGTCCCATTTCGTGGTCGTAAGGATAGCCGCCGGAGGCAAGGGCCTTGTCCGCGAGGCCTTCGGGCAGCTTTTCTGCCTCGATATCGAAGGCGGCGGGGGCTGGTGCGCTGGCCGACCGCCGTCCGGTTCCGCCCGGCGCGCGCGATTTGGGTGGTGGCATTTTTCCTCATTCCCTGGTCTGGCGCGTGATCTGTTGTCATGTAGGCGTATATGATGGAGGCCACGTCGACGTGTTGGCAACCGCCATGGCGGAATGGGGCGGTAGCCGCCGCAGCCTGAACCCGCCCGCCCGCAGCCGGCCGAGCGACCGTCCGGCAGGACCGTGTAGTGGAGCAGCCGACCAGTTCCGACCGTAGAGACCCTGCCTGCCCGTGCGGCGCGCAGCGACGACGCGACGACCGCAACGATCGAGGAGTAGGCCGCAGATGCCCGCGATTGACCCGCGCCAGGGCCTGAACGACCCGCCTGCCGAGCCTCCCGGCCTCGCCCGGCCGTCAAGCGCGCGCGCTCCCGAAGATCAGTCCTGGCGCCTCGTCGTCGACGCCATACCGGATGCGGCGATCGCTCTGGACGGCACGCACCAGATCGTCCACCAGAACCGTCGCGTCGGCGATCTGTTTCCCAGCGCGCGCATCGGCAAGCCGATCAGCCTGGCCTCGCGCAATCCCGACTTTCTAGCCGCCCTCGACCGCGTCGAGGAAACGCAGCAATCGACGACGGTGCAGCTTCGCGAGCGTGTGCCCGTCGAACGCTATCTCTCCGCGACCATTGCGCCTCTGCCCCAGGCGCGCGACATCCCGACGTTGCCGCGCCTGCTCGTGACCTTCCACGACCTGACCGAGCAGCAGAAGCTGGAGCAGATGCGCGTCGACTTCATTGCCAATGCAAGCCACGAGTTGCGCACGCCGCTGGCCTCGCTGCGTGGCTACGTCGAAACCTTGCAAGGCGCCGCGCACGACGATCCGGCGGCGCGCGAACGCTTTCTGGCGATCATGTGGAGCCAGGCGATGCGCATGACGCGCCTCGTCGACGATCTCCTGTCGCTCTCCCGCATCGAAATGCGCACCCACATCGCGCCGCAGGGTGTCGTCGATCTGAACGAGGTCGCCAAGTTTGTTGCCCAGTCCCTGGAGCCGATAGCAGCGGCATCGAAAATTACCGTCTCCCTCAAGACTTTACCGGATAGTGCTCGGATTAGGGGCGACCGCGAGGAACTGGTGCAGCTCGTCCAGAACTTGCTGCAGAACGCCATAAAATACGGCCGTGTCGGTGGGCGCGCCGAAGTCGCGATCACGCGTCTTCCCACCGTCGGGCGTGTCGGGCCGAAGCTGCGCATCGAGATTTCCGACGACGGTCCCGGCATCGCCGATCAGCATTTGCCGCGCCTGACCGAGCGCTTCTACCGGATCAACATCGCCTCCAGTCGCGAAAAGGGGGGCACCGGCCTCGGGCTTGCGATCGTCAAGCACATCGTTCTGCGTCACCGCGGCGATCTGCGCATCAAGTCGGAGATCGGCGCGGGTTCGACGTTTACCGTAATCCTCGATGAACTCACAATTGAGCGAGGCGTCCGTGACGTTTCCGAGGGCTGATAAAAAAACGTCATAAATAACAATATGCTGATTTGTCATATTTATTATGTGTCTGTGGTCTAGGAGTCCGTCTGCCAACGCTTGGAGGCTTGGCCGGAGGCTGTGCGCGAGGTTTCGCCGGCCCTGGACTTCCCGTTATGATCAGGGAGATCATCGTGACCAATAAGATCCTTGCCCTCACGGCGGCTGTTGCCGCTGCGGGCTCTTTCGCTTTCGCCGATGCGGCTTCGGCACGCGACCAGATTCGCATCGTCGGCTCGTCGACGGTGTATCCGTTCACCACCGCTGTGGCCGAGCAGTTCGGCAAGTCGTCGGGTCTCAAGACCCCCATCGTCGAGTCGACCGGCACCGGCGGCGGCATGAAGATTTTCTGTGAAGGCGTCGGCGTCGACAAGGCCGATGCAACGAACGCCTCGCGCCGCATGAAGAAGGGCGAGTTCGAGCTCTGCCAGAAGAACGGCGTCACCGACATCATCGAGCTCAAGGTCGGCATCGACGGCCTGACGCTGGCCCAGTCGAAGGAAGGCCCGAAGATCGGCCTGACGCGCAAGCAGGTCTTCATGGCCCTTGCCGAGATGGTTCCCGACAAGGACGGCAAGCTCGTTGCCAACCCCTACAAGAACTGGTCGGACATCGACGCCTCGCTGCCCAACATCAAGATCGAGGTTCTCGGACCCCCGCCGACCTCGGGCACGCGCGACAGCTTCCACGAGCTGTTCATGGAAAAGGGCGCCGAGGGCTTCGACAGCCTGAAGGCCCTCAAGACGGCTGACGGCAAGGCGTTCGACAAGGTTTGGAAGTCGATCCGCAAGGACGGCGCTTATGTCGAAGCTGGCGAGAACGACAACGTGATCGTGCAGAAGCTGGAAGGCAACAAGAACGCGTTCGGCATCTTCGGCTACTCCTTCCTCGAGGAGAACACCGCGAAGCTGAAGGGCGTCGCCATTGAGGGCGTCGAGCCGGCTTATGACGACATCTCGGGCGGCAAGTACAAGGGCGCACGTCCGCTGTTCGTCTACGTGAAGAAGCAGCACATCGGCGTCATCCCCGGCCTCGACAAATTCGTCGCCGAGTACGTCTCCGAGAAGGCGCTCAGCGCTGATGGCTATCTCGCTTCGAAGGGCCTCGTTGCTCTCCCGAAGGCCGAGCTCGAGGCCGTCCGCGCATCCGTCACGGCGCTGACCGCGCTCGACGGTGCCAAGCTGAACTAAGCAGACAGGGGGCCAGGCGCGGATTTTCTGCGCCTGGCCCTTTCCATGCCTCGAGGCGGGCGCGGTGCAATGGGTGAGGCTTAGATGTCGTTGACGTACTTTGGGCTGATGCTGCTGTTGCTGACAGCGGCATTTTTTGTGGGGCGCTCACGCTCCTACGCGGTCGCCGGGGGGCGTTTCGCGGACCTGCATTCCTTGCCGGTTTATCACGGCCTGTTCGTCGCGCTCGGCGTGTTCGCGCCGATGGTGCTGATCTACATGGCTGGCGTGCCGCTGGTGCGCTACCTGGCGCAGGACGCCGCGCTGAGCTTCTTCCCGCCGGATGTTCTCAACGACCCGCTGCAGCGCAGCGTCATCCTTCGCGACGTCGTGCGCGTCGCGGCCGGCCAGTTCGCGGGCGAGCCATCGGCGACGCTGAAAGACGCGGCGGCTGCGGCGATCAACACGCAGAACACCGGCGACATGGCCATTATCTTTGGCGGTCTTGCCGCCGGCCTCGCCGCGCTCATCGCCAGCTTCTGGCAGATTTCTCTGCGGTTCCGCGCGCGCCACTGGGTCGAGCGCTTCGTGATCATCGTGCTTGGCGTCTGCGCGATCGTCGCGGTGCTGACGACGATCGGTATCGTCTTCTCGGTGATGTTTGAAACCTACCGCTTCTTCTTCGATCCGTCGCTGAAGGGCCGGCCGACCGTTCTGGAATTCCTCTTCGGCACCGAGTGGAACCCCCAGGCAGCGATGCGTGCCGACCAGGGCGACATCAAGACGGCGTTCGGTTTCATTCCGCTTCTGACGGGCACTCTGCTCATCACGTTCATCGCGATCCTGGTCGCCGGACCGCTGGGCGTGTTCTCGGCGATCTACCTCGCCGAGTATGCAAGCCCGCGCCTCAGGGCCGTTGCCAAGCCGGTGCTGGAGATCCTGGCTGGCATTCCGACCGTGGTGCTCGGCTTCTTCGCTGCGCTGACGGTCGCCCCGTTGATCCGCTCGATGGGCGAGTACTACGGCCTCGACGTCGCCTCCGAAAGCGCGCTCGCCGCCGGCCTGGTCATGGGCATGATGATCATCCCGTTCATCTCGTCCCTGTCCGATGATGTCATCAACGCGGTGCCCCAGTCCCTACGCGATGGTGCCTACGCCCTGGGGGCGACGAAGTCGGAGACCATCCGACAGGTCATTCTGCCGGCCGCATTCGCCGGCATCGTCTCGGCCTTCATGCTGGCCATCAGCCGCGCCATCGGCGAGACGATGATCGTCGTCATGGCCGCCGGACTTGCGGCCAACCTGACGTTCAATCCTCTCGACGCCGTCACGACCATCACGGTTCAGATCAAGACGATCCTCGTCGGCGACCAGGAATTCGACAGCGCCAAGACGCTTGCGGCATTCGCTCTCGGCTTCGTGCTGTTCTTCGTCACGCTCATGCTGAACCTCATCGCAAACCGCATCGCCCATAAGTATCGTGAGCAATATGACTGACACATCAGCAGCCTCATCCTCAGCGATCCAACCGAGCGACATGACATCTGACGCCTTCAAGGCGCGGATCAAGAAGCGGTATCGGTCGGAAGCCATGTTCCGCGCTTACGGCGCGCTTTCGCTAGCCATCACGGCGGTCTTCGTCATCGCCGTGGTCACCGACATCGTCGTCAAAGGGATGCCGGCCTTCTGGCAGCACTCCCTCGTGCTCGACGTGACGGTAAAGGCCGACGACATCGACCCCAAGGCGACGAAGGACCCGGCGGTGATCCGTGCTGCCGATTACTTCACGCTGACCCGCGACACGCTGCGCGCTGCCGTGCCCGGTGTCGAGGGGCGACTCGCGAAGAAGGAACTCGACGGTCTGATGAGTTCCGGTGCCGCAAATGAGTTGCGCGAGATGTTGGCCGCCGACCCGTCGCTCATCGGGCAGACCATCAAGGCTCGCTTCCTCCTGTCGGACGACGCCGACCTCTACCTCAAGGGCGGCGAGACCGAGATCGAGAAGTTCCCTGGTCGCGGCGTCGTCACGCCGAGCGGGACCACCGGGGAGATCACGCTGCTGACGTCGTCGAACGACTTTGCCGACGATCTGGTCCGCGTGAAAAAAGCGCTGGCCGTCAGAATAGACGGGCTGCGCCGCGATCTACGCCGTGCCGAGCGCGGTGATCCGGGTTGGGCGGAACGCATCAGGGAGGAGATCGCCGGTCTCGAGGCGCGGGTGAACCAGCCCAGCGTCGCGGAAACGATGGATGCCAACCTGCCGAGCTTGCTCGTTGCCATGAATGGTGGTCTCGTCAAGCTCACCAGCATCGGCAATGCCGACGCCAAGGGCACGGTCATCCTGCCCCTCACCTCTGCCGCCGACGCGCAGCCGGGCACCTGGGATGTCGTCACCTACACGCGCCCGGAGGCCAACCGCAAGATCAGCGACCTGGAGGTTTCATTCCTCGAAAAGCTGAAGGCGGACGGCAAGGTCCAGAACCATTTCAACACGATCTTCTTCACGGCGGGTGACAGCCGCGAAGCCGAGTTGGCCGGTATCCTCGGCTCGCTCATGGGCTCGATCCTCATGCTCTCGGTGACACTGGCCATCTGCTTGCCGGTTGGCGTGCTCGCGGCCGTGTATCTCGAGGAGTTCGCTCCAAAGAACTGGTTTACCGACATCATCGAGATCAACATCAACAACCTTGCGGCCGTGCCGTCGATCGTATTCGGTCTGCTGGGTTTGGCGGTGTTCCTCAACTTCTTCGGGCTCCCGCGCTCGGCTCCCCTCGTTGGTGGCTTGGTGCTGGGCCTGCTGGTCTTGCCGACGATCATCATCGCCTCGCGCGCAGCTCTGAAGGCTGTGCCGCCGTCGATCAAGGAAGCCGCCCTCGGTGTCGGCGCATCCAAGCAGCAGGCTGTGTTCCACCACGTTCTGCCGCTGGCGATGCCGGGTATCATGACCGGGACCATCATCGGCATGGCGCACGCTCTTGGTGAAACCGCGCCCTTGTTGATGATCGGCATGCTGGCCTTCGTCGTCGACGTGCCCGGCAGCCTGACCGACTCGGCAACCGCGCTGCCCGCCCAGATCTTCATCTGGTCGGACTTGCCCGAGGCGGCCTTCCAGGCCAAGACCGCGGCCGCGATCATGGTGCTGCTGGTCGTGCTGTTCGTCATGAACGGGACGGCGATCTGGCTCCGCCGGCGGTTCGAGCGCCGCTGGTGACGCACCCGCAATGACAACTGAACGCCAAACGCCTATCTGTTGGGCAACAGCATCAGCAAGGAGCTGAAAAATGGATACCACAGGGGTCATGAGCGCCGGAGCGACCGCCAGCACGACCGCTGCGAGCAAGGTCCTCGCCCGCAACGTGGACGTGTACTACGGCGACAAGCACGCGATCAAAGACCTGTCGATCGACGTACCGAAAAACGCCATCACCGCGTTCATCGGACCATCGGGTTGCGGCAAGTCGACGTTCCTGCGCTGCATCAACCGCATGAACGACACCATTCCGATCTGCCGCGTGACGGGCAAGATCGCAGTTGACGATCGCGACATCTACGATCCGACCATCGACGTCGTGGAGTTGCGAGCCCGCGTCGGGATGGTCTTCCAGAAGCCGAATCCGTTTCCGAAGTCGATCTTCGAGAACATCGCCTATGGCCCGAAGATCCACGGACTGACCCGTTCGAAAACGGAGCTGGAGGAACTGGTGACCACCAGCCTGCAGCGGGCCGGCCTTTGGGAAGAGGTCAAGGACCGGTTGCAGGATTCGGGCACAGGTTTGTCTGGCGGTCAGCAGCAGCGCCTGTGCATCGCTCGCGCCATCGCCACGAAGCCCGATGTCATCCTGATGGACGAGCCGTGCTCGGCCCTCGACCCGATCGCCACCGCCAAGGTCGAGGAACTGATGATGGAATTGCGTGACAAGTTCACCATCATCATCGTGACGCACTCGATGGCGCAGGCGCAACGTGTCTCGCAGAAGACGGCGTTCTTCCACCTCGGAACGCTGGTCGAGTTCGGTGACACCAAGCAAATCTTCAATGCACCGGTCGACCGCCGGACCCAGGACTACATCGGTGGCCGTTTCGGCTGACGGCAACCTCACAGCAGTGGCAGCCGGAGTGCACGACGCCCTCCTCGCTGCCACCGCTCGGGTTGCACAAGGTACCCCAAGGTTCGCACGCACATCCCGTGACTTAGACTACTCTGGTCATTGGGAGGCTTCGCGCGCCGGTCGCGAATGACCGGGATCCAGCCGAACCGTCGATCCAACAGGTGGGAGGCGACAACGCCGATGGGCATGCACGAGCCAGCGAGTGCGCGCGAAGGGATAGCGCTGCTCGATCGCAAGATTGCGATGATGGGCGGGCTCGCCGAGCAACAGCTCGACCTCGCGTTCGTGGCGCTGGAACGTCGCGATCCGCGGCTTGCCGAAACCGTGATCGCCTCCGACCGCCAGATCGACACCCTCGAGCGCGAAGTGGAGGCGCAAGTCGTCGGGATGATCACGGCACATCCGCCGACCCCGGTCGAATTGCGCCACATCCTGGGTGCCATGCGCATCGCCTCCGACCTGGAGCGGATCGGCGACCTGGGAAAGAACATGGCGAAGCGTGCGCTGGCGATTGCCGGCGAGCAGCGGCCCAAGCTGCTGATCGGCGGCATGCGCCATATGGTCGAGTTGGCGTTGCGCCAACTGAAGGACGTTCTCGACGCCTATGCTGCGCGCGATGCCGAGCGCGCGCGCATGGTGTGGGAAGACGACGAGCAGATCGACGCGATGTACAATTCTCTGTTTCGCGAGTTGTCGACGTACATGATCGAGGATGCGCGCAATATCGGCATCGCGACCCACCTGCTGTTTGGTGCCAAGAACGTGGAGCGGGTCGGCGATCACACGACGAACATCGCCGAGACCATCCACTTCCTGGTGACCGGCGAGATGCTGCTGGCTGATCGGCCGAAACAGGACCAGACGAGCACCACGCTGATTACCGGAGGCGAGTAGTTGGAACCGGTCAGAGCTGGCACCGTGAGGGGGCCGCGTGATGGGTTCGAGACCGGCACGACGGCGGTCTGACGATTGAGTTGGCAGGCCCCGCCTTCGGGCCGGCTCTCACCACGAGTGTGAGAAGGCGCAAACGAGGAGCGATACTGTCACGTCGACCGCACAAACTGTGAGGCGACACGTCGGCGTGACGGTATGGAACTAGGGCGGCATGGGCATACCGATGAGCGCACGGCTTCTGATCGTCGAGGACGAAACCCACTTGGCGGAGCTGCTCCGTTACAACTTCGAGAGCGAAGGTTTCCGTGTCGCCCATGCCGAAACGGGCGAGGAAGCCGAGGTTCTGCTCGCCGAGGAACGGCCCGACCTGATATTGCTCGATTGGATGCTGCCATCCGTCTCCGGCATCGAGTTGTGTCGGCGGATGCGCTCGAAGCCCGACACCCGCAACATCCCGATCATCATGCTGACGGCGCGCGGCGAAGAAGCCGATCGGATTCGCGGTCTATCGACCGGTGCGGATGACTACGTCGTGAAGCCGTTCTCGGTGCCCGAGCTGATGGCGCGCGTCAAGGCGATCCTGCGCCGTGCCTCGCCGGACCGCATGGCCGAAGTGCTGCGGGTTTTCGATATCGAGTTGGACCGCGCGGCCCATCGGGTGATGCGCGGCCTGCGCGAGGTTCGCCTTGGCCCGACCGAGTTCCGGCTGTTGGAATTTCTCATGGAGAGCCCGGGCCGGGTCCTGTCGCGGGCCCAGTTGCTCGACGGCGTGTGGGGCCGCGATGCGTTCGTCGACGAGCGCACCGTCGATGTGCACATCGGCCGTCTCCGGAAGGCGCTGATCCGCGGCAAGGAAAAGGACCCGATCCGCACGGTCCGTGGTGCCGGCTACGTGTTCGGCGAGCGGACAGGCAACTGAGAAGGCCGGGATTCGCGGGGCCGGCATCGGCAAACGGTGCGGCCTGGGTTCGCATCAAGGCCGACGCATTCTCTGACAGAGCGCGCCTTCTCGTCCGCAGGATCAGAGACCGCTCCAGGTGCGCGTCATCCGAGCCACCGCCGATAGGCGAACCGGTTGCCGCGCGCAACGAGCCTAGACCCACGCGCGCGCCACAGCGCGCTGGGCGTGGCACAGGCACACGTTGTCCGCAGCGCGCTCGCGCCCTGATCGGATGCGACGACGAGGCTCGTGCCGATGGTCGTGGCCAATCTCTCGAGCTGCGGCTCCCGAATTCCCGACTGACGCAAGTGCAGCAGGGTGTTGCTGAAGTATTCGAGGTTGGTCCCAGCCCGCCCTCGCGCCGCGCGGATCAGCCGGGCCTGGACAGCCAGCGGCAAGTCGCCGGCGTAATTGGGATGCGACCGCTCCACGACGAACGCATGGGCCCTTAGAGAAGGCACCGAGGAATCGTAGCTGGGGCTGTCGAGGGGTGTGAAGGTGACGACGGCTTCGCGGTAGACCCCGGTGACGAGCTCGCGCCGCCGCAGATAAGCAAGCGCGGCACCCTCGGCACCGCTTGCAACGCGATAGGCGATGCCAACGCACGAGCCTCCGATGTCGAGTCCGAGCACGAGGCCGGGTTTGCGCGCCGAACCCCGGTAGAAGACTGAGTAGACCGAGAACGATCTCCGAAAGCCGGTGACCCGCGCCGGCATGCGGTGGGCGAAGGCGAACCCCGGGTTCCACATCAACGATCCGAACCCGAAGATCCACAATCCGCCAGTGGCCGGCGCGTCGGCGGGCCGGGTCGTGCAGGCCGCCGTCGTGTGCCGCTCAAAATTCACGGTACTGCTGGACTTCCCTAGGCTCCGAATTGCGCCTGAACGCGCGACACTCTACGGGGACGACCAACGGACTGTCATCCCCACTCAGGGCCCTGGGCAGGCCGCGCCGTCCAGCCTGCCGGCACTTGCGCGTTACGCTCCCCCCTTCACCGGCATGCTGTTGCGTGGGCTGCCCGCCGCGATACCGAGCGCGAAGGCCCCGCAGCCGACGACCAGCACACCGGCCGAGAGCACCAGCAGCTTGGTGTATTTGTGCGAGTACCCGGTCAACGGCCCGAGGATGTTGGAGTATCCCGAGCTTTCCGTAAAGTAGAGGATCGCGGCCGCCATGGCCGCCAGGAAGGCAACGAGTAAGCTCCACACGGGAACGTCGGTCCGCCCACCCCACAGTGAAAAGAGGATGACGGGGGCAAGGAACATCGAGGCCGTCCCCGACACGGCGACGGCTTCGAACAGGTCCTTGGACCCCAGGAACACCATGGCCAGCCCGCCGATGAAAAAGGCGGCCATCGCGATGCGGCCGTTGCCGACGGTCGGCGCGCCCATGCGCATGTCGACGACAGCCAGCTTCGCGGAACTGGAGAACGTCGAATCGAGCGTCGACATGCACGATATGACGAGCGCTGCATTGAACAGCAGCATGGCCGGCTCGCCGATGAGGCGGCTCAGCGTTGGCACGAACGTCTCGCCGGGCAACTGGTTCAGCCCGGCCCACACGCCCAGCAGGCCGAACGCCATGATGCAGACGAACGACAACCAGCCGGCGTGATAAAAGCTCGCCATGGTCGTGCGCTTGTCGGCGATGAAACCGCGATCCATCATGACGGGGTCGTGCATCGGATAGCTGACCACCTGCAACAGTGCGACGGCCAGCAGCACCCATCCCGGACTCAGAGCATCCGGTGACGAGGCGACGATACGCGCCACGTCGAACGACCCGGTCCCCACCGCCACGACCATCAGCAAGCCAGTCGCGACCAGGAACAACGCCATCTGAAACACGTCGGTGCGGATCGAGGCGTTGAGCCCGCCGACCAGCGAGTAGCCGAGTGTCACCAGGCCAACCGCTACGATGGAAACGGTGTAGGCCAGTGAACCGTCCGTCCCGAAGATCAGGCCGATGACCAGCAGGTTGGCGAAGACTTCAGAGAGCAGCCTGACGCCGACGACGAAGTTATAGCTCGCAGTGCCGGCCAGCCCGAACCGGGCGTCCATGAAGTCCTGCACGCTGGAAAAGCCGTGTCGGAACCTGAGGCTGGCGATGATCCACGCGCCGGTGAAAAACGACAGGTAGTACGCCGCATAGGCGAGCGCGCCGGCGATGCCGAAAAAATAGCCCAGAATGGCCGCGTTGAGGATCGACCGCGCGAAAATCCACGTCGTCACCTGCGAGAAGGTGAGCGCAAGAACACTCGGAGCGCCGCCGTCGGCGTCCTGGCCGCCGTAGAACGAGCCGATCGTCCGGGCCCGTGGACTGAGCCAGATGCTGATCGCCGCGACGAGAGCTGTAATCAACGCAAGTGTGAGCAACGAGTTCGGCATTGCGACGCATCCTGAACGGGAAAGATGCGCGGAGCGTATGTCGGGACGACCGAGGTCGTCCACTGCCGGTCGTTCGGCTGACGGAAACGTGAAGCGCTTGCCCAAAGCGGTATGTCGGCCTGCGGCACGACGTCCTCAGCGGTGCGGCAGCACGATGCGCTCGGTGCTTCGGGCAAGTCCCGCTGCCGATTTTTCGGCCTCGGGCAGCACGTCGAGACTGGGCCAGAGCCCGCAGCGCAGTGCTTGCGCGTAGGCCGGGGCCGATCGCTCCGCCCTGGCCGCGGCGGTCTGCCAGTCGAAGCCGAGCCGGTGCGTGGCGACCGCAAGGCCTTCGCGTGTGTGCTCGATCATGGCGTACCAGCCCTCCCGGGTGCCGTCGTTGGCCGGCATGCCGATCACCCCCGCGTTGATCCAGAGACCGCGCGGTCCGATGGGTTCGAGGAACGGAATGCCCGCGTGTCCGGCGATGATGACGTCGGCCTCCGCGGCGACCATGTCCTCGGCCTTGACGGCGGCCGGCGTCGAAGGAAAGACGAACTGACTGGTCTGGCGATATCCGCCATGGATGACCGCCCACCGCAGGCCGAGAGCCGAAAATCCGATCGTCCGCGGCAGACCGCTCATCCACCGCCGGTGGTCATCGTCCAGCGCCTGATCGGCAAACTGGTACCAGCCGCGCGAAAGGGCGTCACAGGTCGAGCCGTCTGTGAACCCGCAACCGCAGGTGCTGGACCGGATCGCGAGTTGTTCCTCGCAATTGCCCGCGATCGCAAGGCACCCCCAGTCGCGGATCGCCGCACACGTTTCATTGGGCTCGCCGCAGTAGGCGACGATGTCACCGGTACAAATGACGGCGTCGGCCGGCACGCCCAGCCGGCTGGCGGTGTCGCGCAAGGCGAGGACCGACTGGAGATTGGAGTAGGGTCCGCCGAATGCCAGCAGGCGACCGCCTGTCTCGAGGTGATGGGCGAGGCGCGCGCCCGTCTCGGCGTGCGTGTGACCACCGAACGCTTCGCCCGCCTGATCCACCTTACGCTCGACCAGCCGCGGCTATGATTGCAGCGATCAGGCCAGGGAACTTCTGGTCGAGTTCCTCGCAGCGCAACACGTTGACGACTTCGGTGCCCTTGCGCTCAGAGCGGATGAGCCCAGCCTCGCGCAGGACTTGGTAGTGATGCGACTGCGTCGACTTCGGCAGATTGTCAGGTGCCGCTGTCGAACAGTTCATCGGGCAGTTGCCGAACGCGAGCGTGCGCACGATCGCCAGCCGCGCCGGATCGGCGAGCGCATAGAGCACGCTTTCGAGCCGCACGTCCTCGAGTGTGGGATGAAGAAAAGGCCTCTGCATGGACTGTTATATGCGCCGTGAGCCCCCTGCGTTCAATAGTTCAATGATGTTGAACTAAAGAACTTGCGTCCCATATCACGATCGTTGCGAACTCAACCCCCGAGCCGGGGCGACACGGCCTTCGGCTCAGCCATGACGGAGGAACTGCCCATGACAGCACCCGCCAATAAGCCACTTGCCGGAAAGATCGCACTGGTCACCGGTGCCAGCCGCGGTATCGGCCGCTCGATCGCTACGCGCCTGGCGCATGACGGGGCCATGGTCGCCGTCCATTACGTCAATTCTGAAGGGCCCGCTAAAGCGCTTGTCGCTGAGATTACATCGGCCGGAGGCTCCGCCTTTGCCGTGAAGTCTGACCTCGCCAGCCACGGCGGCGTAGCAACGCTGTTTACGGCCTTCGACGCCGAACTCGTCAGCCGGACGGGTGTCAGCCGCTTCGACATCCTGGTCAACAACGCCGGCATCGCGCCGATGCATGGCCTGAACGAGACGACGGAAGCCATCATGGACGAAATCTATGCGGTCAACGTCAAGGCGCCGTTCTTCATCAGCCAGGAGGCGGCCCGGCGTCTCAACGATGGTGGACGCATCGTCAATCTGTCCTCGGTGGTCGTGCGGCTGCCTTTCCCGTCCGCGCTGGCCTATTCCGTGTTGAAGGCCCCGATTGATACCCTGACGCGCGGCCTTGCCGTCGAACTGGGGGCCCGTTCAATCACGGTGAATGCGATTTCCCCAGGCGTCATCGAAACCGATATGACGAGCTTTGTGAAGTCGCAGGAGGGTTTGGACTTCACACTCGGCCAGCAGGCACTCAAGCGACTGGGCCAGCCCGCCGATATCGCAGATGTCGTGGCATTCCTGGCAGGCCCGGACTCGCGCTGGGTGACCGGCCAGGTTCTCGAGGTTTCCGGCGGCAGCGTACTGTCGTTCTGAAAGCGGCCATCAGCACCGGTCCAAGCCGGCACCGGTCTCAGCCGGCGGCCGCAAAATACCCGGTGATGAAACGCCGATAGATGCCGGTCAGAACGGCGAGGTCGGCGAGCGGCACGTGCTCGTCGACGCGGTGGATCGTCTCGTTGACGAGGCCGAACTCGACCACCGGACAGTAGTCCTTGATGAACCGGGCGTCGGATGTGCCCCCCCCGGTCGACAGGCGCGGTCGCTGGCCGGTTTCGGCCTCGACCGCGCCGGTGATGGTCGCGACGAGCGGACCCGGCTCGGTCAGGAAGACGTCACCCGTTCCTGAAAAGCTCATCCGATAGTGCGCGCCGACATCCGCGGCGGCCGTATCGAGTGCGGCGCGCAAATGGGCCTCCAGCCGGTCGGCAGTCCAGCACGTATTGTAACGCACGTTGAAGGTGGCCCGCGCCTCGCCCGGAATGACGTTGGCGGCGGTATTTGGAACACTGATCAACGTGACCTGGAGGTTGGACGGCTCGAAATTCTCGGTCCCCTGGTCCAGCGACAGGTTCGACAGCCTGTCGATCAGACGCGCCAGCTTGGGCACGGGATTGTCCGCCTTGGCAGGATAGGCAGCATGCCCTTGCCGACCTGATACAACGATCTCGCCGTTGCGCGATCCACGCCGCCCGATCTTGATTTCGTCGCCGACGCGGTGCGGATTGGATGGCTCGCCCACAAGGCAGGCATCCAGCCGCTCGCCGTTGTCGGCAAGCCACGCCAGCATCTTCGCCGTGCCATTGATGGACGGCCCCTCCTCGTCGCCCGTGATCAGCAGCGAGATCGACGCGTGATCGGGCAGTTCGTCATCGGCCAGGAGCTGCGCGACCGCCGCCACGAAGCAGGCGATCGACCCCTTCATGTCGACCGCGCCGCGCCCGTAGAGCACCCCGTCATGGATCAGCGCCGCGAACGGGGGCGAGGTCCATGCCTCGACATCGCCGGGAGGCACGACGTCGGTGTGACCGGCAAAGCAGAGGTTGCGGCCGGTCGAGCCCACACGCGCATAGAGGTTGTCGACATCGGGGGTGCCAGGCTCGGAGAACCGAAGCCGCCGGATAGTGAAGCCGAGCGGAACAAGCAGCCGTTCGAGCAAGTCCAGCGCCCCGCCCTCGACCGGGGTGACACTCTCGCAACGGATCAGCGCTTGGGCGACGCCGACGGGATCAGTCGGTCGGGGCAGGTTAGACATAGTCACGCCGGGTTGAGTGCAGGCCGCGCGGTCGCTCGTGTCGCGTCAGTGACGAAAGCAACGCGACAGTCATATGGATGCCGAGAGGATGCCGAACCGGAACACGAGATCACCGGCCGACAAGTCAGTTTAAATGATACGTCAGTCCGCCGCGCACGACGGTCATGTGCAGGTCGACGTCGATGGTGTCGCTAGCGCCGCCGCTCTCGAGCGTCAATTCGTCTTCGAAGCGATAGTGTGACACGTCGACCGAGGCGCTGACGTTGCTCAGGACACGGTAGGCAGCGCCGCCGCCGAGTGTCCAGCCCGTCATGGTCTCCGAGCCGTTGGCTCCGGCAGCTAACGGCGGAAGTCCCAGGAAACGTACGGTCAGCAGGGCATCGACCTCGACATCGGTCCAGGCCACGCCACCGGTCGCGTAAAGCAGCAGGGGCCCGGCGTCGTATCCGATCTTGCCTTTGAGCGCATATAAGTTGCGAGCGGCGACGTCGGTTCTCACGTGGAGATCGACGACCGGTATGCCGAAAAACGAGACGCTCTCGGATTCGGTCACGTCGCCGTCGATAGAGCCGAACGATGCCTCGCCCTCCAGCCCGAAAACAAAACGGCCGGATTGCCAGAGGTAGCCGCCGTTGACGCCGCCCAACCCGCCGGAGAGTTCGATCGTCTCGTCCTCGCCGGTTTCGCCCCAGGCCCCCCCACCGTGCACACCGAAGTGCGCACCCGTCCAAATCGGCGGTCCAGCCTGGGCGGCGACGGAACCACCGGCAAGGCACGACAGACCTGCGCTTGCCACAATGACGATCGCGCGATGAACTCGACTGCTGGAAGCCATGTCGGCCGTGCCCCTGGTCACTATGATACCCAGGCGATAACGGCCGCGCCTCGGACGGTCAATCTGCCGTCGCCGGCGCAGTCCCCGTCGTCCACAGCCACTGTAGCTTTTGCAACACTGGTCCGCCGAAGCGTTTGCGTGCGGCAGTTTTCGGGTGTGGACAGGCCGGCTCGCCTAACGCGCTTCAATCGCGCAGCAACTCGTTGATCGAGGTCTTGCTGCGCGTCTTTTCGTCGACGCGCTTGACGATCACCGCGCAGTACAGGTTCGGGCCCGGATCACCGTTCGGCAAAGGTTTGCCCGCCATGCTGCCCGACACGACGACCGAATAGGGCGGCACTATCCCGAAGTGTTTCTCGCCGGTTGCCCGGTCGATGATCGTCGTCGATGCACCGAGATAGACGCCCATCGACAGAACCGAACCTTGGCCCACGCGCACGCCCTCGGCCACTTCGGCGCGCGCTCCGATGAAGCAGTTGTCCTCGATGATGACCGGACCGGCCTGCAATGGCTCCAGAACGCCGCCGATGCCCGCTCCCCCCGAAATGTGGCAGTTCTTGCCGATCTGCGCGCAGGAGCCGACGGTCGCCCAAGTATCGACCATCGTGCCAGTATCGACATATGCGCCAAGGTTGACGAACGAGGGCATCAAGATGACGCCGGGCGCGATGTAGGCCGAGCGACGGACGATCGCACCTGGCACGGCGCGAAAGCCTGCTGCGCGGAACTGCTCGGCCTGCCAGTCACCGAACTTCAATGGCACCTTGTCGTAGCCATGGACCCGGCTGGCATAGGTGCCCGACTTCTGGAACGGGATGACGTCGTTGTCGAACAGGCGGAACGACAGCAACACGGCCTTCTTCAGCCACTGGTTGACCGTCCATTCGCCGTCAGCCCCTTGTTGAGCGACACGCACCTGTCCGGCATCCAGCATCGAAAGAGCGGCCTCCACAGCCTCGCGCACGGGGCCTTTCGTCGCCGGACTGACGCTGTCGCGCGCGTCGAAGGCGGCCTCGACTGTCGCAATGAGATCGGCGTGGTCTGCGGCCATGATGCGGTGTTCTCCCACTTGTTCTGGTCGCTTGGTTGTGAGCGATGGGCCGCTTCGAAGTCAACTGCGCGCCGTCGCTTTGGCGGAGCCGAGGGGGCTGGCACGCGCTTGGGCGTGGGCGCGGCCGGCGCCGGCACTATGTTGCATTCGTTGCGCAACGCTGAACAGCAACGAAGTCACGAGATCCAATCATTTCAGTGAGTTGGTAAGCTTGTGGCGGCTTGCCGCATGTAACGCCGCAACGGTGTTCTCCGGCGTTGCCGGTTCAAATATCAGTAAATTCGAATGTTGGCATGTGGATTGCAATATAGTTCGTATCCGTAGCGGCGGGTCCCCCTCGCAGCGGCGCAGATTTGAAGCAATGGGTCGCGTGATCCGATCAAGGAATGGGAGTTGGAACGATGAAGAGCTTTGCAAAGACGCTTGTGCTGGCTGGTGCCGTAGCGCTGGGTTCCGGCTTGATCGCTGCTGGTGATGCCAAGGCATTCTGGGGCTGGGGTCCGGGTAACGGCTACAATAACGGCAACGGCTGGGGCAATGGCACCGGTTCGGGCAACTTCGGCATGAACTTCTCCGGCAACATGCAGGGTGCCGGTAGCGGCTACGGCAACGGCTACAACGGCTACAACGGCTACAACGGCTACGGCCCTGGCTATGGCTACGGCGTTCCCTACGGCTACGCGCCCCAGGCTCAGGCACCCTATGGTTACGCACCCTATGGCGCGCCGGTGGGCCCCGTTCCGCCGCAGGCCCAGGCTCCCGCTGCTCCTGCCCCGGCTCCCGCGACCCGCTGATACGCAGGACCGGCGCGCTGATGGTCTGACCGGCACCGCACACAGTGCGGTCCGGCCAGTTGCTCGAAGCTCCGCCCAATGGTCCGTCGGACTGTGTGCAACACACCATACCGTCCCTGCGCCGGCCGTCGGCATCCTCCTGCGACGGCTACTCGCAAGGTCTTACTGGCCCGCATCCTCGGATGCGGGCATTTTTCTTTCGCGGGCTGGCTTCATCTGCGCAACTGCGCAATGGCCGCGCCGTCGTAATGGCGACGAACGAGCTTGTTACGACCAGCCCATCGGAGCGATGACGTGACGACTTGGAGGGAAACGGCTGTGGCGCAGAACCGAACGCTGACTGGAAGCCTTGTCGGAGGTCTTTTGGGCCTTGCGGGCGTCGTCGCCCTGCTGATCATCGAGGCTTTGGCCGCGATGATCGCCTATGTGGGTCTCGCCCTTTGGAGCCAAAGCTTCTTTGGCTATCTCGTCAGCCTTTCACGCGATCTGCTGAACGTGCTGACGGACGCGCTCGTCTACTTTTTCCCCGATCAAGCGAACACCGCGTTTGCGACGCTGCTGGGTGAACTGGGCCCCAAGTCGATCCTGTTGCTCATACTCGGCCTCGTCGTCGGCGCGCTGGTTCGCCTCGTGCTCTGGACCGTGAAAGGTGCCTTGCGGTCGGCCACGTGATCTTGACGATCAGCGGCTGTGGGTCGAGATGAGGGCCTTCGCCTCGGGGCTGTCCCAAGGCGCGGGGCCGATCAACCTGCCGATTTCACGTCCGTCCGGGTCGATCAAGAGCGTGGTTGGCATGCCGATGATCTTCAGCGGCGTGCTGGCCCGGCCGGTGTCGTCGACGTAGAGTTCGAGGTGTTTCACGCCGATTTTATCGAGGAAGGCTTTCGAGGCGTCCAAACCGCCGCGATCGAGGCTCAGGGCCACGACCTTGAACGTCTCTGAGCCCAAATCGCGTTGCAGCCGGTCGAGATCGGGCATCTCCTTCCGGCACGGCGCGCACCACGTCGCCCATAAATTAAGAAGGATGGTCTTGCCCTTGAAGTCCGCAAGTGACACCGATTGTCCGTTGGCATCGGTGAAGGCGACGTCGGGAACACGGGGTCGATCGGATTTCACGACGAAGGCGGCGAGGCTTCCCTCGCTTGCGGCTCCGGCGGCGGCTTTGCGCTCAGTCGTCGCTGCAGATGCGCCCGCGCGCGCGGCATCGCCGTCGTTGTCAGCGGGACGATCGCTCAAGTATACCGCCGCGATCACCAATGCAGCCGCCAAGCCGGCCAGCGGGAGAACCAGCAACCTCGTCATGCGGCGCGCTCGTCGGGTGGGCTCGTCGATCATGCTCAATCCTAGCTTTTGTCCGCGCCAGAGTTCGGAGCACCATAATCGTGAATGACGATAAATCGAACCGCATGTGGGGCGGCCGCTTCCAGATGTCACCCTCTGAGATCATGGAGGAGATCAACGCGTCGATCGGTTTCGACAAGCGGATGGTGCACGAGGACATCGCCGGCTCGCGAGCGCACGCGCAAATGCTGGCAACGGCGGGAATTCTGACCGAAACCGATGCGCGTGCGATCCTCGAGGGGCTCTCCGAGATCGAACGCGAGATCGAATCGAAAACCTTCGCGTTCTCGCGCAAGCTCGAGGACGTCCACATGAACGTCGAGAGCCGCCTCAAGGATCTGATCGGCGAGCCGGCCGGCCGCCTTCACACCGCCCGCTCGCGCAACGACCAGGTGGCAACGGACTTCCGTCTCTACCTACGCACCCGCGTCGACGCGTTCGACAGGGCCCTTGCGGCTCTTCAGTACGAACTGGCCGTCAAGGCGGAAGCGAATGCGGCTGTGGTCATGCCCGGCTTCACGCACATGCAGCCAGCCCAGCCCATCACGTTCGGCCACCACCTGCTGGCCTACGTCGAGATGATCTCGCGCGATCGCGGTCGGTTCGCCGACGCGCGCCGGCGTCTCAATGAATCGCCCCTCGGTGCGGCTGCGCTGGCAGGCACGTCGTTTCCGATCGACCGCCATCGGACAGCCGCGAGCCTTGGCTTCGACCGGCCGACCGCGAACTCACTCGACAGCGTGTCCGACCGTGACTTCGCGATGGAAACTCTGGCCGCCGCAACGATCTGCGCTGTGCACCTGTCGCGCTTTGCCGAGGAGATCGTGTTGTGGACGACGCCACAGTTCGGCTTCGTGACCTTGTCTGACCGCTTCACGACCGGTTCTTCCATCATGCCCCAGAAGCGCAACCCCGATGCCGCCGAGCTCACGCGCGCCAAGGTCGGCCGCATCGCGGGTGCCTTCCAGAGCCTCGTCATGGTGATGAAGGGGTTGCCACTCGCCTATTCCAAGGACATGCAGGAGGACAAGGAGGTCACGTTCGATGCCCTCGACAGCCTGCGCCTCGCCGTCGCGGCGACGACCGGTATGGTCGAGGACATGCAGCCCAACGTCGAGCGCATGCGGGGAGCCGCCGGTGGCGGATACTCCACCGCGACCGATCTGGCCGACTGGCTCGTTCGCGAGTTGAAGCTGCCGTTCCGCGAGGCACATCATGTGACAGGCGCGATCGTGGCTGAAGCCGAACGCCAGGGTGTCGATCTGCCTGAACTGGCACTCGCCGCGTTGCAAGCGGTCGAGCCGCGCATCACCGAGGCCGTGTTTTCGGTCCTGAGCGTCGAAAGTTCGGTAGCCAGCCGCACGAGTTATGGTGGAACTGCGCCACAGAGCGTCGCCAAAATGGCCGCAAGCTGGGTCGCGCAGTTGGAAGATGCCGCCAGGAAGGACTAAGAGTGAGAAGCTGGAGCGCTTTGCGTGGGCTGCAACTTGCCCGCAGCAAGGCGCTTTGACTGTCGTCTGTGAGCTTGCGGGCTGTTGCTGAAGCCCGCCGATGGGATGGACCCGTTTTCATGGCCAAGTGGCTGCTGACCTCCGTTATGCTCGCCGCCGTGGCCGCGTCGGTCGGCGGCTGCGGCATCAAAGGCTCGCTGGACGCGCCCGCCGCAGCCAAAGCGGCCGGCGAGACGCGCTCGGCCGAATCGGCGGGCACGGGACCCAACTCCGCCGCCCCGCCGAAGCAGCACGAGCCGTTCATCCTGGACCGCCTGTTGCGCTGATCGGACGGGTTCAGCCGCCGCCGTGAGGGATGGCAGGAGCTTGCGCCTCGATGACGCGGACACCGACAACCTGACCTGCCTGCGTTGGGTGCAGCGCAGGAATTGGACGCACCGTCTCGGTCACGCGAAAACCTGTGTCTGCGAGGCGCGCGACGAACGCATCTGTGCCGGCCCGTGAAGGATCACTCAGAATAAGCGTGCCACCCGGTGCCAGGGATACCACCGCAATGGCCAGTACCGCCGCATGCTGAGGCGGGTCATACAAAACGTCGGACCCGAGCAGGACGTCGAACCCCACCAGGTCGTCCGGCCAGGCGAGCCAATCGGCCCGCCGCTGTGTCACGCCGACGATGGCGTTGCGTGCCGCATTGCGCCGGCACAGCGCCAAGGCCTCCGCGCTGTGGTCGGTCTGCACGACGCGGGCTCCCAGGCGGGCGGCGACCAGCCCGGCAAGCCCGACGCCTGCACCGATTTCCAGCACGGAGCGCTGGGCCAGCAACCGCGCACAGCGTTCGGCCAGATGATCTGACAGGCCGATCGCCGCTTCCCACAGCATGAGACCGAACGGAAATACCTCGAAGTCCTCGGCCGCGGTCAGCAGCGCGGCCTGATCGACGACGGCGTCGACCTGCCACGCGTATCCGCCTGCCGTGATGGCCATGGACCGGACCGGCAGCCGTGCGAGGCCCGATGGCTTAGGCAGTTCTGCGCTCGCCGTCATCGCCGTCCGCTCCTCGATTGCGCCCCACCCGCCCGACGCTTTATAGCTCGGTGCGGGAACCGCGCGCATCGCACGCCGACGTGCCCCGACGAGCGCGCACCAGGACAGGCCCAACATGCATCATTTCAGCTACAAGGCCGGCGTCCTGCACGCCGAGAATGTCGATCTCATCGAACTGGCCGCGTCGGTCGGCACGCCGTTCTATTGCTATTCGACGGCCACGCTCGAGCGTCATTACCGTGTGCTCCAGGACGCCTTCGCAGGGCAAAACGCGCTGATCTGCTTTGCCGTCAAGGCCTGCTCCAATCAAGCGGTTCTGGCCACCATGGCGCGCCTCGGCGCCGGGATGGACGTCGTCTCGCTGGGCGAGTTGCGGCGCGCCCGTGCTGCTGGCGTTCCGGCCTCGCGCATTATCTTTGCCGGGGTCGGCAAGACCCGCAGCGAAATGGCCCAGGCTCTGCAGGAGGGGATTTTCGGCTTCAACGTCGAAAGCGAGCCCGAACTGATCGCCCTGAGCGAGGTCGCAACCGCGCTGGACCTGACCGCGAAGATCGCCATTCGTGTCAATCCGGACGTGGATGCCAGGACCCACGCCAAGATATCGACCGGCAAGGCGGAAAACAAATTCGGCATACCCTATGCGCAGGCCCGCGCGCTCTACGCCGAGGCGGCAACGTTGCCCGGGATCGCCATCTCCGGCATCCACATGCACATCGGCAGCCAGATCACCGATCTGTCGCCGTTTCGCGCCGCGTTCGTCCTGATGCGCGATCTGGCACGCGATCTGCTGGCCGATGGCCACAAGTTGCAGCATCTCGACATCGGCGGCGGACTTGGGGTCCCTTACCGGAACGACCATGCCGAGCCTCCGCACCCGCAGGCTTATGCCGCGCTCGTCGGCGAACTGCTGGGTGACCTGGGCCTCGACATCGTGCTGGAGCCTGGTCGCATGGTGGTCGGTAACGCGGGGGTCCTCGTCACCGAGGTGCTCTATGTGAAAGAAGGCGACGAGAAGACATTTACCATCGTGGATGCGGCGATGAACGACTTGATCCGTCCGACACTCTACGAAGCGCACCATGATATCTGGCCAGTGCGCGAAGAGGCCCGCTCGATGCCGCCCGTCGCACAGGACATCGTCGGGCCGGTCTGCGAGACCGGCGACTATCTGGCCCTCGACCGCCCTTTGCCGCCGTTTGTCTCCGGCGACCTTTTGGCCGTGATGACCGCGGGAGCCTACGGCGCGGTGATGTCGTCGACCTACAATACGCGTCCGCTCATTCCCGAGGTGCTCGTCGACGGCGACCGCTACGCCGTGGTTCGCGAACGCCAGGACGTCGAGGCGATCATTGCGATGGACCGTCTTCCGCCTTGGCTCGTCGTGCCGTGATGGGCCACGAGCGCCGGCTCCGCCCTCGCCTCGCGCGAAGCCTCACGTTGCCGGAGATGGCACCGGCTCTCAGAAACATTACGTGAACATTTCCCCACGCAGAATTCATGTGCGGCCGTTTTTTCGCGTGCTAGGCTTCGCGTCATGACCAATCTTTCGCCTCCAGAGTCCGCAGCCTCCCCCGGTGCCGCGCGCGCGCGCAGCGACCTTGCGCTCGAACGCAAGGTCGCGCGGACGATGTGGATGATGTTCCTCGAGCGGCTTTGGCCGCGGCTGTGGTCCGTGCTGGCGGTCGTCGGATTATTTGTGGTGGCGTCAGCGCTCGAAGTTTGGCCGAGCCTGCCCGCGGGCGTGCACCAGACGGCTCTTGCGGCTTTCGCGCTGGCGCTCGTTGCGGCCTTGGTCTGGTCGATCCGGACGCCATGGCCGACGCGCGATGTTGCCGTGCGTCGCCTGGAAACAGGCTCTGGCGTGCCGCACCGTCCGGCGTCGTCCTACGAGGACAACCTGTCGGCGACGACCCGCGATCCGACGACGCTCGCCATTTGGAACGCCCACCGCCGCCGCCTCGCGGAGCTTGTCGGTGGACTGCGGGTAACGGGTCCGCGTCCCGACGTTCCACGCCACGATCCCTGGGCAACGCGAGGAATACTCGTTTTGGCGGTGGCGGCTGCGATGGCGTTCGCCGGAACCGACCTCCTGCAACGCATGGCGGGAGCCTTTCAATTCGTCGGCCGCACAGCGGCCGTTTCGGCCCGCATCGACGCCTGGGTCACGCCACCGGCCTACACCGCCAAGGCACCGGTCATGCTCGCCGACGGCGGCCGAGAGCCGGCATCGGGTGCCGCGACGGCGGCCAGCGCCGGTGGTTTGGTGGAGGTGCCCGAGGGCAGCCAGCTCATCGTCCGGGCCAGCGGGGCCGGGTTGGGCGAACTGATCCTGGAGATTGCAACCGATGGCCGTCCGCCGACACGCATCGGGGCAACCGAGGCGCGAACGCCGGGCGGCAATCTTTCCGAGGTGGTCGAGCTACGCCACGCTCTGGTGCAGTCTTCCCGCGTGCGTTTGCTCCACGACGACGTCGAAGCGATCGCCTGGACATTTGCGGTGGTCCCCGATCAGGTGCCCACCATCGCGATGACGGAAGAGCCTCAGGCGACGCGCCGGGGCTCCATGAAACTGTCCTATCGCGTCGGAGATGACTACGGCGTTGCCTCGGCGCGTGCCCGCGTCGTGCGCGCCCCCTCGAGCGAAGCCGATCCGGCGACGGCTTGGGCGCGCGGCGAACGGGCCCTGTCAGGCCCGCGACTTCCGCTGTCACGTCCGCCCGAACTTTCTCTGCTCCTGCCGCGCGCCAACGCCCGCGAGGGGGAGGCCGTCACGCACCTGGAACTCGGATCACATCCGTGGGCCGGCCTGCGCGTGACCATGACGCTCGAGGCGACGGACGTGGCCGGCAAGACAGGCACGGCCGAGCCTGTCGACATCACCCTGCCGCAGCGCATTTTCCTCAAACCGCTGGCGCGCGCCATCGTCGAGCAGCGGCGCAATTTGGCCGAGGACTCCCGCAACCGCGATCGCGTCATGCGCGCGATCGGGGCGTTGACCCTCGAGCCCGGCGGCTTCATCGACGACGTCCAGGTCTATTTGGGGTTGCGGACGGCCTACTATCGGCTGGAGCGCGACGACACACGCCCCGGGCTCGACAGCGTGATCGAGCAACTGTGGGCCATCGCACTGCGGATCGAGGATGGCGACCTGTCGGATGCGGAGCGCCGGCTGCGCGACGCCCAGGAAAAGCTGTCGCAGGCTTTGCAGGATGGTGCCTCCGAAGAGGAGGTCCAGCGCGCCATGGAGGAACTGCGTCAGGCCCTCAACGACTACATGCAGCAACTCCAGCGCGAGGCGCAGCAGAGCCCGTTGCAACCGCCCGGGGCCGACCAGCAGAACCAGCAATTGAGCCAGCAGGATCTCGACCGCATGATGCGCGACATCGAGAACATGGCCAAGAACGGCTCGCGTGAGCAGGCCCAGCAGATGCTGTCTGAGTTGCGCGACATGCTCGACCGCTTGCAGGCCGGCCAGCAAAACCAGAACGGCGAGCAGCAGGCCAACGAGCAGATGATGCAGATGATGCAGGAGCTCGGCGACATCACGGGGCAGCAGCAGCGTCTGATGGACGACACCTTCGGCGAACAGCGCCGCGATGGCGATCAGCGCGGCGAAGAGCAGCGGCAGGGTCAGCAGCAGCGCGGCCAGCAAGGTCGCCAAGGCCAGAACCAACAAGGACAAGGTCAACAGGGCCAACGTGGCCAGCAGGGTCAGCGGCAGCGCGGCCCTCAGGGCGAGCAGGGCCAGGAGGGCGAGCAAGGGCAACAGGGTCAGGGCCGGGCCGGCCTGTCCGAGCGCCAGGCACAGCTCCGCGACCGGCTGGGCAAGCTCGAGCAAGACATGCAGGCCAACGGCGCGGGCCAGTCCGATGAACTTGGTGCAGCCCGCGAAGCGATGGAGAACGCCGAGCAGGCGCTGGGTGAGGGCGATCTCGAAGGTGCCATGAGCGAGCAGTCGCGCGCCCTCGATCAATTGCGCAAGGGAGCCCAGCAGATGGCCCAGGAAGTGCTGCAGAACATGCCGCAGCGCTACGGCCAGAATGGCGAGAACCCGCGAGACCCCCTCGGCCGGCCGCAGCGGTCGCAAGGGCCGGACCAGGGCACGTCGGTCAAGGTGCCCGATGAAATCGACATGGAGCGCGCCCGCGAGATCCTCGAAGAACTGCGCCGCCGCCTGGGCGAGGCCGCACGCCCGCCCGACGAACTCGACTACATCGAGCGGCTGTTGCGTCGCTTCTGAGTTGACGAGACGAGCGGCGGCAAGCGCAACGGGCCTGGCGGCCAAACCGGTGCCTGGTCGTCTGCCGCTCCCTACCAGATCGGCGGCATCGACCAAGGCGCGACCGCGGGCTTGCCGCTGACCAGCGCGGGCACCAGCGCCGGGCCCCTATGCCCATGGTCCGGTCTCGATAATCGCTTGCACCTCCTCTGCGCGGCGGCACCGTGCCGGCAACGTGCCGGACAGGGTCAGCCTGCACAAAGCCCTTGTCTTCGGCCCGGATTTTCTCCTTCGATTGGACCGAACGCGCCGCTCGCCCGCATGATCAGGCTCGCGGCCAGGCCCGTCCCGACCCCACTCAAGGAGCGACCGCATGTGTGGCATAGCAGGGCTCGTCGACTGGCGAGGCGCGCCCGACCCGCACCTGTTGGCGGGCATGGTTCGGGCCCTGCATCACCGCGGGCCGGATGCCGAAGGTGTGCTGATCGACGGGGCCGTCGGCCTGGGGCATGCCCGCCTGTCGATCCTCGACACGACAAGCGCCAATGACCAGCCCTTCAGCGACCCGTCGGGCGCGCTGACGATTGTGTTCAACGGCGAGATCTACAACTTCCGCGACCTGCGCCGGCAACTCGAGGGCCAGGGCGCGAGATTCAAGACCACGGGCGACACGGAAGTCCTGCTGGAAGCCTACCGCTACTGGGGGCCGGACTGCCTTGAGCGGCTCGACGGCATGTTCGCGTTCTGCATCCTCGACCGGCCGCGGCGACGATTGTTCCTCGCCCGTGATCGCTTCGGCGAGAAGCCACTTCACTATGCCCAGCCTTCGCCGCATGAACTCGTGTTCGCATCCGAGCCGCGCGCGGTGGCCATGCATCCCGGGCTGGGTGCCCACGTCGACCCCGCCGCGCTCGGCGTTTATCTCCAGCTCAACTACACGCTCGGCGCGCAGACGTTGTTTTCTGGCATCAAGCGGCTGGAGCCGGGGCATGCCATGCTGGTCGAGGATGGCGGAACACCGCGCATCTGGCGCTACTTCGACCTGGCGGCCAATTTTCGCAGCCAACGCGAGGCCGTCAGCCTGGAGCAGGCGTCCGACCGGCTCCGCGAGATGCTCGATGCCGCCGTCACGGCCTGCGAGGTGTCCGACGTCCCGCTCGGCGCGTTTCTCAGTGGCGGCCTCGATTCGGCCTGCATCGTCGCCGCGATGGCCCGCACGCGCGAACCGGGACAGGTCAAAACCTTCAGCGTCGGCTTTGCCGAACGCACCTACAGCGAGATCGACCAGGCCCGCGAGACCGCCGCGGCAATCGGCGTCGATCACCGGGACGAGATCATCCATGCCGGCCGCGGCGAGATCCTGGAGGCATTGGTGCGTGGAGCCGACGAGCCACTTGCCGACACGTCGATGCTCCCGACCTATTTCCTCTGCCGCTTTGCCAGGCGGCACGTGAAGGTCGCGCTGTCCGGCGACGGCGGCGACGAGGTGTTCGGCGGCTATGAGACGTACGCCGCCGACCGGCTGCACGGGATGCTCAGCGTGCTGCCGAAAGGCGTGTGGCCGCTCCTCGGTCGCGGCGTGGCACAGTGGATGCCCGTCAGCCGCGACCGCGTCAGCCTGGACTACAAGGTGCGCCAATTCCTCGCCGGCATGCCCCTGCCGGCTGATCGTGCCCATTACTCCTGGCGCGAGATCTTTTCGCAGGTCGAGCGCGCCAAAGTGCTCCGGCCGGATTTTGCCGAGGTCGCCATCCTCGCCAAGGCGGACGCCTTCGACGAGTTCGCCCGCCATTTTGACGAGGTGCGTGATTGCGATCCGCTCGATCAGGCCATGTACGTCGACATGAAGACATGGATGCCCGACGACATCCTCGTCAAGGTCGACCGCACCAGCATGGCGAACTCGCTGGAGGTGCGAGCGCCGTTCCTCGACCATCGCCTGGTCGCCTTCGCAGCCTCGCTGCCGGTCCACATGAAGCTGCGGCGGGGCGAGAAAAAGCGCGTACTGCGCCATAGCCAGCGTCCCCGACTTCCCCCCGCGGTCTTCCAGCGCAAGAAGCAGGGATTCAACGCGCCGATTTCGCACTGGCTGGATGGCGACCTGTATGACCTGGCGCGCCAGACCACCACCAGCGCAGCAATCAGCCAATGGCTCGACCGCCGTCGGGTCGATGAACTCTGGACCGAGCATCGCACGGGGCGGCGCGACAACGGCTTGAAGCTTTTCGGTCTGCTTTGCCTGGGCCTCTGGCTCGATCCGACGCGTAGCCGTACCGTTGACCCGATCGAACGTGGGGTGCCGGCGATGCAAGCCCCGCCCGTCAGCGCCACCAGTGGACCGCCTTGACGGGGCGGGCCCACGCGTAACCGACGCATGGACCACACACCTGGCCCATCGACCCGCGCGTATGCGAGCATTTTGCGTTGACACGGCGTGAACGGTGGGTCGATAACGCCCGGTGAGCTCTGCCGAGCCAAGCTGAACGATTGAACTTTATCTCGGCAGGTCAGCAATCTAAGAGCCTGCCCTAATTCGCAAAATCCGTTCGCCTCAGCAAGCGGTGGTCCATGCTTTCGGTCGTCATCCCCGCTTTGAACGAAGAAGACGCGATCGCTGGGACGATCGACGAATTGCGCAACGTTCTCACCGCGGCAAACATCACCCCGTTCGAGATCATCGTCGTCAACGACGGCTCGACGGATGCCACGGAGGAACGGGCCAGGGCGGCCGGTGCCCGCATCGTCAACCACCCCCACAACGTAGGGTATGGTCGCTCGCTGAAGGATGGCATCCGCGCCGCCGGCTACAAGACCATCTGCATCACCGATGCCGACCTGACCTACCCGGCCGACGCCATCCCCGGCCTGCTCGAGGAATACAAGAAGGGTTTTGATCTGGTGGTTGGGGCCCGCACCGGCCACCACTATTCGGGTAGCGTCTTCAAGGGTCCGCTGCGCAGCATCCTGAAGTTCATGGTGGAGTTCACTGCCCAACGGAAGGTCCCCGACGCCAACTCGGGCCTGCGCATATTCGACCGCGACACCATCACGACCTACTTCGATCACCTGTGCGATACGTTCAGTTTCACAACGTCGCAGACGCTCGCCTACAGCATGACCGGACGCTTCATCAAGCACGTGCCGATCGCCTACAAGGCCCGCGTGGGCAAGACCAAGGTCAAGCTGTTCAAGGATTCGATGCGGACGATACAATACATCATCCAGTCGATGCTCTACTACAACCCATTGAAAATATTCATTTTGTTTGCTGGTCTTGCGACCGCATTATCGCTGGCGTCGTTCGGTGTGGCTCTTGCCACCAAGCTGACGACCCCCTACTACCTCGGCGTCGGTGGCATGCTGATCGCACTGCTGATCTTCTCGATGGGCCTGCTGGCCGACCTGCTGCGCCAGATCATGGTCAAGTAGCGCTGGGTGGTGCGACGAACACAGGTCGATCCGATGAGCGATGTAGGCAGGCTCGTGTTGATCGCTAAGCTCGTGCTTATCCCGCTCGGTGTTGCCACACTGATTTATGCGATGATTTCCCAGTCCGTATTGGGCGAAAGCAAACACATTGATGTTGGCATGCTCGGACTTGCGGTCATCGTCAATCAGGTCGCGCTCACGCTGTACGCAATTCGGATGCGAAGCGTCCTGAGAGTCTTCAACATTGCGTTGCCCTATCTCGACGCCAAACGCATTCACCTGCAGTCGATGTTTTACTATTTCTTTGTGCCCATGGCCGTCGGGTTGGAGATCGCACGTTACGTGAAGATCCGCCACGTTGTGCCGAACACGCGCCAAGCGGACCTCGTCATATCTTTATTCGCCGATCGCCTGCTGGGCCTCGTCGCGGCTATCTTGGTCGCACTTGCTGCGCTTCCATTTGTGCGTATTGCCGGGATCGGCGAGGTCGATGTGAGGCTGAGCACTACCCTGGCGGCGGTTTTTGGTAGTGCGATTGCCGTGCTGGTCGTCGCTTGGCGAATGGGCTGGCTCGAACGCGGTTTGAAGCAAATCGCCAAGGTACAGATGTCCCCGGCGCATGTCGTGCCTGCCATCGTGGCCTGCCTGTTGATGCAGCTTGCGATGGGTGCCACAGTGTGGGCTGGTGCCATCGGGCTCGGCATTGAAGCTAGCTTGGCGGACTCTGTATTCGGGGTCTCTATCGGCGTTGTGGCAATGGTAATCCCCATCTCTGTGCTCGGAGCGGGAGCAGCCGAGGTGGCAGGTGTCCTTGCGTTCCTTTTCGTTGGAATGTCGGCCAGTGAGGCTGCGGCGCTCGCTGCTTTGGCCTTTTCAGGCAAGCTGATCGGAGCCATTCAAGGCGGGATATGGGACGCAATTGAAGGCGGTTTAGCGTTTCGCTCCACCCCCGTTGTAGCGAAAGCCGGGCGCGCACCGGAAGACGGCCTTTGACCCGGAGATGCACACTATAGTTCTTGAGCGTCAAGCTGGCCCAGTCTGAGCCTCAAGCGGCTTGTCGCCGATCACAGTCCAACTGTAACCGTGGCGATGATAGAGGCGGACGTTGCTGAACCCGGCATCTTCGAGAAGCGCACGCGCCTCAGGCTGAAAATAATACTTCGCATACGCTGGGTTGAGTTGGTCGAATATCGTGATGCGCCTCATGCGCCGATCGACTTTGGCCAAATGATTGCGCATGTAATCTCGCATCGGCAAGGGAAGAAATCGGGCCAGCGGGATATAGATATCGAGTGCGACGTTGAGCAGGTGCGACAATCCATGCAGCGCCCAGTCGGGCATGCGTTTGGTCACTGCCCGGACTGGACCGAAGACCCGAAGATAGGCCTCGTTACCCTCATGCCCATAGAGCCAAACGACCAGTCTGCCGCCCGGCTTGAGGGCAGCCAGAGCCGCCTTCACAATGGGCTGGGGGTCGACGACGTGGTGCAGAACACCCAAAGACACCACGAAGTCAAGGTTCCGTTGCAGTCCGACAGCTTCGCCCGTGGCATGGACGAGGCTGACCCGACCAAGCCGCTCCGACACCGATCGTTCCAGGACGTAGAACGCATCCGACGGCTCGATGGCGACGACGCGCTGGGCACCTGCGTCGAGAAGCATGTTGACGATGCGCCCCGAGCCGCTGCCGATGTCGGCAACTGTCTTGCCGGAAAATTCCTCGGCTCGCATCAGTGGACCGAAGTGATCATCGAGGCACTGAACCGAGCCCAGCCAGCCGATATTTTCTGGAAACCTCGTCCATTGCGCGCCGAAATCAGCAATCGTCTTCGTGTCGATATCTTCGTTACGCGACGGCATCTTGGTACTTCACTCGCTGAGGACCAACGCACACAGTAAATGGGCTGCAGCTACTGACGATTGTATAGCAGGACTGTGGGTTCGACGCCATTGTTTGCGTCCAACGCGTTGGCGGCGGTCCGCAGCGACGGCAACACGCCCCCGCCGGCGCACCGTCGCCGCGACCTGTGGCACCAAACCCTTTGTGCGCAGGCAGGTCGGGCGATAAGTTGCGGGTCGTGGACGAAGCACGGCCGTACGCGGACGGCGAGGAGGCACTATGCAGGACGTCGTCGGGGCTGAGGTGATCGAGGCCGGCGCGAGCCGCGTGACAACCGCTGCCGCCAAGGCACCGGGCGGCACCGGAGGCTTGGCCAATGCGCCCACCTCCCTGCCGGCGCGCTCCCTGGGCGGCGATTTGGGCGACCGAATCGGCCATCCGCGCATGCGCATCTACACAACGCGCGGGGCCTACAGCCGCGTCGCCATGGAAATGCTGACGGGCCGCTGGCGCTCGGGCGATGCTGTCGGCGCTCTCGAGCGGGCGATCGAGAGCCGCGTCGAGACCCGCCACGCCATCGCCATGCCGATGGCCCGAACCGCGATCTACCACGCCGTCAAAGCCCTGATCGCGCCGGGCCAGAAGGTGGTGCTGTCGCCCTACACGATCGCCGACGTCGTGAACATGGTGATTTGCGCCGGCGGCGTGCCGGTGTTCGCCGACTTGGAACCCGGCCACGTCAACGTGTCGGCCAGCGAGATCGAATCCCTCGTCGACGCGGAAACGGGAGCCGTCATGGTCACCCATTTCTACGGCGAGGCGTGTGACATCACGCGCATCGCCGCGTTCTGCAAGGCGCGCGGCGTCCCCCTCATCGAGGACGCGGCGCAGGCTTTTGGCGTCAAGGTCGATGGCCGCCAGCTCGGCACGTTCGGTGATGTCGGCATTTTCAGCTTCGGCATGTACAAATACGTCAACGCCTTCTACGGCGGCATGTTGATCACCAACCGCGACGACGTGGCTGCCGCAGTCCGCGCGGCCATTGCCGATGCGCCGGTCGAGAGCGCGGGCCGCTACCTCTCGAAGGTCAAGCACGGACTGATGACGGATGTCCTGACGTGGCCCCCCGTATTCCGCAGCTTCACGTTCCGATTGTTCCGCTGGGCCTATCTCAACGGGGTCGAGTCGATCACCAACAAGACGAAGATCGACATAGCCCCGCAGATGCTTCGCGAGATGCCGGCGGCCTACCTGCACCAGATGTCGCCACTCCAGGCACGTCTCATCCTTTCCCAGCTTGACGGCGTCGCGGACGCCCTAGCCAAGCGCATTGCCCATGCGCAGCGCTACCACGACGGACTCCAGGGCCTGCCCGGCCTCATCCTGCCGCCGCTTCGGCTCGATGGCAGCCACGGCTACGCCTACTACTGCATCCACTTCGAGGATCGTGCGCGCCTGGTGCGCTTTGCCCAGACCCACGGGCGCGACATCCAGGAGAGCTACCACCGCAACTGCGCGGCACTCGACTGCTTCAGCGCCTTCGCCCGCCACTGTCCCAATGCGGAGAAGGTCGCCGCATCGGTCATCTACGTGCCGTCCTATCCGCGCTACCCCGTGGCCGAGGTCGATCGGACGATCGCCGTCATCCGGCGGTTCTTCGAGGCCGATGCATGAAGGTCGCCGTCATCGGCTCGGGCCCGACCGGCGTTGCGTGCGCCAAGGGGCTCATCGGGCGCGGTGTGGCGGTGACCGTGATCGACGCCGGCGAGACCCTCGACGCCGGACGCCTCGATTTGATCGCGCGGCTGCGTGAGATGCCTGTTGCCGATTGGCCGGCAGAGGACGTTGCGCGGATCAAGGAAAATCCATCGTTTGCCGGCCGTGGCATCCCCCGGCGACGCTGGTTCGGCTCCGATTTCGTGTTTGCCGGCAACCGGCCGGAGGCCCCGCTCGCCACCGAGGGCACGACGATGTCCGCCACCTTCGCCAAGGGCGGCTTTTCCACCGTGTGGGGCGCGTCGATGCTGCCCATGGCCACCAGCGATATGGGTGACTGGCCTTTCGACGCCGACGCACTGCACCCCTACTACCGCAAGGCGCTGGCCGATTTGCCCCTGTCGGCCGAACCCGGCAACCACGACCGGGACTTTCCAACGTTCCACGCGGGTCCGGTGCCGCTGCCCCTGCCCGGTCAATGTGCCGATCTGCTGGCGCGCATGCAGGGACAGGAGGCCAAGCTGATCGCTCAGGGGGTGCGGTTCGGCCGTGCGCGTCTGGCGGTTCAAGCGTCACCCGTGTCGGCAACGGGCACGCCTGCCTCGGGCAGCGGGGGGTGCAACAGTTGCGGCCTGTGCCTTTATGGCTGCGTCCCAGGCGCCATCCATTCGACGACGAGCGACATCGACCGGCTGGTCCGGCAGGGCCAGATCGCCTATGCCCCCGGCCGCATGGTCGATCGCCTGACCGAGACCACCAGCGGCGTGACCGTCGGCTGGCGCGGCACACGCCCGTCCGCCTCCGGCATGGCGGACTTCGATGCCGTGTTTCTGGCCGCCGGAGCGCTCAATACGACCCGGCTGCTGATGCGCCACCTCTCGATCATCGAAGAGGACGTGCACATGCTCGACAGCCAGAAGTGCATGGTTCCACTCGTGAACATGGCGGCGACAGCGAGTGCACTCAGTGAGCGACGGCCGATCCTGCCGGGTCTGTTTCTCGACATGCGGAACGAGGCCCTCGGCCCTTACTGGGTCCACTCCCAGATTTACGCCGTGAGCGAACCGATGCTTGCCCGTCTCGGTATGGACGACGCGAAGCGCCACGCCGTGCGGCGCGGGCTTGCGGCCCCCGTCCTCAAGCGGCTGATGCTGAGCTGGCTCAGCCTCCATTCGACCCACTCGGATGGGCTCGTCGCCCGCCTTGACCGAACCGGCGAAACGCTCACCTTGCGTGCCGCGCAGCGCAAAGAGACGCGGCGCCACATCGCCCGCGCGGCTCGCCGCCTTGCGCGCATCGCGCTGGGCTTCGGAACGCTCTATGCGTGGCCTGCCATGCAGGTCGGGGTGCCGGGCTCGGGCCACCACGTCGGCGGCAGTTTTCCCATGCGGCGCGAGCCGCGTCACAGATGCGAGACCGATGTCTGGGGCAGGCCCGCCGGACGGCGTCGCATTTTCGCGGTCGACACTTCGGTCATGCCGTCCATTCCGGCGACGACCATCACGTTGCCAGCCATGGCCAACGCGTGGCGCATCGGTGCTGCCGCCCCCTTGGGAGACTGACCTCGTGGCGAGCCAGACCCCGCTGACCCAAGACGACGAGGCGCGGCTGGCGGTGTTACATCGCCAGGCCCTGCCGTCGTCGATCGTGTCGCGGCTCGGGGTCAGCTACGCCCGCTCGTTCTATCGCTACATCGTCACATCGCCGCATGAGCGCCTCGCCGTCCTGAGAGACGCACACGGGCTGATCGAGGCAGCGGCCGTCGTATCGGATGCGCCCGGCAATTTGCAGTCTCGCCTCGTGGTGCGCACGCCGTTGCTGCTTTTTGCCGTGGCCCGGTTCTGGCACCTGCCCTTGCGGCAGCTCGTCTTCGGTTTTGTTGCGCCGCACGATGCCCCTGCCCTCCCCAGAAAACCAGAGCTGCCGGAATTGATTCTCGTCTTCGTGGCACCTGAGGCGCGGTCGCGAGGCGCGGGTGCGCGGTTGATCCAGGCCTGTGAGCAGCGGTTGAGGGCCGCCGGCCATCAGCGCTACACGGTCAAAACGCTTGACGATCCGGGCAACCGGGCCTTGGCCTTCTATGCCCGCGAGGGGTTTTCCCGCACGGGCGTATCCCACCACCTGGGTGAAAAGTTCGTCGTCTTCGAGAAGGCGCTTTGAGACCTGATGCGCCGGCCTCAGCCGTAGTACGACCGGTACCAGTCTATGAACTTCGCGATCCCCTCGCGGATCGGCGTGCTGGGCTTGAAGCCGACGTCGCGGGTCAGGTCGTCGACGTCGGCGTAGGTCGCCGGTACATCTCCCGGTTGCAGCGGTAGCATGGTCTTGATCGCGCGCGTTCCGAGCGCATCCTCGATGGCTTCGATGAACGCCATCAGTTGAACCGGATTGTTGTTGCCGATGTTGTAAATCCGGTAAGGGGCGGACGACAGCGCTGGATCTGGATGGCCAGCGTCCCAGTCCGGCGACGGCGCGGCGGGGCGGTCGAGCGTCCGGACAACCCCTTCCACGATGTCGTCGATGTAGGTGAAGTCGCGCGAGTGGTGGCCATTGTTGAACACGTCGATCGGCTCGCCAGCCAGGATCTTGCGCGTGAACAGGAACAGCGCCATGTCCGGCCGCCCCCACGGCCCATACACGGTGAAGAACCGCAGGCCCGTGACCGGCAATCGGTAGAGATGGGCATACGTATGCGCCATGAGTTCGTTGGATTTTTTGGTCGCGGCGTACAGGCTCAGCGGATGATCGACGTTCTGATGGACGCTGAACGGCACGTCGGTATTGGCCCCGTAGACCGAGGACGACGACGCGTAGACCAGATGCTCGACGCCGTGATGCCGGCAGCCCTCCAGCACGTGCAACGTGCCGGCGATGTTGGCGCTGATGTAGACGTGCGGATGGGTGATCGAGTGGCGCACGCCGGCCTGTGCGGCCAGATGCACGACCCGCTCCGGCTTCTCAGCGGCAAATAACTCTTCGATCGCCGCGCGGTCTTCGAGATCGGCCTTGTGGAACGTGAAGCCAGACCGCCCTTGCAGGCGCGCCAAGCGCGCCTCCTTGAGGCGCACGTCGTAGTAGCTGTTGAGGTTGTCGAGACCAATAACGGTGTCGCCCCGGTCGAGGAGCTTCAGCGTCGTGTGAAATCCGATGAAGCCTGCCGCCCCGGTGACCAGTACCTTCATGTCGCGCTGCGCCTCTTTCCTTGAACCTGTAACTGCCGACCAGGCACCCCTGAGGCGGGCCGCTCAGATGGCTGCAAGCAACACGACCGCCAAACCCATGGTCCGTGCGGGTATAGGGCAACTCCGCGCGCGCCGTCTATCGGGCAGGGCGCACGCGACGGCAGAACCCGCGCGGGCGTCCATCCGACCCGCGCAGGATCAGGCAATGGGTCGATGCGACCGCAGTAGCCTGCGCCAATGCTCCGCGCGCTGGCCGCTGGTCGAGTGGGCAGCGGGCTGTTGCACGTCTCCGGCCGCAGTGCGCTGGTTGGCGGCCTGCTCGATCAGCCGCAGCCAGTTCCGCCGCCAGTCGGCCATCTGGAAGTTCGCCTCGGCAAAGCTGCAGGCGTTGCGCGCCAGCTCATCCCGGAGCGTCCTGTCGCGCATCAATCGGTCGATCGCCCGCGCCAGCTCGGCGGGATCGCGCCGGTCGACGAGCAAGCCATTGACACCGTCCGTGATCAGATGCGCGACCGCGGCGCAATCGCGGAAGCCGATGCAGGGAACGCCATACGAGAACGCTTCGACCACGACGTTGGGCAGGCCCTCTTCGAACGATGGGATAATCAGGGCGTATGCGCCACGATAGATCCGGTCGATGTCGCGCACGACCCCTTCGTCGACGATGACGGCACGTGGGTGAGCAGCCAGCGCCGTCGCCACGGCCTCGGGGCTGCTGTTTTCTCCAAACAGGGACAACGACCAATCGCCGCCCGCCCCCGTCGCGCAGTACGCCTCGACCGCGGCCATGCCGTTCTTGTTCGCGTTTTTCATCGCGCCGACGCAGATGAAGCGATTGCTGGCGGGTTCTGCGTCGGCGGCTGGGATCGCGGGTACCGCCACCGAATTGTAGAACGCGTAGGCAAAGGGGCGGACGTCGGCGACGACGCTGTCGGCATAATGTGGCATCGTGAACCGAACCGCCGAGGCATGTGCCAGCACGCTCTGGCGCAACCAGTAGGCCTCCTCCGCGCTCTGGCAGTCGGTGATCTCGCGCAGCCGCTTGGTCATCGCCTCCGGATTTGTGCATTCCTGGATGACGAACGGGGCATCCAGAAGCGCTGCGATATGCGGCGCGCGCCGGTAGAAATACGGCATGCCGAAGCAAACGAGCAGATCGTAACGCTCCGTACGCAACGTCGCGATCTCGGCGTCAGTAAGGTCCGGCAACTCCTTCAAGGTCACGTTGTCGGGCACGCGATAGGCCGGCGGTCCATCGCCGCGCGTGCGGCAGATGATGTCGACGCGGCTGTCGGCCTCGGCGAGCGTGGTGGCGAGCTGCCCGGCGATGCGCTCGGCCCCGCCAGGACCCCGCAGAAAACTTGGAATGACAACGCCGACTTTCAGGCCACTCAACCGGCCGGGGCTGCGTTCGGCCAGAGGCGGTCGGGCGGGAGTGCCGCTGGTCATCGACGCAGCCGGCACCGAGAGCGCAAGAATTGCTTGCCGCCGGTCGTGAAGAAGCTTGCGCCGGCGCGGAATGAGCCTGTCTGCACCCAGTCGCGCGCCGCGGCGGAGCCGATGCACCACTTCGATCAGCTTCTCGCGGCTCTCGGCGCGTCGATCTTTGGGACTGAGGGCGTCGGAAACGAAGAACGCCATCTTCTTTCCAAGGTTGCGCCCTGCGACCAGAAGCTTTTGAACGTGCACGTCGCTATTCGATCCAGTCAATACCACCCCCAACCGCCGCCTCGACAGCCCTATCCCGAGCGCCACCCAACCGGCGACCGATAGCACGCCCGGCGAGCGACCGAAATGCGAGGCCCGCCGCTGCTCGGGACCGGTGCATCAGCGCCGTCACGGTCCGGGCACCACCTCGCGTCGTGGCGCGGCCGGGCGCGCAGCGGACGGCTCGGCTCTGTCAGGGGCTCCCACCAGTTCCGCGACGCTGGCACCCGTCAGCAGTCCCCGGTACAGGCGGTCGTAGCTCTCCACGCAGGCCGTCAGACTGAACTGCGCATGTGCGCGCCGGCGGCCGGCCTCCCCCAGGCGTCTGGCGAGCGACGGGTCGCTCGCTATTCTAAGGATCGCTGCCCCCAGGCGCTCGGGATCGCGGGGCGGCACGATGAGGCCGGTCTCTTCCTCGATGACGGCCTCCGGATTGCCGCCGACATTGGTCACGACCATCGGCAAGCCGGCGGCCATGCCCTCGATGATCGCGTTGGAAAAGCCTTCCTCGTGTGAGCATAGAAGTCCGCAATCTGCCGCCAGAAGCAGGTCGGGAACATCGGATCGCGAGCCGAGGAAGCTGACGTGGTCCGACAGCCCCAATGCCGCCGCGAGCGCCTCGCAGTCGGCGCGCGTGCCGTCGTCACGCCCCGCGCACAGAACGCGCCAGCCGGCTGGCATCCGGTCGGCCGCCAGCGCCAGCGCGCGGATCAGATCCTCGTGCCCCTTATACGGAATGATGTTGGCCACGATGATCGCCACAAAAGCATCCGCGCTGGCCCCAACGCCCGCTCGAACGGCCGCCCGGTCGATTTGACGGTCGAAAGCGGCGAGGTCCGTACCATTGTGGATGACCCCAGTCCGCTCCGGCGAGGCCCCCTCGAATGTGACCAACTCACGTGCAATGGCGTGCGAGTTGCCGAGAACCGCCGTCATGCGCGCATGCAACGCCCGCTCCAATCGCGCAATCAGCGGTCGGCCAGCCAGATAGTCGCGCAGGTTACGCCGGCTCATGATCGCGACAGGCCGCCTTGTCAGGATGGCGAGCGGGCCAGCAACGAGGTAGGGACCGGGCAGAAACATGTGCACGATCGCCGGTCGCCGATGCACCAGGTAGACCGCGAGTTTCACCGCCGAGAGCGCTAGCCGAACGGATTGTAGAGGGCCCCGGAACCAGGCGCTGCCTCCGAGCGGCGGGTCGATGATGTGAACGCCAGCGGCCGCGACCTCGTCGCCCATCACCCCGCGCGTCGCCAGACAATAGATCGAGACCGGCCAGCCCAATGCAGCCAGCCGCGGGGCAACCATCGCCAGATGGCGCTCGGTCCCGCCGCGCTCGAGCGACAGGGCCACGATGAGGAGCCTGGGGCGGTCTGGGCGCTGCGCTTGGGGCGCGTGGTTGGTATCGGCGGTCATGGCGCAAGGCTTAGCCGCTCGATCGGGGAAAATGAAGGGCCCGCTCAGCCGTCCAGCGCCGCCGGCCCCAGGTATTGCACCCGCACCTGCGCGGTGCCGCGCCTCAGGATGCCAAGCTCCTCGGCCGTCGCCCGCGACAGGTCGATCAAACGATTACCGACGAACGGTCCGCGATCGTTGACGCGCACGACGACGCTTCTGCCCGTGCTGATGTTCGTGACGCGCACGAGCGACGGCAGCGGCAGCGTCGGGTGGGCGGCGGTCAGCGCATGCATATTGTAGACTTCGCCGTTGGCAGTGAGGCGGCCGTGGAAATCATCGCCGTACCAGGACGCAATGCCCACGGCATCATAGTCGGGCTCGTGGCGTGGAACGTAGGTCCGGCCCGACACCACGTAGGGACTGCCGAGCTTGGCCCGCCCGCGAATTGCGGGTGGCGAACCAGCCCCATTCCAGACCCGCGGACTGGCAGTCGTACCCGTCGAGGGATCATATCCCGAGCCGCGGTCGGCGCACGCACCAAGCACCGTAGCGGCTGCCATCAGGCAGACTGGAAAGCAGAACACTCGAACTGTTGTCATCATTCAGATTGGGCTTCCCAGTCAGCGCGACGAAAGATCTGTGGGCGGACCGCGACTGTCGATCCCCCAATCCACACTACGGGCGTGGCGAATTGACGGAAAAGACTCGGCGGGATGTGGCGGGCACCGCAGTGGCATGGTGGGAGACTAGGTCAAAGGCCTAGAAATTTTGCTAAGTCGTTGCAAACAATTGCAGGCATTTGGGCTGATCGCCGAGCCGTTCCGGGCGGGCCGCCGCGTGCGGCACCAGTCACGCAGGAGTAGGCTGCCGCCAGTGGCCCGGCATCCGCGACGAACCACGGCGACGATGCTTGCGGTCACTGAGCCGGGCGCGACACGTCGATGGCGGCCGGTGGCCTGGGAAACAGAAAATGAGCGGCGACGCGCCACGCCCGATGGGCGTCGCCACCGATCCCCACGAGCGCTGGCAGCAGGAACAAGACGAGCATCGTCGCAGCCCCAAGGCCGAACACCAGCGTCAACGCCATCGGGATCAGGAACTGCGCCTGCTGGCTCGTTTCGAACATCAGCGGCGCGAGGCCGCCCATCGTCGTCAGCGAGGTCAGCAAAACCGCACGGAACCGGTCGCGCGAGGCCCCGATGGCGGCATCTTTGAGACCAGCACCTTCGGCGAGGCGTTCGTTCATGCGACTGACCAGCACGATCGAATCGTTGACCAGGATACCCGACAGGCCCAACAGCCCGATCATCGAGATGATGGTGAGGTCAAAGCCCATCACGTAGTGGCCCGTCACCGCGCCGACGAAGCCGAACGGGATGATGCTCATCACCGCCAGGGGTTGCCAGTAATTGCCAAACACCCAGGCCAGATTGATGTAGATCAGTGCCAGGGCCAGAAGTGCACCCAGCCGCAGGTCCTGGAAGCTTTCTGCCTGCTCTTCGCTGCGCCCCTTGAACTCGTAGTCGATGCCGTATTTCGCCGCGATCGCCGGCATCACTTCGCGGTCGAGCCGGCCGATCACTTCCTGCGTACTCGTGACCTCCGCGTCGATATCGCCGGTCACCGCAACCGTCCTGATGCCGTCCTTGCGCTGAATGATCGAGAACGTCCGCCGCTCGCTGACCTTCGCGACGTCGAGCAGCGGGACGCGGCGACCCTGCGGGGTCGTCAGGTAGACCTGCGTCAGGTCCTGCCGGCCGCCGAGCGCCTGCTGCCGCATGACGCGCACGGTGATCTCTTCGTCCCCCCGCGCGAACCGGGTTGCAATCGCGCCTTCGAAGGCGTTGCGCAACTGCGTCCCCACCGACTGTCCCGTGAAGCCCATGGCCGCACCGCGCGGCGTCAGCGCGAACACGAATTCCTGCTTGCCGTAGGGCAGGTCGTCGTTGACGGCGGAGACGCCGGGAAATCCCGTCAGGGCCTGCTTGACGTCCTCGGCGGCCGCTTTCAGCACCTCGACGGGCCCATCGCGGAGGCGCACATCGACGTCGCGGCCGGGTGGACCCTGGCGACGTCCGGCGATCGCGATCCGCTCGACTCCGGGGATCGCGGGTACTTCCGCCTGCCAGGCGGCAATGACGGCACTGGTGCGGATACTGCGCAGTTCGCTGGCGGTCAACTCGACCTCGATCTGGGCGATGTTGTCGCCCTGCGCCCTGTCGGCCTGCCCGAGCAAAGCGAAAGAAGCAACGACGAGCCGGGTCTCCGGATCGTTCGGCTTGCCTCGCAAACCGAGAGCCTTGGCGACACGGGTCAAGAACCAGCCCAGTCTCTCCTCGTTCTGTTCGAGCGCGGCCGCCGACCCGTCCGCCGCATCGGGTGGCACCGCAGCGACGGACGGCGAACCGAGGCCCTTGGCCGCCATCAGCTTGGCCTCGGCGGCAAACAGCGCCGCCTCGACCCGGCCGACGATCTCGGCCTGGCGCTCGCGGGGCGTGCCGGCGGCGAACTCGATAAGGCCCGTGATGTTTTCTGGCTCAGGCGAGGGGAAAAACTGGAATCCGACCCGGCCGCCGGCCACGAGTCCCGCCGACATCACGAGACTGGCAATGACGGCCGCGATCGTGAGATAGCGCCACTCGTAGCTTGCTCGCACGGCGGCGCTGAAAGCGCCGTCGCGAAAGGCTGCAAACCCGCGATCGAACATCCGCCGCGGCAGGCTCGCCCGCCGCACGCGCGCGCTGCCGCCGTGCCGCAGATGTCCAGGCAACACCAGAAAGCATTCGATGGTACTGGCGATGAGCACCGACACGACCACCAGCGGAATGGCGATGAAGATGTCCCCGATGCGCCCCGTGATCAGCGCGATCGGCATGAACGCCCACATGGTCGTCAGCGACGCCGCGAAGACCGGGGCCAGCATGCGCATGCTGGCCAGTTCCGCGGCATCCAGGCTGCCCATGCCCTGCTCCTCCAGGGTGGCGGCTTCCTCGCCGACGACGATGGCGTCATCGACGATGATCCCGAGCATCATGATCAGCGCGAACATCGACACCATATTGATCGACTGGCCGGTGGCGTACATCACGCCGAGCGTCGCCAGCAAGGCGACCGGAATGCCGGCCGCCACCCAGAATGCGATGCGCGCGCTGAGGAACAAGAACAGCATGAGCAGCACGAGCACGAGCCCTTGCAGGCCGTTCTCGACCAGGATGTTGAGCCGCTGCAGGACGAACTTGCCGCGCACATCGTAGATTTCGATCTTGAGTGTCGGCGGCAGCGTGGGGCGCTTGGCATCGAGGTAGGTGTCCATCGCCGCCATCGTCGTCAGCGTATCGGCCGCGAGCGCACGCTGCACGTTGAGTTCGATGGCCCGCTCGCCGCGCAAGAGCCCGATCTTGCCCTCCCGCTCATAGCGCGTGTCGATCTGGGCGATATCTCGGAGGAAAACCTTCTCTCCCGTGACGGCCGACTTCACCTCGATGTCGCCGATCGCCTCGGGCGTCTTGCGTTCGGCCTTGGCGCGCAACTGCACCTCGATGTCGCCTTCGAGCTTGCCCGCCGGCAGATCCTGGGTGTTGGCGCGCACGCGGGCGGCGATGTCCTCGATGGCCAAGCCGTGCCGACGCAGCGCTCCCTCGTCGAGCTTGATCCAGATCTCTTCCTCGCGCGCACCCGTCAGCACCACGCGGTCGATCCCGCTGGCCAGGAGCCCATCGCGGATCTCGGCCGCGAAGTCCTTCAGGGCTCGCTCCGAGAAGGGACCGGCGATGGCGATCTTCGCGACCGGGTCGAACAGCGTGGCACGCGAAACGATCGGACGTTCGCTGTCTTCCGGCAGCGTCGTGAGCCGCGCGACGGCCTGTTCGATGTCCGACTGGGCCTTCTGCAGGTCGGCACCCGACTTGAATTCGATGGAGACGAGGCCCGAGCCCTCGCGAGCGATCGAAGTCACCTCCTCGACTTCGTCGATGAACCGCAGTTCCGGCTCGAGTGCGTCGAGAATATTGGCCTCGACGTCCTCGGCGCTGGCTCCGGGCCACGGCACCTGCACCGTGATCACGGGGATCTCGAGATTCGGAAAAAACTGGCGGTTGAGCTTGGCGAGGCCGAACAGCCCGATCAGCACCATGACCAGCATCAGAAGGTTCGGCGCGGTCGGATGGCGGACGAACACCCCGATCAAACCACTGGCCGGTCGCGGGGCGGTCGTGCTGCCATCTTCGCCGGCGGCTGGTCCCGTCATGCCCCGGCTCCCGCGGCACGCATCACGAGAACGCCGTCACCGGGCGTGGATATGCGCGTCGTCACGATCTGATCGCCAGGCCGGACATCGCCAGCGACCAGCACGCTTTCTGCGTCCCCGCCGACCACCTTGACCGACCGGCCTGCAAGCCGGCCGTCGACGATGGCGTAGACCGTTTTCCCCGCATAGAGCGCGCTCGCCGGCAGCTTGTAGACGTCGGTGAACGTCTGGTCTGGCACCAAGACCTCGACAAACGCACCGGGTCGCAACGGCACGGGCTCGAGCGGCCGGGTGACCCGCGCGAACACCTCGACGCCACCGGTATCGGCAACGATCCGAGAGCCGATCCGGGCGATGGCTGCCGGATAGGAGAAAACCGCATCCCCAAGCACCCAACGCACCGTGACCTTCCGTCCCTCGAGACTTCCCTCCGCCGAGACGATGCGTCCGTACTGATCGTCCGACAGCGCTAGCCGCACTTCGATCCAATTGCGGTCGATCAGGGTGGCGACTTTGTCGTTGACACCGAGCATGCGGCCGACCTGCGCACCCACCTCTGTGACATAGGCATCGAAAGGGGCCGCCAGTCTCGTGTCGGCGAGGCGCTGGCGAGACCGTGCAATGACGGTCTCGAGTCTGCTGGCTACCGCCTGCTGCTGTGCGACTCGCGCCTCCCAGACCGTGACCATGTTGGCGATCTGGTCGGCGGCCTGTTCGCGCTGGAGAAGGATTTGCTTGCGGTCGTCGACCGTTCGTTCCGACACCGCGCCGCGGCTGGCGAGCGGCTCGGCCCGCTCCAGGTCGGCTTTTGCGAGTTGCAGTTGTGCCTTGGCGTAGGTCAGCGACGATTTCTCTGACACGATCGACGCCTCGAACTCACGGATCTTCCCGCGTGTCTCGGCGAGTTGCGCCTCCGCTTCAGCAAGAGTTGTCTCATAGTCGAGCCGATCGACCGAAAGCAGGATGTCCCCGCTGGCGACGAGACCGCCTTCGCGCAGGTCCGTGCTGGTATCCTCCACCCGTCCGGCGACCAGCGCGCGGATATCGACCTGACGGCCAGCAACCGTCGTCCCATAAAGCGTCAGAGTCGGCTTGTATGTTCCCGGCCGCGCGGTGATCGCATCGACGGTGAAGGCGCGTTCCGCGATCGGCTGCTTAGGGACCTCCGGCCGCGTATCGCGCAAGTAGCGGAACCCGGCAAATCCGGCCGCGATGACCACGATCGGCAGCACCGATTTGAGAGCGATGCGAATGAGCTTGGCCCACAGCCCCCCGCGAGCCTTCGGTGGGACAAAACCGGCTCGCTCCGCCAGTTCACCGGCATCCGGCCTATTCTGCAAGCTCTGGTGGTGTATGTTCATACTCTACCCGTTCGCTCCCGGCGCGCCCTTTTTGGACCCAAGGCACCCGACGCTGAGGAGGCTCACCCGGCATTTGCCACCAGAGATACGTCGATGCTGCGGCGGTGGCTCAGCCGCGCGCAGTTCGGCGACGTGATAGCATCATGGCGACGGGTTGGGTGTTCGTTTCGCCATTGTAATGAAATGCAAAGTTGTCGTCGGGGGCAACACGGCGGGCAGCAGGGCGTCGCCGCGACAGGCCAGGGTGATCACACACGAGTGTCACCGCCGCGTTTCCCCGGGCTCGGCCACGTCGATCGTCAGGTCACCGGGCGTGTCCACATCGCGCAGCACGTGATCTGACGGGGGCTGGACCCGGACGATCCGGTCCCGGTGGCGATCGAGCAGCCCCTTGCCCCCCGTCTCTCCGGAGAGTTCGGCAAGCGTGGCGAGAAGGTCGGCAGGCCAGATCACGGGCGTGCGCTGTTCACCCTTCGCATCGACGCTGACAACGATCGACCGTTGGTCACTGGCCTCGAATACCCCGATCAGCGTGTCCAGCCACGCGGCGGTCACCCAGGGCATGTCGGCGGGCAGCACCATGACGCCGGCGAACCCTGCTCCCACGCGGCGCACGCCGGCAGCGATCGAGGACCCCATGCCGGAGACGTCGTCGGTCGCAACGACCAGGCTGGCGCGCAACGATTGCAGCGCGCGAGCGACATGGTCTCCCGGCGCGCCAGGGCGAATTACGACGACGACGAGGCCGGCGCGGCTGGCGCACGCAGCGCGGGCCGTCAGCCTCACGATCGGGTCGGTTCCATCGCCGAGAGGGGTAAGCAACTTGTCGTCCGGGCCGAACCGCCGCGACAAGCCGGCTGCTGGAATGACGATGGCGACGGTCATGTGGCACTCCGGGCAAGCTTGTCGTTGGTGACCGGTCGGCGGCACACGCAAAGGCCGGCGCATTGGTGACCGCCTCGCAACTCCGGGTGATCGTGATCGGGCGCGCTGTAGTGATGGGTCCCGAACCGGCATCGGCCCGGGCTGGAGACTGCCGCAGAATACGAAGTAACTGTGTTGACCGCCAGTGCAGCGATAATGCCTTCCGCGCACCTCTTTTTGGTCGACATCCGGCAGTAACTTTGAACAATACGGCAGGCTTCAACTTGCCTGTTCGCGTTCGAAGCGCGGCCGCGCCATGGCTGGCGAGGCATCGAGTGGTGTTCATGCGTCCTGGAGTTGCCCCATGATAAAGTCGTTCACGAGCGTTGTGATCGCGCTGGCGGCGCTCGCGGGATTGGCGGCGGTGTCGCCCTCGATCGCCCGAGACGACCGGCGCTCCGAAGACTGGACGGCGATTCCGTTTACGGTAGGCGCGACGACGCTGACTTTGCAGCTCAAGGACGACGTTGGCCGCTTCGAAGGCATCCGGTTCTATGCGATTGACGGCACGGTAAAAATTCAGCGGGCCACGGTCACGTTCCGCAACGGGCGGACCGAGACGTTCAACGTCGACGCTGTCGTCGGCCCAGAACGGCCCAGCGGCCGGCTCAACTTTTCGGGACGCGATGCGCAATTGGTTCAACGCATCGATGTCGACTACGTCGACGAGCGCCGCGGCAAGCAAGGCATCATCCGCGTCGAAGGTCTCATTCCCGAAGACCAGGCCGGGTTCACAGTGTTGTCCACCAAGCGATTTGGCGTCCAGGCGCGCGAGGCGATCCTGGAGGTCGGCCGCGAGGAAGGCCGCATCGGCAAGATCAAGCTGCGCGTCTGGGAATCGCCGGCCTTCATCGGCAAGGCGGAAATCGTCTACGCCAACGGCGAGACGGAGGTCATCCGCATCGCCGAGCGACTGAACCCGGGCCAGCAGAGTGACGTTATTGATCTGACGGGCCGCCGTGGCCGCGCCATCAAGCATATTCGCCTCGCTCTCCAGACCCGCAATGACGGCGAGCCGAGCCGCATTGATCTGCTGGGGCTCGAAGTTCCCGGCGGCGGCGGCCGCGACCGCGACGGACGCCGTGAGGATGCCGGTTTCGCCGGGCTTAGCCGCGACTGGACCCTCATCGGCTCGCGCAAGGCATCCATGCTGCGCAAAGACGCCGATACGCTGGATGTCGCTAGAAATGCCGGTGCGTTCAAAGCGGTACGCATCCGCGCCATCCGCGAGGACGTCCGCATGTACGGCCTGACGATCGTCTACGGCAACGGCGAGCGCGAGAACATCGTCTTGTCGGGCACCATTCGAGAGGGTGAGGTGTCGGCACCGTTCGACCTGAAGGGGCGCGACCGATTCATCGACCGCATCGAGTTGCGCTATCGCAGCCGTCTGAGCCTGGGTGGCCAGGGCGAGATCGAGGTCTGGGGCCTGCGCTGAACCCCGCCGCGTCTCGATCGTCGCGGACGGTCGAGACGCCGAACCATCAGAAGAACTCTTCGATCACGACGAGCCCTGGCGCGCCGTTGCCGCCCGCGCGGTTTGCCCCGCCTGAGCCACACGACAAAGCGCCACCCCCGCCCGCGCCGAAGCCGGTTGCCGCCACACCGGCCGACGACACGGTGCCGCCGCGGATATTGGGCCCGCCCGCCCCATAGGGCGTCGAGCCACCCGAGCCGGAAATGCCCTGGGGGAAGCTGTCGCGCATGGCGAACCCGGACGGCGAGCCGGCGAAGTTGACGTCGCCGCCCGTGGCCGCGCCCGACGCCCCGCCATCGGCAAAGGCAAACGTCGAGCCGGCGTTGATCTTGAACCCACCCAGGCCGCCCGTCGCGACGAGATCGTCGCCCGTCGTCCGGGTGAACGTGGTGGTGCCGCCGTCCCCGCCGTTGGCGTTGGACACCCCGACGCCTCCGGCCCCGATGGTCACGGTCTCGGTCGCGCCCAGGTCGGCCGCCTCGATGACGGCAAAGGCGATGCCGCCAGGCCCGCCACCGCCGCCAGGGCTGGCCGTGGCGGACCCCGTCGCCGCTGCCCCGCCGCCCGCGCCGCCGCCACCCAGCACCATCACGCGAGCACGCACCAGTCCAGGTGGTTTGGTCCAGGTGCCCGACGCGGTCATCATCACGATGTCGGTCGGCGTGCTGCCACCTCCGCCGATCGACGAGTTGGGGAACGTGACCTCGCCCGTGTCCTTGTCGATGATGATGGCTTCGTGCCATGCTGTCCCGTCGGGGCTGACCTTGAAATGGAAGTCGTCGTCGCCCGTCGTGCCGATCTCGGCGCGGCCGGAAAAGCCCGTCTGGTAGAGCTGCGAGGCCGTGTCGCCAGCCGCCGCCTTGTTGATTTTCTGCTGGTGGCCGCCGGTGCCGGCGTGACTGAACAGCGAGGCGGCCGAGGCAACCGCAAGCCGGTTCGTGGTATCGGCGGTGGTGTTGACGCCGACGAGGCCGCCTGTCGCCGGATTGACCGCGACGGAACTGCCGCCGCCGTCGAGATCGACCCAGGCTGCCCCGTCGAACACAACGATCCGATCCTCGTCGGCGACCCACGCAAGGAAGCCCTCTCGCGCTTCGACAATGACCCACGCGCCATCGACGAACAGTGCAATGTCGGCGTCGTGGCCTGCCCAGTCGCCCGTCGCGCTGGCGGCGATGATGTAGCGGTCGCCCTCCGATGGGGTGGCCGGCGGTGCCGGCAGATCGCGGTCGAGCACACTGAGCTGCACGATGCCGTCGATGCGGCGCAGCGCCTCGTTATGGGTGACGTGCTTTTGCGATTGTGCCGCGATGATGTAAGGAAGCTTGAGATGAGCCGTTTCCGACATGTCCGTGCCTGTGCCTCACGCCGTTAGCCTTCCCAACAGACTAGGTGGCGGCCCGTCGGAGGGGATATCTTTCGCGGGACGGGGCGCATCCGACGTCGAGTTCCCATTCACGGCTGGTCTGGCCGTGGCCCGTCGGATGGGGATTTACACCGGCGCGTTTGGCTCGGCTCGTGGGCCTGGTGGTTCTTCAATGTGCTTTGAGTAGCGCCACACCGGAGGCGAATGTCAGCTTGCGACCACGAGCCCGTGAGCGGTCATCTCGCGATCGGCTCTTTCCCTGACGGTCACGATCGGGCACATCCACTGACCATGACCCATCCTGCGCACGCTATCGACCTTGCACACCTGCACGCCGCCTGGCTGGAGCCCACGCTCCGTGCCGGGACCGCGATCATGCGCCACTTCAAAAACCCGGACTGCCGCATCGAACGCAAGGCTGACGGCTCTCCGGTGACCTCGGCCGATCTCGAAGCCGAGGATGTCATTCTGGGGGCCCTGTCGCGGGCCCTGCCCGGCCTGCCGGTGGTCTCCGAGGAAGCGGCGGCGGCTGCGCAAAGCGTGCGCCCGTGCACGTCGGCGTTCCTTCTCGTCGACCCGCTGGACGGCACGCGTGAGTTCGCCGTTCACAGCCGGGAATTTACGGTCAATCTCAGTTTGATCGTCGATGGCCGGCCCGTGGCGGGCATCATCTTCGCCCCTGCTCTCTCGGAACTATACGCGACGGCTGCCGGCGGCTTGCGGCCCGACCAGACCGCGGTCTGGGCGCACGTCGACCCGCCGTCTCTAGGCGCGTCCTGTCCATCGTCCGCCGACATTCCGTGGCGTCCGTTGGGTGTGAAAGGGACCACGTCGAGTTCTGGACGCCGTCTCTTGTCCAGTCCGCGCGAGCACGACCGTGTTCTGTCCTGGCTTGCCCGCACCGGCCTTGCGCCGACGGGCCATGCCGAGATTGGCTCGTCCCTCAAATTCTGCCGTCTGGCGCGCGGCGACGCCGACCTTTATCCCCGCTTCGGTCCGACCAGCGAATGGGACACCGCTGCCGGTCAAGCCATATTGCAGGCGACAGGGGGATCGGTACTGAGCGGCCCCGGCGCGGAACTGTCCTATGGTAAATTCCACACCGGCCTGGCTAATCCTGCATTCCTGGCACTGGGTCCCGGCGTGCCGTCCGACCGCCTGTGGCCGCTCGTGACCTGACCCGTTGGTTGCCGCGCCGAGCCTGATCGGGGAGAAGCGACCGCCATGCCATTGTTGCCGCCAACGCCGACACTGATCGCCCATCTTGCCGCGATCGTCGGGCCCGGTCACGCGCTCACGACATCCGCCGACCAGGCGGCCTACCTCACGGAGTGGCGGGGCCTCTACACCGGTCGCACACTGCTCGTTCTGCGTCCCGGATCGACGGCCGAGGTCTCGGCCATCCTGAGCGCCTGCCATGAGGCGCGTGTCGGCGTCGTGCCCCAGGGGGGCAACACCGGCCTCGTGGGCGGGCAGATCCCCTTCGAGACGGGTCGCGAGATCGTCGTGTCCCTCGCGCGCCTGAACCGCATCCGCCATGTCGATCCGCACGGCCGCCACATGACCGCCGAAGCAGGAGTGACGCTGGCCTCCGTCCAGGCCGAGGCCGACCGCCACGGCCAGTTTTTTCCCCTGAGCCTGGCCTCCGAGGGCACCTGCCAGATCGGCGGAAATCTCGCCACCAACGCCGGCGGCCTCAATGTGCTGGCCTACGGCAACGCCCGCGAGCAGGTCTCGGGCCTCGAGGTCGTGCTGGCCGATGGCCGGGTGTGGGACGGCCTGCGCGCCCTCAAGAAAGACAACACCGGGTACGACTTGCGCGACCTGTTCATCGGCTCGGAGGGGACGCTCGGCATCATAACGGCGGCGGTTTTGAAGCTCCGCCCCCGCCCGGCTGAGCGGTATTCGGCTTTCCTGGCGGTTGCCGATCTGGACGCCGCTCTGGCCGTCTTCAAGCGGGCCGAGGCAAAGGCCGGGAGCCGCCTCACGGCCTTCGAGTTCCTCTCGGCGTTTGCGCTGCGGGTCGTCTTGGCGCATGTCGCGGGCACGCGTGCCCCGTTCGGAGCAAGCTACCCCTGGTATCTGCTCTTGGAGGTGAGCGCGCCAGAGGCCGACGGCTCGGGGGCCAGTCTCCTGGAGGAGTTGCTGACAGCCCTGGCCGACGACGGCCTGATCCTCAAAGCGGTGCTACCGCAGACGGAGGCCGGACGCGCCGCCGTCTGGCGTCTGCGCGAGGAACTTTCTGATGCGCAGCGCCACGAGGGCGGCAGCATCAAGCACGACGTTTCCGTCCCGGTGGAGCAGATCGCGGAGTTCATTCGCCGCGCGGACAGCCTCGTGGAGCAGATTTGCCCAGGTGCCAGACCCTGTGCGTTCGGCCATTTCGGTGACGGCAACATCCATTACAACGTCACCCAGCCTGCCGGTATGGAGAAGGCGGCCTATCTGGCTCTCTGGGGGATGATGAACGAAGCCATCCATACGCTGATCGCCGAAATGGGCGGGTCGATTTCGGCCGAGCATGGCATTGGCCGCCTCAAGCGCGCCGAGCTTGCACGGTTCCGGTCGAAGGTGGAACTGGACCTGATGCGCGCGCTCAAAGCGGCGCTCGATCCGCGCGGCATTTTGAACCCTGGCAAGGTCATCGACGTAGGGGCCGACGGCCCGCAGCCCCCCTCGATTTAACAGGCCATGCGGGGCCTCACGGCCTGCCTGCGGCCTTCTGCGCGACACCGACTGTCACGGCGCGACATCCGCGCGAACGTGGCTTTCGCCGTGCCGCTTTTTGTGGTTGCCGCCGTGGCTGATCTGCTGGCCGAGGTAGTCGACGTAAGCGATGCCGATGGCCGACAGAATGAAACTGATGTGGATCAGCGTCTGCCACATGACGCCCGCCTCGGTGTATTTCGCTCCCGGCATGCCGAGATTTCCAGCCTCGATGAACGTCTTCAACAGGTGGATCGACGAAATGCCGATGATCGCCATGGCGAGCTTGATCTTCAAGACACTGGCATTGACGTGGTCGAGCCAGTCCGGCTGGTCGGGATGGCCTTGCAGCTTGAGGCGCGAGACGAACGTCTCGTAGCCGCCGACGATCACCATGACCAGCAGGTTCGAGATCATGACGACGTCGATCAGGGCCAGCACAATGAGCATGATCTGCAACTCGTTGAACGTCGTCGCGTTGATGACGAGGTGCTTCAGCTCTTTGAGAAACAGCACGACATAAACGACCTGAGCGACGATCAGGCCGAGGTAAAGCGGCACCTGCATCCAGCGCGAGCCGAAAATAATGCTCGCGAGCAGACCTTTTGTCGCCGCGCCGTCCTTGGGAAAGGTTGCCATGGGTATCTCGGTTGGTGGAAGTGAGATGCGTCGATCCGCTGCCGAGCGGACTGCCGGAACGGCGATGGTGTGGACGAGTCGTCTATTGCAGTGCAACAATTAGTCCGATGGCACTTTGGCGCAAGGGGTGCCCAAGCCGGCGTCGCGCGCACGATGCCGCACGGGGGTTCTGGCGGGGCGCAATGGACGACCGCTGACGCCGTGCCGCCAGAGCTGGGATCAGTGCGGACGACCGACCCCCCGGTAGCGGAAGCCTGCGGCCTGCGCCACCGCCGGGTCGAAAATGTTGCGCAGGTCGACGATGACATCGCCGGCCATTTTGGCCTTCGCCTTCTTCAGGTCGAGCGCCCGGAATTCGTTCCACTCGGTCAACACGACCAGGGCATCGGCCCCGGCAACCGCTTCCAGCGTCGCCTTGCACCACGTGACGCCGGGCAGAAGGGCCTCCCCATGCTTGCGGCCCTGCGGATCGACGGCGCGGATTTTGGCACCTTTCTCCTGCAGAAGCGGTACGATAACGAGGCTCGGAGCATCGCGCATGTCATCGGTGTTGGGCTTGAACGTCACGCCCAGCACCGCGATGGTTTTGTCCCGCACCGAGCCACCCATAGCCTCGGCGATCCGTCCCGCCATGGCGAGCTTGCGTTCGTCGTTCACGGTTTGCACCTGCTCGATCAGCGATACGGGGGCCCTGTGCTCGCGCGCGGTGCGGATGATGGCCGACACGTCCTTGGGGAAGCACGACCCGCCATAGCCAGGTCCGGGATGCAGGAACTTGTCGCCGATGCGACGGTCCTTACCGATCGCGGACGCCACTTCCTGCACGTTGGCCCCGACCTCCTCGCACAAATCGGCGATCTCGTTGATGAAGCTGATCTTGAGTGCCAGGAAGGCGTTGGCGGCGTACTTGGCCAGCTCCGCGGATTCGCGTGACACGAACATCACCGGGGCGTTGCGAAGCGACAGCGGCTTGTAAAGGCGCTCCATCACGGCGCGCGCACGCGGGTCGTCGAGACCCACGAGCACCCGGTCTGGATGCGTGAAGTCCTGGATCGCCGACCCCTCGCGCAGGAACTCCGGGTTCGAGGCGACCGCATAGTCGCCATCGGGCCGGATAAGTCGCAGCCGCCGCTCGATCTCCCGGCTGGTCCCCACCGGCACGGTCGATTTCGTCGTAATGACGGTGAACCCGGACAGATGCGGAGCCAGTTCCTCTACCGCGGTGTAAACATAGGACAGGTCGGCATGTCCGTCGCCACGCCGCATGGGCGTGCCCACGGCCAGGAAAACGATCTCCGCCTCGCTGACGGCCAACCCGAGGTCGGACGTGAACGTCAGCCGTCCGGCCTCCATGTTCCGCAGCATCAGATCGTCGAGGCCCGGCTCGTAGATCGGGGAGATCCCCTGCTGCATCTGAGCCAGACGGCCCTCGTCCTTGTCGACGCAGATGACCGACCACCCGAACTCCGAAAAGCAGGCTGCCGAAACCAGACCGACATAGCCGGCACCGATGATGCAGATCTTCACGTGAACCATCCCTCAGGACTGGAGTGGAAGCAGATCGTGCGTGAACGAGGTTGGCGGGGTGCCGACGACGCCGCACCAGGCCGGCAGCACGGCGGTCAGCGGTCCGTGTACCGCATCGCGCACCAGCCCGGCAATCGCGATGCGTCAGCCGGCGACAAACCTCCCGGCCGGTCGGCCCGAGCTGGTCGCGGCAAGGCCCCAAGCATATGTTCTGCCGAAAGAAACGACTTTCGCTCGCCAAAGCCCCGTGCACCTTAGTACACTTGACCTGCGACGGTGCGCCGCGCGATGTCAAACGAGGCTCCGATAACCAGGCGAACTGGGGGGCACAAAGGAGGTCCTGAATGCTCAAGGCTCTGGTCATCGACCCAGGCAAGTGTACCGGCTGCAAGCAGTGCGAGATGGCGTGCTCCTACGAGAACGAGGGGGAGTTCAACGTCGCCAAGTCGCGCATCCGCGTCTTCGATTTTCACACCGAGGCGCGGTTCGTGCCCTACACGTGCACCCAGTGCGCGGAAGCCTGGTGCCAGCACGCCTGCCCGGTCAACGCGATCACCACCGACCACATGGGCGTCAAGGTGGTGCATGAGAACCTGTGCGTCGGCTGCAAGGTCTGCACGATCGCCTGTCCGTTCGGAACCGTGAACTACAATGCCTCGAGCGGTAAAGTGATCAAGTGCGACCTTTGCCAGGGCAAGCCGGCCTGCGCCGACGCCTGTCCGACCGGTGCCATTACGTATCAGGATACCGAGCAGGCAGGCTTCGACAAGATGAAGCTCTGGGCGGCTCAGGCTGCCGCCGCCACGACGCACGAAGGCCCCAACACGCCGGCTGCCAAGCACTGATCCCCGCCGCCCGGCACCCACGCGCGCGCTGCGTGCTGGGTGGTCCGCGGCGCGACAGCATTCGAGGAGACACCCATGGGTTGGACCCGCAAGATCCTTCGCATTGACCTGACGACCGGAACGATCAAGTCCGAGCCGCTGCGCATGGACTGGGCCGAAAAGTATCTCGGCCAGCGTGGCCTAGCGACGAAGTATCTGATCGAGGAAATCGACCCCAAGACCGACCCGCTGGGTCCCGGCAACAAGATGATCTTCGCGACCGGCCCGCTGACCGGCACGTGTGCATCGACCGGTGGGCGCTACTCGGTAATCACCAAGGGCGCGCTGACCAACGCGATCGCCTGCTCGAACTCCGGTGGCTACTGGGGTGCCGAGCTCAAATTCGCCGGCTGGGACATGGTCATCCTCGAAGGCAAATCACCCAAGCCGGTCTACTTGACGATCTTCGACGATCAGGTCGAGTTGCACGATGCCTCCGCCGTCTGGGGTACCTCCGTCTGGAATACCGACGAGCACATCAAGACCAAGCATCAGGACCCGATGATGCACGTCGCGGCCATCGGCGTGGCCGGCGAAAATCAGGTGCTGTACTCCTGCATCGTCAACGACCTGCACCGGGCCGCGGGCCGCTCTGGCGTCGGCGCGGTCATGGGCTCCAAGAACCTCAAGGCGATTGCGGTTCGCGGCACCAAGGGCGTCAAGGTCAAGGATGGCATGGCCTTCCTCAAGGCGACGGGCGAGGCCAAGAAGGTGCTGGCCGCCAACGCGGTGACCGGTGCCGGCCTGCCGACCTACGGCACGCAGGTCCTCATGAACGTCATCAACGAGGCCGGTGCGATGCCGACCCGCAACCATCGCGATATCCAGTTCGAAGGGGCGCACGCCATCTCCGCGGAAGCGATGGCCACGCCCCGCAAATCGGATGGCAAGAAAAACCTGCTGACGAACCAGGCCTGCTTCGGCTGTACCATCGCCTGCGGACGCATCTCCAAGATCGACGAGAAGCATTTCACGATCCAGAACAAGCCGCAGTACTGGCATGCTTCGGGTGGGCTGGAGTACGAGGCCGCATGGGCACTCGGCTCCAACACCGGCGTCGACGACCTCGAGGCGCTGACCTACGTCAACTTCATCTGCAACGAGCAGGGGCTCGACCCGATCTCGTTCGGCGCGACCGTCTCGGCCGCGATGGAGCTCTACGACCTCGGCCTCTTGACGCCGGCCGAGACGGACGGCATCGACCTGAAGTTCGGCTCGGCCGAGGCGCTGGTGAAGTGTGTCGAGTTGACGGGCAAGGCGGAAGGCTTCGGCAAGCTGTTGGGGCTGGGCTCCAAACGGCTGTGCGAAAAGTATGGCCGCGGCGATCTGTCAATGTCCGTCAAGGGTCAGGAATTCCCGGCCTACGACGCGCGCGGTATCCAGGGCATGGGCCTCGCCTACGCGACATCGAACCGGGGGGCCTGCCACCTGCGCGGCTACACCGTTTCATCGGAAATCCTCGGCATCCCCGAGAAGACCGACCCCTTGGTGACCGATGGCAAGCCGGCCCTGGTCAAGGCGTTCCAGGACGCGACGGCCGCCGTGGACTCCTCTGGTCTGTGCGTGTTCACGACCTTCGCGTGGACGCTCAACGACATCGCCCCCCAAGTCAACGCCGCGTGCGAGGGGACCTGGACGCCGGAGCGCCTGCTTGAGACGGGCGAGCGCATCTGGAACATGGAGCGCATCTTCAACAATCGCGCCGGCCTGACCGCCGCTGACGACAACCTGCCGCCGCGTCTCGTCAGCGAAGCCGCCAAGACGGGGCCAGCGACAGGCCTCGTCAACGGCCTCGCCAAGATGCTGCCGGAGTACTATCAGCTTCGCGGCTGGACGGCAGAAGGCCAGCCGACCAACGAGACGATGAGCCGCCTGGCCATCTGAGACGATGTGAGGCCAGGGCTAAGTCCCCTGGCCTTGCTGTCTTCTGGGACCTCGGATTTCCTTTTGCTCGACGATGCTGGCTCCCCGCGAGGTAGAGACTCATGAACTACGTCATTCTGGGTGCCGGTCCTGCCGGCGTGACAGCCGCTGAAACACTGCGCAGCCTCGACAGCACGGCCTCGATCACACTGATCAGCGGGGAGCCCGAGGCGCAGCCCTACTCGCGCATGGCCATCCCCTATTTCATCTATGGCAAGGTGGACGAGACCGGCACCTATCTCCGCCAGCAGAAGGGGCACTACGACGGGCTGGGCATTCGCTATGTGACAGCCCGGTGCGGCGGCATCGACAGCCGCGCCAAACGCCTGTTCCTGTCCAGCGGCGAAACCCAGCCCTACGACAAGCTGCTGATCGCGACAGGTGCGTCTCCCATCATTCCGCCGATGCCGGGCACCCATCTGCCCGGTGTCCACACGTGCTGGACGCTCCAGGACGCCCGCGAAATTCTGAAGGTGGCCGACAAGGGCGCACCGGTGGTGCTGGTTGGGGCCGGCTTCATCGGCTCCATCATTCTCGAAGCGCTCTATCTGCGGGGATGCGACATCACCGTCGTCGAATTGGCCCCGCGCATGGTCGCCCGCATGATGGACGAAACCGCTGGCGGCATGCTGGGCCGCTGGTGCGAAACGAAGGGTGTCAAGGTCTACACGGGCACCCGCGTCACGAGCCTGGCCGAGGGAACCGATGGCCATCGCCTTGCGGTCAGCCTGTCCAACGGGCGGACCGTACCGGCGTCACTCGCCGTCCTCGCCGTTGGCGTGCGCTCGAACACTGGCTTCCTCGTCGGCTCTGGCGTCGAAGTCAAGACCGGTATCGTCGTCGATGACCACCTCCAGACGACGGCGCGGGATATCTACGCGGCTGGTGACTGCTGCGAAGGCCTCGACCTGTCGACCGGCAAGCCGGACATGCTGGCGATCCAACCCGTCGCCGTCGAGCATGGCCGCATCGCTGCCCTCAACATGGCCGGGCGTGCCCATCGCCATCGCGGGTCGCTCAACATGAACGTGCTCGACACCATGGGCCTCATCTCGTCGTCTTTCGGGCTCTGGCAGGGGGCGCAGGTCGGCTACACGGGCAAGCTCGTCGATGAGGACAAGTTCAAGTATCTCAAGTTGGAGTTCGAGGGGGATCGCCTCGTAGGGGCCCAGTGTGTCGGCCTCACAGATCATGTGGGCATGTTACGCGGGCTGATCCAATCGGGTTTCCGGCTGGGCATCTGGCGCGACCGGCTGCTGGCATCACCCGAACGTCTGCGCGAGGCCTACGTCGCAGTTGCTCAAGGTGCGCCGAGCGCTGGGCCGTCCGGTCCCCACGTCAACACGCCCGTTCACTGACTGCGGTCGGTGGCCGGCGCCCAGGTCCGCACGGCCTGTGACCGGTTCTTTTGTTTGCGGCCTGCTCTGCAACATCGTCCCGCGCAGCATCTGCGCGGGATTTTTATTGAGCCATTTTTGAAGTGATGCAGACGCAGACGCTTCCCTGTTATACGTTAGTAGGATCATGTCCGCGGCGCGCTTATCGCTGGTGGCGGCCGCGCCAGTCAGCCCGGTCAGGTCGCCAGCAGGCAGCAGGTCCAAAGAACCGTGGGCCGGCGTAGCACGCGCAGCCGTCGCGAACGATGCGAGACTAAGCGCCAGCGGTACGCATCAAAAATTCGGGCCAAATCGTCCGATTGGGGAGGTTGCGGCACATGGGATTACCGGGAGCTGTCGACAGCTCTTGCGGCATTAGGATCGCGACGAGCGATTGCCATGACACAGCCGCGGCAGCCGCGGACGTCGTGACCCAGCTTGCTGGTGCGTCGTGGCAGCACATTCTCGTGCATTTTTCCCCCCATCACGACGGTCCCCTGCTCGCCGCGACGATGTCCAGCGCGTTTCCAGGCACGACCGTCACCGGATGCACGACGGCCGGGGAGATTGCGCCCGACGGTATGCGCCAGGGGGCAATCCAGGCGATTGCGTTCCCGCACGAAGGCTTCCGCATTCGGTCCGAGGTGATCGAGGATATCGACCGGTTCGGCGTCGAGCGCGCGACCAACGTCGTCCGCAAGATGCGCGCCGAGGTCGCCAGCGGGCACGCCGGCACGACGCGGGACCGGGTGTTCGCCCTGCTGATGATCGACGGTGTGTCGAACTACGAGGAGATGCTGGTCGCCGCCATAAGCTGGGCCATTGGCGACATGCAGATGATCGGCGGTTCGGCCGGCGACAATCTCGCCTTCAAGCGCACGTCTCTCATCCACGGTGGACGCTGTCTGTCGAATGCCGCGATCCTCACCATGATCGACACGGCCTACCCCTTCCGCGCGTTCAAGACCAACAACTTTTCGCCGACCAAGACCAAGCTTGTGGTGACCGCCGCCGATACGGAGAACCGCGTCGTCCACGAGTTGAACGCCGAGGTCGCCGCCCACGAATATGCGCGCGCCATCGGCTTGTTGCCGGAGGATCTCGGCCCCTTCAGCTTTGCGTCCTATCCACTCGTCGTGAAGGTGGGCGACGAATATTATTGCCGCTCGATCCGCAACATGAACCCCGACGGCAGCCTCACCTTTTTCTGCGCCATCGACGAAGGCCTCGTCTTTACCGTGGCTTCCGCCCACGACATGCTCGAGGCGACCGAGGCGACGCTGCGCGACCTGGACGAGACGCTGGGTGGACTCGACCTCGTGCTGGGGTTCGATTGCGTGCTGCGCCGTCTGGATGCGGAGAACCGTCAGATCCGCCATCAGATGGAGGACCTGTATCGCCGTTACCGCGTCGTCGGCTTCCACACTTACGGGGAGCAATACAACGCGATGCACCTGAACCAGACGCTGACCGGCATTGCCCTTGGCCGAACGCGCGCGGCCGAGTGACGACGCCAACGAACCTCCCCATGCCGCCATGAGCAACGATTACGCCATCGACACTGACGATAAAGACCTGCGCCGTCAGCTCGACAAGCTCACTCGCATCAACGCCGCGTTGATGGGGCGGGTCGAGCGTTCGCTTGCCCAGCAGGGCAACGCCTATTCGCTGTTCCACGCCGCGATTGGCCTCGAGCATCAGGTTCGGATCAGAACCGACGAACTGAAGTCTGCCATGATCGACCTGGAGAAAACCAATGGCGACCTGTCTCTCGCCCGCGATCTCTCCGAACGCGCCAACCGCTTCAAGACGCGCTTCTTCACGGCGGTGGGCCACGACCTCCTGCAACCTCTGCATGCCGCCCGCCTGACGCTTTCGGCGCTCGAGGAGAGCCGAGACCAATTCGAGCAGCGGCGGCTGATCGGCCAGATCGACCACGCGCTTCTCTCGGTCGAGGAACTCATGAAGTCGATCCTCGACCTTTCGAAGCTCGAAGCCGGCGTCATGCAGCCTTCGATACAGACGGTCGATCTTGTGGCCCTTTTTGCAGCCCTCACCCTCGACCTGGCTCCGATCGCATCCAACAAGGGGCTGACGCTGGTGTCACGCACGTCGCGGCTGGCCGTCCGCTCCGACCCGTTGATGCTGCGCCGTATTTTGCAGAACCTTCTGGCCAATGCTGTCCGTTATTCCGAGACGGGCGGCATTCGCCTGCTGGCCCGTCGACGCGCCGGCCGCGTGCGCATCGAGGTCTGGGATACGGGGCCCGGGATTCCCGCCTCCGAGAGAGATCGCATCTTTGAGGAGTTCCAGCGCGGCTCGACGTCGGAACGCGGCGGCGGCGGCTTCGGCCTCGGTTTGTCGATCGTGCAGCGCATGGCGCAGGCCCTCGACCACGAGGTGGGGCTGTGCTCGCGCGTCGGGCAGGGGACGCGCTTTCATATTCTGGCCCCGGCGGCCGTTCCAGGCCCCGATCAGCCCACGACCGGCCGCGAGGCCCACGCCGGGATACAAAAGCACTACGGGTTCGGTTTCATCACAGCCGTGGTGCTCGACAACGACGCGCCTGTCCGCGATGCTATGGGCACGCTTCTCGACAAGTGGAGCTGCATTCCGCTGATTGCTGCGAGCCTCGCCGACATCGACCGCATCATTGCCTCAGCCAAGGTTCGGCCCGATATCATCCTGGCCGACTATCACCTGGACAACGACGAGAACGGCATCGAGGCGATCCGCCGCCTGCGCCGCTCGTTCGGCGACGACTTGCCGGCGATCGTCGTCACCGCCGACCATTCTGCCGCGACCGCCGCCGCTGCCGAACTCAGTGCCTGCGAGATACTCAGAAAGCCGGTTCGCCCGGCCGAGCTGCGCGCGCTGATGACCCATCTGTTGAGCCGGTAGCGCGCGGCCTGCTACCCGGCAGGATCACGATCGGCCCCACTGGCCGCCGGCGCAACCAAAGGATCAGCCACGCCCGCGTGACACGGCCGCAGCCAGATGCCAGATCCGCACTTTGCCGTCGTCGCCGGCACTGATCAGCCGTTCGCCATCGGGCGAGACCGCAAGGCCCGTGACACTGCCTGCGTGACTGGCGAACGTGCGGATCGTGGAGCCGCTCCGCAGGTTCCACAGCCGGATCGTGCCATCCTTGCTCGATGACGCCAGCACGCTACCCGTCGGCGCGTAGGCGAGTGCGTTGATCCGCGCCTTGTGACCGCGCAACCGGCGGATCGTGCGACGCGACGTCGCCGACCATACCGTGATATCGCCATTGAGCACGCCGGCAGCGATCTGCCGACCGTCGGGTGCCATTGCCAGCGACGTCACGAAGTCGGCGTGTCGGCCGTATGTCCGCACGGTATCCAGCGTGTCCAGGTTCCATACTCTGACCGTGCGATCAGCTCCGCCCGATGCCAGATAGGTGGCCCCCGGTGTAACGGCCAGGGCCTGGACGGAACTCTCGTGTCCCGAAAAAACATGCACCGGTTCTCCGGGCGAGCGCTGGTCCCAGAGCGTCACTTTCCAGTCGTGGCTCGCGGCCGCCAGCCGCCCCGGCAGGGCGGTCGGGACGATGGCCCAGATCGTGGCCTCGTTGCGCTGGAAGTCGGCGAGCTTGGCCCCCGTGGCGATATCCCAGAGCGCGACGAACCCATCGGCATGGCCGGTGGCCACTGTCGCCCCCTGCACCGCCAGCGCGGTCGCGGCCCCATGATCCATCGGGATCGTGCGCAGGCTCGCCCCGGAACTCGCATCCCAGACTTTCAGGGTCGCATCCGACCCTATGGTCAGGAACGTGCGTCCATCGGCTCCATAAGCCAGCCCCGTGATCGCGCCAGCATGGCCTGCCACTTCGCGGATCAGCGGATTGAGCGGCGCAGTATCGGCTCGCGTAGGGGCTGTCGGTTGCACCCGGACGTCGCTTCCAGGCCGGGTAGACTGCCCGTAACGCGACGCATCGCCCGTGACCGGAACCTGATCGGGGCGCACGATCCTGGCAAAATCGACACCGCCAAGTCTGTTCTGAGCGGCAATGAGGCCGGCCGCGAGCCCTGCAACCACCAGAAATGTCAGCGCCTTGGACCGCCATCCGCCGCTGTGGCCATCCGGCCGCGCGCGTGGTCTCGGCTCTTTGCGGCGGTCCGGCGGTCCGACCGGTACCGGCAAGCCGGCACGGGCGACGGGCTCGGCGGGTATCGCGACGGCCGCGGCCGGGCGCGCCTTGAGGTTGGCGGGAAGGGCGTCGGGTTGCGGGATCCGCTTGGGTTCGGATTGCCCCCTCCGGCCCAGTCCGAATGGAAACAGCCGCAACGATTTGCCGTTGCTGGCCGGCGGCATCGAGATGGCCTCGGCGGCCGCACCATTTTTCTTTCGAGCCGCCGCGTCGGCGCGCGTGGGTGCCGTCGGCAGCACGGCTTGATCGGCGGCGGCCGCTCCGGCGAGTGCCTCGGCCAGCGGCCTGCGCTTGCGTCCGTCCTTGAGGCCATCGACGAAATCGAGCATGCCGCCCTGCGGCCCGGGGGCGTCCGGCGGAGGTGGCGCTCCGGGAACGCTGCTCCCGTGCCTGAACGTCGAGGCATCCTCGGCCATGTCCGAACCTGAGCCACCGCGCGCCGGCCGCCCGGTGACCTCCCGGACCCGGGCCAGCCACGACGCCTTGACGGGATCGGGCGCCAGCAGTTCGCCGCGCCATGCGGCCACCGACCGTGGCCGGTGGTCGATGTTGAGCTGGAGAGCTTGGTCGATCGCCTTCAAGAACCGCTGCCGGTAGGAGCTGAGCGCGGCCTCGCGGGCCGGCACCATCTCGTCGGCCACCATCCGCGAGGGGGCATCGGGCGGCCGTTTGCCCGTGACGGCGTGATACAGTGTGGCTGCCAGCGCATAGATATCGGTCCACGCGCCCTGCTGCCGGCTCGTCTCCGCATACTGCTCGTAGGGGCTGTAGCCCGGCTTCACCAGCGCCGAGACCGTTTTCGAGTGCGCCGCAATCTCGCCACGCGCCGAACCGAAGTCGATCAGAACCGGCTGGCCGTTCTTGCGGATAATGATGTTGTCAGGCGCGATGTCGCGATGCAGGAAGTCGGCCGAATGGATGACCTCCAGGGCCTCCAGCAGCGGCTCGATGATCTGGTCGAGTTCCTTTTGCCTCGGAGCCCGCCCCAACCCCTTGAGCCAACTCTTGAGGCTCTGGCCCTCTTCGAAATGCAGCACCATGTAGCCGGTGGAATTTGCGCGAAAGTAACGGTAGACCCGGACGATGTTGGGATGATTGAATTTGGCGAGTGTTTGGGCCTCTTCGATGAAGCGGTCCAATCCCCACCGATAGTCACCCGCACAATCCTGCGAACGCGGAGCTGCTTCGATCCCGTCGGTACGGGCGGCGAAATCGCTCGGAAAGTACTCCTTGATCGTGACCATGCGGCCGAGGGCCAGTTCATCGGCCAGGTAAGTGACACCAAAGCCACCTGCGCCTAGGACCCGCTCGATCCTGAAATCGCCGACGAGCTCGGTGCCATTCGGCAAGGCGATGAGATTGCTCATGGGTTCGAGGCTCGCGGGGTTCCCGTTCGACCGGCCGTTCAGGGGGTCCTGCCGACAAAGTGCTCACAACTTAGAGATGGCATGTTTGCAGCACGAATGTGGCACTTGGACTGGAGTTGCCGTTAATTGCGGCAGCGAGCGGCACCGCGGCGGTGTGCCGGTCCGGCGCGCAGTCATCCTGCTGCCGCCAAGGCTGCGGTAGGATTGGACGGGAGTGGCGAGCAGTCGCGTTGGGACGAGCGGCGGACGAGGGTGGGGCGATCTGATGCATGCGATGACGTTGGCAGGTCCGGTTGATCCCGCGCGCGGTTGGGGCCCGTTGGCAGACGTGGCGGCAGCGCCGCGTGCCGATGGGTTCTTTGAGTTTCTGGATTACGTGGCTTCGGTCACCTGGTCCCTGGCTGACACGCTCTGTTCTGCCGCCATCGGGCACACACCCGCGCTTGTGATTGGACTCGGCGCCGTGGCAGCCGTCCCGGTTCTGTTGCTGGCAGGCGTCGTTGTGCGCGCCAGAAGCCGGGCGGCTGGTCCAGACCCTGGCGGACTGACCCGGATCGTGCGCAATCCAGGCAAAGCCGACAAGGACGCCATCGGCGGCACCGTGGGCGAACCCAACACGGGCCGTGTGACAAAGGCATGGCGCAATGCGGCTCGACCCCCCGCCGCGATGCTGATCCGTGTTCTGGAAGGCGATCCCGAGCCCGGTCGCGAGATCGCGCTCGGCGATCTGCGCGTCCTTCGCATCGGACGGGAGACCGACAACGATATCTGCCTGCGCAACGAGACCGTACACCGCTACCATGCGGTCATCAGCCGCTCGCCCGATGACGGCCTCGTCGTGTCGGACCTCTCCGGTCGCACCGGCAACGGGGTCTATGTCAATGGCTCACGCGTCACCAGCCAGCCGCTGGTCGACGGGGACCGCCTCGTATTGGGCCGCGCCGAGTTGCTCGTCGTCATGCGCTGACCGATGGTCCGGACACGTGGGTCAGAACCGGCGTGGGTGGCCGACGATGCCAAATTTAATCACAAATCTGCCACGACCGGCATGAAAGTGTTGTGTCGGCGTTGTGATAAGGCAGACTGGTCTCACGAAGGTGAGGCACGCACCCCTGCGACATCGTCTCAGGCAGGCACTGCGATCGTATGGGACCATCACCGTATGAATGAGGGAGCGTAGGCGCTATGGGCGACGAGAAGGCGCAAGGCCACAAATCCGGGTTCCTCGGGTCACTGAAGGATGCGCTCGCCGCGGCGAGCCGCGATGACACCGCCAACGTGCAGAAGGCGGCGGCAGCCGCGGCCGACCCGGCTCCGCCCGCACCGATGCAGCTTCCCCCGCCCGTTCCGCCTGCTGCCGCCGAGCCACCGCGCCGCGAAGCTGGCGCAGGCATGAGCGCCGCCGAGGCCGCTCGCGAGGTGCGCACAGCCGCGACGCCGGCGGCCGACCGCCATTTCGAGCCCGAGCCGCCGACGACGCGCGTCGTGAAGAGCCCGGCCAAGTCGGCACCTGTTGGCCCAGAGGAGGCGGACGCGCCGCGCACGCAACTCGTGCGGGGCCGACAGACGATCAAGCGCGGCGGCTTCGAGCGCGATCCGGTCGTGGGCTGGCTGGTCATCACCGGCGGACCCGGCATGGGCTCGTTCAAGCCGATCTACGAAGGCAACAACACCATCGGTCGTTCGTCGTCCCAGCGCATCTGCCTGGATTTCGGCGATGATGCGATCTCGGCCGAGGAACAGGCCTACCTGCGGTATGATTCGAACGACCGTTCGTTTCTTTTCGTGCCGAATCTCGCCAAGACGAACGTTGTTTCCGTCAACAGCAAGCGCCCGACATCCGCCGTCGAACTCGCGGCCATGGACGTCATTCAGATGGGCCGGACGCAGCTCGTATTCGTTCCGTTTTGTGGTCCCGAGTTCGATTGGGCCGAGCTTGTCGAAAACAAGGGCGCATGACCAACAGCACACTGACCAGACGCGGCGCAACGGTCAGCGCGCGGGGCATCTCGCAGGCATCGTCGCGCGGCCGAATCGATCGGCCAGCAGGGCCGTCAGGCGGCGCGGCCTGTGACGACGACTGCGGTGGGGCGGGATGATGCACGTGTTCGATTTCGCTTGGCGGGCCACACGCGGCGCGCGCGAATACCAGGAGGACATGGCGGACGTCTGGTCCGCACCCTCTTCGTCCGCCGATGATGCGGCGATGACGGGCAGCGCGCGGCTGGTGGCCGTCCTGGCCGACGGTATGGGCGGACACACGGGTGGTGCACTGGCCAGCCGCGTCGTCTGCGAGCATTTCCTGGAGGCCTACAGCGCCCTTGACGGGCCGGTGACGGTTCGCCTGCGGGGATCGCTCGATGCCGCCAATGCCGCCATCGCGCGTCGCGTCGACGCCGATCCGGTATTGTCGGGCATGGGCTCGACGCTGGTCGGCGTGGCGTTCGCCGATACCGGTGTCGAGTGGATCAGCGTCGGCGACAGCCCGCTGCTGCTGTTCCGCCGCGGCGAGGTCGCCGTTCTCAATGCTGACCACTCACTGGCCCCGGAACTGGACCGGCTCGCGGCTGCCGGCCGCATCACTCACGAACAGGCACGCCGGGACCCGCGCCGGCACATGCTGCGTTCCGCTGTAACTGGCGAGGATCTCGACCTCGTCGACCAGCCGCTCAAACCGCTCCGCCTGGAACTGGGCGATTACATCATTCTGGCCAGTGACGGACTGCAAACCTTGGAGCACGGAGAGATCGAGCGCGTAATCTCGGCCTATGCCACCGATGGCCCGGACGCGGTTGCCGGAGCCCTGATCCGCGCCGTCGAGGCGGTCCGCGACCCGCACCAGGACAATACGACCGTTGTCGCCGTCCGCGTACTGGCACCTGGCGCTTGACGTCGAGCCCGCCAACGGGCCCCGGATCGGCGGAGGCCCCGTCCCCGACCGCATCTCCGGCTCAGGCCGGCGCAGGCGCGAAACCGGTGAAGGCTGCACAGTCACCCTTGGCCGGTGCGGTCTGGGTGGTGATCGCCATGGCGCTGTTTGCTGGCATCACCGCTCTCGGCCGTCATCTGGCCCTGGCCGGCATCGACCCGCTGCAGGTGCTGTTCTTTCGCAACTTCTTCTGCGTCGTGCTCATGGTGCCGCTCCTGGTCTGGCGCGGCTCGTCCCTTTATCGCACCAACCAGCTTTCGCTGTACGGCACGCGGGTCGCCATCAGCTTTCTGTCGATGATGGCCATGTTCCAGGCCGTTGCCCTCATTCCGATTGGCGAGGTGACGGCCATTGGCTTCCTGTCGCCGATCTTCGCCACTCTGTTCGCCATCCTGCTGCTCGGCGAGCGGGTGCGGCTCCGCCGCTGGCTGGCGTTGTTGGTCGGCCTGGTCGGAGCCATGATCATCTTGCAGCCGACGGCCGGCGCGCCCCCGGGGCTGGGTCAACTGTTCGCGCTGGTGTCGGCCTTTGCGGTCGGCATCATCGGGCCCCTCGTCAAGAAACTGACCCTCACCGACGATCCCGATCGCGTGGTGTTCATCACGAACGCCCTGCTGACACCGCTGTCGCTGATCCCCGCCCTCTTCGTGTGGGCCTGGCCGCCGCTCGATTTGTATCCAGCCCTGCTCGGCCTTGGTGCGACCGCCGTGCTGGGGCACATGGCGTTCGTTCGGGGCTATGCGGCAACTGATGCCTCCCTGGTCGCGACGTACAAATTTGTCCGCCTGCCATTCGCTGTCCTGATTGGCTATCTCGCGTTTGGTGAGACCATAGCGCTGACGACCTGGGTCGGCGGTTTCATCATCTTCAGCGCGGCCGCCTACATCACGCACCGCGAGATGCGCTTGCAAAGGCGGGGATCTGCTGACCAGCCGGGTGCCTGAACGGCTGCCCGGATGGCTGTCGGACGGAGCAAACAGGACACGGCGACTTCCGGCCGGCTGTCCGGAGGGCTGTCGGACGGAGCCGACAGGACACGGCGACTTCCGGCCGGCTGCCCGGATGGCTGTCGGACGGAGCAAACAGGACACGGCGACGTCCGGCCGGCTGCCCGGATGGCTGTCGGACGGAGCAAACAGGACACGGCGACTTCCGGCCGGCTGCCCGGAGGGCTGTCGGAAGTCGCAAACAAAAAAGGGGTCGAAGCTTTCGCTCCACCCCTCTTTCGAGTTTCCCCGCTGCCGAATCTTTAGACACCATCGACGTCGCCCGCCAATCCATGGCGGCCGCGCCCTATTGTTCGTCTCTGGTGTCTCTGTCCGATCTGCCCGCCGATAAGCTGCTCTACGGCTCCGAAAACGACCGGAGCTGTGAACGCCGCGATCAGCGTGACCCGGAAGATGCCGACGACGCCCCCGCGACGCAAGTCGGCAGAACGTGTGACCTGCACTTTTCGATGGACGCATCGGGCTAAGTCGCGGCGACGGGAACTTCCCAAATATCTTCAAGCGCTGCCACGCTTCTGCCAGGATCGTCGCGTCGCCCGGGTGCGGTTGGCAAGAGGCTGAATTCAAGACATTTAATTCAAGGTCCGCCGCCGCATGAGCGCCTTGATTGAGGTTTGCAGCCCAATTCGGGCGATCAGGCAGACAACTTGTCCACAGGCACCAACGCGTCGGTGTGGCCACGCATCGTGATCAGATTGCAACAAGCAAGCGACGGCATGAGTGGTGCTGTCGATCGGCGTTCGTCGCAAATTGCCAGCGGCCATTCTGCGGTAGTGCAGAACGGCCGCCATGACGTGCCCGAAAGGCTCTGGATTGAGGACTGAATCGTGCCACCCGGTCGAGGTTGCGGCGATCTGGCCGCGCCCAAATGGGATTGGCCGCCCGGATCAATCAATCGGGTTGGCGTTGTCCTCGAGTGGCATCTCCGGGAACACCGGATACACGCCAGCAACCCGGCCCATCTGCTTGGTCAACGCCAGCACGATGTCGATTGCGGGCGTATCGACATCGACGATGCGGCCCATCTCCTGGACGACCGACAGCAGCGCATCGAGTTCCAGTTGCCGGCCCTTTTCGAGATCCTGCAGCATGCTCGTCCGGTGCGCACCGACGGAGGCCGCACCGTTGATCCGCCGCTCGATGTCGACGCGGAAGTGCGCACCGATCCTGCGCGCGATGATTTCGGCCTCTTCCATCATCTTGCGCGCGACCATCCGCGTGCCGGGATCGGTCGCAACCACATCGAGCGTGGCATGCGTGAGTGCCGAAATCGGGTTGAAGCACAGGTTGCCCCAAAGCTTCAGCCAGATGTCGTTGCGGATCTCGGGGTAGACTTTCGACTTCAAACCGGCCGCCTCGAATGCGGCAGCTAGCTTGAGCACGCGCTGGGTTTCCTGGCGGTTGGGCTCGCCCAGGCCGTACCGGTCGCCATAGATGTGCTTGATGACACCCGGGGCGATGATCTCCGCGGCCGGGTAGACCGTGCAGCCGATGGCGCGTTGCGGACCGATTGCATTCCACTGCCGCCCGCCGGGGTCGACGCTCTCGAGTTGCAGGTTGGCGTACTGCCCCTCGAAACCATAGAAGTACCACCATGGAATGCCGTTCTGGGCCGTCACAACTGCGGTGTCGGGCCCCAGCAGCGGCTTCATATGGTCAGCGGCGTCCCAAGCCTGATGGGATTTCAGCGTGACGATGACATAGTCCTGTGGACCGAGATCCTCGGGGTCCTTCGTGGCCGGCATCCGCGCCACTTTTTCCTCGCCACCGATAATCAGCTTCAGTCCGTTCTCCTGGATTGCAGCCAGGTTGGCTCCGCGCGCCACGAGCGACACATCGACGCCGGCGAGTTTCATCAGGACGCCGATGTGTGCGCCGATTGCGCCGGCACCGTAGATACAGACTTTCATGGGGGCCCTCCCGAGCTGGTTATTGGTGTTTATGGCATACGGCACACCTGACGAAAGTCTTAGCCCGGACTGGGCCTATCTCGTCAAGTCTCCCTGTCCGCTGTGTCCAGCCGTGAGCTCAGCGACAGCCATCGAACTCTAACCGTCCGCTCCCGCGGCGCGAACGGCGAGGCGTGCTGCGGCTTCCATGTCCGCGGCTTCCAGGATCGGCGCACCCGCGCCTCGCAGGCGTTGCAGCGCGAAATCCGCGTTGTTGCCGGCCATGCGGACGATGATCGGCACCCGCCGCGCCGACTTGCCGAGCGCGACCTGCAAACCCTCGGCAATCGTGTCGCAGCGCTGCATGCCCCCGCCGTGCACGTTGACGAGAATGGCGCGCACGGCCGGGTTGGCGAGCACGCGTCCAAACCCATAGGCGATGTCGAGGCTGGACGCCGTCGTACGGATATCCATGAAATTGGCCGGACGCCCGCCCGCCTCGACGATCAGATCGAGGCTGACGAGCCCGAGTCCGGCCCCATTGGCCACCAGGCCGATCGACCCATCGAGGACGGTGTAGTTGAGCTGTCGCAGGTCGGCGGCGCGCTCTTCGGGATCACCATCCTCTTCCTCGACGACATCGCGAAAAGCCCGCAGGGCCGGATGCCGGAACAGGGCATTGTCGTCGATGACGATCTTCCCGTCGAGCGCGACAACGGTTCCGTCGGCTGTCACGGCGAGGGGGTTGATCTCCACCTGTGTCGCGTCGATGTCACAAGCGAGCCGGACCATTTTTCCAGCAACATCTGCGGCGCGCGCGGCGGCCGGGCCGCTCAAGCCCATACCGGCGGCGACCGCCGCCAGGTCCGCGACCGGTTGCCCGTCTTCGAACGCGACCGGTGTCGCGACCATCAGTTCGGGCTCGTGAAGGATGCGGCTTTCGATGCCCTCCCCACCCGCACGGCTGGACAGAAAAAGGAGGCCTCCCGAGGCCCGGTCGAGAACCAGGGCCAGATAGACCTGCCGAACCGATTGGATGGCTTCTTCGACGAGGACGAGCTGCGTCCGCTCGGTCAGTCCCGAAGGGCCAACCGGCAAAGCCGCGCCGATCAGCATCTGCGCGGTCGCCGCGACCCCGCTGGGCGACGCCGAGAACCGCACACCTCCCACGGCCCGGCGGTCGGTCGCGCGAACCTGCGCCTTCACGGCGAATCGGGGGACGCCTAGGCGGGTCGCCGCGCGCTCAGCCTCGGCGGGGCTCGACACGACCCGGCCTGCCGGGATCGCGATACCGAACCGTTCCAGCAGCTCTTTGGCTTGGAATTCGTGCAGCAGCATGGGGCCTGGTCCCGGGTCCCGCCACCGGTCCGGTTCCCTCGCCGGTGGGAGACGGACGAAGCCGCCGACGTCGGGACATCGGCGGTGAGCGTATCAGAGCCCGAGCATGGCCTCCAGCGGCCCCTTGGGCAGGGCGACGAGAAACCAGCGCTCGAACATGAAGAAGAGCGTCACCGGCACACCGATCCCGACGAGTGCGGCCTTCCAGATCGCCTCCTTGCCAAAGGCCACCATGAACCCTGCGATGAAGATCGCAGACGCCACATAGATGCCGAGGAACTGGATGCCGAGAATGTAGAGGGCGAGCGGCCCCAGCACGAGCAGGATGCGCCCGGCCCCGCGGATGGACACGAAGTCCTGGCGATCCTCGTCACTGGGGAAGAACATGGACTTGACCAACGTGATCAGGCTGGCCACGCCCATCATCATGGCGACGATGAATGGGAAGAACCCGGGTTGCGGCCCTTCCTGCTCGCTCCATCCAAAACCGATGCGGGCGGTGTCCCAGATCACCACGGCCGACAAACCGATGAGGAACAGGGCGACAATGATCTCGACCGTACGGTTGGAGACCAACAAGACGTCGTCGTGGGGATTTTCCGGTTGCATGCGTCGCTCTCTCGGTTGGGTGTGGATCAGCGCCGGGACATGTCGGGGTTCATCGCCGATGACGGTTGTCCTGCGACACCGTGCGAGCCGACGGAATAGGAGGCGAGCGGGCCGTGCGGCAGGTCGCCGGTGGCCCGCTCGCGGTGCTTACTTCGCGATAAAGCCAGCCTCTGTCATCAGTTCCTTGTGGGTTGCCTCGGCGGCCGCGAGCCAAGCCTTGTACTCGTCACCCTTGAGCGTCTTCTGGTTGAAGGCGCCGTTCTTCATGAACTGCTTCCAGTCGTCGGTCGCCATGATCTTGTCGAACAGGTCGACGTAGAAGGCGACCTGCTCCGGCGTGGTACCGGGAGCCATGAAGATGCCGCGCAGCATCTGGTACTGCACGTCGACGCCCGATTCTTTGCAGGTCGGGATGTCCGACCATGCCATGTCGGCCGTGACTTTTTCCGTGTAGACACTGCGCGCCGAGTCGAAAATGCACAGCGGACGCAGATTGCCGGCCTTCCACTGCGACGCCGCCTCGATCGGATTGTTCACGGTCGAGTTGACGTGCCCGCCAACGAGCTGCGTCGCAACTTCGCCACCGCCCTTGTAGGGAATGTAGACCATCTTCTTCGGGGCCGTCTGACGCTCGAGCGCGACGGTGATGATCTGGTCTTCCTGCTTGGAGCCCGTTCCGCCCATCTTGAACGACTTGTCGTCGCCGGCCTTCACCGCAGCGATGTATTCGGCGGCGGTCTTGTAGGGCGCGTCGGCCTTGACCCAGAGGATGAACTGGTCGAGCGCCAGCATCTGCACCGGTGTCAGCTCTTTCCAGTTGAACGGCACGCCCGTGCCGAGCGGCGTGGTGAACAGGTTCGAAAGTGTGATGATGATCGTGTGACCGTCGGCCTTCTGGCCCTTGACTTCGAGGAAGCCTTCCGCGCCGGCCCCACCGCCCTTGTTCACGACGATGAGCGGCTGCTTCATCAGGTTGTTCTTGCCAACGACGCCCTGCACGAAGCGGGCCATCTGGTCGGCACCGCCGCCGGTGCCGGCTGGCACCACGAACGTCACCGGCTTGCTCGGCTCCCAACCGGCTGCGTGTGTCGTGTCGACGACCGCACCGGCGGTCAGCACGGCTGCCGCGAGGCCAGCCGAAGTCCATCCCGTTTTCAGTTTCATGTTCGTTTTCCTCCGAGGGTCACGATGGACCCAGTGTGATTGGACTGCGGCTCTTGATTGGCCGGAAGCCGCAGTCGGGACATGTATCCGGCCGAATGAGGCACTTACGCGGTCGAGGCGCGCTTTCCAAGTCCCAACACACCGCGCACGATACCGCCGAGGACCGGCCACAGCGCCAGGACGACGCCGAGCCCCATGATCGAGCCGACCAGCCAGTTGGAGAAGAACACCGACACATCACCCTGACTGCCGAGCAGAGCCTGCCGGAACCCTTCCTCCGCCTTGTCGCCAAGAACGATGGCGAGCACGAGTGGAGCCAGCGGATAATCGAGCTTGTTGAAGATGTAGCCGATGATCCCGAACACCATCATCAGCCAGACGTCGAACATCGCGTTGTTCACCGTGTAGGCACCGATAGCGCAGATCACCAGGATCACCGGCGCGATGATCGAGAACGGAATGCGCAGGATCGCGGCAAACAGCGGCACGCAGGTGATGACGATGACGAGGCCGACGACGTTGCCCAGGTACATGGAGGCGATCAGGCCCCACACGAACTCCGGCTGTTCGACGAACAGCATGGGGCCAGGCTGCAAGCCCCAGATCATGAGGCCGCCGAGAAGCACGGCCGCCGTCGGCGAGCCGGGAATGCCCAGCGTCAGCATCGGCAGCAGGGCGCTTGTTCCGGCGGCATGAGCGGCCGTCTCGGGTGCCACGACACCTTCCAGTTCGCCCTTGCCGAAATTCTTGCCGTTGGGCGAGAACTGCTTGGCGAGGCCGTAGGCCATGAACGATGCCGGCGTTGCGCCGCCCGGCGTAATGCCCATCCAGCAGCCGACGACGCAACTGCGCACCGAAGTTCCCCACAGTTTCAGTAGCTTGCCCCAGGTCGTCACCACCGACATCAGGTTGACCTTGGCGTGGGCACCTTGAAACTTCAGGCCGCTCTCGATTGTCGACAGGATTTCCCCAATGCCGAACAAGCCGATTACGGCGATCAGGAAGTTGAACCCGGACAGCAGCTCGGTGAAGCCGTAGGTCATGCGCAGCGAGCCCGTCATCTTGTCCAGACCGACGGAGCCGAGCGCGAACCCGAGGCACATGGCCGAGATGACTTTGAATGGCGAACCCCGGCTCATGCCGATGAAACTGGCGAAGGTGAGGAAGAACACGGCGAAAAACTCCGCCGGCCCGAACTGTAGCGCGAAGGCCGCCACCATTGGCGCGAGGAACGTGATCATCACGACGGCGACGATGGCACCGACGAACGATGACGTGAACGCGGCAACCAGTGCTTCATCGGCACGTCCCTGCCGGGCAAGCGGATGACCGTCGAACGTCGTCGCGACGGACCAGGGCTCGCCGGGAATATTGAAGAGGATCGACGTGATCGCGCCTCCGAACAGCGCGCCCCAGTATATGCAGGAGAGCAGAATGATCGCCGAGGTCGGCGACATCGAGAATGTGAGGGGCAACAGGATGGCGACGCCGTTCGCGCCCCCGAGCCCCGGTAGGACTCCGATAATGACGCCGAGCAGAATGCCGACGCACATAAGGAGTAGGTTGAACGGCGTCATCACGACTGAGAAGCCGTGCATGAGTTGGCCAATCTCTTCCAAGTTCAGCTCCCAGTTCGTTTCCTAGCGCTCATTGTGCTTGTAGCCCCATTGTGGGGCCATGTCCCGCTTGCGCTGAGCACAACAAGCGGGGCGATTTGGAGCGGTGCGCAAGCACCGATCGAAGTGAGTTCAGCGCGAACGGGCGGGTCCGCTCGTTCGGCCCGCCAGACAGTTCGCCAGCGGGCAAATCGGGTCGAGCATGCGATGGTGCCCGGCATATATTGTGTTTTGCAGTCGAACGATTGCCATGCTCGGATGCAACTTGAGAATGGACCGCACGGCCTCCCAAGCCTGGGATACCAGCGTGGGATACTGTATACCTAGACGAAAGGATCGCGCAATCCGGAATCTCCACATGGCGCGTGCAATCCCTGCAAAGCAAACCAAAAGCGTTTTATATCATAATGATAGGGATGCCGGGGATCGGGTTGACAGGGTCATCGGCACAAGTTTGGCCACGAGTTTTCCATCTGCAACATCAATCCCTCTTGAGCTTTGCGAGCGCATTGGTATATGGTATGCCAAATCTGGTTGGGGCCGGTTCTGGACGGGCGTCCAGGCTGCTACCGACGAGATCAAGTAAAACAAGCTTCTGACGAGCGCTGCACAGAGATAGGCTAAGATACGCCGATCAAGGGGACTAGCCCGGCTGGGATACCGCCCACGGCACTGGCAGCGAGCCGGAAAGAGGCAACAGAATGATAGATATGCGCATCAGCATCGAGCCCATTGTCGAAAGCCAGTCGTTGAAGGTTCGCGCCTATGCGGCGCTCAAGGCCGCGATTACCGGCATGAACATTTATGACGACAATGCTCAACTCAAATTGGAAGAGCGTGATCTTTCGGCCCGGTTCGGCATCTCCCGGACCCCGCTGCGGGAAGCTCTCGCTCAACTCGACCAGGAGGGACTCGTCAAGGTCGTGGCGCGGCGTGGGATCTTCATCGTGCGCAAGACCAAAGCCGAGATCCTCGACATGATCACGGTCTGGGCAGCACTGGAGAGCATGTCGGCCAAGCTCGCCTGCACGGTTGCCAGCGATCAGGCGATCGCCGGTCTCCATGACCTGGTCGACCAGTTCGACCAGTGCGAGGTCGCCCTCAAGATGGGCGAGTACTCGGATGCCAATATCGCATTCCACCAGGCGATCATCGCACTTGGCGGAAATGCCCTGATCCAGCAGATCACCGACGGCCTGTTCCTGCATGTCCGGGCCATCCGCAACCGAACGATTTTCGAGAAGGATCGCGTCAAGCGTTCGATCGAGGATCATCGCGAGATCATCAAGGCGCTGGAAGCTCGCGACGCAAACCTCGCAGGCCGACTTGTCTGTGAGCACACGATAAAACTGAAGAACCACGTCGAGAAGTACGTCGACATCGACTAGGCCAAGCCGCCCGTCGAATTACCGAACGCATGCGCGGTCCGCGTGTGCGAACGGCTGAGCATGCCCGAATACGATCGCTCGGATCGCTCTGCGGCCGCCGAGCCAACCAAGTCGAACAGGAGGAGAAACGCGATGGGTTCCCTTGGCACAGCGCAGGCGTTTGCCCCGTCGGAAACGACGGCGCAGTCCCCCCAGCAGGCGCAACTGACGGATGGGTTCCATCTCGTCATCGACGCCCTCAAGCTCAACGGTATCGAGACGATCTACGGCGTGCCGGGCATTCCTGTCACCGACCTCGGGCGCTTGGCACAGGCCGCTGGTCTTCGCGTGATTTCCTTCCGCCACGAGCAGAACGCGGGCAACGCCGCCGCGATCGCCGGATTCCTCACGCAGAAACCAGGCATCTGCCTCACCGTGTCGGCGCCCGGCTTTCTCAATGGTCTGACCGCGCTGGCCAATGCCACGACAAACTGCTTTCCCATGATCCTGGTTTCCGGTTCCTCCGAGCGCGAGATCGTCGACCTTCAGCAGGGCGACTACGAGGAAATGGACCAACTCGCCATCGCCAAGCCTCTGTGCAAGGCGGCGTTCCGCGTTCTGCATGCCGCCGACATCGGCATTGGCGTGGCCCGGGCCATTCGCGCAGCCTGCTCGGGGCGCCCGGGCGGCGTCTACCTCGACTTGCCCGCGGCTCTCTTCGCCCAGACGATGGACGCCGAGGCCGGCCGCCGCTCGCTGGTCAAGGTGATCGACCCCGCCCCGCGGCAGTTTCCCTCGCACGAGGCCGTGTCGCGCGCCATCGACCTTCTGAAAGGTGCCAAGCGACCGCTGATCATCCTCGGCAAGGGTGCCGCCTACGCCCAGGCCGACGCCGAGATCCGCGCGCTGATCGAGCGGACCGGGATCCCCTACCTGCCCATGAGCATGGCGAAGGGCATTCTTCCCGACACTCACCCCCAGTCCGCCGCCGCCGCGCGTTCTCTCGTGCTCAAGGACGCCGACGTGGTCATGCTGATCGGCGCGCGTCTCAACTGGCTGCTGTCGCACGGCAAGGGCAAAACGTGGGGTGCGCCCGGCACGCAGAAGTTCATTCAAGTCGATATCGAGCCACGCGAGATGGACAGCAACATCGAGATCGCCGCCCCCATCGTCGGTGATATCGGCTCGTGCGTCGCGTCCATGCTCGCCACGCTGCCCGCCAACTGGCAGGCCCCACCGGCCGATTGGACCGGCAAGATCCGCGAGAAGGTCAAGGGCAACATCGCCAAGCTCGCCCCCAGGTTGCGCAATAACTCGAACCCGATGGACTTCCATGCCGCCTTGGGCGTGTTGCGTGACATCATCGCCGAGCGCCCGGACATCGTGCTCGTCAACGAAGGGGCCAACACCCTCGATTTCGCTCGCTCGATCATCGACATGTACGAGCCCAGGAAGCGCCTCGACGTCGGCACCTGGGGCGTCATGGGCATCGGCATGGGTTTTGCGGTGGGTGCAGCGGTCGAGACCGGCAAGCCCGTCCTCGCCATCGAGGGCGATAGCGCCTTCGGGTTCTCGGGAATGGAGATCGAGACCATCTGCCGGTACAATCTGCCGGTCTGCACGGTCGTCTTCAACAACAACGGCATCTACCGCGGCACGGACGTCAATCCGAGCGGCACCGAGGATGTCGCAACGACCGTCTTCGTCAAGGGGGCTCGCTACGATCGGATGATCGAGGCGTTCGGTGGCGTCGGCGTCAATGCCGAGACGCCCGAGGCTCTCGCTCGCGCGGTGCGCGAGGCGATTGCGTCGGGACGCCCGACGCTGATCAACGCGGTCATCGACGAAGCAGCCGGCACTGAATCGGGCCGCATCGGCAATCTCAATCCGCAGAGCGCCCTCACCAAAGCGGTCTGATCGCAACGCGCCTGCGTGCAGCGATTCTCGCCATCGGCAGCGACGAGATCGTGACGCCGGCACACCAACGAATTCGGGGAGGGCACCCGGCAAGGTGCCCCCCCTTCTGAGCGACGTCCCGGCCGGCCAGCCGAAACGTCAATCCTCACCCCTGGCAGAGCTTTGGAGAGACCACCATGAGCAAGGCGCTCGAAGGTATCAAAATCATCGACTTCACGCACGTGCAAGCAGGCCCCGCCTGCACGCAGTTGTTGGCTTGGTTCGGCGCGGACGTCATCAAGGTCGAGCGGCCCGGCAGCGGCGATGTCACCCGCAACCAGTTGCGCGACATCCCCGAGGCCGACGCCTTGTACTTCACGATGCTGAATTCCAACAAGCGTTCGATCACGCTCGACACGAAGACGGCCGAAGGCAAGGAGGTGCTCGAGAAGCTGATCCGGCAGTCCGATATCATGGTCGAGAACTTCGGCCCCGGCGCGCTCGACCGTATGGGCTTCTCCTGGGAGCGGATCATGGAGCTCAACCCAGGCATGATCCTCGCCTCGGTAAAGGGCTTTTCCGACGGGCACCACTACGAGGACTTGAAGGTTTACGAGAACGTCGCCCAGTGCGCCGGTGGCGCTGCCTCGACGACCGGCTGGTGGGATGGCCCGCCGACGGTTTCCGGTGCGGCACTCGGCGACAGCAATACCGGCATGCACTTGGCCATCGGCATTCTGACGGCGCTCCGCCAGCGCGACAAGAGCGGCAAGGGCCAGAAGGTTGCGGTTTCCATGCAGGACGCCTGCCTCAACCTGTGCCGCGTCAAGTTGCGCGACCAGCAGCGCCTGGACCGTCTCGGCTACCTCGAGGAATATCCGCAGTATCCGCATGGCACCTTCTCCGACGTGGTTCCGCGCGGCGGCAATGCCGGCGGTGGCGGTCAGCCGGGCTGGGTGTTGAAGTGCAAGGGCTGGCAGACGGACCCGAACGCCTACATCTATTTCACCATCCAGGGTCATGCCTGGGAGCCGATTTGCGACGCCATCGGCAAGCCCGAGTGGAAGACCGACCCGGCCTACAAGACCGCCCAGGCGCGCCAGCCCCACATCACGGCGATCTTCGACACGATCGAAGCCTGGCTCGCCGACAAGACCAAGTTCGAGGCCGTCGACATCCTGCGCAAGTTCGACATTCCGTGCGCGCCGGTACTGTCGATGAAGGAGATCGCCAACGACCCGTCGCTGCGGGCGAGCGGCACCATTGCCGAGGTCGACCATAAGGCGCGCGGCAAGTACCTGACCGTCGGCAGCCCCATCAAGTTCTCCGACATGACGGTGGAGATCACGGGGTCCCCGCTGTTGGGTGAGCACACAGAGGAGATCCTCGGCGAGCTTGGCTACACCCGCGAGCAGGTCGCGCAGATGTTCGACAAGCGCGCCGTCTGAGCCTCTTTCGTTCACGCAAGCAGGACGGCCGGGCGACAGCACGGCCATCCCGTCCTTCCTCCCGAGCGAACTCAGGGGCGTCCAGACAGGCGCCTCTTTTTCATTTATGGACCCCCCCGGCTGCGGCCCGTCGATCACGGACAGGAGGACAGTTCCTTGGCTCACCCCCCATTGCCCGCCGATGCAGTCATCGAGGCCATCGGCGATGCCATCGTCGCGTGCGACAAGGATGGCGCAATCGTCGTCTGGAACGCTGGAGCCGAGCGCATGTTCGGCTTTACCCGTGCCGAGGCACTGGGTCGCAACCTCGACATCATCATTCCAGAGCGCCTGCGCGGCCGTCACTGGGACGGCTATCACAAGACGATGGAAACCGGGCACACCCGCTATGGCACCGACGTTCTCCGGGTGCCCGCTGTCGACAAGGCTGGCCGCAACATGTCGATTTCCTTCACCGTTGCCATGCTGTTCGATGATGCCAGCAAGCCCACCGCGGTCGTCTCGGTGATCCGCGACGAGACCGACAGATTTGCCGAGGATCGGCGTCTGCGCAAACGTGTCGCGGAGCTGGAAGCGCTTCTTGCTGCATCGCAATAATCGAAACGGACTTGCGAACTTACGCGATTGCCTGTTTCGTCTTTCGCCGTGGGCGACAAAACACCAGCAGTTTTCCCCAGACAGTAACCTCTAAGGCAGGCAGCATGACGTGGACAAGCTGGTTTGGCGGTCGCCGACCGAACACCGCCGATGCAACGGCCAACGATACGACAACCGCTAAGGGAGAGCGCAACTTGAAGGCACTCGAAGGCATCAAGATCCTGGATTTCACGCACGTGCAGTCAGGTCCGACCTGTACGCAGTTGCTGGCTTGGTTCGGCGCCGACGTCATCAAGGTCGAGCGCCCGGGCGAAGGCGACGCGACGCGCAAGCAGTTGGTCGATGTTCCAGGTGCCGACAGCCTCTACTTCACGATGCTGAACCACAACAAGCGCTCGATCACCATCGACACCAAGAACCCGAAGGGCAAGGAGATCCTCGAGCGTCTGGTCAGAACCTGCGATGTTCTGGTCGAGAATTTCGCTCCGGGCGCGCTGGACCGCATGGGCTTTTCCTGGGAGCGGATCCAGCAACTGAACCCGCGGATGATCATGGCGTCCGTGAAAGGTTTTGGTCCCGGCAAGTATGAGGATTGCAAAGTCTACGAGAACGTCGCCCAGTGCGCGGGCGGATCGGCCTCCACGACCGGCTTCCGCGACGGCCCGCCGCTCGTCACCGGCGCGCAGATCGGCGATTCGGGCACCGGACTGCATCTGGCGCTCGGCATCGTCGCCGCCCTGTACCAGCGGGAGCATTCCGGCCGCGGCCAGCGCGTCCTGGCCCCGATGCAGGATGGCGTCCTCAACCTCTGCCGCGTCAAGCTGCGCGACCAGCAGCGTATCGAAAAGGGCCCGCTCAAGGAGTACTCCCAGTACGGCGAGGGCGTGCCGTTCGGTGAGGCCGTTCCGCGTGCAGGCAACGATTCTGGCGGTGGCCAGCCCGGCCGCATTCTGAAGTGCAAGGGCTGGGAGACCGACCCCAACGCCTACACGTATTTCATCACACAGGCCGCTGTTTGGGAGAAGGTCTGCGACGTCATCGGCGAGCCCGAGTGGAAGACCAAGCCTGGCTACGCCAAGCCCCACGAGCGCCTCGACAAGCTGAACGAGATTTTCGCGCGTATCGAGGCCTGGACGATGACCAAGACCAAGTTCGAGGTCATGGACATCTGCAATCCCTTCGACATTCCCGTGGGCCCCATCCTGTCGATGAAGGAGATCGCCGAGGACGAAGGCCTGCGCGCCACCGGCACGATCGTCGAGGTCGACCACCCCGAGCGCGGCAAGTATCTTTCGGTCGGCTGCCCGATCAAGATGTCGGACAGTCCGGTCGAGGTGACCCGCTCGCCATTGCTGGGCGAGCACACCGACGAGATTTTGACGAGCGTCCTGGGCTATACTGCCGAAGAGGCCGCCGCGCTGCGCGAGATCGGCGCAACGGCTCCGCTGAAAAAGGCGGTGGCAGGATAAGACGGCGGACGGGCGACAACGGTGACGGCTCGCCCGATCGAGGGCTGCGACGGCCAGTTCTCGTATAGAGAGCCGTCGGCTGTTGACGAGTGTCGGTCGTGGTGGCGGCCGCGGAGGCGATGATGGGTGTTGCTTTGCGCAATCCGAGATATTTCTCGACCGAGGAATATCTGTCCTACGAGCAGCAGGTCGGTGAGCGCCAAGAGTACGTGAACGGCGTCATCTATGCGATGGTTGGCGGGACCGACCGTCATAACCTCATTGCTGGCAACATCTACTTCGCGCTCCGCGGGCAACTTCCCGCCACGTGCCAGGTATTCCAGCAGGGTATGAAAGTCCGCATCCGCACGGACATTGGCGAGGCACAGTATTACCCTGATGTGTTTGCATCCTGCACCGAGGCCGACCGCGAGACTCTGTTCCGTGAGTCGCCCTGCATGATCGTCGCGGTGCTGTCACCGTCGACCGAGTCCGACGACCGCCAGGGCAAATTCGCGCTCTACCGCACCATCCCGATGCTCGAGCAGTACATCCTGGTTGCCCAGGACGTGCCGCAGGTCGAGGTGTTCGCCCGCGGCAAGGCTTGGAAGCCCGACATCCTGTTCCGCGGCGACAAAATCGACGTCTGCGGCGGCCGGGCCCAACTCACGGTCGACGGCATCTACGAGGGCATCACGTTCTGATTGTTGCCCTGTCGAACGGTCCTCACAACCCACTTTCCACACATTGATCGAGCGGAGTGACCCGTCATGCGCATCGTCGTTCACGGCCAGCAGGCATTCGGCAAGGCTGTTCTGGAGAGGCTGCTGGAGCGCGGGGAGACCGTCGTGGCCGTCTGCTGCGCTCCTGAAAAAGAAGGCAAACCCGCCGATCCGCTCGCCGAGTTCGCGCGCGAGAAGGGCTTGCCCCTGCACCAGCCGGCCTCCTGGAAAACACCCGAGGCGCTCGACCTGATGCGGTCCTTCCAGGCCGACGTCTGCATGATGGCTTATGTCCTGCTGTTCGTGCCGAAGGATGTTCGCGACGCCCCACGCTTCGGCACGTTCCAATACCATCCCTCGCTGTGCCCCTGGCACCGTGGCCCATCCTCGATCAACTGGCCGATCGCCATGGGCAAGCGCCGGACGGGCCTCACCATTTTCTGGCCCGACGACGGCCTCGACGAAGGGCCCATCATGCTCCAGAAGACCTGCGAGATCGGCCCTGACGAGACCATTGGCGATGTTTATTTCAACAAGCTGTTCCCCATGGGGGTCGACGCCATGATCGAGGGGCTGGACCTCGTCAAGAACGGCATTATCCTGAAGCACGCGCAGGATCTGGCGGCCGGCTCCTACGAGAGCTGGTTCAAGAAGGACGTCGCCCGCATCGACTGGGCAAAGCCCGTCGACGAGGTCTACAACGTTATCCGCGCCGCAAATCCCGCGCCCGGTGCCTGGACCACCTTGGCCGGCAAAAAGGTCGATATCTTCGATAGCGCCAAGCGGTTGGACGCCACCGGCAAGCCCGGCGAGGTTCTGGCGATTTCTGCGGACGGCGTACTGGTGGCGGCGCAGGGCGGGGCCGTTCTCGTCAAGCGCGTGCGGCCAGACGGGGCCAAGAAGATCGCGGCACACGATTGGGCGGCGGACGTGGGACTAATCGTGGGCAACACGTTTGAGCCGGTGTAGACAGGTTCGCCTTTCGTCGCATCAAAGCTCGATGAAGCCCAGGAGGAACGCAAAAAATGGTCAAGTCAGACATCGAGATCGCCCGCGCGGCGACAATGAAACCGGTCGCAGAGGTCGCAGCCAAGATCGCGGTGCCTGCCGATGCCCTGCTCAACTACGGGCCCTACAAGGCCAAGATCAGCCAGGAGTTCATCAACTCCGTTCAGACCAACAAGGACGGCAAGCTGATCCTCGTGACGGCGATCAGCCCGACACCTGCCGGCGAAGGCAAGACCACCACGACGGTTGGCCTCGGAGATGGCTTGAACCGCATCGGCAAGAAGGCCATGAGCTGCCTGCGTGAGCCCTCGCTGGGTCCCTGCTTCGGCGTCAAGGGCGGCGCGGCGGGCGGCGGCTATGCCCAGGTTGTGCCGATGGAGGACATCAACCTCCACTTCACGGGTGATTTCCACGCGATCACGTCGGCCAACAATCTCCTCGCCGCCATGATCGACAATCACATCTACTGGGGCAACGAACTGGGGATCGACACCCGCCGGGTTGCCTGGCGCCGCGTGCTCGACATGAACGACCGCGCGCTGCGCTCGATCGTCAACTCGTTGGGCGGCGTCGCCAATGGATTTCCCCGCCAGGATGGCTTCGATATCACGGTCGCCTCCGAGGTCATGGCCATCCTTTGCCTGGCCAACGACCTGAAGGACCTCGAGCGCCGACTGGGCAACATCGTTATTGGATACACGCGCGACAAAAAGCCGGTCCTGGCGCGTGACATCAAGGCCGATGGCGCGATGACGGTCCTGCTCAAGGATGCGCTGATGCCCAATATGGTGCAGACCCTCGAGAACAACCCGGTCTTCATCCATGGCGGCCCGTTCGCCAACATTGCCCACGGCTGCAACTCGGTGCTCGCCACCAAGACGGCGCTCAAGCTGTGCGACTACGTCGTGACGGAAGCCGGCTTCGGTGCCGACCTCGGTGCCGAGAAGTTCTTCGACATCAAGTGCCGCCTGGCCGGCCTGAAGCCCGATGCCGTCGTTATCGTGGCCACCATCAGGGCGCTCAAGATGCACGGTGGCATCGCCAAGGACGACCTCAAGACCGAAAACCCGGGCGCTGTTGCCAAGGGCTGCGCGAACCTCACGCGCCACCTGGAAAATCTGCGCAAGTTCGGCGTGCCGCCGGTTGTCGCCATCAACCGGTTCATCACCGACACCGAAGCCGAAATCGCCGAGGTGATGAAAGCGGCCGAAGCCGTGGGAACCAAGGCGTTTCTGTGCTCGCACTGGGCCGATGGCGGCGCGGGTATCGAGGGCCTCGCTCAGCACGTTGCAGCCCTTGCCGACAGCGGTCAGGCGAGCTTCAAGCCGCTCTACCCCGACGACATGCCGCTGTGGGACAAGATGCGCACCATCGCCACCGAGATCTACCGCGCTGCCGACATTTCAGGCGACGCCAGCGTCAAGGGCCAGGTCAAGGAGCTACAGGAGGCAGGCTACGGCCATCTGCCGATCTGCATGGCCAAGACCCAGTATTCGTTCTCGACGGACGCCAATGCCCGCGGCGCGCCATCCGGCCATGTCGTGCCGATCCGCGAAGTGATCCTGTCTGCCGGTGCCGAGTTCATCGTGGCTGTGGCCGGCGACATCATGCGCATGCCCGGCTTGCCGAAGAAGCCGTCGGCTGAGTTCATTCGCCTGAATGACGCGGGGCAGATCGAAGGCCTGTTCTGACGCCCAGCCTCAGTCGGACCATCCTTGCGAGGGCCGCCAGCCGACCACCGGCTCGCGGCCCTTGCGCTTAGAACGGGTCCAGCCTCGATCAAAGCGATCCTGGCCTCGGTGATGCCCGCTGTCGACTGAGCGAACACGCGTCCGTCGCAGGCGACCAGCGTTGCAACCGCGCCGTACCCCTGCGCCGTCCGGCCGGCTCACGGGCCGAGAGCGGGAAGGCGCAACAAACAACAAATTTCAGCAACAACAGGAAAGTTCATACTGCGGTCAATGTTCGGCCACGCCGCCTTGATGGTCTTTTTCACCTTCGTAGAAAGTGCTCGAATAGCGCTGTGGTCGAGGGGTCTGGCCCATCCGCACGAGTTCGGGTGCATCACGACCGTCTGGATCTGAATGACACGACCCCGGCCGCACGCGCGCCGGACACGGCGCACACAATGCGCCAGCCTTGCCCCGCCGAGATCTGAGAGCCATCGAGGTCTGCCATGCGCGCACTCATTACATGCCTGCTGATTGCCTTCCTCTTCGCGTTACCGGCACGAGCCGCCGATCGTGCCACGTTCGCTCACGAGCAGATCACCCGCGACGCCGACCAGTACGAGGCGTTCATCGTCAAGAACTGGGCGGGCCGTAAGGGCACGGTCGACGGCTTCTTGAAAGCGGGCGACGGCCTCATCGGCAAGGATGCCAGGGCCGCCTCGCGCTCCTACGCGGCGGCCGTCGGCAGCGACCCCAAGCTCGCGCGTGCCTGGCTGGGCCTCGCACGCGCCCTCAACGACATGGCGAAGGGGGAATTGACCGGCCAAGAGCGCTACAACGTTCCGGTCAATGCCTCGGGCTCGGCGTTTCGTGCCTATCAGTTGGCGACCAGCCCGGCGGCCAAGGCCGAGGCCCTGACCGTCCTGGCCCACGCACTCGAATTGCGATCGTTCTGGCGTCCGGCGCTGGAGGCCCTGAAAGCGAGCCTGGCGCTGAAAGAGAATGCCACGGTCCGCGCCACCTACGATCGCCTGCGCACCGCGCACGGCTTCCGCATGACCGACTATTCGACTGAAACGAACGCGACCCCGCCGCGACTGTGCCTACAGTTTTCGGAGCCGCTGTCGAAGTCGACGACCGACTTCACGCCCTTCGTGGCCATCGGTGGACGCGATCCGCAAAGCCTGGAGGCCGAAGGCAATCAGTTGTGCGTCGAGGGGCTCGAGCACGGCCAGCGCTATGAAATCCAATTGAAGGCCGGCCTGCCCTCCGACATTGGCGAGAGCCTCGAAAAGCCTGTCGAAATTGCCGCCTACGTGCCCGACCGCAAGCCGTTCGTGCATTTTGCCGGTCGGGCTTACGTCCTGCCGAGTCGCGGCCAGCAGGGCATCCCCGTCGTATCCGTCAATACCGATGCCGTCGATGTCGAGGTCTACCGCGTCGGTGACCGCAGCCTGTCGACACTGATCGCCAACGGCGACCTGGAGCGCCCGCTCTCCACCTGGGACGTCGAAACCCTGCGCGACCGGACGGGCGAGAAGGTTTACAGCGGCACGCTCGACGTGAAGAAGGTCCTCAACGCGGACGTGACGACAGCCTTTCCGGTCAGTGATGCCATCGGCACGTTGAAGCCGGGCGCCTACGTGATGACCGCCAAGGCAGCCACGCCGACGTCTGAGGACGCCTACCAGGTCGCGACCCAGTGGTTCATCGTTTCCGATCTCGGCCTCACGGCGTTTTCGGGAGAGGGCGGTATCGACGCCTTCGTGCGATCGCTCGCCGCCGCCGAGCCGGTCGCCGACGTCGAGGTTCGCTTGCTGGCCCGCAACAACGAAGTCCTCGCAACGACCAGGACTGACGCCAAGGGCCACGTGCGCTTCGACGCGGCGCTCACGCGCGGCGAGGGTGGCTTGGCTCCGGCGGTCCTGATCGCCCAGGGCGGCGATACGGACTATGCCTTCCTCGACCTGACGGCGGCGGCCTTCGACCTCACCGACCGCGGCGTGAAGGGGCGCGAGGTCGCCGGCCCCATCGATTCCTTCCTCTACACCGAGCGCGGCGTCTACCGCCCCGGCGAGGCCGTCAACTTCACCGCACTCGTCCGCGATGCCGCCGGTCGCGCGTCGAGCCTTCCCGTCACCTTGATCGTGACACGCCCGGATGGCGTCGAGCACCGACGCGTGGCGTTGACCGCTGACCAGCTCGGCGGCCGGACAACTCCCCTCTCGCTCAGCGGCGGTGCCATGACCGGCACGTGGCGCGCCAAGGTTCATGTCGATCCCGCCGAGGATGCAATCGCCGAGACGGCGTTCCTGGTCGAGGATTTCGTACCCGAGCGTCTCGACCTGAAGCTGGAAGCCGAGACGCCCGTGCTGAAGGTCGGCGAAACCGCCACCATCGCAGCCGCGGGCAAATATCTCTATGGACCCCCGGCCGCCGGCTTGTCGACTGAAGCCGAGATCATCGTGCGCGCGGCTGCTGGTGGGCTGTCGGACCTGCCCGGCTACCAGTTTGGCCAGTATGACGAAGAGATCTCGCCTGTCCGCGAGGCGATAGCCGAGACACCCGAAACAGGTGACGACGGCAAAGCGCAGCTCGAGGTCGAGCTCCCCAGCATACCCGAGACCGCAAAGCCGCTTGAGGCCCAGGTTCTCGTTCGCCTCGCAGAGCCGGGCGGCCGCACGATCGAAAGAAGCGTCGTTCTGCCGGTCGATCCTGATAAGCCGCGCATCGGCGTGAAGCCATTGTTCACTGCGTCCTCGCTGGGCGAGGGCCAGCCAGCGGCCTTCAACGTCGTGCTTCTCGGTGCCGATGGCAAACAGGCGAGCGCCGACGCGCTGACCTGGGAATTGAAGCGGCTCGACACGCGCTGGCAGTGGTACAGCCGCGACGGCTCTTGGGCCTACGACGCGGTCACGACGAAGAGCACCACCGCCAGCGGCAAGATCGCGCTCACGGCCGGCACGCCTGCGACCGTAACGGCACCCGTGGAATACGGCCGGTATGTCCTGGAGGTCGCGGCTGCTGGCGAAGACGGTCCGGTGTCTTCGGTCGCATTCACGGCCGGCTGGTATCAGAGCGGGACCCAGGCCGACAGCCCGGAAGTGCTCGACGTCGCCCTCGACAGCAAATCGTACAAGCCCGGTGAAACGGCCAAGTTGCGGATTGCCAGCCGCGAAGGTGGCACCGCACTCGTCGCCGTTATCGCGGCCGATGGGCTGAAGACGTATACGGAAGCAACCATCGGCAAAGGGGGAGGCGACGTCGCCATCACGGTCGGCGACGACTGGGGTCCTGGTGCCTATGCCACCGCCGTGCTGTACCGCCCAATGGACGAAAACCTGAAGCGCATGCCGCAGCGTTCGCTGGGCGTGGCCTGGATCGGCATGGATCAGGCGGCACGTACGCTGTCCGTCACCGTTTCGGCGGCGGAGAAGATCAAGTCGGGGACCGAGCTTGTCGTCCCCGTCAAAGTGGGGGGCCTGGAGCCGGGCGAGGCTGCGCGAATCACGGTGGCCGCTGTTGATGTCGGCATCCTCAACCTGACCAACTTCAAGACGCCCGCGCCGGAAGCCTGGTTCAACGCGCAGACCCGCCTGTCGGCCGAAATCCGTGATTTCTACGGCCGCCTGATCGACGGCATGCGGGCCGAGCGGGGCAGCCTGCGTTCGGGTGGTGACGGCGACGCCGGTCTCCAGATCGAGGGCAGCCCACCTGTCGAAGCCACCGTCGCCGAGTTTTCCGGCATCGTCGAAGTTGGCGCCGACGGCACCGCCGAGGTGGCCTTCGCCCTGCCGGACTTCAACGGCACCGTCCGCATCATGGCTGTGGCCTGGAGCAAGGCCAAGACGGGACACGGCGTGCAGGACGTCATCGTGCGCGACAGACTCGCCCTGATTGCGTCCGCGCCCCGGTTCATGACGCTCGGCGACGAAGCGATGCTCGGCGTCGATCTGCACAACATCGAAGGCCCCGCTGGCAGTTATGCCATCTCGGTGTCTGAAGACGAGGCGGCGGCAGGGGCGGGGAAGAGCCTGCTCGGCAGGGACGTGGCCTTGGCCGCCGGCGAACGGAAACGCGAGCGCGTCGCGTTGAAGCCCAGCCGCGTCGGCCGCCAGTCCTATCTGGTCCGCGTCACGGGGCCCGAAGGCATCGACGTCAAGCGCCAGTTGACCTTCGACGTCAAGCCGCCGGCTGGTGGCGTCAAGCGGACGAGCGTCATCGCGCTCGCCCCCGGAGCCAACCTGACGCTGTCGCCCGATCTCGTCTCGGATCTCATTGCCGAACGGACGGAACTCAACGTTTCCGTAGGCCCGGCCGCCCGCTTCGATGTGCCCGGCTTGATCGCCCAGCTCGACCGCTATCCCTACGGCTGCGCCGAGCAGACGGTCAGCCGCGCATTGCCGCTGGTTTACGCCAGCGCCCTGGCTGCCCGCTCCGGTGTCACCATGGAGGCTGGCGTGAAGGAGCGCGTGCAGAAGGCGGTCGACCGGGTGCTGGAAATGCAGGACAGCTCCGGGGCCTTCGGGGCCTGGGGACCGTCCTACACCAACATCTGGCTGACGGCGTTCGTCACCGACTTCCTGTCGCGGGCCCGGGAGGCCGGCTATCGGGTCGACCCTCAGCCCTTCGATCAGGCTCTCGACCGGCTCGCCAACTTCATCGCCTACGCCCAGGATTTCCAGGCCGGTGGTGAGGATCGTGCCTATGCCCTCTATGTTCTGGCCCGCAATGGCCGGGCCCCGGCCGGCGAGCTGCGCTACTACACCGACGCGCGGCTCGACCGCTTCTCCAGCGCTCTCGCCAAGGCTCAGGTCGGCGCGGCTCTCGCCATGATCGGCGACAAGGACCGGGCTGAGCGGGCCTTTGGCGCAGCCGTTGCCCAATTGTCGCGGGAGGAGACGGCCGCCAATGAAGCCTATGACTTGGCGCGCAGCGACTACGGCACCTGGCTTCGTGACGGCGCGGCCCTGGTCGCGCTGTCGGCGGAGGCCGGTCTCGTGGAGACGCCCCGCGCCAGGTTGATCGACGCGGTCGCCAAGGGGTATCTGTCCAAGCGGTACACCTCGACCCAGGAGCAGGCCTGGCTTCTGCTGGCGGTCAATGCGCTGTCGGGCGAGACCCAGAAGACGGGCCTCACGGTCGACGGTGTCCGCCACGACGGCCCACTGGTCCGGGCCTTCACGGCGCAATCGCTCGACGCCGGTGACATCAAGATCCGCAACGACGGCGAGTCGTCCGTCGATGCCGTGGTCTCCGTGATCGGCGCGAGCCTGACGCCCGAGCCGGCAGCCGCGAACGGTTTTCTGATCGAACGCGCCTACTACACGCTGGCGGGCGAGAAAGTCGACTTGGCGAGTGCCACGGGTGGTGCGTCGCGTGTCGCGCAGAACGACCGTCTCGTGACAGTCGTGACGGTCAAGACGCAAAATGCCGGTGGCCGGCTGCTGGTGGTCGATCGACTGCCGGCCGGCTTCGAGATCGAAAATCCGCGCCTCGTCGGCTCGGGCGACGTCTCGACGCTCTCGTGGCTTAAGTCGGACGTCGCTCCCGAGCACGCCGAGTTCCGCGATGATCGCATGGCGGCCGCGTTCAACCTGTTCGGCGACGGCAGCGAAGTGATGAAGCCGGCCGGCACGCGGCTCGAGATCGCCTACGTGATCCGCGCCGTGACGCCGGGCAGCTTCGTCCACCCGGCTGCAACCGTCGAGGATATGTACGTCCCTGAACGGCACGCCCGCACGGCCGCCGGCCGCTTGTCGGTCATTGCCGATGGCAAGTGAGGCCCCGGCCATGCTCGACCTGTTGCAGCGTTGGGCTCTGCGTGGACGTCCCACCGGGACGTCCACCCTCGCCCTGGCAGCACTGGCCCTTGTTTCCATCGCCCTGGCCGGCTGGCTCGTCCTCGAGCGCGGGCTGGCCTCCATCGGACCGGTTCCCCTGGCGACCGCCGACGCGATCTCGCCCATCGTCGTAGACCGCAACGGCCGGCTGCTGCGTGCCTTTACGACGCCGCAGGGTCGCTGGCGGTTGCCGGTCAGCCACGCGGAGATCGACGAGCGATACCTCGAGCTGCTGGTCGCCTATGAGGATCGCCGCTACTGGCAGCACCACGGCGTCGATCCGTTGGCGGTCGCCCGCGCCGGCGCGCAACTCGTCCGCAATGGCCGCGTCGTCTCGGGGGCCTCGACCTTGACGATGCAGGTCGCCCGTCTGCTCGACCAGCGCCACGAGCGCACCGCGGCTGGCAAGCTGGCCCAGGCGCTGCGCGCCATTCAGCTCGAGCGCCAGTTGAGCAAGCACCAGATCCTCGATCTCTATCTGCGGCTAGCCCCGTTCGGCGGCAACATCGAAGGTGTGCGCGCCGCGTCGCTGGCCTATTTCGGCAAGGAGCCGCAGCGCCTGTCGATCGCCGAGGCCGCACTTCTCGTCGCGCTGCCCCAGTCGCCCGAGGCGCGCCGTCCCGATCGCCACGTCGCGGCTGCGCGTGCGGCGCGTGACAAAGTTCTGGCACGGGGCGTGGAGGCCGGCGTCATCTCTGCGGCCGAGGCCGAACGCGCGAAATCGGAGGCCGTGCCCCGCCGACGGCAAGCATTTCCCATGCTGGCCCCGCATCTGGCGGAAGCCGAGGTGGCAGCTTTCCCCCGCCTCGCAGTCCACCGGCTGACCATCGACCGCGAGGTGCAGTCGGCCATGCAGGCTCTTGCCGACGAGCGGGCCCGCCTCCTTGGCGACAAGCTGACGACGGCGATCATCGTTGCCGACCACACGACGGGGGAGGTCCTCGCTCATGTCGGCGCATCGGACTATCTCGACCCGTCGCGCAATGGCGCAATCGACATGACGGCGGCCGTCCGCTCGCCAGGCTCGACCCTGAAGCCGATCATTTACGGGCTCGGCTTCGAGGCCGGAGTCGTTCATCCAGAGACGCTGATCGAAGACCGGCCCGCCCGTTTCGGTGCCTACGCGCCGGAAAACTTCGAGGACACCTATCGCGGCACGGTGTCGATCCGCGAGGCGCTGGGGCAGTCGCTCAACGTTCCCGCCGTCCGGGTGCTCGACAGGCTTGGCCCGCAGCACCTCGTCGGTCGCCTCGCGCGCGCCGGCGTGCCACCGCAGCTTCCAGAAGGTGCCGAGCCCAACCTTGCGATTGCCTTGGGCGGGTTGGGCCTGACACTCACGCAACTCACCGAACTGTACGCCGGGCTTGCCAGTGGTGGCGGCCGGCTGGCGCTGTCGCATCGGGTTGGCGAAGGCGATCAGCGTCGCTTGTCGGGTGATGTTGCCGAGGACCGTCACAAGCGCCTGCTGGGCCCGGTGGCCGCATGGTACGTCACCGACATACTGAAAGATGCGCCCCCACCCCCAAATACCAAGGGCGGCCGCATCGCTTATAAGACCGGCACGTCCTATGGTTATCGCGACGCATTGGCCATCGGGTATGACGGCCGCTTTGTGATCGCCGTCTGGGCCGGCCGGGCCGATGGTGCTGCAACTCCCGGCCTCACCGGACGCACGGCCGCAGCCCCCATTCTCTTCGACGCGTTCGGGCGCCTGGGTGAGAAGTCGGTTCCACTGGCCAAGGCTCCGCGCGGGGCAATCTTGGCCTCGGGTGCGGATCTGCCGCCACCGCTGCGCCGGTTCGGCCGCCTGCCGGCAATCGTCGGCACTGGTCCATTCATCAAGGAAACGCTGGCGATTGCTTTCCCGCCCGACCGCGCCGAACTCGAAGTCGCCAGCGACGGCGATGCCATCCTTCTGAAAGCCGAAGGTGGCAAGCTGCCTCTGACCTGGCTCATCGACGGCGAGCCGATCCGCAGCGATCCGCACCGCCGCGAGGTCGTCTGGCAGCCTGCCGGCCCCGGATTTGCCAAGCTCTCGGTCATCGACGCCGCCGGCAGCGCCGACCGCGTCACGATACGGTTGAGGCAGTAGGGCTGTGCGGCGCCTCCGGCCCGCCGCCCTGACCCGAGGTCTGAGCCACCATCGGGCATTGACAGATTGCGGCGTTGCGAACATAACCGACGGGTCGCGGAGGGCTTGCCCTGCCGCGCAAGAGGCGCTGTCCGAGGCAAACGCCGGGCTCGACCCGGCCGCTCAGCTCACTGGCAATTTTATTGCCGGCCATGAAGCCCAGCGATGAAGTCTGCGTCCGTTTTGCGCTCGTCCGGGCTTTTCCGGGCCTGGGAGGCAAAGGGATTGCGGCGCCACAGGGCGCGGATAACCAGTCTGGCACCCGCCGAACACGGGGCCAGCTCAGTCGAAGGTTGGCCAAAGCCATGTATGCCATTATCAAGACGGGCGGGAAGCAGTACCGCGTCGCTCAGGACGATGTGATCGTCATAGAGCGGCTCGAGGGTGACGACGGCAGCACGATCGAATTTTCGGAGGTGCTGATGGTCGGTGCCGGCGAAGACATCAAGGTCGGTGCGCCATTCCTGGCGGGTGCCAAGGTTACCGCCGAACTCGTCGAGCAGACACGCGGGCCCAAGCTCATCGCGTTCAAGAAGCGCCGCCGCAAGAACTCGCGCCGCAAGAAGGGCCACCGCCAGGATCTGACCAAGGTTCGCATCACGGGTTTCGTGGGCGTCTGAACCGCCGCCTCGCCCTAGCAAAATTCCAGCGGTCGAGCCCGCGTGCCGCCGCCCGTAAAGTCGAGAAGGACACCAACCCATGGCACAGAAAAAAGCAGGCGGTTCATCGAAGAACGGCCGCGACTCTGAGAGCAAGCGTCTCGGCGTCAAGCGCTACGGCGGCGAGCACGTCATCCCTGGCAACATCATCGTTCGCCAGCGCGGCACCAAATGGCACCCCGGCGACAACGTCGGCATGGGCACCGACCATACGATTTTTGCGGTCGCCGAGGGCGCAGTCGAGTTTCGCCAGAAAGCCAAGGGCCGGACGTACATCTCTGTTCGCCCATCGAGGCCGGAAGCCGCCGAGTAGGGTGGACGGCTCGTCCGTCTCCGGGACATGAAGGCCCGGACCTGGAGGATCGAGGGGAGGTGGCGATCCACCTTCCCTTTTTGCACTTTCGCGGACCCTGCGGTTCCAGACGTGTCGGCTGCCGCTGTGAAGCCAGCTTTAAAGCCGCATGTATCGCGGGTTTGCTGCGGCGAGAATATTGCCGCGCGGGGTTCGCCGGAGCGGCGCAAGCGCCCTGGGCAAGGCGTCCTCCGGTCCATGGTGGCCGATGACAGGTGTGCGTGCTGGCAATGACCGAGATCAGAACACGACGCCTCGTGCTGCGGCTGGTTGGTGCACCGGATATCCCGCGGATTGCCGAGCTCGGCAGCGACTGGGACATCACCAGCATGACCGCCCGCATGCCTTATCCCTACACTGAGGCGTGCGCCGCCGACTGGCTGGCCTCGATCGACGCCGACGAGGTCGTCTTCGGAATCACTCATGCGGGCAGCCTCATCGGCGTGACGGGCTTTGCTCCGCTCGCCAACCAGCCGTCGCACGCCGAAATCGGGTTTTGGATTGGCAAACCCTATTGGGGCCAGGGCTTTGCAACGGAGGCGGTCGGCATGCTGATCCGGCACTGCTTTCAGACGACACGGTTCACCCGGCTCGAATGCCGCCACTTCGTCGAAAACGAGGCATCCGGTAATGTCATCGCCAAATTGGGCTTCGTCGAGGTCGGTCGCGACGCGTGCTGGTGCCAGGCGCGGCGCCTGGAACAGCAGGCCATCCGCTACGAACTGGCCAAGCCACGCCCGCTTTGGCGGCGGCTCGGCCTCGTCGGGTCGGCGGCCTGAAAACGTCGGTCGGTCCAACTTGAACGCTGCGGATCATTTCACCGCCAACATGAAAAGCCACCCCAGATGAAGTTTCTCGATCAGGCAAAAATCTACATTAAGTCCGGCGCGGGCGGCGATGGTTCGGTGTCTTTCCGGCGCGAGAAATTCATCGAGTTCGGTGGCCCGGACGGCGGCGACGGCGGTCGTGGCGGCGATGTCATCGTGGCCTGCGTGGCCAATCTCAACACACTGATCGACTATCGCTACCAGCAGCATTTCAAGGCCAAGAACGGTATCCCGGGCATGGGCCGCAACCGCACGGGGCCTTCCGGAGACGACTGCATCATCAAGGTGCCGCCGGGCACGCAAGTCTACGACGAGGCCGACGAGGTCATGCTCGCCGACCTCAAGGAGCCGGGCGATCAGATCGTCATCGCGCGCGGCGGCAACGGTGGGTTTGGCAACGCGCAGTTCAAGAGCTCGACCAACCAGTCGCCGCGTCACGCCAACCCCGGCCAGCCGGGCGTCGAGATGACGATCTGGCTGCGCCTGAAGCTGATCGCCGATGCAGGGCTCGTTGGCCTGCCGAACGCGGGCAAGTCGACGTTCCTGGCCACCGTCACGGCGGCCAAGCCAAAGATCGCGGACTATCCCTTCACCACGTTGCACCCGAACCTCGGGGTCGTGCGCGCCGGTGACAAGGATTTCGTCCTCGCCGACATTCCAGGGCTGATCGAAGGAGCCAACGATGGGGCGGGGCTCGGGGTCCAGTTCCTCGGCCATGTCGAACGCACGCGCGTTCTGCTGCATCTCGTCGATGCGACGGAGGCCGATGTGGCCACAGCCTACGCGACGGTACGCGCGGAGCTGGACGCCTATGGCGCGGGGCTGGAAGAGAAGACCGAACTCGTCGCGCTCAGCAAGGCCGACGCCGTCGACGAGGAGACGCTGGCTGAACGGATGGATGCGCTGGAAGAGGCCTGTGGCCAGCGTCCGCTGGTCGTGTCTGCGGCGACCGGCAAGGGCGTCAAGGAGGCGCTGTTCGCCCTTGTCCGCGCCATGTCCGCAAGCCGCGCCGAGGCCGTGGCCGCCGACGAAGCAACCCGCGACGGCGGGCCCAAGCGCTGGCGGCCATGAGGTGCCTGTGCGCGGCCCTGCCGGAGCGGCCGTCGGGCACGGCGCTGGTCTGCACGGCCGCGGTCGCTAGCCATGCGGCGATACTGGACCGTTGCCTCAAACCCAACCGAAAACGTTGAGAAGGATGATGAGCGGCAACGGCACGCCGATGAAAAAGAGCAGGATGTTACGCATTGAGGGTCTCCAGGTTTTGCTGTTCCTGGTCCCAACAACGACGGGGCTGGCCGCCGGGTTCCATGGTCCAACCCCTGGACCTGGGTCGCGCATCGGCACATGCGGCTGCCAATTCGGCCTGTGAAGTGCTATCTCCTCGCCGCAGACCTGATGCGCAACGAACTCCGCCGGACCTCCGCCATGACTGATCCGCAACTCACTGCACCGACCGGCAAATCCCAGGCGTCTGTCCGCCCGGAGTGGCACACGGCCAGGCGCATCGTCGTCAAGCTCGGCTCGGCACTGCTGACCTGTCGTGAAACGGGCACCCTGAAGGCCGACTGGCTGGCCTCGCTCCTCGATGACGTGGCCCGCCTCAGGGCGGCGGGACGTGAGATCGTCCTCGTCTCCTCGGGTGCCATTGCTCTCGGCCGGCATGCCTTGAAGCTGCCGAAGGGGGCCCTGGCGCTGGAAGAAAGCCAGGCGGCTGCGGCCGTTGGCCAGATCAGTCTTGCGCATGCCTATCAGGAACTCGCCCGCGCCCGCGGCATCACCGCGGCCCAGATTCTGGTTACGCTGGGCGATACCGAGCAGCGTCGGCGCTACCTCAACGCGCGCCAGACGATGCAGCGGCTGTTGGAACTCGGCGCGCTGCCCGTCGTCAACGAGAACGACACCGTGGCGACGACCGAAATTCGCTACGGCGACAACGACCGGCTGTCGGCGCGCGTCGCCTCGATGCTGTCGGCGGATCTGCTGGTGCTGCTGTCCGACATCGACGGTCTTTACACGGCTCCGCCCGGTTCCGACCCGAGCGCCCGGCGGCTCGACACCGTGACCGAGATCACGCGCGAGATAGAGGCGATGGCCGGCGATGTCGGCAGCGAATTGTCCAAGGGGGGCATGAAGACCAAGATCGAAGCCGGCAAGATCGCGCGCGCGGGCGGCTCGGACATGGTGATCGCCTCGGGCAAGGTGATGAACCCGCTGACGGCGATCGAGAACGGCGCGCCGTGCACGTGGTTTTTGGCCCCGTCCGACCCGGTCACCGCGAAAAAGCGCTGGCTCTCCGGGCAGCTCGAACCCAAGGGCGAGATTTTCGTTGATGACGGTGCGGAGCGTGCCCTCGCGCAAGGCAAGAGCCTCCTGCCGGCGGGCGTCGCGCGGGTCGCGGGAACCTTCGACCGCGGCGATGCCGTGATCATTCGGGCGAGCAGCGGCCAGGAACTGGGGCGCGGTCTCATCGCCTACAGCAAAGCCGACGCGGATCGGATCATCGGCCGGAAAACGTCGGAAATCGAGGCCATTCTCGGCTTCGCCGGACGCGACGAACTGATCCATCGCGACGACATGGCGCTCAACCGGAAATAGGCAGCGCCGTTCAAGGGAAGCCGCAGCGTCCAGGAGCCGCAACATGCAGAATTCCGACCCCGTCGTCGCCGACATGGATTTCATCGCGGAGGCCATCCGCCACCTTGGCTACCCGGCCGAGGTCGTCGCGCTGGCCTCGGGCGGCAAGGGCGTGCACTCCAAGGCGAACGGCATTCCCTTCACGGCGTTCATGTTTCGCAACGACCACGGGACGAGTCCCTACTTGATGCTGTCGGCGCTGTTTCCCGGGCATCCGGTTTCCCTCGAAGCAACCAACGCGTGGAACACGCGATTTCCGCTGACCCGGGCTTCCCTCAGTCGCGACGGCGATGCCATGCTGACGCATGCCGTCCTTCTCACCGGCATCGACACCTCCCATCTGAAGGAAACCATGATCTGGTGGGACTTGCTGATGCGCGTGTATGCTCGAGAGGTCCTGGCCGGAACGGCTTGAGACCCGGCGCGTCCCCGACCAGACCGCCTTGCGCCTTCCGGCCGGCGATCGGAACGAGTGTCGGAAGGCGCAGAAAATGGTGACGAGACCCCGATGACCGCCAACGTCCAGAAACATTTGCAGGAGCATCACATCGGCGCGGCGATGCTCGCCATGGGCCGCGATGCGCGCGCCGCCCAGCGGCTGTTGGCGGTTGCCACGACGGATGCGAAAAACGAGGCGCTGACCAAAGCCGCGACCGAGCTGCGGCGCTATACGCCAGCCATCATCGAGGCCAACCGGCGCGATCTCAGTGCGGCCGAGGACGCCGGTCGCCCGGGGGCCTACCTGGACCGGCTGATGCTCGATCCCGGCCGCATCGAGGCGATGGCCATGGGGCTTGAGGCCATCGCTGCGCTCCCCGACCCGACGGGGCGGACGCTGGCGCAATGGGACCGGCCGAACGGCCTGGAGATCAGCCGCGTGGCGACACCCATCGGCGTCGTCGGCATCATCTACGAGAGCCGACCCAACGTGACGGCGGATGCCGGCGGCCTGTGCCTCAAGGCCGGTAACGCGGCGATCCTGCGTGGCGGATCGGACAGTCACCTTTCTTCGGTCGCCATCCTCACCTGCCTTGCGCACGGATTGAAGGCGGCCGGGCTGCCGGCCGAAGCGATCCAGCTCGTCGCGACAACCGATCGCGAGGCCGTCGGTCACATGCTCGCAGGCCTTGGCGGTGCTCTCGACGTCATCGTCCCGCGGGGGGGGCGGAGCCTGGTCGAACGGGTGCAGACGGAGGCGCGCGTGCCCGTCTTTGCGCATTTGGAAGGCATCTGTCACACCTACGTGGATCGCGCCGCCGACATGGATCAGGCGATGCAGATCGTGCTGAACGCCAAGTTGCGACGCACCGGCGTTTGCGGGGCGACCGAGACGCTGCTGATCGACCGCCAAGCCCGCGAAGCCGACGTCGGCCGTCTGGTGACAGCTCTTCTGGATGCGGGCTGCGAGGTGCGCGGCGACGCCGCGGTTCAGGCCGTCGACGCGCGCGTGGTCGCCGCCAAGTCGTCCGACTTCGGCATCGAGTTCCTCGATTCGATCATCGCGGTCAAAACGGTCGACGGCGTCGACGAGGCGATCGAGCACATCGCCACGCACGGCTCGCAGCATACCGAGGCGATCGTCACCGAATGCGCCACTACGGCCGAACGGTTCCTGGCGCGTGTCGACTCGGCGATCGTGATGCACAATGCCTCGACCCAGTTCGCCGATGGCGGCGAGTTCGGCATGGGGGCCGAAATCGGGATTGCGACAGGGCGCATGCATGCGCGCGGTCCCGTGGGCGTCGAGCAGTTGACCACCTTCAAGTATGTCGTCCGTGGCACCGGCCAGATCAGGCCATGAGGCCCGAATGAGACCATGAGGACATGAGCACGCGGCCACGCCCGTTCGTCAGCACGCCGCCGCGTGGCCAAGGCATCAGGGTCCGCACGCCGCCGGTCGGCGATCGCCTGCGCATCGGCGTCATGGGCGGTTCGTTCGATCCACCGCACGAAGGACATCTGACGGTCGCCGAGACGGCCCTGCGCCGTTTGCGGCTCGATCGGCTGTGGTGGCTCGTCTCGCCCGGCAATCCGCTGAAGGACCACGCGCAACTCGCACCGCTGTGCGATCGGATGGCGGAGGCCCGCGCACTGGCAGCCGACACCCGCATGGCGATCACCGCCTTCGAGCGTGATCTCGACACAGCCTATACGGCCAAAGTGCTGGATTTCCTGACGGGGCGCTACCCCCGCGCCCACTTCGTCTGGATCATGGGGGCCGACAATCTCGCCTCCTTCCACCGGTGGCAGCAGTGGCGGACGATCGCGCAGACAGTGCCGATCGCCGTTGTCGACCGGCCCGGCTATCGGTTGAAGGCCCTGGCTTCGCCGGCTGGGCGAGCGTTTGCCGATTACCGGCTTCCGGAGGCTTTGGCCCCGCGGCTGGCCATCACTGCACCCCCTGCGATGGTTATGCTGACCACGCGCCTTTCCCCCCTCTCGTCCACCAGCTTGCGTGCTTCTCGCAGCACACTGTTGCTGGCAGGCCACGATCCACAGGCGCGCATCGTCAAACCAGGGCAACATGACTGCGTGTAGGGTCTTGATCACGCCCGTTGGAAGTGACTATCGTCGGGTGCGCGCGTCGGCGTGACAGTCTCGAGAGCGCGTTGGCCGCCGATCGGCTGGTTAATCCAAGCAAGCGGGTTCGATGACGAAAGGACAACCACCACAACATGCGAACCACTGTCGAGGCAGCCGCGCTTGGCACGCCTCCCACTGAGATGATGCACGAGAGCGCATCCTCGGAAGCCCTGCTGAAGCAGATCGTTCTTTGGCTGGACGAAGCCAAGGCCGAAGACATCGTGACGATCGACCTTGCCGGAAAAACGTCGTTCGGCGACTTCATGGTGATCGCTTCGGGCCGGACCGACCGCCACGTCGGCTCACTGGCCGATACCCTCCAGGAAAAGCTGAAGGACTTCGGGGCCGGGCGCGCCCGCGTCGAAGGCATGCAGGCTTGTGACTGGGTACTGGTCGATACGGGTGACATCATTATTCACCTGTTCCGGCCCGAGGTTCGTGAGTTCTACAACCTCGAGAAGATGTGGTCGGGCGAGCGCCCGGCGGATTCGACGTCGCATTGAGGTCTGGTGCGCGGCTAACGGATGCCGCCCCGACGGCCATGAGCCGACCGCGGCCTGGATGGCCGTTTCGGGTCCGATAAGATCATGCGTCTCAGCGTCGTGGCCGTTGGCCGCCTCAAGGATGGTGCCGAACGGGCACTGCTCGATCGCTATGTCGGTCTGGCGAGCGGCCTCGGCCGGTCGCACGGACTTGGGCCGTTCGACGTCGTTGAGGTTCCAGAGGGCAAGGCGGCCGGCCTCGACGCACGCCGGACCGACGAAGCGCAGCGCCTCATCCGGGCCGCTGGCGAGGCCGACCAGATCATCCTGCTCGACGAGACCGGTCGCTCGGTGACGAGTGCGGCATTCGCTGCCGACCTCCGGCACGCCCGCGACAGCGGGGTCAAGCGTCTGGCATTCCTGATCGGCGGCGCAGACGGGCACGGTTCGGCTGCCCGCGATGCAGCCCGGCGCGCGATGTCCTTGGGGGCCATCACGCTGCCCCACGGTCTTGCCCGCATCGTGCTGGCCGAACAGGTCTACCGGGCCATCTCGATCATCGCCGGCCATCCCTACCATAGGGCATAAGTTCGGCAGCGCGCTGTTCTTCAGTTGCCCGCCATGACCCGGTCGAGCAGCCGGGTCGGCAAAATCCGCCTGAGAACATCGGCCTGATATGTCGGAAGCGTCACGAAGTAGCGCGGTTTCGGCCGCGCGCTTTCCAGCGCATCGACGACCTTGCGCGCCACCGCCTCCGGCTCCAGCTTGAAGGCCGTCGCACCGCCGGCGCGCAGCGCCGCGATCCGTGTCCGATAGCGCTCGGCATGTCGGGAGGCCTGGATATCGAACGCGCTTTCGAAGGCGGTCAGCGCGTTGGCCAGAAAACTGGTCCGTATCGGCCCTGGCTCGATCAGGCTGACCGCCACACCAGTACCGTCGAGTTCGATGCGGAGTGCATCACTCAAGGCTTCCAATGCGAATTTCGAGGCAGAATAGGCCCCCCGGTAGGGCCCCGACACAAGCCCCAGCACAGAAGAGCACTGCACGATCCGTCCGCGCTTGTTGTGCAGCATCGCCGGCAGGATGCGCCGCGTCAGTTCATGGCCGCCGATCACGTTGACTTCGAACTGGTGGCGCAACACAGCCGCTGGGATGTCCTCCACGGCCCCCAGTTGCCCGAACGCCGCATTGTTGAACAGGCCATAGAGATTGCCGCCCGTGAGGGCCAAAGCCTGTTCTGCGCATGCTGCGACCGACGGCTCGTCGGCGAGTTCGAGAAACAGCGGCTCGAGGCCGTGGGTGTCGCGCAGCCGGTGCAGGTCCTCCGCCTTGCGCGCGGTCACAAGGACGCGCCAACCGCGCGCCTTGAGCGTCAAGGCTGCCTGCAATCCGATACCGGACGACGCACCCGTGATCAGTACCGATCGCATGGGCGGTGCGCCTTCGTCGCTGTCCCTGGGTCTCCTCTCCCGGCTGGCCACGCTCGAGACCAGCTCACGGAGCCGCGCTCCCCCCTCAGTTCGCGCCCTCCAGCAGCCGGCGGGCAATGACCTGCGCCTGAATTTCGGCAGCACCCTCGAAGATGTTGAGGATGCGCGCATCGCACAGGACGCGCGACACGGGGTATTCGAGCGCGAAGCCGTTGCCGCCGTGGATCTGCAACGCGTTGTCGGCCGCCGCCCAGGCGACCCGGGCACCGAGCAACTTGGCCATGCCGGCTTCCAGGTCGCAGCGGTGCCCCTCGTCCTTCTCGCGGGCGGCGAAATAGGTAAGCTGACGCGCGACCATGATTTCCGCAGCCATTTTGGCGATCTTGTTGGCCACCCGCGGAAACGCATAGATCGGTTTACCGAACTGATTGCGGTCGAGTGCATACTTGAGGCCGAGGTCCATGGCGCATTGGGCCACGCCGACGGCCCGGGCTGCCGTCTGGATGCGAGCGCCTTCGAAGGTGTTCATGAGCTGTTTGAAGCCCTGCCCTTCGACACCACCGAGAAGTTGGCTGGTCGGCACTGCGAAGTCGTCGAACGAAACGTCGTACTCCTTCATGCCGCGATAGCCCAGGACCTCGATCTCGCCGCCGCTGATCCCCGTCATCGGGAACGGGGTCTCATCGGTGCCGCGCTCTTTTTCCACCAGCAGCATGGACAGGCCCTTGTAGCCCTTTTCCGCCGGATTGGTGCGCACCAGGACGGTCATCAGGTCGGCCCGAACCGGATGCGTGATCCAGGTTTTCTGGCCCGTGATGCGATAGACGTCGCCATCCTTGACGGCGCGGGTCTTCAGACTGGCCAAATCCGACCCGGTGTTCGGCTCGGTGAACACGGCCGTTGGCAGGATTTCTCCGGAGGCGAGCTTTGGCAGGTACTTCTGCTTCTGCTCCTCGGTGCCGTTGTGCAGGATCAACTCGCCTGCGATCTCCGAGCGCGTCCCCAGCGAGCCGACGCCGATGTACCCGCGCGACAGTTCCTCAGAGACGACGCACATGGCGAGCTTGCCAAGGCCGAGACCGCCCAACTCCTCCGGGATCGTCAGACCGAACACGCCGAGTTCGGCGACCTTCTCGACGATCTCCATTGGAATATATGCATTTTGCAGGTGCCACTCATGGGCGTGCGGCACCACTTCGGCTTCCGAGAACCGGCGCATCTGCTCGTGGATTTCGGCGTGCGTTTCATCCAGACCGGCGTCACCATAAGTGGTCGCGCCCTGGGCTTCGGCGATCAGCGTGGCGAGGCGCACGAGATTGGCTTCGCTGGCCCCCTCAGCGACCAGATCGGCGCTGGCGTCCTCGAATGCGCGGACGGCCTGTCGTGGCACGCCCAGTTCGGCACAGCGGATCATCTCGACCTGACTCATCGGGATGCCGCCGGCGATCTGCCCGGAATATTCGGCGAATGCTGCCAGCAGGATCAACCGCTCCATCTCACCTAAGCGGCCCTCCTCGGCGAGACGGGACGCCCAGGCGTGCATCTGGTGCAGACCCTCGACGGTCGTGGCGAGCCAGGCAAACCCGTGCGCCACATGCTGGGCTGCGTCCAGGCCACCGAGCGCGGCCACTTTGGCGGCCACACCTGCGCGTGCCGCAACCTGGATTTTCTGCGCCTCGGCCACCACGTGGCGCGCGGTGTCGAGCAACACCTCGGTCGAGGCACTTGCAAGATCGGGCTGGGCATCGGCGATCTTGGCGGCTGTCAACATGAAATCCTCCGGTTCTTGGCGGGTGGGCTCCGCGCGCGGGCGTTTCCAATACGCTCTGTATCGACATACGCAGGCGCGCACGCGTTGGCCCAGTCGTACTGTTGCACAGCACAATAGCGGAGCGCACCGACATGGCAATTGCCTGATCGGATGGTCCCCATGCCACCCGTGCAGCCGTTTGGCGGTGCCCGCGCGGGCACCAGCCCGTCACTCCGGACGCGGCGGCCTGCCCGAGAGCGCGCGCAGAATGCGCGGCCCGGTCCTGCGGCCGCTATGACTTTGGGCAGCGGGCGATGCCGGCACATCGCGGCGCGGCAGCGGGCGGCGCGTTTCCACATCGACGATCTCGACGGCGGCTTCGTCGATGGCGTGGCCATACGCATAAGGGGTCTCCGGCTCGGTCATCTCCTCACCGGCGTGCGCCTTGCGCAGGCGCGTTTTGAGCGAGCCCGGTGGACCCAAGGCCCCATCCTTCGACATGCTCGTCTCCCCTGGTTCCTGAGGCGTGGCTCGTGGCCTGTCCACGATCATGACCTCGGCTTCCTCGGCATGGACATCGCCAAGCGCGATCGTGCCGGCGCGGTCGCTGGCGGGCTCCAGCCCGGCGTCCTCCGATTGGCGACCTGCAGGCTCGGCGTCGGCAACGAGAAACTGCGTGCCGGCCGCCAGCGCCTTATCCGGGGCGCTGATCGGCACCGTGACGGCCTCGACGGATTCGATCTCGCGCTCGACGGCGGCCAACAGAGCAGCGGGCGGTTCACCGTCGATACGCCGTTCGGGAGACATGCGCGCAGCGAGGCTCGATCTCGGCGGGTCCGATGACGACGGCGGCTCCTGCGGCCGTGCACCAGCATCGGCGGGAACCGCGACCGCCTGCGGCCGTGGCGCGGCATCGAGTAGGGCGCGCAAGGTCGGGTCGGGGGGAAGTGGCGGCGTGGGTCGCGCTGTGATCTCGAGGCGATGCCCTTTGCTCTGCGCCGAGGCGTATGCCGTCGAGTGGCCAACGGCCAGGATCGCGGCCTGCTCGATCCACTGTTCCCGCAACAGCCGGTCGCGCAGCCCAAGCTGCTGGTCGATCTCGATGATGTCCACGCCGCGGAGCTGTGCGATTTCGGCAAACCGGGTGACACCGAGTGTGCTGAGGGCCGTCGCAGTGGCCGCGTCGATCCGGGCGATGCGCGTCAGGTCGTCCCGGTGGTCTGCCTCGAGCGGCACATCGGCCCCGTCGCGGGCCTCCGCCGCTGCGGGATCGCTGATGGACGGGCCAGCCGCAGCGTTGGCCACCGGGGCGGGCGCGAGGGCCGGGGCTGCGGCAGCGGCAGCGGGCGTTGGCGTGACGCGCTTTGGAACAATCTGCGCGCGAACGCTTGCGATGGCTGCCGCCAGGCGCTCGGCGATAGCGCGTGGTCCGTGCGCGTCATCGGACAGGTCCTGGAGAGCGGCAGGGGACGATTCGGCCCGATCTCGATCCCGGAGGACCGGAGGGTGAACCGTCCCGGCGGGCTCGGAGCCTTGCGGGTCGGGACGCGCCCGCATGAGGACGGCGGCCTGCTCGATCCAGCTTTGGCGCGCGATCCGGCGATCGAGCCCCAAGTCTGCCGACATCCGGCGCACATCCGCGGCAGTCAGCGCAGCGATCTGAGCAATCGTTTTGATGCCGTACGTAGAAAGCCGCTGCGCCAGCCCAGCGTCGATACCTCTGATCCGCGTCAACTCGTCGATCACGGACGAAACCCGCGGCGCGGCGGTGTCCAGCACGGGGCTTACATCCGGCTCGCGCCCCTCTGGCACCACGAGTTGCGGCAGGCTGGTGACGCGGTCTTTGAGCCGCGTGCGCGTTGGGAAAACGCCCATTGCGGCGGCGTTCGAGGTTCTGGCTGCGCCGGCGGCAAGAGTGGCCCCAGGGGACGATGCGGCCTGCCCTAAGAGGGGCTCGAGAAGCCCGACCGCGGCACCGAGATGCCCGGCCACAGCACTCAGGTCGGTGGTGGATGCCGAGCCGGGGATCGCCCCGGCGTCGGAATCGCGCAGCGCTTCAATTTGGCGTAGCGCCAGCGCGATGGCGCGGTGCGCCTCCGCGAGGTCGGCCGCCATGGCAGGGCTGCTCCTGGGCTCCAGCGAATGTCCGTCACGATAACTATAAGCACTGTCTGAATTAATCGTCCATCACCTCGACGTCTGACCTGCCTGTGATGGTATCGCGTCACTTCGGGTTACGGGCGATTTTTGGGATAGGGGATGCAAATCAGGCGGCGCTGGCCTAAATCTTCGGCAGCCACCACGGTGCCAGCCCACTAGCCGGCACACAATGAGGAATGCAAAGCCTTGCTCGGTAATAGGGATGCACTGCTCACGCGGCCGACGACCGTACTGGAAGCGCTCTACCGCCTCTACGAGCACTCCGGGTTCTCGATGGCCGGTGCCGTGGCGTTCTCGTTCGTAGTGTCACTATTCCCGTTTTGCCTGTTCCTCGCGGGTCTGGCGAGCTTGATCGGCAGTCCGCAGTTGGCTGCCCAGGCCATCGACTATCTCTTCGACATCCTACCCAAGGACGTCGCGCAGGCGCTGGCGCCCCAGGTCAGCTCTATTTTGAGCTCCACGCGCATCGACTTGCTGACGATTGGTGGTGGCATCGCACTGTTCTTCGCGACCAGCGCCATCGAGACGCTGCGCGCTGCCTTGAACGGTGCCTACCGTAAGCACGAAACGCTGTCGTACCCGCTCTGCTTGTTGCGCAGCATGGGGTTCGTCCTGGTCAGCGCCCTGTCCTCGCTCGTGCTCACCTGGGCGGTGATTGTCGGCCCAGGCATCGCGGCGAAGTTCGAGCCGTCATTCCTCAAGTCGGTGCTCGATTCGTCCTGGCTGGCAGCCGGTCTCAGGTATGCGCTTGCCGCTGCGGTCATCGCCGGGCATCTGATGGCCATTCACCTCTGGCTGGCGGCGGGCCGCCGGACAATCGCGGAGGTCGCCCCCGGCGTTATCCTCTCGACCGTGCTGTGGATCGCGATGGCCGTCCTCTACTCGACCTACCTGGAATTTTCCGACTACTCACGCTTCTATGCTGGTCTGTCCCAGTTCATGGTCGCCCTCATCTTTTTCCAGGTGACGGGCATCATCGTGTTGCTCGGCGCGGAACTGAATCGGGGGCTGATCGAGCTGCGCAAGCTCATTCCTGATGAGGACGTTGCCCCCCAGGCGGCATCGCCGCGGGCCTGAGCACTGCGACGGCGGCCATGACGAGGGCCATCCCGGCGAGTTGTACGATGCTGAGCGTTTCGCCGAACATCGCAGCCGCCATCAACGCGGTGACCGCGGGTACCAGGTAGAACAGGCCCGTGACCGAGGACACCGCCGACGCGCGGATCAGCAGCATCAACAGGCCGATCGCTCCGATCGACAGGACCAGGACGAGCCAGGCCAGCGCCAGCGTAAACTCGGCCGTCCACGCGATCGCCATATCCTCGGTGGCGAGCGCGATCATGCCGGCGACCGCAGTCGCGCCCGCGTACTGGGCAATGGTCAGGCCGATGAGATCACCGGTTGCCCCGTGCCGCTTCTGGTTGATGGTGCCCAGCGTGATGCCGATGAGGGCGGCCAGCACCATGACGACGCTGAGCGGACCGAGTGCGCCTGCCGGCGATACGGCGGCCAGCTTGGGAGCCAGCACCATCAGCACCCCGGCGAGACCCACAGCCAGGCCGAGCCAATGCTGGCGGCCGGGCCGTTCGCCGAGTAGCGGGCCGGCCAGGATGCCCGTCAGCACCGGCTGCAGGCACACCACGGCCGCCACGACACCAGACGGCATGCCGAGCCGGAGGGCCCAGAGAACGCCGCCGATGTAAGCAGTATGGATCAGAATGCCGGTCACCGCGGCGTGGATCAGCGCAGGCCGGGTCGGCCAGTCTATCCTGGTCCACACCGCCCAGCCCATGAGCAGAGCGAAGGTGAGCGCAAAGCGCACCAGCAGGAGCGTGAACGGCTCGGCGTGCTCTCCAGCAACCTTGGAGGCAATAAAGCCGGTCGACCACAGGATGACGAATAGCAGCGGCGCGAGACGGAGCAGCATGCAGGGGCCGCTTTCAAGCTAGTGCAGCGCGGTCGACCCTGACAGCCATCGGCTCCCGGGCCGGCTGGCTGTATCGTGTACGCCCGACCGCGACAACAGCGGCCGACGCATGTGAGGTATGCGTCATGGGAGCGGAAGCGTGCGGATGCGCTGGCCGGACACAGCACGCCCGGTCCGATGGGGGCGGCGTCGCCAGCCACACCCCCGACCAAACAGTCGACTTAACTCAGCCGCCGAACCGGGCCTGGCTCGCCTCGCGAACGTCCTCGATCGTCTTGAGCCCGGTCGTCGGGGCCGAGACGAGGACGGCCATGTTGCCCGGCTTGTGCTCGTTCTTCCACATCCGCATGTGCGCCTTGGGGATTTGCGCCCAGGGAAACACCTCGGACATGCACGGGTCGATGCGCCGCTCGACGACCAGCCGGTTGGCCTGGCTTGCCTGCATCAGGTTTGCGAAGTGGCTGCCCTGCACGCGCTTCTGATGCATCCACAGGTAGCGGGCATCCATCGTCAGGTTGTAGCCCGTGGTTCCGGCGCAGATGACGACCATGCCGCCGCGCTTCACCACCTGGACGGACACTGGGAAGGTCGACTCGCCAGGGTGCTCGAAGACCATGTCGACGTTGACGCCCTTGCCGGTGATGTCCCAGATCGCCTTGCCGAAACTGCGCATCTCCTTGAGCCACGTGTTGTATTCGGGCGAGTTGACCTTGGGCAGTTGACCCCAGCAGTTGAACTTCTTGCGGTTGATGACGCCCTTGGCACCGAGCTGCATGACGAAGTCGCGCTTGTCGTCCTCGGAGACGACGCCGATCGCGTTGGCACCCGACGTCGCGCACAACTGGATGGCGAATGAGCCGAGTCCGCCCGAGGCGCCCCACACCAGAACGTTCTGGCCGGGCTTCAACGTGTGTGGGCGGTGGCCGAACAGCATGCGATACGCCGTCGCCAGCGTCAGCGTGTAGCAGGCGCTCTCCTCCCAGGACAGGTGCTTGGGGCGCTCCAGAAGCTGGCGGTCCTGCACCCGCGCGAACTGGGCAAACGACCCATCCGGCGTCTCGTAGCCCCAGATCCGCTGCGAGGTCGAGAACATCGGATCGCCGCCGTTGCACTCCTCGTCGTCGCCATCGTCCTGGTTGCAGTGGATGACGACCTCGTCACCGACTTTCCACCGCTTCACTTTCGAACCGACGGCCCAGACGATGCCCGAGGCATCCGATCCGGCGATGTGGTACGGGTTCTTGTGGACGTTGAACATGGAGATCGGCGTGCCGAGCGAGGCCCACACGCCGTTGTAGTTCACACCGGCCGCCATCACGAGCACGAGGACGTCATGGCTGTCGAGTTCCCAGGTCGGCACCACCTCGACCTGCATGGCCTGATCCGGTGCCCCTTCCCGCTCCTGGCGGATGGCCCACGCGTACATGGTTTTTGGCACATGGCCGAGTGGTGGGATTTCACCGACCTCGTACAGGTCCTTGACGACGCCGGACGGCGCGCTTGCACCCGATGAGCTGGAACTTGCGGCAGCGCCCGTGCTCGACATTCTCGATCTCTCCCAATGCTGTCCCGATTTCGTCCTGCGGCACGGCACCCACGCCGCGCCAGTATGATGTCGCGTTCGTGCGCCAGCCTTCAAATGCCTCGTTCGAGTGCATCGCAGCAATAAGGGGCCATAGATCGACGCAGCTTGCAAGTCCCCGCCACGGCCGGCCCTCTGAGAGAGCGACCTCGCCAGCGCGGGCGAAGACACCACTCGTTAACTTCGGCGAGTTAATGTGACGATAAACTGTTGGACGGTCGGTGATTCGTCCTTGTGCGGCCGGATTTGCGCGGCCGTCGCATCCCCCGCCCACCCCCGAAGCGCCCCCCCGAGGCACCCAATGCTTGATCTCGTCACGAAGGTGCACCACCAGCTCCTCCTCATCAATGAGACGAGCTTCATCCTCATTGTGATCTTATCGGTCATTGCGGCCTTCACGATGCGCGAAGTCATGGATGGCGCGACCATTCATGCGCTGATGTTCTTCCCGGGGTTCGTGGCGGGCGGCGCGCTGGTGACGGCTCTGTTCACCGCCCAGCAGGTGTTCGTCGCCGGCGATCCGATCCTCAACACGCTGATCGCCGCCACTGTCGGCATCTCGATCGCGCTGGTTGTCATGCTCGTCGTCAAGCGGCTCATCTTTTTCGTGGGCGACCTTTTGGCCCGCGCCACCTGACCCCGCCTTCGCTTTCCCCGCCGCCGAACTCGCCCGCTTTGCGCATTGCAGCATAGCGCGATGACGGTGTAAGTCTCGAAAGCAAGAGCTTTCTTTTAGAGACGGGCGAGTGATATGGGCGGCAAATCGAAACCCTCGGGCGGCTCGGCCGCGCAGGCCGGCACACCAGGTCAGAGCGACCGGAGTGGACGCGATCAGCCCTGGATTTTTCGTACGTATGCCGGCCATTCGACCGCGGCCAAGTCCAACGAGCTGTACCGCAAGAACCTGGCGAAGGGTCAGACCGGACTGTCGATCGCCTTCGACCTCCCGACCCAGACGGGCTACGACAGCGATCATGAGCTGGCGCGCGGCGAAGTGGGCAAAGTCGGCGTTCCCGTGGCACACATCGGCGACATGCGCACGCTGCTCGAGGGCATTCCCCTCGATCGGATGAATACCTCGATGACGATCAACGCGACGGCCGCTTGGCTGCTGGCGCTCTACATCGCGGTCGCCGACGAGACGGGCGCGCCGCGCGGCGCGCTCACCGGGACGATCCAGAACGACATCATCAAGGAATACCTGTCGCGCGGGACGTATGTCTTTCCTCCAGCCCCCTCGCTGAAGCTGATCAAGGACACCATCGTGTTCTCGACGCGCGAGGTCCCCAAGTGGAACCCGACCAACGTCTGCTCGTATCATCTCCAGGAGGCCGGCGCGACACCGGTACAGGAGCTGGCCTACGCGCTGGCGACCGGAATTGCCGTGCTCGACACCGTGAAAGCCTCCGGAGAGGTCTCGGACGTCGACTTCGGCGCGGTCGTCGGCCGCGTCTCATTCTTCGTCAATGCCGGCCTCCGGTTCATCACCGAAGTCTCCAAGATGCGGGCCTTCACCGAGCTGTGGGACGAGATCACGGCCGAGCGCTTTGGCGTCACCGACGAGAAATTCCGCCGCTTCCGCTATGGCGTTCAGGTCAATTCCCTCGGGCTGACCGAGCAACAGGCGGAAAACAACGTCTACCGAATCCTGATTGCGGCACTGGGCGTGACATTGTCGAGGAACGCGCGCGCCCGTGCTTTGCAGCTTCCTGCATGGAACGAGGCGCTCGGCCTGCCCCGGCCGTGGGACCAGCAGTGGTCGCTGAGGATGCAGCAGATCCTGGCCTACGAGACAGACCTTCTCGAATTCGCCGACATCTTCGATGGCTCCGCGGAGATCGCTCGTAAGGTCCAGGACTTGAAAGCCGAGGCCCGCGCCGAGCTTGCCGCCATCGACCAGATGGGGGGCGCGGTGGCGGCTATCGACTACATGAAGCGCCGGCTCGTCGAATCGAACTCCGAGCGGCTGCGCGCTATCGAGAGTGGTGAGCAGATCGTTGTCGGCGTCAACAAATGGACCGAAACCGAGGTGTCGCCTCTCTCGGCGGGGGAGGGCGCGGTCCTTGTCGTCGACCCGGCCGGCGAGGCCGAGCAGGTGGAGAAACTTGCGGCATGGCGCGCGGCGCGTGATCCCAAGGCCGTGGCCGCCGCACTCGCGGACCTCGAGGCCGCAGCCAGGGAGAACCGCAACGTCATGGACGCCTCGATCGCTTGCGCCAAAGCCGGCGTGACGACGGGCGAGTGGGGCGGGCTGCTGCGCCGCATCTATGGCGAGTATCGCGCACCGACGGGCGTTGCGCAGTCCGGGATGCTGGGCGAGGGCACGGCGCTCGAGGCGGTCCGCCGCCGGGTCGAGGTCGTGTCGGAGGCGTTGGGCCGGCGCATCAAGTTCCTGGTTGGCAAGCCGGGCCTCGACGGCCATTCGAACGGTGCCGAGCAGATTGCCGTGCGCGCCCGCGATGTCGGCATGGAGGTCGTCTACGAAGGCATTCGGCTGACGCCAACGCAGATCGTGCGGGCCGCCGTCGAAGAAAGCGTGCACGTGGTCGGGTTGTCTATCCTGTCGGGCAGCCACGTGCCGCTTGTTTCCGAGGTGCTGGAGCGCATGCGGTCAGAGGGTCTCGACGATGTGCCGCTCATCGTCGGGGGCATCATCCCCCCCGAGGACGAAGCCAAGCTCAAGGCCATGGGCGTTGCGGCGGTCTACACGCCCAAGAATTTCCAGTTGAACGATATCATGGCCGATATCGTGGAGTTGGTGGCGGCCGAACCGAAGGCCGCTTGAGGGTTTGCAGTGCGCGCGGCCTCAGCGCGCCGCCGGCGCAAACCCGATCAGCGCGCGAAACAGATCATCTGCGCGTGCGGCGGCATCCGGCGGCGGCACCTCGGCAATCGCAACGGGTTGATCAGCGAGCCGGTCCATGATCCAGGCGTCCAGCGCCCGACGGCGCGGATGGCATCCCAGCTCCGGCGTCGTTGTTTTCGCGGCGATGAGATCGCGGAATTCGCGCTGCACGGTGGGCGGCAGCGGCACGGCTGCGAGCAGATGATCCATATGCATTGGCGGCGGCGTGCCGTGGACCAACGCCCATTCGCGCGCGAGCAGCGGCCGCATGAAATAGAAATAGCGCTTGAGCTTGACCTCGCGACCATCGCCGCACCGCTTCCAGTTCGTCTGCGCCGTGTGCGTGTAGTGCAGGGCCAGCGAATGGCGGCTGGCCACCGCTTCAAACAAGGTGCTGATCGCCGCGCGCGCGGGCCCGTCCCGATAGAGGATCGGCGACCGCGTCCATTCATACAACGCGGCGTTAGATTTAAGGAGGAGGCGCAAGGCCTTGCGCACGTCCCAGCCGGCCAGATCGACGAGCATCGGATCGAGCGGGGCTTCGATTACGTCGCGAGGCGCGGCGAGAGAGACGTACCAGTCGGTTGAATGCGCATAGACGAAGCGAACGTCGTAATCGCTGTCCGGAGAGGCAAAGCCCCAGGCCCGGCTGCCGGACTCGGCTGCAAACAGCACGCGGACGCCGTGCTCGGCTTCGAGCGCGGACAACCGAGCCTGGATGTGGGCCCGTGTGGCGTCGGGGGTCTGGGCGGTTGCGGGTTCGGGCATCGGGGAGCTCGCTGGCGTGCACAATCACAATTGACGGGCGGGGGCTTCTCACTAGTATGCCGCCCTCGCGCTCATGGCGTGAGCCCCTGTGGCGGAATCGGTAGACGCGGCAGACTCAAAATCTGTTGCTGGCAACAGCGTGCCCGTTCGAGTCGGGCCAGGGGCACCAAGCAAGGTCGGGACGACCAGGCACCGCTGACGGCGGACCAGGGATCGCGCCGACACAGCCCGTGCCGACGGTCACTGGCGCATCGGCCCGATGTCGATCCCGGCTGCGGCGCGGCGCGCACACCCGAACGTCCGCGTGAGGCGTGCTAATTGCCCTACGCAGTCTGCCCGTGGTAGTGCGGAACAGTGATTTGACGCTGGCCCACCCGTCTTGTCGGGACTGCACCCCATGAGCCTTTTGAAACAACTTGCTTCGGCGCTGGCCGCCGGAGTGCTCCTGACAGGGGCCGCCGAAGCTGGTCCGGCGCTGCTGTTCGAGGCCGATAGCGGAAAAGTGCTCTACGCCGAGGACATCGACAATCAGTGGCATCCTGCCTCCCTGACCAAGATCATGACGGCCTACTTGGCGTTCAAGGATCTCAAGGCCGGCAAGGTAACGCTCGATACCCTGCTGACCTGCACCGAGGCCGCCCAACTCGAGCCACCCAGCAAGGTCGGGCTGCCCATCGGCGCGCAGATGACGCTCGACACGGCGCTGAAAGCGCTTATCATCAAATCGGCCAACGACGTAGCCGTCATGATAGCCGAGACGCTGGGACCGACCCAGCCGGCCTTCATCGAACGGATGAACGCCGAGGCGCAACGGCTCGGCATGACGCGCACGCGGTTCTTCAATCCCAACGGACTGCCCCATCCCGAGCAGGTGACGACCGCGCGTGACCTGGCCAAGCTGGCACGGGCCGTCGTGAAGGATTTCCCCGAGCACGCCGACTACTGGAAGATGCAGGATTTCCGTATCGGCAAAATCCGGCTCGCCACGCACAACGGCCTGCTGAAGACCTTTGACGGCGCCGATGGACTGAAGACCGGCTTCATATGCGATTCCGGTTATAACGTGGTCGCCAGCGCCACCCGCGACAGCTCGCGCCTGATGGCCGTCGTGCTCGGCGAACCGTCGGGTGCCGATCGAACGGTGCGTGCGGGTTCGCTGCTCGAGCACGGCTTCCAACAACTGGGCTGGAAAACACTCTTCAACACGACAACGATCGACAACATGCCCATCGACAAAACGGCCGGCGGGGCGCGCAGCGTGCGGCACACCGTAGCGTCGTATTCGTGCGGCAATCGGGATGTGGCGCGCAAGCTCCGGGCCGTGCGTTTGCGCGCCAAGGGTGAGAAGGTCAACCAGCTCACCAAGGAACAGCGCGCGGTGGTCAAGGACGTGGTCAAGACAAAAGTGGACCGCCCAGCGGTGGCCAAGCCGGCCGGTGCGGCGGCCGCTGCCTCGACAGTCGACGCGCCCGTCGTCCGCAAGAAGATCATCAAACCGGCCCAGACCGAGACGAACTAACCCCCGTTCGGGCCTGTCCATTCTGCCTGCGGGCATCCAGGCTGCGTGCATCCAGGGTCATGGCCGGCAGCGGTGCTGCGGCCGCCCTTGCGCGCCCCAGCCGTCCACACCGACTAGACGATCAGCTCCAGCGGGCCGTCGCGATAAGGGCATGCTCCACCGCCGAACGGCGTTTCTTCAGGTCCCTCGTCGCTGAGGCCCGGTGCACCGGGTGCCCCCCCGCCGGTGCCGTTCCGAGGCGAAGCGCTGTCCGATCCTGGGGCATCCGGCACGGCTTGAGGCGCAGCAGGGGAACCGCCTGGCGGTTGGCGCGGGCGCGTCTCCGACTGTGCCGGCGCAATCCCCGTCACGAGCGCACCGAGCGCCAGCGCGAGGACGAGATGTCGCGTGCGCCAGTCCGACCTCGCGCCTGTCAGGCGGCCGGCTCGTTCGTGGCATCTGCGCGCTTGCGTCATTCTGGTTACTCCGCGTGTGCCCCCGGTCCGAGGGGAAGCGTTTCACGACTTGCGGTGCGAGGCAAGTCCGCGGCGCGATTTCCAACTCGTAAACCAAATTCCTGGCTTCGATCTTGCTTACTTAAATTTTGCTTATGCAGATCTGTGCATTCATCAAGGACAAGGCTCACGGCATGACCACCCTTTGGCACCCAGAGGAAGACCTGACACCGACCCCTCGCGACGTCGAGTTCATGGCGGCAACACTAGAAGCCCGTCATGGCCTTCACGCCGCTGACGTCGCCGAGTTCTTCTCCAGCCTTCACAGCCAGAAGGGGGATGCCGGACGGTGCTGGGCCTGGGCGGGCGTCGCGGCCCTGGTGCGGCGTCGGCAGCAAAACCGTACGGCAGAAGGGCTGTGGACCTGAGGGTGTGCGTGTGCCGGATGGCTTGGACATTGGTTCGTTGCGTGTCAGCAGACGCAAGCAGATGCCGCAACCGGAACACCGACCGCCGGACGTGCTGGCCCCGAGAGCGGCGACCGGAAGCTTCGATTTCGTTTCAACTCCCCGACGATTGGACCCTTCGCCAAGATGACAGGTCAAGAGACGACAGCACATGGAGAGGCGGCCTTTGAGGGGGCGGCGCGTTCGGATGCCGGCCCGACGACCCTCGCGGCTGTTGGCGACCGTTTGACCAACCTTTTGGCCGCGGTCAGGGGTCTTGTCCGCGCGGTGCGCGAAGGAGCCGACGACCGCGCGCGCGCCCAACGCAACGCGATCGTCGCATTCAGCGTTCGGGTCATCAGCGCGGGCTTGCTCTACGCGATGCAGATCGCTTTGGCCCGCTGGATGGGCACGTTCGAATACGGCATCTACGTGTTTGTCTGGACCTGGGTCCTCGTGTTGGGCGGGCTCTCCAGCTTGGGGCTGAGTATGGCTGCCATGCGGCTCGTGGCGGAATACAAGGAGCGGGCGGACTGGCAGCGGCTGAACGGACTGACGTTTGGCACACGCCTCGTCGCGTTCGGTGTAGGCACGCTCGTCGCGCTCGCCGGAGCGGGCGCGATTTGGGCTCTCGAGCCGCACATCGCAACCTATTACGTCTTGCCGGCCTACCTCGCGCTCGTCTGTATCCCGCTCTATGCCCTCGGCGATGTGCTCGACGGGATCGGCCGGGGCCAGGCCTGGATGGGTCTGGCCCTTGTTCCGGTCTACATCCTGCGGCCACTGGTTATCCTGGCGGGCATGGCTTCGGCCTACGGGCTCGGACTGCCGATGACGGCAACCACGGCCGCCATCGCGGCCATTGCGGCGACGTGGCTGTCGGCGCTTCTGCAACTTGTGCTGACGGAGTGGCGGCTGTCGCGTCAGAGCCAAGCCGCGGGTCGGCAGTATGATTTTGCGCTGTGGATCAAGGCGTCGGCACCGCTGCTGATCATCTACCTGTGCGAACTGCTGATGCAGAACGCCGACGTCCTCATCATCTCGAGCATCCTGTCCCCGACCGATGTCGCGATCTATTTCGCGGCGGCCAAGACCATGAGCCTGATCATGTTCGTGCATTATGCGGTCGGCAGCGCGGTCGCCAACAGGTTCTCGGCGCTGAACGCGCGTGGCGACACGAGCGGTCTCGACGCCGTCGTCCGCGATGCGGTGCGCTGGACGTTCTGGCCGTCGCTGCTCGCCGGCATCGTCATTCTGGCGCTCGGCAAGCCGCTGCTGTGGCTGTTCGGCCCGCAGTTCGTCGACGGCTATCCCGTGATGCTCATTCTCGTCTTCGGCTTCCTGGCGAAAGCCGCGATCGGGCCGGTTGAAACACTGCTGAACATGCTGGGCGAGCAGGCACGATGCGCCGGTGTGTTGGTATTCACGGCTGCCTTGAACGTCACGCTCAACCTGATCCTGGTGCCTCAGCTCGGCATCATGGGGGGCGCGGTCTCGACAGCAGCGGCACTGGTGGTGTCAGCCGTGTTGCTGCACATTCTCGCGCGGCAGAGGCTCGGCTTGTCGATCGCGATCTGGAGCGTCAGGCGCCTGTAGCGTGGCATCCGTTCACGTGATTTCGAGTCGCGTTACGCAGGTCGATCGCAGGCGCGCAAGTCAGCGGCCTACATGCTGGATCCGAGAACCAGCGTCCAGAATGTCTTGAACTCCGTCTTATCGTCGCGCACGAGCGCCAGCCCTGCTTCGCGGGCATCGGCCAGCAGCAGGTTCTTGTTGTGGCCGGCACTGTCCTTCCAGCCGCGCAAAACCTCATCGAAGCTTGCTTGTCCGGTGCCGACGTTCTCGGCGGCCAGCCGGGCCTTGTAGCCGGTGCGTTTGACGCGGTCCCAGGGATTTGAGCCGTCAGAGCCATAGTGCGAGATGCGGTCCCACTTGGCGAGATCACGCGAATGGGCCTTGGCCGCGGCCGTCAGTTCGGCGCTGAGCTTCAACGGCTTCAAGCCGCTGTCGGCCCGGTACTGATTGACCAGGGCGAGCGCGCGCTCGGTGTCGAGTGCGGTGGCACCATAGTCTCGGTCGGCCAGCGCGCCGACGGGCGCTTTCTCGTAAGCCCCTTGCGGAATCTTGTCGTCGAGAGCGGCCACCTTGGTGCCGTCTGTCACGCGCGCGGACGACCGAGATGCACTCGTCGCGCCGAGCGAGGCAGACGGTCCAAGCCGCGTGATGCCTGGGCTGGAGCCGCTGTCGGCGAACCCCGAGGACAGCTCGGAGGGGCCCGAACTGCAGGCAGCTATGCCTGCCCCCACGATGGTGAGCAATACGACGCGGATCATGACGCTCCTACTCCCGCTGAGACTACGCGCGGCAACCGCCTTCACCATTGCATCCACCCGTTAAGCGTCCGTTAACGCTAATCCACCGTCGACAGCCGTCTCGACGGCCCGCGGCAGCGCCCTCCGCAACTCGAACTGCGGGCAGAAGAGCGCGACAACCTGTCGGCAGGTTGTCTGGAATGTGGCGCGAAGCAGGCGCAAGCACGTCCGCCGATCCGAGGTCAAATGAAGCGTGCACGGCCAGCGCCGTCGTATAGCTTTTGGATTAACTGATTCAACGTGCAGTAACGCAGAGCAACACGGGAATTTTTTCGAGCAGATCAGGAGGACTATTTTATTGAGGCTTTGAAGTGTGTATGGATGAATTCCCAGGGGAAAGGCTACGCGCAGCGCAAGTCTGCGATACTGATCCTGGGGCTTCTCCGGGGAGGGAGAAACGTATGTCGAGCCAAGTTCTCAGTGATCTGGAGTGCGCAACGCGCGACATGTCGGTTCTGGTGATGGCCGCGCTTCTGGGGCAAATCCATTCCCGTCTCACCCAACATGAGGACCTCAGCGCGGCGGCCGTCCATGTCCGCGAAGCGCTGGCTCTCCTGTTGGCCACTCAGGTTGCGGCCTTCAGTGGCGAGAGCGATCCGCTCCAGTAACAAAGCCCCGCGCACGAGGGCCGCCAGTCCGGCGTCACGCACGTCCGACCCGGCACCGCGAAGACAGAGACAGCTTCACGGCTGCGAGCCGCAGATTGCGACAGCCGGTTGTCGATCAGTGCCTGCCGTCTTTCCTCGCACGTCCGGTCCGGGCGAGACGACGACTGCGTGGCTTCCCAGGGGGCTTTCAACTCCGCGTCCGATAGACCACACTGCAACTAGTCGCGTTCAGTGATTCGTTTTCATCTGCGCCCCATCGACCACGTTCGCGGCGGCCCGGCGACGGACCGTTCCATCGCCCCGCATCGGCGAGCGGCTCGGGTCGCACTCCAAAGAGGCGGGACAGCAGGCCATGGTGCCGGCGCTCGGCAGTTCAGTGCTGAAATCGGAGACACAAAGCGATGGGCTTGCGGTGACCGAAGCCCTGATCCTCGTTCGGATCGCTGCACAGGGCGGTGCGAGCCGCGCCGAGATCGTGCGCGACCTTGGCATGATGTTCGCTCATCGCCTGTCACCGGCGCAGTGGCGCGAAACGGTCGACACCGATACCGCGCGTCTGGTCGAGGCCGGGCACATCGGTCTTGCAAAAGGCCGGTTCACGGCCTTGGAGAGCGGGCGGCTCGGCGCCGAGGCGTTTCTCGGCCGTGCGGGTTCGGCTGCTGCGGCCTGGCCGGAGATCCGGGATGGCAGGCTGATCGCGCGCGCCCTCGGGCTGGAGAGTTTGGGTCCCACACGCATCAAGGCGGTGCAGCGGCCGGACGGCTTGCGGGCGCTCATTCTCCAGAAGGGCTTCGGTCTACCGCTCAACGGCAACCAGACGACATCGAAGCTGCGGGCCCAGCTTGCGGTCGTCGCGCTGGAACGGGCTTTCGGCAACAAGATCAAGACCGGGCTCGGCGCCGGCTCGGGGTTTTCCGCCAAGGCCGGGCGTATGCTGGCCGGGCAATTGTCCGCGCGCCCGCGCGACTTCGGCACGGACGGCGGCCTCGTTGCGGCCCTGGCCGCCGAGCTCGTGGACGCGCGTCAGACTGATCTCGACAGCTTGAGGTTGGCCATCCTTCGCCGTCTGGCGACCAGCGGATCTCCTGGGTCGGCCGCTGTGACCGGGTCGGCACCCGCAGCGCTCGCGCCGCGGCGTGCGGCCAATGATGCCGGGTTGCCGGGAGCGGCTCTGCCGCCCAATCGCCGTCCCGATCCGGCGGGCTTCGCCCGGCATGTCAAGGTCGCCGCGCGCCAGCATGCCGAAGGCTGGGGCGGCAACCGCAAGGCCCTCATTTCCAAGGTTTGGGAGACCGTGAGTGCGGCCCATCCAGATTGGGGGCTGAGCGAGATAGAGTTCAAATGCATGCTCGCGGAGGCTCATCGCTCCGGGCATCTCGTGCTCGCCAGCATCGACCTGAAGAATGCCCGCAATGCCGGCGAACTCGCAGCGTCGGCCATCTCCTACAAGAACACCGTTTGGCATCTGATCCGCGTTGCCGACGACGAGGATGCCGCGTGACCAGCCAGACGAGGAAGAGCGCAGATATGCAGCAGCGGGCCCATGAGGCGATCGCGCCGGACCAGTTGTCGGATGCTTTCGAGCATTCGATTACCTGGGAGGACGACGTCTGGCGGGCCGACCCCGTCGACGTCGAAGAGGTGCACGCCAAGGCCCGGCGGAAATTCTCCGAGGTCTTGAAAGCGGTGACCGGCACCGGTACGGCTCAAGCGAGGATCCTGTTGTTCCACGGGCAGTCCGGGGCGGGCAAGACCCACCTCGTGCGGGCTCTGCGAACGCGCGCTCACCGCGAGGGCGCAGCCTATTTTGGCTACGCCCAGATGACGCCCGACGTCGGCAGCTATGCCGACTATTTTCTGCGCCGGCTCGTGCACTCGCTCGAGAAGCCCTACGATCCCGACACGCTCGGCAGTTCAGGCTTGCAGCGGCTGACCGACGGCCTTGTCGAGCGCTGCGCCAGCATGACGGAAAAGGAAATCGAGGCGCTGCGCGAGGGCGAGCTCAGCGACGGCGCACTGGCGCGGATGGTTCTGGCGCTCGCCGATCGCGTCGTGGCCGATCCCGTCTATGCGGGCGAGGAGCCAGACGTCAACATCGTCCGTGCCTTGCTGTATTTGCAGCGGCGCGACTCGCGGATCGACCAGCGGATCCGCCAATACCTGTACGGTCGACAACTCACGCCGCTGGCCCATGAGGCCGTCGCTGCGCTGGACACCAACGAAGGCGAGGGCCGGGCGTTCGAGATCATCGCGGCGTTGGGCCAGCTCATGTGGGCGGTCGACAAAGCAGCCCTGGTGTTCGTCATCGACCAGGTCGAGGACCTCATCAACTTTTCCGACCCGGAAGTTCGTTTCCAGAAAGCCGTCGGTGATCTGATGCAGATCACCAACCGGGTTCCCTCCGCCATCTCCATCATCTCTTGCCTCGACGACTTCTACGAGCGCGTGCGTTCGCCGCTGCCGCAGTCGTTCGTTGACCGCATCGAAAAATCCGGACCGGTCCAGCTTCTCGAAAGCCGCACGGTGGAAGAAGCCCGCCGCATTATCGGCAGGCGACTCGAGCATTTTGCCGAGCTGAGCGGGCCCGGCGTCTCATTCCCGGATGCATCTGCCTTCTTCGGGCGCGAATTCTTCGAGGAGTTCGGCGGTCTGTCGACGCGTCGCATCCTCGAGCACGCGCAAAACCGGTTGCGGGCACAGTCCGCCCCCGCCATCGAGGAAGAGCCCGACGATGGGCCGATGAGCTTTGTCGCCTCGCTGGCAGCCGCCCTCGGCTTCTCGGTGCAGACCGGACCCAGCGAGCCGGCGAGAGGCCCCGCAGCGAGCGCCGGCCGCATCGACTATCGTGGCCACTGGGAGCGGTTCCATAACGAATTTGCAGCCGAGATGCCCTCGGACGACCACGAGTTGATGACGACGCTGGCAGGCACGCTGCAACTCGCCCGCGATGAATGGGGCGGCACGATCACGCTGCGGACAGAGAGGGTGGAGGTGTCCGACGAGGTGCCGGCCATCGACCTGTGGCTGAGCCAGCCCAATGGGCTGGATACCGTTACCCGCGTGTTCCTGTGCAACAAGCCCTCGCAGGGCGGCGGGTTGAAACGCCAGATCGACAAGGTTTTGACGGCGATGCCGGCAGGCAAGACCTGCATCATGCTGCGCGCGTCCGACTTTCCGCCCAACAAGAAGAACCAGACGGCGCTGGCCTACAAGCGCTACGTCGAAACGGGCGGCCGCCAGATCCTCATACCGGTGGTCGACTGGGAGCGAATGCTGACGGTCCGTCAGTTCTATGACCACCACCGCAGCGACCCAGGTTTCACCGGCTGGTTCGCCGACGCCAAGCTGCTGTCCAATTCCGTGCCGGCGATTGCCAAGCTGCTGCGCCTGGAACTGCTTGCGCGGCCGGCGGTGAGGGCGCTGCCGGACATTCGGCCGCCGGCTGCATCGGTCGCGGTGCCAGCACCGCAGGCAGAACCCGACATTGCCGGCCTCGGCGACATCCTGTCCTCGGCGTTTTCAGCCGAGGCTCGTGGTGCAGACGCAGCCCTGTCGGATGCATCGGGCGCTCGTCCAGAACCCTCTGGCACCCCGGCGACCGAGGACGATGTGCTACCCGTTTCGGAACTGCTCGACGTGAACGGCGAGTTGTCGGGCAGCATCCTGGCTGGTCGTGAGATCAGTGCAAAGCCCAAGCCCGTGACATTGAACATGAGTGTCATGAAGCGGCACTCGGCGGTGCTCGGCGGCTCGGGCTCGGGCAAGACCACGCTGGCCTTGTCGCTGATCGAGCAATTGCTGCAGCGGGGGATCCCGGCAATCCTGATCGACCGCAAGGGCGATTTGTGCTCATACGCCAACCCGGACGTCTGGCGGCTCCAGAACGACGAGGCGAGCGATCGGCAATCGGACCGTGAAAAGCTGGCCGATGCCATCGACGTCGCGGTCTACACGCCCGGGCGCGCGTCCGGCCGACCGATCTCGATCACGCTACTGCCCAATGGCATGAACGAGTTGCCCGATCACGAGCAGCAGCTTCTGGCCAACTTGTCGGCAGCCGCCATCGGCGAGATGCTCCACCTCAAGAATTCCGCGACGCACCAGAAGCAATCCGGCGTGCTTTCGGTTGCGCTGCGCATCCTCGGCGCCAACACGGCTCGGGAGGTCACGCTCGTCGACCTCATCGACAAACTGGAAGAAGAAGACCCCGAGCTGACCGACCGGACGCAACGCATGGATCCGTCTGGTAAGATCCGGCGCGATCTGGTCGCTCAGCTCGATTCGCTGCGCCACCGCAACGCGGCGCTGTTCGAGGGCGGCGGCGAGCCCATGAGCATGGAGAGTTTTCTCGGACTCGGTCGCTATGCACGACCGGGACAGACACGGCTGTCGATCATCTACACCGGCTTTCTCGGCGACAACGAGAACATCCTGTTCTGGGTTTCGCAGTTCCTGTCGGAGGCTCTTCGCTTCTGTCAGCGCAATCCCAACGACGAGTTGCAGGCAGTCGTCATGTTCGACGAGGCCGACCTTTACATTCCAGCCAACGCCAAGCCCGCCACCGCCGAACCGCTGCAGTCCCTGTTGAAGCGCGCGCGCTCGGCCGGTCTTGGATTGATGCTCGCCACCCAGTCCCCTGGTGATCTCGACTACAAGAGCCGCGACCAGATCACGAGTTGGTTCATTGGCCGCGTCCGTGAGGATACCGCGCTGCGCAAGCTCAAGGCCGCATTCCAATCGGAGAGCGGGCTCGATGCCGCGGCCGTCCTGCCTGGTCAGACCGTGGGCGAGTTCCATCTCGTGCAGGAAGGGCTGGTGCGGCCGATGAAGGCGCAGCGCTCACTCATACAGGCGGAACAGGTGCCGTTCGACCGGATCGAGCAGCTCGCCCGCGAGACGAAAGGCATGGACGAGCGCCAGCTCAAGTTGTTCGACCTGCGCTGAAGCGTCGGTGTCGTCCAGGCGGATTGTTGCCGACTGGGCACAATCCACATGTTTCGAAGCGTCTCGGGGCCGAGGTGAACGTCGAGCACCAACGTTGTCATGACGCTGCGGTTTGGCATGGCATGCCAAATGCCCAGATTTATAGCATTGATTGCAAGATCAATTTTGCCCAAATCACATTTCTGGCATCGAGGGCCATTTTCAAAATGACGGACCGTCCGCTCACCATTTCGGCAATCGTAAGATGACAGTCATGCGAAAACGGCGATGGTGGCCTTATGCTCTTGAAGTATTATGGCGAGCCGAATGTGTGGGCTGTGCTCGGGTAACGGGCGTATCGAGGACAGTTTTCATGCAGCGGTGCAGGCGTAAGTTGCAGCGGGGTCGTTGATTATGGAAGCGAAGTCAGTCGCCATGGTGGTGGTCGCCACTTTGGCCGGTCCAGCCCTCGGTATCGGGCTGTTCATGCTCTTCCAGAGCTTGTAGGCTGGCGGGTGCCGCCGGCGAACCCTCTCGAATGAGATCGGGCGTGCCGCCTCAGGCGCGCTAGCTTGAAGTCTCGCACCCGCGGCCGCAGGACTGGCCTGCGCGCGTGTGATGCGGCAGTGTGATGGGAAACCCACCCGTAGGGGCGCGGCGTCCCTTGGCCGGTCGCGCGGCTCCCGGCGATCCGCCACGCGAGAGAACGATGCCCCCTAAATTGATCGACGACTGTTTTCGGCCCGGCACCGAGCGCATGGCCCATGCCGACGCCATCGCATTGCTGAAGTCACGCGTGCACCCGATCGCGGCCACCGAGACTGTCGCGCTTGCCCAGGCTGCTGGTCGCGTCCTGGCAGGTTCGGTCACGGCCGAGCGCGCTGTGCCAGCCCATACGAATGCTGCTGTGGATGGCTTCGCGTTCGATCATTCGACCTATCGCTTGGCGGCAGCACGACCCATGCCAGTCGCTGGCCGCGCCGCCGCCGGCCGCCCGCTCGTCGCCGCGGTCACGCCAGGACTGGCGGCTCGCATCCTGACGGGTGCCGTTCTGCCCGATGGCACCGATACGGTTGCGATGCAGGAGGATGTCGAGGTCAATGCCGATGGCACTGTCGTCATCCCGGCCGGGCTGAAACCGGGCGCCAATGTCAGGTTGGCCGGAGAAGACGTCTCGGTGGGCCAAACACTGCTCCAGGCGGGACGCGTGCTCCGACCGCAGGATCTCGCCGCGTTGGCGTCGATCGGCCGGGACGAGGTGACCTGCCACAAGCGTCTGCGTGTCGGGATCGTCTCCACGGGCGATGAAATCGTCCGCGTCGGCCAGCGCGCACTGGGGGCGGGCGACGTCTACGACGCCAATGCCCCGATGCTCACCGCCTTGATCCAGGCGGCGGGCGCGGAGCCGGTGGACCTGGGCGTGTGGCCCGACCGCCGCGAGGACATCGCGACGAGACTTGCCGGGGCGGCCCCCGCGGTTGACGTCATGATCACCTCGGGGGGCGCGAGCCGCGGCGACGAAGACCACATGGCCGCCGCCATCGACGCCATCGGCGAGCGGCACTTCTGGCAACTGGCCATCAAGCCGGGCCGGCCGATGATGCTGGGGCGCGTGGGTGAAACCGCCGTCATCGGCCTGCCGGGCAACCCCGTCGCCGTATTCGTCTGTTTTCTGATGTATGCCTACCCGTTGTTGCGGCGTCTGGGCGGGGCCGATTGGATCGAGCCGCGCCGCTACATGCTGCCGGCCGCGTTCGAGATCGCAAGCCGCAAGACCGGCCGGCGGGAGTTCTGGCGGTCGATGCTGGTGGGCGGGGGTGACGGGGCAAGCCTTGCGGCCGATAAGTTCGCGCGCGATGGCTCGGGCCTGATCTCGGGCCTGTGCGCTGCCGACGGTCTCATCGACATCGGAGAGGACGTGGCCGCTGTGCGTCGCGGCGATCCCGTCGCCTTTATTCCGTTGTCCGAGTTCGGCATTCCGCGCGGGTAAACCTTCGATCATGGTGTGCCGGACGCTCGAGATTTGCCGTTCCAACGTCGCGTGCCCGCCATAAACAACCTCTATCGCCAGGAGATAGTGCTGCGTAGGTCAGTGGCCTTCGCGGCGGCACTCGTGGTCGGGTTCCGACATTCGCCGGCCCCGTGGTGCGCGCCAGAATCAATGTCGGACGCACGAGGGGAGCGCACCGATCTCTCCGTCCATCTCAGTTTCTGCACCTGACGCCTCGATGCGGCCCAGCCGTGTGCCGGGACCAGGCGTCGGAGGCGCACCACTGGCGACCGGGCAGGCATGATCACGATAGCCAGGTATTTGATGTTCGCGCTGGAAACGCTCGTTGCGGTGCCGGTGCGAGCCGCGCAACTGGTCAACGACTGGATCGTGTTCAACCCGCGGCTCGGCCCGTTGCGCTACGTGGCCTGGGCCGCCGTGGCTTATCTCGCGTTTGCACTGTTGCTCGTCTATGTGGTGGCACCGCTGCGCGGCCATATCGGCGCGCTGTATCTGGCCGACAAGCTGAATTACGACGCCGAGCGGTGGCTGGCCACGGCCATCTACGACGCCAATGGCGACTTCGCCGGCACGTTCGACCCGCGACTGGATAGCGCCCGCGACGTCAACTTCACCGCCGAGCCCATCGAGATCGGCGAGTACGTCGCCAACCCCGATCACAAGTCGATCCCCGTCCGCGAGGTGCCCGAAAAATACTGGGCGTGCCTGAGCTACCAGGAGGACCGCTACATCGGGACCTGGCTCAACCCCTATGGCATCGATCTGCTGGGCGTACTCAAGATCCCCTACTCGACCGTTGTGCGCTCGATTGCGGTGCGGCGGCCGAGCTTCGGCGTCGGCGGCTCGACGCTGCCGATGCAGTTCGCGCGCGTCATCTACAAGACCCCTCCGCATGCCAGCGAGGGCCCAATTCAGAAGCTCGGGCGAAAGCTGTCCGAATGGTGGATGGCTCCGGTCATCTACGTCACCCTGACCCGGGGCGGGAGCGATAAGCCCTTGAAGCAATGGGCCGCCAACCATCTCTGGCTGGCGCAACGCACCGGTGGCACGTCGCTCCATGGTGTGGAACTCGCCAGCCAGATCGTTTTCGGCAAGGAGGCGCGCAACCTCTCGACCGCCGAGCAGTTCGTGCTCGCATCCGCCGTCAATAAGCCGATCATCCTGCTCACCGGTAGCGACCGCCTGAACGAGGTGCGTCTCGACCGCTGGCGCTATATCGCGGAAGTCCGGGCGCGGACCTGCGCCGAAAAGCTCATCACCGATCCGGCGGAACAGAAGAAGGTGCTGTTCGATCTCATCGGCCTGGCCGGCGGGCCGCCTGATCCCCAGGTCCAGCCGAAGCTTCTGGCCGCGCTCGAGATGTTTGCACCCGGATCGGTGGCGCGCGCGCGCGCAAACCCGATCTCGCGCGCCAACACACTGTTGTCACGGTCGCGGTTCGGCTTGCGCGAGGAACTGAAGCAGGAATACGGCTTCACCTGGCGCAATCACGTGCGCGGCGTGACGACGAGTTTCGATGCCGGCGACAATCTGCGCTTTGCCGGTCTCGTCGAGAAACGTCTGGCGGCGCTCGACGGCGAGCATTCCGCCCGCATCAACTTTGGTTTCACTCTCGATCCGGGCAAGGCAGGCCCCGAGCACCGCATGCCTGATGTCGTCGTCGTGGCCGCCAACCACCGGGGCGAGATCGTCCGCTATTTCGAAAGCGGAGAGACCGCGCCCTACTTCGGCTCGCCTTCGGCACGCGACCCGCAAACCGGATTCTACGAGAGGGGCCGTGAAGGGCGCATGCTGGCCTCGTCGGGCAAGATGCTGGCGGCCGTTGCCATCGCCAACGAGATGACGGACAACCCCGGTACTCTCTATCTCGACACCCAGGCCCCCGCAAAAGGGCTGGAGACCTGCGCCAGCAAGGGCAATGCCCGGCACGGCCGCACGGCGATCGTCTCGTTTGCCTGCTCGCTCAACGATCCGCTGTTGAACCGGACGGCGAAGGTGGGCCAGTCCAAAGTCCGGCGGCTGATCGACCAGTTCGGCTTCACCATGCCGCCCGCCCATGCCAACGGCGAGGGAACGCCGCCATCGACCGCGGTTGTGCTGGGGCAGATTGCCGGTTCGCCACGCCGGGTCCACCAGATGGCGGGCGTCGTCCTTGCAGCCTTGATCGGCCAGGATGCCCGACCCGTGCGTCAGCCGAGCCTCGTCAAGGCGCTCGATCCGGTGAACGGGGGCGAGCCTGGCAATGACATGGCCCCGACGGCTGCGCTGTCGGCGGTAAGTGCACGATCGACCATCCGGCGAGGTGGCCGTCCGCTGCTGCGCGCGCTCCTGGAAGCGCCCCTATGCTACGAAGCCTACAAGACCTCGCACGGCACCTTGAAGAGCCTGTCGAACTGGTGCCCGAGGCGCAAAGCCGGCCTGCGGCTGCATTTCGCCAAGACTGGCACGCAGGTTGGCTACGACACCGATGCGACGGTCGATACCTGGATCGCGGGCGGGTTGCAGTTCGCCAACGGTGCGGCCTATTCCTATGTCGTTCTGGTCGGCACGGGCACGGCCAGTGAGCCCTGGGCGCAAGCATTGCATTCCTCGCAGGTTGCCTCGCCGCTGTTGGCGGTTCTGCTGGCCGATCTGGAGAGCCACGCCAAGTCACATCCCGAACCCAGGCTGCTACCGCCTGCGCCGGCCACCGCCGCGTCACCGCCCACCACGCAGACGTCCGGGTGGAAACCCATGAGCGAAGCGGATCGCGCGCGGGCGTTCGGGACGAATTGATCGCGCGATCGGGCTGATGCCATGAGGCTTGCGCCAGCCTTGGCAGGGTGTGGTCGAACAGCGGCCATCACATCCAGGAAGCGACTCTCGTTCATCTCCCGTTATTGACAGTGGCTCGTTTGCGTCACATTCGCGCCAACTCCGAGCCCCAAATCCCCACTAACTCAACAAGCGGATCACGCGATGCGCCGACGTTCCGGCATTGGCTGGGCTGGGCAACAGGAGCGCGAGACCGGACCTGGGCTCGCCGTCTGTCACTGTCCTTCTGGGCGGACGGCCAGCTCCACCTGATCAGGCATCCGGACCGCGCGCGCAATTCGTCAGGACCAGGGTATGGCTTTCTCAGCGGATCAGGGACGGGTGCGGCGGGGGCCCGCCATCGCCGACGAAGCCGACTGGATCGAGCCTGACGCGCCGCCGCGCGACTGGAAGAAGGCCGTGCTCGTCATCGGCCTCGGCATCCTGTCCTGGGTCGCCACCTATGTGGGCATGCTCGAGTTGATCGAGAGCAACATGGGCGACCTGCCACTTCTGCACAAGGCGATCATCGGCTTCTCGGTTGGTATGCTGATGATCATGATCATCTGGCTGCTGGATCAGTTGTTCAGTCCGATCGGGCTGACGACGAAGGTCATCTACGCGGCCGGATACCTGTTCCTCACCCTCATATCGGTTGGTTTCGGTTTCGGCTTTTATTGGAAGGTTCTGGAAAGCCGCTCGGAATCGACGCGCTCGGCCGAATCGGCGATCAGCCAGGTGCAGACCGCGCTCCACGCCGGCACCACGCGGCTTGAGCAGTTGAACGCGACCCTCAAGCAGTTGGCTGATCTGTCGACGGCGAAGGCCATCCAGGAACGCGAGAAGGGCACCACCTGTCCCAATTCGCGGCCGGGCGACGGCCCGCGGCGCAAGTTGCGTGACGACGACGCGCAGCGGTTCGCCTTCGCCTCGCAATTCGTTTCCGGCCGCATCGAAGCCTTGAAGTCGGAGGTCGCCGCGCTCGAAGGCGATCTGTTGAAGGTTGTCGGCGACGACACCTCGACCCGGAACGCGGTCGACGGGACCCGCAACGAGTTCTTGCGCGCCCTCAACCGCCGCCTGGAATTGACCGTCACCGGTTTCAACGCGTTCCGCACCGACCCGCAGTTGCGCCAGATCCGCGTCGATCTCGGTGAGCGCGCGGACCGCTCCGTGTTCCCGACGGGCAGTGGTACGGCGACCTTCTCTTGTCCCGACGCTCAGTTGCAGGCGGCACTCGGCGGCGTGGTCAAGGCGATCGACCAGTTGCCCGAGATGCGCAAACCCCAGATCGCCGCCGTCGAGGGCTCGGAAGCGACCATCGAGGCCTTCCGCCGCCTGACCGCGACGCTGATGGGGGCGATGGTGCTGGATCTGCCGCCGTCAGCCGACGAACTGCGCGATCTGCAAAAGAGAGCGGTCCAGTCGGTCAGCGCGGGCACCCCCGCCGCCGCCAGCGCCGAGCCGGTCGGCTTGTCCAAGCGCGATTACATTCCGCTCGCCATCGCGCTGTTCGTCGATCTTTGCCTGCTGCTCGTCTCCATCGGTCGGCCGATGAACCGCCTGAACACGCTGATCCCGATCATTCGCGAGGCAGAGCGCGGACCGATGGGCAAGATCCTGACCCGCTTCAGCGAGATCCACCGTGACCCCGAGGTGCGGCAGACGTTCGAGGTGTTCCGGCACGTGGTGTTCGACATGCATGGTGCCTACTACGTGGCGGTGCCGCTCGATGCACCCTACCGGCCGAACGCGCGTGGCCAAGGCGGGTTTGGCTACGGCAGCCAGGACGCACAGGACCTTCAGCACGAGGCGCATCTGCTCTCCAACCTGTTCTCCAGCTTCGAGCAGGAGAAAATATTCTCGCGCGTTTACAATCCCTTCCTGTCGACCAAGGCGATCCAGCGCACGCTGTTCCGGCAAGGCAGCAAGTTTGCGGGCTGTCAGGCTTTCCGCGTCTATCGCTTTCGCGACGGACAGTGGTCGAAAGTGATCCTCAACGCGGTGATGGCCGCCGCCAAGCGCGCCGAGGAAGACAAGCGCCGGCAGCGCCGCCTCGAGGACGAGGTGGAAACGCGCGTCACGCGGGAGCTTGCAGCCCGCGTCGATGCCGCCGTGCGCGAGGCCACGCAAGGCTCGCCCGCCTCGAGCCGTAAATTCGCGACGCGTGCGCGCACTGAACCGCTCGGTATCGAGCTGCCGGGCCTGGATTTGAAAAGTGCGTTTCAGGCAACGTCGCCACGAGGCGGTGCCGATGCGGACGACGGAGAATCGGAGGATGGCGAGGCGGCCGCCGCGATCCGCCGGCCGGCCATGGCCAGCGCGCGTCGCAGGGCCTCGTCGTCGGGCCTCGCCTCGGGACGCGGCCAAGCCCACGGCACCGGGAGCCTCGATGGCCATGAGGCACCCGCCGCCGTCGCGACGGCGAGCGCAGGTCTTCTGCGGTCGAGCCAGACCGGAACGAGGCGACGCGCCGAGGCGGGGCGTGCCGCTGGCCCGGCCGAAGTGCCTGCCTTGCGGTCTGCCTTTGGGCGCTATGCCGATACGGCCGCGGCCGAACTCGGCCAACCCGAGGGCGATTCTGGCGACGAGGGCCCCAACCCACTCGAAACAAAAGTCGCCAACAGCAACACGGCTCCAGCCGGGATCACCCCGCGCGCGCCCGATCCCGTGCCGGCGGAACCGGCGGCACGGGCGACACGGCGCGAACAGGATGCGGTTGGCCTGCCGACGCCGCGCTTCTCGGTCATCAATGGTGCCTTCAGTACCGCGGGGACGACCGATGCCCTTGCTGGTCCGCCGGAGGAGCCGCGCGCGACGGTCACTCTGACGCGGGAAACCGCGACATTCAGCGTACCCGTCAGCGAGGCGCGTCTGCCTGGCCGGCTGGCCGCGGATCGACTTGCGCGACAGCCCATCGTCCTGGGTCAGGCGGCGCTCGCGGCGCCCGCCGCCGAGCCGATCGCGGTGATCGACGCGGTCCCTAGCCAAATCGCGGTACCGCCGCCACTGCCTGGCTGGGCGCAGGCACGTCGGCAGATCGCGGTGGACAATGGGCCGCAGGCCATCGTTGTGGCCGAAGCGGCCTGGCCCGACGTCGACGGCAGTCTGGACGATCAGCCCGAGCCGATCGACAGCTGCGAGAGCGATGGCGAGCCCGATGAAGCGACGGTGACGATCGCCCAGCGATTGAAGCCAAGCACAGGGGGCGAGAGCTGAGACGCACGAGGTGTCGGGCCTCTGTCGAAGCGCTGCCCTTTGCGCCCCGAAATCGAACGGCTGTTCAACGGATGTTTAACCGTCTGTGGCGCTAAATGGTCTTCGACGCCGAGCCTACGAGTTCGCCTAGCCTGCCAGCCCCGGCAGGAGCCTCCGGAAGGGATGACAACATGCGCCTGACAACGCCAGCCGGTCTCGTGGTCGTCAAAAAGGAGGAGAAGGAGGGCAAGCTCAGCCAGTTCATCGACAAGCACCTCGATGCACGCCGCGCGGCCGATACCCGCGAGCCCGCATGCTTCCTGCTGGTTGCGCGTTCGGCCGAGAGCCCAGTCGTGCGCGCGCTGGCTGCTCGCAGTGCCGCTCTCGAGGCACACGGCATCGTCGTGCGGGCCGTGCTGACCCTGATCGACCAGACCGAATTCGGCGAGCCGTCCCTGCCCCCCGGCCGCCTGATCGCGGAAGGCATGCTCCGGCTCGTCGCCGATGCCCGTCTCTACGAAGCCCACGAGCAACTCGTCATGGACGGCCAGACGTGCTGGATTGGCGACTGCATGCGCCGCGAACCGGCCAAGCGCGATTCCTACGAGCGCTTTGCCGAAGGCTGCGCGGAAACGGCGAAGCTGACGGCGCGCGCATTCGATCGGCTGTGGTCGTCGGGAATTTCAGGCGATCACATGATCGGCGCGGACGTGATCCAGATCGCCGCTGATCCAACCATCGACCCTGCCAGCCTGCCGGAAGCTGCAGCCAGCCAGACGGCCACGATATCGACCCGTCACTGATACCCTTGGGGATACCCTCGGGCGCGCGCTACCCGTAACCGAAGCAAAGGCCGCCACGGCACCAACCGGCGGCCTTTGTCTTTGTTCCCGGTCAGGGGGCGAGTGTCGGCCGGGTGGCAAAGCGCACGCCGAGCCCGCCGATAACCTGATGGCTCGTCAACCTCGTCGTGAGATGCCCACCCGGCGGCGGTTCGCCGGACCACCACCGCGCGGCCTGCCGGTAGAGATCGGCGAACAGGCCGATCTTGGTCCCGTTGAGTTCGGTCAGCGGGGCATCGTAGGCGGCGAGCGAGAATTTGTATTCGATGAAGTAGCTCAATCTCGGCAGGCGAAACTCGAAACCGAGTACGACCTGGCCGACGGGGCCCGTGTACTGGTACTCGTACGTGCGCGGTCCGCCCTTGACGAGCTGTATTTCCGTATGCGGCAGGTTGATGCCGGCACCGATGCCACCATAGAGCGACAGGCGCGGGTGCAAATCGACGAGCCGCATCAGGCCGTTGAGCGTCAGCATGTTGTGGCCGTGACTGAACTCCAGCCGTCGGTAGACGTCGCTCAGCTTCGACGTCGCGGGCAGCGGCTGGCCGGCCAGCGTGCCGTTGAAGCGTGCCTCGTTGGCCAACTCCGCCAGCGCCTTCGAATGCGTGAAGTCGAGCATGCCACCGGTCCGGCCGCCGTCGAGCCACCGCACCACGCGCACGCCGTAGTAGATCGGGTCATTGAACGGTTCGCCGCGCCACGCCACGGGATCGACCGTGAACACCGTGGCTTTCGGCTTGTCCTCGAGGGACACGGCGCTGGGGTAGGTGTACGGCGCACCGCCATAGAACGCGACCATCGTCTCTGCCGTGGCAGGCGAGGTCAGACCGGCGGTGACACCTGCCGTTTGGTCGGCAGCGCGTTGACGGCTGGTTTCATCCTCGGCGGTTGCATGCCACGTGCCCCCCGCGACCCACAGCCCCAGGGCGGCAACTGCGAGCAATCGTTGCGCAACATCGACGGCCGTCCGGCCCGGCCGCTCGGCTGCTGCCCCTGCGTATCGGCGTGAGGTCGGGTAGATCGGCGGGCTCTGCAAGGTCGGGGCTCCCAGCGAAATGCCATGGGAGGGCCCGGCCCGCGGCCAGCACTCACCCCCCGTCTGGCGAGGATTAAGGGTTCGGCGGCGTGCCGGCAACCAGGCGTGTCGGCATCTTCGCGTGCTCAGCAGTCGCAGGTCGTCGATCGAAGTCCGGCCCGCGCGCGCCTCATGACCCGGCGCGGGCGGCAAGTCCGACGATCATGCGGTGGATCGCGATGATCTGAGGGGCATCGCGCGTCAAATACGCGCGGCCCGTATAGCCCCACCAGTCCCAGCAGCCCTGAGGGTTGGCCGAGGACGCCATGACCTCGGGAAACAGCACAACGAGATTGTTGGCGTCGGCCCAGGGGGCAAATCCGGTGTCGACAACGAAGGCATCTCCGACAGCGGCGCGGTTCTGCGCACACCCATGGAAGGCGACATGCAGCAGGCAACCGCCTTTGTGACAGTTGGGCGGGACATAGACGACGCCGGCAGACGCGAGGCCGTGCGCGTCGAGGTCGGCTGTGAAGGGCGTCTGGTCGAACTCCTGAAACATGCCGGCGGCCGGACCCGTTGGCGTCTTGGCCCCACCGAGCAGGTGTTGAAGCAGGCTGCCCGCCTGATCATAGTCGCAGTCGACCACGTAAGGTGCGCCCGAGGTAGCGCAGGCTCCACCTTTGTCGAGCGTGATGAAGGCATGGCCAGCATCGAGCGTATCGACGAAGCGGATCTGGTCGGCGGGCACGCCGATCAAGTCGTAGAATCGACGCGCCGCAGCAACGATGGGTGGGCGCACGATGCTGTCGGCGCGACCGGTGAACAGGTAGACCCGGTCGGTCGCGACGGCCGCCACGGGACCGATGCGCCCCTCGGCGGACAACTGGCGCGCGCGCACGGCCAGTGAGTCGGGATTGGGGACGCCCCACAGTGCGAGATTGTTGAGCATGCACCCGGTGACGGCACGGGACGCATTGAGAAATTTCGCGCCGCTGTCGGTGGCCATACCGGAGAATGCGCTTTCGGCGCAGCCGTAAGGACCGCCCGCGATCAAGCCGGCCCCCGAGACCATTTCGGCATGCGCGAGTTGGAACTGGCCGGCCATGTAGGCACCTGACGAGATACCTGAGACGGTCACCTGCTCGGCGCGGACGGCCAGCCCCGGAAGTCGGGTCGATGCTGTTCGGCTGGCACGCTCGGACGGCCAAAGCAGCAGCATCCAGCCAGCGATGAAGAGCATCCCGGTCAGCAGCCACCAGCGAGCGATCGGCCAACCGAAGCTCGGCAATGAACGAAACGTGCGCTGGGTCATCTGGATGCTCATGCTGGGTGTTGGCCGACGGACCATAGGTGGTCGATGCGGCCATCGCTACTGCCGATCCGTCGTTGTCACGCGCCGCTCGCGCACCATACTGAGTACATCATTCTGTGCGTCGTCATCTGCCCGAGACCTGCCGATGCGTGGATGCCGCAAGGGCATCGACAACCCGGCGACCGGGCCTGATGTTCTGCGCAGGTCCAAACCGATGTCCGCGCCCGGAGCCCATCGTGCCCGATGCCTTGACGACAGAACTGCCGCCGATCCCCGTCCTGGATACTGGTCTCGACTTCCCGCTGACCTCGCTCCGGGCCCACGAGGCGCGCGCGCACCGCCTGCTCGACCGGGCAACGCGTCGTGTCCCAAAGGCCGCCTTGCGGTCACTGGACGCCATTTCACGGCGTTGGCTCGCACGGTCTTGCCCTGATCACCTGGCGGAGATCGACGCGGTTGCTGCGGTCCTTCGTCGGCCTGGCGCGCATTTTCTCTCGGTCAGCTACGAGTGGGGCTGCACGTGTCTGGCCGCGCCGTCGCCGGACGGGCGATCGGCGCGCCTGATCCGCGTCCTGGATTGGCGCACGGCTGGTCTGGGCGAAAACGTCATCGCGGTCCGCGTGCAGTCTCCGCCGGGTCCGTTTGTGACACTGACCTGGCCGGGCTACACGGGCGTACTCCAGGCGATGGCTCCGCGCCGGTTCTCGGCCGCGCTCAACCAGGCACCGATGCGCTCGCCGGCCGGTGTCTATGCGGTCGACTGGGCGATGAACCGCCGACGGGTCTGGACGTCCTGCGCGTCGACGCCCTCTCACCTTCTGCGCCACGTCTTCGCAGCGGCCACGACCTTCGCCGAGGCTGTCGAGATGCTCACGGCAACGCCGATCGCGGCACCCTGCATCTACATCGTGGCGGGGCTCGCGCCGGACGAGACGGCTGTCATCGAGCGCTCCGAGACAGCGGCCAGCGTCGCGCGTGGAGGATCGCAGGCCGCGGCCAACCATTGGAGTATCGCGCCATGGCCTAGTCGCGCCCGTGGCCATGACAGCGCCGGCCGCGCGCGCCGGATGGCCGATGTCACGCCGCATCTCGACGCGTCGCTGCCCTGGCTGCGCGCCCCGATCCTGAACCCGCTGACCCGCTTGGTGATGATCGGCGATGCCGCCTCCGGCCAGGTGGTGGCGCGCGGCATCGAGAGGGAGGCACCGGCCACCGCGCCCCTGTGTTTGTCGATGGCGGACTGATGCCGGCGGTGGAGCACCTGGGCGGACGCGTGCTATCGGTCGACGACCACAGCACCACGTGCGGCGATCAAGAACGCAAAAGGGGCCGCTCGCGCGACCCCTTTCCGTGAGAGTGACTGGCGTCAGCACCAGACCCTGCGGTCGCGTGCTTATCGACCGAGCACCAGAGGCTGCTCCGATGCCGTGACGAAGCCCGGCAGATACCGCGCCAGCCCAACGATCTCACTCGACATCAGATCACCTCCTTTCGATTGTTGACCACTACGAAGAAGGTATCCGCAGTCGTGCGGCGGCACAAAGTAATTTTTGGTAATGCCGCGGGTTGGACGCGCTGATGACGCGGCTGGCCCGCGCCGCAAGGGCATGACCCGCCCCCCGCCTCCAGGGCTTGCGCCAGGGCGAGCGAACGGATAAACACACGCGTTCTTCGGCCTCGGCCGGAGCGGAGAGGTGGCAGAGTGGTCGATCGCGCCGCACTCGAAATGCGGAGTACGGGCAACCGTACCGTGGGTTCGAATCCCACCCTCTCCGCCATCGTCGCAGCCGAAACAATTGATTTAGAACAAATTATTTCTAGAGATGCCAGCGCCACCCCGGAAACGGCGGCGGGTCGGGCTTTGCCACGGCTTTGGACCTGCGACCGTCTGCGGCCGCCAGTCAGCAGCGGCACACAGAACAATCCGCCAGTTGCCACGCACCAGTGGCCAACACAAAAGCCCCCTTCGTGGGAAGGGGGCCTTGCGCTACTTGCTTCTGGCCGCGTGACCAGCCGGGAGCGGGCCGCACCGGCCCGCCCGCGATAGAGCCGATCAGAGCAGGAAGTCGCCTGCGCTCAAGCTGGCGACGCCCGTCACGTCGATGGCGAAGTCGGCACGGCCGTCGCCGTTGACGTCACCTTCGACGCGAACGCCAGACCCGGTCCTGACGTAGTGAAGTTCGCCGGCGCGTCCCGAGAACGTATCGTCACCGATGAATGCGAACCGCTGGTCGCCGCCCTGGCGGGTGTTGGCGTCGATCGTGCGCAGGTCGATATCGTCGACGAGACGCTGGAAGTCGGTGATGCGGTCGCGCAGTGCCCCGCGCGAGTCGAAGATGCTGTTGAAGTCGAAGATATCTCGCTGGCTCCCGCCCGACATGACGTCACGGCCAGTGCCGCCGGTCAGGACATCGGACCCGGCTTCTCCCAACAGCAGGTCGTTGCCTGCGCCGCCGTCCAACCGGTCGTTGCCCGTGCCACCGACCATGACGTCGTTGCCGGAACCGCCGAACAGAGTGTCGTTGCCCGCCTCCCCGCGCAGAACATCGTTGCCGATGCCGCCGTCGCCGCGGTCGTTGCCGATCCCTCCGAACAGGCGGTCGTTACCCGTACCACCGTTCATCGTGTCGTTGCCGTCGCCGCCGACAATCAGATCGTTGCCGAGGCCGCCCAGGATCGAGTCGTTGCCCTCCCCGCCCTGCAAGTTGTCATTGCCGGCACCGCCGTCGATGACGTCGTTGCCGATGCCGCCGACGAAGGTTTCGTCGCCAGCGCCGCCCTCGAAGCTGGCGTCGAGCACCGTATCTTCGGCCACGGCGTCGAGGTTCTGGATCCGGCGGTCACCAGAGGCTGGCGTGTCGGCCTCGTCGTAGGCGTTCGCCGCATCGGGGAAGAACTCGGCGACATAGTCGATGAAGGCCTGCTGCTCGCCGAGCGCGTTCGATGGGAGCGAGCCGGCAGCGAGCTGTGCGGGGTCTGAAACCGACTGGAGGGTCCCGTCGTTGAGCAGCACCCGGAAGTTCGTGCCGAGTTGGTTCATCGGGTAATTGTCACCGCCCAGGCCAAGCGCCGATGACGGGTTGGTCGCGGCGAGGAAGTTCAGCGTGACGACCGTGATCGTCGTCGGTGCGCCATCGACCAGCACACCATCGACGTAGAGCGGTGTTTTCGAGCCATCCTCGCCGATGAGAGCCACGTTCTGCACACGCGTGCCTGGCGTCGTGCCGTCGTTGCTGCGCGCCGTCCCGGCCGGATCCCACGAGAACGCGATGCCGCCGATCTGCGGGAACTGCCCGGGTGTCTGTCCTGGCCCCGAGGCTGCAACGCCGTGCTCCAGAATGGCCTTCAGGTTTTCGGCGGTCACGTCGAAGGCGACGAGGCGATTGTTGAACCGCAGCGAATTCTCGACGTCGAGCACCGAGATGTCGCCTTCGACCTTGCCGGCGTCAGGATTGGCCAGCGTCGGCTCCTTCTCGCCGGTGGCGACATCGACGCTGCCGATCACCGAGCGGATGCCGCCGCCGTTCTTGAGGCTGACGACGAAAACATCCTCGCCGGCGTCACCGAGGGCCTGGCGCAGCGCATAGGCGTTGGCGTCGGCCGACAGGTTGCCGAGGTTGGTCTCCTGCGTGCGGACGATGGCCCGCTCGCCTTCCAGGTAGACGCTCGTGAAGCCCGGCGTGTTGCCGTCTTTCAGGCTGATGACGGCATCGACAGCATCGGTCATGTCGCGAACGAGATCGCCTTTGGTGCCGTCGGCGAAGGCCGCAGTAGCCTGGATGTCCTCGATCGTCGCGACCGTGTCGGGGTCGATGTCCCAGGCTTCCGCGACATTGTCGACCGTCGCAGCGTAGGCACCGTTGATGGAGGTATCGAGGCTATCGAGGATGATGTCGCCGTTGTCGTCAAAGTCGACGACGAGGCGACCCAGATAGGTGAACTCGTTGTCGGTGTTGACGATGAGCGTCGTCTCGCCGTCCGGCTGGTTGACGACGATCGGATAGGTGCCGGCGAAATCGGCGGCGTGGCCTGGGAAGGCGACCGCCTCGTCATCGGCATCGCCCAGGCGGGTATTGGAACCGGCCGCCAGGATGATGTCGACGCCATCCAGGAGAGGCGCGAGCGCCTGCTCGAGCTGGATCTGCTGCAAGTGGGCCATCAAAACGATCTTGTTGACGCCCTGGTCGCGCAGGTCGTCGATGACCGGCTGCAGGATGGCCGCCAGCGCCGGCATGTCGTTCTGGTCGGGACCGATGACCGAGACGTTACCCGTCGACGAAATGGCGCTGAGGATCTGCGTCGTCACGCCGACGAGCCCGATCTGCTCACCACCCTTTTCGACGATCGCCGATGGGACGATGCGTCCATTGAGCGTGGAAGCCAGCTCGAGGTCACTGTCACCGACGGTCTGCTCGAACCGGCCCGAGATGTCGGCGTCGGCCGAGAAGTCGAGATTGGCCGACAAATAAGGGAATTCAGCACCGACCCAGCCGGCCGTAGAGCCTGGGCGGATCGCATCGGCGAACACCCGGGTGCCAAGGTCGAACTCATGGTTGCCGACGGTGGAGGCTTCGACGCCGATCACATTGTGGATGGCGATGTCGACGCCGGCGATGGGCAGGGTCGAGGAGGTGATGGTCGAGCCGGACGAAGCATTGAGTTCGTCGCGAACCGACACGTCGGTTCCCGCCGCCAGGAACGGGCCCGGGATGAAGTTGTCACCACCAGCCAGGATGAGCGTATTGGCGTAGTCGTCGTCGAAGCCGTCGACGAGGGCGGCCAGCAGTGGGGCCGTATCGGACGCAAGCAAGCCAGCTTCGGCGTCTGCGAAGTGCAGAAGTTGCAGCGTGAAGGGCTGCGTGGAGGCCGTCGTCCCAGGCGAGGCAACGGCAGGCGTATCAGCGCCCGATCCGCCCAGAGCCTGCGTCGCGACTGCGCCGGAACCATTGCCGACGGTGCTGAACGCCCCCAGGTCGACGTCGTAGGAGGCAGCGTTGTTGGCGGCCGTGTCGGGATAGGCCTCGCTGTCGACCAGGATGCCGCTCTCCTGCGGATTGCCGACCCAGAGGTTGACCTCGTCGCCGCCGTCGCCCAGTCCGGAGCCGTCGACGTAGCCGACTTCGATCTGATCGAGGTCGACGACCTCGCTCCACACGTCGCGGAACTGCTCTGCGCTGCTGACGGTGCCGAGCGTGACGATGACACTCTCACCGGGAGCGATCTGGGTGATGCCGAACACCAGATCGGCCTCGGCGGCCGACGGCATGACGTCGTCGTAGTACAACCCACCATGCAGTTCGGCGGACCAGGCCACATTGCCGAAATTGGTGATCTCGAACCAGTCGGCGGTCACGTCGCTCCCAGCCTGCCCGGGCCAGATCTCGGTCACCTGCAAGTCGAACGACTGCGCTTCGTAGATGGTGATGGTGTCGTCGGTCGGGCTGTCGGTGCCTTCATTGGTCACAACCAACAGGTCGCTGCCGGTCGGGCTGTCCGTCGCCTTGATGAAGGTGAGACCCTCGGGCTGAAGATCGCCCAGCGTGAATGCGTAGCTCGAGAAGGTGACGTCGGTCGGGTCGGTGACGTCGAACGCCATGACGCCACCTTGGCCGCGTTCCAGACCGACGAACGCATACGTGCGCCCGTTGATGACCTGCACTGTCACGCCCTCGGGCTCAGGACCCTTGGCGTCCGAACGGCTGTCGTCGAGGGCGGTGCCATCGGTGAATGTGCCGGGCGTGGCGGCGAAGACGCGCTCCAGGATGTCGGCGCTGTCGAAGACGCGAGCACCCGTTGAATCCAGGATCGAGAACGAACGGCCACCGAGGGTGATGAGCTGCTCGTAGTCGCCGTCGTTACCCTCGTCCCCCGCGTTGGTGAAGACCTCGAGGCGGCCCAGGACAGCGTCCTCCTGGAGTGCTGCGGCATTCGGAAAGGCAATGGGGTCGAGTGTCAGGTCGCCGATCCGATCGGTCTCTTCGGCGGGCAGGAAGTCGTTCCGGTCGTCGCCCTCGTTGGCGATGACGTAGTAGGTCTGCCCATTCGACGAGTAGGACGCGATGGCGTCTGGCATGAAGAAGCCGAAAACGGGGTTGCCCGTCGTCAGCTCGACCGACTGGCCGCCAGTCGGCCCATCGCGGTCGGAGAAGTCGGCCATCAGCGACGAGTAATCCTGGAGGCCCAGCCCGACGATGTCGTCGACGGTGCCCGTGGCGATATCGACGATCGCGACAGCGTTGTTCTCCTGGAGCGTCACGAACGCCTTGGTTCCGTCCGGCGAGATCGAGATGTACTCAGGTTCCAGATCGTTGGAGGCCGAAACGCCCGCGGCAATACGCACGCCCTCGGCGCGCAGGCTCGTCTCCTGGCCGTCGAAGCCTGTGAACGAGACCGGGGTCACGACGCCCGTGGCGACGTCGATGATGCTGACCGAACCCGGCGAGTCCTGGTTCGTGGTCGTCAGCTCACCCTCGTTGGCCACCAACAGCTTCGTGCCATCGGGCGTGAAGGTCACCATGTCGGGATGGTTGCCGACGGTGGCCTTGCGGACGAACGATCCGTCAGCCGCGTTGAAAAACACCACTTCGCCAGGGACCGTCTTGTCGGCGTTGAGCAACGAGACGGCGATCAGGCCGCCGCTGGACGCGACGCTCGACACGTTGGTCGAGTTGGCGCCGTAGGGGGCGAGCGTAAAGTCGATGATGGAGACGAAGGCGGGCGCGGTCGGATCGGACAGGTCGACGATCTGCAATCCGGCTCCGCTGGTCACGAACAACCGCTGCGACGCGGCATCGTAAGCCGAGATTTCGGCACCGACGATGCCATCCGTGCTGCCGATCGTGGCGAGTGCCGCAAGCGTGAGGTTGTTGGTTGGAGTTGTGGTCAGTGCCATGACGCCCTCGTTTTGGACATGTTTCATCGCCCACCCGGCGGCTTGCAGCCGCGGGCGTTGCGCAACTTCGAATTTTTTGGATGGCAGCGACGACCTGCATCGGTCGGCTGCCCTCGTCCCGTCGAAAAATCCCCCGTGGGGACAGCCTGTCGCAGAGCAAACTATTGTTAACAGTTTGCTTTCACGTTGCCGCTTCTAGCTGCAGAAGTTAACGCGAGAATGTCTGTTGCGTGATGGTTCGATGAAGGACCTGCAGCATGCAGACGACCGCGCCTGACGAAGGGCGCGATCACGCCTGCGGCTGTTGCAGGCGTTCCGCCGCGACGAGTTCGTCGATGAGCTTCTTCGTCTCGCCAGCCCGCGGCTTGGCGAGGGGGGCGACGATGCGGTAGGCTACCGGCGTCAGGAACAGCGTAAAGATCGTCGCAAATCCCAGTCCACCGATGATCACCCAGCCCAGGGCAAGCCGGGATTCCGCGCCGGCCCCTGTGGCCAGTACGAGCGGCAAGGCCCCCAGTACGGTCGATACCATCGTCATCATGACCGGCCGCAGCCTGATGATGGCCGCCTCGCGAATGGCGGTGGCGACGTCGGCACCCTCGTCGCGCAACTGGTTGGCGAATTCCACGATCAGGATGCCGTTCTTGGCCATGACGCCGACGAGAAGTACCAGGCCGATTTGGCTGTAGACGTTGAGCGAGCCGCCGGTGAGGCCGATGGCGAGGACAGCCGCGGCCAGGCCGAACGGCACCGTGAACAGGATGACGAGCGCGCTGATCACGCTCTCGAACTGAGCCGCGAGCACGAGAAAGACGACGAGCAGAGCCATAGCAAAGACGAGGCCTGTACTTTGCGTCGTCTCCGAGAGTGTCTTGGCCTCTCCGAGCAGCACGATCGACATTTCCGGTGCAAGCACGTCGTCGGCAATCGCGCGCATCGCGGTCACCGCGTCACCGAGCGCTACGCCATCGGCGAGTTGCGCGCTCACCGGCACCGAGCGCCGGCGCGCCTCGCGGGCCAGCGTCGGCGCGATGGCCACCTCCTTCAGTTCCACGAGCGACGACAGGGTGATGAAGCTGCCATCCCCGGTCTTGACGAACAGGTTGTTGAGGTCCGACGGATCGTTGATCGGCCGCCCGCCGGCCTTGACTTGCACCTCGACGATCTCGTCGCCGATGAACAGGTCGGCGGCCTTGCTGTGGTCGATCATGGTGTTGACGAGGCTGGTGATCGTCTCGATCGGCACGCCGAGCTTGGTGGCGGCTTCGCGATTGATCCGAACCGAGAGCTGCGGCTGGGTGGTGTCGAAATCGGTGCGGGCGTTGCGGAAACTGGGAGCCGTCGACAGGCGCCGGGCGAGTTCGGCGGAGGCATCGGCAAGGGTGGCGTAATCGGGCCCGGCGACCGCGAAGCGCAGGCCCTGTCCCCCGCCACGAATTCCGAGGCTGTTGGGGGCCAGTGCGGTGACGGTCAGGCCAGGGACATCGGCAAGCCGAGCCTGCAACTCCGTCTGGATCTGCCGCTGCGTGCGCTCGCGGTCCGCCCAGGGCGCGAGCGGCGCGACGATGAAGCCACGGTTCGTACCGCCGCGTCCCACGGTGGCCAGCACGGCAGTGACCTCGCCCTTCGCCTTCAGGTCGGCGAGCACGGCCTCGATCTTCTGAATTTTCTCCGAGGTATACGCGAGGTTGCTGCCCTGCTGCGTGCCGGCACGGACGATGATGAGGCCGCGGTCCTCGGCCGGTGTGATCTCGCGCGACAGGGTCTGGAAGGCCAGCCAGCCGACGCCGGCAAAGGCCAGGCAGCCCACGACGACGACCCACCGCAGCCGGAGCGAAAGGTCGAGCAAGATGACATAGGCTCGTCCGGCCATACCGTCGATCCGGGCCAGAATGCCATTGGGTGCTGCCGGGGGCGCGGCGGCCGCCGAGGCCTTCGAGGCGATCATCGGGCACAGCGTGAGGGCAACGGCCGAGGAGGCCGTCACCGCGAAGGCAAGCACGAAGCCGAACTCGGAGAACAGGTTGCCGACGATGCCCGGAAGGAAGGAGATCGGCACGAACACGGCCGCCAGGGTCGCCGTCGTCGACAGCACCGCGAACACGATCTCGCGCGTCCCGATGACGGCGGCCGCGCGCGGCCCCGCCCCGAGTTGGCGTTGCCGCTCGATGTTCTCGACGACGACAATGGCATCGTCCACGACCAGCCCCGTCGCGACGACCAGTGCCAGCAGCGTCAGGATGTTGATCGAGAAGCCAGCCATCCAGATCGCCGCGAACGTGCCGATGAGCGAGACCGGAATGGCCACGGCGGGCGCGATTGTCGAGCGCACCGACCGCAGGAAGACGAGGATGATCAGGACGACGATGACCGTCGACAGGATGAGGCTCGAAACGACCTCCGTGATCGCTTCGCGGATGAACACGGCATCATCGGATGTGATCGCGATCTCGACACCCTTCGGCAGCGAGCGCTGCAACTCCGCGACGGCCGAACGGATGCCGTCGGAAATGGCGATGGTGTTGGATTGCGCCTGACGAATGATCTCCACGCCGATGGCGGGTTTGCCGTCCAGCCGGGTCGCGGACGTGGCGTCCTCGAAGGCCCAGCGGGCGAAGGCGACATCGCCGACTTTCGTCTGCGCGTTGATTTCCAGCGCGCTGACTTCGGCCGGCGTCGCGACCGGGGCTTCGGCGCGTACGAGCAGTTGCTGCGTCGCGTTTTCAAGTGCGCCCGACGGCGTCGTCACGGAGGCCTTGGCGATCGCCGCGGTGAGGTCACCGAGTGCCAGACCGCGCGCGGCCAGCGCCGTGGGATTGACACGGACTTCGATGATGCGCGCCCGCAGGCCATAGGAGGTGGCTGCGGCGACGCCTTCTACCGAGGCCAGTCGGTCCTCGATGACGTTGTCCATGAGATCGGTCAGTTCGCCCTCCGACAGCGTCTCGGAGGCGACCGCGATGCGCATGATCGGAGAGGCGTCGTCGTCAGCTTTCACGACGCGCGGCTCGTCGATGAGATCGTCGGGGAGTTGCGGGCGCACACCGGCCACGGCGTCGCGGACGTCCATGGCGGCATTGTCGAGATCGGCGTTCGTCGAGAACTCGATGACGACGCGGCTGCGCCCGTACGAAGAGTTCGACGAAATTGACGTGACGCCCTGCACGCGTGACACGGCGCTTTCGATGATGGCGGTGATTTCGGCGTCGATGCTTTCGGGCGTGGCCCCTTCATAAGGCGTCGTCACGGTGACCACGGGTCTGTCCACGTCGGGCAGCTCGCGGATTTCGATGCCCTGGAGCGCCGCGATGCCGGCAAGGATGATAAGCAGGTTCAGGACGACCGCGAGAACCGGACGGCGGACGAACACGCCGACAAAGCCGCCATCGTCGAGCCGCTGCCGAGCCGTGCTGCTTGGGGTGTCCATCGTTCAGCTCCCGTTCCGTGTGTCGATGTCGTCCAGCCCGCTCGCCCGGGGGCGCATCGGGTCTCCTCGCGTCAAGAGCTTTGCAGCCGCACGACCTGACCCTTGCGCAACGTGTCGCCGCCTTCGCGCACGACCTTGTCACCCGCCTGAAGCTTGGCATCGAGCAGCACGAACTCGCCGTCGCGCGACACGATCGCGGCGTCGACGCGCTCGACCGTGTTGTCGCCATTGAGCCGCCACACGTAGGCACCCTGGCGATCCCACTGCACCGCGAGCCCGGGCACCTGGGGCAGCCGGCGGCCGGCCAGTTGCAAGCTGATCGAGAACGTCGATCCCGGGATCAGTTTGTTGTCGGGGTTCGGCAACTCTGCCCGCACGTTCATGGTCCGCGAAACCGGGTCGATCCGCGTCCCCGTCGCCTGGACCTCGCCCTGATAGACCTCGCCGGAACGGGCGATCAGGTTGGCGCGGACGGCCAGACCTTTCTTGACCTCGGGCGCGACAGCCTCCGGCACCGTGAATTCGATGATCAGCGTCGAGCGGTCATCGAGCGGGGCGATCGGCGTCCCGACCGCGATGTAGTCGCCGACTTGCAGGTTGGTGAGGCCGACGGCTCCGGCGAACGGGGCACGGATTGTCATCCGGTCGAGTTCCTCGCGCGCGCGCCTGAGCGCGGCATCCGCGACCCTCAGCGCCGTCTCGGCTTCGGCGCGGGCAACGCGCGAGACGGTCCCGGAATTGAGCTGGTCGTAGCGTGCCACGGTATCGGCGGCCTGTGCGCGCTGGGCCTCGGCGGTTTCCACCGCGATCGCTTCGGGCGCGGAGGCGAGCCGGATGAGCGGCTGGCCAGCTTCGACCTTTTGGCCGCCCTCGAACAACACCTCGTCGATGACGCCGGCAACCCGCGTGGTCACCGTAACCTGACGGCGCGCCCGACCGGAGCCGACAGCGGCAACCCTTTCGTTCAGAGCCACGATCTGCACTTCGGCGGCACTGACGGCGGCCTGCTCGGGCTCCCCGCCCCGACCTCGGCGCTGAGCCTCGGCTGGCAGGCAGCCGACGGCAAGGACGACCGCCGCGAAAACCCAGGCCGCCGCGGCCCGACCAACGCTCGATTGCAAATGCATTGCGTGTTCCCCGCCGTAAATTCCTGTCAGGGCAGTGGCATGCCCGCTCCCTGTCCGATCCTAACGCGCCAACTCGGCATTTCCGTCGCGGGCCGGGTAAATTTTCCGCGCGCACCCTGATGGCCCGGCTCCAGGTTGCCAGCTGGACGGTCGCGCCGCCCCCATTGAGTGTCGAGGCGCCAACGTGTACGAGCCAGTTGCGAGCGGTTGCCGGGCCGCGCTGTTCAAACAGCTCAGAGGGCACCATGAAGCCCCAGTGGGAAGAGGCCGTGAAGGCATCAGGCGTCCTCGAGGCGCTTGCCGATTATGATCCGCACGTCGCCGGGACGCCGCCGCTCGGGATCGCCATCGACACGAGTGATATCGACATACTGTGTACGTTCAAGGATGCGCCCCCGTTCGAGACGGCGGTGCAGGCGCGGTTCGCGCATCATGAGGCCTTCGCCATGAGGCGTTGGACGACCGGGCGACGCGCCGTCGTGGCGAATTTTCGCTTCTGCGGATGGGACTTTGAAGTCTATGCCGAACCAATCCCGGTCGCGCAGCAATACGGCTGGCGCCACTTTGTCGTGGAGCAACGGTTGCTTCGACTTGGCGGCGAGCCGATCAGGTCCAAGGTTTTGGAACTGAAGACAGCCGGGATGAAGACAGAACCGGCATTCGCCCGGGCGCTGGGCCTGACCGGCAGCGGATATGACGAACTCCTGGAACTCGCCGACAGGTCCGACGAGAGCCTGCTCGCACTGCTGAAATCTGCGGGTTACATCGTCTGAAGCCCACGCGCAGCGGGGGTGGGCAGCTTGACCGCACCACCTGAGACGGCGGACACCTCGGACTCCGCGCGGCGGGGGAGCCGAGCCGCGGCCGACGCGTCTCTTGCGTCGTCGTCATGGGCCGATAGGTGTATGACGGCCCAGTCGGAGGTGATTTCCCATATTGGAGGTGAAGGAGACCCCTACTGGGCAACTTGACACGCAGCAAGGCAAGTTTGTCCCAATGACGGGGCATTTGTCCAAGGAACTTGACGCCCTGACGTATCGTTCTCGACTTTCTGGTGAACTTTGTCGAGAAGTTGCAGGACCGAAAGGCCAGGCTCTTCCAAATGAGCCTTCAATGCTGTCGTGTACGGGCTATTTCTATTGTCGCCATCGTCAGCTACATCCCCTGGTTTGGTTGCGAAAGCTAAGGCGGTTCGTCTAAGATCAATCCTGACTTCGCCAAGGCCGCGTGAGCGGCTAGCGCCTCCCCCAGTACTGCGCGAAGCAATGTTTCGGCCTACGCTTCTGCGTTCCCACGGATTCTCCCGGCATGCGTCCAAGAAAATCAGATTTAACCCCAGCCTACTCGGATTCTTGAGGCGGCCAAGAAGCGCGGTCTGAAGTGGCAGTGCATACTGAGACAATGTCAGTTCGGCCTGCGGCCCGGTAAGTCGGTCAAGATCGACGGCGGGAAACTTGGCGCCTGCCGGAACCAAGAAGTTGGCGCCGCCGACCTGAAGTGCGTGCCCAGCATAGAAAACGACGACAATCGCATCTTCGCCCGCGTCAAAAACCTTCTTCTCAAATTCAAACAAGGAACTTAGCATATTCTCGTAGTTTGCATTTTCGATGTGATCAACCAGAAACCCTAGCCGCTTCAGTCCTTCCGCAATGTCACGGGCATCATTTGAGGCATTTGGTAGGTCGGGCGCGTAACCTTCCGCGAGAACCGCAGAACTGTTGCCATCATCGTTGCTGTTACCATTTAAATTATAATCGCCGTTACCGATTACGAGTGCCAGTCGAGGTTGCTTGGGCATCAACAGCGACGCTCGCTTGCTCGTTGCCGGGGTTCCAAGGAAGTAGAACTCACGCTCTCCCAACTCACCGTAAAGCTGCGGTCGTTGAGCTCCGCTCGTGGCTCGAATCACATCGGCTTTAACGCGCCGAGCGAGCAGCCCAACTTCGATGCCCGGCTCAAGTATCCGCTTCGCCAGTGCCGCTGCAAACGGCCCATTCCCACCGGCTGGGCCATCGGAAGAGCCAGTGCCATTCTGTGAACCATAGAAAACTATCACGTCGGAATCCGCAGCAACGCTTTCGACATTTACGAACCCACGCGTTCGTGAGGCCCAGGGGTCGCTGCGATTCGCCTCGACAATGACCATGGAGAACAATTTGGCGCGCTGAACTGCGTCGGTAGCCTTCTGGATCGACACATAACCACTGGCTTCCATGCGTACTTTGACGTTTGGAGAGACCTCGACATCGACCGCAGCCAAGTAGTCTACTTGATCAATCTGCACACCAAAGCCAGTGAAATATATAATCGCAACATCCGCATTTCCAGCTTGACGGCCAAATGCGCTCAAGGCGTCGCGGAGAGCGACGGCGGTCAAATTCTGCTTTGTCTCGACGACAAAACCGGTCGCACTCAAAGACGAGGCCAAAAGATTTAAGTCACGTACGACGTTGGAAACGCCGATCCCCTTTAGGTCGTTGGCCGAATAGGAATAGTTTCCGATGAGCAGTGCGAGGCGTTTCTGTTGATCTGGTGCCCGAGCCCACGTGGCGGTTTGCAGCAAACAGACTGCGAGGGCAGTCGTCCAAATATGAATCATAAAGCGTCTCATCACAGCCCCCGGGCTCCAGCGTTGCGATAAAATCATGAATTGAGCGGACTAGAATTTGCAACACGACGGGACGTCAGCGACGATCATTCGCGCAGCCCCTCGTGCGTCGCCTATCAAGCCACTGCGACCGACGGGAATGTCTCGTGAGATCACAGCGGAAACGGGCTTTTGACCACAACCGACGCAATCACGGTCGGTGTGTGTTCATGGTCGCACCTGGCGTGGCCGGTTGCAACGTCACTCGAACGACACACCAGTTCAGCAGGCCATCCAATGCACCCGCAACTCCAACGGGGCCGGGCGCGCGGGAGCCGCCCGAGGTGACCGCTGCCTTCAGCCGAGATCATCCCACGCCGGCGAGCGCCCGAAGCGGTTCTCGAGAAAGTCGATGAAGGCGCGGACTTTCGCGGCCAGATAACGGTTCGGCACGTAGAGCGCATGGATGCCGAGCTGTGCCGGTGCGAAGTCCGGCAGCACCACAACGAGCCGGCCTGCCTTGATATCGGGACCGATGAGAAAGCTTGGCAACCGCGTGATCCCCTCGCCGGCCAGGGCCGCGGACCGCAGGACATCACCGTTGTTTGAGCACATGGCGGAGGTCACCGGCATGCTGATCGTCTCGCCGTCTGGGGTATTGAACGGCCAGCGCTGCAGCGTGGTCGTGTGACCGAAGACCAGGCAGCGGTGTTCGGCGAGATCGCCCGGCACCGCGGGTGTGCCGTGTCGCGCCAGATAGCCCGGCGAGGCAGCGGGCAGGATGCGCGTGGTCGCCAGCTTGCGCGCGATCAGGCTGGAATCCTGCAACTGCGCGATGCGTATCGTAACGTCGACCCCCTCCTCGACCGGATCAATGAAGCGATCCGTCAGCGTCAGTTCGACCCTGAGCTCGGGAAAGGCTGCCATGAACGCAGCGACGGCATCGCCCAGGTGGAGCGCTCCGAACGACATGGGAGCGTTGACCTTGAGCACGCCCCTCGGCTCGGCGTGGAGCCGGGAGACCTGCTGCTCCGTTTCCTCGAGCCGCGCCAGGATGTCGACGCAGCGTTCGTAATAGGCAAGCCCCGCCTCGGTCGTGCTGACGCGACGTGTGGTCCGGTCCAGCAGCCGCGCGCCGAGGACGTGCTCCAGTTCCATGACGCCCTTGCTGACGGCCGATCGGGTGACGCCGAGCTGGCGACCGGCCTCGGCGAAGCTGCCGGTCGCGACCACTTTGGCGAAAGCGCGCATCGCGTCGAGCTTGTCCATATTGCATCCGTCGCGGAACCAGTTTGGATCATTTTCTGTAGATTGCACGCTGTGGCGCGTCAACGTATCTCTAGGCCCTGGAAACGAGCCGGCCCCGCAGTGAGGCAGGCGACAGCAATCAGGAGGGCAAGATCATGGCTCTGACCATCAGGCGATCCGAGGAGCGCGGCAAAGCCGACTTCGGCTGGCTGAAGTCCCGCCACAGCTTCTCGTTCGGCCACTATCACGATCCCGCGCACATGGGCTTCGGTCCGTTGCGCGTCATCAACGAGGACCGTGTCGGTCCTGGCGGCGGTTTCCCGACGCACCCGCACAGCGACATGGAGATCTTGTCGTATGTGCTGGAGGGTGGCCTCGAGCACAAGGACAGCCTCGGCACGGGCTCCGTGATCCGTCCCGGCGACGTGCAGCGGATGTCGGCGGGCAGTGGCGTGCGGCACAGCGAGTTCAACGCGTCCAAGACCGAGCCCGTGCACTTCCTCCAGATCTGGATCATGCCGGACACGCGCGGAATAGCGCCCAGCTACGAGCAGAAGTCGTTTGGTGACGGCGAAAAGCGCGGGCGGCTTGCTCTGATCGGCTCACATGACGGCCGCGACGGCTCGGTCACTATCCACCAGGATGTGGCGCTCTACGCCAGCATTCTGGAACCGGGACAGGTCGTCACCCACGAGACCGGGTCAGGTCGGGGCGTCTGGGTGCAGGTCGCGCGCGGGGCCGTCAAGGTCGACGGCCGTGAGGTCGCGGCCGGGGACGGTGTGGCGATCGAAGGTCTGGCGCGGGTGAGTGTCGAGGCCGTCGAGCCCGCCGAGTTCCTGCTCTTCGACCTGCCGCTCTGAGCCTGCCCAACGTCCATCTGCTCCAACGGTGCACTCCGCGTCGGGGTGCACCGCAAGAGGACGGCTGTCCGCCGTCCGTGTCGTTATCCATCCTAGATCAGGAGAACTCGTCATGACCCGTCTTGCCAATCCCACCGTTGCCGCCAATGTCGTTGCAGGCAAATCCGCCGTCGACACTGACACGGACGCCGTCGCCTGGACGATTGTCCGCGTCGCAACCGGTCTCATGCTCGTGCCTCACGGCGCACAGAAGCTGTTCGGCGTCTTCGGCGGCTACGGTCTGACTGGTACCGCCCAATTCTTCGAGCAGTCGCTCGGGCTTTATCCAGGGTTGCTGTTTGCCGGCTTGGCGGGTGCCACGGAGTTCTTCGGCGGCTTGTTTCTGGCGCTCGGGTTGTTGACCCGGCTGTCGGCCGTCGCCGTCGTCGCGCTGATGGCCTACGCCGCATTCGCCGTGCATCTCGGCAATGGCTTCTTCTGGACCAGCGGTGGCTTCGAGTATCCGCTGCTCTGGGGTCTCGTCGCGCTGGCTCTGGTCATCCGCGGCGGCGGCGTCTGGTCCATCGACCGCCGCATCGGGTGGAAGCTCTGACAGCAGGGATAGTCATAAGCCGGGGTTGCGACCGCAACATCGCGCAGCGCATCTCACGGTTTGTGCCCCTTGCTGAGTGTTGCGTCACTGACGCTTGGTCCCCGGCTGCTGCTGATTGGCGTGCCAAGCGTCAGTGACAAGAGCCAGACGGGACAAATACAGTTGCGCGTGTTCCTCAAGGCTCCGACACTTGGACGGTCCGCTGCTGTAACGGCAACCATGCGTCGGAGCCGGAACACGAGCGGGCAGTCGTTGGCGCGCTCGGCTGCTGCTGCACTTGCAATCTGAAAGGCTCACCCGTGAGCGAAGCGATTGTCCCACCCCCTGAGGGGAGCGGTGGTTCGCCCCCTGAGCGGAGCGGTGGTTCGCCCCCTGAGCGGAGCGGTCATTCCCCCCATGAGCGGAGCGGTCATTCCCCCCATGAGCGGAGCGGTCATTCCCCGATCAGCGGAGCTGTGAACGGGAGTAGCCCGGCTGTTGAAGCTACGGGCCCGTGGGCTCCCTTCACGCATGCGCCGTTCACCGTGCTGTGGATCGCGGCGGTCGTCTCCAATGTCGGCAACTGGATGCATGATGTCGGCGCTGGCTGGCTGATGACCGAATTGTCCCAGTCGCCCGCTGTGGTAGCGACGGTGCAAGCGGCCACCACCCTGCCGGTGTTCCTCTTTGTGCTCTTCGCGGGCGCGATCGCCGACATTGTCGATCGCCGTTGGCTGCTGATCGGCGTCAACATTTTCAATGCTGTCGTCGCCGGCACACTGGCCGTGCTGGTGGCTCTCGACCAGGTGACGCCCATCATCCTCATCGCCTTTACGCTGCTGCTGGCAACCGGCACGGCGGTCTCGTCACCGGCCTGGCAGGCGCTACTTCCCGCCCTGGTGCCGCGAGAGAAGCTGGCCTCGGCCATCGCGCTCAACTCGATGGGCATCAACATCGCCCGCGCCATCGGGCCGGCGATCGCGGGATTTCTGATCGTAGCGGTCGGCCTCTGGTCGCCGTTCGCGCTCAACGCGCTGAGCTTTGCTGGGATCATCCTCGCGCTGTTGTGGTGGCGCCCGCCAGCACGACCAGCCGGTTCCCTGCCGCCCGAGGATGTCGGAACCGCCGTGGTGGCCGGTCTGCGCTATGCAGCAAACAGTGCGCCGCTCGGCGCGACGCTCTTGCGCGCGGTCGTCTTCTTCCTATTCGCAAGTGCGTTCTGGGCGCTACTGCCGCTCATCGCCCGCGAGGAGCTTCAGGGTGACGCGACGCTCTATGGCCTGTTGCTGACCTCGGTCGGCGTCGGTGCCGTCGGGGGCGCCCTCCTGCTGCCGATCGCCCGCACCCGCCTCGGCATCGAGATGGCTGTATTCTTGGCCGCGCTCGCGATGGCCGTGTCGCTGGTAGTGTTGGCGCTGGTGCCCCATGCAGCCGTCGCGGTCGTTGCGGCGGCACTTGCCGGCCTGTCCTGGATCACCGTCCTATCCAGCCTCAACTTGTCCGCACAGTCGGCCCTGCCCGACTGGGTCCGCGCCCGCGGAATGTCGATCTACCTCATGATCTTTTATGGTTCCATGGCGATTGGCAGCCTCATCTGGGGGCAGGTCGCCTCGTACTTCGGCATTTCGGCGGCGTTGCAGATCGCGGCGGTCGGCACCCTGCTCGGCACCTCGTTTGCCAGATTTGCCAAGCTGAACCTGGCGGCGGGACAGGATCTCGCGCCTGCGTTGCACTGGCCGGCCCCCGTTGTCGATCCGAGCCTGATGGCGGCCGACCGCATCACTTTGATCGTCATCCGCTACGCTGTGCCTGATGAAAACCGCGCACGCTTCCAGAAGCTTATGCAGGAGATGGCGAAGGCGCGTCGGCGATATGGCGGCTATCGCTGGAGCCTGGTGCAGGACGTGGCTGATCCGGCAACTTTCCTGGAGGTCTGGCAGGAGGCTTCCTGGACCCAACACCTGCGCCACCACGAGCGCGTGACGGGTGCCGACCATCAGCTTCAGCAGGAGATCCAGGCGCTCCTGGCCCACCCGTGTGTCGTTGCGCATTTCGTGGCACCGGCCGATTAAACTTTGGAGCTTTGGATTTTCTCCACCTTCTGGATGCATGGCTCAGCAGGCGTGCCCGAAGCCGTCATACCCTCTCGGTTCCAGGCACCGGTCCACTCTGAGGTGTGAGGCGCTTCTTTTCTCGCTCATCCGCCGACAGAGTGACCCTGCCCGCGCGAGCGCCTGATGCGTCGTATGTTCGAGACGGACGATGCCGCGCTTTGCAGCATGTTCGACGGTCAGCTGCGCAAGCTGCAGAGGCGCAAACTGGTTCTACAGGAAAAACCGGACGTTGAGGGGGCGGTCGGGGCCTGGTTCGACGAGACCTGTCGACCCGCGCTACAATTCCTCTCGAACCCCTTTGAACTCCGGGCTTCCGAAGGTCCGGACGACCGCAGTCTGTTCTAGAAGCTTGCTTTCACCGACGGGTTTCCAGGCAGCCGAAACGGCGACTGCAGTGCCGCCCCAACCTCGTGTGTTTTCGAAGCTATATCGGGATCGAACGACAAAACGTTCGGAATGGCGCACCCGGTAGGAGTCGAACCTACGACCTTCGGAATCGGAATCCGACACTCTATCCAGCTGAGCTACGGGTGCATGACCCGGTTGATACCCCATTCGGAGCCCGCGTGCAAACACTACCCCGCTGCGCGCTCGCGTGAGCGTCAGCTTAAAGATCCGCCGTCGGACTGACGCGGCCAGCGCGCGACGTTGGGCAGGTCGCTGCGGTTGCCGTCGCCCGTGCCGCTCTCGCCCTCGCCATCCTGCGCTTCGTCCTCGTCGTGGTCCACGTCCGGCGCGTTCAGCAGCGCGCTGACCTCCGCCCAGCTCTGCGGCTCGCTGAGGTCGAGACCGTGGAGCAGGTCGGAGACGCCGCGCAGCCGGTCGAGGAGGGTGATCTCTGCGGCCATCGGAACCGCATCGTTCGAGACGGCAGCCTCCAGTTCGCTGATGAGGTAGGACACGAGCCCGATTTCGGGAAACAGCATCAGCACCGGCAGGGCTTCCGACACCGCCCGTTCAACGCCATCCAGCAGATCACGGCTTTCGCTGTGGCCTGCGAGGCTGCTGACAAGCTCGGAGTATTCTTCCGACATCTCCCTGTCTTTTTCGCCGATGTAGCGCTCGATCAGCACGTTGAGACGCGGATTGCGGTCCTTGTGTTCTTTCAGGGCCCGCCAGGCACCCATGGCGGCGCGTGCGACGCCGGGCGCCGACAGCCGTGCCTTGACCTCGTCGGGGTCCGGAAAGCCCAGGGCTGTCAATAGCCGCCCCTCGAAGAAGTCGCCGGTCGCGTGGGCATCCGCCCGCGGTACCGGCCGGGCTGGTCCCGCGCCTTGGCCGCTGCCGGCCGGTCGCGCGGCGTCGTTGCCTTGCGCGGACGGGGCGACGGGCGGCTCCATGCCGGCGGGGCGGTGTGTCAGGCGCTGGTGCTCATGCTGTTGCGGCAGGGGCATGGGCGCGGCCTCGCGCAACCGGCCGCCGTGGTCGGGCCGCGCTTTCTGCGGAGACGGCAGGGCCGTCCTGGCGAAAGCCTTGTGGGCATCCGCCTCCCAGCCATAGGTGCGTGGGTTTGCCGCCGCGAGCATGGCCAGCGTCTTGTAGAGGTCCTTGTGGACGTAGAACCGGCCGATCTCGTTGCGGTCCTTGTCGTCGGTCACGTAGCTCAGCGTCGCCGCGGCGTTGAGCACGCGCTTGACGATGGGTTGTTCCAGCGGCGGCACGTCGCTGAGGTAGATTTGCGAGGAGAACCCGTTCACTTCGCGGATCGGGTCGAGCGTCTGCAGGACGATCGCGGCATGATCACCCACATGCGGCTGCAACGCGACCGTGACGAGCTGCTTGAGCTCGCTCAGCCGCCGGTTGTCACTATTCTGCTCGTAATGCTTTTTGGCGACCATCGACAGGAACTCGAACAGCTCCGGGCGAACCAGGAAGCGGGCCGGGTGCACCGGGTCCTGTGCCACGGCCCCGATGGTGGCACCCGCATTCAGGACCTTGCGCACCGCCGCCCGCCCGGGCGTTTCGAACGTCGCCAAGATCACCTCTTGCGTGAAGCCTCCAGTCGGCGTGATCGGCTGCATCGCCTCGATCACCGCATGGGCATTCTCGTAGGTGTTGGGCAGCAACGCATTCTCGATCACGTCCTCGAGTTGCTTGGCCGAGCGCGGGCGGTCACCCGGCACATCCTGCAGCGGCGAGCGCACGGCATTGGCACCGAACAGTCCCGACATGAAGACGAGCGAGTCGATGGCGATGGCGATGGCGAGCGCCAGATAAGCCAGCCGGTTGCCGTCTTGGAAAGCGTTCCACGTCACGACGAAGCGGTGCGCGCGGTCGTCGCGGTTGAGGTCGATGGCCGACAGTGCGGCTCCCATCTTCGCCGAATCCGTGCTGGCGAGCCCGCTGTCCTGCAGGCATTTGCGCCCGAATTGCAGGAGGCCGTCGGTGCCGCCGGTGACCGGCAGTCGGTCGCCGCCCGCGCAGTTCTGACGAAACGCGGCGAGCCCGTCGTTGAGCGCGAACACGACGCCTGCGGCCTCGATGGCCGCGCGTGGGTTGCAGTCGATGGCCGCGGCCTCCGCGCGGAGGCTTTCAACTCTCAGGCTGGCGCTGACGAGCGCTCCGCATTGCGACTGGATCGCCGCCAGTGTCGCCTGCTTGGGCTCCTGGCGGAAACTCTGCCGGTCACGGTCGAGCGCGGCGACCCCGACGGACGGGTCGAACCGCTCGGCGGTTTCGCTCGGAGTGCCGCCCTGTGCCACGGCGATCATCTGCTGCGCGGTTTCCGCCTCGCCCTTCAGCTTTGCCAGATCGCCGTCGGTCTGCGCCAGCTCCGCCCGTATCGAGGCCAGCCGGCGGTCGATCTCGGCGACGCGGGCCTTCGGTGCCCGCAGCCGCTCCTCGGCGACCTGCAATTCGGAGCGGATGCGCTCCTCGGCTGCCTTCTCGGCGCGCCAGAACTGCCCACGGCCGACCTTGCCCGTACCCTCGACGCCCTTTTCCTCGGCAAGCAACTTCGCGCGCTGTTCATCCAGCCGGCGCGTGATGTCGGCGATGACCTGCTGCTGCTCGATGGTCGACGAGGCAGCCTGCGGCCGCTCGCCGGCCAGCCGCGACAATTCCTCATTGAGTTGCTGTTTGCGCACCTGGAGACCGGCCTGTTGCGCCTCGGCGTTGGCGCGCGATTCCTCGAGCTGCGCCACCCGCTCCTTCTGCTGCTCCAGTTCGGCCTGCAATTGAGCGCGGATTTCGGCAGGTGCCTTCCGGGCAAGCCCCGCAGCCAGATCGAGCTGGTGCTCGTAGTCGCGCCAGACCTGCGTCTTGAACAGGCCTTCGGAGGACTCCAGACGCCGGGTCTCGGCCAGGCCCCCGATGTCGGCAACGACACCAGCCACCTGGTTGATGGCGCGGATTTCAGCGGCGCGTGCGCGTTCGTCCTGCGGGAAGATCGCCGAGAACAGCGAGTCGAACGAAAAGAAGACGGATGTTGCCATGCACGCCAGAAACATGACCCACAGCACCGCATTGCGAACGATGATGCGCCCTGACTGCAAGTAGGGCTGCAGCAGATCACCCTGCAGGAAGCCGACGAAGGCGATGATGGCGAGGGCAACGCCTGCAAACAGCAGTTGCTCGGATGTGAATGGCAACTGGTCGCGCGCGATCAGCAGATAGGTGAGGCCGGTCATGATCGCGAGAGCGACGATGGCCCCGGTAACAGGCAGCCACAGTCCACCGAACCCGCGCGCTTGAGCGCCACCCCGCCGGTGCATGCCGGTGGCGAACGACTCGCCGATCAGCCAGGCGACGATCAGCATCACGCCCTGGATGCCGAACGTGATCATCAAGGACAGCACGGGCTCGCCCGTGAAGTTGCGCATGCCGTCCCAGGTGGTCCAGCCCGAGGCGACCGACAGGACGAGCCCCGTGGCACCGAGCACGGCGAGCTGCCAGTTGGTGAACAGCGTGTCCTGGAGGGCGCGCCCGACTTTGATCCAGAAGGACCGGGTCGCGACGATGCCGACATAGACGGCCAGCATCAACGAGAGCACAGGCCAATTGACGGCGAGCCACTGTCCAACGACCTGTGCAGCACTTGCCAGCCAGTCCTGCGACGCAGAGACCAATGGTGCCAGCTCGGCAAAGCCCGTTGCGTCGTTCCCGTCCATCACCACCCTCCTAGCCATTGCGGCGCACCTTGACCGGGTCCGAGCCGAGGGTCGGCACGCGCAATCTCGAGCGCTTCAGTGTTCCGGTCCGCCACCTGAACGCACTGTGAACGACTGACCGGACGGATGTCGGCGCTTCCGTGCGCCGGCGCGTCGCCTGATCGGAACCGCAGAACCGCTGTGACGAGGCAACTACCTCAGCCGCCAAAATCGGATCGAGGCAGTTTCGAGCCAGAACCCGGCAATATCACGACGGGCACATCGGAACCCGCAAGCGTCCTGTGAATGTGTGTTTCCCGCACCACGCATCGCGGCCACTCACAGGTGGTTGAGCCTGCTCATCCACGTGACCTGCCCGATACTCAAGCGCGTTGCCGGCCGAACGACAAGTGAAAACGGGGAAAGGTATAAACCTGCCAGAGGCTTGGGCAGCGGTGGTCAGACCGCTTCGAACAGCACGCCGACGCCCAGCCCGCCGATCGCCCCGAGCGTTGCAATGCCGTAGCGGATATCGGGCCCGGCTTTGCGTCTGCCGCGGGCCATGCGTGTGAACAGCCGCACGACGAGCACCGCCCCGGCAGCACCCAGAGGATGCCCGCGTGCGATCTCACCGCCGTCCGGGCTGATCAGGCTGGGATCAATCCCGAAGTGTTGGGCGAATGCGATCGCCTGCGCGGCCGAAGATTCGCCCAGTTCGACGACGCCGAGGTCCTTGGTGTTGAAGCCGTTGGCGCGGGCGTACAGCTTCTCGACAGCGGCCATGGGGGCCAGCGCCTCGTCGGCGGCGGGCACCCCTTGTGAGGCGGTGGCGACCACCCTGAGGGCCGGGGGTTCGCCGAGCCGTCGCCAGACAGTCTCGGAGACGATGACGGCCATTGCCGCGCCATCGTGCAGCGCGCTGGTATTGCCTGGAGTGAGCGTGCCCTCTGGCGGCATGAAGGGTACGAGGTCATCGAGGTCTTGCATCGAGGTGAGCTGTCCGGCCCCCTGATCGCGCGCCTCGTCGGGATTGGATCGGATCGGGACGATCTCGCCCACGAACATCCGCGCCGCGCGGGCCGTCTCGGCCTTCAGGTGAGAGGACAGGGCCCACTGGTCCTGCTGTTCGCGGCCGATGCGCAGGCGTTGCGCCAGCCGCTCGCTCGCCTCGAACAGTTGCGGCTCCTCGGCATCTTCCAGTGTCGACGGCTCGACGCCGATGAAATGTGGGAGTTGGTGCAGCGTCTTCGGCTTGGCCACGCGCCAAGGGGCCGTTGAAATCGCTTCGGCCCCGCCCGCTACGATGATCTGCGCCTCGCCACTGCCGACCGATCGACAGGCCGCCACGATGGCGTCGAGCCCGGATGCGCATTGCCGGTCGATGCTGATGGCCGACGTGATATCCGGCAGGCCTGCGGCCAAGGCGATCAGCCGTGCCGGGTTTCCGCCCTGGGTGGCATTGCCGATGATGATCTCTTCGACCTCGTCGGGTCTGACGCCGCAATCCTCCAGAACCGCCGATACGACCGGCGCGGCGAGCTCCTCGATCCGACGGCTGCGATGCAGGCCGCCGATGCGACCGAGCGCCGATCTGCGGGCCGCTATGATGTATGCGTTCGCCATCAAGGCCATGGTGCTCTGGCACTCGTCTCTTGTGATCGCCAAGTGAGGATCGTCGACGCGAAGTCTGCGTCAGTCGGGCGGCTTCACCGCTTCGGTCTGGTTACCGGTGCGGGGGGCGAGCCGGCAGTCCAACAATCGAACCTGATGCGAGATAAGCCCCCTAAAATTCACCAAACTAAGGCGACAACGGCCCACGCGCGCGCCGTCGCCGGGCCGGACGTTTGACGATGCCATGGCAAATGAGCGCAGTTGTAGTATTGTCGCCACCGGGAAGAAGCGACCAGCGACGCCACACGCGCGAACCAAGAAACTGAAGAAACTGAAAAAGATGAGCAAAGCGACCGTGGACCATACCCCGCACGAGCCCTCCGCCGCCGAGGACGCGAGCCTTGCCGAGACATTGGCGCGGGCGCGGCAGGCGTTCGAAACCAAGAACCTAAGGTTCACAGACCTGCGCGAGCAGGTCTTCACCGAGATTGCCCGCACGCGTGGCTCGATCGGTGCCTATGACATCCTCGACAAGCTCGCCGCGCGGGGAACTCGCTTGGCACCGATTTCCGTATACCGGTCCATCGACGCGTTGATGGACGCCGGCGTGATCCACCGTCTGGAAAGCAAGAACGCCTATTTCGCCTGCCGCCGCCACGAGCATGGTGGTCGCGGCCGGCCCATCTTCCTGTCCTGCGAGAAGTGTGGCGGGGTCACCGAGGTCTCCGCCCAGCCGGTCTTCGACCTGGTGAAGGACCTTTCGGCGGCGGCCGGTTTCGAGCCGAAGGTCAAGTTCGTCGAGGTTTCCGGCGTCTGCAAGGACTGTCGCGGCACCCCGGACAAAACCCCGTGAGCCGGCAGCGACGCTGCACCGCCGCGTGATCGCGACGGACTAGGGCGCTGGGCGGCCCCTCGGCCGCCCGTCGCGGCGCACGTCGTCCTCACTGACACGTTGAGCGCCAGACCGTATTGGGCCACACTTTATTGGGCCAGACTGTATCGGGAATGCCGGACGTTCCCAACGCAAGCCAGGAGCCCAGAATGCGCACGGCACGAGCTTTCCGCCACCTGGCCTCGGCATCAGTCGCCGCGGCCATCTGCTTGTTGTCTGCCGCCTCCGCGACAGCGGCACCGTGCGGCAAAACCGGAGCAGGCTTTGCGGGCTGGCTCGACGACATCAGGGCCGAGGCCCGAGCGAAGGGTATTTCCGCCAGCGCCCTTGCCCGTGCCCTCGATGGCGTGACCTATGATCCGGCGGTCATCGGCCGCGACCGCTCGCAGAAGTCGTTCAAGCTGTCCTTCGAAGAATTCTACGCCCGTCGCGTCGGCTCGTATTTGTTGACCAAGGCCAAAGGGAAGTTGTCGGCGCACCGCCAACTACTGTCGGGCATCGAGAAGCGCTACGGAGTGCCGCCCGCAATCCTTGTTTCGATCTGGGGCCTCGAGACCAATTTCGGGGCGGATGGCTCGGGCAAGTACTCGATCATCCGTTCGATCGCGACGCTGGCCTATGACTGCCGGCGCTCGGAATTCTTCAAGGATCATCTGCACGCGGCACTTCGCATCGTCGAAAAGGGCGACATGCGCCCGGAGGACATGCGCGGCGGCTGGGCCGGCGAGATCGGACAAGTGCAGTTCCTGCCGGGGTCCTACGATCGGTACGCGGTCGATCATGACGGCGATGGCCGCCGCGACCTCGTCCGCAGCGTTCCCGATATCCTGGCGTCGACCGCTAACTTCTTGAAAGGTCACGGCTGGCAGCGCGGCGAACCGTGGGGCCCAGGCACGGCCAATTACGCCGTCATCAAGGACTGGAATCGCGCCGAGGTCTACGCCCGCACAATCGCGGCGATGGCCGAACGTCTGAACTGAGCAACGCGCCGGCGGACCCGTTTCACCCTATTTTGGCCGACGACCCCGGCGGGCCGTTGCGCCCGACAGCGGCCGCTCGAACGCGGCGGAATTAACGTCACAGTATCTTTTCTTATTAAACAATTACAAAGCGATAGTCAGGACGGCTGTTAGGGCAATCGAAATCAATCTCAGTGCACAAAGGGTTGTGCGGCGTCTCGACATGATGCCGTCGTGTCATCTGTTGTGTCGTTGAGGCGGGTAAAAGTATGGATCGTTCGTCGGGTCGCGAGGCGCGTGAGGCTGAGTCGTTCGTCGTCTCGGAAGCGACAGTATCCGGGCAGCCTTCCTCTGATGTGCGACTGCCGGCGCGCCACGAAGTTCTAGAACTTTCGCCCTCGGCGCAAACGCTGCCGTCATTGACGGCCTACGTCACCCAACACGGCGCGAAGGCGATGGTGACCGAGGACGGTCGCCTCGGCCTGCGTATACCGAACTGGGGCCTTGCCGTAGTCGCAGACAGCGCCGACCTGGTGCGCCCCTTCGCGGCCGCGCCCGGGCGCCTCCTCGAGCCGCTCAACAGCGATCCCGCCCGCCTTCTCGACCTCCTCGCCATGCTCGCAAACGGCGGCTCGAAGGAAGATGCGTTGGGCGACCTCATGCCGCCAACGCCATCCACGCAGCCCGCTGACAGCGATACGCAGCCCGATCAACCCGATCTTTCGGGCTCGTCTTCCGCCGCGGGCCTTCCTGACGGCCTGAACATCATTGGCCAGGGCCTTGCCTCCGGTGCCGATACGCTCAGCGGACTGAATCCGGAGAGCCGGCGCTGGGGTCGAGACGACCTCAAGCGCGGCGAAGCCGGCTCGCACGGCCAGAACGTCACCACTGGGCTGGGCCGTGGACTGAACCACCTCACCGGCCTCAGCGACGAGGAACTCGGCCACCGCAACGGCGAAAAGCTGTCGACGTTCGACAACGCAATGGTGCAGACCGTGGCCGCCGGCGTCGGCTCGAGCCTGGGCCACTTGTGGCTGCTCGGCGACATCGAGTATCTGCGCGCCTCTGGCGACGTGCCCGAGGACGGACAGGTGATCGAGGCGCGCGCCGAAGCGCGGACCGTCTACGGAAAACTCATCGAGGGCATGCCCACGTTCCGCGCCGTCGAGGACAGTGCGTTCACCGATTGGCTCGTTCAGAGCGGGGCAAGCCCAGTACCGATCACCGACGCCCGGCTGATCATGGACCCGGCTGCCGGCACCATCCGCATGGAGCCTACTGGCCTGATTTCCTACACGCCCGCGCCCGGCTTTTCAGGCCTCGCGGCGTTTACCTACACGTTCACCGATCCGCGCACCGGCGAGAAGATCACGGGCAGAAGCCAGATTGTCGTCGAGGCCGTTGCTGACCCTGCGAGCATTTCCGGGGCTGCTCTCACGGACGAAGACACGATCATCCCCACGCCCGTCACGGTCACGCTCAACGACCGCGATGGGTCGGAGTCGATCGAGAAGGTGGTGATCACCGGTCTGCCCGTCGGAGCCACGCTGGGTTGGGACGTGACCCTGCCCGGCCGCGTCGTTCAGTCGGGACGCACCTTCACGCTCACCGGCACGACCGACCAGATTCAGGACCTGCTGCGCTCGCTGACCGTCGACCCGCCCCACGACTTCCACGGCCAGATCGTACTGGGGATCGCGGTCACCACGATCGAGGACAAAGCCGAACGCGGTCTGCCGGGCTATCGTGACCGCGAGACGGTGCGCTTCGACTATGTTGTCGACGTTGTGGCCGTCGCCGACCCGGTGACAGCGACCGGCGACGACGAGACGACCGACGAGGACATCGCCGTCCACCTCGACGACTTGGCAGCCACATTCGGCGACCTGGTCGACGGCTCGGAGGTGCACACCGTCGAGATCCGCGGCGTCGACCCAGACGCCAAGCTCCTCCAGTCGGCCGGTGGCATCGAGTATCCCTTCACGCTCGCCGGCGACGGCACCAAGACCTACACCCTGTCGCCGGGTGACGTGCCATCGGTATGGTTCCTGCCGCCGCCAGACGCGAGCGGAACCTTCGACGGCATGACGATCGTGGCCATCGCCACCGAAACGTCGAACGGCGACCGTGAGACCGCCTCGGCTCCGATCCGGGTCGTCGTGGCTCCCGTGGCCGACCCCCTCGAGATCGCAGCGCCGACACAAGCAACCCTTGAGGATACGCCGGTCACGTTTGGCGACGACATCGACATTCTCGTCAACGATCCCGCGACGCAAACGGTCATCGAGGTGGTCGTCACCGGCTTTCCGGCGGGTACGCGCATCCAGTATACTGACGAAACGGGCGCGCCACAGGACTTCGTCGCGGCGGTCGATGGCACGGCCGTCACGTTTGGTGGCTCCGGTTCCGGAGCCACGGAGGGACAGATCCGCGCCGCGCTCGCCACTCTGACACTCACGCCCCCCGGCAACAGCGATCGCGATATCGCGCTGACTGTTTCGGCAACGACCGAGGACACGGGTGGCGGTGGTGCGCCGGCCGTCGACACACGCAGCGTGCCGATGGTGATCACTGTCGCCGCCGTCGCCGACCAGCCGGACGCCGACTTTTCGGCCGGCCCCAACGTCGCAACCGACCCGATGACGGGAACGATCTACGTTGCAGGAACGGAGGATCAGAACCTCGCCGTCCCCGTGACGCTCGACCTGACCGACCTCGACGGCACCGAGACCATGGATCCGGTGCGCATCACCGGACTTCCGGCGGGTTATGGTTTCCAGGGACTGACCCGCGAAACCGACGGCAGCTTTATCGTGACCGGCACGAAAGCAGCGATCCAGGCCACGCTCGCCGCGCTCGTCATCGTGCCGCCAGCCAACGCCGACGACGACTTCACGCTGCAGGTGCACATCACTGCGCGGGAATCCAACCCGACCACGGCCGGCCCCGACAACGGTGACGTTGCCGTACTGACGTCGACGCGCGTGCTGGACATTCCCGTCGTGTTCGTGGCTGCGCCCGACCACCCGGTTGTCACCGGAGCCTCGAGCGTGGTCGAGGACAGGACGGTGTCATTCGGCAACAACATCGTCATTGCGCGCGACGACAATGCGGACGGCAGCGAGACGGTCACGCAGATCGTCATCTCGGACGTGCCCGCCGCGGCGACCATCGGCTATCCCGGCGATGGCACGATTGCGTCCATCGCCGGCGTTTCGATCGTCGTGGGCACCGACAGCTCCGGCAACCCGACATACACGCTGACCCGAACCACCGGCAGCGAAGCCGATCTTCTGGACGCTCTGCAGGCGATGACGCTGACGCCGCCGGCCGATAGCGATGTGGACATTTCGCTGAACGTCGATGTGACGACGACTGACAACGACGGCGTCCAGGGTTTTGGCACCGCCACCCACGTGGTGACGGTGAAGGCCGACGCGGCGGGCGACGCGCCCATCCTTTCGGCCTCCGGCAGTGGCAACGAGGACCAGCCCATCCACCTTGTCGTGAACGCCGCCCTCGACGACACCGATACCTCCGAGTACCTCTCCCGCGTCGAGATCACCGGACTGCCGACCGGTGCCACCCTGACCTGGACGGCG
>JANRIE010000005.1:0-252685 GCA_033765285.1 Hyphomicrobiaceae bacterium | reverse complement strand
TGTTCCCGATTGGCACGATCGGGACGGTCGTTCAGCCGATCTTAAGCTCTGCCTGCGAGCATGGCTAACGAGGAGACCGCCCGTCGCGGATCCCCGCTTCTCACCTCGCGTCGTTTTGTAGCTTATGTGAGTGTCATGCGTGCCAGCCCGTTTGCATTCCCCGTCTGCGCCACAGCCCTGGTCGCTCTGGCGGCGGTCGTCGCTATTCTGATGTCGCCATCGCCTCTTGCCGCCGGTGATGCCGGCTCCTTGCTGCGGCCGAGCCACATCGACCCCGCAGCCATACCCCCGGTGCGTTTCGACGGCATCGACGAATTGGCCGCCCTCGAAAGCTTGCAGGTCGGCCTCAGCGAAGTCGGCGATGGTGGCAGCTACGTCTGGCACCGAGGCCACGGCCGCTTGTCGGGCGTCGTCACCCCAACCCTGTCTTTCAAGGCGGCGGACGGCCGTATCTGCCGGCGGTTCGTCGTCGTCATGTCGTCTGGGCTGCACAGCCGGCGTCATGAGTCGGTCGCATGCCGCCTGGCGAACGGAATTTGGGAATTGGGCGGCTGACCAGCGCACCTGTTGACGGACGACGCGCGCCGCGCTCCCCGGTGGTCGGCCCATCTGGACCGGCCGCCCCTTTTGTGTAGGATGCCGCCGCACCAGTCGGACAAGCTTGATCGTGACGACATGCCTTCCCGGCGCGCGGTCGCGGTTCGGTCTGCTGGGGTCCAGTTCGGACATTTGCCGTCTCTAAGTCGAGCTGTCTAGCAAACGTCCGGGCCATCACGTAGACGAGCAACTCCATGAATACGGAGTAGCTTTTTCATCCGACGTTTGGTGGCGTGACCAGCCGTACGCCGGCACCAGACGGCAGATGCGCGATATGGGGGCCATGGTTTGGAGCACACCGAACCGGTCCGCGCGGGCTCGACGCTCCGGGGCTGCTCCGACGACACAGTAGAAAGGGCATCGTCCAATGACGGAACTGGGACCAGGCACCAGCGTGACCACGGGCAATCTCATGTCCGGGAAGCGTGGCCTCATCATGGGGGTCGCCAACAATCGGTCCATCGCCTGGGGGATCGCCAAATCATGCGCCGCCCAAGGCGCAGAAATAGCTCTGACCTATCAGGGGGATGCACTCAAGAAGCGCGTTGAGCCTCTGGCCGCCGAAATCAATTCGCGGCTGGTGTTGCCCTGCGATGTGACGGATCCAGCCTCCATGGACGCCGTGTTCGCCCGCCTTCACGATGCCTGGGGTCGGCTCGATTTTCTGGTCCATGCCATAGCCTTTTCCGACAAGGCGGAGCTCGATGGCCGCTACGTCGAGACGACCGAGAAGAACTTTACCCAAACCATGCTGATCTCCTGCTACTCGCTCACCGCTCTTGCCCAGCGCGCCGAGAAGCTGATGCCGGTTGGCGGATCGATCCTGACCTTGACCTACTACGGTGCCGAGAAAGTGATGCCCCACTACAACGTCATGGGCGTCGCCAAGGCCGCGCTGGAGGCTTCCGTGCGCTACCTGGCCGCCGACCTCGGCCGGCAGGGTATTCGCGTCAACGCCATTTCGGCGGGTCCAATCAAGACTTTGGCTGCTTCCGGAATTTCGGACTTCCGCTACATCCTCAAATGGAACGAATACAATTCGCCGCTGCGCCGCACGGTCACCATCGAGGAGGTGGGCGCCTCGGGCCTCTACCTTTTGTCCGACTTGTCGCGTGGCGTGACGGGTGAAGTGCACCATGTCGACGCCGGCTACCATGTGCAGGGCATGAAGAACGAGGATGCCCCCGACATCACAGTAGCCAAGAGCGACGACGGCTGAAGCGCTGTCCACCCGCGGCAACGCGCCTTCTCCTGCTCCGGACTGCGCCTTCGCCCGACCCTGCCCGGAGTTCTCGCGATGCGCGATGACGTGACGCTCTACTTCATCCGCCACGGCGAAACCGACTGGAACGCCGAGTCGCGCTACCAGGGCCAGGCTGACATTCCCCTCAACGCGCGCGGCCGCGCCCAGGCCCGACGCAACGGCGAGGCCCTTCGCGCACATCTTCCGGGCCTTGCCAGTGCGGACTTTGTGGCGAGCCCACTGTCGCGCACGCGCGAGACGATGAGCATCGTGCGCGCCGCTCTCGAGCTTCCCCCAAGCGACTTCCGCACCGACGAGCGCCTGATCGAGCTGCATTACGGCAATTGGGAGGGCCGCCTGTTGTCGGACCTTCGGGCGACCGACGCCGACGCGTTGCAGCACCGCCAGGCCGATCCGTTCAACTGGCATCCCGAGGGGGGTGAGAGTTTTGCCGATCTCACCATCCGGCTCACGGCGTTCCTGGCCACTGTGACACGCGACACCGTCATCGCCTCCCACGGTGGGGTCAGCCGGGCCTTGCGCTGCCATCTGCTGGGTATCAGGGGGGGCGAGGTCCTAGACCTTGCCGTGCCGCAGGATCGCGTCCTCATCATCGCCGGCGGTCGCATGTCGTGGCTCTGATCCACGTGCCGTGGCCATCCACGCAAAAAGGACCGGAGCAGCGGCAGCTCCGGTCCTTTCCGAGTTTTAGATCGGGGCCAACTCGATACCGGCTGCTCAATTCCGGCGGGAGCAACCCCCGACGACCGACAGACAGTCCCTTGCCGTTTGGCTAGTCCGACCGAGCAAGAGCACGGGGATCTCGGCCAGGGGCTCGTCCGCGGAAACACGATAAGACGCAACGCGTTCGGCACCTGAGAGGCACCACGCACTCAGCATGTCCCGAGCATCGACCGTCGCGTTCATTTCATGAGTGGCCGGCCATTCATGGCTCAGGCCCTGTCGAACGAGGTGGATATCGGGAATTCCCGCTTGCGGCACGCCTAGGGAAGGTTTGACCGTTTCAGGAATCACGCTGCACAAGTTCTTGTCATAATCTGCGTTGCCGGGGGTTGTCACGCCGATAGCCCGACCTCGGTGGCTTGCGATGCGCTTGGGCTGACCCTAAGAGTCTTTTGCAACACACCTGCGGGCAATTCGGCAACTTGGGCTTCTGGCTCCCGCGCGCTCGGCTCACGCACGACCAAAGGACGTCTGCCACAACTCATGTCACACAATACGTTCGGACATCTGTTCCGCCTGACCACGTGGGGCGAGAGCCATGGCCCCGCCATTGGGTGCACCGTCGACGGCTGCCCGCCGGGGCTGCCGCTGGAGGCCGCCGATATCCAGGCGTTTCTGGACAAGCGCCGCCCCGGGCAATCACGCTTCACCACCCAGCGCCGGGAGCCCGATACGGTCGAGATCATGTCGGGCGTCTACCCCGATGCGACAGGCCGCCAGGTAACGACCGGGACGCCCATTTGCCTGATCATCCAGAACGTCGACCAGCGCTCCAAGGACTATGGCGCGATCGCCCAGAGCTATCGCCCGGGCCATGCCGACTACACCTACGACATCAAGTACGGGGTCCGCGACCCGCGCGGCGGGGGCAGATCATCGGCACGCGAAACCGCGTCGCGGGTGGCAGCCGGTGCCGTAGCGCGCAAAGTCTTGGCCGGCGTGACCATCCGCGGCGCGCTGGTCCAGATCGGTCCGCACCGGGTCGACCGCTCGCGCTGGAACTGGCAGGCCGTGGACGACAACCCGTTTTTCGCGCCCGATCCCGAGATCGTGCCGGTCTGGGAAAGCTACCTCGACGGCATTCGCAAAGCAGGCTCCTCCATCGGGGCGGTCATCGAAGTGGTCGCCGACGGCGTTCCGGCGGGCATCGGTGCGCCGCTCTACGGCAAGCTCGACCAGGATCTCGCCTCGGCGATGATGAGCATCAATGCGGTGAAGGCGGTTGAGATCGGGGCCGGCATGGCGGCCGCCGAACTGACGGGCGAAGAGAACGCCGATGAAATGAGGATCGGCCCGGACGGCTGGCCGGTATTCCTGTCCAATAACGCCGGTGGCATTCTCGGGGGCATCGCGACGGGCCAGCCCGTAGTTTGCCGCTTCGCGGTCAAGCCGACCTCTTCGATCCTGATACCGCGCCGGACGATCGACGCCTCGGGCAACGAAACCGATATCGTGACGAAAGGCCGCCACGACCCGTGCGTGGGCATCCGCGCCGTTCCCGTCGGCGAGGCGATGATGGCCCTCGTCCTGGCCGACCATCTCCTGCGCCATCGCGCGCAAATGGGCACGCACTGACGGCGACTGCGAGCCGGCCTATCGGTTCGCTGACGCCGCGACTTCGAGCCGCCGTCGCGTCAGAACATCCCCGGATGCACGCGGTCGGGCGGATTATGACCGTCCATGAAGGTCTTGATGTTGATGATGACCTTCTCGCCCATGTCGATGCGACCCTCGATCGTGGCCGAGCCCATGTGCGGCAGGGCAACCACGCGGTCCGACCGCAGAAGTTTCGGGTTGACGGCCGGTTCGTGTTCGAACACGTCGAGGCCAGCACCCGCGATCGCCTTGCTCTCGATCAGGCGAGCCAGTTCGTTCTCGTCGATCACCTCGCCGCGGGCCGTGTTGACGATGTAGGACGTCGGCTTCAGGAGCTTGAGCCGCCGCGCCGACAGCAGGTGATACGTCGCTGGCGTATGCGGACAGTTGACCGACACGATGTCCATGCGTGAGATCATCTGGTCGAGGCTCTCCCAATAGGTGGCCTCCGATTCCCGCTCGATCTCCTCAGGCAGCCTGCGCCGGTTGTGATAGTGGATCTGCAGGCCGAAGGCCTTGGCGCGGCGCGCGACAGCCTGGCCGATCCGTCCCATGCCGATGATGCCCAGGCGCTTGCCGAAAATGCGATGACCGAGCATCCACGTCGGAGACCAGCCAGCCCAGTTCTGGTCGGGGCTCTTCATGTAGAGCGTTGCTTCCGCCAGCCGTCGGGGAACCGCCAGAATCAGCGCCATGGTCATGTCGGCGGTATCTTCTGTCAGTACGCCCGGCGTGTTGGTGACGATGATGCCGCGGTTGCGGGCGGTCTCGAGGTCGATATTGTCGACACCCGTGCCGAAATTCGCGACCAGCCGAAGTTGCTCGCCAGCCTGGGCGATCACCGCCCGGTCGATGCGGTCCGTGACCGTCGGCACCAGAACGTCGGCCGTTCTCACCGCTTCGATGAGTTCGCCCTGAGTCATGGGTTGGTCGGTCGTGTTGAGACGGGCATCGAACAGTTCGCGCATCCGCGTCTCGACCACGTCGGGAAGCTTGCGCGTGACAATGACAACGGGCTTCTTCGGCGAATTCGGCATGGGGCTCTTTGCGGTTCACACATGGGGCAGAGGGCACCAGCGCTCTGCGGCCGCTGGCACGGGTTCAAGCCAGCCGTTGCAATAAAGCAACCGCCGAGCGTCGGGTCTCACGTCTCTAACAGATGGCTCTCGGATTGACAAAGCGCTGACAAAAGCTGAGGCGACAGTGACGACGGTCGAGAGGGACACTCCCGAACCACACGGTCAGCGCGAAGGGGTAGGGCAAGCGTGCCAAGATCAGCGGTATCGGTCTTCATCCGCACACTAGGTGCGGCAATTGCCGTGGGACTGCTGGCAGGCGGCACGGCCACTGCCCTGCACGCCCAAGCGGCCGGGGCTGGCGGGCAGCTCCCCCGGTTCGCCAGCCTGAAGTCGAGTGAGGTCAATCTCAGAAAAGGCCCCGGGACCGATTATCCCACCGCTTGGGTGTTTCGCCGCGCCGGACTGCCGGTCGAGATCGTGGCCGAGCACGAGGCCTGGCGTCAGGTCCGCGATGCGGAGGGCACCACGGGCTGGGTGTTGCGCACGCTGATCTCGGCCCGTCGCACCGCCCAGGTGCTGCCGTGGGACGTCAAGGAGAACGAGCCTCGCCCGCAGGTGCCGCTCGCGGCACGGCGCAGTGACAGCGCTGATCCAGTGGCGATCATCGAGGCCGGCGTCATCGCAGACGTACTGGAATGCGACGGCACCTGGTGCTTCGTGGTCGTCGATAAGTATCGCGGGTACATCCGGCAGGCCAAACTTTGGGGCGTCTACGCCGGCGAGGCGATCGAATAGCCTGTGCGACGGACCACTCCGTAGCGCTCCGCGTCGGACGAGGCAGTCAAACGACAGGTCGCCTGTCGCGGCCCAGTCCGGCGTCGCGACCCAGTTCCGAAACTACGTCTCCTCGCGCACGAGGCGGACGACGATATCAATGTGGGCAATGCGCATTCCAGCCGGCGGCTCGGGAAGCCCATCGACCTGGATGCGATTGGACGGGATGTCCATCAGCAGCCCATCGGGCTCGAGCAGATAGTGGGTGTGGTTGGAGGTGTTGGTATCGAAATAGGTCTTGGTGGAATCGATCGCGATCTCACGCAGCAGGCCGGCGCGCTTGAACTGGTGCAGAGTGTTGTAAACCGTGGCGAGTGAGACATGTTCGCCCCTCGCCTCGACCTCGGAATGGAGGGCTTCTGCCGTGACATGGCGGTCGTGGCCGGAGAACAGCAACTCGCCGAGCGTCATGCGTTGACGCGTCGGCCTCAATCCGGCCTGTCGCAACAAGGCCTCGATCCGCTCCGTCTCTGCGCTGTCGTGACGTCCGTGCACGTTCATCGTTCCAGTCGTTTGACCCATCAGACAGTCTGCCACGCGCCACCTTCGGACGCAAAGCCGTCGTGTGGCACGCGACGTATCCGCCGACGGTCTGGCCTTGACGTGACCGATAGCGGTGTGGCTCGGCTGATTCCGACACTCGGCCCGTCAAGATATACGATACCGGTCGCCACGACGCAACGCTTGCCCGGCGGCGCGGCCGACCACGGGCCTTGACGGGTGGGCCGTTTACCTTTTGAACGTGTGGGCAGGATGTTGTGCGGGGCGGTGGCGGTGGCGATCGCCGCGGCGGGGGTGCTCGATGGCACCACGCCAATCGCTGCATGATGCACCACGTGTTGTCGGCGACGCCGCGGGTCGGTCCTGTACGGCCGGGATGTTCGGGCAGTCTGAAAAGGGGAACGGGCAGGGTCCATGGCGGAGCGGCAATCGAGCTTTGACTACGAAGCACTCCTCGCCTGTGGGCGCGGCGAGTTGTTTGGGCCGGGCAATGCGCAACTGCCGCTTCCCCCGATGCTGATGTTTGAGGCGATCAGCCACATCAGCGAACACGGGGGTGCCCATGGCAAGGGTCAGGTCGTGGCCGTGCTGGACGTGGCGGGCAATCCAGCCTGCAACTGGTTCTTCAAGTGCCATTTCGAAGGCGATCCGGTCATGCCGGGCTGCCTTGGGCTCGATGCGTTGTGGCAGATGACGGGGTTCTATCTCGGCTGGCTCGGGGCAACCGGCCGAGGCCGTGCACTCGGGGTCGGCGAGGTCAAGTTCACCGGCATGGTGCTTCCCACCGTGCAGAGGCTGGAGTACATCGTGGACCTGAAGCGCGTGATCCTGCGCAAGCTGAAGCTGGCCATTGCCGACGGGACCCTGAAGGCTGACGGCGAGGTCATCTATTCGGCGACGGATTTGCGCGTGGGCCTGTTCGAAACCGTCGATGCCCCTACTCCGGCCTGAACCGGACACTTGGCGCGACATGTGCTGTCCATTCGGGCATGCACTACGGATCGCCCCCAACGCGATCCCAGGCCCGATGGCAGGCCCCATGGTGCCGGCGCACGAGGGAAGGAAGATTCGATGAGACGCGTCGTCGTCACCGGCATGGGTATCGTGTCCTCGATCGGCAACAATGCCAACGAGGTCACCGCATCCCTGCGCGAAGCCCGTTCCGGCATCGTCCACGCCGACAAATACGCCGAGTTGGGCTTCCGCTGCCACGTCCACGGTGCGCCTTCCATCGACTGGGAGACCCAGGTCCCCCGCAAGCCGAAGCGTTTCATGGAAACCGGCGTCGGCTGGAATTGGATCGCAATGGATCAGGCGATCCGCGACGCCGGCCTTGAACCGGGCGATGTCGTCAACGAGCGCACCGGCATCATCGTGGGCTCAGGTGGTCCGTCCACGTTGTCGATCGTGCGTGCCGCCGAAACGACGATCAGCAAGGGCCCGAAGAAAATCGGGCCGTTCGAGGTCCCAAAGGCCATGTGTTCGGGTCCCTCGGCGGCCCTCGCGACGAGTTTCGAGATCAAGGGTGTGAACTACTCGATCTCGTCGGCGTGCTCGACGTCGGCCCACTGCATCGGCAATGCCGCCGAACTGATCGGTTGGGGCAAGCAGGACATCATCTTCGCGGGCGGATGCGAGGAACTCGACTGGACGTTGTCGGTGCTGTTCGACGCGATGGGTGCCATGTCATCCAAGTTCAATGACACGCCGGCCAGGGCCAGCCGACCCTTCGACAAGGATCGCGATGGGTTCGTCATCGCCGGCGGGGCGGGCGTTCTGGTGCTCGAGGAACTGGAGCACGCCAGGGCCCGCGGTGCCAAGATCTATGCCGAAATCGCCGGTTATGGGGCCACCTCCGATGGCTTCGACATGGTCGCCCCCTCCGGCGAGGGCGCAATGCGCTGCATGAAGCTTGCGCTCGCAGGACTGGACGGCAAGGGCCTCGGCTGCCGGGTCGATTACATCAATCCCCATGCGACCGCGACACCCGTCGGCGACCAGCGCGAGGTCGAAGCGATCCGCCAGGTTTTCGGCACAGATATCCCCCACATCGCCGCGACCAAGGCGCTGACCGGGCACTCGCTCGGGGCCATCGGCGTGCAGGAGGCGATCTTCTCGATCCTCATGATGCAGAACCGGTTCGTGTGCGAGAGCGCCAACATCGAGACACTCGACCCGGAGTTCGAGGGCCTGCCGATCGCTCGCGAGCGCCTGGACGACGTGGCGCTTAACTGTGTCATGTCGAACAGCTTCGGTTTCGGTGGCACCAATGCGACGCTCGTGTTTCGCCGCATGGATGGTTAACGCCTGGTCGCCGGTCTGGCGGGCCACGCCCGGCTGCTCGCGGCTCTCTCATGATCGACCACAATCCCAGCGCGAGCTGGTTTACGACTACAGCACGCGGATCACGCGCAGGAGCAAGGACCGCCATGTCCGAAACTGACATCGCCAAACCGGGCCCCTTCATGGCCGGCAAGCGCGGCCTCGTCATGGGCGTCGCCAACGAGCGCTCCATTGCCTGGGGCATCGCCCGCGTGCTGGCTGGACAGGGCGCGGAGCTGGCCTTCACCTATCAGGGCGACGCGTTTGGCCGCCGGGCGATCCCCCTCGCCCAGTCGGTCGGCTCCAAGATCATCGAACCCTGCGACGTCAGCGACATCGTCAGCGTCGACAAGGTGTTCGAAAAAATCAAAGGGGAGTGGGGCAGCTTGGACTTCGTCGTCCACGCGCTGGCCTTTTCTGATCGTCGCGAGCTCGCAGGGCGTTACGCTGACACGAGCCGCGAGAACTTCACCAATACGATGGTCATCTCCTGCTTCTCGTTCACCGAGATCGCCAAGCGCTCCGCCGACCTGATGCCCAATGGTGGGTCACTTCTGACACTGAGCTACGGTGGTGCCACCCGCTGGGTTCCCTCTTACAATGTCATGGGCGTCGCCAAGGCCGCGCTCGAGGCCTCGGTTCGCTACCTGGCCGCCGATCTCGGACCCAAAGGCATTCGCGTCAACGCGCTGTCGGCCGGGCCGATGCGGACGCTGGCGGGGTCCGGCGTGTCGGACGCCCGCGTGATCTTCAACTACCAGCGCGACCATTCCCCGCTTCGCCGCACACCGACGCTGGACGAAGTCGGCGGCTCGGCGCTGTATTTGTTGTCGCCCTTGTCGGGCGCGGTCACCGGCGAGGTTCATTTCGTGGATTGCGGATATTCGACGGTCGCCATGCCCACGCTCGAAGTTTTGAAGGCGCACGACGCCGACACCGGAATGGGCGGACGGCCACCCTCCAATGAGGCCGCACAGTAGCCGGGCCTCTTCGCCACGCTCGTTTCGGACTTGACGCTGCCATAGACCAACCCGAGAAACGCCAGCCATGATCGGCGTCTTCGATTCAGGACTGGGCGGGTTGACCGTGCTGCGCGCGCTCGTGGCACGCTTCCCGCACCTCTCCTTCACCTACCTCGGCGACCACGCCCACGTGCCCTACGGCAACCGTCCCTCCGACGAGATCGTCGAGTTGACGCGTCAGGGCGTGGAAGCGCTGTTTGAACGGGGTGCCCGCCTTGTGATGCTGGGCTGCAACACGGCGACTGCCGTTGCGGCACGCCGTCTCCAGCAGCATTGGTTGCCGGGATCTGGCTGGAAGGGGCACAACGTCGTCGGCATCGTCGCGCCGACCGTCGAGGCCGCCACACAAACGCCCTGGGCGGTGACGACGCCGCAGTACCCGCAGAAATTCAACACGGATCTGATCGGCGTATTCGGCACGACGCGAACCATTACGTCCGGCGTCTATGCCGAGGAGATTCGCAAGCGCTGTCCGCGCGTTCGGGTGGTCCAGCAGATCTGCGCGGGCCTGGCCGGTGCGATCGAGGACGAGGCCTCGCAATCGGAATTGGATGGCCTTGTGCGCGAGGGCGTCGCAGGGTTGATGAGCTCGACCGGTGGTGCCCCGCCGCATCGGGTCATCCTGGGCTGCACGCACTTTCCGCTGGTGGAACCGCTGTTCCGCGCGCACCTGCCGGCCTTCACCCGCATCCTGTCCCAGCCCGACATCGTTGCCGACAGCCTGGAGGACTACCTTCAGCGCTGGCCGCACTACGCCGATTGCCCGGAGCCATCCGAACCAAGACTGCGCTTGCTGACCACCGGCGAAGCCAACGAGATCAGCGCCCGCGCCAAAGTGTTCTGGCCGCAATCCCTTGAGTTTTCCGGGCTCTCGACACCGGCCAGCCGCAGTCCCGCGGCCGGTCACCCGTGGTCGGGATCAGATGCTTGAGGAACCGGACGGAGCCCGTCCGGCGGTACTCGATCGCCATCGCGCCCCTGCGCAATGGCCTTGCCGAGTAGCTCGGCGGCAGCGGCTGAGACCCTGCCATGGTGCCACATGGTCAATCCGCCGGCCTGACACGTTGCGATCGTGATGGCAGGGTTGTGTCACCGCCTCCGAAACGATCAGGACCGGCAGCGTCGGCCGACAGGTCGGATCGCTCAGAACCACACAATCAGCGAGTAGAGGGTCGTGCGGTTCGGCCAATCGACATCGTCGAGCCCGCAAGTACTCGAAGAGGTTGCCACAATGACCGACGAGACACCCGCCGATCCCCGCCCGGGACCGACCGCTGCTGCGGCCGGGTGTTGCGGCGATGGTGCCGCGCCTGCACCGACCGCGCCGGCGCCTTCAGTCAAGCCAGAGACAACCGCTGCACCAGCCGCGTCATGCTGTGCTGGGCCACACCGTTCGGCAGCAGACGGCGCGGACCCTGCGACCGAGCCTGCATGCCTCGCGACCGATCCCGTTTGCGGCATGTCGGTGGACCTCGCCAAAAACAAACCCAAGGTCTCACACGCCGACCGCACGTTTCACTTCTGCGGCCAGCGCTGCGCAGACCGCTTTGCAGCAGACCCGGAGCGCTTCCTCGACCCTGAAAAGCGCGCCGCGGCCGACGCTGCCGCAGCAGCCACGCGGGACAGTGCTCCCCCCGACACGCTCTTTGGCTGTCCGATGTGTCCGGACCAGGAGCAGGCGGGCCCTGGTGTCTGCAAGGTGTGCGGCATGGCGCTTGAACCCATGGGCCTGCCGCTGGCTGTGCCTGGGGAAAACCCGGAACTGACCGATTTCCGCAAGCGTCTCGTCGTGGCCGCCCTGTTCACGACCCCGCTCGTGCTGCTCGCGATGGGTGGGCACGTGGGCATCCCCGTCGCCGAATGGATCGGCGCGCGGACCAGCCAGGGGATCGAGCTGCTGCTGGCGCTTCCGGTCGTCGCCTACAGTGCACGCCCGTTCTTCGAGCGTGCCGTCGCGTCGGTGCGAAACCGCCACCCCAATATGTGGACGCTGATCGGGCTGGGTGTCGCGGTGGCGTTTGCTTACAGTCTCGTGGCGGCCCTGGCACCAGGCCTCTTTCCGGCGCAGATGACGCACCACGGCGGCACTGTGGACGTCTATTTCGAAGCAGCGGCGGTCATTGTCACGCTCGTCCTCGTTGGCCAGATCCTGGAGCTCAAGGCGCGCGAAAAGACGGGCGATGCCATCCGCACGCTGATCGACATGGCCCCCAAGACCGCCGCACGCCTGCAACCGGACGGTTCCGAAACACGCGTGCCACTGTCGGCGATCCGTCCAGGTGACCGGTTGCGCGTGCGGCCCGGCGAAGCTGTACCGACCGACGGTCGTCTGATCGAGGGGGCCTCGGCAATCGACGAATCCATGCTGACGGGCGAATCCAAACCGATCGACAAGTCCAAGGACGACGCCGTGACCGGTGGCACCCTCAATCAATCGGGGTCCTTCGTCATGGCCGCGACCCGTGTCGGTGCCGACACCACGCTGGCTCGGATCATCGCCAAGGTCGCCGTCGCCCAGCGCTCGCGCGCCCCCATGCAGCAGTCCGCCGACCGCGTGGCACGCTGGTTCGTACCTGCGGTCGGTGTCGTTGCTGCATTGGCCTTTCTCGGCTGGCTTGTCTTCGGACCCGAGCCGCGGCTTGCCTATGCGATCATCTCGGCGGTCTCGGTCCTGGTCATTGCCTGTCCCTGCGCGCTAGGTCTGGCGACCCCCATGACGGTCATGGTCGCGACCGGCCGCGGCGCGCGCTCCGGTGTGCTGGTCCGCGATGCGGAGGCGCTGGAAGCGCTGGCGGCCATCGACACCCTCGTCATCGACAAGACGGGGACCCTGACGCAAGGCCGCCCGCGGCTCACCGACGTCATCGCGCTCGGCAGCGACAGCGCGACGGCCATCGCCAGCGAAACAGAGCTTCTGCGCCTCGCCGCCAGCCTCGAAAGTCTGAGCGAACATCCGATCGCTTGGGCCATCCTCGCTGCCGCCCGCGAGCGCGGCCTGTCCCTGTCGCCCGCCTCCCAGATGGTGGCCGTTCCCGGCAAGGGACTGAAGGGCACGGTTGACGGGCACCTCGTGCGTATCGGCACTTTGGCATTCCTGCGCCAGGAGGGTGTGGCCAGCCTCGACGGCGAAATCGGTCTGGCGATGGTCGCCAAGCGGACCAGGGAGTTGTCGGCCGCCGCCAAAACCGCGGTGCTCGTGGCGATAGACGACCGGGTCGCGGGCATCCTGGCCGTCGCCGACGCGATCCGGCCATCGGCTGCCCAGGCGCTCGCCGAACTTCGCACCCGAAAGATCGAGATCGTGATGGCCACGGGCGACGATCCTGTGACCGCGGCGACAGTGGCCCGCGAACTGGGCATCTACCGGGTCCATGCCGGACTTGCCCCAGAGGACAAATCCCGTCTGGTCTCCGAGTTGAAAACGACCGGGCGCACCGTCGGTTTTGCCGGCGACGGCATCAATGACGCCATTGCGCTCAGCACAGCGCACGTCGGCATTGCCATGGGCGGCGGCACGGATGCCGCTATTCAATCAGCCGGGATCACACTCTTGAACAGCGACCTGCGCGGCCTCGTGCGGGCCCACACGCTGGCCATGGCGACCGTGGCCAACATCAAGACGAACCTGGCCCTGGCGTTCGGCTACAACGCGGTGCTGATCCCCGTCGCCGCCGGCGTGCTCTATCCGGCCTTCGGGCTCCTCCTCTCGCCGATGCTCGCGGCGGCAGCCATGAGCCTGTCGTCGCTGTCTGTCATCGCCAATTCCCTGTCGTTGAACCGGCTGATCCTGAAATGAAAAGACATGCTTATTTTTTGACCGCAATGACCAAACGGCTTGCATGAGCGATCTGTAGTGCTCCCGACGCATTTGGGATGATCCATCAAACGTTCAGGGGAAACATAGCGCCCCAGAATACTCATAGAGAGCTTAAGTGTGCTCGCAGAATCGCACATGCAATCTTTCTTCGAAGTGATTTGCCATGACTGTATTGTTGCTCGCGAGATAGTGAGCATGCTGGAAGGCGGGCGAGACCAAAAGGTAACGGGCGATATGCGGGCTGACGGCAACGGGAACGTCTTCGAGATCCTCAACATCAGCAGCGGCGAAGCAGAGACGATCTTCGTCTCGTCTCGCACATGGTCGCGGCAACAGCGGCGGTTCGTCGGGATTGCATTCGCGACAATCTATTTCCAGATGCTCGACGACCTGAAGCGGCAAGGGCATCCCCGCGGCTATTACGAAGTCGTTCGCAATGGCTGCTACATTCTGGCCTATGGCTGGCGTGTGCGGAACCACGTGGCGCTTTTTGTCATTGATCTGTCCTTCGACGGCGGCCCAGGCCCGCATGGCGGACGGCCGCTGAGCGATCTGGCCGATGGTGCTGTAACCATCTCCACTGAGGCCGTACTCACACGAATTGGAAAAACATTTACGCACCAGCAGACACGCGGCGATCCAATCGTCTTGCCACCGCACGTGCAACGCCATTGGACCTCGATACGTCTGTCACGTACTGCGACGGCACCATGGAGGATGCGGAATATATCGGCGCAGTCGGCCCTGATCTCGCGAAAAAAGAATTTATTTTTTCCTGAAAGTGGGTCTGCGGCTTCACATCGCTGTGCGTGGCAGCCGGGCGTCCAGGACCCGCAGTCCGGGTCGGCCACCGATGATCTTCAAATCAGGTCCCAGCCGCTGGCGGCCATTGGAGAGTATGACGATCCAGCGACAGTCGAAGCTCCGAAGCAAAAAGGTGAAATTAGCTCTGATCAAACCTCCTCCGATCCCGACACGTCGGCAGATGAAAGCCGCGATCCACCTGGAGGCATGTCAAATCTTCCCATGAGAATGGACAAGCGGCACGCCGCGCCAGGCCGAAGCCAGCCACCCGCGGCAACCACTTTTTAGTCTGCCGCTCGAATGCCGTTTGGTGCTCCAAAAAACAACTCGGAACCACTCTCAGCCTGGAGCGTGCAAATCCCGATAGCTACGGCAGCGGGGGACAGCCACCGACTGCGGGCAAAACGCGAAAATGTGCAGGCCTTGGCGTTGAAGGACGCGGGCGCAATCGCCCCTATCCCTGGTGACGCTGGAGCGTCGCACTCCGGCGACCTCCGTCCGGCAATCCGGCCCGCGCAGCACGCCGCGCATAGTCGACGAAGCCCGAAAAGCCATCCATCAAGCCGGCAACGACGCCACGGTGGAACAACGGCGGACGCACGCGGTCATCCTCACCCCCATCCGGAAGGCCGGCGCGCGCCTTTCGTTGCGCCAACGCCGCCAACCGAAGCAGAGCGCCGTAGTTGGTGTCATCGTAATCGTGCACGGCGACCATCACAGCGGGCAGCTCGGCCGCCGGCAAGCGACGCACCGCAGCAGGCCCGCCAACCATGGGGGCATGCGTCGCCGCCGCGACAGGCGTGCGCGCGGAAACCGAAGCCAAGGTATCGGGCTTTGGCTCGACCACCGTACGGTCCGTGGCGCGCGTACGCGTCACAAGGCTTGGTAGCCTCGCGGTCACCACAGCGCCCGGACCGAGAACCGCCCGCACGTCACGTCCCGGCCCGCTGGCCGCGATCCGGCCCCCGCCGATGGCCGCCGGTTCGACCATCGTGACGGGCAGCGTTTCGACGAACCGGCGTGCGCCTCCTGCCGAACCCTGTGCCAGGAGCTGCCGCGACTCGCTGGTCGCCGCATCGAGGATCGCCGCATGCGCCGCATGCAGGCTGTCATACTCGCCCATATAGCCCGGCACCGCCCGATAGCGGCGTTTGCGGACATAGCCTGCTTCCCGAGGAACAGGGGCCCTGAGGACCGTGACGTGGAGTTCCTCGACACCGGCCTTGGCAAATCCCAACTTGTCGGCGGTTGCCCGCGACACATCGAGCCGGCGGCGCCCCATGTAGGGGCCTGCATTGTTGACGCGCACGACCGCGGCACGCCGCGTCCTTGAATTGTACAGCAACAAGACCGTCCCATCCGGGAAGTTCGGGCTCGCGGCGTTGTCTGGCTGGCTGGCACGGAAAATTTCGCCAGAGCTGGTCAACCCGCAAGGATTGAAGCGGTCAGTGCGACAACTGTCATAGTGGGAGGTCCAAAGCCGCAGGGGGCGGCCGATCAGCCGTTCCGTCTCGGCGACTGTCTTCACCCGGTGGCAAACGCCGAGAAAGCAGTAGGTTTTTCCCGGCGTCTTGGCCTGCAGCGGCTCTGCCAGGAAGACCAGAGCACAAATCACGAGGACCCAGTGGGCGAAACGCGCGTGGCCGCATCCCGACCAGCCACCAGCCAGAGCCATGCGTTCACGAGTGCACCGCACGCGCCGGCCGGTCTGTAACCTTCTCGCCGGTTGGTTCACCATCGCCACGCCCGCAGCACCAATCGAAGTGCGTCCCGCCGCGCCTGCAAAGCTGCGGTGATTGTGCCGGGCCGACCTCATCAACTACCCAATAAATGACTGATCAACCTGTCAATTCCGTAAATCATTGGCCGCGCGCCGGGGTGACCGGCACAGACTCCGTTGCCGCTTGGCTGGCCGCAAGGCAAAGGCCACTCTCCCGACAGACTACCTCCAGCTTTTCACGGCTGTCATAGGCCCTTAGCGAAGGACGTAAATAACCTGTCTGAGCGGATTGATTTGCATCCTCGCGCCGCCCGTGGCATCCGCGATGACTGGAGCGATGTGGTGGCCGTGACGGGCCATCCCCCCGGCGAGCCGGGACGTCAGTCCGGACAGGTACTCAGCGTAACGCACGCAGTTGACCGAGCCGATTGCGTCGAGGAAAGGATCAATCCCATGGAAATTGCATGGATGAAAGCCGTTGCGATGACCGCAGCACTCACCGCAGGGCTCGCCACCCCCACCTTGGTGCGTGCCGATCCCGACCTCGTCATCAACATCGCCGACACGTTCATCCGTCCAGGCGGCTGCGGGCTGAACGAGCCGATCGCGTCGGGTCGCATCGCCATCAAGAACCAGGGCACGACGACGGCCAACCTCGGCGTCACCGAGCGCTTCACCCGCTCCATGCTTGTGATCTATGTCCCTGAGAACGTCGACATGATCGACAAGCGCACCGAGCGCGAGAAGCTCGACCCGTTCGATCAGGAGGGCGTCGAGTTCGAGTTGGCCTCGGGCATCGTCAAGAAGGGCCGCCATTTCGGCCGGCCACCGTCGGCTTTGGTGGACTACAAGCCGGCAACCGGCAACCCTGAGCAGGACCGCGCACGCACGCTGGCCATCCAGACGGCGCTCGATCGGCTGGGCTATGAGCCAGGCACCATCGACGGCATCCTCGGCAACAACTCGCGCCGCGCAATCCGCTCGTTCCAGGCCAGTCTCGGGGCAGCGCAGACCGGCACGCTGACCGACAACCAGACCAAGGCGCTGCTCGAAAAGGCGGGCGTCCAGGTCGGCGGCGGCAGCGGTGCCATCGGCCCGACGAAGGTGACGATCTACGCTGTGGTCGACCCGTATAACCTCATCGCTGAACAGAACGAGGCCAACAACATTTTCTCCTTCGAGGTCGAGATCGACTGCTCGAATTGAGAGTTTGGTCGGCCTGCCTGATAGGTCGCGGCGAAGAGCGCGATTCGCGATCCGACGACGGAGCGCCGCCCGCGGGATGTCCGCGTGGCCCGGATCATCAGTTTCAATCACCGGCATCAAATGAAAAAGCCCCGAAGCGCGGTGCGCTCCGGGGCTTTCCGTTTCAGTCGCGGCGTGGGCGACGGTCGCCGCGGCCACCACCACCGCCATCGCGGTCGCGCCGCGGCGGACGCTCGCGGTGCATCTCCTCCTCGGGCTCGGCCCCTTCCTCGCGCGGCAGTTCCTTGCCCGTCTGCTGGTCGATGATCTTCATCGACAGCCGAACCTTGCCGCGATCATCGAAGCCCAACAGCTTGACGTAGACTTCCTGGCCTTCCTTCACGACTTCGCCGACCGTCTGCGGCCGGCCGGGGGCGAGTTGCGAGATGTGCACCAGGCCGTCTTTGGAGCCGAAGAAATTCACGAAGGCGCCGAACTCCATGATCTTGACGACCTTGCCCTTGTAGATCTCACCGACCTCAGGCTCGGAGGCGATCGACTTGATGCGGTTGATGGCCGCCTCGATCGACTCCTTGTTGGACGACGCGATCTTGACCGTGCCGTCGTCGGAGATGTCGATCTTGGCACCGCTCTCGGCCACGATCTCACGGATCACCGAACCGCCCGACCCGATCACTTCGCGGATTTTGTCGGTCGGGATTTTGATCGTCTCGATACGTGGCGCGAACTCGCCGAGCTCATCGCGCGCCCCCGTCAGGGCCTTTGCCATCTCGCCCAGGATGTGCAGACGGCCTTCTTGCGCCTGGTGGAGCGCGATCCGCATGATCTCCTCGGTGATGCCGGTGATCTTGATATCCATCTGCAGCGCGGTCACGCCCTGCTCGGTACCAGCCACCTTGAAGTCCATGTCGCCGAGGTGATCCTCGTCGCCGAGGATGTCGGACAGCACGGCGAAGTCGTTACCCTCCTTGATGAGGCCCATGGCGATACCAGCCACCGGGGCCTTGAGCGGCACGCCGGCATCCATGAGGGCGAGCGACGCGCCGCACACGGTTGCCATCGACGACGAGCCGTTGCTCTCCATGATCTCGGAGACGACGCGGATGGTGTAGGGGAAGTCCGCCTGCACCGGCAGAAGTGGGCGGACGGCCCGCCAGGCGAGCTTGCCGTGGCCGATTTCGCGGCGACCGGGCGAACCCATACGACCCGTCTCGCCGACCGAGAAGGGTGGGAAGTTGTAATGGAGTAGGAAGCGCTCCTTCCGGGTGCCCTCGAGCTGATCGACGAACTGCTCGTCTTCGCCGGTGCCCAGCGTGGCAACGACCAGCGCCTGCGTCTCGCCGCGCGTGAACAGCGCCGAACCGTGGGTTCGCGCCAGAACATGCACTTCCGACAGGATCGGGCGCACGGTCTTCAGATCGCGGCCGTCGATGCGCTGACCGGTCTTGACCACCGTACCGCGCATGATCTCCATCTCGAGCTTCTTGAAGGTGTCGCCCAGCAGCACCTTCTCGGCCGGATCATCGGGGATCTGGACGCCCGCCATGACCTTCGCCTTGACGGCGGCAACCATGTCGTTGCGCTTCTTCTTCTCGGCCGTGGAGAAGGCGGCGACGAGGTCGGCTTCCGCGATCTCGCGCACCTGGCCCAGATACTTGTCGTTGTCGGGCAGCTTGACGTCCCAGGGCTCCTTGGCGGCCGCATCGGCCAGCTTGATGATCGCCTGGATGACCGGCTGGAAGTGCTTGTGGCCGAACATGACGGCGTCCAGCATGCGCTCCTCGGAGAGTTCCTTGGCTTCGGACTCGACCATCATGACCGCGTCCTCGGTGCCCGCGACGACGAGATCGAGCGCGCTGTCGGCCATCTCGTCCAGCATCGGGTTGAGCACCAGTTCATCGCCGACGAGGCCGACGCGGGCGGCAGCGATCGGGCCGAGGAACGGCAGGCCGGACAGCGTCAGGGCCGCCGAGGCCGCCACCATGCCGAGCACGTCGGGGTCGTTCTCCAGGTCGTGGGAGAGGACGGTGACGACGACCTGCACCTCGTTCTTGAAGCCCTCGACGAAGAGTGGCCGGATCGGGCGGTCGATGAGGCGCGAGGTCAGTGTTTCTTTCTCTGTCGGGCGCCCCTCGCGCTTGAAATAGCCGCCCGGAATTTTGCCGGCGGCGTAGGTACGTTCCTGGTAGTTCACGGTGAGCGGGAAGAAGTCGATGCCGGGCTTGGCGGACTTGGCACCGACAACGGTGGCAAGCACGCTCGTCTCGCCGTACTGGGCAAAGACGGCCGCGTCGGCCTGGCGGGCCATGTGCCCGGTCTCCAGCTTCAGCTTGCGGCCGCCCCAGTCGATCTCCACGCGATGAATGTCGAACATGAGTTTCGTCTTTCGTTTCGGTTCTTGCTTCGGTCTATTTTTACAGGCGCATGTCTAGCACAAACGCCTGCAGCGCCGAGACCCCAATCGAGGTCGGCGCTGCGATAACTCCCGGAAGGCCGTGCTGGCCTCGGGCAGGACATGAGTGGGGCAGCGGAGCCAGCGCTCCGTTCGCCGTCACCGGCGGATGCCGAGACGCTCGATCAGCTTCTGATAGCGGCCATGGTCCTTGGCCTTGATATAGTCCAGCAACTGACGGCGCTTAGATACCATCTTGAGCAGACCACGCCGGGAGTGGTTATCCTTTTTGTGGGTCTTGAAGTGGTCCGTCAGATCGGTAATGCGCGCGGTCAGGATGGCCACCTGCACGTCCGGCGAACCGGTATCGTTGTCCTTCTCGCCGAATTCCTTGACGAGCAGAGCCTTGCGCTCGACCGTAATCGACATCGGGAGTCCTTTCTATTTTGAGGGGTCGGTTGGCACCGAAGGTGCTGGCGGCCACAGCCGGGATGTCGTCCAGCCGGGTCGCAAACGCCGATGTGGACTTGTGAGACCGCATCGGCAGGCTGCTCTTATACACGATCCCGCTGAGAAGACCAGTGCGGGTCAGGTCCTGCGGCGTATCCATCCTTACCGGATAGCGACACTTGACATTCGTATAGTGTTACTATACACAAATCGCGGTTGTGGAGGGTAGCTAGGGATGATCCGCTCATTTCGATCCCGACGCCTTGAACGGTACTGGACGAGGGGCGACACCCGAACGTTGCCGTCAGATCATTTGAAGCGGCTCAACTTGCGTCTTACCGCGCTGGACAACGCCGCTTCACCAGAAGAAATGAACGTGCCTGGCTGGTATTTCCACGCTTTGGCTGGCGACATGCAAGGTCGATATGCTGTGCGGGTGACCGGCAATTGGCGTCTGACATTCGCTTGGGACAGCGAAGGCCCTGCCGCCGTCGACGTGGACTACGAGGATTATCATTGAAGGAGGCCGGCATGACCTTGCGCCACTCGTCCGTTGCTCCAGCACATCCCGGCGCCCTGCTCGCCGAGGTCATCGAAGCCATGGCCATGAGCAAGGCCGAAATGGCCCGCCGGCTCGGCATTACCCGTGCCGCCCTTTACAACGTCCTCGATGAGCGGTCCGCGGTCAGCGCGGATCTCGCTGTGCGTTTCGAAGCGGTCACCGGCACGTCGGCGGACTTGCTGGTGCGCATGCAGGCGGGCCGTGACCTCTGGCGAGCGAGGCAAGCGTTCGCCCATACGCTCTGAGCTGCAAGATCATTTCATCGTCGGGTTTGGCTGTCACGTGAAGACGAGAGGCTCATCTGTTAGCCAACACTCTGGCCAAGCCGGCGTTGGATTGCCCCCTCGACCCCCACCAAGGGCTTACCCCTTGGAACCATCACCGGGAGTTTGGGGGCACGCCCGTCGCCCAGTCGAAGGAAAACGGGGTGATCCCCTGCGCGGGGTCCGGGGGCGCATCCAACACCTGTTTACCGAGTGTCGGCTCGAAGGCACCCTCCGAGCCCGTCCTCACCCGCCCAGATTGAACACCCGCGTCGGCTTCAGCAGCCCCTTTTCCGCTTCGCCCAGCGCCACGAGCTGGCCCTTGCAGGTGGCGTAAAACGGTCCGGTGAAAATCGGCGCGTCGCGCCCGCGCAACAGCACCTGCTGGCCGCGCGCGAGACTTGCCGCATCAGCGGTCGAAACGGACAGCTCGGTGAGATCATCGAGGGGGGCTGCGACCGGCTGCAGGAAGCCCGCCAAGGCCTCGAGACCGCCCTCGGCAAAGGCCTCGTCCAGCATTTCGAGCGTGACCGCCGCCTCTTCCGGGAACGGCCCGACCTTGAGCCGGCGCAGAGCGATGACGTGGCCGTGGCAGCCGAGCACCCGGCCGAGATCGCGGGCGATGGCGCGCACGTAGGTGCCCGGGCCGCAGTCGGCCTCGAACACGGTCGTATCGTCGTCGGGCATGTCGATGACGCGCAAGTCGTCGATGATGACGGTGCGCGCCTTCAGGTCCACCTGCTCGCCGTCGCGGGCCAGATCATAGGCGCGGTTGCCGTCGACCTTGATCGCCGAGAACTGCGGCGGCACCTGGCTGATTTCGCCGATGAAGTCGTCGAGTTGGTCCTCGATGTCCTCGATCGTGGGGCGTCGATCGCTGCGCGCCGTGACCTCGCCCTCGGTGTCGTCGGTCGCCGTCTCCTGACCCCAGCGAACCGTGAAGCGGTAGGCCTTCTCGCCGTCGACGGCATAGGAGACCGTCTTCGTCGCCTCGCCGAACGCGATCGGCAGCACGCCCGTCGCCAACGGGTCGAGCGTCCCGGCGTGGCCGGCCTTCTGCGCATCGAACAGCCGGCGGGCCGCCCCCAACGCCTGCGTGGAGGTCATGCCGAGCCGCTTGTCGAGGATGAGCCAGCCGTTGACTGGCCGGCCTTTCTTGCGTCGTGCCATGGGACCCTTGGTCGGTGGTGAGGAAGCAGTGAGCAACACGTGGAACAAGCCCCACCGCTCACGATTACGTCTCTGTATCGCGCCGCACCGCCGGGCTCGCCAGCAGCGCGTCGATACGCAAGCCTTCGTCGAAGCTGACGTCGGCCTTGAAGCGCAGGTCGGGGGCGTACTTGAGATTGACCGCACGCGCCACTTCGGTCCGGAGGATCTTCTTGTTCCTCTCGAAGGCGGCCAATACGGCAGTCAGATCGCCGCCACCGAGCGGCATGATGTACGCGGTCGCGATCTTGAGATCAGGCGTCATGCGCACCTCCGACACCGTGACGAGATGGGTATCGAGCACCTCGTCATGGACTTCGCCGCGGGCGAGCAACTCGGCCAGCGCATGGCGGATCATCTCGCCGACACGCAGCATACGCTGCGATGGCCCGGCAGCATGGCCGGCCTTAGGTTTCGTGTTCTTGGGCATTTTGGTCCTTCTGCGCCCCGTTTACGGGCGAGCCCCGACCCGGATCGAACGGGAGCGGGCGGTCAGTCGAGGCCGCTTTTATAGCGCGGCGAACTGGGATTGCCAGAGGGGCGTGTGGCGGTAGAGGTGCGCGAGCGGCCCGATATCGCCGACGTCGGGGATGGCGATGCGTTCCTCCGGGCGGGTCGACGCCGCCTGCCGCCAGTCCGCGCCCTCCCGCGTGTGAAGATCGGCGGCGATGATGTCCTGGCGCACGACCAACACGGCACGGCATGGCGCATGGCCCTTGTAGAAGTCGAGCTTGGCGGCGAGCACGATCGGCTTGTCGGCGCCGTCACGGCTCTCGGGACGATCGCTTCCGGACAGCACTTCGGCGACGCAATAGAAGCGCTCGGCGAAGACCTCATCGTCCTCGAAGTCGAGATCGATGAAGGCCACGTCGGGCTCAGCGCAGAAGGGCTCGTCGTCGGGAACCCGAACGCCGATTTGCCGCGCCGCACGCCAAGCCGGCTGTACGGCGGTCAGCACCTCATCGAGCCGCATCGTCAGAGTATCCGCAATGACCTGATGCTTGATGAGCGGCAGGTTCATCATGAAGGGAACGCCATCGACGAGTTCCCACGTCTCGGGCCTCGGCCGGCCCTCGTAAAAGGCCAGCAAGTCGGAGAGCGTCCAGCGCGGCACCTTGCGAAAGTCGTCAGCCATCGCCTTACCTGCCCGGCGGCGGCCGCTGGCTTACAGCGTCCGCACGACCTTCTCGATCTGGAAGCACTCGATCACGTCACCCTCGCGGATATCCTGGTAGTTGGCAAAGCTCATGCCGCACTCCTGACCCGCCGGCACTTCCTTCACGTCGTCCTTGAAACGCTTCAGAATCGACAAGCTGCCTTCGTGGATGACCACGTTGTCGCGCAGCAGGCGGACCTTTGCGCCGCGCTCGACCTTGCCATCGGTGACACGACAGCCGGCGACTTTGCCGAACTTGGTGATGTTGAACACCTGCAGGATCTGAGCATTGCCGAGGAAGATTTCACGCAGCGTCGGGTCGAGCAGGCCCGACATAGCGGCCTTCACGTCGTCGACCATGTCATAGATGATCGAGTAGTACCGAATTTCCACGCCACTCTGATCGGCGGCTTGTTTGGCCTGGGCGTTGGCGCGCACGTTGAAACCGAACACGACGGCATTCGACGCATTCGCCAGCGCGATATCGGATTCGGTGATGCCGCCGACGCCCGCGTGAATGATCCGAGCCTCGACCTCGTCTGTGGAGATTTTCTTCAGGGCCCCCGCGATGGCCTCGACAGAGCCCTGCACGTCGCCCTTGACCAGCAGTGTGAATTCTTTCTTGCCCGCATCGTCCTTCAACGACTGCATCATCTGCTCGAGCGTGCGCGGCGTGCCGGCCGATCCGAGCTTCTCGCGGCGCTTGCGGACGCGGTAGTCGGTGATTTCACGGGCCCGCGCTTCGTTCTCGACGACGGCAAACTGGTCGCCGGCTTCCGGAGCGGAGTCGAACCCCAGGACTTCGACGGGGACCGATGGCCCCGCCCTCACGACGTTCTTTCCCTTGTCGTCGATGAGTGCGCGCACACGACCCCAGGAGGTGCCTGCAACGACAATGTCACCGACCGCGAGGCTGCCGCGCTGGACCAGCACCGTGCCCACGGGACCGCGCCCGCGCTCGAGCTTGGCCTCGACGACGATGCCCTCTGCGCTGCGATCGGCATTCGCGCGCAGGTCGAGGATTTCAGATTGCAGCAGGATGGCATCGAGGAGCTTGTCGAGGCCGATCCGTTTCAGCGCCGAAACCTCGACTTCGAGCGTTTCGCCCGACATGCTTTCCACGACGATTTCATGCTGCAGCAGTTCCGTCCGCACGCGCGAGGGGTCGGCCTGCGGCTTGTCGATCTTGTTGATCGCGACGATCATCGGGACACCGGCGGCCTTGGCGTGATTGATCGCCTCGACCGTTTGCGGCATGACGCCGTCGTCAGCGGCGACGACGAGAACCACGATATCGGTGACCTTGGCGCCGCGTGCGCGCATGGCGGTGAAGGCTTCGTGGCCGGGCGTGTCGATGAAGGTGATCGGATGGCCGTCCTCGGTCTCGACTTGGTAGGCACCGATATGCTGCGTTATCCCGCCCGCCTCGCCGGCGACCACGTTGGCGCTGCGGATGGCATCCAGGAGTGATGTCTTGCCGTGGTCGACGTGCCCCATGATGGTCACGACCGGTGCGCGTGGCACCATTTCCTCGGCCCCGTCGATTTTGCCGATGAAGCCCTCTTCCACGTCGGCTTCCGACACACGCTTGGGTGTATGGCCGAATTCCGTGACGAGAAGCTCCGCCGTGTCGGCGTCGATCACATCGTTGATCGTGTGCATCGCGCCTTGCTTCATCATGAAGCGAATGAGGTCGACGCCCCGCTCGGCCATGCGGTTCGACAATTCCTGAATCGTGATGACTTCGGGAATGATGACCTCACGCACGATCTTCTCGCGCGGCTGTGCGATCCCGAGCGCTTTGAGCTTCTCGCGTTCGCGCTTACGCTTCAAAGAAGCGATCGAGCGCTCGCGCTGCTCGTTGTTGAGCAGCTTGTCCAGAGTGAGCTTGCCCCGCTCGCGCCGATCTTCGGCGGCACGGCCACCGCCGCCGGGAGCGCGTGCGCTGCCTTTGCCTTTCAGGCCCTTGCCGCGTGCATCGTCGTCCTCGGCGACATCCGGAACGGGTGCCGTCGGCGGCCGCGCAGTGCGATCCCGGGTGATCTTGCTCACCTCGGGCTTGGCCTCGACCTCCTGAGGACGTGGCGGGCGCGGGATCAGAATTTCCTTCGGCCGGCCGCCCTCGCGCGGGCGGAATGCCGTGTCGTAGGACCTGCGCGGCTGGCCGGGACCGGCACCGGCGCCTTGAGGATCGCGCGGACCAAACCCCGATTGCCCATCGCGCGGGGCGGCATCACCCGCGCGGTCGCGAGCGCCCTCCGCGGGCCTGTCACGCGGTGGTCCGCGCCGGTCAGCGTCGCGGCCGCCGTCCCTGCGTGCCTCGAACGGCCGAGCCCCAGGCCCGGGCCCACGTGCACGATCGCCGTCCGGGCGCGGTCCACGCGCATCGTTGCTGCGTCCATCCGGCCCGCGCGACTCAGGACGCTGCGGCGGTCTTGGGTCTGGTGCGCCCGCCCGTTCGCGTGGCGCAGCCGGTTGCGGCGACGCGCTGCGAACGGTCGGAGTGGCGACCGCCGCCGGCGGGATCGCTTCGGCTGCGGGCTGGGGGTCGCTGTCTGCCTGCGGTTGTGCAGCCGCGGCCTCCGGCAAAGCCGTGTCTGGCACGACGGCGGCTTCGACGGGCGGCGCAACCGCAGCCTCGTCGCCGGGCTGGGGCACAGTGCTGGCGAGCGCTACGGCCTCCTCGCGGCGGCGGAGTTCATCGGCCTCATGCTGATCGCGCGCACGACGCGCGGCATCCAGCGCGACTTGCCGCTTGTCGCTTTCTTCTTTCGACAGACCCCTAGCGGTCGCGCCCCCTTGAGGCGGTCGCGGTCCACTGCCGGTTGGGCGCTGTTGCTGATGCACGCGCGGCTGCTGGGCACGTGGCTCTTCTGCGGCAACTGGGCCGGGCGCAGCGATCTTGCGGGACTTCTTCTTCTCCACCACGACGGCCTTCGACCGGCCGTGGCTGAAATTCTGCCTGACATGTCCGGACTCGACCGTCCGCTGCAAGGTGAGCTTGTTGCGCTCGCCCGCGGGCTTGGTCTTATCGGCGGAGTCCTTAGTTTCGGTCATTCGATATCCGTTCAAACTCTTCGTTCGTTCGATGGGGTTTCATACGGTGAAACGCCCGGCATTTCACCAGAAACAATGAGCAGGTGCCCGCCAAAGCGTCGCAACTGGCCGCTGCCAGCCGTTGAAAGCCAGTGAGGGCTCGTCCTGCCGCGACCTTCGAACCCTGATCGCGGGTCCTCATCGAGGCTTTGAGCCCTTGTCATGCACCAGTTTCGTCGGCGGAACTGTCCAGTCTGAAGCTGCCCTGATCAGGTCCCGCATCAACGATGCCGGATCTGTACTTCGTGAGCCGGCCTGCCTCAGCGACATATCGCGTGGTCGCGCCACCCGCCTTCAACCCAGCATGTACCACATTTGACCGGCCCAAGGCCAAGCCCAATTCGTCGATGCTGAGAACTTCAAGGACGATGGGCACCCGACCGCGCGCTCGACAGACGGCGAAATGCTTCCTCGTCAATTTTTCCCGCCCGCCCTCGGCACCGTCCTTGGCGTGGGTCAGGCAGGCTGCGTCCCCATGCGCCACAAGATGATCGACTTTGTCATAGCCGCTCACGACGAGCCCTGACTTGTTGGCGAGCGCCAGCGCCGCGATCGTTCGCTCGACGATCAATCGTTCGACGCGGCCAGCCAAGTCCTCCGGCACGGAAATTTTCCGCTTGAGGCTCCGCGCGAAGGGGTTGACGCGTGCCGCCTTTTCAAGACTGACACGGTCGGCGGTGATCCAGACCCCGCGTCCTGGCAGCTTTTCCGCCAGGTCGGGACAGATCACGTCGTCGGGTCCTGCGACGAACCGGATCATGTCGGCTCGGTCACGCTCCTGGCGACTGAGCGCACATGTCCTGGCCACTTCGTCGTCCTCGTGGCGTGTCGAATGCTGTCTGGCCACCGCACGCACCATCGCCCCGGTCGCTCATGCTTGATTTGGCGGCTCCTGCGTCGGGACGTCCTCGTTAGAGCCCTCGCCGCCGTCGTCGACCGCGTCCCCGTTGGCCGGGCCGGCTTCATCATCGTCGTAGCTGTCCTCCGCGGGCTCCGGCTCGATCCAGCCCGCCAAAACCCGCGCCGACATGATCAGCGCCTCCGCATCCTGTCGCGAAATTTCCATGCCCGACAGAATGCCCTTGTGGCGCACCGACTCCGAATCCTTGTCTTTCTTGCGCTCGACCCAGCCAACCAGATCGTCTGTCGCGCAATCGGCCAGATCCTCGACGGTCTTGATGCCGCCCTCGCCGAGGACAACCATCATTTCGGTGGTGACACCAGAAACTTCGGCGAGTTCGTCAGCCACGCCGAGGTCGCGGCGCTTCTGGTCCCGCTCAGCCTCGATGCGGTCGAGATACTCGCGCGCCCGGCCCTGGATCGCCTCGGCCATGTCTTCGTTGAACCCCTCGATCCCGGCGATTTCGTCGAGTTCGACGTAGGCCACTTCCTCGATCGAGGTAAAGTTCTCAGCCGCCAGAAGCTGCGCGATCGTCTCCTCGACATCGAGCCGCTCCATGAACATGTTCGAGCGCTCGGCGAATTCCTTCTGGCGCCGTTCGCTCTCTTCCTGCTCGGTCAGAATATCGATATCCCATCCCGTGAGTTGTGAGGCGAGCCGCACGTTCTGGCCACGTCGGCCAATGGCCAGCGAAAGCTGGCTTTCTGGCACGACGACCTCGATCCGCTCGCTGTCCTCGTCGATCACGACCTTCGACACCTCGGCGGGAGCCAGCGCATTGACGACGAACTCGGCCGGCTCCTCGCGATACTGGATGATATCGACCTTTTCGCCCTGCAATTCGTTGACGACGGCCTGCACGCGGCTGCCGCGCATGCCGACGCACGCGCCCACCGGGTCGATGGAGCTGTCTTTCGAGATCACTGCGATTTTGGCGCGGCTGCCAGGATCGCGGGCAACCGCCTTGATGACGACGATGCCGTCATAAATCTCCGGAACTTCCTGACGGAAAAGCTGCGCCATGAAGTCCGGCCGCGCCCGCGACAGGAAGATCTGTGGTCCGCGCTGCTCGGGTCGCACATCATGGATGAATGCCCGCACCCGGTCGCCGTAGCGGAAGTTTTCCCGCGGGATCGTCTCGTCACGGCGAATGATGCCTTCGGCGCGTCCGAGATCGACGATGACGTTGCCGTACTCGACACGCTTGACGGTGCCGTTGACGATCTCGCCGATCCTGTCCTTGTACTCCAGGAACTGACGCTCCCGTTCCGCCTCGCGCACTTTCTGCACGATGACCTGCTTGGCATTCTGCGCGGCGACCCGTCCGAAGTCGAGCGGCGGCAACGGCTCGACGAAGGTATCGCCGATCTGCGCGTCCGGCTTGCGGCGACGCGCTTCGGCCAGGGTCATCTGCTGAGCGTCATTCTCGATCGTCTCGGCAACCGTCACCACGCGAGACAACCGGGTCTCGCCCGTCCTCGGGTCGATCTCGCAGCGAATGTCGTTCTCCGACCCGTAGCGCGATTTCGCAGCTTTCTGGATCGCGTCTTCCATGGCCTGGATGACGATCGTGCGGTCGATTGATTTCTCGCGCGCGACAGCGTCCGCGATTTGCAGCAGTTCGAGCCTGTTGGCGCTGATGCCTGCCATAGCCATGGCCTAATCCTCCACGTCCATCTCGTCGCCGTCCCCGGGCGCGTCGTCGGCACCCTCCGGCCTATTCTGCTTCGACTTCTTCGCCCGTGCGAGCGCTTCTCTGATCAGTTCGTCGGACAGCACGAGCCGGGCTTCCGCAATCAGGCCCACCGGCAGGCCGATCACGGTCGGTCCCAGGTCCTGCAGGTCGACCTCGATCAGCGCCTCTCCGTTCTCGAAGCCCTCCAGCATGCCGCGGAACCGTTTGCGGCCGTCGATCATCTCCGCCAGTTCGATCTTCGCCTCGTAGCCAGCCCAGTCCTCGAAATCGGACGGCCTGACGAGGGGACGGTCGATGCCAGGTGAAGAAACCTCGAGCCGGTAGCTACCAGGAAACATGTCGTTGACGTCGAGCAGAGGCGAAACCTGACGTGAAATCGTCTCGCAGTCCTCGATCGTCATGGAGCCATCCGGCCGCTCCGCCATGATTTGCAGCACAATGCCGTCCCGGCCTTGGATCGACAAGCGCACGAGCCGATAGCCGAGATCCTGGATCACCGGCTCGATCACGGCGCTGGCCTGAGCCGCCAAGCCTGTCTCACGTATGAAGCGTTCGCGCGACGCGCCGCTTTCGCCCGTCACTTAAGCCCTCGCCGATGTGGTGGTTGAGCTCGCTCTTGGAAGAGCCAAGAAACTCAAAACAAAAAGAGCGGACCCAGAGGGCCCACTCCCAGAGTTGAGATGATCATGAGCACCTGAACGCTACGTGAATGTGACGGCCCTGACAAGTCCAATATGAAGAATTTTTCAGCACGCCGTGCGTATCGCCCTGGCACGTCGCCTCAGGCTTGCGCAGCGCATCGGCGGAAGCTCAGAAAATAGCATCTGCGACCTTCGCGCCCGGCTTTCTCTTCATAACGCGTCTGCGGCCAGTCCGACGGACGCACCCGCCAGTCGGCCGGGCCCCGGGCCGACCACGAAAAACGCGGCTCTGCGGCAACGGCGATCAGCACCGTCCGCAAATAGTCGCCGATATCCGTGGCGATCCTCAACTCAGCGCCCGGACTCATGACGCGCGCCAGGTCACCCAGCAGCGACGGCGAGACGAGGCGGCGCTTGACGTGCCGCTTCTTCGGCCAGGGATCGGGGAACAAAACGAAGGCACGTGCCACCGACGCATCAGGGAGCCGCCGTAGCAGCGGCCGCGCATCGTCGGGGTGGAGCCGGATGTTCGACAGGCCGCGATCTTCGACCCCGGCCAGCGCCTTGACCACGCCATCCTCGAACGGCTCGCAGCCGATGATGCCCACGTGCGGGTTGCGCTCCGCCTGCCACAGCAGATGCTCCGCCCCGCCGAAGCCGATTTCCAGCCAGACGTCGTCGACCACCATCGGGAACAGGTCCGTGAGCGGTGCCGCCACAGGCCCAGCGGCGGGCATGGAGAGGACCGGCAGCACGTCGCTGAGCAGCCGCGCTTGCCGGGGACTGAACGCCCGCCCCCGCCGGCGACCGAACGAACGCAGGTCACGCCCCGCGCCCGTCGCAGGTCGCTGCTCGTGGCTTTCATCGTCCCGCGCCATGCGCAACGCTCCCGCGCCAGGCGCAACGCCGTCGCGCCCGGCAGGTGGGCTGCCGCCTGTCATGGATGCCAGGCCTCAGGCGATCGCAGCCTTCAGCTTGCTCGCGATGTCGGTCTTCTCCCAGGAGAAGCCACCCTCGGCATCCGGCTCCCGGCCGAAGTGACCGTAGGCCGCGGTGCGGGCATAGACGGGCTTGTTGAGGTCGAGATGGCTGCGAATGCCACGCGGCGTCAGATCCATGACCATCGGAATGGCCGCTTCGATCGCCGCCTCGTCGACCTTGCCGGTGCCATGCGTATCGACGTAGATCGACAAGGGGCGCGCCACGCCGATCGCATAGCTGAGCTGGATCGTGCAGCGGTCCGCCAGGCCGGCTGCGACCACGTTCTTTGCCAGGTACCGCGAGGCATAGGCCGCCGAGCGGTCGACCTTTGTCGGGTCCTTGCCGGAGAATGCACCGCCGCCATGCGGGGCCGCACCACCGTATGTATCGACGATGATCTTGCGTCCCGTGAGCCCACAATCGCCATCCGGACCGCCGATGTAGAAGGCACCGGTCGGATTGATGTGCCAGGCCGTGTCGTTGGTGATCCAGCCGGCTGGCAAGGCAGCCCGCACATACGGCTCGACGATGTCGCGCACCTGTCGCGAGGACAGGTCCTTGACGATGTGCTGGTGCGACACGACGATTGCGGTCACGCCGACCGGCTTGCCATCCTCGTAACGCACGGTCACTTGGCTCTTGGAGTCGGGTCCAAGCTTGGCGGCCTCGCCTGTTCCAGCCTTTCGGGCCGCGGCGAGGTCAGCGAGGATGCGATGTGCGTAGTAGATCGGTGCCGGCATCAACACCGGCGTCTCGTTGCAGGCAAACCCGAACATGATGCCCTGGTCGCCAGCACCCTCTTCTTTGTTCGTCGGCTGCTTGGCATCGACGCCCGCGGCGATGTCCGCCGACTGGCCGTGCAACAGCACCTCGATATTGGCGTTGGCCCAGTGGAAGCCGTCCTGCTCGTAACCGATGTCGCGGATGGCCTTGCGGGCGATGTCCTGGATCATGGCAACCGTCACGGAGGGTGCCGTGTTGGAATACTCTCCCGCGACGATGACGCGCTGCGTCGTGGCCATCGTCTCGCAGGCCGCCCGGATGGCCCAGGGATCAAGGCCCGCGGCGAGGCTCTCGCGATAGAACAGGTCGACGATCTCATCGGAGATACGATCGCAGACCTTGTCGGGATGGCCCTCGGAGACAGATTCGCTCGTAAACAGATAGGATGTGCGTGCCAAGCTGGCCCCCTTGAGAGGAAACGATAACGGGCGGGAAGTGCGGCGCGTTTTGGCAAGGATCGGATCAGGGGTCAAGTTCGCCTGCGGTGGAAAGCCTCCGCGGACCCGATCGACGACGTGGACGACGTGGGCAGCGGACCGGTCTCACCCGGCCTCCACATCCCCAGCCAGCGAGCGCACGAGATCGACGATGGCGCGCCGGACCCTGGGGTCGGCAACGCGGACGAAGGCCTTGTTCAGTTCCAGGCCCTCCCGTGACGACAGGAAATCGAACACGTAGCTGTCACCCGAGCGCTCGGCGAAACTCATGCCATCCCCTGTGCTCGGCCCGGGTACTTCCTCATAGAAGAACTGGACGGGGACCCCGAGAACCTGCGACAGGTCGAACAACCGGCTCGCCCCGATGCGGTTGACGCCCTTCTCGTACTTCTGGACTTGCTGGAAGGTCAGTCCGAGGTGCTCACCGAGTTTTTCCTGGCTCATGCCGAGCAACATCCGGCGCAGCCTGACCCGGCTTCCGACGTGAATGTCGATCGGGTTGGGTCGGCGCGCGTTCCGCTCCTCCGATCCTGCGCCCTGCCCGTCTTCGGTTGCACCCATGCGCCCCTCCCTGTTCTTCTCCTGGGCTGTCAGCGGCAATCCGCAAGCCTAGGATGCAAATTCAACAAGCGTCAACCTGCCGGTGCAGAACCGCGCTGCCCCGGTATGGGCACGACAGGCCGACGTCATCGGAGATCCAAGCGGCGCAGACTATTATGCTCTTCGCTGATCAACAACAAATAGCGCTGCTGCTGCACAAAGATAGCCCATTATCATGAGCAAAAAAGTGTTATCTCCGTACAAGGCATAAAGTCCGGGCGGTGATGCTTTTGGCAAGCTCGAGTCCAACGATCCACGAAGATTGAGACCCAGCGAAGCGACAATTCTGCCATAGGGGTCGATCACCGCTGAGACGCCATTGTTGGCGGCGCGGATGACCGGCACCCCTTCCTCGACCGCCCGGACGCGGGCCTGATGCAGATGCTGGTAGGGACCTGTCGTCTCGCCGAACCAGCCGTCGTTGGTGATATTGACCAGCATTCCGGGCCGTTCCGCACCCTGGACGACAGCGGCTGGAAAGATTGCTTCGTAGCAGATGAGCGGGCCGACCGGCGGCAATCCAGGAACCTGAAGCAGGCGGCGTGGGCGCTCACCGGATGCAAATCCCCCGCGCAGGCGCGTGAGCGCTTCCAGACCGATCGCTTCCAGCGTCGATTGCAGCGGCAGGTATTCGCCGAACGGCACGAGATGGATCTTGTCGTAGATGCCGGCCAGGCCACCGCCGACGCCGAACACGAGAAGCGAATTGTAGACCCTTCGCTTTGGCTGCTTGGACGGCTCCACGACGTCGCCGGTCTGCGAGTTCTCGATGCGCAGGGCACCGGCCAGGAGCGCAGTCCCCGTCGGCAGAAGTTTACCGATTTCTTCGAGTGCGACCGGCGTGGCGAGCGGCAGGAACGGCATCGCGGCTTCAGGCCAGATCACTGCCGTGACGCCCGCCAGACCGACCGGCTCGCCGGCTGCGTTCTGCCGCGACAAGGCGAGATGGTCGGCAAAAATCGCACCTTGTTTGTCGGCGGCCCACTTGTCGGCTTGCGGGATGCTGGGCTGGACCAGCCGCAACGCGACCCCGGGCACGCTGGGCACGGGGCCGGAAGGCAATACCCAGACCCCATACCCCAACAGGAGCGATGCCGGCAGCACAGAGACGAGCCCCAGCGTCCGCCAGTCGGCTCGTTCGGCCAGCATCACGAGGGGAGCTGCCGAGATCGAAACCGTGAGCAAGGTCAGCCCATATATCCCGACAACGCCGGCCGCCTGCATCAGTGGCCCCGGCGCGGCGAGCGCATAACCCAGCGTATTCCAGGGGAAACCCGTCAGCAGGTGCCCGCGCGCGTACTCACCAAGACCGAAGGCAACCGCCAGCACCAGGAGGCGCCCCACCCCGGCCGGCCACCAGATCCTCGCCGCGGCCGCCAGCCCGGCCCAGAACAAGGCCAGGCCCGCCGGCATGAGCAGGACGGCGAACGGCATCAGCCAGCCGAAAATGTGCGCCTCGACGAGAAACGCTTCGCCAATCCAGAACAACCCCGCAAGAAAATAGCCGAAACCGAACGACCAGCCATCGGCAGCGGCCGACCTGACGACATGGGGCGTGGGCGGATCGTCAAGCAGCCACACCAGAACGGGCAGAGTCAGTATCAGCACCGGCCACAGGTGAAACGGTGCCATCGCCAGGACCGAAAGTGCGCCGGCCACGATCGCGGCGACTGTGCGCCGCCACCCGCGCAGCCCCATGACCTGCTGGCGATACGAATAGGCCGCACGCTGCAGCCGCTCCAGCGACAGGACCGGCCGCTCCCTAACCGTCGCCATGCTGCCGGACACCGGTCCTCACGCCTTTTTTTCGGGGTCGAGCGTGTGTGTTGTGTGTATCTTGAGCTTCTTGACCCGCCGCGGATCAGCATCGAGCACCTCGAACTCGACACCTGAGTGGTGCCGCACGAGTTCGCCGCGCGCCGGCACCCGGCCGACGATCGTGAACACCAGCCCCCCCAGGGTGTCGATCTCCTCGTCCTCCTCGCTGTTGAGAAGTTTGCGCCCCATCCGCGCCTCGAGTTCGGCGACAGGAGCCCGCGCCGAGGCGACGAGGCCGAGCTTGGGATCCTCCACGATGTGGGCTTCCTCCTCCTCGTCGTGTTCGTCCTCGATGTTTCCGACGATCTGCTCGACAAGGTCCTCGATGGTGACGAGGCCATCGGTGCCACCATACTCGTCGACGACGAGGGCCATGTGGATGCGGGTCGACTGCATCCTGATGAGGAGGTTCATCGCCGGCATCGAGGGCGGCACGTACAGCACCGATCGCTTGATCTTGGCCACCGACAACGGCCGCGACAGGTCGATGGCTCCCATGTCCAAGGCATCCGGCAAGCCCGCCGGCCGAACGCCACCAGACCCATCGGCGTCTTGTGGCCCGACCTCGCTCTTGGCGCGGACTTTGCCCTGCTGGACTGCCTCGAGGATCAGCCAGCGGAACAGGTCCTTGACGTGAACCATGCCCCGCGGGTCGTCCAGCGTTTCGTTGAAGATCGGCACGCGCGACACGCCCGCTTCCTCGAAAGTGCGCAGGAACTCTGCGATCGGCTCACTCTCCTCGACCGCGATGATATCGGCGCGCGGCACCATGATGTCCTCGACCCGGCTTGCACCGAAGCGCAGCAGCCGGATCAGCATCTGCCGCTCCTCGGCACTGAAGGACGCCTCGTCGCCGACGTTCTGCTTCAGTGCTTCCTCGAGGCTGTCGCGCAGGTTTCCGGTTCCCGGCAGTCCCAGCCGCGCGCGCAGGCTGGTCAGCCAGGCGAACGCATTGATACTTCGACCTTCATCGCCCGGGGGGGCGGCAGCGGGATCGGCTCGTGTACTGTCAGTGCTCATCTTTTGAGGGCTGGCCTGACGTCCAGGCTTGGCCCCACCTCTGGTTGGGAGAACGAACGGTTGTCAGCGCGGCGGGTCCGCGCCGTCCTCGGCGTAGGGGTCGGTGATCCCGAGGCTCGCGAGGATCGTGGCCTCCAGCGTTTCCATGGCCTCGGCCTCGGCGTCCGTCTGATGATCGTAACCAGTCAGATGCAAAAGCCCGTGGATCACGAGGTGCTGGAGATGGTGGACAGGCGGAATGCCCTGATCGGCCGCTTCAGCCGCGATGGTGCCAGCCGCCAGGACGACGTCGCCGATGAAGCGCTCGGCGCCATGCTCCTGGCGGGCAGCGGCGAAGGCGGGAAACGACAGCACGTTGGTCGACTTGGGCTGGCCACGGTAGGCCGTATTGAGGGTCGACACCGCCGTGTCGGAGGACAGCGCAACCGCCGCCGATGCTCCGCTGAGCCGCGACTGCGGGAAGCGCGCGGCGGCCTGCGCGGCAGCCATGACCACGGCTTCGACGTCGGGCACGAAAGCCCAGTCGCCGCCATCCGCCACGATGTCGATGAGCAGTCCACCGGTTTGCGGCGTGTCCTCGCCGCCTCCGTCGGGTTCGGCCTCCTGCGCGGGACCGCCGGCAGGGCTGCGTCTCTCGCCCGAGCCGGTCATCGGGCTTTGACCTTGGCTTCGGCTGCTTCGTAGGCGGTGACGATTCGTGCGACGAGATCGCGACGGACGACATCCGCGCTGGTAAAGCGCACGGCCTCGATACCCGGCACGCCGTTGAGCAGCCCGACCGCCTCTTCGAGGCCCGAGCGCATACCCGGCGGAAGGTCGATCTGTGAAGGATCGCCGGTGACCACCATTTTGGAGTTTTCCCCAAGGCGGGTCAGAAACATCTTCATCTGCATGCTGGTCGTGTTCTGCGCCTCGTCCAGGATGACGAAGGCGTTGGCGAGTGTCCGCCCGCGCATGAAGGCCAGCGGCGCGATCTCGATGACACCCGACTCCATGTCCCGCTCCACCTTCTCGGGCGGCAGCACATCATAAAGCGCGTCATAGAGCGGCCGCAGATAAGGATCGACTTTCTCGCGCATATCGCCAGGTAGAAATCCGAGGCGCTCCCCCGCCTCGACCGCGGGCCGCGACAGGATGATGCGCTCGACCAGCCCGCGCTCGAGGCAATGCGCCGCGTAGGCGACGGCAATGTAAGTCTTGCCGGTACCCGCCGGGCCGATGCCGAACACCAGATCGACCTTGTCGAGGGCCTTCATGTAGACGGACTGCGACACGGTCCGCGCCTTGACGACGCGCCGGCGTGTGGCGATCTGGGCTTGACCATCGCCCATGGGGCTCTCCTGGCGGGCATGGCGGATGAGGCCGTCGAAGTCACCCGGGCCGACGGTCTCACCCTTGCCGATCCGCTGATACAGGTGTTCGAGAACGTCTCGGGCGATCTCGCAGGCCGCTTCCGGCCCCGTGAGGATGATCACGTTACCGTGCGCATGGGCCTGGATGCCGAGCCGATCCTCGATCAATGCCAAGTGGGTATCGAACTCCCCCAGCAGGTGGGGAATATGACGGTTGTCCTCGAACGGGATGACGAGACGCTTGTTGGCACCCTGTGCCTTGGACCCGCGCCCGGAACCGGGCGGCCCGCGAAAGCCTGTCAAGTTGGAGTATCTCCCTTCAAGGGCCACAGGTGCCGGCTCGCCGACGCCCAGGGCATGTGACCCAGAATAGTGGGTTCGGTCCGGGAATCAACCGCCTGCCTCCGTCACCATGACGTGGGGAGCATGTCACACTGCGCGTATGACACCTGTCAGGCTGTTGGGGCCGGCAGCGGAGATTTCCACAGGCATGACGCGTCCGAGCAACCCTGGATCGCCCGCTGCGTAGACCGGCTGCAGGTACGGCGACCGGCCGACCAGTTGCCCATCGCGCCGGCCGTGCCTCTCGAACAGCACCTGAAATGTTCGCCCGACACAGCCTGCGTTGAACTGCCGGGTCTGGCTCTCCAGCACGTCCTGCAAGCGCGCCAGCCGGTCAGCCTTCACGTCTTCGGCGACCTGCTCCTCCAATTTTGCTGCCGGCGTGCCCGGTCGACCCGAGTACTTGAACGAATAGGCCTGCGCAAAGCCGATCTCTGTGACCAGCCCGAGCGTCGCCTGGAACTCGTCCTCTGTCTCGCCCGGAAAACCAACGATGAAATCCGTCGACAGCGCAATGTCGGGTCGCGCGCGGCGGATTTTGTCGACGAGACGCCGATAATCGCCTGCGGTGTGCTTGCGGTTCATCGCCGCCAGGATGCGATCAGCCCCCGACTGTACCGGCAAGTGCAGGTAAGGCATGAGCTTGGGCTCGTTGCGGTGCGCCGCGATCAGATCATCGCCCATATCGCGCGGGTGGCTCGTCGTGTACCGCAACCGCTCGATGCCCTCGATCTGGGCGAGCCGCCCGATGAGCCGGGCGAGCGACCAAGCGCGTCCGTCGGGCCCCTCGCCATGGAACGCATTGACGTTCTGGCCAAGCAGCGTGAGGTCGCGTACCCCGCGTGCGACCAGTTTCGTGGCTTCCGCCACGAGCGTGTCGACGGGACGCGAGAACTCCATACCTCGTGTATAGGGGACCACGCAGAACGTGCAGAACTTGTCACAGCCCTCCTGAACGGTCAGGAAAGCCGCCGAATGTCCAACGGTCGGCGTCGCGACGGTATTGGGCTCGCGATCTGGCAGCTTGCCGAACTTGTCCTCGTCGGGAAACGACGTATCGACCAGGCGGCGGCCTTCGGACTGCGACCGCAACAACAGGTCGGGGAGACGGTGGTAGCTCTGCGGACCGACGACAAGATCGACGACAGGTGCCCGCGCGATGATCTCGGCACCCTCGGCCTGCGCCACGCATCCAGCGACCGCGATGGCCGTGGCCAGGCCCCGCGCTCCGCGCTCGTCCTTGAGTTGGCGCAGGCGGCCAAGCTCCGAATAGACCTTTTCGGCCGCCTTCTCGCGAATATGGCAGGTGTTCAGGACGATGACATCGGCGTCTTCGAGCACGTCGGTCGGCTGGTAGCCATGCGGTGCGAGGGCCTCGGTCATGCGCTCGGAATCATAGACGTTCATCTGACAGCCGAACGTCTTGACGTGAACTTTCTTCGAGCCCGGCATTCCGGCCTCTCCCTGCGACGCGACATTCGAAGGCTTCATGCTAGCCATCGCAAGCTTCCGTTCCGGTTAACGCCGACCAGCCGCGCGAGCAGACGCAGGTCGCGCTGTCATACACCCGACATGGACTATGGCCCACATTCCGTCATGCTGCAACGCAGCAAAGCCTGCGTCACAGCGCGAAACAGACTTGCTCATACCCACTTTGACGGGGCCGCCGCAGGCCGATTTGGCCGTTCGAGCTTCCTGAGGTCCGCCGGCGGCTCGCTCACCTCGATCGGTTCGCCTCGCGGGCGGCCGGTGAGGATGCGAGCCAATTCCTGCCTGATCTCCCGCTCGGCATGTCGCGCCAGGTCCTTGCGGTCGGCAAAGCCGTCGAGCGGCACCGGTGGCCCGACCCGGACCAGGGCATCAAACGGTCCGGCCTTGAGCAACTGCCACGCATGCGAGCCCATCTCCATATCGCCATACCAGGACGTGACCGGCCGATCCGCCCGCGACAGCAAGAGCCCGTGTTGCTTGATGATCGCGACCGTCAGCGTCTGCACCATGACCCCCGCCGAAGTCGCATTGGGCGCACGGTCGCCGGCCTCCGCTTGCCGCCCGGGTGGCCGCCGCACCGACGGCTTCACGGCCGCAAACAAGGAGGTCTTGAACGGGAGCACCCGGTTGCCGTCGCTGGAGGTGCCTTCGGCGAACAACACGAGGCTGTCACCCGCAGCCAGGCGGGCCGCGATCGCGTCGGCCACGTCGCCAACCGCACTCTTGCGGTCTCGATCGACAAATACCGTTTGCTGGAGCCGGGCCAGGGTGGCGACGAACGGCCAGCCGCCGACTTCCTTCTTGGCAATGAACGACACCGGTGCCACGGCCGATAGGATCGGGATATCGAGCCAGCCCGTGTGGTTTGCGACGAACAACACCGGATGGGTTCGGTCGATCTCCCCTTCGACCGTGAGCCGGATGCCGATCAGCCGGCACACCTGGCGGTGATACCAGTGGGGAAAATGCCGAGACCATCGCCGCGACCAGCGCACCAGTGCCGCCTGAACGGGCATCAGCGGCAGCGTGAGCACCAGGAATGACGCCAGGATACGAGCGGCTCGCAGTGCTCTCATGCGGGGGTGAGCGGCCGAGCGAGTACGAGGGCATCGGCGAACTCGCCATTGGGCCGTTTGTAATAAGCCACCCGCCGGCCGACCTCGACAAAGCCCAGTCCACGATACAGCGTCAAGGCGGCCGCATTGTCGGTGGCGACCTCCAAAATCAATCGGCCCGACCCCGCGGCCGTGACTGCCCGCATCAACCCTTCGACGAGCTTTGCGCCGATGCCCCGCCGCTGAAACGGCTTCATGACACCGATGCTGATGATTTCGGCCTCGTCGGCGGCCACCCGGCCGATGATGAAGCCCGCCGTCACAGGCGGCCCCTCCAGTCTGAGACGAACTTTGGCCAGGAGAGCATGCGAACCGGGCTGGGCGAGCAGCCCTTCGATCGCCGGCTCATCCCAGCGTGGATCGAACAGGTCGGCGTGCAGCCCGGCGATCTCGGCTGCCGCATCGGCCTCGGCCCACAGCAGGGAAATGTACTTCGGGTCGATCCAATCATCGCGGGTTGAAGTCATGAACTCACTCGCTCTATCGCTGGACCGCTGGGCGGCTTGGCATCGGGCGCACGCAGGTAGAGGGGCTCGGGATGTTGCACGGTCGCAAGCCCGCAAGCCCGTCGCGCGAGGCTCAGAGCATCCGGAGCGATGTCAGGCATCAGTGCGCGGACCGCGCTCGCGGTGGTGCCGGCCCGTGCCTCCGCAGCGACCAGCGCGCCTGCCGAACCGACGATGATCGCCGGCCGGTCCGCGATCTCGGCCGCGGCGGCTGCTGGCGTACTGAGGCAAGGCGGCCCCAGGGCCACGCCTGTCGCTCCATCGTGGCGCTGCCAGTAAATCTCCTCCCGGCGTGCATCGAGCGCGACGCAAAGGGTCACCGTCCCGACGTCGCCGATTTGGTCAGCCGCAGTCCAGGCAATGACGGACAGGCTCGACGCCGGACGGATCGGCACGCCGAGCGCCAGGCTCAACGCGCGCGCAGCAGCCACGCCGATCCGCGTCCCGGTAAACGTGCCCGGTCCCGTCGTCACGGCGATAGAGGAAACATCTCCGTAGCCAAGGCCAGCTTCGCAGAGCACGTCGCCGATCATCGGGATCAACCGCTCGGCGTGACCGGTCGCCATCGGCTCCAGGCGCGCGCAAGCCCGTGCGACCGGTGCCGCCGGCCAAACGGCCACCGAGCAGGCATTGAACGAGGTATCGAACGCTAGGATCGCCATGATGGCCGAGCCTATACCGGCAAGACGGCCATTTCACCAGTAAACCTGACTGCGCGAGTGCCTGTGAACGAGCCGCAGATCAGAGGATCTGCGCCATGTCCTCGAACGAGAAACGCGGCGAGCGCGGAAAAAGCGCCGACGGGTCGCCGTAGCCGAGGTTGCACAGGAAGTTCGACTTCGTATGAGTTCCCGCAAAGAACTCCTTGTCTACGCCATCATTATCGAACCCCGACATCGGTCCACAATCCAGGCCGAGCGCGCGCGCCGCCAGGATCAGATAGGCCCCCTGAAGGGTGCCGTTGCGGAACGCCGTCTCGCGGATTTTCGCGTCGTTGCCTTCAAACCAGCTTTTCGCGTCGGCATGCGGAAACAGTCGCGGCAGGTGGTCGTGGAACCGCAAGTCGTGGCCGATGATCGCGCAGACCGGGGCCTGCATCGTCTTCTCGATGTTGCCGTCCATCAGGTGCGGCCGCAGCCGCGCTTTAGCCTCCGGGGACTTCACGAAGAAGATGCGTGCGGGCGAGCAGTTGGCGCTTGTGGGGGCCATCTTCAGAAGGTCGACGACCGACCTCAGGATTTCATCAGGCACGTCCCGGTCCTGCCACTTGATGTGCGTGCGCGCATGGACGAACAGGATATTCAGGGCCTCTTGGCTCAGCGAAGCATCATGCTGCAAGGGTCCATCTCCAGTTGGCCCGACTGATCGGGTCGGGTAGGTGGGCAGAGCCGGGCCGCGTGATCACCCAGGCGCACGATCAAAGGTCGCCTGGTGTTTCTCATGGCTCCGAAACTTGGTCGGTGCGGTGCTGAAAAAGGCAACCAAGTGCGAGAACCGGCCCCGCGCCGAACGTCAAACGGCCTGGACAGCCTGCACTTCCGGGCAGAAATGCTTGAGCAGGTTCTCGATGCCGTGCCGCAGCGTCGCCGTCGACGACGGGCATCCAGCGCAAGCACCCCGCATGTGCAGGAACACCGTGCCGTCGCGGAACCCTGAAAAGGTGATGTCTCCGCCATCCTGGGCGACGGCCGGGCGCACACGCGTCTCGATCAGCTCCTTGATGGTCGCGACCACTTCGGCGTCCTTGGGATCGAAGTTGCCTTCCTCCACATCGTTGCCGCCCTCGGTCCCAACGACCGGCGCGCCCGACATGAAGTGCTCCATGATAGCCCCGAGGATCATCGGTTTGAGGTGCGGCCATTCGGCAGCCCCCTTGGTCACCGAAATGAAATCGGACCCGAGGAACACCCCATCGACGCCTTCGATATCGAACAGGCGGGCCGCAAGCGGCGACTGCGCGGCGTCGCTGGCCTCGCGATAGTCAGCCGTTCCGCGCGACAGCACCTGCCGGCCCGGGATGAACTTCAAAGTGGCTGGATTGGGGGTGGCTTCGGTCTGGATGAACATCGTCGGGGGCTCCCGCAAGAACTGCCGGCACGCCGGTCGGCATAGCGCCAGCATTGTTTTAGAACGGTTCTAGTCCTGAGATAGGGCACATTCGCCGAAAAGTCGAGATCGCCGCTCGGCATTTTCCCCGGCGGCCACGTGGCACCGTGTCGGTACACACGCGCTTGCGACATGCGCTTCGGTCAGGCCCGCAAGAGGCAACTGCGCGGCGCGGCACCAACCTGCAATGGACCCAGTGTGGTGACCGAGGAGTCCGCTGCATACTTTTCTGCGAGGTCGAGAGGCGGACTTCTCGGTCTCAATCACACAAGGAGATTGAGTGTGCTCGTGTCGTTCAGATCGCGAAAGTCTGCTTCTGCAACGCGCTCGTGACGAATTTCGCGCTCTGAACGACACTAGGCGAGCGCCTGGATCTCATCGAGTGTGAGGTTGCCAGGCACGATGGTAATCGGAATTGGGAACGTCCCGGCAGCCTTGCCGGAGGCCAGGAGCGAGACAAGCGGACCGGGACCCTTGTTGTCGACCGCAGCGCCGAGAACAAGGATGGCGATATCCTCGTCGGCGTCGATCGTCTTGAGGATTTCAGCCGGCTTTTGCCCTTCCCCGATGACCTCCTCGTGCACCACGTCCTCGAAACCCGACTGGTTCAGCTTGCGGCGGAACAAGCGGAAAAGGGCCTTGGCCTTGGCGGTCTCTTCTTCGAGTTGCACCTGCCGAACACCCATCCAGTGCTGGAAGTCCTGCGGCTCGATCACGTATAGCATGACGATCTGGCCGCCGGAATGCTTGATGCGCGAGGCGGCATAGTTCAGCGCTGCGTCGACCTCCTGCGAGTTGTCGACGATCAGCAGGAACTTGCGGCGGTGGCCCGCTTCGAAAGACCGTCTCTTTTTCATGGTTTCATGCTGCCATTGATGGGAGAAGTCGGCAATCGACATATTTGCATGCACATCGGCGGCCCGACGCCGCAGGCCGGCCCGTTCGGCGCATCTGGTCGGCGCGCCGTCAGCGCCGGCGCACAAACCCCACGACATCCTTGACATCGTTCAGGATCGGCCGCGCAATCGCATCGGCGCGGTCGGCCCCATCGGCCAGGATGGCATCCAGTGCCTCAGGGTCGTCCGTCATCCGCGTAATCTCGGCGGCCATGCCGCCGAGCTTGGCGACACACAGGTCCGCAAGCGCCGTCTTGAACACCGAGAACTGCTGACCACCGAACTGGGCCACGACACTTTGGCGGCTCGAACGGTCGAGCGCGGCGTAGATGCCGACCAGATTGTCCGCTTCCGGTCGCCCGGCCAGTCCCGCGATCTCCGAGGGCAGCGGCTCGGGATCGGTCTTCGCCTTCTTGATTTTCTTGGCGATGGTGTCGGCATCATCCGTCAAGGCGATGCGCGACAGGTCCGAGGGATCGGACTTCGACATCTTTTTTGTCCCGTCGCGCAGGCTCATGACGCGCGTGGCCGGGCCGGTGATGACCGGCTCGGGCTGCGGGAAGAACAGACCGTCGACATGCCCGGCTGCGACGATCTGCTCGGCAAAATCGTTGTTGAACTTCTGAGCGATATCGCGGGCCAGTTCCAGATGCTGCTTCTGGTCGTCGCCGACCGGCACGTGTGTGGCCCGATAGGCGAGGATGTCGGCCGCCATCAGGTTTGGGTAGGCATAAAGGCCGACCGACGCGTTCTCGCGATCCTTGCCGGCCTTTTCCTTGAACTGAGTCATGCGGTTGAGCCAACCGAGACGGGCGACGCAATTGAAGATCCAAGCCAGCTCGGCGTGGGCCGACACCTGACTCTGGTTGAAAACGATCGAGCGCCGCGGGTCGAGGCCCGCCGCGATATAAGCCGCCGTCACCTGTCTGATCGACTGGCGCAATTCCGCCGGGTCCTGCCAGACGGTGATCGCATGCAGATCGACGACGCAATAGATGCACTCGTGCGTCTCCTGCAGTTCGATCCACTGCAACATGGCGCCGAGGTAGTTGCCCAGATGCAGGCTGCCCGTCGGCTGCATGCCGGAGAAGACGCGGTTCTTGAATGGCATGGCCGCCGACCCCCTGTCATGAGTGCCGGCGGGTTATGGCCGCTCGCCGGCCCTTGCGCAAGCCCGCGCTGGTCTCGCCCTCTGACCGGAGGCGGCTTCAGCCGGGCGGCCTGCGCCGGGCATAGCTCCTGAGCTGCCTGAGGCTCATGACCCCGGTTCCCAGGATCATGGCGGCATAGAGCGCGCACCCTGCTGCGACGAGGCCGACCAGGGTACCGAACTGGACCGACAACGGGGCCGACGCCGACAGATATGGGGCGAGGTAGGGCAGAGCCACGTGAATGGCCCCACCCATCGCCGCGCTGGCCAGCGCGATGAGCGGTAGGTTGCGGGCCAGCCGCGCGTCCCAACGGAAGTGGCCGGCCTCCGCAAGCGCGATCCAGAGCAGCGCCGCGTTGGTCCAGCCCGCGATCGTCGTGGCCAACGCTATTCCGACGTGAGGCATCAGGCCCCACTCCCTGAACAGAAAGAACAGACCGATGGACCCTGCGACGTTCAGCGCCATGTTGACGACGGCAAAGTACATGGGGGTCCTGGTGTCCTCGCGGGCGAAAAATCCGGGCTGGAACACCTTGATCAGCACGAAGCCCGGCAAGCCGATGGCGAACGCGGCCAGCGCGTGCGCAGTCGCCGGCGTATCTTCGGGACGGAACGCGCCGCGCTCGAACAGCACCCGCACGATCGGCTCTGCCGCCACGCCGAGCGCCACCGCCGCCGGCAACGTGATCAGCAGTCCGAACTCCAGCGAGCGGTTCTGGCTGTCCATGGCAGCCGCGTGCTCGCCAGCCCTGAGGCGGCGGGCGAGATCGGGCAGCAGCACGACCCCGATGGCCACGCCGACGATACCTAAGGGCAGTTGATACAGCCGGTCGGCGTAATACAGATGGGAGACCGCACCGGCCTGGAGCGAGGCGATGATCGTGCCCACGACGATGTTGATCTGCGTGATGCCACCCGAGATGAGCCCCGGGATCCCCAGGTGCACGAGCCGCTGGACACCCGGGGTGTAGACCGGCCATCGCAGCGAGAGTTTGACGCCGGCCCGCCGGACCGCGATCCACAGCATTGCGAGCTGGGCGAGCCCCGCGACAAACACGCCGGCCGCCAGCACGATCCCCGCTTCCGGCCTCTGGCCATAGCCCAGGCCGATCGCCAGCAGGATCGCCGAGATCAGCACGATGTTGAGCAGGATCGGCGCGGCGGCGGCCGCCCAGAACCGATGGAGCGAGTTCAGCACGCCCGACAACAGCGCTACGAGCGACATGCAGAACAGATAGGGAAACGCAATCTGCGTAAGCAGCACGGCGAGATCGAACTTGACCGGATCATTGAGAAATCCGGGCGCGAGCACGACCATCAACCAAGGCATTGCGAGCACCGCGATCACCGAAAAGACAGCGAGGACGAACGCCAATCCGGCCAGCGCCTCTTCGGCGAAGGTGCGGGCCGCCTCCGGGCCCTCGCCCTCCAACCGCCGGGCAAACAGCGGCACGAACGCGGCGTTGAACGCCCCTTCGCCGAACAGCCGGCGAAACAGATTGGGAAACCGGAAGGCGACGAAGAACGCATCCGCTATCGCGCCCGAGCCGAGCGCGGCGGCGATCAGGATGTCACGGGCGAATCCGAGCAGGCGGCTCACCATCGTGAGACCACCAACGGTGGCGAAGGCGCGGTAAAGCATGGCCAAGGCGAGTAGCCGTTGCCACCCGTCCTGGCAAGCGGCCGCCATGGCCGGTGGCACTGCCAGGGCATTGATACGTGGCCAGACGGCACCACAGCGACGTAAAGCTACGGCGGCCGCCGCGCTGGTTCATTCCGCCGGAACGCCATCGGCTTCATGGCGGTCACGCCGACCACCATCTAGGCCGGCAGCCGCCTGCGCGCCGAACGGCAGCGCGAGCTGGCGCAAATAGTCCTGCGTGAACTGGGGAGCCCCGGTCACGCCGATATCGCCGGCCCCAGGGGCCCGCGGAGCCTCGGCCCGGTAAGTCCCCAGCCAGCGGTCCCACAGCGTCAGATAAAGACCGAAATTTACGTCTCCCTCACCGTCCCAATGCACATGATGCAGCCGGTGAACCGGTCCCACAGCCAACACGCCCTGCAGCGGTCCGAGATCGACATCGACATTGGTGTGCTGAACCAGAAGTTGCGTCACGACGGTGAACGCGAGCAGCACGGCGACATCCGGGGGCAGGCCCATGACCATAAGGGGCGCAACCCCGAGCGTGAGGTCGATCGTATGATGCAGCGGATGGCGAATGAAGCCGTTGAACCCATAGAGGCGATGAACGCCGTGATGGACCTGGTGCAGCGCCCACAGCGCGCCGATCCTGTGGCTGTAGTAATGGATGATCGTCATCATGAAATCGGCAACGACGATGGCGATGAGAAGCTGCACCCACAGGGGCAAGTCCACCGGCCAGAGGCCCAGGTCAGGCGTTGCGAACGCCAGCAACGGCATGATCAGGAGGCCGTTGAGCGTCGAAAACTCATAGACGATGCCATGGATCCAGTCCTTGGACGTGTCCCCATGGTCCTCGTTCCACTCCGCCTCGTAGGGCACGAGCCGTTCGGCCGCAAACGAGACCAGGACCGCCAGGATGGCGAGTGGGCCGACCGACCACAGCGGGTGGCCCGATGCGATCAGCCAGATCGCCAGGCCGTTGAGGCCGAACAGCATGAACGGCGCGTAGCCGTAGCGAACGATCGCTTTTGACAATGCCATGCACCAACTCCACGACTGGCACGCGCACGCATCCCACGCGCGGCCGATCCCGCAGCGAACGTCATGAGCCCAGCGCGCGTGACGCTGGCCTCGTCCCGCTGTCCACCGCGGCTTTGGCGGCCGGCGGATCGAGGACCGGGCAAGCCGCAGTCTCGACACCGGAAAACCCATGGGTCTCCTGCATATAAACGCTGGAAGCTCAAAGAATGGTCAACAGTGCGCGCGCCCATCTGGCGCGGGCCGGCATCGGCCCAGGACGAGCAGAATTTATAAAGAGAAAACAATGATTTGTATACTCAGACGAATGAATAGTAAAAACAAATAGGCTCATGTCGTTGCTAATGCTGAGACGATTTGTAGCGCATGAGGCGCCGCGCCCGACACCAGGCAAGCCCGCGACACGCCGCTGTCATCGACGCGCGGGCGGCTGCAGGATTTCGCGCATGCGCACCGTCAAGGCCTCCTGCCGCGGCCCGGCGATGATCTTCTTTCCGACGAGATCGGTCACGTAAAACACGTCGACCGCCTTCTCGCCGAACGTCGTGATGTGAGCCGACGAAATATCCATAGACAGGTCGGACAGCGCACTGGTCAGGTCATACAGCAACCCTGGCCGATCACGCCCGGCGACCTCGATGACGGTGAAATGATCCGATAGCTCGTTGTTGACCATGACTTCGGGTTCAACGCTGAACGCCTCGACCCGATGCTCGGCTGGTCGCTTGGTTTGCAGCGTCGACTTGACCCTCATCTCGCCTTTCAGCGCTTGCTCGATCACCTGCCGGATGCGCCTGGCGCGACGCGCCTCGTCGTCGTCGGTGGCGAACTCGCGCTGCAACAGGAAGCTGTCGACGGCCAGGCCGTCGCGGGTCGAGGAAATCTGGGCCGATACGATGTTGGCGCCGGTCGCCGCACAGGCCCCGGCGAACAACGACAACAGGCGCGGATGGTTGGGAGCCAGGATGGTCAGTTCCGTCATGCCTTTGAAGGCATCGGTCGAGTGAATGACCGCCAGCTTGCTGCCCTCCGCCGCCGCTTGCCTGACCAGGCGGGCATGCGCAACGTGGGCGGCGGTGTCGTAGCGCAGCCAGTAATCGTCGTAGAAGCGGGCCTGGACCGCGACGATTTCGGGCTCGGACCAGCCTTCGGCGGCGAGTTGGGCGGCGAGTTCCGCCTGCGCGCGCCCGACTCGCACCTTGCGCACCTCCTGCGTATGCCCCCCCGCCACCACCGGCTCGGTGTCATAGTAGAGCGTGCGCAGAAGTTGCCCCTTCCAGGCGTTCCACGTGCCTGGCCCGACCGCGCGAATGTCGGCCACCGTCAGCAGCAGAAGCAGCTTCAATCTCTCCGGGCTCTTCACCGTATCGGCAAAATCACGGATGGTCCGCGGGTCGGAGATGTCACGCGACTGCGCGATGTTGCTCATCGTCAAGTGCTCGGCGATCAGCCAGGTGACGGTATCGGTCTCGGCCGCCGTCAGTCCCAGACGCGGACAGAGCTCGCGGGCGACCCGGGCCCCGACGACGGAATGGTCCTCGCGCCGGCCTTTACCGATGTCGTGCAGGAAAGCCGCGACGTACAGGACGCGCCTGTTCTTGACCGTCTTGAATATCTTGGTCGACAGCGGCAATTCGTCGATCGCCACGCCCTGCTCGATCGCGCTCAGCATATCCACCGTGCGGATCAGGTGCTCGTCGACCGTGTAGTGGTGGTACATGTTGAATTGCATCATGCCGACGACGCGCCGGAAAACAGGAATGAACCGGCTCAGCACCCCGGATTCGTTCATTCGGCGCAGGTAGGCGGCCGGGTTCTTGTCGCTGGTCAGCAGGTCCAGGAAGATGCGGTTGGCCTCCGGATCGGCCCGCACCTGGTCGTTGATGAGCTTGAGCGAGCCGCGCAGCAGCCGGATCGCATTGGGATGCAGAAACGTGTCCGTCTTGGCGGCCTGGGCGAACAGCCGGATGATATTGACCGGGTCACGCTCGAACACCCCCGGGTCGGCGATGTTCATGCGGCCATTGTCGATGCGAAAGTCGGTCTTGGTGCGGATGTCCCGCCGCGTCCGCCAGGACCTCGGGTCCAGGTAAGACCCGAGCCCACCCGGTGCCGTCTTGAGCTGCTGGATTTCCAGCGCGCCGCACAGGATGGTCGTCAGGTCTCCGACGTCCTTGGCGACCAGGAAATAGTGCTTCATGAACCGCTCGACGGCCCGTTGCCCGCCGTGGCGCTTGTAGCCGAGCCACTCCGCCATCTGTGGCTGCACATCGAAGGTCAGTCGTTCTTCCGGCCGTCCGGTGAGAAAATGCAAGAAGCACCGGACCGACCAGAGAAAATCCTCCGAGCGCCGGAACGTCGCGGCTTCCTCCTCGGTGAAAATCCCCGCCTCGACCGTCTTGGCGCCGACATCCTCGCCGTGGATGACCTGCGACAGCCAGTGCAGCGTATGCAGATCACGCAAGCCGCCTTTGCCGTCCTTGATGTTGGGCTCGACCCGGTAGCGCGCGTCGCCGGATCGCTTGTGGCGCTCGTCTCGCTCGGCCATCTTGGCATCGACGAACGCTCGCATCGACGGCCGCACGACCTCTTCCCGGAACCGCTTCACGAGGTCGGCAAACAGCGCTTCGGGGCCTTGCAGCCGCCGGGCATCGAGCAGCGCCGTACCGATCGTCGTGTCCGACATCGCGAGCTTGAGGCACTGCGCGACCGTTCGCGTCGCATGACCGACCTTGAAGCCGAGATCCCACAGCACGTAGAGCAGCAGTTCGGCCGCCTTGTCCGCGCCGGGCTTGGCCTTGGCGGGCAACAGAAACAGAAGGTCGATATCAGAGCCTGGTGCCAGCAAGCCTCGGCCATAGCCGCCGGTCGCGACCACCGCCATGCCGCTGGCGGCGGTTGCGGCTTCCTTGGTGAGGCCGTGCGCGACGACAACGTCGAGAATGAGACCGATAAGCTCATCCTGGAACGACGAGAGCCCCTCCGCGCACGCCCGTCCGCCGGAACGCTCGAGGTCCAGCCGGGCCGCATCGCGCGCATCCGATACGAGGGCTTTCAGCCGGTGCAGCACCTCGCCGCGCGCAGCTTCATAGCTTCGCTTGGCTTGGATCAGCGCGTCGAGACGACGCCTCTCGGCGGCGCGATCGAAGTAAGGGCGCTGGCGGCTATCGGGCTTGTCCATCATGACGCCGACATTAGCGCGTTCGCCAGCGTTGGCCAGTGGGTGCCGAGGCGCAAGGCGCGATCATCCCCGCTGCGATCAGCTCGGCCGGGGCGATCCCCGGCGCGCCTCCGGCTTGAGTGCACACACCGACCTCAATGCGCCTTGCTTTTTTCTGGAAACAGCGCGCCGATAGGTACGAGCAGGGCCTCGACGACCGGCATCAGAAGCGTGCCGAGCACGAAGCCGACAACGGCATCGAGCAGCGCCGTCACCAGCCAGGCCAGCGTCTCTGAGGCCCCTTGCCCGGACGCTGAATAGGCGATGGCCTTGATGGTTTCATAGGGCCAGGACAAGTGCACCTCGTGCAGTCCGTGCAGCACGATGCTGCCACCGACCCAGAGCATGGCCGCCGTTCCAACGACCGAAATGCCCGACAGGACCGTCGGCATTGCGGTCACAAGGCCGCGTCCGAATGCGCGCACTGAGCCAGCCGTGGCCGACGTACTCAGGCGCAGGCCGACGTCGTCGATTTTAACGAGCACGGCGACCGCGCCGTAGACGACGATGGTGATCATGACCCCAACCAGCGCGAGCACGGCCGCGCGTGTCATGAAATCGCCGCTCTCCACCGTGGCCAAGGCGATTGTCATGATCTCGGCTGAAAGGATGAAGTCCGTCTTGATCGCCCCCTTGACGCGCTGCTCCTCCAGGTGGGCCGCGTCGAGCGTTTCGGCCTGCTGAGGTCCGGCGTCCTTGTGATCCGACAGCGCGTGCCAGATCTTCTCGGCTCCCTCGAAGCACAGATACAGGCCGCCGAGGATCAGAAGGGGCGCGATGATCCAGGGGACGAGCGCCTGCAGGATCAACAGCGACGGCAACAGAACAACGAGCTTATTGAACAGCGAGCCACGGGCGATTTTGTAGACGATGGGCAACTCGCGCGCGGCCGGCAGGCCGGTCACGTATTTCGGGGTGACGGCGGCATCGTCGATAACGACGCCGGCTGATTTGGCCCCGGCTTTCGCGGCGTGCGCGGCGATGTCGTCGAGCTGGCTTGCTGCCAGCTTGGCGATCGCTGCGATATCATCGAGCAGGGCAAGGATGCCACTCATGGGGTCGTCTTCCCTTGGTTGGAACGCATGGGCCGCGGCCGTTGAGGCTAAGCGTCTACCCGTGATTCGTATGCGCGCAAGGGGTCGTGGCGAACTCTGACGATCGCGCCAGCGCGCGCGCAGGGCCCCTCGCACACCGGGTGTTCACTCGTTTGTCCGCAAGGATTTAAGTCGGTAGAGCGCCTCCAGCGCCGCTTTCGGCGTCAGTTCGTCCGGGTTGAGATCATCGAGGGCCCGCTCCAGCGGCGACGGCCCGGTCGCTTTGGCCAACGGGTTGACCGGCCGCGCCGCGGCAAACAGCGGCAAATCGTCGAGCCAAGCCTCCGGCTGAGCGCCCCCACCTTTCGTCGCCTTGGCTTCCAGGAGGCGCAGCACCTCGCTGGCCCGCGCGATCACCGGCCCTGGCAGGCCAGCGAGCTTGGCCACCTGAATGCCGTAGGACCGGTCGGCGGCACCCGGCTTGAGCGTGTGCAGGAACACGATCTCGTCGCGCCATTCCTTGACCTCCACCGTCACGTTGGCGACGTCCTCGAACCGGCCGGCCAAGGCTGTCAGCTCGTGGTAGTGGGTTGCAAACAGCGTTCGGCAGCGGCAGACCTGTGCCAGGAATTCGACCGCGGCCCAGGCAATCGACAGCCCGTCGTAGGTGGCCGTGCCGCGCCCGATCTCATCCAGGATCACAAGCGATCGCTCCGTCGCCTGATTGAGAATGCCGGCCGTCTCGACCATCTCGACCATGAACGTCGAACGTCCCCTGGCCAGGTCGTCGGCCGCGCCGACGCGCGAGAACAACCGGTCGAGGATGCCGATCCGGGCCTCTTGAGCCGGCACGAACGATCCCATCTGGGCGAGTACGGCAATGAGAGCATTCTGCCTCAGGAAGGTCGATTTACCCGCCATGTTGGGGCCCGTGACGAGCCAGATGCGGGCCCCCTGGTGGCCGGCAAAGCCCGGCGGCAGGCTGGGGCTAGCGGGTCCCGGGCCCACCCCCGCCTCGAGCCGCCCCAGCACGCAATCGTTGGCAATGAACGGACCGGCGCGAGCCGCCTTCAACGCCTGCTCGACGACGGGATGGCGTCCACCGCGAATGACCATGGCCGTCGAGGTGTCGAGATGCGGCCGGGTGTAGCCCTCCTGCTCGGCCAGTTCAGCCAGGGCCGCCGCCACGTCGAGGTCCGCCAGCGCCGCCGCCACCAGCCCGAGACCCTGGTCGGCAGCGCCGACGCGTGCGCTGAGGTCGGCAAAGATGTCCTGCTCCCGGCTGAGCGCCCGCTCGGCCGCGCTCGCGATTTTGCCCTCGGTCTCGACGAGTTCGTCGGTCACGAAGCGCATCGCACTCGCCATGGTCTGCCGATGCCGGAACAGGCCGGCATGTGCCCCCCCCTGCAACGGAGCCGCACTCGCCTGGCCGACCTCGATGAAATAGCCCAGGATGTTGTTGTGGCGGATTTTCAGCGTCCTGACCCCGGTCGCCTCCTGATACCGCGCTTCCAGCTCCGCCATGACCTGGCGGCTGCTCTCCCGGAGCCGCCGCGTTGCATCGAGATCGGCGCTGTAACCGGCACGGATGAAACCGCCGTCGCGCCGCAGGACGGGCAGTTCGTCGGCCAGCGCGTCACGGAGGACGCCGGCGAGGTCGCCGGGTACCGAGGCGAGTTGCGCGGCGATTCCGGCAAGTTCGGCCGGCAGACCGATGGCACCGGACGCCCCGTTGAGCAGGACCGCGCAGTCCTGCGCTGCCGCCAGCCCGTCCCGGATCGCCCCGAGGTCGCGCGGTCCGCCCCGTTGCAGCGACAGCCGCGAGACCGCCCGCGCGATGTCGGGCACCCGCTTCAGGCTCGCCCGCACATCCTGGCGAAGCGCGAGGTCGGCGACCAGGAACGCCACCGCGTCGAGCCGCGCGGTGATGCCGGCGAGATCGGTCAGCGGACTGGCCAGCCGTGCGGCCAGTTCTCGCGCACCCGCGGCCGTCACGGTCCGGTCTATGGCAGCCAGCAAGCTGCCGCGCCGCTCACCCGTCGTTGATCGCACGAGTTCGAGGCTCGCCCGCGTCGCCGCATCGACGAGGAGGATATCACCGAGAGAGCGCCGGCGCGGCGGACGCAGGCTCGGTCGCCGTCCGATCTGCGTCAGCTCGACATATTTCAGCAGCGCGCCCGCCGCCGCCAGTTCGGGTCGGGAAAAATCGCCGAGGCCCCCGAGCGACAACACGCCGAGCCAGTCCAGCAGCGAGCGTTCCCCGCTGGTGCTGTCGAAATGTGCCGGTGGCACGGGCGTCACGGCCGCCCCGAGAAGGGCAAGCGCATGCGACACCGCGCTGTCGGCGCGCGCGGTGTCGGTCGCCAGCACCTCCCGCGGCGACAGCCGCACCAGTTCACCGGGGAGATCGGCGAGCAGCACGCTGCCGATCTCGAAATCGCCCGTCGAGATGTCGAGCGAGGCGAGCGCCACTTCGCGGCGGACCTTGGCGAGCGGCGCCTCCCCGTCAATCGGAGCCGATGCCGGAGCCGGAGCCGGAAAAATCGCCGTCAGATAATTGCGCGCCCCAGCCTCCAGAAGGCTGTCCTCGGTCAGGGTGCCGGGCGTGACGAGCCGCACGACATCGCGCCGGACGACCGCCTTGTGGCCGCGCTTGCGCGCATCGGCGGGGTCCTCCAGTTGTTCGCACACCGCCACCCGGTAGCCCTGGCGGATCAGACGCTGTAGGTACTCGTCCGCCCGAACGACGGGCACGCCACACATCGGGATGTCCTGACCCAGGTGCTTGCCGCGCTTGGTCAGCACGATGCCGAGGGCTTCCGACGCCACGACGGCATCCGAGAAGAACAGCTCGTAGAAGTCGCCCATCCGGTACCAGAGGATGGAGTCCGGGTTGGCCGCCTTGATCTCCAGGAACTGCGCCATCGACGGCGTCGCCTCTGGCGTTGGTGCCGGCATGGACAGGCTCGCCCCGGCGGCCTCGGCCGCAATGTCCGGGCCATCCGCTGCGGTCTCCGGTTCTCCCGCTTCAGAGCGTCTCTTACGCGCCGCCATGAACGTCCCTGCGCCCTTTCGCCTATCTCGAGGCAGCACGATTAGCCCGGCGGCACCCCCGACGCAAAGTCCGCTGTCCCGTTGGTTGACCGCCACCTCGGGTGCTGTCCTAAATGATAATGGTATGTCCTATCACCAAAGCGTGTTGTCCTAGGCGGGTGCAAGCTGCACACTCGCACCCGCCACGGGGCGCTAGGCGGCTTGCTGCATAAGATTTATGTTAAGCGCGACGTAGATCAATTGATGAAGAGGCCATGGACGCTCTATCACACCAAGCCGATGCGCCGGTGCAGTCCTGATGGTCTCGTGAATACGGCAGAAGTTATAGTATGCGAAGTGAAGATGGATTGCTGCTAAATGGTTTTCGAGCTTCTTCGAATAGCCGGAAGTCCGCCGCGTCATTCGGCGCGAGTTCATTCGTATGGTCAAGTTCTGCCGCTCAACGAGGCTAGTGCTGACCCGCTGTAGGTCAGGATTGCCGATCACGGCAGCTTTACGAAGAACAGCGACGTCATGGGGCGGAGGCACATCCTCGCCGTGGGAAGGGGTGCCTGGCGACTTGAACATTTTGATTAACTGACCATAGTGCACAGCCTCGCCGAACGACTGCCTTACAGCCTCTTCGTAGCTTTGAAACGAGTCTGAGCTGATCATCGGAACGTTGACCAGTCTGCTCTTGAGGTCCTGGATGAAGTTCATCGTGTTTGCGGAGTTTCGCTTCCCGATCCAATAGGAGACGACAGCCCTGGTAGTCGCGTCCAGGGCTACGAAGATGTATTGGTCGCCGAAGAACTCAGGATCTGACGGCTTGAGCTTCCGCTGCTTCTTACCAACGAAGCTCCAGGTCTCGTCAAGTTCAAGCCGTAGAACAATCAGTTTTTGAAAAAACGCGTCGTGTATCAATGCGCAGCCTGCCCCCACTCTCAGGGATAGGCGCATGATCGTGTCGCGATGTACTCCAGTAAGCTCCTCGGTTTTTCGTATGCTGGTCCCGCTAATAAGTTGTGCGATTACCTCAACTTGCCTCTCGAAGAGAAGTTGTGCCATGGGCACGCTCCGCTGTTTGCGGGAGTGTCCGCAACCGGCTACTCTATGTCCAGGGGCCGGTGCGGATGCCAAACCTCCGCCATTGGTCCTTAGGGCTCGGTCACTGTTGGTAGCAGGACCGGGCCCGCCTTTCTCCTGGAACCCTCAATATAACACGATATTAAACCCTTTACTAGTTGTATTGGGGGTAGTAGGAACCTTTTCAGCTGACGCTTGTTGATGGCGAAGCGTAACAAGCGTAGTGATCGTTACCCAACAAAAACCCGTCTTCGGGTTTAAGTTCCGGATCTTGGCCATGCCCTCGCGACCGAGCCTGAGTCCCTCACATCGAAGTCCGGCGTATCCGTGCATTCCTCTCGACAAGGCTTTAAGACGCGTAAGCACCATTGCGAAGTCCTATGGTACGCGACACGCTTCACCTGAAGGGGTAAGTAAGACTTGGGGCACTGCGTCAGCGGCAGGCAAGATCTTGTCGTACATGACTGCCATTCGTGAGTACGGGCTGACAGAAGAAACTGGTCGGGGTCGGAATAGGCTCATTCGTGTGAGCGACATGGGTTCAGCCCTCATACGTCCAAACCCACCGCGGGAACTACTTAAAAAGGCAGCACTCAATCCTCCGCCATTTCAAGAGCTTTGGGCCCAGATCAAGACTGGGAAGGCCGCGCCCGCCTCAACGGTTCAACGCATTCTCCGCGCCGATCGAGAAAAGAGGGGCGAGCTTCCCTTTACAGAGCAAGGCGCCAATGAGGCTTTCCGCATCTTTCGCATGAATGTTGAATATGTGGGCCTGGCAGACGAGGACGATCCATTTGCACCAGACCGTCCAGAAGAGGAAAAAGCCTTCTCCAGCAATTCCTCCGAGCACTCAAGATCAGCGAGGGGAGATGTAGCAGCCCCGGGGCTAGAGGCTGCATACCAAGAGATCCGAGTTCCGCTGAATAGCGGCCGAGACGCAAAGTTTCTCTACCCTGGCAATCCAACGCGAGCAGAGCTCGAGCAGCTGAAGGTCATGCTGGAGGGAGTACGCGTCATTGTAGAGGGTCTGCTGAAGCAGCGAGACAGCTAACGCGACGTCAAGCGATAGCAGTCACGTCGACCAAGCGCGCTGTGCGCTACTCCGCCGAAAAGCAATCAAGATGCGTTTCTGAGATAAGGGCCCACTGACGCCTAGCCGAGAAAGCAGGAGCACTCGGCGTGATAATACTCGTGATGTCGGCTCGACCTTCTTGAGCGACCGGCGAGAACACAGTCGGTTTGGGCCTCGGAAGTTCCTAAACTGCTTTCGAAGTTGGAGTTTCCCCCACCTTCGCCCGCACCGCGGCCTCGGTAAGCGCGGGCGAGGCAAGCTCGATGAAACGGTAGGCGAACCCTCGCAGATAGCTGCCTCGGCGTACCGCGATCCGCGAGGTGTTGACCTCGAACAGATGGGAGGCGTCAAGCAAGCGGAGGCCTGCGTCGCGTACAGCTTCAAAGGCCGGGGTCGCAACAATACCAGCTCCGAGGCCAAGCTCGACGTAGGCCTTGATCACGTCCGCGTCGAGGGCTGCGAGTACGATGTCCGGAGCAATGCCAGCATTGGCAAAGGCCGCATCGATCTTGGGACGGCCGGTGAAGCCTTCGCTGTAAGTGATGATCGGAAAGTCCGCGATTGCCGCAAGTGAGAGCTTCTCGAGTTGAGTGAGCGGGTGACCAGCGGGCACCACGACGCCATGATGCCACGAATAGTAAGGGAACGAGGCTAACTCGGCCTCTTCCGCCAGTGCTTCCGTTGCAACTCCGATGTCAGCCGCTCCAGCAATAAGCATGCGAGCGATCTCCGCCGGGCTGCCTTGGTGCATCACGAGATGCACGTTCGGAAACTCCTCTCGGAACTTGGCAACGACGGCGAGGAGTGCGTAGCGCGCCTGCGTATGAGTCGTGGCAACGTCGAGCTGACCACGATCGCGATTGGCAAACTGCTCGGCGAGCTTTTTGATATTCTGCGTGTCGAGGAGAATGCGCTCCACGATGCCGACGAGTTCGCGCCCCGGCTCGGTCATGCCGGTGAGACGCTTTCCTCGCCGCACGAACAGCTCCACACCCAGCTCGTCCTCGAGATCCTTAATGTGCTTCGAGACGCCGGATTGCGACGTGAAGAGTGCGTTCGCAACCTCGGTCAGGTTGAAGTTGTGCTTTACCGTCTCTCGAATGATGCGGAGCTGCTGGAAGTTCATTCCACGCTGTCTCCGAACACGCTCAGGCGGCGGCTTTTGAGGCGGACGCGGTCGCCGTGCGAAAGCCCGAGGCTAGCCAGCTCCTGCTGCGTGACTTCGACCTCGAAGTAGTCCTTGTCCCCCTTGCGCGCATCGCCGTTGGCGATCAGTTCAACGCGCGTGACTGCCCCACTTGCAAGGATGCGATTGACCTTGGCCGCAATTCCGAGGCCCTCTCCGTCGCGCACGATCTCCGTGTCGTGTGGCCGCGCGTAGGCAACGACAGGCGCGCCATCGCTGAGATCTGAGCGGTCATGAGGAAGCAGATCTTCGCCAACTCGCAAGAACGAACCTTCTACGCGCCCGCGGAACTCGTTCACCGTGCCGATAAAGCTATAGGCGAACGACGTCGCGGGTGAGTTGTAGATCTCGCGCGGGCTGCCAATCTGCTCGATTTTGCCGCGGTTCATGAGCACGATGCGGTCTGAGACCTCGAGCGCTTCCTCCTGGTCGTGCGTGACGAAGATCGAGGAGATGTGCAGCTCATCGTGAAGGCGGCGTAGCCAGCGGCGTAACTCCTTCCTCACCTTTGCATCGAGCGCACCAAACGGCTCATCGAGCAGCAATACCTGAGGCTCGACTGCCAGGGCGCGTGCAAGTGCCACGCGCTGCCGTTGTCCGCCGGAAAGCTGTGAGGGAAAGCGATCGGCAAGCCAGGCCAACTGTACCAATTCGAGGAGGCGCATCACGCGCTCGCGGATCTGCGCCTCGGTCGGACGCTCTGAACGCGACTTGACGCGCAGCCCAAATGCAATGTTTTCGAACACGCTCATGTGCCGGAAGAGTGCGTAGTGCTGGAACACAAAGCCGACATTGCGCTCGCGCACGTGCTTATCGGAGGCGTCCTCCCCGGAAAGCAGAATGCGGCCCTCATCCGCCGTCTCGAGGCCGGCAATGATGCGAAGCAACGTTGTCTTGCCGCAGCCCGATGGTCCAAGCAGCGCGATCAGCTCCCCGCGCGACAGATCGAGGCTGATGCCATCCAGCGCCTTGAAGCTACCGAACGTTTTGGTGATGCCAGAGACAGCAATGCTCACGAGATCTTCTCCTCAGCAACAGAGCGGCTCGCCTTCCACTCGATGAAGGACTTGATGGCGAGCGTCACGAGCGCCAGCAAGGCGAGCAGCGAGGCCACCGCGAACGCAGCCGCGAACTGGTATTCATTATAGAGGATCTCGACGTGCAGCGGCATGGTGTTCGTTTCGCCGCGAATGTGGCCCGAGACGACGGACACGGCGCCGAACTCACCCATGGCGCGCGCATTGCACAAAATGACCCCGTACAGCAGCGCCCATTTGATGTTGGGGAGCGTCACGCGCCGGAAGGTCTGCCAGCCTGACGCGCCGAGAGTGATGGCGGCTTCCTCTTCATCGCGGCCCTGGGCCTGCATAAGCGGAATGAGCTCGCGGGCAATGAAGGGAAACGTCACGAACATGGTCGCGAGCACGATACCGGGCACCGCGAAGATGATCTTGATATCGTGCTCGAAGAGCCAGGGTCCGAACCACCCCTGAGCGCCGAACAGGAGCACATAGATCAGGCCTGCGACGACTGGAGAGACCGAGAACGGCAGGTCAATGAAGGTGATCAAAAGGTGCTTGCCCGGGAACTCGAACTTGGCGATGGCCCAAGCAGCGGACACGCCGAAGACAAGGTTCAAGGGCACCGAGATGGCGGCCGCGAGCAGCGTCAGCTGGATGGCGGAGAGCGCATCCGGCTCGACGAGAGCGGCGAGATACGTCTCCCAGCCCTTGCGAAAGGCTTCCACGAACACAGCGACCAGAGGCAAGACGAGGAACAGCACGAAAAAGCTCAAGCCGACGCCGAGCACAATCGCTTTTACCCAGGGCGCATCGCGCGTTGCCACGTTCGCCTCGAAACGCGTGGCATTACCGCTGAGCCCGGACAGACGCGCCGACACACCTGCCATTCAAACCGTCCTCCCTGTGCGCTTAGCCGTCCATGCCTGCAGCCCGTTGATCACGAGAAGAAGCACAAACGAGAACAGCAGCATGACGGACGCGATCGCAGTTGCGCCTTCGTAGTCGTACTGCTCGAGCTTAGTGATGATCATGAGCGGCGTGATCTCGGATACCATCGGAATGTTGCCGGCGATGAAGATCACCGACCCATATTCGCCAACAGCTCGCGCAAAGGCGAGCGCAAAGCCGGTGAGCAGCGCCGGCAAGAGCGTCGGGAAGACCACGCGCCGGAATGTCTGCAGGCGAGTTGCACCGAGACTCGCTGCGGCTTCCTCGAACTCGGCATCGAGATCCTCGAGGATCGGTTGCACCGTGCGCACGACAAACGGGAGACCGATAAAAATGAGAGCGACGAGCACGCCCGCGGGGCCAAACGCGATCTTGATGCCCAGCGGTTCAAGGAACTGCCCGAGCCAGCCGTTCTTGGCGTAAAGCGCGGTCAGCGCGATGCCCGCGACCGCGGTCGGGAGTGCGAACGGAAGATCGATCAACGCGTCTACGAGCTTGCGGCCGGGAAACGTGTAACGCACGAGGCCCCATGCGAGAATGAGCCCGAAAACAACATTGATCGACGCAGCCAGAAGTGAGGCTCCGAAGCTCAATTTATAGGACGCCACAACCCGCGGCGAGGTTACGGCCTGAATGAACGCATCCCAGCCCATCCCTGCGGTCTTGATGAACACCGCCGATAAAGGGATCAATACGATGAGCGACAGATAGGCGAGCGTGAACCCGAGCGACAGCCCGAACCCCGGTAGAACGCGTCTCTGTCTTCGTGCCATGTGCTCCCCCGGGTGCGTAACGCGTCAGTGCGCGATGGTAAAGGCAGCAACAGCCAGCATGGCCGAGGCGAAAGCGGCCCAAGAGACGACCTGTTCCAATCTGGTGATAAATCGATGCAAGCGAGCCTCCGCAGTCTGATGCCGCGGAACATAGGGGCAGGCACTGTGGGATCGAACCAAGAAGAAGTGCGATGCTTATGAAAAATCGTGCAAAGGCGCATCGCCTTCCCCTTGAGACGCGAAAAAGCCGCCCTCGCGGAGCGGCCTTCCGTTGATCATCGACGTTGCGCAGCTCGAACGCCTAGAACTTGAACGTAGTGATCAGCCACGGGACGTGGTCCGAGGTGTCACCTTTGGTGCGCCACGTATAACCAGCTTGGAGAAGCAGTATCTGAGCCCGGGCGGCACGTGGAGGTCATGCCGCGGCGATTGCCGCGACCAGCTCCGTCGCGACACCGTCGACTTCTGGGACTACCAGCGAGACTAGGCCGTGTTCTCAATTTGGATGTATGGTTCACTTTAGCGTAGACGCGCAGAAGGGCCGCCTCGCGAAAGGCGGCCCCCTTCCGATCCGCTGACTGGGAGAAGGCTGGATCAGAATTTGATGATGGCACCCGTCATGACGAGGTCCAGATCTTCAATTGGAGAGTCTGCGATCGCTCCGGTAGCGACGCCTGCGCCGTTGAGCTGACGAAGGGTCAGCTCGCCTTCGACGTGACGATAGGAGAGGTAGACGACAAGACCTGCCTTGTCGAAGCCCTGCGCCAGGCCCGCACCGAAGACCTGGACGCCTGTCCCCCAGACGGCGCTGTCGGCGCCGGCGCCGAAGACATTCAGGGCATCCGCAACACCGCCATCTGGACCGTCAACGGTACGCCGGCTGTTTCCGCCACCCTCGTAGTCGTAGTACTCGCCATAGATGGTCGTTTTGCCGAACTCTGTAAACTTCTTCTCGATGCCCGCCTGCACGGACCAGAAGTGCTGTTTCGTATCCACTCCTGTGCCGGCAAATCTCGCCTGCGTGGCAAGAAGAACATCGCTCTTCTCGCCTGCACCTGCATTGACGAACAGACCCGTCGCCTCGTGGACAATACTGATCGAGCCGCCGAACTGGTCGCATTGCTGGTCGTCGCTCGGCAAGCTGGAGTTCGGAGCATCACTGCGACCTGAGCAGACCGTCTTCGTGTCGAGATAACACCCGTCGACCTGCTTGCCGTACCTTATCTCCACCAGCTCCAAGTGCCAGCAGCGCCGAAGCGGCCACCGCCGCTTTTGTTCCAGCTCGTAGAATACCCCCAACCATCTTATTCGCTCCTTATGTTGTTCACGTGCTAAACTCCGCTATAACGGAGGAATTTCCACTTAAGTACTTGATATTACTCGGTATTATTCAGGAGTTTGCGCTTATGGATCAAGCGCCATTTGGAATGTCAGACTGACTTCAATTTCTTCCTGTGGCCTGACTGCATCTCAAATGCCGGGCCAATAAGCGCATACACTCATCCAGCATCTGGCCATTCGGCAGACGAAGCACTTTCTCTGTTATTTTGTTTAGCGAACCAGCTCGTGCGCGCCGTTACGAGGTCAACGCACGAGCCACGGGAAAGAGCATCAGCTCTTCTTGTCGTAGATCTGATCGAAGACGCCGCCGTCCTTGAAGTGGATCTCCGTCGCCTTGTCCCATCCGCCGAAAACATCATCGATCGTGAAGAGGTCGATGGGCAGGAGCTGGTCCTTGTACTTGTCGGCGAACTTCGTATTTCGCGGCCGATAGAAGTGCTTGCCGGCGAGATCCTGGCCCTCGTCGCTGTAGAGATAGTTCAGGTAGGCCTCCGCGACCTTGCGCGTTCCCTTCTTGTCGACGACTTTGTCAACAACCGCGACCGATGGTTCGGCGAGAATGGAGACCGAGGGTAGGACGATATCGTACTTGTCTGGGCCGAGTTCCTTGGTTGCGAGATGAGCCTCGTTCTCCCACGAGATGAACACATCGCCGATACCGCGCTCTGTGAAGGTGGTGAGCGAGCCGCGGGCACCCGAATCCAACACCTTCGTGTTTTTGTAGATCCGCGTGACGAGGTCCTTAGCTGTCTGCTCATTGCCGCCGGGCTGCTTCAGCGCATGGCCCCAGGCAGCGAGATAGTTCCAGCGCGCACCACCCGACGTCTTCGGGTTCGGCGTGATCACCTCGACGCCGTCCTTACCAAGGTCCGACCAATCCTTGATGCCCTTGGGGTTCCCCTTGCGGACGAGGAACACGATCGTCGAGGTGTAGGGCGCCGAATTGTTGGCCAATCGCTTCTGCCAGTCCTTCGAGATCAGGTCGCTCTTCTTGTGCAGCTGATCGATGTCGCCGCCGAGCGCGAGCGTTACAACATCAGCCTCCAGGCCATCGATAACTGCGCGGGCCTGCTTGCCCGAGCCACCATGCGATTGCTTGATTTTGACGTCCTCACCACCCTGCTTCTTCCAGTGCTGAATGAAAGCCGCGTTGAATTCCTGATAGAACTCGCGCGTCGGATCATACGAGACATTCAGGATTTCGCCGGCGAACGCACCAGCGGAGGCGCCCGCGAGACCTGCTGACAGGCCAAGCGCAAGCGCAGTACGGCGCGTGATTTTGAAGATAGACATTGAGAAACTCCCCTATTGCAGCTCGATTGAAGTCATCGGAAATTAGCGAGGGAGCTGACGCCAGCGAACCAATAAAAAATGCTGAGCTTATCACTACCGCGATGGTAACGATCGGCGCGTTCAGGTTCCGTGGGCCAGGACAGCAAAGGCGACCGCGACCGACTCCGTGTCATTTGTAATGCTCGAAGTGATGTCGGCATCGAATATTGCAGCGTCCCCCTTTGTCAGCCGCACGGATGGCTCATCACCCACGGTCACGACCAGCTCGCCATACGCTAGAACGAGGTAGTGCTCTCCAGCACTGGGCAGGGATTCAATCTTCTCTGTATGCCCCGGCTCGATGCTGATCTCGAAGAAGTCAACCGTCCGTTTGCGTCCCGTGTGAAAGAGCGCTCGGCGCTTGAAATTGCCTACACCCGAATAGGTAACCGCAGTCTGCTCCCGCCTGAGAACGGTGATGGGCGGGAGATTTTCTACGGCAAGCAGACCTGCTACAGACACGCCAAGTGCATCAGCGATTCTCCAAAGCAAACTAACAGTTGGAACGCTCTTGCCGGTCTCGATCTGCCCCAGCATGGCACGACTCACCTTTGAGCGTTCGGCGAGCCGCTCAAGCGAATAGCCATGCGCCTTTCTGAGGCGCTTCAGATTGTTGCCGACGATAGCCGGAACGTCCCGCACCACGCCCGCATTGAAGGCGGCGGCGTGATCGAACTCGGGTGCATCATCGTGAGGCTGGGACGACATAATTCGTGGCGTCCTGAAAAATGGGTGAAGGCATCAACGATAGCCATGTCGTCATGCTCGACGAACGAAGAAAAAGTGCTGAGCATATTCCATATGCACACGTGGCGACGCCGGCCGCTGTCACCTGCGGGCTTCTGCCTTGCGAACGACCGTCTCCGTTAGCTGCGGAGAGCAAAGCTCTATGAACTGATAGGCGTAAGAGCGAAAGAGACGTCCCCTGCGGATAGCTATGCTCGAGGTGCTCGGCTCGAAGAGGTGATCCGTGTCGACACGCGCGAGGCCATTGTCGCGCTCCGGATCAAATGCCATCGACGCAATGATCCCAACGCCGAGCCCAAGCTCGACATACGTCTTAATGACGTCCGCATCCAGCGCGCTCATCGCGATATCAGGTACGACCCCGGCATTTGCGAATGCCTTATCGATTCGTGTACGACCTGTAAGACCGTCGTCGTAGGTAATGATTCGAAACTCCGCAATTGCTTCGAGCGTCGGCTTGCCCTCGGAGAGTAGCGGATGCTCGGCCGGCACTACAATCGCGTGCTCCCATGTATAGTAAGGGAACGCAATAATGTCGGGGTGGGCTTCGAGTGCATCGGTTGCGATCCCGATATCAGCATTGCCCTCGAGAAGGACGCGCGCAATCTCCTTCGGACTCGCCTGGTTGATTGTTAGCCGCACGTTCGGGAAGGACAACTTGAACTTCGCGATCGTTCGGGGGAGCGCATAACGTGCCTGCGTGTGTGTCGTTGCAATAGTAAGTGCCCCTGCGTCCTTGCCGGCGAACTGGCGCGATAACTGCTGCAGGTTTTCAGCCTCGAGCAGGATCTTGTCTGCGATGGCGGTGACATCGTGTCCTGGCTCCGTGAGCCCGAGCAGGCGTTTTCCGCGCCGGATGAAGATCTCAACTCCGAGTTCCTGCTCGAGATCGCGAATGGTTTTGCTGACACCGGATTGCGACGTGAGCAGAGCCTGCGCTGCCTCGGTCAGATTAAAATTGCGGCGGACAGTCTCACGAATGATGCGGAGCTGCTGAAAGTTCATCGCCACTCCTCGAACAGGAACCAATTCCGTTCTTTGTAGTATCCGCCCTTGGCGTCTAAGCGAATAAACAAATTCTGCTTTGCTTATTCGCAAACTTGGAAAGCATCCATGGATTGCTTCGCACTTCTTCTTATTTGACCGGGCGCATGGCTCAGGTTTTCATAGGCATGTCGACGCCATCTTGCGCCGCCCGCGGTGATTTCGAGCTGGACTTGCGCCGCGTAACCAAACGCTAAGGAGGACATCCATGAAAAACACATCAGGCTGCGTGCCGCTGGTCCCGCACAAGCCCCGTCCCCTCTCGGCTTCCCCACTAGGGTGTTGTTGAAGCTCTCCTTCGGAGACGCCTACCGCAATCACACCCATTCAAAGTCGAAGTTGAGGACCCGCGTAAGAGGCGGGCAAGGACAAACCATGTCAGACGCATACATCATTGAGATTGCCGACGAGACCGCAGGCATCGTCGTGCGCCAAGCTGCAGAGCGCAGCTTCCAGTTCCACGCTTCACTGCCGCGCTACTATCCACTCGACGGAACGCGCTTTGCGACGCCGCGCGAGGCAGAGCGTGCGGCTCTCGAGCTGTTTCTCGGCAAAGTCAGACAGAGGAAGAGAGCGGCATGAGCGCATCTCCAAGCCTCCTGGATGCGCTTTCCGCCTTCGCCGCGCGCATCGGGCTCATCCGGCCTGAAGACATCGCCGTTCCGAATAGCCCCCAGGCTGAGGCAAACGGCGCGGAACCGTACCACGAGCATGAGCGGGAGCTGCCCCATCAGCTACTCCCGTGACGCAGATCATCACAGCTCCCTAGGCCTGCGGTGGCCACCGCCGCCGGTCTTCCTCGGGGCCGGTCTATCTCCTGGAGACCGGCCCCTCTTTCTCAAAACCCTCTCTCTCAAAACCCATGACACGAAAGGTCACATAAGCATGCGTTCACTCACCCGCATAGCAATCAGCCTGCTTACGCTCAGCTTGCCGGCGTTTGCCGCGAAAGCCGAAACCCCTGCACCGCCTGCATCGATCCTCAACGCGTCGTATGACGTGTCACGAGAGCTCTACAAGGAGATCAATCCCGCATTCGCTGCAGCCTGGAAGGCGAAAGGTGGCGAGGTCACCGTCAATCAGTCTCACGGCGGGTCGACCAAGCAGGCTCTTGCCGTTGCCAACGGGCTCGAGGCCGACGTCGTCACCTTCAATCAGCCGACCGACCTCGACTTCCTTGCCGAGAAGGGGCTTGTCGCAGCCGATTGGAAGACCAAGTTCCCGAACGACGCAGCGCCTTACACCACCACGAGCATCTTCCTTGTCCGCAAGGGCAATCCTAAAGGCATCAAGGATTGGGATGATCTGGTGAAGCCGGGCACCTCCGTCGTCATTCCGAACCCGAAGACGTCGGGCAACGGCCGCTACACGTACCTGGCAGCCTGGGGATACGCGCTCGATAAGACGAAGAGCCCAGAGAAAGCTCGGACGTTCGTTGCTTCGTTGTTTGCCAATGTCCCGGTGTTTGACGGCGGCGGCCGCGGCGCGACCACTACATTTACACAGCGCGCGGTGGGCGATGTGCTCGTCACGTTCGAGAACGAGGTGGGTCTCGTCAAGGCGGAGTTCGGCAACGACTTCGATGTCGTCTACCCCTCGCTCAGCATCGAGGCCGCCCCTCCTGTCGCGATCGTGACAAGCGTAACCGAGAAGAGGAAGAGCGGCGAGATCGCCAAAGCCTATCTCGATTTCCTCTTCACGCGCGAAGCCCAGAAGATAATTGCGAAGCACAACTTCCGTCCGCGTGATGCGGAGGCGCTGAAAGCGAGCGCAGCACAGTTCCCCGAGATCAAGACCTTTAAGGTCGAGGACACGCTCGGCAACTGGAGCACGCTTCAAAAGGAGCACTTCGCCGACGGCGGCATCTACGACCAGATCACGACCAAGAGCCAGTAGGGGAGCTACTCACGCGGCGCGCCTTGCCCCTCCGCATGAGAAGCCAGGCGCGCCATTCCGCGCATAGGTCCAGGGGAACGTGCTCACGTGTCCGTAAAGATCAGCGGCGTCGTTGCGGCCCTCCGCGCAACGCGCGACAAGCCATGGAGCAGCAAGGGCCAACATGCGCTCAGCTCCAAGCTGCCTTCGCCTCCCGCGATTGCCGGCGTTGTCGACAAGCTCTCAGCAGCTCTCTTTCCGCAACATTTAGGCCATGGGCCCGGTGACGCGGATGCAATCGACTACTTCATCGGGCACACGCTCTCGACCGCTCTCGCGGAACTCGAGCATCAGGTAAGACGCGAGCTCGCCTTCTCGCGCGAGCCAAGCGAGTCCACGAGCCCGGACGCCATTGCAAAGTCTGCAGCGGGCGTGATCGGCGGATTCGCCGAAGGACTGCCCGACACGCTCGAGGTTCTGAAAAGCGATATCCGCGCAGCCTACGATGGCGATCCATCTGCCAAGAGCCTCCAAGAGGTGCTCCTCAGCTATCCCGGCATCAAGGCGATCATTCACCATCGCCTTGCGCATGCGCTTTTCCGGCTTGGTGTGCCGATCATTGCTCGCGTAATCGCTGAGCGTGCGCACTCCGAGACCGGCATCGACATCCATCCCGGCGCGCAGATTGCTCGAAGCTTCTTCATCGATCATGGCACCGGCGTCGTTATCGGCGAGACGGCCATTATCGGCGAGCGCGTGCGGCTCTATCAAGCCGTGACGCTCGGCGCGAAGCGCTTCTCGGTCGACGACAGCGGCGCACTCGTCAAAGGCGTGCCGCGCCATCCAATCGTCGAGGAGGACGTCGTCATCTACGCCGGCGCGACGATCCTCGGGCGCGTCACGATCGGGCGGGGCTCTGTCATCGGCGGCAACGTTTGGCTCACGCGAAGCGTGCCGGCCAACAGCAACATCATCCAAGCGCTGGCGCGCAGCGAGACGTTCGACGGCGGAGCGGGAATCTAGTCGCGCCTTGACAGCAGTTCTTAGCAATGAGATCTACGCCAAGCCATTGATATAGAACGAGTTTTTCTAATATAGCAGATACGGGGGCTAATATGGCAGAGGAAGAACAGACAGCATTGGGCGATGTCGCGGCTAGGCAACTAGCCAACGCCACCAAGACCGTTCCGCAAATGCAGAGTATCACCCCGCGGTGGCTCGTGCATTTTCTGAACTGGGTGCCGGTTGAGGCGGGCATTTATCGCGTGAACCGCGTCAAGGACGAGAACTCAGTCGAGGTAGCTTGCTCGTCGCGTGATGAGCGCGCGCTCCCAAACACGTTCGTCGACTACATCGAGAACCCGCGCGAGTACCTGCTCTCGGCGGTAAACACTGTGCTCGACATCCATACGCGCGTATCCGACCTCTACTCGGTGCCGCACAATCAAATCAAGGAGCAGCTCCGCCTCACGATCGAGACCATCAAGGAGCGCCAGGAGAGCGAGCTCATCAACAACAAGGAGTATGGGCTTCTCGCCAATGCCGCCGCGAGCCAGAAGATCAAGACGCGGAGTGGCCCGCCCACTCCCGACGATCTCGACGAGCTCATCTCGCGCGTCTGGAAAGAGCCCGCATTCTTTCTCGCACATCCCCTCGCGATCGCCGCATTCGGGCGCGAGTGCACGCGTCGCGGTGTGCCGCCGCCCACGGTCACGCTGTTCGGCTCGCCCTTCCTCACCTGGCGCGGCATCCCGTTGATCCCCTCCGACAAGCTCGAGGTCAAGGGCGGCAAGACGAACATCCTGCTCATCCGCACGGGCGAATCGAAGCAAGGCGTCGTGGGTCTCTACCAGCCGGGCCTCCCCGGCGAGCAGAGCAAGGGGCTCTCAGTTCGCTTTATGGGCATCAATCACAAAGCGATCGCCTCCTATCTCGTTTCGCTCTACTGCTCGCTCGCCGTCCTGACGGACGACGCACTTGGCGTGCTCGAAAACGTCGAGGTGGGCAAGTATCATGTCTACAGCTGATCCAACTGCGCTCGGCCATGCCTCGGGCATCCCTGTAACGCCAACGCCATCAGTCGTAGGTATCGGCCTGAGCCCGCAAGGGCTCGGGCTGCCGGATGCAGCGCTGCTGACGCGGCTCGCGAACGAGCTTTTCTCCACTGTTCCGGGTTCCCCACTTGGTTCCGGTGCCACTGCCTTGGCGCCGCAGCCCCAGGCGCACGATCTCGCGCTCGCGCCTGAGGTGCCGCCAGAGGCCACCACGCACTCAGCGGGCGGAGTTGGCCTCTCCTCAGTTCCGCTACCGCAGGCTGGTGACCTCAACGGGGGGCATGCGCCAACCGGGCCGGGACCGAGCATGGAGCTGGTGCCGGATGTGCCGCTCGGCTCGCCTCCGTCTGCAGGGACGGTCGCAACTGGGTCACCCATCCCGTTGCCCTTCGAGGCTGAGCTCAAGTCGCTCCTCGGGACGCTTGGCGGCGAGACCCGCATAGCTCCAGCTCCTCTTGCTGAGCATGGCTCGGGCTTCTACTTCCTCAAGAACATAGGGCTCGGACCGGCGGGGATCGGCGTACCAGGACACGCGGCAACAGGAGCGTCCCCGGGGTTCGCCTCTGCGCATCCCCCGTTCGATGTTCACTCTATTCGCCGTGACTTTCCGATCCTGTCGGAGCACGTGAATGGGCACCCGCTTATCTGGTTCGACAACGCGGCAACAACTCAGAAGCCGAAGGCGGTCATAGATCGCCTGACCCACTTCTACGAGCACGAGAACTCCAACATCCACCGTGCAGCCCATGAACTCGCGGCGCGATCGACCGATGCCTATGAAGGCGCACGTCAGAAGGTCGCGCGCTTCCTAACCGCAGGCTCGACCGAGGAGATCATCTTCACGCGCGGCGCGACCGAGGCGATCAACCTCGTCGCGGCGACCTTCGGCGCTCAGCATGTGAACGCTAGCGATGAGATCGTCATCACCCATCTCGAGCACCATGCCAACATTGTTCCCTGGCAGCAGCTGGCGCTCGCCAAGGGCGCGAAGCTGCGTGTGGCTCCCGTCGATGACCACGGCCAAGTGCTGCTCGAGGAACTCGGCAAGCTGCTCAACGCTCGTACCAAGCTGGTCGCCTTCACGCAGGTGTCGAATGCGCTTGGGACGGTCACGCCGGCCAAGGAGATTATCGACATGGCCCATCGCGTCGGCGCACGCGTGCTCATCGATGGAGCCCAGTCCGTCTCGCACATGAAGGTTGATGTCCAGAGCCTAGGCGCCGACTTCTTCGTGTTCTCGGGACACAAGGTATTCGCGCCGACTGGGATCGGAGTGCTCTGGGGCAAGAAGGAGTTGCTCGACAGCCTGCCGCCGTACCAGACTGGCGGCAACATGATCCGCGACGTCACCTTCGAGCGGAGCCTCTTCCACGCAGCGCCGCAGCGATTCGAGGCGGGGACGGGCAACATCGCAGATGCGGTTGGGCTTGGTGCCGCTATCGATTATGTCGAACGCATCGGGCTCGAGAACATCTCGCGCTACGAGCACGGTCTCCTCGTGTACGCGACGAAGAGCCTGCTAGAGATTCCCGGATTGAGGATCATCGGCACGGCCACCGAGAAAGCCGGCGTTATCTCGCTCGTCTTGAAAAACGTGCCGAGTGAGGAGGTAGGGGCGAGACTCAACAAGTACGGCATCGCCGTGCGGTCAGGCCACCACTGCGCACAGCCTATCCTTAGACGCTTCGGGCAAGAGACCACCGTGCGCCCCTCGTTCGCCTTTTACAATACATGCGGTGAGATAGATGTGTTGGCGGATGCTTTGCGCGACATCGCGAGCACGCATGGCCTTGCAGACTGACTCCTTCACAAGCAAACGGCCCCAGTGCTGAGATTGCAGTGCAATCCGGACTGGGGCCGTAGACCTGAAGCGGAGACGTCGAACCTGCACACGAGCGAGGGCGCGTTGCAGGCTAACGTCACGCCTCCAGGAAGAGATCGCTCGAGAAGTAGCGCTCCGCAGAAGACGGCGCGAAGGTTAGCACCGTCTTGCCGCTGAGCTCAGGCCTGCGCGCGACTGCCAGAGCCGCGGCAATGTTCGCTCCCGTCGAGATGCCGCCGGGAATTCCTTCGAGCTTCGCGACAAGCCTCGATGTTACAAAAGCCAGGTCGTTTGTCACCGTGACCACCTCGTCGATCAGCGACCGCTCGAGCACGGCGGGGACGAAACCCGCACCGATACCTTGTATTTTGTGCGGGCCCTTTTGACCGCCGGAGAGGACAGGGCTTGCCTCAGGTTCTACTGCAATCACCTTGAGCTGAGGTAGACGAGGCTTGAGAACCCGTCCGACACCGGTGATGGTGCCCCCAGTACCGACGCCGGCAACGATCGCATCGACCTTCCCACCAGTATCACTCCAAATCTCCTCCGCCGTCGTGCGCTCGTGCACGAGTGGATTGGCCGGGTGCTCGAACTGGCCAGGGATGATGGCGTTGGGCAAGCTCTTCGCGAGCTCGCGGGCTCTTGCGATAGCCGCGCCCATCCCGCCCGCTGCGGGCGTCAGCTCCAACTTCGCGCCGAGGTGCGCAAGAATCTTCCTACGCTCAAGCGACATCGATTCCGGCATGACAAGAATGAGCTCATAGCCTCGCGCGGCGGCTACAAACGCGAGCGCGATGCCGGTGTTTCCCGACGTCGGCTCGATCAGAACCGTCTCTCCTTGCTTGATCCGCCCCTTGGCTTCGAGCGCGTCGATCATCGATACGCCGATGCGGTCTTTGACCGACGAGAGCGGATTGAAGAACTCGAGCTTCAGCAGCACTCGGGCCTTGATCCCCTCTGCGGCCGTAAGTCGATTGAGCTCCACAACGGGCGTATGCCCGATCGTCTCTGCGATGTTCTGATAAACTTTTCCTCGGCCCCACGATTTCGTCGCGGCCAACGTCTTGAAGCTTACGATCTCATTCATCTGATCGCTCCATTGACCGGCTCCCATCGCGAGCAGATTACGCCCAACGACGGCGACCTGGAACGAAGAAGAAGTGGTTAGCTTATGCGTCACCACGCGAAGCTGGCATCGTACTCAAAGCAGCCAGATAAAGGCGCCGCCGTTCCGTCTCACGGTCAGCCGGTTCGCCGATCATGGAAGGCGGTCGAGGTCTCCTTGTGGGATCTTGTGATGATGGCCGCTTCAGCCACTATCGTGACAGCTGCGATTACCGCACTAGGGAACCATGCTGCCATACCGGCCACTGTACTATATGGAGATGCACTCACGCTCACAATGCAACACGATCGAGGCCCCCACTTTAAACATTTCAAGGGATTACCGAGCCGATGTCCTAACTTAGAGGGCGGTTGTCCTTATTAGGACAGCACCCCACCTCGTCCGGATCGGCGACCCCGCCTCGACGTCGCAGGACGGTATGAGTTGTTTTACCCCGCGCCGCCCCCTATCGTGCCGGCCCGGCACACGCCCCCCCCTCACAGCATCCCGCAGAAGAACACCGACATGGCAACGCGCTTCGATCAGGCCCGCTTCACGCCGCAGGAGGCGCTTCAGTTTCATGCCCAGGGAAAGCCGGGCAAGCTGGAGATCACGCCGACCAAGCCACTGGCCACGCAGCGCGATCTGTCGCTGGCCTATTCACCGGGCGTGGCAGTGCCGGTCAAGGCCATCGCCGATGATCCTCAGTGCGCCTATGATTACACCAACAAGGGCAATCTCGTCGCTGTCGTATCGAACGGAACGGCGATCCTGGGACTGGGCAACCTCGGCGCGCTGGCCGCCAAGCCGGTGATGGAGGGCAAGGGTGCGTTGTTCAAGCGCTTCGCCGATATCGACGCGATGGACCTGCTGGTCTCCACCGAGGACGTCGACGCGTTCGTGAACTGCGTGCGTTATCTCGGCCCATCGTTCGGCGGCATCAACCTCGAAGACATCAAGAGCCCCGATTGCTTCCTGATCGAGGAGCGGTTGAAAGAGGCTCTCGACATTCCCGTTTTCCACGACGACCAGCACGGGACCGCGATCGTCGTCGCCGCTGGCATCATCAACGCCCTCAAGGTGGTCGAAAAGGACATCGGCAAGGTCAAGATGGTGTGCTCGGGTGCTGGCGCGGCCGCGCTTGCCTGCCTTACCCTGCTCCTCAAGATCGGCCTGAAGCCTGACAACCTGACGATCGCCGACATCAAAGGCGTCGTCTACAAGGGCCGCAAGGAGCTGATGGACCCCTTCAAGGAGCCCTTCGCGCGCAAAACCGATGCCCGCACCCTGGCCGAGATCGTCGAGGGTGCCGACATCTTCCTCGGCCTTTCGGCGGGCGGCGTGCTGTCCCGCGAGATGGTGGCGTCCATGGCAGCCCGGCCGATCATCTTCGCGATGGCAAATCCCGAGCCGGAAATCACGCCGGAGGATGTGCAGGCCGTCCGCGATGACGCCATCATGGCGACGGGCCGCTCGGACTACCCCAACCAGGTGAACAACGTCCTCTGTTTTCCGTTCATTTTCCGCGGTGCGCTCGACGTCCAGGCCTCCACGATCAACGACGCCATGAAGATCGCAGCCGCCGAGGCCCTGGCCGAGCTTGCCCGCATCGAGGTCCCCGACCAGGTGGCCAATGCCTTCCACGGCCGCCGCCCGACGTTCGGACCCGACTACATCATCCCCGCCCCCTTCGATCCGCGGCTCATGACGATGATCCCGCCGGCGGTGGCCAAGGCGGCGATGGACACCGGCGTGGCGCGCAAGCCGATCGTCGACACCGAGGCCTATGTCGCCCGTCTGGCCGGCCGTCTGGACCCGACCGCGGGCTGGTTGCAGTCGATCTTCGACAAGGTTCGCCAGGACCCCAAGCGCGTGATCTTCGCGGAAGGCGAGGACCAGGCCGTGACCCGGGCGGCCAACACGTTCTTCGCCCAAGGCTTCGGCATTCCGATGCTCGTCGGCGCGGCCGATACCGTGAAAGCGAACTTCGAAGGCTGCGGCATCCGGCTGAGGCCCGAGTTCGAGTTGCACGACACGCGCAAGTCGCCGTACACGGAGGAGTTTACGGAGTTCCTGTACCAGCGCCTGCAACGGCGGGGCTATCTGCGTCGCGACTGCCAGCGACTGGTCGCCAACGAACGCAACATCTACGCCGCACTCATGGTGGCCCACGGCTACGCCGATGCGATGGTTTCGGGCGTCACCCGCAATTGGACCAGCATCTATCGCGACGTCCATCGCGTGTTGGACCATGCCGAGGGCCGCACCGTCATCGGCATCAGCCTCGCCTTGACGCGCGAGCGGGCCGTCGTGATCGCCGACACCTCGATCCACGACATGCCGACCGCCCTGGAACTCGCCAACATCGCCGAGGAAGCCGCACGCGCCGCCCGCAATTTCGGCATCGAGCCGCGTGTGGCCCTGCTCGCCTATTCGACGTTCGGCCAGCCGCGCGGCGAGCGCTCCGACGAAGTGCGCGAGGCCGTCAACATCCTGGACCAGCGCGGCGTCGACTTCGAGTTCGACGGCGACATGGCCGCCGATGTCGCTCTCAATCCGCAGTTGATGAAGCTCTATCCGTTCTGTCGCCTGTCGGGTACCGCGAACGTGCTCGTGATGCCCGCTTTCCACGCCGCCTCCATCTCGACCAAGATGCTCAAGGAACTGGGCGGTGCCACCATCATCGGCCCTGTTCTCGTCGGCCTGGAAAAGTCGGTGCAGATCTGTCCTCTCGGGTCGAAAGACAGCGAGATCGTCAACATCGCCGTCCTCGCCGCCTACGACGCCGGCCGTTGAAGCTGGCCGTTGAAGCTGGCTTGCGCGGGGCTCCGACACTTGGCCTCCCCAGTGCGGCACAGGTCGCTCGTTAGCGGTGTTGCGCCGCATCAAACCCCTTCCCGCACGACGCAGTTCTGCCATCTGATCGGGCTATCTACAGCCCTGATCGGCAGCGATCGCACACGGGTTGGGCATGTCTCGGATATGTGATCGACTTTGATTTTCAGAAGACTCGACTGGCGGGTACTTTGGGAATCGGTGCCAAATCGTGGGCGACACCGTCCTGACGGATGCCGAGGTGCGTGGGCCGGGCCGGGATGCTGCATTGCAACGATGCCGACGGTTGCGTCGGTTGGTGGCACAGGTCGGGATCAACCACAGTGATGGTGGTGGTTGCCTGTCTGGACGACTGAGAACGCTGGTGGACTGAACACGCTGTCTTGGAGATTTGAATGCTCGTCGACACCTACAAGGGCCGACACACGACGACATCCCCAGGATCGGTCGCAGCGTTTGGCGAAGCGGTCTTCGCCGTTGCCGCGCACCGCCCCGCAGGCGAGCAACTCGGAACCGCGTTGCGTCTCGACCCGGAATTGGTATCGGCCCACGCCCTGAAGGGCTTCGGCTCGGTTCTCCTCGGTAAGCAGGAAAACTTTGCCACCGGCCGGACCGCTCTTCGCGAGGCACGTCGCTGTCTCGCCAGCCGGCCCAGCCCGACAGCATCCGAAACGGCCCTTGTCGGCGCACTTGCACTTGCCGTCGACGGCCACTTTCAGTCTTCCGCCAGCCTGCTCGAGGCGCACGCCGCGTCGTCGCCGGGCGAACTTCTTCCGCTCAAGCTGGCCAACGCCATGCGGTTCATGTCGGGCGAGCCGCGGCGCATGCGCGAGACGACGGGTGCCGCACTCGATCACATGCGCGGCGGTGATCCCGGCTATGGCTTCGTGCTCGGCATGCACGCATTCGCGTTGGAAGAAACCGGCGGCTTCGAAGAGAGCGAGCGCATCGGTCGCATGGCAGTCCTGGCCGAGCCCGCCGACGTCTGGGGCGTGCACGCGGTCAGCCACGTTCTGGAAATGCGTGGCCGCGCCGAAGAGGGAACCCGCTGGTTGCAGGCGTCACGCAACGGCTGGCCCCATTGCAACAACTTCAGCTACCATCTGGCCTGGCATCTCGCGCTGTTCCATCTCGAGGCCGCCCACTACGACCGCGTCCTCGACCTGTACGATCGCGACATCCGGCCGACCGACAGCGACGACTTCCGCGACATGGCCAACGCCGTCTCGCTGCTGTGGCGCCTGGAGCAGGAGGGCATCGCGGTCGGTGATCGCTGGACCGCGCTCTACGCCATCGCCCACCGCCGCCGCGTCGATACGAGCTATGTGTTCGCCTCGCTGCACTATCTTTTGGCCCTCATCGCGCGGCGCGATCTTGCTGCGGCCAGCGAACTGGTGAGCGGTCTGCGTCAGCGGGCAAACGACAGCGACGACCAGTCGGCCGTTGCCCGCAGTGTCGGCGTGCCGTTCGCCGAGACGATTCTGGCCGTCGCGCACAGCACGACGGGTGATACGTCCGTTCTCGACAACCTCGGTCGTCTCGCCCGCGACTTGCAGGCCATGGGCGGCAGCCATGCCCAGCGCGACGTATTCATGCGCACGCTGATGCGCATTGCCGCTGACCGTAACGACGCACTGGCGCTCGCTGCGATCAGCCGCGCGCGCGGCGAATTGAAGTGTGCCGACCGCTTTGCCGCCATGATCGACGAGCGCGTGGCGCGCGAGCGTTTGGCCTGCAGCGCCTGAGGACAACGTCGGTTCGAGGCCGTTTGCCGCACCGCCGCCAGTCCTCATCTCAGGCAAGGTTCCGTGACCCTCGAAGCTGGCGCGATGCAATGAGCGACACCGAAACTCCAATGAACCCGTCACACCCGGTCCGCGTCGCCGACATCGCCGCGCGGACCCTTGCAGCGCATGGGGCGACCCACGCCTTCGGCATGCCGGGCGGCGAGATTGTCACCTTCGTTGACGCACTCCAGCAGGCTGGCCTGCGGTTCGTGTTGTGCCGGCACGAGAATTCGGCGGCCTTCATGGCGGCAGGCGCGTCGACCATGACGGGCGCGCCGGGCGTGCTGGTGACGACGCTCGGACCAGGCCTCGCCAACGCCGTGAACGGGGTTGCCGACGCCGCCCAGGAGCGCATCCCGCTGGTTGTCGTATCCGGCGTTCTCGATGTGGAGTTGCGCGGCCGCTATACGCACCAGATCTTCGATCAACAGGCGCTGCTGCGTTCGCTGGTCAAGGGCTCGTTCGAGATCGGGCCGGAGGGCGCAGGAGCCGTCATGGCGCGCGCTGTGCGATTGGCTCTGACGCCGCCGATGGGGCCGGTCCACATCGACATCGCACCGTCTGTCGCCGCACGCGCCGCGCATGGACTGGACCGCGTCGTGATGCCCACCGTTCAGGTGCGCCCCGGCCCCAACCGTGACGATCCCGCCGTAGCCGATCTGGCGCGTCGGCTCGCCACCGCCGCCCGCCCGCTGATCCTCGCAGGCTTCGAGGCGGCCCGCACACCGCGTGCGTCCGCGGCCCTTCGGTCGCTCGCCGAGGCCGTTGGCGCGCCTGTCGTCACGACCTACAAGGGCAAGGGGGTGATCGACGAGACACACCCCACCAGCCTGGGTGGCGCGGGGTTGTCGCCGCGCGCCGACCCCGTCCTGCTGGCCATCGCGCGCGCCGCCGACGTCGTCGTGCTGGCCGGCTACGATCCCATCGAGGTTCGCCCGGGCTGGCTCGATCCGTTTTCCCCCGACGCCCACGTCGTCGAGTTGTCGGCTGCCCCCGTCGACCACGGCATGCACGACACCACCCTCACCCTACAGTGTGACTTGGCGCACGCCTTGGAGGCACTTGTCGCCGCCGCGCCGCGCAAGCCCGCCGCAACATGGAGCGATGGCGCGCCCGAGCACGCCAAGGCTCGGCTCGCCGACCTGTTCGCGCCACCAACCTCCTGGGGACCGCACGCCGTATTCGCAGCCATCGAAGCGGCCGCACCGCCCGATGCGATCCTCACCGCCGATTCAGGGGCCCACCGTATTCTGCTGTCCCAGCAGATGCGCATCCGCCGGCCGCTGGGACTTTTGCAGTCGAACGGCCTCTCGACCATGGCGTGCGCCATTCCGCTGGCCGCCGGCGTCAAGGCCGTTCGCCCGGACGCGCCCGTCATTGCCATGCTCGGCGACGGCGGTCTGGAGATGGGCCTTGGCGAGCTTGCCACACTGCGCGACGAGCACCTGCCGATCGTCGTCGTTTGTCTGCAGGACGAGAGCCTCGCCCTCATCGAATTGAAGCAGGCCAAGATGGGTCTGCCCAAGTCGGGCGTCAGCCTGGGTGCGACCCGCTTTGAGGATATTGCGATCGCCATGGGCGGCCATGGCGTGCGGGTGCGCTCGCGCGACGAACTGAGCCGGGCGCTCGCCGAAGCCATGACACGCCCCACCTACACGCTGATCGTCTGCGAGATCGAGGCCTCCGCCTATGTCGACCGCATTTAGCCAGTCGCCGTTCGGCCATCAGCCTCCAGCACCCACCGTGCCGGCAAAGCGCCCGCGCGATGTCCGGCTGGACTTCTTCCGCGGCCTGGGCATGTTCATCATCTTCATCGCCCATGTCCCGACCAACTCGTGGGCGCAGGTCATCCCGGCCCGTTTCGGCTTCTCGGATGCAACCGAGATCTTCGTTTTCTGTTCGGGCATGGCATCGGCAGTTGCCTTCGGCAAATTGTTCGATGACCGCGGCGTGATAGCGGGCCTGTCGCGCGTCGCCTTCCGGTGCTGGCAGGTTTATTGGGCTCACATCGCCGTCTTCATGGTGTGCGCGGCCGTCTATGTCGCCGCCGACGATCTCCTCGCCAATGGCGGCCATTACGTCCGCAACCAAGGGCTGTGGCCCTTCTTCAGTGAGACGCCCTCGCACCTTCTGGGCCTTCTGACGCTGACCTACGTGCCCGGGCTGTTCAACATCCTGCCCATGTATCTCGTCATCCTGGCCCTGCTGCCCTTGGTCGTGTTGGTCGAGCGACACTTCGGACGTATGGCGGTGGCAGCCTTCATCCTGGGCGTATACGCAATCGGAACCACCGGCGCGATCTCGCTGCCAGAACAGCCTGGCACCAGCGGGATCTGGTTTTTCAACCCATTCGCCTGGCAGCTCGTGTTCTTCACGGGCTTTGCCTTCATGCGCGGCTGGCTGCCCGTTCCGCCCGTCGACCGCCGCCTGATGATCGCGGCGGCAACCGTCCTCGTCGTCCTGGTCCCGTTTGCCTACGTGCCTCTGGTCGACAACGTCGAATTCTTTCGCGACGGCAATCGCGCCCTCTGGCCATTGATCGACAAGACGCATTTCCGCCCGCTGCGGCTCGTGCATTTCCTCAGCTTTGCCTACCTCGTTTGGGTACTCGCAGGCGAGGGCGGGCGCCATCTGTCTGGGCCCTATGTCCGCATCTGCTGCAAGGTCGGACAACAGGCGCTCGGCGTCTTCATGGCCGGGATCGTGCTCTCACAGGTCGCCGGTATCGTCCTCGATCAGACGGGGCGTGGCCTCTTGGCGACCTCGCTCGTCAACCTGGCCGGGTGCACGCTACTCGTAGCGGTCGCCTACACAGCCGCCTATTTCAAAAGCCAGCCTTGGGTCGCTGCCAAGCCCATTCCCCAGCCGCGCCCGCCGAGAGAGCGTTCCGAGCCGCTGGCATCACCGTCTGCGGCAGCCATGACCGGTGGGCCGGCCGAATAGTTACCCCGTTAAGACGAGCCAGAATTCAAATCGTCTGCGTGAGAGCGTGCCCACATTGCCAGACCGCCGATCCCGGTCTAGGCTGTAGACGGAGTTGTCGGCCGGGAGCTCGTCATGCGTTCACGCGTTGGATTGCTGGCGGTCCTCGCCGTCGGATCGGTTCTTGCAGCCTCTGCCGCCGCCCGCGCGCAACAGGCGTTGCCGTTCATCGCAGGCGCTCCGCCCTCGGCGTCTCCCCGGCCCAACGACGTCTACGGGGTTGTCCGCTTCTCGCTGGAAGGCCTCAAGACCGGCAAAAAGACGAGCAACGCCTTCCAGGTCCTGCTCGACGGTCTGGGGCCGCTGCTGAACAAAACCGGTGAGTACATCCTCGCGATCGAGGTGCTCTCCGACACCGGCGACGTGCTGGCCCGCCGCGCCATCGTGCAGAGCCGCCGCGAACGCTCGGGCTTCCTCATTTTCAATCAGGTATCAAAGGAGAGCGAGAGTACCGAGTGGTACGGCGATCTTTTGCGAACCGTGCTCGTCCGGCCCGACACCAACAATGTCCGCATCAAGGTCCGCAGCTATTATTCGGCGCAGACGAAGTTCGATCTGGCGACCTTCAACCTGATCCTCGACTTCATCACCAAGACACAGACGCTGGGGGCAGCACCCAGTCTACAGGCCCTCTGGAAGCCGATTGCCGACCAGATGGAAGGGCTGCTGTCGAGCTATGAGACAGCCGAGGTCAGCACCATCGCCTCGCTGTCGTTTGCCAAGTTCGGCGAGACGGCCTACCCGCGATGGGGCCATTTCGTCACGAAGTATTACAAGTCGGAGGATCGCGAGCGCGTTTACGAAGGCCGCGTCAAGGTGGAACTGGATACCGTCGCCGCCCGTGTCGTCAAGCTATCCGATGGCGGCACGGTGGAAGATCCCTTCTACCTCGATGTGCTGGCCGCAGCCCGCATCGGCGACGCGCTGATCGAGACCGTTCTGGCCAACTCCAAAGACGGCGAGTTGAAGCGCTTCATGGCCGCCATGTTGACCGACAAGGGCTACGAGGGTCCGCAGATCGGCGAAAAATGCAATCTCGTCTATCGCGATCTGGCCGCCTACTTCACGACGACCGATGCGCTCGCGACATACTGGGCACTGATGCACAATTACGACGGCAAGCTGCGTCTCAACCCGAATGCCGCCGATTGTCTGTCACCCCAGTTCCAGCGGCAGTTCGCCAAGCTGGGCTTGCCGACGAGCGACTTGCGCTTCCTGGCTCCCGTCGCTGTCTCCCAACCCAAAAGCGTGCCGAGAGCACCGGGCACGGCGGGGTCTCCCGCGCCTGGACCTGCCGCCGCCGACAAAACGGTCGACTTGAAGAGGCTCGCCCCGGTTCTCGGCGACGGTGCCCGCACCTACACCTACGAGTATGTCCCGCTGAGCGACGTCAAACCGCTGGAGTGAGACCAACCGGACATAACGCTCACGCGGGCCCCGTCGTTGACCGCGCCTTTCGGCCTCCATGCTCCCGGAACAGAACCCGGCGCAGCGAGAGCAGGACACGCGGAAACATCGGCAAGACAGACACGCCTGTCGGATTTTCCTGGGCCAGGCAGACTGCCCCGTCCCGGTCGGGGCAATGTTTCCGAGCAACCGCCCTCGAGCCCCCTTTTCCCGGCCAGCCAACACCGGTAGGGTTCGCGCCCCGATAACCGATGTCCCGGAGCCTGCCATGAGTTGCCCGTGCGGATTGACCGCGACCTTTGAAGACTGCTGCGGACCCTATCTGGCCGGCACAGCCCTGCCGCCGACGGCAGAAGCCCTCATGCGCTCGCGGTATGCCGCTTACACCAAGGGCGACATCGCCTATGTCGAGCGCACCCTCGCACCCGAAAGCCGGCATGACTTCGATGCGACCGCCGCCCATCAGTGGGCCAACGCCTCCACCTGGAAAGGGCTCCGCATCATCGGCACCGAGGCTGGTGGTGCTGATGACAGCATCGGCAAGGTCGAGTTCGTGGCGAGCTTCAGCCAGAAGGGCAAGTCGCACGATCACCACGAGTTGGCCGAGTTCCGCAAGGACGAGGCCGGTCAGTGGTATTTCGTCGACGGTCATCCACCCGCCCGCGGCGAGGGCGCGCGTCGCGTCGAAACCGTCCGCCGCGAGGTCCCGAAAATCGGCCGCAACGACCCTTGCCCGTGCGGCAGCGGTGCAAAGCACAAGAAGTGCTGCGGGGCGGCGGCCTGAAGAGGCCCACCCGCCGGGAACCGGCCGTGCCTATTCGCCGGGAACCGGCACGGGCGCGTGCCCATCGGTGCCCCCGTCGATGCGCTGGCCACGCTTGCGAGCATCCGCCGCGAGCCGCCGGGCGACCTCGCCGGGCGAACCTGTCTTGCGCGCCAGAAGCGAGTACGCGACCGGCACGACCAGCATCGTCAGGACCATCGACGCCAACACGCCCGCGAGCACCACGATGCCGATGACGATGCGCGTCTCAGCGCCCGCCCCCGACGTATAGATCAAGGGCACCGCGCCGGCGGCCGCCGTCACGCTCGTCATCAGGATCGGCCGCAGCCGGACCATTGCGGCTTCCAGGAGCGCGTCGTCGAACGATTTGCCCTCATCACGCAACTGGTTGGCGAATTCGACGATCAGGATGCCGTTCTTGGCCGCGAGCCCGACCAGCATGACCAGCGCGATCTGGCTGTAGATGTTGATGGTGCTGCCGGCCAGCCACAACCCGACGACGCCACCGCCGATGGCCAGCGGCACGCAGAGAATGATGACGAAGGGGTGCACCCAGCTCTCGAACTGGGCCGCCAGCACCAGAAACACCACGACGAGGCCGAGCAGGAAGACGAACAGCATACTGTCGCCGGCGTTGCGGAAATCGAGCGACTGGCCCTTGTAGTCGATGACGACCGTCGGCGGCAGCTTGTCGCGAATGACCTTTTCGATGTGTTCCAGCGCATCGCCGAGCGCCAGCGTCGGCGCGAGATTGGCCTCGATCGTGATGGCCCGGATTCGGTTGTAGCGGTTGAGGCTGACCGAGCCGGCCTCTTCTCGCACGGTGACGAAGTTGGCCAGCGGGATCAATTGGTTGGTGCGGGCGGAGCGCACGTAGATATTCTGCAGGCTGTCTGGCGTGCGCTGCGTATCACGCTCGCCCTCGAGGATGATGTCGTACTCCTCGCCTGCCTCGGTGTACGTCGTAACGCGCCGGGACCCGAACATCGTCTGGAGGGTCTGGCCGATATTACCGACCGTGACGCCCAGTTCGGCGGCACGATCGTAGTCGATGTCGACACGCAACTGCGGCTGCGTTTCCTTGTAGTCCCAGTCGATCGCGAGCAGGCCCGGATTGTTTTCGTTGAGATCCTTGACGAGGATGTCACGCCACGCTGCAAGCTCCTCCCACGTGCCGCCGCCGATCGTGACCTGCACCGGCTTGGCAATGCGTCGGCCAAACCCCTGACGCATCAGCAGAGACACGCGTACGCCGGGAAGATCCTCGAGTTTCTTGCGGATTTCTTCCATGACGACGAAGCCCGAGCGCCGCTTCGACCAGTCGTCCATGACAGCCACGGCGATTCCCGAGTTGAAGGTATCCACGCCGCCGGCCGTGCGGGGTGCACGCACGATCAGCCGCTGGATCTCACCGGTCTCGGTGTAGGGCATCAGCCGCCGCTCGATTTCTTCCATGTAGGGCTGCATATAGGAGAACGTCGCGCCCTCCGGCCCATTGATCTGGATGAAGAATGCGCCACGATCTTCGGTCGGTGCGTATTCGGCCGGCACCTGCTCGAACACCCAGACGACGGCACCGATGAGGCCGAAGAAGGCGACCACGACCACCCAGCGCGCCTTCAGCGAGGCGACCAGGACCACCCGGAACGCAGCCTTGACACCCGAGAAAACCCAATCGACGGCACGCTCCGTGGCTGTCGGTTGATCACTCGCCTTCAGAACGATTGACGCGATCATCGGCGAAAGGCTGAGCGCGACGAACGCCGAGAAGAACACAGCCGCCGCCATGGTCAGCGCGAACTCAGAAAACAGTCGGCCGATATCGCCTTCGAGAAACGCAATCGGGGTGAACACGGCGATCAGAACCGCCGTCGTGGCGATGACCGCGAAGCCGACTTGTCGGGTGCCGTTGTAGGCCGCCAGCAGCGGCGTCTCTTTCTCCTCGCGGATGCGGCGCACGATGTTTTCCAGCACCACGATCGCATCGTCGACAACGATGCCGATGGCCAGCACCAGCGCCAGCAGCGTCAGCAGGTTGACGGAGAAATTCAACGCGTAGAGGACGATGAACGTCGCCATGATCGAAACCGGTACGGCCACCGCCGGGACAATCGTCGCGCGCAGGCTGCCGAGGAATGCGAAAATGACGACGACGACGAGGATGATGGCTTCCACAATCGTCTTGTAGACAGCGTCGATGGCCCCTTCGACGAAGACGGAGCTGTCGTAACTTTGCAGGAACTGCATGCCTCGCGGCAGCGAGCTATTCAAAGTTTCAGCCTCGGCCTTGGCCGCCCGGGCGACTGCGATTGTATTGGCGGTAGACTGCTTGATGATGCCGATACCCACCATCGGCACGCCGTTGCCACGGAACAACGTCCGCTCTTCCTCGGTCCCCTTTTCGACGCGCGCCACGTCGCCGAGCCGGACGAGATACCCTTCGTCGCCGCGCCGCAGAACGAGCGCCGCGAAATCCTCCGCTGACCGGAACGAGCGCTCGATCCGGACGGTGAATTGTCGGTCTCGTGATTCGATTGCGCCGGCCGGCAATTCGACATTCTCCGAGCGCAGGGCTGCCTCGACGTCCGACGCCGTCAGATTGCGGGCGGCCATGGCGTTGCGGTCGAGCCAGATGCGCATGGCGTAGGTCTGTTGGCCGCCGATCTGGACACGTGCCACGCCGTCGAGCACCGAGAAGCGGTCGACGAGGTAGCGCTCGGCATAGTCGGTGAGCTCCGGCACCGTCATTTCCGGACTGGCCAGGTTGAGCCACATGATGACGTCCTGGTCGCCGTCGACCTTGGCGATTTCCGGTGGATCGGCTTCCGTGGGCAGGTCGGACAGAACGCCGGCCACGCGGTCCCGGATATCATTGGCCGCCGCATCCACGTCGCGGCCGACATTGAACTCGATCGTCACGAGCGAGCGGCCGTCCTCGCTTTTGGACTCGATCGTGCGAATGCCTTCGACGCCGGAAATGCGCTCTTCGATGAGCTGCGTGACCCGGGTTTCGACGATATTGGCCGAGGCCCCCGGATACTGGGTCTCCACCGAGACGATCGGCGGGTCGATGTCGGGATACTGGCGCAGTGGTAGCCGCGTGAACGCGACGAGGCCGAACGCGATGAGCAGAAGTCCCATAACGGCCGCGAAGACCGGGCGCTTCACGGAGACGTCGGAGAGTTGCATGCAGCGGTCCTTTGTCGATCACGCGGTGCAATGGTGGCAGTCAAAGTCGAGGATCTGACATGCGGCCCTGCCAGCGGCGGGGCTGCGAACGGAATGCCAGATGCCGAAGCTACGTCTCCACCGTGCCGTTGCTCGTGTCCTTCATGGCTTCAGAATCGTTTTGGGCAGACCAACTTGGGCAAAGTCGTTTCGGAACCGAGCCACTGGAGCCAGGGCAACGGCACGGACTAGGCTGACGACGGGTCAACTCGGGTTCTTACCCGATTGGAGAAGGTCGACCAGCGGCGCGCCGTCCTTACCGATGGCCTTGACTGTGACGGCCTGACCCGGCGATACGCGCAGCGTGCCATCCGTCACGACGTACTCTTGCGGTTTGAGGCCGGAGCGGATTTCAACGCGCCCGACATAGCGGCTCCCCAGCACGACCTCACGCTGCTCGGCCTTGGGTGCCTTTGCGGCCGGATCGACCACGTAGACGAAGGCTTGCCGGCCCCGCGGCACGATGGCCTTCTCCGGCACGACCAGGGTCTGCCGCGCGTCTTCGAGAACATCGACGGTCATCAGGAGACCGGCTCGCAACGTGCCATTTGGATTGGGCAGGATCGCGCGTACCGAAACCGATCGGGTCACGGGATCGACCCGGCTGTCGATCGCCACCAGTTGCCCCTCGAACGCCCGGTCGGGGTAGGCATTGGAGCGCGCTTGTACTTTTTGTCCGACCACGAGCCTCGACAAAGCCGTGGCTGGGACCGTGAAGTCCAGTTTCATCTGGCTGTCGTCGTCGATGGTGGTGATCACGGTCCCTGGCTCGACGAGGGCTCCGACGCTGATGCGCCGCAAGCCGAGGATGCCGGCAAACGGGGCGACGATGCGGCGGTCGGCGAGTTTGGAGCGCATCATGTCCAGGCGGGCGGCGGCCGTCTCCGCATCGCGCCGACGCTCCGACAACGTGGCTTCGGCGCTGACGCCGCGTTGCGCCAGAGGGGCGACCCGATCGAACTGCTCCTTTGCCTCCCGCGACATCGCCTCGGCCTCCGTCAACATGGCCTGCTCTTCATCGGAGGTCATCTCGGCGATGACATAGCCGGCCGGAACGCGCTGACCGTCGCTGAAGTTGAGGCGGCTGATGACCTCGGTGAGCTGGGCCGTGATGGTGACCTGCTCGTTGGCCTGCAGGGTCCCGAGCGCCTCGAGCTTGTCGACCACCGCCTCCATCCGGGCCTCGGTCACGAAGACAGGTGCCGGCGCTTGCGCCCGTTGCGCAGCCACTTCGCCAGCACTTCCCGTAAGCCCCGCAATGACGCCCACGAGCGCGGTCCGCAATGATGACGTCAGCGTTCCAGCTCTCATGATCGGTCCCTGTATTTTCGTGTGGACTACGGTTGTAGCAGTCCAACGCGATCCCACGGTGTCGCAGGCTCGAAATCACAGCTTCGTGATCTCAGGTCTGTGGCACACCACCCCATCCACGCATTTGTGGCTGAACGAGGCGTTTGTTAACCCCCTGGCAAGCAAATCGGTTCAACCCTGGTGCATCGACGTGTGACCAAACCGCGACATCCACACGCCTGATGATCCCAAAGGCGCTGTCTTTGGCGCATCACGGGCCGAACCAGGGTTGTGCCACCCAAGTGAAGTTTGCACACTCTAAGCAGAGGTGCAGTCCTAGCGGGGATAGTGACCACCGCCGTCGGCCGCCAAGTTTGCGACGCGGCCACCACAACCGGGTTTGAGAGCATTGTTTCTGACGCCCCCCAGCCAGCAACGGGATCTCGAGCATGCCTGATTTCTCATCGACGCGCCGCCTAGCTCATGCAGCCGTTCTCGCATTCGGGCTGGCCCTCTCTGGTGCCAGCGCCGCATCCGCCCAGGACCTGCTGTCGTTTTTCTGGTCGGGCGGGTCCCGCGCGACGGTATCGTTCCCCTCCAACGTAGCCCCACGCCAGATCATCGTGAGTTTCGGCGACCGCAAGCTCTATTGGGTATACGACCAAGGCGCGGCCATCAGCTACCCGATCGCCATTCCGCGCGAGCAGTCGCGCTGGTCGGGCGTCACGAGTGTATCAGCCAAGCGCGTGAACCCGAGTTGGACGCCGACAGCGGAGATGCGCCGCGAGAACCCAAAGCTTCCCGTGCACGTCCCTGGCGGCCATCCGCTGAACCCGATGGGCACGCGCGCCTTGTACCTCGGCTCGAGCATGTACCGCATCCACGGAACCGACGCGCCCTGGACGATTGGATCGGCCGCATCGAAGGGGTGCATTCGCATGTACAATGAAGACGCCGAAGACTTGTATGCCCGTGTCCCGACCGGCACCCGGGTGACCGTCACCTGGAGAAAATTCGAACAGTACACCTCGTCGTGGTGACGATCGGCCGTGAGCCTCGGTTCCCCTGAGGATCGGGACTGCGCACCCGCCGGACATGCCAGCGCCTTTTTCGCATCGGATGCGAAAGCGTGCGCGACGGCTCGACTGCATCGACCGGCCGGGTTGGTCGACACGACCCTGGCCGAAATGCCCGGACAGCGGGCCGCCTCCCTTGCCCAGCCCCTCAATCTCAGGAAGTCTCATCGTGCGCCAAACCCGCCAACGGCTGCTGAACCTGGGCCTTGCCGCAATCTGTGTCTTTGCGGCTGCCGAGCCGATCCAGGCCAAACCCCGCAAGCCGCTGACGTGCAGCTTCATCGCCGGCCGCTGCAACATCGAGTGCATCAAGGCCGCGCCCGCGACGTTCTGCGCGTCCTATTGTGCGGACCAGCGGCGCATGTGTCTGGCGACCGGCAATTGGACCGGCATTCAGCGCAGCTTTTCCAACGTCGTTCGCAGGTAGCCTTGCGTCAGCGTCGTGGGGACAGTGGCGACACGAGCCGGACCCTGCCGCCGGCCGCCACTCACCGCCCCTGCACGAGATTGACGTTGCCCATCGCCTGCTGAACCGTCTTGACCGCCGCGAACGCGTCCTTGAGCTGGTTCAGCTCCAAGTGGGAGATTTCGTCAGTCGGCATGAAGTTGTCAGGCTTTTTGCCGGCCCGCACGAGATCGGCCTGATGGCGCAGCCTGGTCATGGCGATGAACTCGAAAGCGGCGAGCAGATCGCGTGCGCCGGCCTCATCGAGAACGCTGGCCGCCCAACCGCGTTCGAGCCGTCGATGCGTGTTGACTTCGGCAATGCCTGCCGTGAGCGCATAGAGCCGGGCGAGATCGACGATGGGGGCTGTGCCGGACATCTTCAGGTCGATCTTGTTGCGGTGATCGCCGGACCACGGCACCGACAGCGTGCCGAACAGCCCGATGGGCGGTTTATGAGTCAGCGCGTTGGACAGCATATGCGCGATGAACAGCGCATTCGACTTGGCCCGCTGCAACGCTTCGGCCTGCATGTCTTCGAAGAGCGAAGCCTCCCCCCAGATCGGTCGGAGATCGAACATCACGCTGGCCAACATCTGGGCGGCCGGTTCCGGCCTCTCGACCCACGAGCGGAAGTAGCTGCGCCACACGGCAACGGGCTGGCACCATTTCGGGTTGGTCGCCATCATGTCGCCGGGACAATAGACGTACCCGCACGCGTTGAGGCCATCGCACACGAACCGGGCCATCTCCTCGAAGTAGCGGGCGTCGCGCGCGGCATCATAGGTGTCGGCCAGGATGAGGCAGTTGTCCTGGTCGGAATAGCCGGTCTGCTCCTGGCGACCCTGCGACCCGCAGGCCGCCCACAAATAGGGGACCGGCGGCAAGCCCAGCCGGGCTTCGGCCAGTGTCAGGAGGCGCGCAGTACAGGCATCCGTGATCGAAGTGATGATGCGTCCGGTCTTGTGCGCGCAGGCCCCTGATTGAACGAGGGCAACCAGCAGGTCTGGCAGTCCGGCGACAATTTTCGCCATGCCCTCGGCACTGTCCTGGCGGTGAATCTGGCCGATCATGTAGATCGCCGAGCGCGACTGCGCGCGCACGAGGTTGGTGTGGGTGATGATCCCGACCAGCCGACCGGCCTCGACCAGCGGCAGGTGCGAGAAGCCCCGCGTCATCATCAAGACGAGGGCATCGAAGGCCAGCGCATCCGGTTCGAGCCGAACCGGATCGGCGGTCATCACGTCGGCCATCGTGACGTCGCTGCTGCGGCCTTCGGCGATCACCCTGTCCCTGAGGTCACCGTCGGTGACGATGCCGACGAGCTTGCCGTCCGCAACAATCGGCAGACACGAGATATCGTGCGTGCGCATGAGGCAGGCACCGTCACGGACGCTGGCACCCGGGGCGATGGTGATCGGCCCGGCCGTCATCAGGTCGCGCGCGGTCGTCGTCATCATGTCGAGGCCGGCCCCGTGCAGGTCCGGCGGCGGAACGGCTGCCTGCACCGGCTCGAAACCCTCCCGCCCCACGGGAACAAACCGCAGCGGCAACCCGGGATGGCTACTGTCCAGCGCAGCCAAGTCGGCTTTGGGCAGCGCGACGACCTCGCAGGGCTCCGTCGCGACGGCACGGTAGGAGGCGCGGCCCGTGCCAAAGGCGGCGCGAACGCCGAAGGTCTGTCCGGGCCTCAGCCGCGCGAACACCTTGCCCGTTGCCGAGCGGATTTCGACGATTCCCGATTTGACGACGTGGACGTGCCTGACCGGTTGGCCGAGTTCCGTGATCGTCTGGCATGCCGATACGCTGACGACCTCGGCACCATCGACCAGCCGGTCGATCTCGCTGTCTGCCAGCTCCGTCAGCGGTTCGACGCTGCGCAGAAACAATCCGAGCTCGTTGCCGGCATCAGCCACCGCGACCTCCTGAAATGGTTCCTCTCAGTTACAAACGGCACCGCCCGCGCTGGTCGCCGGCCATGCTGAAAACGATAGCGTGCCGGCGAACGAAGCGCCCTCTGTGCTGCGCTCTCAATTCGAAGCGGAGACAGACCTTCAACTGATCGACGCCATCAGCGCCGGCGTGGTGATCAGCAGCATGGCGGCAAACCACAGGCCGACCGACGTCGGCGTGCTTTCGCTCTCACGATTGAATCGCTCGTAGAGGGCTGCGGGAATACCGGCGACCAGGAGCGTGACGAGCGAAATGAAGATCGAGGCAATATACAGGAATACGAGCGGCGTCGCCAGGACCGTGCCGGCCACGAACGGCTTCAGCAGCAGCGCCACGGGGTCGAACCACGGCGAAAAATGCATGCCGTTGAGCAGCGACAACCCGCAGGTTGCCACGAGCAGCGTGTCGGTCTGCATGACGGACTGGCGCTTGTCCATGTCGTCCATGTCGAGGCTCCTGTAGTCGAGGGCACTGGCCGTGTGTTTGATCAACTGAGCTTCATGCCGGCGGCGACGGCCGTCAGAAACCAGAACATGCGCGCCGCCATCAGCCAGACGATGGCAAAGACGACGACGAGGCCGCTGGGGATGATGGCGGGTGTAATGAAGCGCACGGCCTTGACGACCGGGTCGGTGATGGTCCGGAACACGGTGACGATGACTGGTGATTTGCCCTGGAAGGCGAGTTCCAGCGCATAGCGCCCGATGAGCGAATAGATCATCGCCGCCATCAGGAGATTGGGAACGTGGAACCACCAGTAGGTGGTGAAGCTTTCAGTTGGGCTCACGGGTGGCTCCTTGGGGCGCGCCGTCCGGCCAGCGCGCGGCTGTGCGGATGCGGAGTGGGCATCCGAAGCACCACGATAGGCGTGTCGGAAGGCGCGACTAATGAGGTCTCTCACATGAAGAAGGGCGGAGCGCAATGCCCCGCCCTCCCTGTTGGTGTCGACCTGCGTGCCAGGGGGCTCAGTGCCCGCCGACGCCGCCGGTCGCCTTGTCCTTCATGATCAGGTCGCCCGCGGGCTGACGCGTCGCATCGACCATGTCCTGCACCTCTTTCGACGGTGCGGCAGTCATGAGCGAGACGACGATGATGGTCAGGAAGCCAATCGGCAGACCGAACAGGGCCGCCGAGATATTGCGCACACCCCACCAGCTCGCGATGGTCTGGGCATGGGTGTCGAGAGCCTTCCACGCAGCAGCCTTCGCTGCCTCGTCACCGGCTGCGAGCCACGCGGCCTTCAACGTGTTGAACTTCTCGACAGCCGCCGGCGAAGCGGTGCCCAGCCAGCTCCACATCTCGTGGAACGAGACTGCGAAGTAGCGGGTACCGACGAGGTAGTACATGCAGACGCCGAAGCCGAGGATCATGCCCATGACGGCACCCGGCGTATTCGCCCGCTTCCACCACACGCCGAGAGCCAGTGCCGGGAAGATACCGGCAGCCGCCAGCGAGAACGCCCACGCGACCATCGACAGAATGTCTGCTGGCTTGGTCGACGCCGTATAGGCGGCAGCGACGGCCACGATGAGCAGCAGGATGCGTGCAACGACGAGGCGGGTCTTCGCCGACGCATTCGGGCTCACCATCTTATAGTAGATGTCGTGAGAGAGCGCGTTGGCGATGGCCAGCAGAAGGCCGTCGGCCGTCGAGAGAGCGGCGGCAAGGCCACCTGCGGCCACGAGGCCGGCGATGACATAGGGCATGCCCGCGATCTCGGGAGTCGAGAGCACGATCACGTCGGTGTTGATGTTGAGGTCCTGCCAACGCAGCAGGCCCGGGTGGTTGGCGATCTTGTTGCAGGCGTCGATAACGGCCTGCGCCGCCGACACGTCCACGCCGCACACCTTGACGAGACCGATCTTGCCGTAGGTGTACATCCACTGCGGCAGCTCGGCGATCTTGGTGCCGTTGTTGATGAGCGTGAACACCTCGAGCTTCGAGAACGCCGCGTAGGCAGGAGCCGTAAAGTAGAGCAGGAAGATGAAGAACAGCGACCAGGCCACCGAGCCGCGCGCCTCACGAATGGTCGGCGTCGTGAAGTAGCGCATCAGGATGTGGGGCAGCGAAGCCGTGCCGACCATCAGACAGAAGATCAGCGCAAAGAAGTTGAGCGGATCGTAGGTCAGGAACGGTTGGATGTGGGGCTTCAACGTCTTGGCGTCGGCGAGGCCCTTGGCGATCATGCTCTGCTCGAGAGCGGTGATGTCCGCGATGGCCTGTCCGTAGGTGAGCTGCGGGACCGGAATGCCGAACTTCTGCGTCGACAGAATGATCACCGGCAACAGGTAGGCGACGATCAGCACGATGTACTGGGCAACCTGCGTCCAGGTCACGGCCTTCATGCCGCCGAGCATCGAGCAGAGCAGGATGCCGACAAGGCCGGCGTAGACGGCAACCGTGAAGTCCATGTCGAGGAAGCGGCTGGCGATGATGCCGGTCGCGTAGATCTGTGCCGTCACGTAAGTGAACGAGCAGGAGATCAGCACGATGACGGCCAGCAGACGCGCGAACCCGCCGCCGAAGCGCGCGGAGAAGAAGTCAGGGACCGTGTAGGCACCGAACTTGCGCAGGAACGGCGCGATCAGCACCGCCACCAGCACGTAACCGCCGGTCCAGCCGAGCACGAAGGCGAGGCCGTCGTAGCCCAGCAGGAACAGAGTTCCGGCCATGCCCACGAACGAGGCACCCGACATCCAGTCGGCACCCGTCGCCATGCCATTGTAGAACGATGGCACGGTTCTGCCGGCAACATAGTACTCGCCGACGTCGGACGTGCGCGAGAGAATACCGATGATTGCGTACACGGCGATCGTCAGGAAGACGAAGCCATAGCCAATGATTTTGTTGGGCACGCCCATCTGCTCGGCGACGGCCAGCAGTGCGACGAAACCAAAGAAGCCGCCCGTGTAGAGTGTGTAGATCCTGCCGAGGTTGGAGATGAAATCTCCACCGCCGGCCTTTTGAGCCTCAGCCATGATGGTTCCTCTCAGTCCTCAGCAAAGCCTTCGCTGCGATCAATGCCGTCCTGGAGGGAGGCAAAGATGAACAGCATGACGACGAACACGATGAGCGACCCCTGCGCTGCCATGTAGAAGCCGAGCGGGAAGCCCATGAAGACGATCGTATTCAGCTCTTTGACGAAGAAGTGGATGCCGAAGCTGAAGAATGCCCACAGCAGCATCATCACAATCATGAGGCCTCTGGTCCGTGACCAGTGCCTCTCGGTGTTTCCAGGAGACATGATGTCGAGTTCCTTCCCCATGTTCGTTCGAGGTTCGAGCGACGACGGTTTCTTGATTTTGAGCAGCACCGCGCAAGCGTCTCACGCAAACGCGGACACCGACCCGCACATTCGACCATAGGTGGATGAGCCTCAACGGCAAATCGCAACTTTAGGCGTGCCCCCTAAGAATTTGTGAGAGTTCGATGACCGGTGCGGTATATTCGCATCAGCGCAACACCTGAATGACTCCGAGTTGAATTGCTGCGTCGCAGCAAATATTGCGGCGCAGCATGTACAGCAAGCCGCATCGAGGCGCAAATACCCGACCATTGCCGATTTCACGTGAATGCTGCTTTGCACAAGTCTTCCGAATGCTTGGGTCCGGCCACGGCGTTGAGCCGAGGGCTGCGCCCCTCGAGGGACTGGCGTGATGTCGACGACGCCTGCGCAAGCGCTGGCTTGCCGACCCCTGACTCGGTGCCACTGGAAGGATCGTCCATGCCCCGCAGCGTGCTCATCGTCGATGACGAGCCTAACATTCGCCTGCCGCTCGAAATCCTGATGCGGCGCGCCGGATACGAGGTGCGCTGCGCCGCCGACGGCGAGGCCGCGCTGGCCTCGATCGCCGCCGATCCCCCCGACCTTGTCTTGCTGGACATCGGCATACCCAGGCGGAATGGCTACGAGGTCTGCCAAGCCGTGCGCGCCAACCCGGCCTGGTCGCGGATACGCATCCTCATGGTCTCGGCGAAGGGCCGCCAGGTCGAAGTGGAAAAAGGACTGGCGCTCGGTGCCGACGGCTATCAGACGAAGCCTTTTTCGACCAGCGAGCTTGCCGAGAAGGTTCGCGACCTCATCGGTGAGCCGTGAAGCCATTGGGCCAGCCCCTTCAAGCCTCCCGGCGCGCGGAACGCGTGTCACAAGGCGAAAACCAAAAAATCCCTCGCAAGGCGCATAAAACTTCACAGGGAGCATACGATGCTCGAACGTATCGAGCGGCTGGGCTTGCGGCTGCGACTCTTCTTGCTCTTCGGCTTGATCCTGGCCGCCATACCGCTCGTCATCGCCGGTGCCTTCGCCCTCGCCGCCCAGCGCATCCTCGACGATGGCGAATTGACCGCGCCTTTAGTGTTGTTTGGCGGGTTGGCCGTCATGGTGCTCGTTGGCCTCGTGGTCTGGGCGTGGATGCAGGTCGACGACACCGTGGCCAAGCCGCTGCTGGCTCTGGTGCGCGACGTGCAGACCTTTCTGCATGCCAACCCCCGGCACCGTGTCGGCGATCAGACGGCCCGGCACATCGGCCAACTCGCGCCGTCGATCAACGAACTGATGAATGAGATCGCCGCGGCCCGCTCCGACCTGGAGCACCGCGTCGAACATGCGACCCGCGCGCAGCGTATCCAACGCCGACACCTGGAAGCTGTGTTGCGCGACCTGAACGAAGGTGTCGTCTACTGCACGCTCGATCACCACATCCTGCTGTACAACCGCATGGCACTGCACATCCTGCATGTGTCCGGCGAGATCGGCCTGGGCCGCGAGATTTTCGCGATCGTCGACCGACCTCCGTTCGTCAACACGCTGGAACGCCTGACCAACCGCTTTTCGTCCGGTCGCTATAAGCAGCACCGCGATCACCTGATGACCGGGATCGTCTTCGCCAGCAAATGCGGCCGGCACGTTCTGCAGGGGAAGATGACCCTCGCGCTCGACGAAACCGGGTCCCATCCGGTGGGCTACGTGGTGACGTTCTCGGACGCGACGCGGCACCTGCAGAGGCTGGCCAGCGGCGAACGGCTGCTGCGCGAAGGCATCGAGGGCTTCCGCCGCCCCGTCGCCAACCTGCGTGCCGCAAGCGAGCTGCTGGCACAGGACGCGGAGGTACTCGACGCCGCCGACCGGGCCCAGTTCTTGCAGGTTATCGCCGCCGAGGCAGCGGAGCTGTCGGTGCGGATCGAGGAACTGGCGGCGGGTCATCATGACATCGTCTCGTCGAGCTGGCCGATGACCGACGTGTACTCCGACAACCTGCTGAGCTGCCTGACGCGCCGCTACCACGACAATCCCGTTCTGCGGTGCGACATCACGGGCGAACCGACCTGGCTCCATTGCGACAGCAGCACGATCATCGAGCTGATGGACCACTTGATCCGCAAGGTTGCCGAGGACGCCGGCATCGACACGTTCGCGGTCCGCGCCGAGACAGGGGCCAGCCGCAGCTATGTCGATCTCGTCTGGAGCGGCCCACCCATCCCCGCCGGCCGCCTCGACGACTGGCTCGCCCTGCCCCTGGCACCCGGTGTCGGCAGCATGACCGGCCGCGAGGTCCTGGAGCACCACAAGTCTGCGGCCTGGTCGAATACGCTGCCGGGCGGAGGCGGCGCTCGCATCAGAATTCCGGTCCTCGCCCCAGTCGACGCCCACACCGCACAGGCCACGCACGGCCCACCGATCCGCTTCGAGTTCTACGACTTCGACCTCCTGAAGCGCGTCGACGCCTCCGCCGATCTCGCCACCCGCAGCCTGCGCGATCTGTCCTATGTCGTCTTCGATACCGAGACGACCGGCCTTGAGCCGAGTGAGGGCGACGAAATCGTGTCGATCGCCGGCGTGCGCATTGTGAACGGGCGCATCCTGACGGGTGAAACCTTTGACGAGTTGGTCAACCCCGGCCGCCGCATCCCCAGCCGGTCGGTAAAGGTGCACGGCGTCACCGATGCCCTGGTCGCCGGCAAGCCAGGTCTCGACGTCGTGCTGCCGCGCTTCCGCGACTACGTCGCAAACAGCGTGATGGTTGCCCACAACGCCGCGTTCGACTTGCGCTTCATCGCGTTGAAGGAAAAGCAGACCGGGGTGCGCCTTGCGAACCCGGTGCTGGATACGGTTTTGCTCTCGGCCCTCGTTCACGACCACACCAAACTGCACACCCTGGACGCTGTCGCCGAGCGCTTCTCGATCGACATACCGCCAGAGACCCGACACACGGCGCTCGGAGACGCGCTGGCGACGGCTGGCGTCTTCCTGCGCATGATCGAATTGCTGGAGGTCCGTGGCATCAGGACGCTGGGCGAGGCGCTACGCGCCTGCGAGAGCCTCGTGGAACTTCGCCGCAGCCAGTCGAGATATTGACCGGGCGGGGTCCGCACCAGCCGCAAAAGCGGTGCGCCCCACCGAAGTACCGGCAGGGCGCACCATTCAATGTCCGGCCGCGCGGGCGGGATTTCAACCGCCGTAGCTGTTGTCGGCGCGCTTCTTCCAGTCTTCACCGGCGACCCGCGGGTCGTTGGCGATCTTCTCGGTCGGCTGCGCCCGCCAGATGCCGATCATCTTTTCGGCGGCGGCCAGGTCTTCGACCTGCAATTCTGCCTTCAGGGCATCGCGCCGCTTCACCGACTCACCATCGCCCGAGCGGGCAGCAAGCGAATAGTACTTGTAGGCCAGCTTGAGGTCCTTCGGCAGGCCGAGCCCGTTTTCGTAAAGCACGCCCAGATTGAACTGGCTGTCGGAAAGACCCCTGTCGGCAGCGGCCGCGAACCAGTGCGCCGCCGTCGGATAGTCGGGCGAGCCCGTCGCGCTGCCGGCGCTCAGCACGGCAAGGTTGTGCATGGCCTTGACGTTGCCGGCCTCGGCCGCCTGCTGATACCAATGGCTGGCGCGCCCGATATCCTTCTTCACGCCGAGGCCACGCTCGTAGAAGGTTCCCAAACGATATTGCGACTGGGCAAACCCCTGGCCCGCCGAGCGCTGGTACCACTCGACGGCCGCTTTGAAGCTCTGATCGGTTCCCTTGCCTTCGGCAAGTCGCGCCCCGACCTCGAACTGAGCGGACGCGTCCCCTTTTGCGGCAGCCAGCCGCAGCGATAGGGGACCGACGCTGGCCGGCGGAAGCTGAAGCTGGTTGCCGCCGAACGTGGCCACCGACTGCTGCTGATCCTGCACCTCACCGTTCACGCTCGCCGCGCTCGGTCCGTTTGGCTGCTGATACTCCGGCAGGAGCGCGGCCGGTGTCGCAAAGGCAGCGGCCGCCCCGAGGTCGGACGACATCTTGGCCATCGACTGGCGCTGGCGCAGCTTCGCCAGTTCGTCCGGTGTGAGCGGCCGCCGCGATTCGGCGACGGCGATGCCGCTGGGGCCAGCCGAAGCATCGGCCTCGCCGGTCGGGACAACGCCGGTGTCGGGTGTCCCGTAGTCGTGGCCGCCCTCGATGGCTTCGCTGCGGTCTCCAAGACCACTGCGGTTAGGCTCGAAAGGATTTGGGCTATCCTGGGGGGCTGGCCGCGCTGGTGCGGTCGCTTCGCCGGGTTGTGAGCGGGCCGCCTCGGTCTCGGTCGCCAGCGGGGCATTGGCCCGCTCCTCGACCTGCCGCTCGATCGTTGCCTGTGGTGGCGGAGCTGCCTTGCGCGCCTTCCCACGCATCATCATCAACGCGCCAGCCGTGGCAAACAGGATGATGACCGCACCAATCAGCATCTTGCGGCGGGAGATGCCGAATATCATACCCTTGTCCTTGCCGCCCGGGGCCGCCTGGATCGGCACGCGGCGGCCGGCCTGCAAGGTGTCGTCGAAGGCCGGGCCCTTCTGCGCAGCGATCGGATCGGGGCTGGCCTTCGACCCGCCAAGGCCCGGCAGCGACAGCTTCGGCAGGGTCAGGCGGGACGCCGGCTTCGCGCCAGCAGCGGCGGCAGTGCCATGCTCCGCGATCGCACGTTCTTTGGCCTTCTGGGCATCGGCAATGAACTCGCGGCGCAGGCGCTCGATGGCCGAACGCTGGCCTGCATCCTGGCCTTGGTCGGTCGGCGAGCCCATCTCGGGCGAACGGGCGTCAGGCGGCGTCGCAAACGTGCGCTCACCGAGCCGACCGGCCGAGCCATAGGCTGGCGCATCCACATAGCTGGCCGCCTCGTCCAAGCCCGGCACCTGCGCGGGAGCCTGTCCAGAGCGCGCAAGGGCAGGCGGTTGAGCCGGTGGATGTGTCTCGTCGGCGAAGTCGTTGCGGATCACTGGCGGCAGGTCGCTGCCGGCCGGTTCGTCGGCAGGCTGATAAGACGGGTAGTAAGGATCGTCGTCACGGGAGGCCTGGGTTGCCAGGCCGTTGGCTTCCAGCTGCTCGAGCCGGTCGAGGACGCTGAGCATGGCCTGCTGCATCGTCTCCAGCATGGCCGACGAGGTCTCGTCGCTCTGCCGGCGTTCGGCCATGAACGCTTCGATGGCTTCGCGCAGCTCGGCCGCCGAGCCCGCATCGCCAACCAGTCCGCTGTCGGCGAGTTGCATGACGGCCCCTTCAGCCGCTGCGCGCGCCACCGCTTCGATATCCGCGCTGGATGCACCGCGCTCGCCCGACGCTGCAAACAGGCGGTCATCCGACAGCCGGTCCATCAGCGACTCGAGCTGCGCCTCGACGCCGTCGAGACGCGACAGTTGGGCTTCCGTGCGCTCGAAGTGTTCGACGAGCTGGGCAATCTGGCTCTCGGCGAGTTGAAGACCGTTGAGGTCGGCTCGCGTCGCCACGTCATCCAGGGCATGGCCGAGCCGGTCCTCGAACTCGCCGAAGCGGTCGTTGAGCGCCATCAGCGCCTCGTCTCGGCGCACGTCCTCCAGGCTCGTTTCGATCTTGGCGGCGATCTCGGCAAAGCGTGCTTCCAGCCAGAGGCGGTCGGCCTCGACCGTGCCGTGCGCACCGGCCGCTGCGACGGCGTTGGCCCGGTTGACTGGCACTTCGACTGGTTGCGCGGCAAACAGCGCAGCCGTCGATGTGCTGGAGCGCGCGCGTTCGGCGGCCTGCGCGATGACCGATGGTGTAGCGGTGCCCTCGTCGGCCTCGATGACGCGCGTGAGGGCCTCAGCCGACTGCCAGTCCCACGGGTCGTCCGGGTCGCCGGGCTCACCTGATGCTGCATCGGTCTCAGACAGAGGCGGCAGCGCCATGTCGCCACCGAATGGAAGATCGAAGGCGTGCGCTGGCATCGTGTCGGTCTCGTCGTCGCCCTCGGCCGCATCGAAATGGCCACTGGCGTCGTCGTCGACATCTGTGACTGGCGGGGACGACGTGATGGGTTCGGCGGCGGCGGGTGTCCCGGACCCACCGGTGACAGGGACCACGGCAACGGCGGCTGGCTCACGCGACGGGCCCTCCAGCGGCGGCTGGGGGGCGTTAGCTCCGGTTTCGCTGATCCGCTCGGCGAGCAGAGCGATGCCGTCTTGGATCCGCTCGAAGGCCGTCGCGTAAGCCGAGGGCACTTTGGCGCGCGTCCGATCAGCCGTCAGGCTGAGTTCGCTGAGCCGGGACTGCATGGCCTGCAACACCTGGCTGTGGCGTCGGTCGGCGTCCTCGATTTGTGCGGCGATCAATTTCAGCACAGCGCGCAGGTCGTCGCCGATATGCACCGCGCCGCTTGCGTCGGTCTCCTCGTCGGCGAAAGCCATCGCCCTGGCCGCAGTGTTGTCGTGGCTAGACATCTCGTCCCCCAAATCCCATCCAGTCTCGCGCATGCAACGACGTTGCCGGCGGCATCCTTGAAGGAAGGAGGATCGTCATGCGGCCCAGATTCCGCGGTTCGATCGTGCCGGTCTCATCGCGTAGTGGTCCAGACGCGGAAAACGACCTCAGAACCGAACGTCCCAACAGTCTCAGTTCACAGTAAATGTTCGGTTAAATGCTGCGTTGATCTGGAACAGGCCCGCAAACCGCCCGCAGAGAATGTCAATACCGGCCGGCACAGCCGGGATGTCGTTGCGGAGCTAGTCATGCGCTTCGGACGTTTGGTCGCCGCTCGCCGCTGGGCACGCAGCCAACCGCTCAACGAAAAAACGCAGAATAAACAGACAGGTAAGGCGGCGCGTCGTGGTTTCGACCGTTGCTCGGGAGTGCATCGCGGCGTGCGGCCACTGTCTGAACCGGCGCAGTAGAGTAGAATTGAACCGAAGTTCGCACCACTCGGTACGCCGACTGGAGGAGACATGCCCATGACGACCCGTCCGCACATTGCCGCGCTGGCCTTGGCGTTGAGCCTCGCCGCGCACGCCCCCGCCGCCGCCCAGGCCCCCGATCCCTCGGAGGCTCCCGCCGCTGGCGCTGGCCAGCCATCGCCCGGTGCGTCGGGGCGCTACACGATGTCCCCGGTCGAGGGCGGCTACGTGCGCCTCGACACCGTGACCGGCGAGATGTCGCTCTGCACCGGCAAGGACGGAGCCTGGTCGTGCATGCCGATGCCCGACAGCGCGCGCAGCCTGACCACGGAAAACGAGCGCTTGAAGACCGAAAAGAAGGCGCTCGAGGACGAGGTCCGCCGCATGGAGGACGAGTTCGTCACCGGCCGCGCCGAAAAGGGCGGGCCGCTCGCTGGACCGGACGGGGACGGCAGGCCCGGCGGACCGGGCGTACCCAATCTCAACCTTCCCTCGGAAGACGATGTCGACCGTGCCGTCGACTACCTCGAGGGCATGATCCGCAAGTTCCGGGAGCGCTTCGAGGACTTCGGCGACAAGACCGATCCCGACCGTGTCAGGCCACCGCGGCAGCCGGACAGCGACCCTGCCGCACCGGTCCCGCGCACCTCGAACGAGGGGACCCGACTTTAAGGGGCCGGCACGCGTTGGGCCCGATCGTCTGAGATGGACGCGTCTTGCCGTCCATCGAAAGCGTGAATCAGTCTCATAGACAGAGACCACGTGCGGGCTGGCCACGGTTCGGGCCGGTCGCGGCGCGATCAGGCATGCGGGCGGGCCGCCATCGTCCGCGTCGCCCGGACCAGCTCGCGCGCGATCCCCGGCTCGGTCATCGCGTGGCCGCTGTCGGGAACCGACCAGAGCTGCGAACCCGGCCAGGCCGTGTGCAGATCCCAGGCGTTGCGGAACGGCGTGACGACATCATAACGACCATGCACGATGATGCCTGGGATGCCGCTCAAACGGTGTGCATTGGCCAGCAACTCGCCGTCACGGTCAAAAAAGCCGCGATTGACGAAGTAGTGGGCCTCGATGCGCGCGAACGCCAGCACCGACTGGGAGGCGGGAAACAGCCGCGCGCGCTGCGGGTCCTCGATCAGCGTCACGGTCGAGGCCTCCCACCCGCTCCAGGTCCGTGCCGCCTCGAGCTGGACATAGCGATCCCGCGCCGTCAGGCGCTTGTAATACGCCGCGATCATGTCGCCGCGCTCGGGCTCCGGGATGGGTTGCCGGAACGCTTCGTAGGCTTCCGGAAACAGCCAGTTGCAGCCATCCTGGTAGAACCAGTCGAGTTCCGCTTGCCGCACGAGAAACACGCCTCTGACGATGATCCCGCTGGTTCGCTCGGGATGGGCCTGCGCATAGGTCAGGGCCAGTGCCGAACCCCACGAGCCACCGAACAATTGCCAGCGCGCGATCCGCAAGTGCTGACGCAGTCGCTCCATGTCGGCGACAAGATGCCAGGTCGTGTTGGCCTCGAGCGACGCGAAGGGGACCGACCGGCCGCAGCCCCGCTGATCGAAGAGGATGATGCGATAGTGCTGGGGATCATGAAACCGGCGCATGGTCGGGTTGCATCCCGCGCCCGGGCCGCCGTGCACGATGAGAACGGGCTCGCCAGCCGGATTGCCGCATTCCTCGACGTACACGATGTGCCCGTCACCCACATCGAGGCGGAAGGAATTGTACGGCTCGATTGCCGGAAAGACGATATCGGGGATGTCGCGCACGTCTGAATTGCCCGCAGTGTCATGGATGCAAGGAGCAGTCACACCTGCCTGCTCCGCGATTGGCGGGTGGACCGACTTTTCCCGCCGCAGATAAGCCGCGCGGCCGGCCGATGCCACCCGCCGAAGCCCTGTCGTCAAGCTCGCTTGCGGTCCTTTTGCTTCATCATGCGCATCTCCCGATCATAAAGGATTTCCCCTCCAGGAATGCGAATGTCACGCACGAGTTCGAGTTGATGACGCGAGGGCGGCACAGTCGTCAAGCTCACCGCGACGAGCCCGATCAGCGAGGCCGGCAGCGCGATCACCGCCGCCAGTTCACTGGGCAGGCCGATGAGCCCGGCTTCTGCGGCCACAATCACGATCACCGACACCAGGAAACCCGCCGTCAACGAGGCGAACGCGCCATAAACGTTGACGCGCTTCCACCAGATCGAGGCGACGAGCAGCGGGAAGGCGCAGGACGCTGTCATGGCCAGCGCCCACAGCAGCAGCTTGAGCGGATCGCTGCCAGCCGCCAGTGCCAGGAACCCCCCGAACAGCGCCACCGCCCCGACGAGCAGACGGGCCATGCCGAGCCGGCCCCGCGGCTCCCGTGGCGTCCATGACAAGCCGTGAACGATATCTTCTGAAAGCAGATTGCCGATCGTGAGCGCGGTGGCGCTGGCAGCGGCAAAGCTCGCCGCGATGATACCGGCGGCCGCCAGATACGCGAAGGCCATGGGCAGACCGGCTGCGATCGGCAACGCGACGATCACCATGTCGCGGTCGATCGACACCCCCGTCAGGGCAATGCGCGTCCCGCGGGTCGCCACTTCGGCGAAGCCCTGCTGCGACAGGACGGTCAGCCACTCGGGCGGCGATGCGATCGAAACGCCTGCGAGCTTCATGAGGTATCCGCGCATGAACACGGCGATGGTCGCAGCCGTCAGCATCATCAGGCCGAAAAAGAATGTGGCCCAGCCGAGTGACTTGCGCGCATCATAGACCCCGGGGGACATGGCGATCCTTGGCAGCAGCCATGGCGCGGCCGCAAGCCCCATCATGGTCGTCAATGTCAGCAGCACGTAGGCTGCAGGCCCGGTCGCCCCGAACGGCTCGGAAAACCGCTTGAGGACGGGTTGCAGTCCCGACTGAGGCAGGTTCGCGCCGAACAGTGCTTCAAAGAACACCGGGAGCCCTTGCACCCCTTCGAGGTTGCCGATCGCGCGCAACAACGGGCCGTGGGACAGCGGCGCGAGCGGCAGGTAGCCGCTGAGAATGGCCGCAATGGCCAACGGCACGCTTGCTGCCAGGATGGCGGCGATCCCCGCAGCCACATTGGTCCAGGCCAGCGATCGCATGCCGCCCGCGACCGTGCCCGCGACGATCGCCCCGATCAGGACGGCCATGCCGGTATAGGCCCCGCTGCCGGTGAGCCAGCCGATGGTCCGCGCCCCAAGCGTCAACTCTCCAGCCAGCACGAGCAACGCCGGGACGGCGAGGACAGCCGCCGAAACAACACGGATCATGCGACTGTCGAAGCGCCGTCCGAGATACGTCGGCAGGGTGAAGGCCCCGAACTTGCGCAGGAAGGGAGCCAGCAGAACGGCGGTGACCACGAAACCCGCGACCCCTCCGCTGATGAAGAAAATGCCGTCGATCCCCACGACGAACAGAAGGCCGGTGACCGCCGCCATGCCGGTCGCGCCGAGCCCCGACATGGCAAGACCCAGCCCGCCATAGACCGCAGGCACCCGCCGGCCGGCGGCGAAGTACTCCAGCGGTTCGCGCGTGTAGCCGAGCAGGCCGATCCCGACGAACAGCCCCAGCAGCCCCGTCAACATCGCCAACCGGACGAGATCGTCGCCGATGCCCAGTTCTTCGAGCACGACGAGCATGATGACGAGCGCAGCGAACGTGCTCGCGAAGATGCTGAAATAGATGCCGAGCCGCGGATTGACGAGGCGCGCGCGCGCGGCGAGGCTCATGCCGTATCTCCGCCTTCGACCTGCGAGGGATCAGCTATCCTCATGGGCCCCATGCCAGTGGTCGATGTAATCCTGGCGGTTGACGAAACTTGCCACCGTGACGAGCGCGATGATGACGATGCCGTGGGCGATAAGGAAATAGCCCAGCGGAAAACCGAGGAATTTGTTGTGATTGAGCGGGTCGGCATAGAGCGGCAGCACGATGAGGACGATCAGGAACGGGACGAGACTGGCGATCATCTGCCACTTGGTGTGCTGCCAGTAGGGCTTGCGTTCCTTGCGCTCGATCATGGCAGTTCTCCTCCGTTAGCGGCGCGCCGCGCCGATGAGCCCGCGCCGATGAGCCCGCGCGGACGACTTGGCGTGCACAGCGTCCGGCCGGCGGGCGATCACGCGCGCAACTCAGCATGAATCGAGGCCGCACCACGCACCGAAGGTAAGTATAGTCTGGTGCGGCCGCTTGCGGAACTTGCCACGCCACCGGGCTTATTGCTTAACTCCTAGCCTGTGTCACTTCTAAGACGGGGAGCCTCCAAAACCCCGTTCCATGGCCCGACAGCCGCGGCCACTCGCCACCGGGTGCCCAGCGCGACAAGATTGAGGCCAGCCCAGGGAGACTCGCATGCCGGCCTATCACATGATGATCGTCGATGATCATCCGCTGTTCCGCGGTGCGTTGAGCCAGTCCCTGGCCCAGGCCTTCGAGGCCCAAATCGAGGAGGCCGGTTCTCTCGATGCCCTGAGCGAGCGCCTGGCGGTCAACAAATCGGTCGACCTCATTCTTCTCGACCTGTCGATGCCAGGCGTCCAAGGCCTGTCGGGACTGCTGTTCCTGCGCGCGCAATACCCGGAAATCCCGGTGATCGTCTGTTCGGCCAACGAGGACGTCACCGTCATTCGCCGCTGCATCGAGTTCGGGGCCTCGGGCTTCGTGCCGAAGTCGCAGCCGGTGGAGAAGATCCGCGAGGCGGTTGCAGCCGTTCTCGCCGGCGATGTCTGGACGCCACCCGACCTTGAACTGACCGGCCAGACAGAGCCCGAGACGGCCGACCTGCTGGCCCGACTGTCCACGCTGACGCCTCAACAGGTGCGCGTCCTGATGATGCTGGGCGAGGGCCTTTTGAACAAGCAGATCGCCTACAAGTTGTCGGTCTCGGAGGCCACCATCAAGGCGCACGTCTCCGCCATCCTGCAGAAGCTCGGCGTGGACAGCCGCACGCAGGCCGTCATCGCCATCAACAAGATCGACGGCGGTGCCTGGCAGAAGCTGGCGGGGTAGGGTGGTGGGGGTGCGGCGGCAACGGGTGCACCCGCTCCGTCCGCCGATCGGGAAACCCAGTCCTGCTACTCCGCGGCCACGCGGCGGGCGAGGAGCATTTGGGACATCAGCGCCCGCAATGCAGCGGCCTTCAGAGGCTTGCGCAACAGCCCGATGCCGGCCTCGCGGATGGTCCGCTCGACGTCCGGGGTATGGTCAGCAGTGATGATGATCGCCGGGATATCGACCCCGGCCGCTGCGCGCACGGATTTGATGGCATCGAGCCCGGTGCCAAGGTCCAGGTGATAATCGGCCAGGATGATCTGCGGCGGTGCGCTGGCGTCACGAACCGCGTCGACCGCCGAGGCCACGCTCGACGCCGTCGTCACCTGGCAGCGCCAGCCATCGAGCAGGGCGGCCATCCCCGCCAGAATTGCCGGTTCGTTGTCGATGCACAGGACCCGGCCGCCGGCGATGCGGCTCAGCACGTTGGCCGGCTCGGCGACCACCTCGGGCAGCCGCCCGGCGCGCGTGCGCGGCACCTTCACACGGAACACGGACCCGCTGCCCGCCGCCGAAATCACGTCGATGGGGTGATCGAGCAACCGGCAGATGCGCTCCACGATCGACAATCCGAGCCCGAGCCCGCGCTCGCTGCTGCCGGCCCCCTCCAGACGCTGAAACTCGCGGAAGATGATCTCGTGCTTGTCCGCAGGAATGCCGGGCCCGGTATCGACCACTTCGATCGCCACGCTGTCGCCCTGCCACCGCACGCCGAGCACGATGCCGCCTCGGCGCGTGTATTTGATCGCGTTGGACAGAAGGTTCTGCAACACCCGGCGCAGCAATTTCCGGTCCGAGCGCACCCACAGGCTCGTGGCGACGATCCGCAGGCTCAGACCCTTCGCAGCGGCCACCGGCTCGAATTCCACTTTCAACTGGTTGAACAGCATGGACAGCGGGAACGCCGCGATCTCTGTTTCCATGCGGCCGGCGTCCATGCGCGAGATGTCGATCAGGGTCGAGAAAATCTCCTCGACGGCCACCAGTGAGGCATCCACGTTGCCGGCGAGCGCCGAGGATGTCTGATCGAGCGGACGTTCGGCCAGGCTGGAGGCATAGAGGCGCGCGGCGTTCAGTGGTTGCAGGATATCGTGGCTGGCCGCCGCCAGGAACCTCGTCTTGTCCAGATTGGCGCTGTCGGCCTTTGTCTTGGCGATGGCCAGAGCCGAGTTCACTTCCAGCAGTTCCGCCGTACGCTCGCGCACCCGCCGCTCCAGCGTCTCGTTGGCCCGTTCCAGGGCCATGGCCGCCTTCATCTGCTCGGTGATGTCGGAGTAAGTCGTCACGATACCGCCCTGCGGCATGGCACTGGTGCGGATCTCCAGAACACGGTCGGAGCGCTCGATCGGCTCCTGATAGGTTTCTTTCGTCACGGCCAGCCGCAACAGCCGCTGGGCGACTTGCTCTTCGACGTCGCCCGGACCGTAGTCACCTCGCTCTGCGCAGAACCGCAAGATTCGGTCGAGCGGCATGCCGACGCGAGCAAGATCCGGCGGCAGATCGACGAGTTCGCGGAACTCCCGGTTCCAGCAGATGAGCCGCATGTCCTTGTCGAAGACGCTGAGACCGTGACGCACCTGATCGAGCGCCGACTGCAGCAGGTCCCGGTTGTACTGCAGGGCTTCGGAGGCATCGTCGAGGAGTTGCAGCGCCCGCTGGCCGGTGACGTTGCCACGCCGCAAAAGCAGCGCGAGCACCAGCCGCGCCGACGCCGCGCCGATCGAGGAGGCCAGCACGTGCTCGGCAAAGCGCACCAGATTGAGATCGGCCTCCGCGGTGTCGTCGAGGGTCAGCCCGCGGGTCGCCGCGTACTGCTGGAACGAGCGCTCGGCACGTTCGGGGCCGAGATAGCGCGCCACCGCCGCCTTCACCTCCCCGACCTTGATGGCGCTTCGCCACATCCGCCCGGTATTGGCTGGAACGAGGCGGCCTTGGTCCTCCGGCACGAACAGCCCCGCCTGCAACCGCTCGACCGGCAGCGGCGCGCGCAGCACCGACACGGTGACATAGGCGATGGTGTTGGCCCCGATGCTCCACAGCACGCCATGAGTGAGCGGCTCGAAGTGCAGGAACAGCAGCGCCTCGGGCCGCAGCATGCCGACGCCGAGCAGCCCCTCTCGCAGGATCGTCGGGTCGATCCAGCCGGCCTTGGCGACCCACGGCAGCAGCAGCGTGTAGGCCCACAGCACGAAGCCGGTCGAGATCCCGGCGATGGCACCCGACGCGGTGCCCTTGCGCCAGAACAGTCCGAGAAAGAAAGCCGGGGCAAGCTGGGCGATCGCCGCAAACGAGATGAGCCCGATGCTCGCCAGCACCTGGGCATCGCCCAGAGCGGCGAACACGCCGTAGCCCAGCAGCATCAGTGCGACGATGGCGACCCGGCGCACCGCCAGAACGGTGCCGGCCATGTCCTCGTGAACCATCGGGCCGGCACTGCGGTTGCGAATGAGCGCGGGGATGACGAGCCCATTCGACAGCATGATGGCCAGCGCGATCGATTCGACGACCACCATCGCGGTGGCGGCCGACAGTCCGCCGATGAAGGCGATCATGGCGATGACGCCATTGCCGCTGCCGACCGACAGGCTGACGACGAAGAAATCCGGATCGCTGCCGGGGGCCGACGAGGTCAGCAGTCCGGCCGCCGCGATGGGAACGACCAGAAGATTGATCAGGATGAGGTAAAGCGGGAACAGCCAGGAGGCCCGCCGGATCTCGCCTTCGGTATTGTTCTCCACGACGGTCACGTGGAACTGGCGCGGCAGCAGAATGATATTGACGAAGCTGAGGAATGTGACCGTCAGCCACGTGCCGCCGTTGAACGACCGCGAGAACACGGCCATCGCCTGATCCTGGGCCTCCGCCGCCGCCAGAAAACTCTGCGGTCCGCCCATGACGATGAAAACGACGAACAAGCCGACGGTGAGAAAGGCCGCCAGTTTCACGACCGATTCGACGGCAATCGCCAGCATCAATCCCTGCTGGTGCTCGGTCGCGTCGATGTGGCGGGTACCAAACAGAACTGCGAACGCGGCCAGCATGAGCGTGATGACGAGGGCGGTATCGAGGTAGTCCGCGCCGGGCAATGCCAAACCGGACATGGGCGCGCTGCCCAGAAGCGTATCGAGCGAGACCGAGATCGCCTTGAGTTGCAACGCGATATAGGGCAGCGCGCCAACGACGGCGACCAGTGTCACCAGTGCCGCCACCGATTGCGACTTGCCATAGCGCGCCGCCATGAAGTCGGCGACCGAGGTGAGGTTATGCGTCTTGGCCAGTCGAACGATGCGGATGATCAGCGGGAGCCCGATGGTGAACATCAGGATCGGCCCGAGATAGACGGGAACGAAATCGTATCCTGTGCGCGCAGCCAGTCCGACGCTGCCAAAATAGGTCCAAGACGTGCAGTAGGTGGCAATGGACAGGCCGTAGATCAGCGGTCGTCCGGCCTTTGCCACGCCCGGGCCTGTCATGCGGTCGCCGAGCCAAGCAATCGCAAACAAGACCAGCAGATAGCCGACCGCGACGGCAAAAATGGTGGGGCTGTCGAACATCGGGCCGGCGCGCGCTTTATTTTTGGGTGGTCATTCGAGGCGGTGAGGTCGATCGACACCTGCGGTGTCGGGGTACCATCCACACTACATGGGACCAGCCGCCACCACTTGTCCACCTTGGCGACCCGGGGCGGCGCGACCCTTGCCGCGGAAATCACGAGACCGCGCGACGGACTACCCCGGCGGATGGCTGGACGATGATTGTGTTATCGTCCCGTCCGCATTGAACCCCACGGACCCATGGCTTACCGTCCGCGTGCGGCCTACGTCATCTGTGTGCGGCACCGCGATGCCGCGTCTTGGTCGCCGCCACAACGAGCACCACAAATCAGAGGGCATACAGCATGGGAATTATCCAAGAATTTAGGGAATTTGCCATCAAGGGCAACATGATCGACATGGCGGTCGGCATCATCATCGGCGGCGCTTTCGGTACGATCGTGAATTCACTTGTCAACGACGTCATAATGCCGCCGATTGGACTGGCGCTCGGAGGCGTCGATTTTTCCGACATCAAGATCCCGCTGAAGGCTGCCGCCGACGGCAAGGACGCCGTCACGATGAACATCGGCCTGTTCATCAACAATATGATCAGCTTCCTGATCGTCGCGTTCGCGGTCTTCATGCTGGTCAAGGGCGTCAACAAGCTCCGTCAGACCTTCGAGAAGCAGCAGGCCGCCGCCCCGCCTCCTGGCCCTTCGCCCACCGAGACCCTGCTCGCCGAGATCCGCGACGAACTGCGTCGGCGCTGACGAAGCTACCGCCGCGCGGTCACGCCGGCGCGTCGAGGTCCCGGGCAGGTCGCCTCGTGGCGCACGCTCATTTTGGCGCTTGGTTGCGAGCCCGGTCGGGCGCGCAGACCAAGCGTCAGAAGCGCGAGAGAGGAGGGTCTTGCCCGCCATCAACCTCATGAATTTTCTGATCAACCCTGGTCGAGGGACCCCTTTCGAGAAAAAATATTCGTAAATTAATACATTTGCATGTACTCAGATCAGAACGTCGCATTGACCACGGCGACTTGGGAGCGCATGCAGTCTGAAAGCAGCGCTCGCGGTGATCCGACCGAGGTCCGAACGCGGTCGCGGACACGAGGAAATACGCGTGTCAGGACACGGGTGCCGACCGCCGGGAGCGGCGGACGCTCTGGCACAGCCACTTGGAGTGGACCGGCCCGATGAACCTCTACTTGCCCATCGCCGAGATGTCCGCCAACATTTTCGTCTTCCTGGGCATGGGCGCGGCAGTGGGCTTCCTGTCCGGTATGTTCGGCGTCGGCGGCGGTTTCTTGATGACGCCACTGCTGATTTTCTCCGGCATCCAACCCGCCGTTGCCGTCGGCACCGAAGCAGCACAGATCGTCGCGTCCTCGGTATCGGGGGCCATCGCGCAATACCAGCGGCGCAATGTCGACGTGAAAATGGGCGTGGTCCTGTTGAGCGGCGGCATCGTCGGCTCGGTGATCGGCGTGCAACTCGTCAAGGTGCTGCGCGAACTTGGCCAGTTCGAACTGTTCGTCTCACTGTCCTACGTGACCTTCCTCGGCATCATCGGCACCTTGATGATGATCGAGAGCCTCAACACGATGCGCAAGGCGGCCGCCGGCAAGTCCGTGTCGATGCGCCGCCCGGGCCAGCATAGCTGGATCCATGGCCTGCCGTTGAAAATGCGCTTCCACCGGTCGAAGCTCTACATCAGCGCCATCCCCCCGCTGCTGATCGGTGCATTCGTCGGCATGCTTGGCGCGATCATGGGTGTCGGCGGCGGGTTCATCATGGTACCCGCGATGATCTACCTGTTGCGCGTACCCACGAACGTCGTGGTCGGCACCTCGCTCTTCCAGATCCTGTTCGTGACGTCGGTGACGACGATCCTCCACGCGACCCAGAACCACACCGTCGACATCGTCCTGGCCATGCTGCTGATGATCGGCGGCGTCATCGGTGCCCAGTTCGGGGCCGTTGCCGGCGAGAAGCTGAAGGGCGAGCAATTGCGGTTCCTGCTGGCCGGTCTCGTCCTTCTGGTCTGCCTGCGTATCGGCTGGAACCTTGTCGTCGAGCCCTCCGAGCTGTACTCGCTGAGCGGCTTGGTTGGGGGGCACTGATCGCCATGGCCGACCGCAAGAAGCTCAACGACGCAACGCCCGCGGCCCAACCGTCACCGAATGGCGCGGGTGTGCGCGATCGGGTCGTGCAGACGACGCGGACAGTCGCCACGACGGTGCGCCGCGCGCTCCCCGAATTGAGCCCGGCCGACATGGGCAGCCTCCTGCGCAAGCGCAACCTGCAATTCGGGTTCGGCGTGGCCTTGGTGGTGATCCTCATCGCCATCTTCCGCTTCACCGGCGACACCAAGCCCGTTCCGCCACAACCTGCTGTCCCAACCGCCCCAGCGGCACCAGCGGTCGTCGCAGCACCGAAGGAACCGGTGGTCGAGGCCCCGCACATCGTACCGCGGCTGCCCGGCGAGACCGCCCCGGCAGCCCCTCTGACCGCCTCTCCCACGGTCCCGGCCGCCGGCAGCGAAGCCGTCGAAGCGGACGTGTCGACTCGTTCAGTCGCCATAACCTCGAATTTCTCGGGCACCGAGATCGTCGTCTTCGGCGCGGTCGACGGATCGCGGCAGAACTCGCCGGAAGCGGGGCTGTACGACGTCGTCGTCATTCTCGAGGGCACCCACACGCCGATCATCTCGCGGCGCAAATCGAACGTGGCCGGCTTGTGGATCAACACCCAGTCGGTGCGCTTTGCGAGCCTGCCGAGCTATTACACGATCTCGGCCACCCGCCCCCTCGAAGAAATCGCCGAGCCGGCCGTCCTCAACCAACATGGCATCGGATTCGAGCATGTGCGCCTGATCCCTGCGGGTTGGATGGCCCACGGTCTGACGGCCGACGAACTGAAAAGCCATCGTGAGGCGATCATCCGGCTGAAGCAGAAGGATGGTCTCTACATCCGCAGGGACTACGGCACGGTTTTCATCGGGCGCTCGTTGTTCCGCACGCAGATCGCCCTGCCGGCGAACGTGCCGGTGGGACCGCTGGATGCCCGCGTGTTTCTGTTCCGGGAAGGCCGCATGCTGTCGACGTTCACGACCAAAGTGAACTTGCAGCGTGAGGGTATCGAGGCGTTCCTGCACGCCTTCGCCTTCGAGTATTCGCTGCTCTACGGTATTTTCTGCGTGGTGATCGCCGTTGCCGCCGGACTTGCCGCCTCCGCCCTGTTCAAGCGTGGCGCGCACTGACGGCGACGACGCCGTCCAGCCGTCAGGACCGTCGAACGGATCACGGTCCAATCCTCAGTCTGGCTGCAGCAGACGCGAGGCAACCGGGTACAGTCCTTCCTGGCCCAGCAGCCATACCATCAAGCCGCCGTCCCCGAACAGCGGCTCGAAAGCGTCGTCGAGAACATTGAGCCCGCCCGCATAGGTGCCGAACGCGGGCAGCACCAGTCGCAAGCCGTTGCCGACAAAGCAGGGCCTGCGAATGCCGTAGCCATGGCGCGCGATCCGGGCCGCCGGATGCAGGTGGCCGGCAATCTCGTGGCTGACCGGGGCGTTGGCCGGCTCATGGACGAGCCGCAATCCCTCGACGGTGAGACCGCCCGTCACGTGGCCGCCAAGCTTGGCCGAGATTTCAGGGTCGTGGTTGCCCGTCACCCAGATCCATTCGCACGCCTCCTGCATGATGGCGAGCGTATCGAGGTCCTCTTGCGCGATGCGCTCGGCCGCGTGCCGGTCGTGCAGACTGTCGCCAAGTGCGATGACCGTCTCGGCTCCATACCGGTCGATGACTTCAGCCAGCTTAGCGAGCGTTTCGCGCGTGTCATATGGCGGCAGCATCTGCCCGCGCCGGGCAAATGACGAGCCCTTCTCCAGATGCAGGTCGGCGACGATGAGCGCGCGCTCGGCCGGCCAGTACAGCGCGCCCGACATGTCGGCGAGCAAAGCCTTGCCGCAGATCGACAGCGGCTGTGCCCTGAAATCATCTGCGCCGAGCCGCTCCGGCTTCAACTCGAGCATGGCAAATCCCCCACGGGCAGGTCAGGTCGATGACGAGCGGCAACGTACAAGACGTCGACTCCCCGCTCGCGGCTGGTCTCGGCACCCCGTGTCAGAACGGGCACGAGGTACCAGAAACTCATAGCGGGGTTTTTGACGCCATGCGAACGGCGCGTGCGTCTGTCCCCATGGCCTCTGCGATCAGTTCGGCAGTAGCCTCGCGCAACAGGTCGTCCCTGATCAGATGGCCCACTGGCTCCTTGCCCATCTCCAGCAGGATCGGCACCGACAACGGCGAGACACGATCGAGACGCGCATATGTGATGGCACCCCGGATGCGCCGCAGAAACTGGCCGAGCCGGCCGATATCGAGAAGCCCCGAGGCGGCATCCGCGCGCGCGGCCTCGATCAGGATGTGGCCCGGTTCGTGGCGCATCAGCACATCGTAGACAAGATCGGTCGACATCGTCACCTGGCGACCGCTCTTCTCGCGTCCGGGGTGACGCCGCTCGATCAGCCCGGCGATGACGGCGCAATGCCGGAACGTGCGCTTCATCAACATGGATTCGGCCAGCCAGGCCTCCAGATCATCGCCCAGCATGTCCTCTTCCAAGAGATCGTCGAGGCGGATCAGGCCGGCGGCGATCATCGCTCCCATGTCGCGCACCGCCCAGATCGACAGGCCGTAGTCGTTGGCCACGAACCCCAGAGGCTGCACCCCGAGTCGGATCAGGCGTCGGGTGAGCAGCATGCCCAGCGTCTGGTGCGCCAGGCGTCCTTCGAAGGGGTAGGCGACGAGAAAATGCCGCCCGCCGCGCGGAAAGGTCTCGATCAGCACCTCGCCCTCGGCTGGAATTGCTGATCGCTCCGCCTGCAGCCCGAGCCACTCGGCAACCGCGATCGGCAATCCGCCCCACGCCTGCCGGTCGGCGAGCATGGCCCGTACGCGGGATGCCAGATGTGTCGAGAGTGGAAACTTGCCGCCCGGATAACTCGGGATCATGGCATCGGCCGCCCGGCTGCGGGAGACGAATGCGTCGGTGTCGCGCAGGCCCTCGAAGCGCACGATCTCCCCGCCGAACACGAAGGTCTGTCCGGGTGAGAGCTGTTCGATGAAGTATTCGTCGACCTCGCCGAGGACGCGCCCACCGACAAGCCGGGCCGCGTCGCCGCCACCCCGCGGCCGGCCGCCTGGGCCGTTCGGGGTGCCGGTGCCGCGCCCTTTGCCGACGAGCCGCACCTTGATGAGCGGAGCCTCCACGATGGTGCCGACGTTGAGCCGGTAGGCTTGCGCAAGACGGGGGTGGGCCAGGCGCAACCGCCCGTCCGGTTCCGCCACCAGCTTGGCAAACCTTTCGTAGGATCGCAGCGCGTAGCCGCCAGTCGCGACAAAATCGAGAACTTTGTCGAAGGCCGGTCTGACAAGCCCCGCGTAGGGAGCCGCCGAGCGGACCTCTGCATAAAGATCATCAGCGTGAAACGGGCCCGCGCACGCCATCCCCAGCACGTGCTGGGCCAGAACGTCCAGCGCACCGGCACGCCAATGCGAGACATCCTGCTCGGCAGCCTCGGCCGCTTCCAGTGCGGCGCGGCATTCCAGCACCTCGAACCGGTTCGACGGAACGAGCAGGGCGCGCGACGGCTCGTCCAGCCGGTGATTGGCGCGGCCGATCCGCTGTTGCAGGCGGCTTGCCCCTTTTGGCGCGCCGACGTGCACGACAAGGTCGACGTCGCCCCAGTCGATGCCGAGATCCAGCGTCGACGTCGCGACGACAGCGTCGAGCCCGCCGACCGCCATCGCCGCTTCGACCTTGCGCCGCAGCCCCGCGTCGAGCGAGCCATGGTGGAGCCCGATCCTGAGGTTGTCCTCGTTGACCCGCCACAGTTCCTGGAACAGCAGTTCGGCCTGCATGCGTGTGTTCACGAAGACGAGGCTCAAGCGGTGACGCTTCAGCGCGGCGTAGACAGCCTCGATGGCATAGCGCGCCGAATGGCCCGCCCAGGGTGCCGGCTCGTCGAGATCGAGGATGTCGATGATCGGGCGCGCACCGTCTGAGGCGATGACGAGGTCAGCCAGCGCGATGGCTTCGTCCGGTCGCTCCTGCGCCGCTAGATAGGCCCGCAGTTCGCTCGGCCGCGCGACGGTTGCCGATAGCCCCGTCAGCACGAGCCCCGGCGCGATGTGCCGCAATCGCGCCAGGTCGAGTGCCAGAAGGTCTCCGCGCTTGCTGCCACAAATGGCGTGCAGTTCGTCGAGGATGACATGCCTGAGGTCGGCGAACAGATACGTCGCATCCGGGTGGGCCAGCAGCAAGGCCAACTGTTCGGGCGTTGTCAGCAGCATATGTGGCGGTTTGACCCGCTGGCGTGCGCGCTTGGCCTGCGGCGTATCCCCCGTTCGCGTCTCGTGGCGAATGGCCAGCCCCATGTCGGTGATCGGCCCGGTGAGATTGCGCGCGATGTCGACGGCAAGCGCTTTCAGCGGCGAGATGTAGAGCGTATGCAGCCCAGCCCCTCGGGCCGGCACCCCTGCCTCGCCACGCCGCGTCAGATCAACGAGGCTCGGCAGAAACCCTGCCAGTGTTTTGCCTGCTCCCGTCGGGGCGATCAGCAGGCTCGAGGTTCCAGCAGCCACCCGCTCCACGAGGGCCAACTGGTGGGCGCGCGGCGTCCAGCCCCGCCGATCGAACCACGCGTGGAACGGTGGCGGCAGCAGACAAGCCGGATCGCATTCGACCCGTGGTGCCGGTGGCCCGCTTTTCCGTTTACGCGCTGGCGTACTCATCCCCTTCAAGCCTTGCCCATCGAAGACGTATGCCCCGAGCGTTCGCCGCACCGCTCTTCGTGTGGTAGGTGTGTGCCGCCCTGGCTGTCTGGCACCGCCGGGCAGATCAGAGACAATAGGAACGGCAGGCACATCAGATGGATCGCAATACTCTTTTTGGCGGCAATCCGCTCGGCGTCGTCATCCGGCTGGCGGTCCTCTCGATCGTCGTCGGCATCGTTTTGTCAGCCCTCGGTATCACGCCGAAGAACCTGTTCTACCATCTCGATATCCTCGCCCGCCGCATTTATGACATGGGCTTCGGCACGATCGAGTGGATCGTCGGCTATCTCGTGCTCGGTGCCATGATCGTCGTGCCTGTCTGGCTCGTCGCCCGCATGTTCGGCGTGCTGGGTGGCGGACCGCGCGACGACACGCGCGCCTGAGGGGATATCAGGGTTCGAGCGGGCGGTTCGCCCATGCCTCGGCCCGACGCCCGACCAGGGCCGCGACAGACGCAACCCGCTCGCGCCGGCAAACCTCCGCCAGGCCCGCCTTGATGCGTGGGATCAGTCCTGGCCCCTCGTAGATGAGCCCCGTGTAGAGCTGGATCAGGCACGCGCCCGCTTCGAGTTTTGCCAGCGCGCTTTGTGGGCTGTCGATCCCGCCGATGCCGATCAGCGGAACCCGTCCACCAGTCGCCACGTGCACCCGCGCCAGCATGACCGTCGAGCGATGAAACAGGGGCCGCCCGGACAGCCCGCCGGCCTCTCCGCGACCACGCTCGTGAACGCCCCGCCGTGACAGCGTCGTGTTGGATACGGCGATGGCATCGACCTCGTGATGGACGAGCCGCTCGACGATGGGAGCAAGATCGTCTTCGGCGATGTCGGGGGCGATCTTGACGATGACCGGGCGATGCGGCGCGCCGCTCGCGACACGCTTCGCCCGCGCGGCCATCACCCGGCTGACCAGGTCGTCGAGAGCGGCGGGGGCCTGCAGATCACGCAGGCCCGGCGTATTGGGCGAGGAAATATTGACCGTGAAGTAGCTGGCCACGTCGTAGAACCGCTCGAGACCCGCCACGTAGTCGGCGGCGCGATCCTCGCTGTCCTTGTTGGCCCCGATATTGACCCCGATGATGCCCTCAACGCCAGGCCTCAGAGCGGCCAGCCGGTCGAAAGCGGCCGCATGTCCCTCGTTGTTGAACCCCAACCGGTTGATGACGGCCCGCTCGGCAATGAGCCGGAAGACGCGCGGTTGCGGATTTCCTGACTGCGGCCGCGGCGTGACGGTGCCGATTTCGGCAAAACCGGCTCCGAGCCCCAGAACGGCATCGGGCACCCGCGCGTCCTTGTCGAACCCCGCCGCGATCCCAATCGGATTGGGAAACCGCAGTCCCATCACCTGTTGCGCGAGCGCCGGCTCTGCCGGGGAGGTGTCGCGCGGATACTGTCCAAGTTCCAGCGCACGCAGGGTCAGGTCGTGTGCCTGCTCGGGCGGTAGGGCCAGCAACAGCGGCCGGGCGAGGTCGAACACACCCATGTGCATCACGCAACCCACTCCGGAACGACCGGAACGCCATCTGCATCGAGCGGCATGGGGGCGACGCGGACCGCCAGGCCGGTTGGCAGAGACCCGTAGAGATGGGGAAACAGCGCGCCACCGCGTGAGGTCTCCCAGATCAGCCGATCGCCGAGATCCCCGGACCGGAACGCCACCAGCAACAGACCCGGTCGGCCACGAAAATGCCGTGCCGCGGTTTCCGCCAGTTGCTCCGCCGCCGACAGGTGAATGAAACCGTCGCGCTTGTCGTCAACAGAACCAGCGAATGCTCCCTGGCGGAGCGCGTCCTGCCAGTGCGCTTCGCCAAGGATCTTGTAGACGAGCCGGTCAGGCCCGTCCGTGACGAGTGCGGACATCGACACCTCCAGTCGGGCTGCGGACGCGGTCGTGAGTCGCGACGCGAGATCGACGCATTATCGTATTTCCTGCTGAGCGTTTTTGCCAATGCAGCTATAATGACGGGCGCGCTCGCGTGCTATTGCGAAAGTCGCGCCGCAGCCTGCGATCGACCAAAGGTGGGGGCCGCTCGGCGGTCGGCGGTTACGGGAAGCGCTCGCTCAGTGGCCTCGGAAGGGCGTGCAACTGGGCGGTCCTTACGGCATGTGGACGCCGCCGGGCACATCGTGCGCCGCTGCGACGATTTGCACGCTGCGGCAAGCGCTGGCTCCTCATCTGGTGGCGAAATTGGTTCCAGGCCGGCCGGCAGGCCGGAGAGTCACGATTAAGGCAAGGCCCCGCATCGTCGTCACCGGGCGTAGCGGGAGACCAAGAAACGAGAACCGCGAACGAGAAGCGAACTCCACGTTATGTCCCAGCGTCCCCTGTCGAGCGCGTTACGCGCAAAAGTCGCACGGCCAGTCAACAAGCCATGCTGCCGGAATGTCTGTTTGGATGATCCTCGGCGTCACGTCCGGGCCAGCCGTGTGCGGGGCATTTCTACTGCCTGCGACAACCGCTGATCGCGATGGCCACCGGCCGGAAGGCACGCCAGCCGCCGCGGTGCACCAGCTTTCAGCCGGGACCGATGTTTCGCCGCGAGCCCCCGCTCAGCAGTCTGCCAAGATCGCGACGTACCGAGCGGCCCCGGAGGCTGCCAGATGTCCGGACGAATTTCAGGACTTTGCCGATGCCCGCCCATACCCGTCTCGATGTCGAACTGATGCCCTTGGAGCGGGTATTTTCCGACAGCTTCGAGTTCCACCTGCCCTGGTTCCAGCGCGCCTATGCCTGGCAGACACCGCAGGCCAGCCGTCTTCTCGCCAACGTCATCGAAATGATGGAACGGGAGGGCGAGGATGGCTTTTACATGCTGGGCAGCATCATGCTGGCCCGAACCAAGGGTGCCACGACGACGGCGATCGTCGACGGCCATCAGCGCACGATGACGCTGACCATCCTGTTCGCGGTGCTCCGCGACATGGAAGAAGACGAGGCCATGCGCGCGCGGCTGTCCAGGCTGATCGAACATCCAGCGACGACGGACGAGCCCACAACCGGCTACCGCCTGCAACCGCAGACCGCCCTGGCCGATTTCCTCGCCGCTTGCGTGCAGGCCCCCGGCGCAACCCTGACCTACCCGCGCGTGCCGATCGACTCTCTGTCGGAGACCGAACGCAACATCATCGACAATCGAGACTTGTTTCAAGCCCAGCTCGGCGGCCCCGACACCGACCCTGAGATGCGCCGGCGGCTCGTCGACTTTCTACTCGGTCACTGCCACGTCATTGTCCGCGTGGCTCAGTCGGAGGACGAGGCCTGGCAGATGCTGAGGATCGAGGAGACGACACGGCTCGACTTCAGCGCCAGCGACAATGCAAAGGCGTCTCTGCTTTCGGTCATGAGCCCGGTCGAGCGCAACGACGCCAGCCGCATCTGGGACCGTTGCGAACAGGCCATCGGGCCCAATGAGACCTATGCGGTGTTGGGCCATGTTCGCACGCTCCGCCTGCGCCGCCGATCCAGCGCGCCGCTGGAGACCGACATTTGCCGCCTGTTCAACCTCGATCGTGCCGGCTTGGCGTTTGTCCGCGATATCATGGCACCTCACGCGACGGCTCTGAAGGGGTTGCGCGGTGAACTGGCGGAGGTGGCCGACCCCGCGACCGCGGCGACGCTGGCGCGGTTGCGCACTTTCATGGGGTGGATCAACCCGCAAATCTGGGTTCCGCCAGCGCTCTACTGGCTGACGACGCGAACCGCGGCCCATCCGGACACCACGGTTTTCTTCTCCCGGCTGGACCGTCTGGTCTGGATCATGCGCATTGCCGGCGTCGACCCCGACCGCCAGGAGACCCGGCTCATCGCGGTGCTTGCCGACATCGACGGCCACGACCAAGTGGACCGTTTCCCGCAGCTCAAGATCGACCCCAAGCTGCGCAAGCAGGCTCACCGCGCCTTGGACAGCGTCAGCTTTCGCGCCAAGCGCTTCGCGCCACTCGTGTTGCGGCGGCTATCACTGGAAATGATGACGGCCGCGCCTGCTGCCTTGCCAGACCCGGACGACGACATCACCGTCGAGCATGTACTGCCGCTGAACCCGAAGGACGACAGTCGCTGGCTGCGCGCGTTCGAGACCCAGCAGCACATCCAGGACTGCGCCAATCGCATCGGCAATCTGTCACTGCTGACCTTCGCGGAGAACCAGGAGGCCGGCATCCAGGACTGGAGTGTCAAGCAGGGCGTGCTGGCCAGCTCCCGGTTCGCCTTGTCGCGGGCGGCGGCTGGCGCTGCCGACTGGACGCCCGACCTGATCGCCAGGCGCGGCCAGGCGATGATCGAAGAATTGTTTCACCGGTGGGACCTGCCAGCCACCTGAGGTCGCTGCGAGCGGCGGCGATCAATCGCTTGACTTGAACCGGCGACCTCATCTGAACATCATGTCCTGACGGCAGCAGCCGCCGTTGCCACCCGCCCCACATCCCTCGTCCCGCCGAGACGGGCCAGCCGAATAGGCTCAAATGACCCGCCATCTCCGCTCCGAGGATCTCGCCGTCGGTGACCTGCTGGATGGTCGCTTCGTCCTCGAGATCCCGGCCTTTCAGCGCGACTATGCTTGGCGGCGCGGCGAGGCCGAGCGGCTTCTCGACGATGTGTATGGGGCAAGCCTCAACGCACGCGAGACAGCCGAGCCCGTGCCGTATTTCCTGGGGACGATGCTGTTCGTGCCGGCGGTCCCCGCAGCCGCCTCCGGTCAACCCCAGCATTGCGAGGTGATCGACGGTCAGCAGCGCCTCGTCACGCTGACCATCCTGCTGGCCGTGCTGCGCGACATGACCGAGGGCGACGGCCGGGCGCGAGCCGCACGTTGCATCTCCGATGCCGCCGAGGACACGGACGCAGCGGCGGTTTCGCGCGTTCGGGTGATCGTACGCGCCGCCGACCAGGATTACGTCCTGCGCACGATCCAGCGGCCGGGGTCGACCCGGTTGCCGCGCGGCCGGGCCGCGTTGGCCCCGGTGGGCGAGCCACAGACCCGCATGGACGAGGTGCGCAGCCTGTTTATCCGGCGCTTGCGGCAGGAAGCCCCCGAGGACCGTGCGAACCTGCTCGCCTATTGCCTCGACAACTGTCGTGCGCTGGCCATCTGGGCCCCCGACATCGACTACGCCTATCAGATCTTCCTGGCCATCAACAAACCAGGCCTGCCGTTGACCGATGAGGATGTGGTGCTGGCGGAGGTCGTGGGTCCCCTCGGTGCCGAGCAGCGCCAGCGCTACCGTCCGATCCTCGACCAGATGGCGCGCTACCGCGAGCCGCGCGTCGCCGGCCGCCGCCAACCAAAGACGTTCTTTTCCCATCTGGCTCTGGCCGAGGATTGGGGCTCGGACCGCATGATCAGCCGCCTGCGCCGGGCAGTGGCCCGCAGCGGTGGCCCTGCGGCCTTTGCCGCGAGCGTGTTTGGCCCCATGGCGCAGGCCTACGTTGCAACGCGTGACCCCGCCGCCGCACCGGGCCTGCCGCCCGACGCCGCCGAGCATCTGGCGCGCATCGGCATCCTCGAGCGCTTTTGTGACGACGAGTGGGTCTCGGTTGCCATGCTCGGCCTGGCGCGCCTCTCCGATCAGCCCGAGCGCATGGCGTCATTCCTTGCCGCGCTCGACCGATTCGCCCACGTCCTGGCCGCCGTCCGCCCGTTGCAATCGGAGCGCCGGCCCTCCTACCGGCGCATCGTGACGGCCATTCGGGAGGCCAGCGAGATGCCCGACCCGGCGAAGCTGTTTGCCCTCGATCCCCAGCAGCAGAGCGCCGCACTCCGGCGCATCGCCCTCAAGCTGAAGGATGCCGCCAACGGCTTCTCCAAGGCGCTGCTCGTCCGGCTCGACCTCGAGTTGTCTGGCCGTCGCCTGGAGCACTACAGCGCGCTACTCGACACCTCCCCGCTGACCGTCGAGCATGTCTTGCCGCGCGGTAAGACGCTCCCGCGGGGCAGCGCCTGGCGCGAGGACTTCGGGATCGGGGAGGAGCGCCGCGCCGTGGCGGAAAGTCTCGCCAACCTGGTGCTGCTCGAAACCGAACGCAACACGGATGCGAGCCAGCGCGATTTCGCCGGCAAACGCGCCGTCTTCTTCCCTGACGAGACGCCCCACAGCCTGTACCTGACGGAGGAGGTGCGCGGCATCGCCGCCTGGACCCGCCCTGTGCTGTCGGTTCGTCACGAACGCCTGATGGGCACCGTCAAAAAGCTGTGGCAACTGGAGGGAGCCATCCCCGATCTGCCCGGAAGAACGGCCCCAGGAACCGCCCTCGGAAGCTCACCAGTTGCGTCCCCAGACGGCAGCGTGGCGGCCACCGACGAGGGCGACACGGTCGATGGCAACGGGATCACCGATCACCTGGAACCCCGCGCGGACCTGAACCGCAAGCGCGCGCCGGTGAGTGACGAGTTCGACGGGCTGCACTGGCTGAAAGCGAAGACGAAGCGCCGCCAAACGGCGGTCAAGCGCAAACCTGCCCATAAGGGCGGCCTGCGCCGCGGGTGAAACCGGCTCCGTCGGCCGTCAGGTGTCCACCAGCACGGCCGGGTGCCGAACCTCGAGGTTGAGGGCGGCCGCAATCAGCGCCTGTGTGTAGGCCTCCTTGGGTGCCGCGAAGATTTGCTCGGCCGAGGCCTCCTCCACGACCTTGCCATTCCGCATCACGATGACGTGGTTGGACAGCGCACGGACGACCCTGAGGTCGTGGCTGATGAACAGATAGGCAAGCCCGCGCTTGCGCTGGAGGTCGCGCAGCAAGTCGACGATCTGCGCCTGCACGCTCATGTCGAGCGCGCTCGTCGGCTCGTCGAGCATCACGAACTTCGGCTCCAGTACCATGGCCCGCGCGATGGCGATCCTCTGGCGCTGGCCACCGGAAAACTCGTGCGGATAGCGATCCTGGGCACTGGGGTCCAGTCCCACCTCATCGAGGGCATGCCCAACGCGCTCCCGCCGCGCGTCGAAGTCGAGATCGGGCTGCTGGATGGTCAGCCCCTCTTCGATGATCTGCCCGACCGACAGCCGCGGTGACAGCGAGCCGTAAGGGTCCTGAAACACGATCTGCATATCCCGCCGTAGCGGCCGCATCTGCCGCTGGGTGAGACCGTTGATCGGCTGGCCGCGATAAATGATCGGCCCCTCGGATGAGATGAGGCGCAGCAGCGCCAGGCCGAGCGTAGTCTTGCCCGAGCCTGACTCACCCACGACCCCCAGTGTCTGGCCGGCGCGCAATTCCAGGCTCACGCCGTCGACCGCCTTGATATGATCGACGGTGCGGCGCAGAAGACCGGCCTTGATCGGAAACCAGACCTTGAGGTTCGTGGTCTGCAGAACAACCGGAGCGGTCACGTCCTCGCGCGGCGGATCGCCCTTGGGCTCGGCGGCGATCAGATGGCGCGTATACGGGTGCTTGGGCGTGGTGAAGATGGCCTCGGTCAACCCCTCTTCGACCACCTCACCCGACTTCATCACGTAAACGCGGCGCGCCATTTTCCGCACGATCCCGAGATCGTGGGTGATGAGCAGGAGCGCCATGCCCATCTCGGCGCTGAGCGACTTCAGAAGGTCCAGGATCTGCGCCTGGATGGTCACGTCGAGCGCGGTCGTCGGTTCATCGGCGATGAGCAGGTCGGGCTCGTTGGCGAGCGCCATGGCGATCATCACGCGCTGCCGCTGGCCGCCGGACAACTGGTGGGGAAAAGCCTGCAGGCGCTTTTCGGGATCGCGGATGCCGACTTTGCCCAGCAGTTCGATGACGCGGGTCCGCACGTCGGCATCCGCGAGGCCGCGATGAACCTTGAGGATCTCGCCGACCTGCTTCTCGATGGGATGGAGCGGGTTCAACGAGGTCATCGGCTCTTGAAAGATGATCGAGATCCGATCACCGCGGATCTGGCGCATCTCCTCCTCGGACGCCTTCAGAAGGTTCTTGCCCTCGAAGAATATCTCGCCGGACGGATGGCTGGCCGATGGCGGCAGCAGCCGCAGGATCGACAGCGCCGAGACCGTCTTTCCCGAGCCCGATTCCCCGACGATCGCCACCGTCTCCCCCTTCTCGATACTGAAGGAGGCCCGATTGACGGCGAGCGCGGCTTTCCCGCCCTGATGGAAGGCGACCGAAAGGCTGCGCACCTTGACGAGTGTCTGGGACGGTCTTGTCATGGCAGGGTTCAGGTCTCCTCGGCATGCGGCGCAGACTAGGCCGTGACGTCACGTTCAGATGTGCGCGCCAATGGCAGGACGCTCGGTCTCGTTCATGTCGTCGACCTACCGGAACACTTTCCTGGGATCGAGCGCGTCGCGAACAGCCTCACCGATGAAGATGAGGAGCGACAGCATGAGGGCGAGTGAGAAAAAGCCGGTGAGCCCAAGCCAAGGTGCTTCCAGATGCTTCTTGCCCTGCAACAGAAGCTCGCCCAGCGACGGCGAACCCGGCGGCAGGCCAAGTCCCAGGAAGTCGAGCGCCGTGAGCGCCGCGATCGAACCCGATAGCTGGAAGGGCAGGAAGGTCAGCGTCGCCACCATGGCATTGGGCAGCAAGTGCTTCCACATGATGGTGGTGTCCGACAGCCCCAGCGCCCGCGCGGCGTTGATGTACTCGAAGTTGCGCCCGCGCAGGAATTCGGCGCGGACGACGCCGACGAGCGACACCCACTGGAACACGAGAAGTGTGAACAGCAGCGTCCAGAACCCCGGCACGAGGACCGACGACACGATGAGCAGCACGAACAATGACGGGATCGACGACCAGATCTCCAGCACCCTCTGGAAGATGAGATCGACCCGCCCGCCGAAATAACCCTGAACCGCGCCGGCAGCGACACCGATGATCGACGCCAGGATGGTCAGGATGAGGCCGAACAGAACCGAGATGCGAAAGCCGTAGATGACGCGAGCGAGAACGTCCCGGCCCTGATTGTCGAGGCCGAGCCAGTTGGTGCTCCACACGTCGTTGAACCGTGCGAGCTGCTCCGGCGTGGTATCGCACAGTTCGGCGCTGGAAGCCCACGGCGGCGGCGCGGGGTAGCCGAGGCACAGGCCCTCGGGGCTCTTGCGACGCGGATAGTCCCGATTGATGGTATCGTAGGAATAGCGGATCAGCGGCCACATCATCCAGCCGTTCGCCGCGATCTCATCGGCGATGACCGGGTCACGATAGTCGGTCACGGCGAGAAAACCGCCGAACTTCGACTCCGGATAGTCGGCGAGAACCGGCGAGAGAACCTCGCCCTTGTAGTAGACGATCATCGGCTTGTCGTTGGCGATGAACTCGGCGAACAGCGAGACGACGAACAGCACGAGAAAGAGCCAAAGGCTCCAATAGCCGCGCCGGTTGGCGATGAAGTTGTCGAGCCGCCGCCGATTGACGGGCGACAGCCTGGTCCAATGCGCTCGCGTCTTCAGGAGGCCGAGCGGAGCGCCGAGGCCTGTTGCCTGGGCCTTTGCTTCGGGAACGACCATGTCGTCGGTCTTGACGTCCACCTCAGACCTCCCGGCTCTCGAAGTCGATGCGTGGGTCGACGAGGGTATAGACGAAATCCGAAGCCAGATTCACGACGAGGCCGACCAGTGAAAAAATCCACAGTGTCGCGAACACGACCGGATAGTCGCGCTTGTCGATCGATTCGAATGCCAAAAGCCCCAGTCCATCGAGTGAGAAGATGGTCTCGATCAACAGCGACCCGGTGAAAAAGGCATGGATGAATGCACCAGGAAAACCCGCGATGATCAGCAGCATGGCATTGCGGAACACGTGCCCGTACAGGACCTCTCGCTCGCTGAGCCCCTTGGCGCGCGCGGTCATCACGTACTGCTTCCTGATCTCGTCGAGGAATGAGTTCTTCGTGAGGAACGTCATCGTCGTGAAGGCACCGAGCGCCATGGCGATCAGCGGCAGCGTCAGATGCCAGAAGTAGTCGCCTATCTTGCCCAGCAGCGTGAGTTGCTCCCAATTCTCCGATGTGAGCCCGCGCGACGGGAACCACTGCACGAACGACGAACCGGCAAACAGCACGAGCAGCAGTACCGCGACCAGAAATCCTGGCACCGCATAGCCGAGCACCAGCACGCCCGAGGTCCAGACGTCGAACGGCTCGCCGTCCTTGACGGCCTTGCGGATGCCGAGTGGAATCGAAATGAGGTACGTGATCAGCGTCATCCAGATGCCCAGCGAGATCGACACCGGCAACTTCTCGGCGATGAGGTCGATGACGGGCGTATCGCGGAAATAGCTCTTACCGAAGTCGAACGTGATGTAGCTCCACATCATCTGCAGAAAGCGCTCGTGTGCCGGCTTGTCGAAGCCGAATTGCTGCTCCAGCGACTTGATGAACTCCGGGTCGAGCCCTTGCGCGCCTCGATATTTCGACGACAGGGCATCGGCCGAGCCCTGGCCGGTCTGCGCCAGGCCACCCGCGCCGCCGAGCCCATCGCCGGACGGTCCGGTGATCCGCGACGACATCGAGACGTCTGTGCCCGAAAGCTGGGCGATTACCTGCTCGACGGGCCCGCCGGGCGCGAACTGGATGACGACGAAGCTGACCAGCATGATGCCAAACAGCGTCGGCAGGATGAGGAGGATCCGTTTGAGGAGATAGGCCGCCATGCGTTCACGTTGCCTCTCGGGCTTGTGCAGTCGTCGTTCAGGAGGTCGGTCCCGGGGGTCGCCACCGCCCCCGACTGGCTTCCGACACCCGGGGCCCCGACCCTGCTGACGGGTCGAGGATTTCTGGGTGTCGCGCCAAACCTCGAAGGCCGGAGCGTCACGGCCCCTTCAGCCTCGCAGCTTTTGCCTCGTCGTACCACCATGTCGCGATGATCCCGCGATCGAACTTCGGTTTGGTGGCCGGCCACGAGAACTTGTCCCAGAACGCCAGGTGATGGGCCGCCTTGTACCAATGCGGCACCCAGTAGTGGCCGGCGCGCAGCACGCGGTCGAGCGCACGGGTTGCGGTCACGAGATCGGCACGTGTTTTAGCCGACATGGCTTTGGCGACGAGCGCATCGACGACCGGATCGCTGATGCCGGCGAGATTGAACGACCCTTCGGTTTTCGCCACCTCCGATCCCCAGAAACCCAGCATCTCTGAGCCCGGGGTCAGTCGCATCACATAGCGCTGCGTCGTCACGTCGAAGTCGAACGACTTGACGCGCCGCTCGTACTGCGCCGGGTCCACGAGCCGGATGGTCGCGTCGATGCCCAGTCGCTTGAGGTTCTCGGCATAAGGCCCGATGATCCGCACGAAGTTTTCGGCGAAAAGCAGGAACTCGATGGTGAGTTGCTCACCCTTGGCATCGACCCGGCGCCCCTGGTCGAGCCGGAAACCAGCCTCGCTGAGCAGCCGGTCGACCTCGCGCAGCAACGTCCGGTCCGACCCGGACCCGTTGCTCGTCGGGGGCCTGTAGGCGGGACCGAACACCTCTGCCGGCAACCGGTCGCGGTACGGCTCGAGAAGGGCAAGTTCATCGGGACCGGGCAGCCCCTCGGCCTTCATGTCGGAGTTTTCAAAGAAGCTCTCGGTGCGCTGATAGAGCTTGTAGAACAGGTTGTCGTTGGTCCATTGGAAGTCGAAGGCGTAGTCGAGTGCCTTGCGCACACGTGGGTCCTTGAACTTGTCCTTGCGCGTGTTGATGAAAAAGCCCTGCGCACCTGACGGACGATCGTCGGGCAGCACGACGCGCTTCAGTCGCCCGTCCCTCACGGCTGGAATGTTGTAGGCGGTTGCCCAGTCGACCGAGGTGAATTCCTCGCGCAGGTCGAAGGTGCCGTTCTTCAGGTTCTCGAGTTCGGCCGTACGGTCGCGATAGTATTCATAGCGCAGCACGTCGAAATTGTAGTGTCCGCGGACGATCGGCAAATCCCGGGCCCAGTAGTCCGCGCGCCGGTGATAGGCCACGAACGTTCCTGGCTTGAAACCGCCGATCGCGTAGGGGCCTGAACCCAGCGGCGGCTCCAGGCTGGTTTCCTCGAAGGGCCGGACCGCATACCAGGCCTTCGAGAGGATAGGCAGGCCGGCGACCGTCATCGGCAGGTCGCGGACCAGTTCACCCTTGAAGGTGTAGCGCACCGTGGCGGCGTCGATCGCCTCGGAGGAGACGACATCGCGCAGGGCGATCCGGTAGCTCGGATGCCCCTTGTCCTTGAGGGCATGGAAGGAGAACACGACGTCGTCGGCCGTCACCGGCGATCCGTCGGCAAACCGCGCCGCCGCGCGCAGCTTGAAGGTGACCGACAAGCCGTCCGCCGCCACCGCCGCGCTCTCGGCCACAAGCCCATAGACTGCGTCCGGCTCGTCGAACGCGCGCACCATCAGCGTATCGAACAGGTAGTCCAACCCCTGCGCGGCATCGCCTTTGAGGATGAAGCCGTTGAAGCTGTCGAATGTCACGCGACCGCCATCGCCGATCATCGACAGCGTACCACCCTTGGGCGCATCGGGGTTCACGTAGTCGAGATGCGTGAAATCGGGCCCGTACTTGAGCTTGTCGAAGGCCGACAGCCCATGCCGCCAGGGCGTCTCCGCGCGCGCCGTGAAGTCGAGCGCCGCAATCGCCAAAGTGGCGACGACGGCAAGCCCCCCCGCCAAGAGGCCCCGCGACCAGCGGCCCACGCCCCTCACATGCCCCTCTTGGCGGCTAGCGCTTCGGCCTTCGCAGGGTCGACCCACCATACCTGGATCGCGCCCGGCGATTGCGACGGCAGCGATGCTGGACGCCCGAAGATGTTCCACGCCGCGACCCGGTCGAAGGGGTAGTGCCACTGCGGCACGACGAAATGGTTCCACGACAGCACCCTGTCGAGCGCCCGGCTCGCCGCTACCACCTCGGCCCGGTCCTTGGCCCTGACGAGGTCCTCGATCAACTGGTCGATGGCTGGATCCTTGATGCCGATGACGTTGCGCGAGCCGTTCTTGTCGGCCGCAGCCGACCCGAAGAAGTCGCGCTGCTCGTTGCCGGGCGAGTGCGACTGCGGGAAGCTGGCCACCATGATATCGAAGTCGAACGCCTCGACCCGCCGCGAGTATTGCGAGGAATCGACGAGCCGGACGGTCGCCTCGATGCCGAGCTTCTTGAGGTCGTTGACGTACGGCAGAACAATGCGCTCGAAGTCGGGGCTGACGAGGAGGATTTCCGCCGTCAGCGGTTGACCGCTCGCATTGGCCAGCTTGCCATTGGTCAAGGTCCAGCCCGCCTCGCCCAGCAGCTTGAGGGCCTGTCGCATGTTGTTGCGGTGCGCCCCCGCGTCCGGTGCCGAGGGCGTCGTGGGCGCGCTGTTGAACACCTCAGCCGGTACTTTGTCGCGAACGGCCTCCAGAAGTTCCAGTTCACGTCCCTGCGGCAGCCCGCTCGCCTTGAGTTCAGAATTGTCGAAGAAGCTCGTCGTACGCACATACATGCCGTAGAACAGCGAGCGGTTGGCTTCGTCGAAATTGAAGGTGAGGTTGAAAGCCTGCCGCACGCGCGGATCGGCGAACTGGGGTCGGCGCAGGTTGAAGGCAAAAGCCTGCATCGGAGCGACACGTTTCTGTGCCAGCGCCTCTTTGACGATTCGGCCATCCTTCACGGCGTCAGTCGCATATTGAGTAGCCCAGGCGTTCGCGCTGGTTTCCTGCCAGAAGTCGATCTGGCCAGATTTGAAAGCCTCGAAGGCTGGCACCCGGTCGCGGAAGTAGAGGTAGCGAAGTTCGCCGATGTTGTACTGGCCGCGGCTGACGGGCAAATCCTTGGCCCAATAGTCGGCCACGCGCTCGTAGACGATCGAGCGTCCGGCATCGACAGCCTTGATGCGATAGGGCCCCGACCCGAGAGGAACTTCCATCGTCGTCTTGGCGATGTCGCGAGGCGCTCCGTCTGCGCCATTGGCCTCCCAGAAATGCTTGGGCAGCACCGACAGTCCGCCGAGAATTTGTGGCAGTTCGCGATTGCCCGCCATGTCGAAGCGGAAGGTGACTTGCCGTTCGCCGGTCTTCTCGGCGGCCGTCACATTCTTGAAGTAGCCGGCGTAGAACGGATGGGCTTTCTTCAGCGCCTCCAGACTGAAGATCACGTCTTCGACCTTGATCGGCTCGCCGTCGTGAAACCGAGCCCCCTCGCGAAGCTTGAAGGTCGCCGACGACAGGTCGTCGGGGAAGCTCACCCATTCGGCAACGAGGCCATATTCGGTCGACGGCTCGTCGAGGCTCGTCGCCATCAGCGTGTCGTAGATCAGGCCGAGCCCGCCCGCCGGCTCGCCCTTGATGGTGAAGGGGTTCAGCGTGTCGAATGATCCCAGGTCGGCCATGCGCACGACACCACCTTTCGGTGCTGCCGGATCGACCCAACCGAAATGCGTGAAGTCCGGACCGTAGGCCGGCTTGTCGACGAGCGAGAGCGCATGATGGCGCACCTCCTCGGCTCGGGTCGGCGCCGTCTCGGCGTCAATGATCAGACCGGCACTCAGGCATGCCGAGACCAGGAACAGCGGGCGAAAGAAGCTCATGAGTTCCCTTTGATCTCCAAATCGTCGCGGCTGCACGAGCGCAAAACTGCGTACATATCGCGATCATGCGACCCGTCACATTTAACCGCGGCGAGCGCCGACGGGTAGTTACGAGTTTTTAAGTTTGCGCCGCCCACGTCGATCGGCCAAACGAAAAAGGCCTCGCCCATGGGTTCGGCGAGGCCTGCAAACTGGTCGTCCGGTAGCCAGGCTGCGCGATTATTTGAGAGAATTGAGATAGGCCAGCACGTTGGCAAGGTCGCTTTCGGCCGGCAGGCCGGCAAAAACCATCTTGGTGCCGGCGGCATAGGCCTTCGGGTTGTGCAGGAAGCCGGCAAGCTGGTCGAGGGTCCACGCCCCGCCTTTGCCCTTAAGACTGTCCGAATAGCCAAAGCCCTCCACGGCTGCGACGGGCCGCCCGACGATGCCCCACAGGTTGGGGCCAAGCTTGTTGGCCCCGCCCTGGTCGACCGAGTGACATGCTGCGCACTTCTTGAACACGCCCTTGCCGTCATCGGCGCTGGCCGTTGCCACAAGTCCGACGACCTTGGCGGCGTCGAAGGCCGCCTCGGCTGCCACCGGGGCAGCGGCCGCCTTTGCGTCCGGTGCGGCAGCAGCCGCCTCCTTGGGCATCGGGAGTTGGTAGCCGACGACGTGATGGTCGCCACCATGGTCCGCCATCTTGATGTCGATCACCGTTTTCGTGCCGAAAATGAGCAGCAGCGCCGACAACACGGCACCGGCAATCTTGCTCAGCTCGAAAGAATCCATCATGGCACCCGCTCCTGACAGAAGACTGTTGGGATAAATCGCCGTCCGAGTTGGCATGTCCATCGTCAACCGGTCGTCGGTCGGGATTGCCATCGCCTCGCACGTCCGCCGCCGCGGCTCCGCTAAACTCGCGCCGCACTATAGGAATTCCGCCTCGCCTTGCAACGTGGCAAGCATCGCTCTAACAGCCTTGCGAGCCGAGACTAATTGTCACCCGCCGCAGCCCCGCCTGAAAGGTCCGCACCGCCATGCGCAACACGCTGATCGTCATTCCGGCTCGCATGCACGCGACCCGCCTGCCCGGCAAGCCGATGGCCGATATCGCCGGGGAGCCGATGATCGTACACGTCTGGCGCCGCGCCCATGCCGCCGAAGCCGGCCGGGTCGTTGTCGCGACCGACACCCAGGAGATTTGCGAAGCGGTCCGGCGGGCGGGCGGGGAAGCGGTCATGACGCGGGTCGACCATGCCTCGGGCTCGGACCGGGTGTACGAGGCCATCAACAAGGTCGATCCGGAAGGTGATGCCGACATCATCGTCAATCTGCAGGGCGATCTGCCGACGCTGGAACCGCGTCTGATCGCGCAGAGCATCGCTCCTCTCGCCGAAAAAGGGCCGCACATCGCGACCCTCGCCGCTGAAATTCACGACGCTGCCGAGCGCGAAAATCCAAACATCGTCAAGGTGGTCGGCACGCCAACGGCCAAGCCCGGCATCCTGCGCGCACTCTACTTCACGCGCGCCACGGCTCCGCACGGTGAGGGTCCTCTCTACCACCACATCGGCATCTACGCCTACCGCCGGGCCGCGCTGGAGCGTTTCGTGACCATTCCGCCGTCCCCACTCGAGCGCCGCGAGCGCCTGGAGCAACTGCGTGCCCTGGAAGACGGCATGCGGATCGACGTCGCAATCGTCGAAACGGTTCCCGTGGGCGTCGATACGCCGGAGGACCTCGCGCGGGCCCGGGCACTCATGGGTGGTGCCCCCTGAGGTTGATCGGCGCGCAAGCCGGTTGCGTCCCCCCCGTCCGACGCCGTACTACACACCGGCTCTGAGTGCGCTAACCCCCGGCGAGGTCATGACCCAGCCCTCCTCCACCACGTCGACTGCCGCAGGGACCCCCGGGCTCGCCACGGCGAGTCCCAGCGGCCGCATCGCATTCCAGGGTGAGCCGGGAGCAAACTCCCATCTGGCCTGCATCGAGGCGTTCCCTCACCTGGAGCCACTCGCCTGCGCGACCTTCGAGGACGCGCTCGCGGCGGTCAAATCCGGCGAGGCGCACTATGCGATGATCCCGATCGAGAACTCCGTTGCCGGTCGTGTCGCCGACATTCACCATCTTCTTCCGAACGCCGAACTCTACATCATCGGCGAACACTTTTTGCGCGTCCGCCACCAATTGATGGCACGCCCCGGTGTTCCACTGTCCCGCATCCGTAAAGTCCTGAGCCACACCCAGGCGCTCGGGCAGTGCCGCAAGACGCTGCGCGCCTTAGGGCTGACCCCGGTGCCAGAGGCCGATACCGCCGGCTCCGCCCGCCTTGTCGCCGAAAATCGAAGCGAGGAACTGGCAGCCATCGCCTCGTCACTTGCGGCCGAAATCTATGGGCTCGAGATCCTCAAGAGCGACATCGAGGACGAGGTGCACAACACGACGCGCTTCGTCATCCTCTCGGCTGAACCCGACGACGCCGACCCGGGTCAGGGGCCCTATGTCACGACCTTCATTTTCCGCGTGAGAAACGTGCCGGCGGCCCTTTACAAAGCGCTGGGTGGCTTCGCCACCAACGGCGTGAACATGACGAAACTGGAAAGTTACCAACTCGCCGGGACGTTCAACGCCACGATGTTCTACGCGGATATCGAAGGCCACCCCGCCGAACGCATGGTGCAACTGGCGCTCGAGGAACTGTCGTTCTTTTCCAGCGAGGTGATGGTCCTGGGCACTTACAAGGCAAGCCCGTACCGCGCCCAGACTTCGACGGCTTTCTCCGGCGACATCCCCATCCGCGGCCATCATTGACCGGAACAATGCAGCACGAGGGTACGGACATGGGCCGGCTCGAAGGACTGACGGCCATCGTAACGGGTGCCGCATCCGGCTTTGGCCGCGGCATCGCGGAGCGTTTTGTCGCCGAGGGGGCCCGCGTCCTGATCGCCGACTTGAATGGCGACGGGGCGCAGACGGTCGCCGCCACGCTGGGTGCGAACGCCCAGGCGATCCGCACCGACGTGACGTCCAGAGCAGACGTGGCGGCCATGGTGTCGGCGGCAGTGACGCAGTTCGGCGGCTTGGACATTCTCGTCAACAACGCTGGCACAACGCACACGAACAAATCGGCGCTCGACGTTACCGAAGACGAGTTCGACCGCATCTACGCCGTCAACGTGAAGGCGCTGTATCTGACGACGCTGGCTGTTGCGCCCGTTTTCGATGCGCGCGGAGGAGGCGCGATCGTCAACGTCGCATCCACGGCCGGCCTGCGCCCGCGGCCGGGCCTGACCTGGTACAACGGCTCGAAGGGAGCCGCGATCACGCTCACGAAGTCACTCGCCGCCGAGCTTGCCCCCCGCCGCATCCGCGTCAACGCGATCAATCCCGTCATCGGCGAAACCGGCATGTTGGCCGACTTCATGGGCGGGCCGGACACGCCTGAAAACCGGGCGCGGTTCGTCGCCACCATTCCCTTGGGCCGCATGTCGCGACCCGCCGATATTGCCAATGCCGCCGTTTTCCTCGCCGAGCCGGCGTCGGAGTTCATCACCGGCATTGCCGTCGAAGTCGACGGCGGTCGCTGCATCTGACCGCCGCCGACGCGCCGGCGTCGGCAATTTGTTGGCGAACCGGCCACATGCGGCCCAAAAGCATTCGGACGACGGCAACCACAAGACTGGCTAGTGTCGTGATCGCGAAATTCGTCGCATTCTGCAACGCGCGCGTCACGAATTTCGCGATCTGAACGACACGAGCAACATCAATCATCTCGTGTGATCGAGACCGAGACGGGTGCTTGTTCTACGTCTGATGACGGTCAACGTGCGTGCATTAGCCTGGCACGGTCTCACGAACCTGGCCCGGTCTCGGTTAGGTGAGATGTGTCATGGCAAACGACGATGCATCGGGCAGCCATTCGGGTATGTCGAAGTCCGCTGGCACGCCGATGCCCCCGGATGCGGAAATCCGCCAGCAGCTCAAGAGCTACTTCTCCGGCGAGTTCGACCGCCAGCTCGGCTGGCTGCGGTTCTACCGCCAGCGCACGCGCGAGGCGCGCGCGGCAACCGCCGCCGCTGGGCTCCTGCTCCTTCTCTTTCCGCCCGCGAAGTATACGCTGACCGCAACCGTCGACTGGCCCAACATCCTCCAGGCCGACGCGTGGAAATTCCTGCTGCCCGGTGCCCTGCTGTTGGCCGTCAGCCTCGTCAACGGTTTGTGGTCCGGCGGATCGCTGAAGGCGATCGCCGTGATCCTGGCGATTGCGGCCGCCGATATCGCGATTTACGGCCTGGCCCACAACGGGATTGTCTACGGCCTGGTCGGGATCGCCGCTGTCATTCTGGCCTATCATGTCTACGACCGCTGGCGGCATCCCGAACCCAACGCCAACCTCGAAAGCGAAATCGACGCCTGGATTGACGCCCAGTTCAACGGCCTGATCGCAGCAATGAAGCCCGCGCTGCCCGTTCCGGCCCACCGCCTCGATGCGATCACGGTGAGGCTGCGGAGCTTTCCCAAGCTGCACCGCCTGCGCGGTTTCGCCATCGACGCGCGCGTCGGGCTCGACGGACGGCCCCGCATTTCGCCGGTTGGCCTCGCCGCATTCAGCTTTGGCGACGACAACGTGCTGGTCCTGGAGGGGGCCGTCGATCTGTGGACCGGACAGCCGGTCTATTCGCGTGCCCACCTGTTTCGCTATGCCGACATCGTGGCCTTGAGCTGGTCGACGGATGCCTCACCCCCCGACGATCCGCTGCATCCGATGGCACCGCAGCACCACGCCGACCTTGAGAAGGCCGTTCGGAAAGACCAGGGCCGCAACATCATGGTCCGCCGCGACGAACTGCAAATCCGCCTCAAGGGGCAGCATACCGTCACACTCGTGTTCCGCGACAGCCTGGTCGACAAGGCTCTCAGTGCCAAACCGTTCAAGCCGATCACCGACATCGACAACATCCGCGCGGTCTGGGAAGAACTGGAGCGCCGCAAGGATGCCGCCGAGGCCGGACCGGCACCCGCGCCGGTCAGCCGGCCAACAATTTCTTGAGCTTGCCCATCCTCGTCTCCTCCGGCTCCTGCCACGTGAGTGTCGACCGGAGGCGCCCGCCGGCATCGAACAAATACACCGTCGCCGTGTGGTTCATCGTGTAGTCCTCGCCCGTCGTGGCGACCTTTTCGTAAATGGCGCGGTACGCCTTGGTGACCTGGGCGATTTCCTCGGCCGTCCCCGTCAGCCCGATGATCCGCTTGTCGAACGCCGAGAGATACTGGGACAAAAGCTCCTGGGTATCGCGCTCCGGATCGACGGTCACGAACAACACGGTGAGGTTGTCCGCCGCCGGGCCCAGCGCCTCCAGATGTTTGGACACCTCGTGCAGCGTGGTCGGACAGATGTCGGGACAATGCGTAAAGCCGAAGAAGAGCATGTAGGGCTTGCCGGCCAGCCGTTCGCTGGAGAACCGCTGACCGGTGTGACTTGTCAGGACGAACGGCCCGCCGATACGGGCCGCCCCCGGCAAACCTGGGCCAGTCCTGGCCAGTTCACCCGACAAGATGAGCCCGCCCGCGAGTACAGCCACGCCGACCGCCGCCCAGAGGATAAGACGGATCGTGCCGAGGGTCGATTTTTGAGCCGCCATTGGGACTTCATCCTTTGCGAGAGACGACGCGTCGGTGGCTCAGCGCTGCACGGCGGAGCCCGAGCCCGCACCATGATGACCATGGTCGGCGGCCGGCTTGCCCGCCCCGATCGGCGCAATCTCATAGCCGATCTCGATCTGGCCTGCCTTTTCGAAGGTCAGCGTTCCGACGACCTTGGCCCCTTGCGCGATTGCCGCCTCGAGATCGAGGAACATCACGTGTAACCCGCCGGGCTTCAGCGTCACCGTCTCACCCGGCTTGATCTCGATGCCCGTCTCCAGCATCCGCATTTTCATCACGCCATCCTCGACGGCCATCTCGTGGATCTCCACGCGCTTGGCCGGCCCAAAGCTGCCGGCGATGAGTCGGTCGGGCTCGCTGCCCGTGTTGGTGATGGTCATGAACCCACCGGCAACCTTGGCACCGGGCGGTGTTGCACGCGTCCAAGGCGCAGTGATCTCGATAGAGCCCACCTTGTAGTCTTGCGCAGTGGCAGACCGGCCGAACAGGCTCGCGGCGACCATCGTCAACACGGCCGCAGTCTTCCAAATCGTCGTCATGGTATCTCTCGTCTGTTGACAGTGTTGGATAACCCCTCGCGCACCGCGAGATGTCTCCGCTCCGAGCGGCGCGGCCATGAGGGCGCGCAGCCGTGTCCCGGGCGAGGCGACCTGCGGGCACGTCAATTCCCTTGCGTCAACTGAATTGCGGGGGCCCACGGCTCTTGCCGGGCTTCAATTCAAAGCGCCTGACCGTCGCGGAGACGAGCCGCCCAGTACTCGCCGGGGCGATGGCGTGAACTGGCGCGGGCACAGCGGTCGCACCAGATGGCGTCGAGGCTCCAGAAGCCGCCAGCGCACAAACCGGACAGGGCTGGCCGGTGTTGTCCGGCCGAGGGTCGGAGCCGTCGGAGGACGGAGCGATGCCGGCGGGCAGGCACCAGTGGAGAGCCAGACTCGCTGCTGGCTCGACCGCCAGCCGCACGACCATGGCCCCATGCCAGACAATTGCGAACGCATGAACGAGCACCGCGGCCAGCGCGAGCCCGGTCCACAAACCCCGTTCGTGATGTGAGCGCATCGTCTCCATCGGCTGGACGATAAGGCATACTCTGCCCCTCGCAAGGGTCAATTCGCCGCGATCTGCGGGGAGGCGGATACTCCGTCGCGGTTGGCGGCACCCGATAGACGCGCTTCAGCCGGTGCGGGCCAGGAAGGTCTTGACGAGGTGGTGCGCCATCGACTGCGGCCCAGGCAGCCACAACTCCTGCAGGTGGCGTCCGGCGAGCATGGCCGCCGCCTCGTCGCGCGCGAACCAGCGGGCATCCTGCACCTCGGCCGTATTGACCGTTATCGCGGTCGTTTGGGCGACGGCGAAGCACCCGATCATCAGCGAGTGCGGGAACGGCCAGGGCTGGCTGCCGAGGACCTCGACGGACCCGACCTCGACCCCGACTTCCTCGGCCGTCTCGCGGCGGACAGCCCCCTCGATATCGTCACCGGGCTCGACATAGCCCGCGAGCGTCGAGAACATCTTGTCGGGAAAGCGCTCCTCGTGCGCCAGCAGAATACGGTCGCCATCCGTCACCGCCATGATGACGACGGGATCGACGCGGGGGAACTCCTCGTGTTTGCACGACCAGCACCGCTTTTTCCAGCCAGCGTCCTTCGACGACATCGAGCCGCCGCAGCGCCCGCAGCAGCGATGGTTCTCGTGCCAGTGGACGAGCGCCACGGCCTGCGCCACCAGCGACAGCTCTTCCGGGGTCATGCTGCCCTGAGCAGCGAGGTTTCTGAGGTCGGCGATGGGAGCAAGGTGCTGGCGCGCATCGGGCGCGTTGCGAGCGAAGTGCTCGCTCGTCGGTTGAGCGAACGTCGCCGTGCCCACGGGATCGACGCCGAGGAATATGGCCTCGTTCATCGCCAGCCCCATCATCTCGATCTGCTTGGGCGAGAACCACTTGATAGCAGACGTTTTTCGGTCGGCATCGCTGGTGACGACAGGCTTTCCCCCAGCCAGCACGAAGAACCGGGTGCCGTCGGCGAAGGCGAGGCCCTCCATGAACTCGCGGTCCTTGCGCTTTTCGCTGAGGCGGTCCAACCCGCTCGCCGGGCCAATCGTCGTTCGCATCCCGCACTCCCCGCTGGAGCCTGATCAGCCGAGTGGGTCTCGGCCGCCGCCCTCAAGGACGTTCATCAGTCGCTCGATCATAGATCCACAGTCGGCCGCGATGGCTCGCCTGAACCGCACTCGGTTGGACCTGCCTCAGGGTCGCGAGAAGACCACAACTGGACCCTGCCGCGCAACACGCCCGATGCACCCGATGATGCAGTGCTTGCCTCGCGCGCCCCTTGCATCGACGGCACAAAACCGTCATATCCTGCCTCGGGCTGGCGGCGGGCGTGTCCCTCGCCAACCGGGTCAGGTCGGGAACGAAGCAGCCCTAACGAACCGGATGCGGGTCGTCCGCCAGCCTTTAGTTGCACTCACGGCGCTGATCCGACCGCGAAGCGGTCGGGCACCTCCGTTGGGGCGGCGCTCGCGCCGGGTCGCCTTGCTCCCTGGCCCTTCGGGCCAAGTTGGCGCTGGAGCCTACCGATGCCCGCCACCAAGGACAAGCACGTCATCTCCTCCTTCGCGGCCCCGTAGGTCCACGCCGAGCTTGATAAGGGCTTCGAGGGCGAGCCGGTACCGCTGACGGAGCATCTCGAGCGCGATATTTTTGCCCGAGCCCTGGAGCGCGTGGCCAAGACGCATGCTGCGCGTTGAGATTTCGCTCCCCTGACCCGCCCACCTCCTCGTCCCCGGCTCACACTTCCTAAAGTCGTGTGAGACTGTATAGTCCGCGGCCATGACAGATAGCTTCTTCTCAGATGCCGAAGTGGGCACACCGAAGCCGTACGTGGTGCTGGCGCGCAAGTATCGGCCGCAGTCGTTCGACGACCTGATCGGCCAGGAGGCCATGGTCGCGACGTTGCGGAATGCTTTCGAGGTCGGCCGCATCGCGCAGGGCTACATGTTGACCGGCGTGCGCGGTGTCGGCAAGACGACCACGGCCCGCATCCTGGCTCGCGCGCTGAATTTCGAGCCGAAGGACGGCGGGAAAGGCGGCCCGACCATCGACCTGCCGAAGGATCCCGCCGGCTACGGCCGCCACTGCGCCGAGATCATGGAGAGCCGGCACGCCGACGTCGTCGAGATGGACGCGGCCTCCAACACGGGCGTCGACAACGTCCGCGAGATCATCGAGAGCGCCCGCTACAAGCCGCTGGTCGCCCGCTATAAGGTGTTCATCATCGACGAGGTCCACATGCTGTCGAAGGGGGCATTCAATGCGCTCCTGAAGACGCTCGAGGAACCGCCCGAGCACGTGAAGTTCATCTTCGCCACGACCGAGATCCGCAAAGTGCCGGTCACGGTGCTGTCGCGCTGCCAGCGCTTCGACCTGCGCCGCATCGACGTGCCCTTGCTGACGACCCACTTCGAAAAAATCGTCAAGGCGGAGGGGGCCGCGGCCGAGCCGGAGGCGCTGCGGCTGATCGCACGCGCCGCCGAAGGGTCGGTTCGTGACGGGCTGTCGATCCTCGATCAGGCGATCGCCTTCTCGAAGGGCAGTGTCGCTGCCGTCGGCGTTCGCGACATGCTGGGCTTGGCCGACCGCGGCCGCATTTTCGATCTGCTGGAAAATTGTCTCGCCGGTGATCCAGGCCAAGTGCTGAGGGCGTTCGCCGACCTGCATCGCGATGGTGCCGAACCGCAGCAGGCCCTCACCGATCTGGCCGAGGCCGTGCACCTGTCGACCCGGGTCAAGGCGATTGGCGCGGACGCCGCGGGCGGGACCGTATCGGCCGAGGAACTGCGTCGCGCCGCCGCGATCGCCGGCCGTGCCTCCGTCGCTCTCCTTTCGCGCGCCTGGCAGATGCTCGCCAAGGGGATCGAGGAAACCTCGTGTTCGGGAAATCCGGTGGCCAGCGCCGAGATGGTGCTGATCCGGCTGGTATACACCGCCGATCTGCCTGGCCCGGAGGAAATCATCCGGACCCTGGGCGGCGTGCCTGCCAAAGCGGCAGCCCGGCAGCCGGCCGCACCATCCACGCAACCCTCACCGCCAGCATCGGCCCGCAATCATACCGCCCTGATCGAAGCATCCGCTGCACCTGCCGCAGCAGCCACTTCAATCGCGACCGTCCGCGACGATGAGGGCCCGCCCGCTTCGAACTGGCAGCCTGATGCAGACCCGAGCCTCGACGACCCCGACATGGGCGTTGATCCCGACGACCCGCTCTATGCCGAGACGACGCCCGCGGGGAATGACACGCTTGTTCCTGATCCAAGCAGCTTTGCCGAAGTCGTCGATCTCGTCGGCGCGCGCCGGGATGGCAAGCTGAAATACCTGCTTGAAGAGAGCGTCAGCCTGGTGCGTTACGATCGCGCCACCCGCTCGATCGACCTGCACCTGCTGCCCGGTGCGCCACCCGAAATCGCCAACGATCTGCGAGAGCGCCTGAAGCAGGCCACAGGCCGCCCATGGTTCGTCATGCTGTCGCGCAACCCCGGCGAACCACCGTTGGGTGAGGTCAAGCGCCAGCAGGCCGCCGCAGAACTGGCCCGGCTGAAGTCCCACCCGACCGTGGCCGCGGCGTTGGCAGCCTTCCCCGATGCGGAAATCGCGGCCATCCGTGCGATCCCGCCCGGTCTGATCGGCGACGAAACCGGAACCGGCTGACGTCGAAGTGCGTATAACGAGGTCTGCTGCAGTTCGATAGCTGCACACGCGGACCTGACATGCGATAGCAGACCTCGCCAGGAACCCAATCAAGCAGGAGCCCCCGATGCGCGACCTCATGGGCATGATGAGCAAAGTTAAAGAGATGCAGGCCCGCATGCAGGACGTGCAGGAAGAATTGTCCAACCTCGAGATCGAGGGCCAGTCCGGCGCAGGGCTCGTCAAAGTCGTCATGAGTGGCAAGGGCGACTTGAAGCGCGTCACCATCGACCCGAGCCTGATGAAACCAGACGAGATCGAGATCCTGGAAGACCTGCTCGTCGCAGCCAACCAAGACGCAAAGTCCAAGGTCGAGGCAACCGTGCAGCAGAAGATGGCGGCGATCACCGGTGGCCTGCCGCTGCCACCGGGCCTGAAGCTGTTCTGAGGCCGGCTGCCAGACGGCGAAATCCTGTGGTCCTGCGACAGCCGCCTCGATGGCGCGTCGCGGCAATTTTGCATCGTGGCGTATCCAGCCGCCCGGTTGCGCTACCGTCCGCCTATTTGTATACTAATTTTGTATTGTTAATTTGTTGCGCCGCAACATGCAATATCGCGCCGCGTCACAATGCTCATGGTGTTGGGGTTTGAAATATTCACTTCGACGAATACATATTGGTGCAAACGAAGTTCGATTTCGGTCGCTCGACCGACGAGCGGTTGGCCCCACCCTGGGCGAGCCGTAACGCCAAACACTGGCCTTACAGCCAGCATGGAGAATGAAATGACTGAATTCACGCCGTTTCCGGCGCTCGTTGGCGGGACACTGATTGGCATTGGTGCCGTCATGACCATGCTGTTCCTGGGTCGGATCGCCGGCCTGTCGGGCATGATCTCTGGCGTGTTGAGCCCAACCTCCGCCGAGGACTGGACATGGCGGGTGGCATTCCTGGTCGGGATGATCGCCGCTCCGATCTTGATCATCGCGGTAACCGGCACAACCCCCGACTTCGCAATCGCACAAGACACGCGCCTGCTCGCGCTCGGCGGCGTTCTGGTCGGCATCGGTGTCACGTTCGGGTCGGGCTGCGCCAGCGGCCACGGCATATGCGGATTGGCGCGCCTGTCGCCCCGCTCGCTCGTCGCAACCGCGGTTTTCATGACGACCGCGATCATCACCGTATTCGTCAGCCGTCACATCATCGGAGCTTGACACCCATGCGCCACCTTGCAGCTCTCGCAGCCGGACTGGTGTTCGGCCTCGGCATCACCATCTCTGGCATGGCGAACCCTGCCAAAGTTCTGAACTTCTTCGACTTTTTCGGCACTTGGGACCCAAGCCTCGCGCTCGTGATGGCCGCGGCCCTGGTGGTGACCGCCATCGGCTACCGTCTGGTCCTGGCGCGCCGAGCCCCCCTGTTCGACGTAAAGTTCTACGTGCCGACCAGCACGCTGCTCGACAGGAGACTGATCGGCGGGGCTGCGATTTATGGCATCGGCTGGGGGCTTGTCGGACTGTGCCCCGGCGGTCTCGTGCCGGCGCTGACGTTCGGCGCATCCGAGCCCTTCGTGTTCCTCGCCGCGATGCTGTTCGGCATGACGGTCGCGCGCATGGCTCCATCCATGATCATGACGCGGGTGAAGCCAGCCTGAGACGGTCGCACGCCGATCGGGACGTGACCGGGCAAGGCTGAAACAGGTCTGAAAGTGCGCGTGAGCCGGTTCCATCGGGACCGGCTTACGACTTTCTTGCGATCCAGTGAACCGAGATGTCGTGTATTGGGGGCGGCACAGCGCGCGATTCACCCGTGCGCGCCATATGCCGTTCTTGCTGGATCGGGAGCCGACGAGAGCCAATGCCCAGAAGTGTCGCCGGCCCGGAAATCGAACGGGTGATCAAGCTGCTCAGTCGATTGCCCGGCCTTGGGCCGCGCTCCGCGCGGAAGGCCGCGCTCGCCCTCCTCAAGCGCCGCGACGACCTGCTCGCCCCACTGGCTGCCGCCCTGACCGAGGCGACTGAACGCATCGCCACATGCCCGTCGTGCGGCAACCTCGATACCCTGTCACCCTGCTCGATCTGCCGCGACCCCGCCCGAGATCCCTCGATCCTCGTCGTCGTGGAGGAAGTCGCCGATTTATGGGCGCTTGAGCGTGCCGAGGTGACCCGGGCGCGGTATCACGTCCTTGGCGGGCACCTGTCACCACTCGACGGGATCGGACCGGATGCCCTCAATGTTCCGCGGCTGATCGAACGCGTCACCGCAGGCGGTATCGAGGAAGTGATCCTGGCCCTCAACGCGACGGTCGAAGGCCAGTCGACGATGCATTACGTCCGGCAGTTGCTTCTGCCCGCGGGCGTGGTCGTCTCGGAGATCCAGAAGGGTGTGCCCATGGGCGGCGAGTTGGACTATCTCGACGACGGCACCCTGGCCGCTGCGATCCGATCCCGCCGTCGGGTATGAGGCAGCCGCCGGACGACGCCGCAAAAGGATACCGACAGGTGACAGAGATGAGCGGCGGACGCCGGCCGATACGCGGGCACCGCAACGGCACGGCGCGCCCGCCCCCCAAATTCGTGACCGGTTCCCTGCTGAACCATATCCTGGTCATGACGGGAGCTGGAGCCCTTGGCCTCGTCGCGATCTTCATCGGCGACCTGGCCAACATCTACTTCCTGAGCCTGCTTGGCGACGAGGCGATCGTGGCGGCGGTCGGCTACGCCAGCTCCATCATTCTGTTGACGATCTCCATCGGCATCGGCCTGGCGATCGCGGCAACCGCACTGGTCTCACCCGCGCTCGGTGCCGGCCGGCGTCCCTTGGCGCGGCGGCTGTCGGCCAGTGCCCATGCCTGGACTTTTGTCGTGGCCTGCCTGCTGTCCATTCTGGTGTGGGTGTTGATCCCCTCGCTGCTGACCCTCCTCGGGGCTGCCGGTCGCACACATCAGCTTGCCGCGAGCTATCTGGAAATCCAGGTTCCTGCGCTGCCCTTCCTGGCTCTCGGCATGACGTCGTCGGCCGTCCTGCGCTCGGTCGGCGACGCCAGCCGGGCCATGTACGTGACGCTGTTCGGCGCAGCCACGAACATCCTGCTGGACCCGCTACTCATTTTTACCTTCGAGCTCGGGATCGAAGGCGCGGCGATCGCCTCGGCCCTGTCGCGGGTCGCCGTCATGGCCATGGGCTTTTATGGCGTGATTGTCGTGCATCGCTTGATGACGCGCCCGGACCTTGCCCGGATGCGCAAGGATGCGCTGCCACTAGCCAGGGTCGCGCTCCCTGCCGTGACGACCAACATCGCGACACCGGCGGCCAACGCCTACGTCACCGCCGCCATTGCGGGATACGGCGATAGCGCGGTCGCTGGCTGGGCCATCATCGGTCGCATCATCCCAGTGGCCTTCGGTGCGATCTACGCCCTTTCGGGTAACGTCGGGCCGATCATCGGGCAGAACTACGGGGCCCGCTCTGTGGACCGGATGCGCGAGACGCTGACGCTCTCGCTCGTCGTCACGGCTGCCTATACACTGGCCGCCTGGTTTGCACTGTGGCTGTTGTCGGACCAGATCGTCGCTGTTTTCCGGGCCGACGGTGAGGCCGCCCGCCTCATCGGGCTGTTCTGCGCCTGGCTGTCGCCCCTGTTCGTGTTCCTGGGTGCCCTGTTCGTGGCCAACGCCGTGTTCAATACGCTCGGCCGCGCGACGGTCTCGACGGCGTTGAACTGGGGACGCGCCACGCTGGGCACGGTGCCCTTCGTCCTGGCTGGCGGCGCGCTGTTGGGGGCCGACGGCGTTCTCATCGGCAATATGCTGGGCGGCATCGTCTTCGGCATCCTCGCCGTCGTGTTGTGCTACCGCCTGATGGACAGGTTGGCCGCCGAATGGCCCGACGGCGTGCCCCAACGCCAGCCGTCCGTGCGTCGCCTCGAAAGCCCCGATGAGCCACCGACCCAGGGCCTTCCGCTCCAATAAGTGAGGCCGCTCGTGTCGTTCAGACCGAGTCGTCCGCCGCTCGACCTCGCTGAAATGTATGCAGCAGACGTCTCGGTCGTCACACGAGCGCACCGACGACTCAAATCCATGGCCAAAAACCAAGGGCTCGGCTTGCCCTGCCTTCCAGCGAGAGCTATTGCTCTGAGGGTCGGAGGACCGCGCGTCCGATGGTCGAGCATCAGGTCGTCGAGAGATGTCACGATTTGGACATGTCCGACCACGCATGGTCGTCGGCAATAAACGGGCTCGGTCAGAACGGCGCTGAGGGATCGCTTTTGCCGGACACGCACGAACAGGTCTGGATCCTTGGCCGCCTGCGCACCTGGCTTCTGGCCCTGCCGCGGTGGCAGAAGCGTGTGTTCCTGGTCGCCACCGATGTCATACTTCTGGCCACGGTCGTCTGGGCGGCCGCCGCGCTGCGGTACCAGGAGTTGATCCCGCCCATCGACTGGCGCGGCTACCTGTTGCTGTCGATCGCCCCGCTGATCACGGTTGCAACGTTCGCCTGGTTTGGCCTCTACCGACTGGTCACCCGCTTCATCGGCTATCGCGGCACGCTGCGCATCCTGGGCTGCGTCGCGCTGTCGGTACTCGTCTGGTCACTGATCGTGTTCATGGCCGGCCAGCTCGGCACGCCGCGCATCGTGATTCTGACCTACGGGATCGCCAGCGCCATCATCATTGTCGCCAGCCGGCAGTTGGCGGGGCTCTTGCTGCGCACGGTCGGCATCAAATACCCGACCCGCGCAGTCGATTTCGAGCGCAAGCCGGTTCTCATCTACGGTGCCGGGCACGAGGGTGTGGAGCTGCTGGCCGCGCTGCGCCGCGTCTCGGACCGCGAACCGGTTGGCTTCATCGACCCCGACACCTCGATGTGGGGCCAGTATCTCGGTGGCCTCAAGGTCTATAAGCCGCAGAAGATCGGCGCCGTGATCGACCGGGCCGGCGTCAAGGAGGTGCTGCTCGCGATTCCCGAGACCCACCGCCGCGAGCGCCGCCAGATCGTGGCCGATCTGCGCGACCTGCCCGTGGCGGTGAAGGTCATGCCGTCGATGCAGGAGATTGCCTCGGGTCGCGTGTCGATCACCGACGTCCGCCCGCTCGAGGTCGAGGACCTGCTGGGTCGCGACCCCGTGCCTCCCAACGCCGAGCTTCTCGCCCGCTCGATTGCCGGCAAGTCGATCCTGGTCACGGGAGCCGGCGGGTCGGTGGGTTCCGAACTCGTCCGCCAGATCCTGAAGCAGAGCCCGCGCCGCATCGTGTTGCTGGATATCTCGGAGGTCGCACTTTATGAGATCGGCATGGAGGTCGGCGAGCGGATCGCCGCCTTACATGCAGCCGACCGGCCACTCGTCGCCTCGGTTCTGGGCTCTGTCCTCGACGATGGTCTGGTGCGCGACTGCCTGAAGACCCACGGCATCGAGACGATCTACCACGCCGCCGCCTACAAGCACGTTCCCATCGTCGAGGCCAACCCTGTCGTCGGCCTGTTGAACAACACCTTCGGCTGCGCGGTCATTGCGGAGGCCGCCCGCGATCTCGGCGTCGAGCGCTTCGTCCTGATCTCCACCGACAAGGCCGTGCGGCCGACCAACGTGATGGGTGCCACCAAGCGCCTGGCCGAACTTGTCCTGCAAGCGCACGCGGCCGAGGGCGACATCGGGACGGTCTTCACGATGGTCCGTTTCGGTAACGTGCTGGACAGCTCCGGCTCGGTCGTGCGGCGGTTCCGGCAGCAAATCGCCAGTGGCGGCCCCGTCACCGTTACCCATCCCGAAATCATCCGCTACTTCATGTCGATCCCGGAAGCAGCCGAACTCGTCATCCAGGCCGGCGCCATGGCGTCGGGCGGCGAGGTCTTTGTGCTCGATATGGGCGAACCCGTGAAGATCGACGATCTCGCCCGGCTGATGATCCGTCTGGCCGGTCTCGATGTGCGCGACCCTGACAATCCCTCCGGCGACATCGAGGTCGTCTACACGGGACTGCGCCCGGGCGAAAAACTCTACGAGGAGCTGCTGATCGGGGTCGACACAACCGGCACGGAACATCCGCGCATTCTGCGGTCGGGCGAGCCGTTCTTGACGTCGGAAGAACTCTGGCTCGAACTCGACGGATTGAGTGAAGCGATGAAAAAGCGGGACCATGCCGAGATCGAAGCCATGCTGATCCGCACGGTCGAGGGCTATCAGCCTTATCCGGCTCTCGCCACCCTGGAGCAGGACGGGCAGAGCTGGGTCCCCGGATCGCGGACGCTGCACTGACATGAGCGACGCCAACCTAGCCCACCGGGCTGCCATCCGCCGTGTCGCCATCGTGGCACCGGTCGCTGCGGCCTTCCTCGACGAGTTGTCCCCGCTGGTTGGCCGGTTGTTGGCGGGCCGGCACCGGGTCTTCTGCCTTGCCCCCGACCTCGACGAGGCAACCGCGCAGGCCCTCGCCTATCGGGGTGCCGACAGCGCCGCGTTGCCGATCACGCCAGAGCGCTGGAGCCTTCTTCCCGAACGCAAGCTGGTCGGCGAGCTGGCTGGTCGGCTGTCTGCTTGGCAGGCCGACGTGATGTTTGCAGCCGGCGGCGACACGATCGCGCGGGCCGCTGCTGCCGCATCGAAAGCTCAGATCGAAACGATCGTCGTCCTCGCGGACCGGGTCGGCCTCGACACGGGTTCGGCCAACCGCAGGGTGCTGGAGCGGGCCTGCCAGAAAGCGACCGGCATCCTGTGTCACAACCACGACGACGCAGCCCGGCTGGAGATCTCGGGGCTCTGCCCGCCGGCCCTGCCGCCGCCTGCCGTCCTGCCGGGCTTCGGCGTCGATCTCAGTCAATTCGACATGATCTCGCTGCCCCCGCTGACCAACGGCCTGACGTTCCTCATGGTCGCCGACCTCGATCGCGCGCGCGGCGTGCTCGACTTTGCCGCGGCGGCCAGCCTGGCGAAGGCGCAGGCCCCCCAAGCCCGATTTCTCCTGCTGCACCGGCCCGCACGCTCGGACGACCCCGTCCATGAGGACGAACTGGTGCCCTTCGCCGACGCGATCGAGATCGTGAGGCCCGGCACGTCGATCTCGGACGCCCTGATGCACGCCCACGTCTTCGTTTATCCCTCCCATGCCGAGGCCATGCCGCAACGCGTTCTGGAAGCGCTGGCCACGGCGCGCCCGGTCATCACCACCGCGACGCCGGGCTGCCGCGAAACCGTCGACGAACGTGTCAATGGCGTTCTGGTGCCACCAGGCGACAAGGGCGCGCTGGCCCGCGCACTCGGCAGCTTCCTCAAGCGCCCCGACCTGATCCCGGCCATGGCGCGGGCCAGCCGCCAGAAAGCCGAGCGCCGGTTCGACCGGTCCCTCGCCATGGACGCCACGCTCGCCGTCCTCGGTCTCGATGAGTGAACCCTGGCCACCACCTCCCGCGCCGGCCTCGCCGCGCGAGAGACCCACGATCCTCGTCACCGGTGCGACGGGGTTCGTCGGCCGCGCCATGGTCCCGGCGCTCGTGCGGTCCGGGTGGCGGGTGCGCGCTGCCGCCCGCGATGTATCCGACCTTGCCGAAGCCGCCGGCGTGGTGCGGGCCCCGTTGCCCGACCTGAGCAGGCCGCCGGATTGGAGGCCCCTGCTCGACGGGGTCGATGCCGTTGTTCATCTCGCCGGGATCGCGCATATGAGCCGGGCAATCCCGGAAGCCCGATACACCGCCGTCAATGCCGAGGCCGTCGCAAGCCTGGCCAGCGCTGCCCACGAGGCGGGTGTCCGTCGCGTCGTGTTCATGTCATCGGTGCGCGCGCAATCCGGACCCATGGCGACGGGCGTCTTGACCGAGGCGAGCCCGCCCGCGCCAACCGACGCCTACGGCCGCAGCAAGCTCGCTGGTGAACGCGCCCTCGCCGACGCGCTTCCTACCGCAGGGACAACCGACTGGTGCATCCTGCGGCCCGTGCTGATCTACGGCCCCGGGGTCAAGGGCAACATGGCGACCTTGATTCGGCTGGCCGCCACGGACTGGCCACTGCCTTTGGGCGCACTGAATGGCCGCCGGTCGGTGCTGGCCATCGAGAACGCCATCGCCGCCGTCGAGCACGCGCTGACGAGCCCGCTGGCCAGCCGGAGAACGTTTCTTGTCGCTGACGAGGAGCCCGTCACTGTACCGGACATTCTAACCCACCTGCGCCGCGGGTTTGGCCAGTCACCCGGCCTTGTGCCTGTTCCCACAGCCCTCCTTGCGGCCGTTGCGACGATGGTAGGCAAAGGCGAGGCATCAGCGCGCGTCTTGGGTGACCTGATCGTGGATACGGCGGCACTTCGGGCAACCGGGTGGTACCCATCCACCAGCACGGCGGCCGCCTTGGAGGCCGCCGCGCGCGACGAGCGGGCACGCGCAGTCGCCAGGTCGTCCAACCGAATGGCGCGGGCCACGGCAGACCGCTAAACTAGCCCACCGCGTCGTCTGGCAGCAGCATGTCGTCGCCTGCACGCTTCCTGCAATTCTTTGTGGAGACGAGCCCAGAGTATGCACCCCGACGACATGTACCGCGCCCAGCGGATCACCACGATCACCGCACTTCGCTACTGGGCACCGACGGTGAGGGATTGCGCGCACGTCACCGAGGAAGAGCCGGGCGGCTATTGGCGGCTGCGCGTCATCCCGTTTGCGGCCGGCGCGTGTCCCTTCGAACTTATCCTGCTGGAGGATCGCTTCTATTCCCTGATGCTCGACGGGCGTGGGTATGAGGACATGCCCGTCGCGCGGTTGCAGATGATGGTTCCGCTGGTCGAGGCCATCGCCAATGGTGACGTGGCGCGCGGTTTGACGACCAGCACGACGACCGGCCGATTGCTCGCGATCACCGACCGCGTAACCATGGCAGACGGCTCTGTTTGGACACAGTCCGAAGTCGTTGAGCACGGCTGGGACGCTGGCACGGCCGCCGATGACACCATCGAGCGGATACGCCGCTATCTGCCCTATCACCGCTGATCGTCGAGCGGCCGGACCGACGCTGGGGCCCTGTTACCGGCTGGAGCCGCGCAATCCCGGCGAACGGGCCGCCGCCACATCGGCGACCTTCGGCTCCCATCCGGCCGTCGCGGTCTCAGCTACCGCCGTACCGCGCAACGGCTGAGCCGGCTTGGCCGCGGCCACCGCCGTCGCGTTGGGCTGCGACATCACAGGATCGAGCTTGACCATCTTCCGCAGCACCGCCGTATCGGCAGTGGCGACGGATGACGGCTGATCTTGCGATGCGACCTTCGAGGCTTCGTCGTATTTGCCCTGCAGGCCCAGGACGAGCGCCAGATTCTGGCGGACACGCGCCGTGCCACCACCGGCTGCCGACGCCTGCCGCAGCAACTCCTCGGCCTTGTCCGGCTCGCCGACCATGGCCTGGGCGAGAGCGAGATTGTTGAGCAACGATGGATGGTTGTGCGACAGCGCCAGCGCCCGCTCGAAGAAGGGAATCGATTCGCGGTATTTGCCCTGCTTGGCCAGCGCCGTGCCCCGCGCCGAGATCACCCGCCAGTCGGGCCGCGCCGGATCATCGGCCACCGACAGCAGCTTTTCGGCAACGCTCACCTGATCGAGATCGAGGGCCAGACGGCCATACTCGCTGGCCACCTCGCGGTTGTCGGAGTGGAAAGCGGCGACCTGCTGCAGCACGGCAAGGGCCTGTTGCTTGCGGCCCATGGCCTTGAGGTTGCGGGCATAGGACAGGCCCGCCGTTGCATCGTTCGGGCTTTTGGCGAATGCCTTGCCCCAATAGTCGGTTGCCCGCTCGAGTTCGGTCTGCGGCTGTGCCTCGGCCGTCTGCGAGCCAGCCCCGGCGTCGGGCGGTGGCGAGGCGGCGAGAAGGTCTGGCAGTGACCCGGTGGCCCCGCCTGCACATCCCCCGCTGAGGACGGCCAGCGTCAGGGCTGCCGCGATGCCGCCGCGCCGTGCGGCAATCGTGACGAATGGGCTGCGCGCCATGGTGATCGGTATCCCCTGCCTTTGCATCCACCGGCAGCGCCGGCGAATCGCTCCACGAGTTGACCGTCAGTTTCTGGGACAGCGGTCAACAAAGCCTTAAGCGATGCGACGGCACGCCGTCGGCGTGCGGACGAAACCACCGCGCGGCCCGCTGGCTGCGGCGGGAAAAACCGAGCCGGACTTGGCCGTCGCGCACGCGATCGTGCTAAGCCTTGCCGATCACCCAATCGGCGGACAGACGAGAGACGGACAGCAAAATGAGCGTGACGGCATCCCCTGGCGACGGCCCGGAATTCCCCGACGTCGGACACCTCTTCCTCGTGCCCGAAGACGCTGCGACGGCTCGTGCGGCCACCCCGGTCTGGCTGCTGGGCGAGGCCGATCACGCTGCCGAAGTCGCCGGACTATCGGAAGCACAGGCGCGCTGGCTCACGGGCCAGAGGTTCACCGGCGCGGCACGCCGCCAGGCCATCGTCCCGGCCCCCGACGGCACCGTTGCAGGCGTCGCGCTCGGCTCTGGAAACGGTCTGGCGGGTGATCCCTGCGGTCCCTCGGAATTGCTCTTGGGCAGTCTCGCCCAGAGTTTGCCACCAGGCGACTACCGTCTGGCCGCACCGCCGCGGACGACCCGCGCCGACACAGACGAGCTTGCAGCCGTGGCCTGGGGCTTGGGAGCCTACCGCTTCCAACGCTACCGCAGCGGTTCGCCCGAACCTCGCCCCCGACTGGTCGTGCCCGAAGGCACCGACGCCAAGCGCATTGCCGCCATCGTCGAGGCGGTCTGGTTTGGTCGTGATCTCATCAACACGCCGGCCTGCGACATGAGCCCGGACGACATCGAATCGGCAGCGCGTATGCTGGCTGGCCGGCATGGGGCCCGGATCGCCGTCATCACCGACGACGAGCTTTTGGCGCGCAACTTTCCCATGATTCACGCCGTCGGACGCGCCTCGAACGTGCCGCCACGCCTGATCGACCTGCGCTGGCAGCCGCGCCAGGGCGGCAGCGAGGCGACCACGCTCACACTGGTCGGCAAAGGCATCTCGTTCGATACCGGCGGCCTCGACATCAAGCCCTCGAGCGGCATGCTGCTGATGAAGAAGGACATGGGCGGCGCGGCCAGCGCGCTGGCACTAGGCCACATGATCATGGCGCTGGAACTGCCGGTTCGGCTGCGCATCCTCATTCCGGCCGCCGAAAACGCGATTTCCGGCAATGCCTTCCGCCCAGGCGACGTGCTGGTCAGTCGCGCCGGAACGACGGTCGAAATCGGCAACACCGACGCCGAAGGCCGCCTCGTCCTGGGCGATGCGCTGACCTACGCGGGCGAGGAAAACCCCGACATCGTCATCTCGCTGGCAACCTTGACTGGTGCCGCCCGGGTCGCGCTCGGACCCGATCTGCCGGCATTGTTCTGTGACGACGACGCTCTCGCCGCGCGGATTCTGGCGGCGGGTGCCGCCGTCGGCGACCCGCTGTGGCGGATGCCGTTCTGGCCGGGCTACGAAAAGGGCCTGGACAGTGAAGTCGCAGATATGGGCAACGTCTCCGACGGACCGTTCGCCGGCGCCATCACGGCGGCCCTGTTCCTGCGCCGTTTTGCCAAAGGTGCCGGCCGCTACGCCCACATCGACCTGTTTGCCTGGCGGCCATCGCAGCGCCCGCTCGGCCCCAAGGGCGGCGAGCCTCATGCCGCGCGCGCGCTGCTGGCGGCCCTGATGGAGGAGGTCGCCCGATGAACCAAGGATCCCGCGGTGCTCGCCCGTTGCGACGCCGACCCGATGGCAGCCTAGACGTGCGCCGTCATGCCGTTCGTCCAGACCTGGCCGCCGAGAACCTGCGCGACACGGTCGAGTCCCCGTCCTATGCGGCAGGGCACTGGGCCCAGGTCGTACATGCCAGCGCGCCGGTCCGGCGTCGTCCGGCAGCGACGGCCGCGCTCGATACCGAGGCCCTCCATGGCGAGGTTGTCGTGGTCTACGAAGAGGCCGAGGGCTGGTCCTGGGTGCAACTGCTGCGTGACGATTATGTCGGTTACATGCCGTCCTCGGCACTGTCCCAGGAGGTTGCCTGGGGCACGCATCGGGTGCGCTCCATCGGGACGTTCGTCTATCCAGATCCCGACATCAAGGCCCCGCCGCTGGCCCACCTGAGCCTCAACAGCATGGTGACCGTCACGGGCACGACCGATGCGTTCTCCGAACTCGCCCGTGGCGGCTTTATCGTGACCCGCCACCTGGCCGACGAAGGGACCTTTTCGCGCGACTTCGTCGAAGTGGCGGAGCGTTTCATCGGCACGCCTTACCTGTGGGGTGGCCGGACCCGCCTCGGCATCGACTGCTCCGGCCTGGTGCAAGTGGCCATGGAAGCCGCCGGCACAGCCTGTCCGCGCGATAGCGACATGCAGCAGGCCGAGACTGGGACGACGGTGCTGATCCCCGAGACGCTCGACGGCCTGAAGCGGGGCGATCTCGTTTTCTGGCCGGGCCACGTGGGCATCATGTCGGACGGCCTGATGCTGGTGCACGCCAACGCCCATCAGATGTCGGTCACCGTCGAAACCCTGCCCGAGGCAGTCGAGCGCATTGCCCGCAGCAGCGGCAGCAAGCCGACCGCCATCAAGCGGCTCGACACCTACACGGTCTGAGACAGCCGCACCCGGCGTGCCGTCACTCCGATAAGGTCACTGCTCGCTCAGCAGTTCGTCTCAACGGCGTCACTTGTATTCCCAGAACGAGATTGCCGCCGGGCCGAGAATGACGACGAACAGCACCGGCAGGAAGAAGACGATCATCGGAACCGTCAGCTTCGGCGGCAGGGCGGCCGCTTTCTTTTCGGCTTCCGACATGCGCATGTCGCGGTTCTCTTTCGCCATCACGCGCAGTGCCTGACTGACCGGCGTACCGTAGCGTTCCGCCTGGATCAGCGCGGTGGCGACAGCCTTGACCCCGGGCAGGCCGGTACGCTTGCCGAGGTTCTCATAGGCCTGACGCCGCTCCTGCAGGTAGCTGAGTTCAGCGGTCGTCAGCGACAGCTCCTCGGCAAGCTCGAGTGAGCCCGCGCTCACTTCCTTGGAGACTTTGGCGAAAGCGGCTTCCACCGACATGCCCGACTGCACGCAGATGAGCAGCATATCGAGCGCATCCGGAAACGCCTGTTTGATCGCGAGCTGGCGTTTCTGGATCATGTTCGTGATGAAGACGTTGGGCAGATAATAGCCACCGAACCCGACGCCGATCGCAATCATCAACTTGACGGGCGGCGGATAATCGAACTTGCCCATGACGAACAAGTAGAACAAGGCCGCGCAAAAGGCGATGATCGGCATCGCGGCGCGAAAGAACATGTAGGTGACGAGTGGGGCCTGCCCCCTGAGGCCGGCCATCTTGAGCTGCTGGCGAAGCTCCTCGTTGTCGAATCGCTTTCTGAGGTCGAGCTGATCGACGATTTGCTGCATATAGCCCTTCGGGGCCTGCCGCAGCTTGTTCTGCTGGCGCTCCTTGCCCATCTCGGTGATCCGCTGCGCGCGCATCTTGTCGCGCTCGATGGCCATCACCTTCATGCGTTGGGCCATGCGGTCCTTCGACATGATCGGAATGGCGATCGTCAGCACCGTGGCGAACGCGGCGACGCCCGCCAGGAACGTCACCAGGAACTGGGGACGCATGATGATGTCGACGAGTTCCATCATGGCAGGGAATCCGGTTCGAGATTTTTGGTTTTAGGTTTTAGGTTGTAGGTTTCAGGTCTTTTGGAGTGGGAGGCGAGCACGACACCCTAATCCCTAATCCCTAAAACCTAGAACCTGCCTCAGTACTTGAAGTTGATCATTTTTCGCATCATGAAGATGCCGCAAGCCATCCAGGCCAGTCCGCCGACGATGAACATGTTGCCTGTTTTCGTCGTGAACAGCGGCATGATGTACTTTGGCGAGGACAGATAAATCATCGTCATGACACCTGGCGGCAGCGAGCCGAGAACGAAGGCCGATGCGGTCGCCTCCGCCGACAGAGCCTTCACCTTCATGCGCATGCGGATACGGTCACGCAGCACGCCCGACAGGTTGCCGAGGGCCTCCGAGAGGTTACCGCCCGTCTGCGCCTGAATGCCGATAACGATCGTGAGGAACCGCATCTCCGGCACGGGCATGCGCTGGCATAGCCGCTCCAGCGCATCGTGGAGCGAAACGCCGACACGCTGCTGCTCGACGACCTCCTTGAACTCTGACGCGATGGGTTCGGGGCTTTCGCGCGAGATGATCTGCAAGCATTCGTTGAGTGGCAGGCCCGACTTGACGCCGCGTACGACGACATCGAGCGCGTTGGCCAATTCGTTGAGAAATTTCTGTTGGCGCCATTCGGTCATTTTGCCGAGGACCCACCGCGGAATGCCGAACATGCCGACGAAAACGGCGACGAGCGCGCCCGCCCGATTGAGCAGCGTCGACTCTGTGGCGAACGTGACAGCAAGGCCGCAGGCGGCACCGACGATTGCGCTGGTAATCCAGAACGCCTGCGGCGTCATCTTTACGCCGGCACGCTGCAATCTCACACGCAACGTGACTTTTTCGACTTTCTTCTGCCGGTCTTCGAGTTCCTTCAGCGTATCGGCGACCTGCTTCTTGCGATTTGCGACCTGATCGGCGGCCTGTTTCACGGCGATCTTCGCTGTCCGGCTTTCCGTCACGGTCGCCAGCCGCTTCTCGGTCTGGTCGTCGGATCCGAACATGATCGAGGACACGAAGTAGATCGCCACGCCGACGGCGAGAGCGGCGAGCAGAGGTGCGAACTGGGCCAAGGCCCCCGTCTCAACCATGGGACTCTCCCATCGGGTTTCCGTATTCGTCCCTGACTTCCGCCTCGGCCAGCGCCTGGGCCAATCTGTTTTGCTCGCCGTAGTACTCGGCGCGCTCATAGAGCTTGGGCCGGGCGATACCGGTCGAGCGGTGCCGGCCGATCAGCTTGCCGTTGGCGTCTTCGCCCATGATCTCGTAGACGATGATGTTCTGCAGGGTCACGACGTCGCCTTCCATGCCCAGCACCTCGGTGATGTGCGTGATCTTGCGCGAGCCGTCGCGCAGGCGCGATGCCTGCACGATGACGTCGACCGAGCCGACAATCTGCTCGCGGATCGTGCGCACAGGCAGCGCGAAGCCGCCCATCATGATCATGCTTTCCAGACGCGAGATGGCCTCGCGCGGGCTATTGGCGTGCAGCGTCCCCATGGAGCCGTCGTGGCCGGTGTTCATCGCCTGCAACAGGTCGAAGGCTTCCGGTCCGCGGACCTCGCCGACGATGATCCGTTCCGGCCGCATACGCAGGCAGTTCTTGACCAGGGCGCGCATGGTGATCTCGCCCTCGCCTTCGAGGTTGGGCGGGCGCGTTTCCAGACGCACGACGTGCGGCTGCTGGAGCTGGAGTTCGGCGGAATCTTCGCAGGTGATGATGCGCTCATCCAGGTCGATTGAGCCGGTGAGACAGTTGAGCAGTGTTGTCTTGCCCGAGCCGGTACCGCCCGAAATCAGGACGTTGCAGCGCACCCGTCCGATGATCTCCAGGATGGTCTTGGCCTGTGGGGTAATAGACCCGAACTTGACGAGCTGCTCGAGCTTCAGCTTGTCCTTTTTGAACTTACGAATGGTGAGGGTGGGACCGTCGATCGCCAGCGGCGGCGCGATGACGTTGACGCGCGAACCGTCGGGAAGTCGCGCGTCGCAGATCGGTGAGCTTTCGTCGACGCGACGGCCGACCTGGCTGACGATCCGCTGACAGATATTCATGAGCTGTGCGTTGTCGGCAAACCGCACATTCGTCTTTTGCACCTTGCCGCCGACCTCGATGAAGGTCGTCGCCGCGCCGTTCACCATGATGTCGGCGATGTCGTCGCGCGCCAGCAATGGCTCGAGGGGACCATAGCCGAGCACGTCGTTGCAGATGTCCTCGAGCAGTTCTTCCTGCTCGGCAATCGACATCACGACGTTTTTGAGCTGGATGATCTCGCTGACGATGTCGCGGATCTCCTCGCGCGCCGCGGTGGCGTCGAGCTTGGCGAGCTGCGTCAGGTCGATGGTGTCGATCAGCGCGTTGAACACCGTCGTCTTGACGTCGTAGTACTCCTCCGAGTGACCACGCTTGTCTTCGACCTCGACGGGTTTGGCCGCCGGCAACTGGCTGGTCGCCTTGAGCTGCGGACTAGCCCCCTGAGACGCCGGGCTCGGCACCGCCGCCGGGGTCGAAACCGGTTGCGGGGCGATTTTGCGCGGGGCGGTACCGTCACTACTGCGCTTGCCGAACATGTGGTCTGTTCACTCCGGAATTGTGCGAGGTGCCGTTCAGCGGCGCAAGCTCAGCTTCTCGAGGAGAGGTGCCAGCGCAGACGCCTTCTTCTGCGGTTTCACCTCCTGTTTGTGGGCCACGATCATCGCGAGGTCGCGGAACGTCTGCACGGCTTTCGCGCGCGCGTTCAGCTCCTCGATCATCTGACCGTTGTTGGAGGCTTGCCCGAAGGTTTCGGCATCGAACTCGATTTCGGCCACGACCTTGAGATCGAGGGCAGCTTCGAATTCCTTGGCACCGATCTCCGGACGCTTCGGCAGTTTCGTCATGTTGAGGACGACGCGCGGATGCACGTCGTTCTGGCGCGAGGAGCGCAGCAGATCGACGATGTTCTTGGCGTTGCGCAGGTTGGCCAGATCGGGGGCTGCGGTGATGATGACTTCGTCGGCCTGGAGCAGCAGACGCTTGTTCCAGCTCGACCAATTGTGCGGCAGGTCGAGCGCGACGAACGGCACGTTCTGGCGCACGACGTCGACCACCATCTCGCAGGCCTCCGCCGAGACGTCATAGTCGCGATCCAGGATGACGGGTGCAGCGAAAATCGACAGCCGCTCCGAACACTTCGTCAGCAGGCGGTCCAGCAGCACCTCGTCCAGACGCTCCGGCGAGGACAGCGCTTCCGCGATGCCCTGCACCGGGTCCTGGTTGAAGTCGAGGCCGGTTGTTCCAAACGCCAGATCGAGATCGGCGATGACGACGTTCGACGACAGCGCCTCCGACAGAGTCCAGCCGACGTTGTGGCACACTGTCGAGGAGCCGACCCCGCCCTTGGCACCAATGAAGGCGTAGACATTGCCGACCGGGTCAGCCTGCGGATCGTTGTACAGGTTGGAGATGCTCTCCATGAGTTGCAGGGGCGAGATCGGCACCACGAGATATTCGCTGACGCCGCGCTTCAACAGCTCGCGATAGAGCACGACGTCGTTCACGTGGCCGATCAGGATGACCTTGGTTCCCGCATCGCAGCTTTCCGCCAGATGGTCGAGTTCCTTGAGCATCTGCACCCGCGGGGCCGCGCTCTCGATGATGATGAGATTGGGCGTCGGGCTTTCCTGGTAGTGCGCGACCGCGGCCGGATTGCCGCCCATGTGGATCGAGACGTGAGCCTTGGCCAGCCGCCGATCCTCCGCGGCGACCTGCATGACCTGGGCGATGTCGCCGGTCTCGCAGAACGCCTGGATGGAAATGCGCGGAATGGGCCGGGCCTTCTCGGCGCGGGTTTCCTCGCTGTACGTCAGTTGATCGGGGACCGCCAACTCGCGTGCCGTGCTGGAGCCGTCGTGCATTTGGGCAGGATTGGACATGTGCGGTTCGACCTCAGTTGGATTCCTTGGCGACCTTGACCTTCTCGTCTTCCGACTTCTTGGCGTTGGTCGTGTCACCCTTGACGTACTTGTTCCAGGTCGTGTCGCGACGCTCCGAGGCGCGCGCGGTCATGGTGCGCGGTCCGAGCAGGTCGGCGGGATTGGCGACCTGAGCGGCGAAGTTGCGCTGCGTCGCGCAGCCGAAATTGGGGTAAGCGAGGTTATCCGGCTGCCGGGCGAGGTTCGTCGACCAGTCGGAGCACTCGGGTGCTTCCGCGACGAAGCGCAGGTAGGACACCTTGACCGGCGGTTGCCCCGAGCCCTCGGCCAGATAGGCCTCGACGACGACATCGCTCTCACCGATGCCACCGTCGATGAGGGTGCGCCGGATATCCTGCACGACGTGCATGGCCGCGACTTCGTTGGCCGAGCCGGACGGAGCCTGCACCACGAGCCGCCCGCCGCCTGCTGAGCTTGCGCTGAACGAGGAGGTGAAGTCGAGGAGGCGGGCCCGCTGGGCCGGTGACAGTCCAGAGGCGGAGCGCGCCACCGACAGGTTCATCGTTTCGGGGGCCTGCGAGACGAGGATCGGGTGCCGCTGGGCGGCGTCGACCAGCGTCCAGCCCGCGACGCGGGTTCCCGGCTCGGTATGCTTGCAGGCCGAAAGTGCAATCGTGGTGGTGCCGACAGCGAGGATCACGAGTGAGCCGCGGGCCAGTCTCTGCATGCGGGAGGTCATGGGGTCTTCTCCTTAGCCCGGTTGCTCAATCGACGATGAAGCCGTAGTCGCCCTTGAGGCCGCCGTCGGGGATTGCCGACCCGCGGCCGTAGATGCGATTGAGGTGGCCCATGAAGTTCGCCTTCATGTCGGTCGCCTCGCTCATGCCGTCGGCCGGACGGGCCAGTTCGCCGCGGGCAGTCGGACGGACGGTGTAGGGCGTGACGATCACGACGAGTTCGGTCTCGTTGCGGATGTAGTCGCGAGAGCGGAACAGCGTGCCGAGGATGGGAACATCCTTGAGCCCCGGGAAGCCGTCGACGTTCTGGCGCGTATCCTCCGAAAGCAGTCCGGCCATGGCGAGCGAGCCGCCGGAAGGCAGTTCGACCGTGGATTTGGCCTGACGTTTGCGCAGCGCCGGGATCGAGATCGAGGAGATCTGCACGGCACCCTGGTTGGACAGCTCGGACACTTCGGTCTCGATTTTCAGCGAGATGCGGCCTTCCGAGATGACCGTGGGCGTGAAGGCGACGCCGACACCGAATTCCTTGAACTCGACCGTCGTCTGCCCCTGGCCGTCGACCAGCGGGATCGGGAACTCGCCACCGGCGAGGAACTTCGCGGATTCACCCGAGACCGCCGTCAGGTTGGGTTCAGCCAGCGTGCGGATCAGCCCAGCCCGCTCCAGAGCGCGCAGCGCGCCGCGGATGTTCTGGTTGCCGGTGTTCCAGTTGGTCGAGACGCCAGAGTTCTGCGAGATGATGCTGTCGCCCTGCGTTTGGCCCCCGTTGAACATGCCGAGGGTGCCGTCGAGGAAGCCCGCGGTCGGCAGCGAGCCGAGACCGGCGGCGGCCGTCAGCGGCAATGCGTTTTCGGTCAGCACGGCGGTGTTGAAGTTGCCGGAATTGATGGCCGCACCCAAGTTCACGCCGAACTGTTTGAGCAGCGAGCGCTGCACTTCGGCGACGACGACGCGCAGCATCACCTGCTCTTCCGCCTCGACGTTCAGAAGATTGATGACGACCGTCTCGTTGTCGGCCTTCTCGAACTTCTTGACTGCCGTGCCTTCGGTCTCGCCGATGGTCTTGGTCTCGAATTCGACGGTGACGAACTGCTTGGCGATGTTGGCAGCCCGCGCGGCATCGGCCGGATTGCGCACACTGCCGGTGAGGACCACCGTCTGGTTGATCATCTCGACCTTGATCGTGCTGCCCGGGATCAGCCGGTTCAACATCTCTTCGAGGCCCGCCGTCTCGCGCTCGACGAACAGCTCCAAGGTGGCGAATTGCTCGCCGTTGGCATCGAAGAAGAAGGCGTTCGCCTCACCGATGCGGCGGGCAAGCAGGAAGACCCGGTTGGCCGACAGCACCACGGCATCGACCGCCTGCGGGTTGGACACGAGCACGTCGCGGACATCGCGCGGGAACTCGACCAGCACCGACTTGCCGAGCCCTATCCGCACGTTGCGCCGGACCGGGATATCGTGACTGTCGGGAATACGCAGCATGGAGTTGTGTGCCCCATCCACACCGGGATGGGCGTTGGCGGCGGGGGTCGCACGGCCGTTGGCCTTGGCCTCGTTGGCGGGAGGCCCGATCAGGAAGCCGGCGACGAGCGTCGCGATCCCGACCAGGGCGGCGCCCCAGCCCATCTTCATCGTGTTCTGCATTGGGTTTGAGCCTTTCACGGGCAGCAACGGGGCGGTCAGTTCACGCCGTACGCACGCGACACGGTACCATAACGCATTACACGAATTGTCTCTGTACGCTCTTTAGTCAGGGCATCCCCGGAGAGGTTTTGACCCTCCGAGTTGAGGTCGGCCACCGAACGCAGCGCCAGCGTGATCTCGCCCATCGAATTGGCGAGCGCGAGCAGCTCGGACTGACGCGGCGTCAGTTCCAGCGTCGCCGTGGTGTTGGAGTTGGCTTGATCGGCTGCTTTCTTGCCCGCCGTCGCCTCGATCTGCTGGCCGATGGCCAGCACGCGGACGTTGCGGAACAGCGTGTCGGACACATAGTCTTCGCCGCCCGACTTGCCGCGCACGCGGCGGATCAGGATGACGTCGACATGGTCGTTGGGAAGAATGAGCCCGCCGACGGCCGTTTTCTGCTCGATCCGCGTCGAGATCGCGCGCATGCCCGCCGGCAGGATCGCCGACAGCACGCCGCCCTGCCCCGCCTTGATCAGCTTGATGGGCGTGATCGGCTCGCCAGCGATGATCGGGGCCCGCGCGATCGAACCGGACAGCTCATGCACAGCAGACCCACGCTCGGACGTGATGAGGCCGGGCCGCACGCCGTCCTTAGGCCACTTCTGCCAGGTGAAATGATGCTCGCTCACCATCTCGCCAAGGCCGATATCCTTGGCGGCGACCAGCACTTCTGTGGCATTGACGACGACCTGTTGTGTCTTCGTCTGCGGCTTCTGATTGACGACGCCCTTCATCATCACGAAGGCCCCGAGTCCAGCGACTGCCGCCACTGTAAGTCCGATAACCTGAGCTTTCTTCATCGCGCCGATCGTCCTTCAGGTCCTGAGGGCAATTCCCTCGATCTCGAACCAGATGGTGCGCGATAAACGTCAATGTGCGGTTAATCGCCGTAGAAATCTGGCGCGACCGCGACGGCTTTGACACTCGGAAAGGGGCAAGGAGCGAGGACGGGCACGCGCCGCAGCAGGGCTCAACCCAACATGACGAGGCTGTAAAGCACCGTCTGCGGAAAAGCCGCAAGCGCACCTGCCGCAATCGCCACACCGTAGGGAATGCCGCCATCCTTGTCGTACAGCCGGATCGCCCAGCCGGGCAACGGCAGGTTGGCGACGGGCACGAGGTTGCGATAGGCCAGGATGGTCAAAGCAAGGATGCCGCCGAACACGGCGATGTAGAGAAGATAGGCGGGCAGCGCCGCAAAGCCGACCCAGAACCCGCCGGCCGCAATCAGTTTGGCATCGCCACCACCAAGCTTGCCCGTTGCAAACAGTGCAATGCCTGCTGCAAGGAGACAAAAACCGGCAAGCATATGGCTACCGAACAGTTCCAAGGACAGACCCGAGACGGGTGCGATCACGAGAAAGCCGGCAAACAGCACGACGGAGATCCAGTTCGGAATCTTCATCGTCATGACATCGCTCATGGCGGCGATGATCATGGCCATTGGGAAGACGAACAACAGGGTATACGCAAACAACTCGCGATCCTCCACGGGCCACGCGGGCCGACACGTCCGAGATGCTGCCTGAACAGCCTTAAGGCAGAGTTAACGACGCCTGCGACCAGGGGTCGGGCGACGGTGGAGCCCCCGTTACAACCAGTCGCCGACCGAGTTGAAGATGGCATCCAGAGCAGGCGGAATAAGCTCGAGGCTGCCGATGATGCCGAGCGCGATCATGACAGTGATCACGCCGTACTCGATCGACACTTCGCCGTCCTCGCGGTAGCGTGCCTCGCGCAGCAATCGGCTCGTCCAGTCTTGCATTGCTCCACCCGATCTGATGACTCGATTGAACCCAGGCTCCGCGACGAAGGGCCTGCCGCGTCCCACGATGATTTTGTGGCCGAGAGTAAGGGCACCTCTCTTAATGGCTGGTACCATTTAGCTTTCTGACCGGGCGAGCCGGCGGCAATGTCGAATTCCGCTGAATGAATCATTACGAAGACTTTTCATCGCGAAATAGCAACGATCGGATTGACCCCAACCACTCGATCATGTCGAATTAGGTCCCCCGTAACAGGGGGGCAAACAAAAAGCCACCTGATGCGATGGCATCAAGTGGCTCCTCTTGTTCGGCTGGCAGAGCGCCGGTATGCCTGGCACCCACCCGGCCTGCGCTGATTAAAGCGCGCCGACGACGTCGCCGCCGAACAGAGTGTTGAGAGCGGCCTGCAGGTCGCCCAGTGATCCGATGATGCCGACGCCGATGATGGCAGCGATCAGGCCGTACTCGATGGCCGTGGCGCCCGACTCGTCCTTGAGGAAGGAAACAACAAACTTCATGACAACTCTCCCGAACCTGGTGTGTGCTCTACTCTCTTATCCGCCGGAGAATTCGTCTCGCGTCCGGATTGACCTTACAATAGGCCTTCAATTACTAATCGAGAATTAAAATGGCCAGACCCGCATTCACTCTTTCAATGCCTGCACTGGAATAGATAATACATACTCAATAGTCGCTTCGAAAATCTACGAACCCAGAACCAGATTGCCAATCGCACGACGGAAAAACCCCGGGCGCAGCGTGCACCCGGGGCTTCCATTTCGGACCGATACCTTGGCGACTTCCGCCGCAACCGGCCGATCGACTTCAGCGCTGATTAGAGCGCGCCGACGACGTCGCCGCCGAACAGGGTGTTCAGGGCAGCCTGCAGGTCGCCGAGCGAACCGATGATGCCGACGCCGATGATGGCGGCGATCAGGCCGTACTCGATAGCCGTGGCGCCCGACTCGTCCTTGAGGAAGGAAACAACAAACTTCATGACAACTCTCCCAATTCTGGTGTGTGCTCTACGCTCTCGTCCGTCCGAGACTGTCTCTCGTGTCCGAACTGAAGCCAAACTACCCCGGCCCCGTTAAGACGAAGTAAAAATGGCAGCGATCGGCTGCGTTATTCATTGAATAACCATGAATACAGCAAGCAAAAATTGTTAACTGGATGAATTGATCGCCGCCTCACCAAGTATATGTGGCTTTCGTATCTGATATATTTGTCCGGCGACGCAAAAGCGGGCCGAATAGGATTGTTAATAATTTGTCTACGCCGGCGGCTATGCATGAACGCACTGCAAATCAAGGGGCCGCCCGCTCGCGCCCCCATTCGCACTGTCTGTCCTGACACGCGCCGACACTCGGCTGCCATTGTAAAAACTGGCACCTTTTCGAGGGCCGTGACGGGGCTCACGAGCGCGCCATACGTCAGGTGCGCCCGATAAGCACGCTGAGCTGCGGGCAGCGCACCGCGGTGGATCACGCATTTGCAGTTCATTCATCATTTGCTGGCCTAATCGCGTCAAACCCCCTCAGGGAGACAGATGCCATGCCGACTGCCAGCGCCGCGACGCGCTCGACCCGAACCGCCGTCCTTGCCGCAGCCGTCTCATTAGGCTTCGCCGGCTCTGCCATCGCGGCCGACCTCATCGTCCGTTATGATCAGTCGCAGCTGTTGCGCATGCCGCGCCCGGTGAGCGAGGTCATCATCGGCAATTCGTCGATTGCGGACGTCTCGGTCCAGGGCAACAATATGCTGGTCATCACCGGCAAGACCTTCGGCGTGACGAACATCATCGCGCTCGACGCAGAAAAAAATGTCATCCAGGACCAGCGCGTGATCGTCCAGCGCGACGATGCCCGCGTCGTCAATTTGCACAAGGGCAGCCAGCGGCAGTCCTATACGTGCTCTCCCAACTGCACGCCCACGATCACCATCGGCGACGAGAACGGCTACTTCGAGCTGATCTCCAAGCACTCGCGCTCCAAGACGAGCTTCTCCGAGAGCAGCTCCGATCCTGGCAATGGCGGCGGCGCGGGGGCCGGTCAATAAACGACACCGTGCGAATTATACGCCCACACGAGACGTTTTCCCGCGGCTGCGATGCCGCGGGGCATCCCGGCGATGAGCTGGCAGGGCTGAAAGGTCGTGGTTGACCACCGGTGAATACCAGTACGCTTTGATTTACCACAGATGCAGGTTTCAGATTTTCGCAAGATTTGATTCACTTCCCTGCGCCAGGATCGCTGACAGTCATATCAGCGGGACACGGGCCACCGTCATGCGTACTTCCTCGTTCTATCGGCCGCTTGCGGCTTTCCAATTCGCCAGCCGTGCGGCACGCCGCCTGTCGGGTGATCGCCGCGGTACGACCGCCATCGAGTTCGCGCTCGTGGCCGTACCCTTCTTCATCTTCGTCTTCGGCATCATCGGCATCTCGCTGCACCACTACATCACCAACTCGCTCGACAATGCCGTCGACGTGGCGTCGCGCAAGATCCGCACGTGCCAGGCGCAAAAAGGCAACGTCACCGTTGCTCAGTTCAAGGACATGGTCCACGCCGAAGCCAGCGGCATGATCGACAAGTCCAAACTGCGCATCCTGATCCAGAAATCGAGCAACTGGGCCGACATCGCCCCGGCCGATTGCGTCAGCGGCAGTGGGGTCATGACAGCCAGCACTGGCGGTGACGGTGATCTCGTTGCCGCCCACGCCGGTGGAGCAGGAGACGTCGTGGTTCTGACCGCCTGCTATGAGTGGGAACTCGCCCAGAAGCTCGGCGTCTTCCAGATGGGTGACCTCTCCAACGGCTCGGCTGTCATGCGCGCCGCCACGACCTTCCGCACCGAACCGTGTTCGTGAGGAGGTTGATCATGACATCCCACACACCCCCGACCTATTCCCAGAGGCAGACGTCCATGTCCCGTGTCACCACGTCCTCCCCCGCGTTGGTTCTTGCCCGCTTCGGCCGGCGGACCGACGGAATCGCCGCCGTCGAGTTCGCCCTCATTGTTCCGATCATCCTCTTGATGATGGTCGGAGCCATGGAAATGTCGCGCGCCATCAACATGGATCGCAAGCTGTCGACGGTGACGTCGATGATCGGCGACCTGATCTCACGCGAGAAGGACATGGGCACCAACCCTGTCACCACGCTGAACGGCATGGCTGACGCGATCGAGCACGTGTTGAAGCCCTACGATCCCGCCAAGCTCACGCTCGAGATTTACCCGGTCATGGGCTTCGGCACCGACGGCACGGATACCAAGCTCTATGCGCCGTCCTACAAGTACGCCAACGGCAACATCACCGTCGACAAGGCGCGCTGCACGCCGCACTCGCTGACGGCAGGACTGGTCAACGCGGGTGGCAGCGTGATTGTCGTCAAAGGCACCTACGAGTACGAGGCCTCCTCGTTCGCAAGCTGGGCTTTCGAGGACGCAACGTGGACCGACGGCTCGACGCACAGCCCGCGCCACGCCTGCGTCGACTTCCAGGACAACAACTGCGTCGTCTCCTGCAACTAATCAGCGCACACTTGCCCTGTCGGCTTTCTGGGCGACCATCCGTGGTCGCCCATTTTTTTCCTTCGTGCGCAATCCCTTCGCCAGAATTACATTGTTCATTAAGCTATTGGCCTCACCGACCAAGAAAGACTTGCGCCATCCTGCAGCCGTGTGAGCCACCTTGCTTCGGCCCGAAACTCCGTCCTATGGTAAAGGTGGCACACACAGAGTGGCACCGGGGCATCCAAGCAATATGGGACGGCGTTCAGAACACACGGCGCACGAGTTGCGTGAGATGATACTCCAAGCCACCACGGAGCTAATCGAAAGCGATGGCCTCGCCGGAGTATCCGCCCGCGAGATCGCACGAAAAATCGAATATTCGCCTGGGACACTGTATAACGCTTTTCGCAATCTCGACGACGTCATCCTGACGCTCGAAGCACGCATGCTCGATGAGTTGCAAGCGCGCCTGGAAGGCATACCCCTCGACGGCAATCCGCAATCTGATCTTCAGCGGATCGGCGAGACGTATGTCGCATTCTCGAGCGACAACGCCCAGCTATGGAACCTCCTGTTCCAGCACCAGATACCAAATTCGGAGCCCATCCCCGACTGGTACCGCGCCAAGCTTGACGGGTTGACCCAGCGGCTGGAGGTGGCGCTGGCCCCGCTGCTCGTGAATGCCAAGCCGACGGAAGCCAATCGGGCCGCGAGCGTCCTGTGGGCCGGGGTTCACGGCATCGCGTCGCTATCGACGGCTGAAAAGCTGACCAACATTACGAAAGAATCTGCCGCGTTGTTGGTATCGGACCTAATCTCTCATTATCTGGACGGCATGTCGCACAGGCTGGCGAATGGGCGTTCATAACGCTCCGGCACCCTCGATCCTCTATTATTGAACGTCGTTTCTTTTTTCGTCGCGAATGTCGGACTTCGGAAGCGGTATCGCACCTGTCACGATGTCACTGTCTTTAGCCTCGTCCGCGAGCGGTATTTGGCGATTGGCTGCACCAAAACCTAGGCGATCCGTGACCCCGCCGAACCAACGGCCTTGAGGGAGCAGTTTATGGTTTAGACCGGTCCACAAATCGCGAGAACCCAGTGCCGCAAAGAACGGCTGCGGCGAGGGCGTCGCCATTATCACGAGACCCGTTGCTGCCAGCATCGCCAGTGTCGTCGCCGGGCGCGATCCATCATAGAGCTTTAGCGCCGTTCCAAACGACTGCTTGATGCGGTTGCCCATGAAGTCGACCGAATACATCTCGTCGAGCAAGAGATGGACGAGATAGCCGACAACCATGAACCCGCCACCGAGCCACGCCACGCCGGCATGCTGCCCGAGCACCTCTTTGAACACGACGATAGTGAGGGCTCCGCAGAAGACAGCCGCAAGAAGCGAATGCCAGATCCCACGGTGCACAGCCAGATGATGAAACACGGCGTGCAGGCCGTAACGCACGAAGACGAGCGTGCCAAGCCACAACACCCACAGCTCGACGACGGAAAAGTGAGGCGCGCACAGGAACAGCACGCAAAACGAGGCGAACACGCCGATACCAGAAAACAACACACTGCTGGCCCGCGAATCGCGCAAGTCGATGTCGGGGAGGATCGAACCCACAACGCCCGCCAGCGTCACCGCAACGAGGCTTTCTGGCCCTATCACGTCCGCGGCAAGCGTCAGCGTCGCCAAGGCCCCGGACACGACGGTACCGGCGGCGATGTGTGTTGCGTAGTTGGCCATTGTCGTCGTTTGCCCCGTTCCAACGATGGAGGTCTGTCGCCGTTGGATCAGATTCGCGCGGCCACCGAGAGGTGTGGGAGGCGAAGGGATGTTGAAAACGACGGCAGGCCCGACGACGCAGCGCAGCAACACGCCGTTGCCACCTGCCCCAGTGACTGCCTCAGTCCCGGACTTATTCGACGAGATCGAGTAGTGCCAGCGCGAGCCGGAAAGCGTCACTGTCGGGGTTCTCGAGTTTGCTGTGGCAGTCCGGTGCCGTCGCCAGGGCGGCCAGGCCGAGCCGCGCCAGCCGCCGTGATGTCCGCTGCACCCGTTCGGTCTTCCGCCTCCAGACCTGGGCGACCAGCCGGTCGATCGTGGCCTCGAACGCCGCGTGCCCGACCGCTGGCTCATGCGTCACCCCGACACTGATCCCGCCACGATCACGCGCATCGACGAGCAGAACCTTCGTGAAACGACCGTGCGTCTCCCGCTGTAGGCGCTGGAAGACCCGCTCCCGTTCGGCTTCGCTCAACTGGTCGGCATGAGTCGCCACGATCACGCTCGTCGCCGCCAGTCGGCGCGGCAACCGCTCGGCTGTCTGCCGCTCTGCCGCCGTCCATGCCCGGCTGGCGACCGTCGTCCACACGACGATATCGGCACCCGGTGCTGCGGCCAGCGTCGCGTCGGGTGCGGCCGGCATGTCGAGAATGTCGAATTCGCTCAGCCGTGGAGCCGGCAGCGCAACTTCGATCAATCGCATCTTGATGCCGCCGGGCCCGTTCGCCATCTCCGGCTCACGCACGGCGGGCACGAGCCCGTGCCGAACCCAGACCGGCACCGCCGTATTCGCGACCACGCCCTGCGGCAGGACGGGCAGCCCGGTCAGCACATTGGCGACGGACGTTTTACCGCTGTTCACTTCGCCCACGATGGCGATGACAGGCCGCCGCGTCAGATAGAATTCGAGACGTTCAAGACCTGTGTTGACGAGTCTCGCAGTGGCTGCGTCGACGGCATCTCCGGCAAAAAGCGCCGCGCGGGCGCTGGCCAGACGCAGTATGACGGCTTGCCGTGCACTCTGGCGGCCCGCGCTGTCGATCACCTGCGCCACGTCGTGCACCCCGCAGAAGGACGACCCGCCTGCGGACGGCGCGTCGCAGCCCTGCTCAGGTCCGTCGCGCCACGCCCCGCATCGTTGCCAGTCCAGCCATCACATCGTCGATCAGCCCGGCGGCGGCATTGGCCGCCTCCAGCCGTGACCGCAACCTTGTAATCTCTTCGTCTTGCCGCGCCAGCGTCAGCGGGTCGGCCTTACCATCCACCGACTGTGACAGGCTGCTTCTACTGGTGTTCAAGCTGTCGCGCCGGCGTTGGATCGCGTCGATGATGGCACGGCAGATGCCTGACGACCAGCTTGCTACGGTTCCCGAGTAGCCCTGTAGCGTCGACTCCGCGCTGGCGATCAGCTCTTCGATCACCGGATCGAACTCTGCGCGGATCAGCCGTTCGATTTCCTCACCCCGCTCTTCAGGCGATGGCCGGCGTGCGAAGAAGGCGGTCCACCACGACGTGCCGAGATCGAGTGCGACGTAGGCCGACAGCGACGCCAGTTGCGGGCGGGGGACGTCCGTCCCCTGCCAGACTGGTTCACGATGCGGCCGTTCGGCCGGTGAGATCATACCGATGAGCTGGTTCAGCTCCGGGGTCACTCGTGCCTTTAGATCGGCCAGTCTGGCGCGGGCCCTGTTGAACCCGTTCTCGAAGATGACCCCCAGTGTACGGCGCAGGCCGAGAGCCTCGCAGGTCCACTCTCGTGGAGCCCGGCCGCGCCGCAGCGTGTCGATGAGCACATCGCGCTCCTCGGCGGCGTGATGCTCGACTTCGGAGGTCAGCTCGCCCCGCAGCCGTGCCATCTCTTCGCCGACGATCTCCTTCATCTGCGCTTCGATCGAGCGGGCCGAGCGCTCGATGATGCTGGCCGCCTGTTCCAGCTCCGAGAGCTCGCGGCTCATCTGTTCGATCTGGCTGCGTGCCGCTTCCGCCGTCGAGCGCGACGCATCGTTGATGGCCACCAGGCTCCTCAGTTCGCCCCGCGCGCCCGCCTCGCTCACCGCCGCCATCTCCGCATAGCAGCTCGCCACCTGGCGGATCACGAGTGCGGGATGGCTGATGGCCATCATCTCGCCGATCGCGTTGTAGACCGCCGGCATGCCAGAGGCGGCAAACAGCGCCCGACGGAACTCGGGGTTTTCGCTCTGGCCGACGGCGGCCGGCCGCACCACGTCCTCGCGGCGCACGAGACCCGTGTCGATGAGATAAGCGAGCGCCCGGTTGTCCGGCACGCTTCCGCCTGGGCGGCCCGAGCCGTTCACGGCTTCGTTGGCCCAGCGCGCACTGCCCGCGATGATGGGGATGTTGGCGTCCGGCAACTCCCGCGCGATGCGTCGCCGAACGAACGCCTGAACCTCGCTCAAATCGCCGCTGACATCGTCGAGATCGTCGATCCGGTTGATGAAGACGATGATCCGTTCCTTGTTGAGCCCCTTGAGGATGCGCAACAGGGCGACATCGGCGTCCCCGAGGGGCTGGCGTGCCGTCAACACGATGATCGAGAGGTCGGCCTGTTCGAGGCTGCGGCGGGTAATCTCGTCGCGCAGCAGGAAGGGATCGTTGGTCCCGGGCGTGTCGATAAGCGTCGTGGGAAAAGCGAACGGTCCGCCGTCGAGATGGATATCGGCCGAGCGCGTGATGTCGGCATACCGCCCGATATCACTGGGAACGCTCGTCCCGAAGAAGCCCTCCGCGTCGCTGTCGCCCGCGCAAACGTAACGGGCGAGGATTTCCGGCGAGACGTCACCGAAGGCATGGGATTGGCCGATGAGCGTGTGATAGTCCGCTCCAAGTCTCTGGGCGGCCCGCTGCCGCAGTGCGGCGACATGTTGGGCGAGCAGTTCTGGTTCGAACCCAGGCACCAGACGCTCGGTCAGCTCGCGCAACACACCGCCACCCTTGGCGATCCTCTGCCACTCGTCCTCAGTGAAGAACTGGAACGAAGCGACGGGGTCGCCGGCCTTGTGCTGGCGAAAATGCAGGTTGGTGACAGCCGTCGTCCAAGGGTTCACGTCGGTGGGAAGGAGGGCCCGCGATTGGGCACACGCGTTGACGAACGTGCTTTTGCCGGACTTGATCTGGCCGATGACGACGATCCGGCAGACTTGCCTGTTGAGCAGCTTTGCCGCCTCCCAGACGAGTGTTCGGGCGGATGGCTCGACGACGTCTGCCAAGCGTTCGGCAGCCGCAGAAAGTGTGTCGCGCACGCCGGACAAACCTCGTCCGATTTCACCGTACGCTTCAGGGGCAGCCCCATTCACTCTGCCTACAGATTGATTGGACGCAGCCCTCGCGTGCTCCGCCGTCGCAGGATCCCCCATAACGCATAACCCCGTAAAAACTAACGCACTTAACCCCCGACGTTGGGACTGACCTTAGCACCAATTGGGGCAAAAATACATCAGACAAGCGCAAACGCAAAGGTTGAATTAAGTCTTATGTCAGGATCAGGGAACGGGTAGAGCCTCCATGCGCCGCGCGGCCTCGGCCAGCCCCATGTCACGGGCGCGCTGATACCAGCGCCGGGCCTCGGCGAGGTCGGGACCGGCCCCCGCATCATCGTCCGACAGGCCGAACGTCGCACTGCTACGTGGGTCCCTGCTCGCGGCGATCAGCAGTGCGGCAATGGCAGACCCTGCACTCGCGGCCTTCTCGAACTGCAGCCGAGCGCCCTTGATATTGCCGTTGTCGACGAGCCTCTCGCCCTGCGCCAGCAGCCGTCGTGCCGCCTCCGGTTCGCTGGCCGCGACCGCGAGCGACTCCGGTCCGATCACGTCGCGCGCGGCCCCATCGAGATCGAGCATGATTTCCGCCCGGGCGATCGTCTCACCCGTCTCGGCCCGCAGATCGAGCGCGAGAGGCAGATGCCGGGCAAACCGCGTCGGCACGTCTATGGCGAGCCTGTCGAGCTGGCTGACCGGCACCTGCCACGTCCCGGTCAGCAACTCGACCCCGGAGGTCACAACGGACCCGCGGGTGAGCCCGCTGATGATGATCATGCGCGGGGCCGGTCCGCCCACATCCGCCGCGACGCGGATATCTGGCCGGACCGGCTTGCCGGCGGCGACATGCAGTCGCGACGGTACGACGAAGGGGGCGACGGCGGGGGCAGTGGCGACAGAGTCGGCATCCGCAGCCGGCGGGGTCGGCGCAGGCTCCGAGGCTGTAGGCAGGACCGCGATGGCCTCTGGAGCAGCCAGTGCCTGAGCGGCGGCGGGTGCTTCGGGGACCGCAGGCATTTGTGCCACCATCGGCAAGACCGCCACCTGCACCGATGGACCAGCCGATGGCGCATCGGGCAGGGCGACGGGTTCGGCGGGATCCGCGCCCACCGGCGGCGTGTCGGCGGTCGACGTGGCCGCGCTCGCGGATGGCGAAGCAGGCGTCTCGCCCGTCGTTGCAGCCACCGTCGTCGGCTCGGCCGTTGCCTCTGCCGTTGCCACGAGTGGGGCGTTCGTCTCGTTCACCGGCAAGGCAGGTGGGGCATCACGCTCCGGCCCACCGGGGGCGGCCGCCAAATCGGACGGCACCTGTGGGCCCGGTTGGGCCGAGGCCCCGTCTTGTGGGTCGTCCGCAGAAGCACCCGGCGATACTTGCGCATCGGACTGCGCTGTCCCGGCAGCACGCGTATGAGGTGCGTCCTGCGCCGCGCCGGCCCCAGCGACACCAGGCCGCTCCAGCGACGGACGCGCTGCCTGCGTCGGACGCTCGCTACGGCCCGTCAGCAGAAGTGTCAGGATAACTGCGGCAACGCTCGAAACCACAGCGGCCGTCGCCGCCGCGGCAAGAACCACCGTCATCATGCCCCGCTGACGCGGCGCGTCCGCCCCCGAGGACGACGCTTCGACGATGACAGGAACCAGCGGAACCGGCCGCGGCGCAGGCAGTGCGACCGGCGTTTCCTGACCGCCCAGACCAGGCCCGCGCGCCCCCAACTGGGCCAGCCCGTCCATGGTCGCGAGGGTGCCGTCGCGCCGTGGCTCTTCAGCCGCCGATGCGTGTGCGTTCGTCCCGTCCTTGGCACTCTCGACCCGCTCGGTCTCGAGCCGCTGCAGCCGCCGCAGCAGCCGCTTCAGGTCATCGAGCCTCGCCTCGTCCTGTTCGCTCATGAGAAACAGTCCTTATTGCCGTCGTGATAGGCTGGCAAGGTCCCCACAAGGGACATAAACCGATACCGGGTCTGGCTTCGCGCCCAGCTTTGGCACCTGATATGGGTAGGATGGTGGCCGCAATCGTCGCGACTGGAAACCAGTTTCGTCGATCGGCCGGAGCGTAACGCAAACGGGGCCTGAGCGTGGTGACGACTGGGGAAAAAGCGCGCGCTGCGCACCTGAACGACCGCTGGCCCAGGCGGCCGGCCATGCACTGGCTCGCATGGGGCTGGGATGGCCGGCGGCACAGTCACGTGCTCTGCCTGATCGGCGCTCTCGCACTGGCCGGCGGTTTGGCGACCTTCCCGGCTGCGGCGTCCGACGAACTGACCTTGAAGCTGCGCGACACAGCCTTTGAAGTGACCGGCAAGCTCGAAAGCTATGACGGCGTGGTGTACGTGCTGAACGCGCGCGGCGTCGGGCGCGTCAGCTTGCGCGCCGACATGTTCGATTGCACGGCCGGCCCCTGCCCGCAGCCGGCTGGAACATCCGTCGGGGCCTGGGAGCAATCGCTGCCTCCAGCAGGCGTTGCACCAGGGGCCGAAGGTGGTCCCCTGCCAGCGGCACCCGCCACCCGTATCGGACCTGGCCAGGATCTCGGCTCCGCCACCTGGTACGCCGACGCCGCTGCCGGCACCCGCCTCATTCCAACCCTCCTGGAGACCTTCGCGGCCGATATCGGGGCGACCGTGACAGAGCGGATCGGGGCCGACCCCCGCGACGTGTACTTCACTTTGGAAAGCGGCGAGGGTCGCAACATCGGGACCTTGCAGCTGCGCCGCCGCGGGCGCGAGGCCGGGGAGACCGCCTTGGCGACCAGCACGGCCGAGGCCGTCTGGGCCGGTCGCGAGGCGCAGGACAGCCTGACACTGGCCAACGCGTTTCCGGTCGTTGCCATCCGCCCGGCCGCCCGCCGCGTCGCCAGTGACGCTGTCGTCCTGCTCGTTTCACCGTCGAACCCGGCTGTTTCCCTCACGATCGAGGATGTCGCCGGCATTTACTCCGGACGCATCAGCGACTGGTCCGAGCTGGGGCATCCGCCGGGCCCCATCAACGTCTATGCGCCAGCCCCAGGATTGGACATCTGGTCGGCCTTCGAAAGCGCAATTCTGAAGCCGCGCGGGTTGACACTGACCGAGCGAGCCCTCCGCCTCGATCATCCCAGCAGTTGGGCCGACGCGGTCGAGTTGGACCAGCGCGCCATCTCGATTGCCTCCATCGCGGAGGTGCGTCGTGCGCGGGCGCTCAACATCGAGTCGAGTTGCGGCCTCGCCGCCCGGCCATCGCCCTTCACCGTGAAGACCGGCGAGTATCCCCTGATCCGCGAGATGACGATCAGCGCCCGCTGGGAGGCGGTGAGCCCGTTGACGCGCCGGCTGGCCGACCTCGCGCTGTCGCCGCGCTTTGCCAGCATTCTGCGTCAGACGGGATTTCCCCCGCCGGACGTGGAGCACCTCTCCGTGCGTGATCAGGGCAACCGGATCGCCCACGCCCTGGCCGCCGATCCGGCCAACTACGACCAGGATTTGATGCGGACCCTGCTTGCCGATATCCGCCAGTCGTCGCGGTTGTCGCTGACGTTCCGCTTTGAACCGGAGTCCACACGCCTCACTGCGTCATCATTGGCCGATATCGCTCGTCTGCGCGCGTATCTGGCCTCGCCGGCCCGGATTGGCCGCAAGATTTTGCTGGCCGGCTTTTCCGATACCAGCGGCGATTTCACGACCAACCTCCGGCTGTCCGCGGAACGGGCGGAAGCCGTCCGCCGGGTTCTTGCCGCCAGCCCGCTCACCCCGGGCATCGAGGTCGTCGCCAAGGGCTACGGTGAGCTTGCCCCCGTCACCTGCAACGACACTGACATCGGCCGCAACTTGAACCGGCGCGTGGAGATCTGGGTGCGCTGACGTCCGGTCTCGTGGCGCGGGGATCGCGAGCGACCGGCCGCCGCGAAGGAACGGCGGCTTGCAGCGGGCCACCAGGGGTCAGGTGGGATCCCACCAAGACCGAAGCCGGTTGGGTCAGGCGACCCGTTCGGCCCACAAGTCATAGGCGTCGGCTTCGACGACCTCGGCGGTCACGATCTGGCCCGGCTGCAATCCGCGCCCATCCTCGAGGAACACGCTGCCGTCGATTTCCGGAGCATCCCAGACCGACCGGCCGACGGCCCCGTCCTCGTCCACCTCGTCGATGATCACATCGACCGTGCAGCCGACCTTCTCGGCGAGCAGCGCCTCCGAAATCTCCTGCTGGGCAGCCATGAAGCGATGCCAGCGCTCTTCCTTGACAGCCTCGGGCACGGCCCCGGCGAGATCATTTGCCGTCGCTCCATCGACGGGCTCGTATTTGAAACAGCCGACGCGGGCGAGCCGCGCTTCGCGCAGCCAAGCGAGCAGCATCTCGAAGTCGGCCTCCGTCTCCCGGGGAAAACCGACGATGAACGTCGACCGGATGGCGAGATCAGGAACCACCGCGCGCCACGCCTTGATGCGGTCGAGCGTCTTCTCCGTATGCGCCGGCCGCCGCATCGCCTTGAGCACCGAGGGCGAAGCATGCTGGAACGGCACGTCGAGATAGGGCAGCACGCGCCGCTCGGCCATCAGACCCATGACCTCGTCGACGTGTGGATAGGGATAGACGTAGTGCAGGCGCACCCAGGCCCCGAGGTCGCCAAGCTCCCGCGCCAGATCGAGAAAACGTGTACGCACAGTCCGATCTTTCCACTGACCCTCGGCATAGCGCACATCGAGCCCATAGGCGGACGTGTCCTGGCTGATGACGAGGATCTCCCGGACGCCGGCCTTCACCAGCCGCTCGGCCTCGCGCAGCACGTCGACGATGGGGCGGCTGACCAAATCACCACGGATCGAGGGGATGATACAGAAGCTGCACCGGTTGTTGCAGCCCTCCGAAATCTTCAGGTAGGCGTAATGGCGCGGGGTGAGCTTGAGACCTTGCGGTGGCACCAGGTCACCGAACGGGTCGGCACGCGGCGGCACGGCCTCGTGGACGGCGGCGACCACCGCCTCGTACTGGTGCGGTCCGGTGACGGCCAGGACGCCGGGATGCTCGGCACGGATTCGCGCCTCCTCGACGCCGAGACACCCGGTGACGATGACGCGGCCGTTCTCGGCAATCGCCTCGCCGATGGCGTCCAGGCTCTCTTGCTTGGCCGAGTTCAGAAAGCCGCAGGTGTTGACCACGACGACATCGGCGCCGGCATAATCGCCGGCGATCTCGTAGCCCTCCGCGCGCAATCGCGTGATGATCCGCTCCGAATCGACCAGCGCCTTCGGGCAGCCGAGCGAGACGAACCCGACCTTGCCGGGCCCGTGACGGTTGGTGCCCGTGGAAGAAGACGTCGCTATCGGTTTGAGTGTCATGATGGGTCCGGGTATGCGCCGTCTCGACAAGAAACGCGCAGCAGCAGGGTGACGGAGGCGGCTTCTATCACGGGCCGCCGTCGAACGCGACAACCTCAAAACCCGAACACCGTGCGCAAGGCTCGGAACGTATTGGCGTAGCCCGCGACCGAAATGCCGATCGGCTCGGCGTACCCGCCACCGATGACGACGGCGACAGGCAGCCGCTGTTCCCGGCAGAACCGGAAAACGACCTCGTCGCGCGCCTGCAAACCTTGCAGGGTGAGGGCCAGTCGGCCGAGCCGGTCCTGGGCCAGCGCATCGGCACCGGAGATATAAAGCACGAGGTCAGGCTGGAAGCGCATCAGGGCCGCCACAGCGACGTGCAGCGCCTCGAGATACGCGGCATCATCTGTTCCGTCAGGAAGCGCGATATCGAGGTCGGACAACTCTTTCGTAAACGGGTAGTTGTGCGCGCCGTGCACACTCACCGTCATCACGGCAGGATCGCCCGCCAGCAGCCGCGCCGTGCCGTCGCCTTGATGCACATCGAGGTCGAGGATGGCGACCCGGTGGACGGCTGCCTCGCCGATCAGCACGCGGGCGGCAATCGCCGTATCGTTGAACATGCAGAAGCCGGCACCATGCGCATGGTGGGCATGATGCGTACCGCCTGCGAGTTGCCCTCCGTAGCCGCACCTCAGCGCCGCCCGAGCTGCCGCCAGCGTACCGCCGACCGTTGCCCGTGCCCGCAGCATGAAGGCCTCGCTCCAGGGTATCCCGATGCGTTTCATCGCCCGCTCGTCGAGACGTCCAGCCAGCGCGTTCGCTACGTAGTCGGGGCAGTGCACGACGGCGAGCAGGCCCCGGTCGGCAATTGGTGAAGGGGCCATCATCTCTGGCGGCAGGATCGCCTCGTCCCGCACACGCTCGAGAAGCTGGCGATACTTCATCGCGGGAAAGCGGTGTCCGTCCGGCACGGGAATGTCGGGCGTATCTGGGTAGAAAAAGCGGGCGGCGTTGACATCGCCACCGCTGCGGAACGCACCCTCGGTTTGCCGTGCCGCCCTGGTCATCGCCTAGTTCTTCTGGACTGGCTTTTCGAGGTGGCAGACGGGCTCTGGATCGCAGCCGCAACCGCCCGGGCAGGCTTTGACGCCCTTGTGGCAGCCGATCGCGGGCGAGCATTCGCCGGTGAAGACGACGAGGATGTTGTCGCGGCACGAGCAGCCGCGCCTGCACGCGATGGCATCGGTACGCGAGGCGCAGGCGCCATTCAGGGCATCGCACCGGCTGCTGGTGACGATGTAGCTGCCCCCCGAACAGCGGCCCGCAGAAGTGGAGCCGCAACGCTGCCGCCCTACCTCCTGCGTCTGGCAGCGCCCCGCAAGGCAACGCGTGACGGACCGAACAAGCGTATCTCCGATGCAGCGCGCGCCCGCGCCGAACGGCTGTGCGAGACGGCAGTCGTTATCGCCACGGCAGGACTGCGCCGCGACCGGCAAGCACAGGATGCAGGTTGCAACCAGAAGGATGGCCGAGCCGGCACATCGGGCAAACATTCGAACCTCGCTCACCTCGGCCTGCTTAAAAACGCAGGATGCGGATCCAGCGCATGACGTCGATCAGACTCATCGCGGCGGCGGCCACGTAGGTGAGCGCGGCCGCCCGCAGGATCTGCCGCGCCTTCGGCAGGTCCTCCTTCGGCACGTAGCCACCCGCTTCCAGCACGGGCAGCGCACGGCGAAAGCTCGCATCGAATTCGACCGGCAGCGTGACCGCATGCATCAGGATGGAGAACGACAAAACCATGAGGCCCGCCACAAGCTGCACGACGACCACCAGAGGTGACTTGAGCACCAGCACAGTGAGCGGCGCGGCCAGCATCAGCACCGAGCCGATGAGTTCGACCGTCCGGGCCTGCTGGGCCAGCCGCGTGCGCGCTGCCAGGGGGCCGTAGCCGGTCGCATCCTGCATCGCATGCCCGACCTCATGTGCGGCAATCACGACGGCGGCGAGCGAGCGACCGTTCATGTGCTGCGGCAGCAGGCGCACGACCTTGGCCATCGGGTCATAGTGGTCGCCCAGGGCCGTCTCCTCGACTTTGACGTGCCCGAGCTTCATCCCGTCGAGCAGATGGCGCGCGAGTTCGCCGCCCGTGCCGTGAATGTCGGATCGCTCATGGGCATTCGCGGCAATGACACTGCGCACCCACATCTGCGGCAGGAAAGCCAGTGCGAGTACGGCAACGATCGCGACGATCATGATCGCCATGGGACATCCTTCTGCAACGGCGGGTCGGCATGCTGGCTGCCGCGCTTTACCAAACTTTACACGACCGACAACCAGATGAAACGGCGGCAGCCCACCTTCACGATCACCCGATGGCGCTCGTGTCCATCGGCTGCATCAAGAAAGAGGACCCGCTCCCATGAGCATGACCCCGTACGAACCCTCGAGGCCGTCCCGCCGTCGCTCGGCTCTGATCCTGGCCGCAGCGATCCTGGCGGGCGGCGTCATCGGCGGCTTTGCCACCACCGCCTTGAGCCAAGGCCCCTTTGGCCACGGATTTGGCCATCATGGCGGCTGGCACAAGGTCGGCTTCTTCATGGCCCCCCACTCCATTGAGGACGCCCAGGACCGCGCCCAGCGCATGGCCCGCCATCTCGCCGTCGAAGTGGACGCGACACCCGAGCAGACCGACAAGTTGATCGTCATCGCCAAGGGGCTCGCCGCTGATGTGTTCCCACTGCGCAAGAGTATGCAGGACGCCCGCACGCGGGGCCTCGATCTCATGACATCCCCGGCAATCGACCGCGGTGCCATCGAGGCACTGCGCGCCGAGCAGATGGACAAGGCCGATGCCCTGACCAAACGCCTCGCGGGGGCGCTGGCCGATGCCGCAGACGTGCTGAATGCCGAGCAGCGAACCAAACTAGCGACCCGCATCCAGAACTTTCGCGACCGCTGGGGCAGTGGCCATCACAAGCCCCCGCGCGACTGAACGGACTTGACGGCGAGGCTTGCTCCTTTGCAGCCACTTGAGCAAAGTTACGACCGGCCGGCAGAACCTTGCCGGCCGCTCGCGCAGGCAGGAAACGAAAGGCCGCGACGCGTGGCAAAGCGCCTTCTGCTGATCGAAGACGACGCGCGGCTCGCGGCCATGGTGCGCGACTATCTGGACGCTGCCGGCTTTCGGGTCAGCCACGCCGCGACGGGCATGGGCGGGATAGAAGAGGCCGCCCGCGAGCCCTTCGACGCGCTGATCCTCGATCTCATGCTTCCCGATCTCGACGGCCTCGAGGTCTGCCGCCGCATCCGCGCCAAGTCCGTCACGCCGATCCTGATGCTCACCGCGCGCGGCGATGCCATGGATCGGATCATCGGCCTGGAGCTGGGTGCCGACGATTATCTGCCCAAGCCCTTCGAACCGCGCGAACTTCTGGCCCGCCTGAAGGCCATCCTTCGTCGTGCGGGTGGCCACGGCCAGGCTGCCGGCGACATCTTGCAGTTCGGCAGGCTGGAAATCGACCGTGGGGCCCGCGAAGTGCGCGTTGCCGGTGAGCCGGTTGCCATGACGGGCTACCAGTACGCACTGCTGCTGGCCCTGGCTGAACACCCAGGCCGCGTGCTGACGCGCGAGCAGATCATGGATCTCGCCAAAGGCGAGCAACTGGAGGCCTTCGACCGGTCGATCGACGTGCACGTGTCGCGCATCCGTCAGGCCATCGAGGACGACGCCAAGACCCCGCGTCGGATCCTCACCGTGCGCGGCGCGGGCTATGTTTTCGCAAAGGTGCAGGACTGATGCGCTGGCCAAGCTTCACGCTGAAGCGCCTGTCGACGCAAATCTACCTGACGGTCATCGTCGCGCTGGTCGCTCTCGTCGTGCTGTCGTCGCTGTTCTGGCGGCGGGCCTTCGAGGGACCGCCGGTGCGCCAGGCACTCCAGATCGCGGGGGAACTGGTCGCTGCCGGGCTGCCGCCCGCGACGGCACCCGAACCCGAGCAGGCCGCTGCCGCCGAGCGCCTCGCCGCGCGCCTTGGCGTCGATGTGGCGCTGCATGCCGCCGACGGTCATCGCATCACCGGCTATGGACGAGCCCTTCCTCCGCCACCATCTGGCGACGACGACGGCGGCTTTATCATCGGCCGGCATGGCCCGGCCTGGGCTGTGCCCTTGCCGGATGGTCGCTGGCTCATCGCACGGCTTCGGCACACCGGCCCGCCGCGTCCGGCGCTGCGACTTCTGATGTTTCTGGGCGGCCTCGCGCTGGTCATCGGTCTCGTGGCGTGGCCGGTCGTGCGCGGCCTCACGCGCCGACTCGACCAGCTCAACGACGGCGTCGAGCGGCTCGGTGCGGGTGATCTGACGGCCCGTGTCGAAATCAAAGGCCGCGACGAGATCGCCCGGCTGGCCGACAGCTTGAACCGCTCGGCCGCGCGCATCGAGGAACTGGTTGCTGCCCACCGCATGTTGCTGGCCAACGCCAGCCATGAGCTGCGCACCCCGCTCGCACGGATTCGCATGGGCCTTGAACTGATCGGCCAGGGCACGCCGGACGACAGGGCACGCCGCGCCGCGCTCCATGCCGACGTTGCGGAGTTGGATGTCTTGATAGAGGAACTCCTGCTGCTGTCCCGGCTCGATGCGCTCGACCGCCTCGACGTGGTCGAGCCTGTCGATCTCCTCGCGCTCGCCGCCGAGGAGGCCTCCCGCACACCGGGTGTCGACGTCGCAGGCGCGACCGTGACGGTCGACGGCGATCCACGCCTGTTGCGCCATCTAGTCCGCAACATCATCGACAACGCGGCAAAGCACGGGGCCCCGCCGATCATCGTGGCGACCGCGCGCCTGGGCGGGATGGTCACCCTGAGTTGCACCGACGCCGGCGCGGGCGTGAACAAGGCGCAGGCCGAACGCATGTTCGAACCGTTCGCGCGCGGCGCGTCCCGCGGTCGGATCGAAGGCAGCGGGCTCGGCTTGGCGCTGGTTCGCCGCATTGCGCGACGGCATGGCGGCGACGCGCGCTTCGCGCCCGGCAACGGCGAACGATTGAACCGGCTCGTAGTAGAGTTACCCGCGGCGTGATCGTCTCATGCGCGCGGTTCGGCCTCGGTCGTCTCGCGGCCTCCTTCGCGTTTCGCCTCCCGGCCTTCCTCGCGCGCCGCTTCCCAGACTTCGGCGGCCGCCCCCGCATTGAGCGCCGCAATCGCAAGCCCAACGACGAGGTCTGGCCAGGCCGACAACGTCGCCGCGGTGACGAGCCCAGCCGCAATGATGGCGATGTTGGCTGCCACGTCGTTGCGCGCCGACAAAAAAGCAGCGCGCGTCAGGCTACCCGCGCGCGTGCGGTAGCGGGCCAGGATCAGCGCGCAGGCCAGATTGACGGCCATGGCACCGGCCCCCGTCAGCGTGAGAGCCAGGGCGTCGGGCGCGACCGGTGCGTGAAACTTCTCCCACGCGGTCCACAGCGTAGCGAGCCCAGGCACCAGGATCAGGCCCGCAAGCACCAGTCCGACCCGGGAGCGGGCCGCCACGCTCCAGCCGAGTGCCACCACGATCAACAGGTTGATCGAAGCGTCTTCGAGAAAATCGACGCTGTCGGCCAGCAGAGCGACGGAGCCGATGGCGGTTGCAACGGCGAATTCGATGCCGAAATAAGCCAGATTGAGCGCCGCCACGAGCGCGACGGCCCACCTCAACGCAACGTCGTGAGGGACCGCCGGCCGTCCAGCCTCCATCGTTCGCCTCCCCCGAGCTGACGACCGCGTGAGACCGATCCTAAATGCACGTGTCGGGCACGACGATCGTCACGCCGGGCAGCAGGTCCTTGATATTCTGTCCACCGCTGCAGGGCGTGCCTCCCGTGCGCCAGACGGTCCGGTCGAGCCGCACGATGCGGATCGCGACTTCACCCTTGGCCTGTTGGCGAGCAAATCCGCAGTACCCTTCATTGCGGCCGAGACCCCATTTCTTGACGCAAACATAACGCTCGTCGGGTGCCTGCTGAACAGGGGCAGCGTTATCGGCGGCAAGCGCCGCCGCCAGACCACCGACCCCGATGATGCCGGTGAGTGCAATCGACTTGAGCATCGCGGTCGTTCCCTTTTTGCCTCGGATTGCTTAGCCCACCGTCTTCACGAACGGCAACTGCCGCACGCGCTCGCCGGTCAGCTTGGCCCACGCATTCGCAACCGCCGGCGCGATGGGTGGTGTCCCGGGCTCGCCGACCCCCGTCGGAGCTTCTGCCGACTTGACAATGCGCACGGCGACTTCCGGCATCTCGTTGATCCGCAGCGACCGGTAGGCGTCGAAGTTGCTTTCGACGACACGCCCATCCTTCATCGTGATGGCCGCATAGAGCGCATGACCGAGACCGTAGCCGATACCGCCCTCCATTTGCGCCGCGATGACGTTGGGATTGACGGCCACCCCGCAGTCGACCGCGCACCACACCTTGTGGACCCGCGGCGCGCCATCGCTGCCCTTGGACACTTCGGCAATCTGGGCGACGTAGGAGTTGAACGAGCGGTGGACTGCAACGCCGCGCGCGCGGCCGTCAGGCACCGGTCCGCCCCAGTCGGCCATCTCGGCGACCGCTTTGAGCACGCCGGCATGCCGGGGATGCTTGTCGCCCATCAGCGCCAGACGTCCCGCGACGGCATCCTTGCCGGCCAGAGCGAGCAGTTCGTCGAGGAACGTCTCGGTCGAGTAGGCCGTATGCGTATGCCCGACGGAGCGCCACCAAAGGACCGGCACGCCGACCTGCGGCGTGTGCACCGACACACTCATGTTGGCGAGCGCGTAGGGCAGGTCGTTGGCCCCTTCGACCGTCGTCGGGTCTATGCCGTCCTTGATCATTCCAGCGAGCGGGGTTCCTTCCAGGAGCGACTGTCCGACGAGCGTGTGCTCCCAGGCGGCGATCGTGCCATCGGCCGCGAGGCTGGCCCGCAGGCGATGCACATTCAGTGGACGGTAGTAGCCGCCGCGGATGTCGTCCTCGCGCGACCACACCACCTTGACCGGCTGCTTGCGCCCGATGGCCTTGACCGCTTCGGCCGCCGCAGCGACCATGTCGCCGCCCGGCGTCGCGCGGCGACCGAAACTGCCTCCGGCGAACAGCGTATTGATGCGAACTTCTTCGGGTCGCAGCCCGAGGATTTGAGCGACCACGGTCTGGTCGATCGTCTGCAACTGCGAACCGGCCCAAACCTCGGCGCCGTCTTCACGCGCCTCGATCAGGCAGTCGAGCGGCTCCATGGGCGCGTGCGCGAGGTATGGGAAAACGTACTCGGCCTCGATGACCTTCGCCGCTTTCGCCAGGACGCCCGGCGCATCGCCTGTCGTGGTGACGGGTTTGCCGGGACTTGCCGCGAGCTTTTGATATTCGGCGATGATCGTGTCCGTGGAGCGCGTCTCCGCCCGGCTGTTGTCCCATTCGATCTTCAGGGCCTCGCGGGCCTTCTGCGCGGCGAAATAGCCCTTCGCATACACCGCCACCCCCTGCGGAATGACGCGGACGTCCGCGACGCCGGGAACCTTTCGCGCCTCGGCATCGTCGACGGACTTGACCGTGCCGCCGAAGCGGTCGGGCCGCGCGATCAGGCAGGTCAGCATCCCCGGACGTGTCGCGTCCATTGTGAACTGCGCTTTGCCCGCGGACTTCGCGGCACTGTCGAGCTTGGGAACGTCCGTGCCGATGAGAGAGAACTGCGCCGGGTCCTTCAGCTTGACGTCGGCTGGCACAGGCAGGCTGGCCGCCGCGGCGGCGAATGCCCCAAAACTCGCGCTGCGCCCGCTCTGCGCGTGAACGATGACGCCCTTCGACACGCTGATCTCGCCGGCTGGCACGCCCCACTCCTTGGCGGCAGCCGTCACCAGCATCGCGCGTGCCGCCGCGCCGGCCTTGCGCATCTGCTCGTAGGAGTTGGCGATCGCCGTCGATCCTCCGGTGCCTTGCAGACCAAAGGCCGTGTTTTTGTAGAGCGCGGTATCGGCGGGCGCATGCTCGGCCCGCATCTGACCCCAGTCGGCGTCGAGTTCCTCGGCCACGAGCGTGGCCAGCCCCGTGAAGGGACCCTGTCCGAACTCGATGTGCTTGATGAGCACGGTCACTGTGCTGTCGGGCGCAATCCGCACGAAGGCATTGGGTGCGAACGTGCCTGCTGCACCTTCGCCCTTGATGACGGCGGCCGCACCAGACTGCGCCTGCGCCGTGCTCGGCAGTTGGAGCCCCAGAACGAGGCCTGCTCCGGCACCGGCCAGGCTCTTGAGCACGAACCGGCGATCCGGGCCCGCTGGCGTGACCTCGGCGGTATGTTCAGGAAAAACAAAACGCATTGTGGGAGCCTCCAGCATCAGCCCGCGAGCCGCTGAGCGGCATCCTTGATGGCCAGACGAATGCGCTGGTAGGTCGCGCAGCGGCAAAGGTTGCCCGTCATGGCTTCGTCGATATCTGCGTCCGTCGGCTTGCCGTTCTCCGTCAGGAGCCCGATGGCCGACATGATCTGACCAGACTGGCAGTAGCCGCACTGCGGCACGTCCAGGCCGATCCAGGCCGCCTTGACGGCATCGGCCACCTTGCCCGTGACGGCTTCGATCGTCGTGATCTCTTGTCCCTCGACCGCCGAGACCGGGGTGACACACGAGCGCTGCGGAACACCGTCGATATGGACCGTGCAGGCCCCGCATTGGGCGATGCCACAGCCGAACTTGGTGCCGGTGAGCTGCAGCTCGTCGCGCAGCACCCAGAGGAGCGGCATGTCGGGGTCCACGTCGACCTCGCGCGTGCTGCCATTCAGTTTGAGAGTGGTCTTGGCCACGGATGTCCTCCGGTGGTTCATGATCAGCGCCGCCAGCAGTGACAAACCCGTGCGATGGGCCTGCACGTGGACCAACGGCTGGCGGTGGCAGACGGTTCAGCCGGACCGATGACTCGGCCACCGGCGGCATATAGGGCTGCCAAGGTGCTCCGACAATGACGAGACCGAACGGTGCGACCTATCCTTAGTGATGAGGCTGCGGCACTTGGTTTCCGCTGCTGCCCCCGATCGACCTACGTCGCAGCGGTCAGCCATGCTGTCGTTATCGTGCAGTTTGTGCGTCGGACGTTCGGTGACAGGCCTTGCTGCGAGCGGTTGCCAGAAGTCGGTGCGCTGCCGTTGGCTGAATGCAGGCTGACGCCGAGTTCAGGCACCATCGCGGAGTGGCAATTCGATGGCCTCGCCGTAGGCTGGTACGAGGCGTGGCCAGGCCGAAGCGGGCAGCCCCCTGAGGTGCCCCAGCAGCACGCCGATCGGCCCGCCGTGGGTGATGGCGAGAGTAAGGCCGGGACCGCTTCCCGGTAGTGCTCGGTACCAAGACAAAACCCGGTCGCGCAGGGCGTGAACGGTCTCCCCACCGGGGGGCGCAAACGTGTCGGGTTCGCTCACCAGCCGGCCGATATCATGGCCCGCGGTCGCAAAGATATCGTCCCAGGTGTTGAGTTCCCATGCGCCGAAATTGCATTCTGCGATGCGCGGCTCGGTCAGTGGCTCGAGCCCCGTCCGCTGCGCAATGGCCTCGGCCAGCAATCGCGCCCGCGTCAACCCGGAATGAACGATACGGTCCGGCCTCTGCGCCGCCAGTTCGGTTGCCAGCCGTTCGATGTGGGCCAGTCCCGCCTCCGACAACGCGATGTCGGAGGCTCCGTAGCAGACACCGCGATAGCGGGCGGCCACTTCGGTGTGCCGCACCATGACGAGGCGACCTTCGGGCACCGCCATCACGCCCCCTTCAGCACGAGCGGCAGCCCCGCGATCATGAACTCGACCCGGCAGGAGACAGCCGCCATGTCCTGGTTGAGACGACCTTGCGCATCGCGAAAATCGCGGCCGAGGCGCGTCTCTGGCACGATGCCATGGCCGACCTCGTTCGACACGAGGACCACCCTCGAGCGTGCACGTTGCAGCGTCGCGATGAGGTCGTCGGTCGCCGCCGTCAGATCGTGGTCCGCCAGCATCAGGTTGGTCAGCCACAACGTAAGGCAGTCGACCACGATGACGTCGTCAGCGCCGCCATCGGCATCTCGCACGGCCCGCGCAATCTCGACGGGAGCCTCGATCGTAAGCCATCCCGAGCCTTCTCGCTCGGCGCGATGTGCCGCGATGCGTTGCGCCATCTCGGCGTCGAAAGCCTCGGCTGTGGCGATGAGGACGCGCCGCGGTGCGGTGTCCGCGATGGCGAGGGCGCGCCGGCTCTTGCCGCTGCGCGCCCCTCCGAGAACGAGAACCGCCCGCGACGTCATACGGGGATCGACTTGGCATACATCAAAAGACCCAGCAGCGCCGCAAAGCCGGACGTCGCCGCCGTCGCGCCGAGCGCATCACCGGTAAAGCCGCCCAGGTACCGCCAGGCGATCAGCGTCACGAGACCTGCCGCCGCGGCGGCACCAGCAAGGCCAGCGAGCGCGGCCGCAGGTCCGAGCAGCGTCACCGCCAGCAGCGTCGCCAGTCCCACGCCGGCAGCGAGAGCGCGGATCGGAGGCCGGCCCGCCGCCACCGTATAACCCTCGGCACGCGCCGGTTGCAGCAGCGCCAGCGGCACGCCTATTGCCGCTCTTTGCAGGGCACCGACAACAATGAACACGCTGGAAAACCCGCCGATCAGCGGTTGCAGGGGCGAGATGCTGAGTTCGACGAGTACCGCGCCGAGCAATATGACGAGAAACATGAGCGCCATGGCTCCATAGGTGCCGATGCGGCTGTCGCGCATGATCTCGAGCTTGTCCTCGCGTGACTGCCCACCGCCGATGCCGTCGCAGAAATCGGCAAGACCATCCTCGTGAAAAGCCCCGGTCACGCCGACCATCGCCGCCAGCGCGACGAACGTCGAAATGAACATGCCCAGATCGAGGGCCTCGCACACGGCATAGGCCCCGGCACCGAATGCGCCGACGATCGCGCCGACGACAGGATAGGCCCAGAATGCAGAGGCGAGATGCGCCCCCGTAACGATTTCGATGCGCGGCAGCGGCAGCCGTGTCAACAGCGCAGCCGCCAGCACCATTTCCTCGCTGAGCCGCCGGGCCAGTCGTCCGCCGTCACGCACGGTTATTGCCTCAAGAGTTCTCATTGCGCCCCTCCACGTTCGCTTCCCCGAATGTCGCCATGTTGAGATGCGCCGCCACAGCAGCGCGCACGATGCTGGCCGCCAGCGCCGCCCCGGTTCCCTCCCCGAGCCGTAACCCCAGATCGAGAATCGCTACCAGTCCCAGGCGGTGCAGCAGCCGTGCGTGCGCGGTCTCTGCCGAGACGTGGCCTGCGAGGCAATGCGCGGTGATCGCCGGATTATCGGCATACAATGCGGCCAGGCTCGCGGATACGACATAGCCGTCGATGATGACGGGAACCGACGCATGGCGAGCAGCCAGGATCGCCCCGGCGATCGCCGCCGTTTCCCGCCCGCCGACGCGCATCAGAGTTTCGAAGCCGTCCACCGGCGCTTCGGCATGTCTCGCGACAACGCGATCGACCACTTGGGCTTTCCAGGAGACGCCCTTGGCATCGAGCCCCGTTCCAGGTCCGGCCCAGTCCCGCCCTGTCCCGCCGAACGACCGGGCGGCCAGGCAGGCCGCAATCGTAGTGTTGCCGATCCCCATTTCTCCGAGCACCAGGACATCTGGCTGGTCCGCCACGACGGCCACCCCGGCTGACAGCGCTGCGAGCGTCTCGGCCTCGGTCATTGCGGAGGCCTGCGTTGCGTCGGCGGTCGGCCGGTCGAGGTCGAGGGGCACGACCTCGAGTTCCAGCCCCAAAGCATTTGAAATAGCGTTGATCGCCGCGCCCCCGGCCGCGAAGTTTGCGACCATCTGGACCGTCACGGATGGCGGGTAGGGCGACACCCCCTGCGCGACGATGCCGTGGTTGCCGGCGAAAACAACGACCTTGATCCGCGCCGCCCGAGGCATCCCACGGTGCCAACCCGCCAGTGCGACGGCGATATCTTCAAGGCGGCCGAGCGAGCCTGGAGGCTTGGTCAGTGTGCCTTGCCGGCGAACGGCTGCCTCGCGCGAGGCAGCACACGGCTCCGGCAGCGAGGCCAGCGCTTCGGCGAACTCGGCTCGTGAGCGCAACGGCATGAGGCGTGTCCTGCGGCGCGAGTGAATTGAGCAGCGCGACCCGGCCCATGTTGGCATTGAACCAGCGATTCGCGCAGCAGCTTTCATGGGATCCGGGACACAAAATGTCTTGGCAACTCTGCACTTGGCGACCGGTAATCGCTGCTTGCCGTGGCGGGACCATTATGGCAGTGTCCGCCGACTTGCGGGCCGGGGAGAAATCCAGCGGACACCTGCGTGTAACTGATCCCCATCGCTGCGGTAGCTCAGTGGTAGAGCACACCCTTGGTAAGGGTGAGGTCGAGAGTTCAATCCTCTCTCGCAGCACCATTTATCGCTCTCGGCCCGTCAAAGCTGCGCAGGGACGGCGCTCGAGCAGCGGGTTTACGGTTTGGTGCCCGCTCGCAGATGGGCTGCGGACCAAACGTCAGATGCATGAGATGCACGACCATTTCAGAGTGCGGGTGTTCCTCGCGGTTGTGAAATTTGCTCAGAGCCGAGCCGCACCGGGACGCAAAAGTCAGAACCCGAACACTCGTGCAACCGGACACCCCGGCCTAAGTCGGGTATCATTCACTGATCGGCCGATGCGACCGCGTCGGCCTGCAGCGAGATCCGTGACGCTGCAGGCGGCGTAAGCCAGCGCAGTCATAGTGAGGATCGCCGATGGACATGCCCAAAACCAGCAAAAGAAAATCCAAGGAGGCAGAACTGGCCGAACGAGATGCGAGACGACCGAGCCGCGAGGAAGTCGAGGCCGCCATCAAGACATTGATCGGCTGGGCGGGTGACGATCCGGCGCGTGACGGCCTGCACGAGACGCCGAGCCGCGTGGCGAAGGCCTTCACGGAATACTTTCGGGGGTACAACGAGGACCCCGAGGAAATTCTGAAGAAGACCTTCGAGGAGACCGAGGGCTACGACGAGATGATCACCCTGCGTGGCATCCGCTTCGAGAGCCATTGCGAGCACCACATGGCCCCGATCATCGGCCGGGCCTGGGTCGCCTACATCCCCAACGGTCGCGTCGTCGGCATCTCGAAACTGGCGCGGGTCGTGGACGTCTATGCCAAGCGGCTTCAGATCCAGGAAAAGATGACGGCGCAGATCGCCAATGCCATCAACGACACCCTGCAACCACAAGGCGTTGGCGTCGTGATCAAGGCCGAGCACCACTGCATGACGACACGTGGCATCATGAAACCAGGCACGGACCTGGTGACGAGCCGCATGCTCGGCATATTCCGCGACAGCGCCATCACACGGCAGGAATTCCTGTCCATGGTCTCCGAGGATTAAGGGCTGCGACATCTCGAAGGTCGCCGTTCGGCCCGAGCAACGACGACTGGGACACGTGACCCTCGGCGTCGGTCGGCATGAATGGGCTCCAGCGCAGATCATGCCGATCCGCAGTGTCGTTACGTTTGGGGCGGCGTCCCGCCGTCGTCGGCAGCGACGGAGGCCGCCGCGCCGTCCGCATAATCGACCTTCGTGAGGTACAGGCCATCGGGCGGGGCGACGAGACCGCAGGCGGTTCGGTCCTTCGCCAGAAGTGCACGCTGGACATCTGCCACCGCCCAGCGGCCTGCGCCGACGAGTTTGAGTGTGCCGACCATCGAGCGCACCTGATTGTGCAGGAACGAGCGCGCCGCCACCTCGAAGGCAATCTCATCGCCTCTTTGCGAAACGTCGAACCGGTCGAGCGTTTTGACGGGCGAAGCAGCCTGACAGGCCGTGGCGCGGAACGTCGTGAAGTCGTGATGGCCGACGAGCACACGGGCGGCCTCGGCCATCTGCGCGGCGTCCAGCGCGTGCGGCACCCACCAGACGCGATTCTTGCTCAGTGCAGGCGGAGCGCGCCGGTTGAGGATGCGGTACAGGTAATGCCGCCGCAGCGCTGAAAAGCGGGCATCGAATGTGGTCGGCACCTCGGCGCAGTCGATGACCGCGACCGGCCGCGGCCGCACATGTTGATTGAGCGCCTCGCGCAGCCGGAACGGATCCCAGGTTCGGGCGAGATCGAAATGCGCGACCTGGCCCAGCGCGTGCACGCCGGCATCCGTGCGCCCGGCGGCGCGCGTCCGGATGGCCTCGCCCGTCGTCGCCCGGATCGCGGCCTCCAGCGTATCTTGCACGCTTGCGCCGTAAGCCTGGGATTGCCAGCCGACGAACGGGCTTCCGTCATATTCGATGGTGATGCGATAGCGGGGCATGACGCGGGTCGGGAGGCTCGATGCGGGTTTTGCATGAGCCCATATCAGATGCGCGCACGCCGCGCGACCGGCATGCCCCGGTCAGCAGGCATCTCCGACCGCGGGATGACAGCGCGAGCGATGGTAGCGCGAGCCGTGAAAATGCCGGTGGGTATGCTCGTTGATGCTGGTGCTCTCGCGCCGCTCGTAGACGCGGGTTTCGTTGAGCGACAGGTTGAGCGGAGTACCGTTCGGATTGATGATGACGTGGCGCGTCGGCGGCAGCGGGCGGAACACCCGCACGCCCGCCTCGATGGTGACGACGGCACCGTAGTAGGGGCGCGGCTCGATGCGGGTGGTGGTTCCCTGAGCGAGCGCGCTGGTCGTCACTCCTAAGGACGCGAGGGCTGCGAGGGCCGAGGCCAAACGCTTGCACATAATCTCAAGACTCCGCTGCAAGATACTGCGAGCACAGAGATTAGCAGCAACCACAACTGACCATCAACCAGGCTTCGATTATCGTTAATCGGTGGCCCCCACCCGGCTCCCGGCCGGCATCGGGAATCCGCGCAGCAGTTCGTCAGCCGCAACCGGCTTCTTGCCCGCCCGCTGCACGCTGACGAGCCTGACCGCGCCCTCACCACAGGCGATCGTCAAGCGGTCGTCGAGGACCACGCCAGCCTCGCCCGTGCCCTCGGCAAGCTGCGAGCGCAGCACCTTGATCCGTTCACGGCGACCATCCGCACCGGCTGCGAACCAAGCCCCCGGAAAGGGCGACAGCCCGCGGATCAGGTTGTGCACCTCGCGGGCCGGCCGCGAAAAGTCGATCCGCGCCTCCGCCTTGTCGATCTTGGCGGCATAGGTCACTCCGGCTGTATCCTGCGGAACCGCGACGAGCGAACCTCGTTCGAGTGCGGCAAGGGCGCGCACCATCAGGCCGGCACCCACCAGCGAGAGGTGGTCATGCAATGCGCCGGCCGTGGTGTCGGCACCGATGGCGATGCGCTCGCCGAGGCAGACAGGGCCCGTATCCAGCCCCTCCTCCATGCGCATGACCATGACAGCGGTCTCGGTATCGCCAGCCATGATCGCCCGCTGGATGGGAGCCGCTCCACGCCAGCGCGGCAGGGCGGAGGCGTGCACGTTGAATGAGCCCTCGCGCGGGGCGTCCAGAACCGGCTTGGGCAGGATCAGGCCATAGGCGACGACGACGGCGGCGTCCGCGTCGAGCGCGGCGAAGCGCTCCTGCTCTTGCGCGTCGCGCAGGGTCGCCGGCGTCGCTACCGGAATGCCGGAACGCAGGGCGAACTCATGGACCGGCGACAGCCGCTGCTCCATTCCCCGTCCCGCCGGGCGCGGCGGCTGCGAGTAGACGGCCACCACCTCGTGGCCCGCCGCGATGATCTCCGACAGCGTCGGCACCGAGAACTCTGGCGTGCCCATGAAGACGATGCGCATGGTGGGTTGGGCTCCTTCGGCTGCAAAAAAGGCGCGGCACCTGGGCTGCCCGTGGTTCTGGATCCGCCTACCCGCCCCTCAAGTCCGCGCCATCTTCTTGAAGCGGCGCACGACGATGTCCCGGCGCAGACGCGACATGAAGTCGATGATCAGACGCCCGTCGAGGTGATCGACTTCGTGCTGGATGGCGGTCGCCAGCAGGCCCTCCGCGGCCAGCTCCTGCGGCTTGCCCTCGCGGTCGAGATAACGGACGGTCACGGCCGACGGCCGCTCGATCTCGACGTGCACATCCGGGATCGACAAGCAGCCCTCTTCGTAAACGCGCTTGTCGTCCGACAACCGCACGATCTCGGGATTGACGAGGAACAAGGGCTTTTTGTCTTCGCCTTCACCGGTGGTGTCGAGGACGACGATCCGACGCGGCACGGCAACTTGAACAGCGGCCAGCCCGATCCCCGGTGCGGCATACATGGCCTCGAGCATATCATCCATCAACCGTCGCACGTCGTCGTCCACGCGCTCGACCGGCAGCGATGGCTGCCGCAGCAGCGGGTCGGGGATGGTGATGATCGGAAGCTTGGCCATGGCCTGTCTGAGATAATGGCGACGCGCTGCCCGGTCAATCCGCGACGGCGCGGCCGGCGATCATCCCACGGAGCGTCCGACACCGAGACGGTCCGAACTCAGCCAATGCCGCGCGATCAGGCTGAGGATCGTCGTGCCGGCCAGGACAGTGCCGCGCACAGTGCCGGAGATCTTCGATGTGCCGATCCGGCGACGATAGCGCACCGGCACCTCGCGGCAGGCCAATCCCATTCGCGCGGCCTTGACTTGCATCTCCACCGTCCAGCCGTAGGTCCGGTCGGCCATGTGGAGCGCCTCTAGACGATCACGGCGAATGGCCCGGAACGGCCCGAGATCGGTAAATCTGACGCCCCAACGCCAAGCGATCAGCCGCGTGGCCAGCCAGTTGCCGAACACCTGCTGCGGGCTGAGCGCTCCAGGCTCGCGCGATCCTAATGTCCGCGAGCCAATGACAAGGTCGGCCGTGCTTGCCAGAATCGGATCGACGAGATCGGCCATGTCCTCGGGGTGATCGGCGGCGTCGCCATCACAGAACACGAGAATATCGACGTCACCAAGAGCCGCAATGCCAGCGAGACAGGCAGCTCCGTAGCCTGGCTCCGGCTCGGTCACGACCGTAGCGCCAGCGCCACGTGCCCGCTCGGCGGTGGCGTCGGTGGAGCCGTTGTCAACCACGATGACCCTGTCGACCCAACTCGGAATCGCCGCCACGACAGTGCCGATGGCGGCCTCCTCGTTGCGGGCGGGGATCACGACACCGATCGTTTTGCCTGCGCGCATCAGACCTCGTCGAACTTCGCCCGCCGATGGTTTAGCCGGCCCTCGGACCCCATGCAATTGCCGAGGCTTCCTGAATAAGATAGGGGCTCGATGATCGAATACGAACGGAGTGCCGGCAACGTGACGCAGCCATTGATGCTCGGTTGGGAGGAGTGGGTGTCCCTGCCCGGGCTCGGCCTGCCCGCCATCAAGGCCAAAGTCGATACAGGGGCTCGCACCTCGGCGCTGCACGCCCATATGATCGAGGCCTTCGGACCGGCCCACGCGCCGATGGTGCGGTTTTCCGTCCACCCCATCCCGCGCAAGACCGACGTCGTCGTCACCTGTTCGGCCGCGATCGTCGACCGCCGTGACGTCACGAGTTCGAACGGCGAGACCGAGAAGCGCTACGTCATCGTGACGCCGATCGAAATCGGGGACCGCTGCTGGGAGGTCGAGGTGACCCTGACCAACCGCGACAGCATGGCCTACCGTATGCTGCTCGGCCGCCAGGCGATCCAGGAGGACATGTTCGTCGATCCGACGTCCTCGTTTCGCCAGCCCAGGAAATCGTTCCGCGTTTACCGCGGCTTCCCTGTTCGGCCCCTGGTGCGTCGGCCACTGCGGATCGGCGTGCTGACCAACCGCCCGGCTGCCGTCTCGATCCCGCACCTGGCAGCCGCCGCCGAGGCGCGCGGGCACGTGCTCGAACGGCTCGATGTCCGCCGTCTGTCCCTCGTGTTTGACGGCGTCATCCCCGGCTGCATGGCCGACAGCGCGCCATTGCCGCAATTCGACGCGATCATTCCCCGGATCGGCGCCGGTGCCACCCCATTTGCGACTGCGGTCTTGCGACAAATGCAGCTCATGGGAGCCTATGCCCCGAACGCGGCCGACGCGCTCGACCGCCTGCGCAACCCGCTCGCGCAGTTGCAAGCCCTGATTGCCCGCCGCGTCGCGACGAGCGGCCCCGCGATAGCGGCGGAGCGCGACGATGCCATTCTGCGCCGCGCCCGTAAGGACGTGCCGTTTTACCGTTTTCTGATCGCGGGGGCTGCCGTGGTGGCGGTGATCGAAGGCCGCACGGGGACGTTGCGGGATGCCTCCGAGCGCGAGCTCATCAAGGAGCGCAAGGCCGCGCTGAAGGCCGCACGCGCCCTGCGCCTGAGGTTGGCCGCGATCGAGTTGCAGCGCATCGAGGGACGCAGCGTGGTGGTGGCGGCGTCCGCCCTGCCGTCGCTGCGCAAGTTCAGCGAGATCACCGGGCGCGACGTCTACGCCCCCATAATCTCCGACATCGAGGCGCACGTCCGCTCGCTGCACCACCACGCCGAGCCAGAGGCCGAGAACGGCGAGAGCGGGAACACCGATGCGGAAAGGACCGCCGGTGGCACCTGAACGGCTGGGCGAAGCCGTCGCCCTGCGGTTTGATCGACCACCGAACCGAACAGCACCACACAGCAGTCAGTTGGCCCTGACCAGTTCTCCAGCCAGCCCTTTGGCGATCAGGGCGCGGGTGTTGTCGACGCCATACAGCTCGATGAACGAGCCGAAGCGTGGACCCTGGGACGACCCCAACAGCACCTCGTAGATGGCCTGGAACCAGGCGCGCAGCGTGTCCTTGTCGTAGCCGTTGGCCTTGCCCGCATCGAAAACGAGGTTTTGCAGGTCGCCCGCCGTTGCCCCCTCGGGAGCAGCCGCCAGCAGCCGGTCGAGCGCCTCCAGGGCGGCCCGCTCCTGGTCGCTCGCCAGCCGGAACGTCTTGGCCGGCGCCACGAAGTCGGCGTAGTAGGCTACCGCATAGCCGGCGAGCTTGTCCGTCACCGGGTGGCTCTGCGGAGTCGCATCGGGGGCCAGCCGCTTGATGAACCCCCACAGCACGGCCTTGTCATGGGCGTTGGAGGCGGCGACGAGGTTCAACAGCAGCGCGAACGTCACCGGCATGTCGGCAGCAGGCGGCTCACCGCAATGGATGTGCCAGGCCGGGTTGTCGAGCCGCTGCTTTTCATCCTGGCCCGGATAGGCCGACACGAATTGCAGGTACTCGTCCACCGCCCGCGGAATGACGTCGAAAAACAGCTTCTTGGCCGTCTTCGGCTTCTGGAACATGAACAGCGACAGGCTTTCGGGGCTGGCATATTTCAACCAGTCCTCGATGGTGAGCCCGTTACCCTTCGACTTGGAAATCTTTTCGCCCTTCTCGTCCAGGAACAACTCGTAGTTGAAGCCCTCTGGCGGGGTCCCCCCCAGAGCCTTGCAGATCTTCGAAGACAGCGTCACGGAATCGATCAGGTCCTTGCCAGCCATCTCATAGTCGACGCCGAGCGCCGTCCACCGCATGGCCCAGTCGGCCTTCCACTGGCACTTGACCGCCCCGCCCGTGACCTTCGTCTCGAACTTCTCTCCTGTTTCGGGGTCCAGGTAGACGACCGTTCCGGCCTTGGCATTCCGCTCGATCATCGGAACTTGCAGGACCTTGCCGGTGCGCGGACAAACGGGCAGGAACGGCGAATAGGTCGCCCGCCGCTCGGCCCCCAAGGTCGGCAGAATGATGTCCATGACGGCGTCATAGACCTCGAGCATGCGCAGCAGCGTCGCGTCCATCATGCCCGACGTGTAGCAGTCGGTCGCCGAGAAGAACTCATAGGAGAAACCGAACTGATCGAGGAACGACCGCAGACGCGCGTTGTTGTGGTGGGCAAAGCTCTCGTGCGTGCCGAATGGATCGGGCACACGGCTCAGCGGCTTGTCGAGGGCGGCAGCCAACAGCTCCGGATTGGGCACGTTGGTGGGCACCTTGCGCAAGCCATCCATGTCGTCTGAAAAACAGATGAGCCGTGTTGGCCGCTGGCCGCCGGTCAGCACCTCGAATGCATGACGGACCATGCTCGTCCGCGCCACCTCGCCGAACGTGCCGATGTGCGGTAACCCCGACGGTCCGTAACCGGTCTCGAATATGACCGTCTTGTCGGCCCCGCCCTTTAGACGGTCGAGCCGCTTGATCAGACGGCGCGCTTCCTCGAACGGCCAGGCCTTGGCCTCGGCAGCAGCCGCAGGCATCGCGTCGTCGCCGACAGTAACGGCAGTCATCGGGTGTGGTCCATCTCAAAGGTCGGGAGCAGTGTCACGCCGGGCCGCAGCCGGGTTGCCCGCGTCGTTCGTCTATGCAAGAGCATGCGGAACGCGTCAATTGCCGCGCGATGCCTCGCGCCAGGGAACCAACCGATGCCGACGACCGTCCTAAGTCCGCCCGAAGCCCTGATCTATGCCATGGTGACCACGTCCGCGGTCGACAACCAGATGTCGGACACCGAACTGGCCCGGATCGGTGCCACCGTGAAGGAGCTGCCGGCGTTCGCGGGTTTTGATCCCGACACCATCATCCTCCACGCGCAAGCCTGCGGCAGCATGGTGTCTGGCCCGGACGGCTTGGAAATGGTGCTGAGTGCCATCGCCGAGGCGCTGCCGGCCAACCTGTACGAGACGGCCTACGCCCTCGCCGCCGACGTTGCCGCCTCCGACACGCGCCTGCGCCTGGAGGAGCGTCGCTTCCTCGATTTGCTCGCTGGCGCTCTGGACCTTGACAAGCTGACGTGTGCGGCACTGGAGCGGGCGGCCAAGGCGCGCAACCGGCGACTGTAATGGGGATGTCGAGCAGCCGCCGAAAGGTTCTCGTCGTCGGTGCGACAGGCACCATCGGACGCGCGACGACACGGGCACTGGTGGCGCGTGGCCATGACGTGGTCTGCCTCGTGCGCCAGCACAGCAGCGATGCCGGTGGACCAGCTAAGGGTGCAGCCGACCCGTCGCTTGCCGGCGCGCGGCTTCATGTCGGCGATGTCCTCGATCCGGCGACCCTGACGGCGAACTGGCTCGCCGCCGAGGGCTTTGCGGCGATCGTCTCCTGCTTGGCGTCCCGCACCGGAACGCCACGCGACGCCTGGACGATCGACCACGCAGCCCATAGCAGGATCCTGGCCGCCGCCCGGGGGGCGGGCATCGGCCAGATGGTCCTGCTGTCGGCCATCTGCGTGCAGAAACCGCTGCTGGACTTCCAGCACGCCAAGCTCGCCTTCGAGCGCGAATTGATCGCGTCGGGCCTGACCTACTCCATCGTCCGGCCGACGGCCTTCTTCAAGTCGCTCTCCGGCCAGGTCGAACGTGTCCGCCAAGGCAAGCCCTTTCTCGTGTTCGGAGATGGCCGCCTCACCGCCTGCAAGCCGATCAGCGATCGTGATCTGGCAGATTACATCGCCGACTGCCTCGACGATCCAGGCCGCCATAACCGCATTCTTCCCATTGGGGGACCCGGCCCGGCCATCACCCCCCGCGAGCAAGGCGAGCGACTGTTCGCCCTGACTGGCCAGCCACCACGGTTCCGGCACGTGCCTGTCGCTTTCCTGGACGTCGTCATCGGAGGGCTGTCGACCGCCGGCAGGATCGTTCCCTCACTCGCGTCGAAGGCCGAACTGGCACGCATCGGCCGCTACTACGCGACCCAATCAATGCTGGTGTGGAACGAGACGACCGGCCGCTACGACGCCGACGCCACGCCCGCAACCGGTTCAGAGACGCTATTTGAGTTCTACGCCCGCCTTGTCGCCGGCGACGCCAGCGTCGCCCTGGGCGACCACGCCGTCTTCTGAGGCGCTGCGCCAGACCGTCCCACGGTGCTGCCCCGTGGGCCAGAGCGACTGCGGACGCCAGATACCCAAGGCGACATTGGCCGTCGCCACGACGATAAGGACGATCAGCGCCTGCCATTCGGTATCGATGAAGCTGCCGAGTGCTGCGATCTCCACCTCGCCCGCCAGTGCCCGTGCGCTCAGTGAGGCTTCCTGCTGCATGGGGCCCTGAACCGCGATCAAACCGCCCTCGAACATGATGAATCCACTGGCGAGCTTGGCGAGAACCCAGGTCGCCTCGACGTAGGCCCGCGTTTGCGTGATCGCGATCAGCCCGGCCAACAGGGTAAGCGCCAACGAGGGCAGAAAGATCCACGTCGCGATGGCCCCCATGGCCGCTCGCATGCGCGCGTACTCCGCCAGCGCCGACGGTTCGGGAAGATACCCGGACAAGACGAGCAGCGCGGCCATCGAGCCCATGAGCCCGACGGCACCGATCGTATGCAGGAATTTCAAGAGACGGCGCATGGCAGGGCGTCCAGAACAACGAGTGTTTGCAAATAGCGCTGACCGATCGTGGCCGTCTACGACCGGTTGCATACATCAGATCCCATGTCGCCCAAGACGAAGCGCACCCCGGCACCGGGACGCCCTGACACGCTCAGACGCCGGTATCGTCGGCCACATCGGCGTGCTATCGCCGTCTGGACATGGGGCCGGGCATCCTGCCGGCCCGGTCGAAGCAAAAAAGGCGACAGCCCATGGCACAGCTCTCCGATCAGGGCCTTCGCATCGTCGCGGACGTGGCCGCGCGGCACGGCTTCAGCCAGGATGCCGTGACCACGCTCCTGCTGGCGCTGGCGGCCGGCAACGGCACGCAGGCTCAGTTCAGCCATCCCGAGGCCGGCGGCATGGGCCAGTGGTCCCAGGGCGGCATGATCATGATCGGCGACATGTTCAACAACATGTTGAAGGGCCGAGTCGATTCGGTCTTGAGCGAGTTGTCGGGCCACCTCCGCGACACCGGCGTGTTTGCGGCCTCGGGATCGTTCCAGAGCCAGTCGCAATCGGGCGGCGGGCAGTCCCATTGGGGCGGCGGCCAGTCACAATCCAGCGGTTCGCCGGGAAACTGGCAGTCTTCGGGCTCCCCATCGAGCTTGTTTGTGCCGGGGTCGACGGCACCAAGCGCGTGGTGGCCGGCAGACCTGGGCCAACCTGCATCCGTCGGTGCCCAGAACGATTTGCGTTACGCCTACTTCCCAGGGTCGCGTCGGCTGGCCATCGACGTGGCCGGCCAGGTCACCGTTTATGACTCCGGCGACCATGCGATCGGCGGCTTTTCCCAACAGCAGGGCGGCGGCAAGTCACTGACATTTACCAGCCAATATGGCATCGTGCGCGTGGCAGACCTGCCCGTCGTGAGCCCGACAGGTTCGCCGCCGACACCTGCGCCGACACCCGGGTGGTCCCCGCCGGCTTGGGCCGCCGAAGCTGCCGCACCAGCACCGATGACGGCACGGGCGGCCCCCTCGGCGGATGCGACGGGCGACATCATTTCGCTGATCGAGCGCCTGGCTGGCCTGCACGACAAGGGTATGCTGACCAAAGAGGAATTCGAGAGCAAGAAGGCGGAGCTGCTGGCCCGCATCTGACGGGGCCACGTCGGCCGCCGCGGCGGTGCCTCACCGAAACTCCCGCGCGAACGCGACGATCGCCTCGGCAGCCGCCGCGATGTTGCCGGTGCGGGTAAAGCCCGACCGTCCGCGCGGACCGAAATCGTGGTCTCCGTCGTCGACCCAATGCAAACGGATCGACGGCGAGAGCTCGTAAAGCGCAACGTCGGCCCGTGTGCCGAACGGATCGCGCTCGCCTTGAGCGATCAGCGTCGGCGTCCGCAGGCCGGCCAGGTGAGCGGTGCGCAACTGCTCCGGCTGCTTCGGCGGATGGAACGGATAGCCAAGACAGACGAGCCCGAGGATGGCGGTTTCATCGAGGAGTTCGTCCGCCAACAGGCTGCCGATGCGCCCCCCCATCGACTTGCCCCCGATCAGCAGCGCACGCCCCCCGACCGCCGCGCGGGCTTCAGCGACGGCAGCGCGAAATTCTGGAAACAGGCTCTCGACGGCCGGTGGCGGTCGCCGCTTTCCCCCGGAGCGCCGCGCCGCCATGTAGGAGAATTCGAAGCGAATGACGGTCATGTTCCGCGACGTCAGCTGCGCTGTCATCGTATCGAAGAATGGGCTGGTCATCGGCTGGCTTGCCCCGTGCGCAAACAGGATTGCGGGCAGGCCGCGGGCCGTTTCCGGACGGGCGATCAGAAGTTCGGGCATGGGGTCTCGCTCGTGTTCCGGTTCTGACATCTGCGTCCCAAGGCGGGTTTGCTCGGAGCACATGTCAGAACCATGAGGGACACTAGCAACTTTATGATTCTAGTGCAGCTTATGCATCCGACGTTTGGCTTGGGCCGCGGCTGCGAGCGGGGACCAGACGTCAGCCGCGCTGCACAAGGGTTCGCAGTCCGGAAGGACCGGCGGTCGTGCACCGAGCTGCGTGCTGCTGTCGCACTCACGCAATCGTGGCGAGGCGCGAGCGATCGGAGCGCTTATATCAGTGACAGCGACGACGCGAACACACCGTGACGTACGATCGAGGCCCTGCACACCCATGAACATCCTGCCGGAACTCAGCGAGCCTGTCCTGCGCCTGTCGATCTTTCTCGGCATCCTCGGCACGATGGCGCTGCTCGAGGTCTTGGCCCCGCGACGCGCGCTCTCGCAACCCCGGTCGTCACGCTGGCTGACCAATTTTTCGATCGTTGCCCTCGACAGCCTGCTCGTCCGCCTGATGGGCGCGCTCGCGGTTCCTCTCGCCGCGGTGGCCGCCGCCCTTTATGCCGAAGCAAATGGGCTCGGACTGCTCAATCTCACCGACTGGCCGTGGTGGATCGAGCTTTTGATCGCACTCGTCGTCCTCGACCTTGCGATCTGGTTCCAGCATGTGGCCTCCCACAAAGTGCCGTTGTTCTGGCGGCTGCACCGCATGCACCACGCCGACGTCGACATCGACGTGTCGACCGCGATCCGGTTTCACCCGATCGAAATCGGCTTGTCGATGATCTGGAAAATCGTCTGCGTGCTGGCGCTGGGTCCGAGCGCGGCTGCCGTGGTCGCCTTCGAGGTGATCCTGAACGCCTGCGCAATGTTCAACCACGCCAACGTGCGTCTGCCGTTGTGGCTCGACCGCGTCGTGCGGCTGGCCATCGTCACGCCCGACATGCACCGCGTCCACCACTCGGTTCACCGTCACGAGCACGACAGCAACTACGGCTTCAACTTGTCGATCTGGGACCGGCTGTTCGGCACGTACACCCCGCAGCCGAAGGACGGACACGACGGCATGACGATTGGGCTCTTGCCCTACCAGACGGCCGAGCCGACCAAACTCTGGTGGAGCCTGTCGCTGCCTTTCATGCCGTTGCGCAAGAAATAGCCCCGCCCCTCGAAGGGGACGTGGCAAGCCGTTGAGACGAGTTGCAGGGCGCAGACAAAAAGCGCCCGTTCGCCGCAATTTCGTCCCAGGTTGGGTTAGCATCGGAGTCCTCGGAATTGGGGCTCTCACCGCCGAAGCCGGCGAGCGGGGGGCCATCGGTGCGGCAGGAGGGGCGCACGCGGCGCGCCCCGTCCTGAAAGTGGGGCGTTGCTCATGTCGATGAAAACCAGCCTTCAGGCCCTGACGCTGGCATTGGCCCTGGTGTCAACGCCCACCGCCTGGCTGAAAGCGCAAACCGTCGAAGGGACCTCGACAGTCACCGAGACCGCCCCGGCACCCCTTCCTGCTGCTCCTGACACCAAGACGGTCAAGTCCACGCTGCCCGCCAAGGCCCTTTTTGGTAAGAAGACCGACCCGGCCGCCCTCGCCGCCCGTGCGATCGGCTTCTACTCGCGCGGCTGCCTGTCGGGGGCAAAGGCGCTACCGGTCGATGGCCCGGCCTGGCAGGCGATGCGCCTGTCGCGCAACCGCAATTGGGGCCACCCTGAGCTCCTGAAGCTGATCGAACGGCTGGCCGTGGAGGCGAAGGCGGCGGGCGACTGGCCGGGACTCCTCGTCGGCGATCTGGCCCAGCCGCGCGGCGGCCCGATGCTGACCGGTCATTCCAGCCACCAAGTCGGTCTTGATGCCGACATCTGGCTCACGCCCATGCCAGACAAGCGCCTCAGTTTCGCCGAGCGGGAAACCCTGTCGGCGACCAACATGGTGACCGACAACGGCCTCGACGTCGTCACCGGCGCATTCACGGACAAGACGGTCGCCGTCATCCGGCGTGCCGCCAGCTACCCGGAGGTGGAACGCATCGGCGTCAACTGGGCGATCAAGGTCGGTTTGTGCCGGGCCGAGGGAGGTGACAAGCCCTGGCTCGGCAAAATCCAGGGCTGGCCGGGCCACACCTACCATATGCACATTCGCATGAAGTGCCCCGCCGGCAGCGAGGGATGCCAAGCGCAGGGCGAACCGGGTGGCACGAGTTGCGCCGCCGCCGAGGCGTGGTACGCCGACACGAAAGCATGGGTCGAATTGCCGGCCGACGAGAAGAAAAAGCGCATCGCCGAGGCGCGCAAGACCGCCAAGCCGAGCAAGCCGAAGCCGGAACTGACACTGGATGATCTGCCGGCCGAGTGCCGCGTGGTTCTGGCTTCGAAAGCCGCACCCGCAGCCGAGGCGCTGGCCGACATCGTGCCTCCATCGCCAAAGCCCGCGGTCAAGGCGGCGGTAGATTGATACGGACCGAACTCAGCTCTAACACAGCGCTGTCGTCGGGCTGGATCATACGATCGCCGCCTGGGACCAGTGCCGTTCGATCCTCAATCCGCCTGCCTGACCCGCCACCATCCCGCTATGGCCAGACGCTCGCGCGTCGCCGGCTCGACCTCGTGCGGGATATCCTCCGACAGCATCAAGACGACGGTCCCCGCTTCGGGCAGAACGCGCAGCGCCGGAGCCCCGCAATCTGTCGCCTGCGGCAAAGGTTTTTCAGGCCAGATTGCAAGCGCCCCGCCGTCTTCTGCACACCAGTTCTCGTTCAGATAGATGACGAGCGTCACCATGCGGTTGCGCGCACCGGTGAAGCTGTCGAGATGGCGCTTGTAGAAATCGCCCGGCCCATGTATCCCGAACTGCGCTTCGAATTCGAACAGCCCGAGAAACAGCCGTCGGTTGATCTCGCCCCTGAGGGCTTCAGCCGTCGCAAACAACCGCTGCTGCGCCTCGCTCGCACCATCGAGCCAGACGATGCGCGATCGCCGGATACGCGTTTCGAGCGCATGGGCACCGCCACGGCCGACACCGGCATCGTGCACGGCCCCGGCAGCATCGAGGTGCCGGGCCTCGGCCGCGAGCGCCGCCACGAGACCCACCTCGAGGCAGCCCGGCGCGACCGCATAGCCATCGCGCCGCAGTGCCTCCACCAGACCAGCGATGTCCGTTGCGTCGATGCCGGCTCGACCGGCGAGCGCCCCGTCACCGCCCACGGCCGTTGCATCAGGCAGCCGAGGTCCCGTCATGGCTCGCTGGCGACGCCGGTGCCGATGGGACAGGACACTCCTGTCCCGCCGAGGCCGCAATACCCGCTGGGAACCTTGGCGAGATACTGCTGATGATAGTCTTCAGCGTAGAAGAACTCAGGTGCGGGCAGGATCTCGGTGGTGATGCTGCCCAGTCGCCGTTCGCTCAACGCCTGCTGATAGACCCGCTTCGACGCCTCCGCCGCCTCGGCCTGTGCCGGTGTGGTGGTGTAGATACCCGAACGGTATTGCGTGCCGACATCGTTGCCCTGGCGCATGCCCTGGGTCGGATCGTGCGCTTCCCAGAACGTCTTGAGCAGGGTTGCGTAGGAGATCACCTTGGGGTCGAACACGACGAGTACGACCTCGTTGTGCCCTGTCCGCCCCGAGCAGACTTCCTCGTAGGTCGCGTTCGGCGTCAGCCCGCCCGCATAGCCCACCGCCGTCGTAAAAATGCCGGTGCCAAGCTGCCAGAACTTCCGCTCCGCCCCCCAGAAGCAGCCGATCCCGAACATTGCGGTCTCGAGCCCGTCCGGGAACGGCGGTTTCAACGGTGTTTTCAAGACGAAGTGGGTGCGCGCGGTCGGGATCGGCGCATCGCGGCCGGGAAGCGCGCTCTCCGGCGTTGGCATTTCGACCTTCTTGCGGAATGAGAACATCGGGCTTTTCCTGCCTTTTGAAGAGGGGCACCGGCCTGATATAGTCGACGACGTCCTACGCGCGAAGATGCGCGCGCCATCACTTCGCCGCGACCGACCTGCTGGTTGTGTAGGGCCTGCCTTCTGGGCACCCGTTTGCTGTCGAGCCCGCAGGAGGGGAGAAGAGAAGCGATGACAACCGCAGCACCCGCCGACAGCATGGCCGCAACCGGCTCCGCGGACCACGCCAGACCGCTGGAGATCTATCGCCCCGGCGCGATCCGGACGATCACGTTCTCGTTCGTCTTCCTGTTGCTGCTGCCGTTTTTCGTCAGCCTCGGCCCGATGCTGTACGCCCGCCTTTCGCAGGGCCATGCCACCGGCACTCCCGGCCTGATCGTTACGGCGGTCGCCTTCAGTCTCCTGATGCTCCTCATTCTGGTCGAACTGGTCGTGTCGATCCGGTCGCGGGTTGCGCTCGGTCAAACTCGCGTCCGTCTCACACTGCCGCAATACCGCTCGCTGCTGCCTGTTTTCGGCTACCACACGCGGGACATCGCCTACGACGAGATCGCCGCGATCGAGATGCGGCGGGAGGTCTACGGTGGCTTCATCGCGCCGGTCATACTGAAGGGCGCGCGCATGCGCCTGAAGGACGGCGATACCATCCAACTCGGCTACGTCAGCGAGGCCAACGTCGACCCCTCGTTGCCCTACAGCGAGATCGCCGAAAAGATCGCCGCCCGCGCAGGCGTCGAGATTATCGACCAGGGCGACGTCCGACGCTCGCTGGTGCGCAAGATGATGGGCGTCAGCGCGGCGGAAGCGCACCTGAAACCGATCGACCCGGCGACGATCACAGCCATAAACAGGCGCCATGACATGTTCATGCTGGCCCTCGTTGGTGGCCTCGTGGTCCTCGTGGCTTTCGGGATCCTGACCGATCGCGAAAGTGATATCGGACATGCCCGTACTCTGGCGACGTCCAGTTCCGGCAAACCAGAAGCCGCTGCGACGAAGGCTGCCCCGGCCAGTCCGGCACCGGCTGCGTCTCCCCAGACCCAGAAACCTCCGCTGAAGCCGTCGCCTCCCCAGTGACGTGTATGAGCGAGGCCGGCTGCCCGGCTGGCTATCGAGCACCGCTGCGCCCGACGTCAGTTCGCATAGATGTCGACGGCGAACCGGCGGCGACCGGCGAGCCCCGCCACCGCGCTGGCGATACCGAACAGCAGAAACGTCGGCAGGGTGATCAACAAGCCGAGACCGAAGTCCCACACCAGGGGGCCGAGCGCGCGCTTGACGGCGTCCTCGGCCGCGTCCAGCGAGCGGGGCGCGAGCAGGCCCCAGTGCTCGGCGAAGCGAGCAGGCCGGAAGTCGGCCGTCCCATTCAGCGCCGGCGTCAAGTCCGCGACGAGCGCGACGATGGCCACGATGAGCGCGATGAAAGACAGGAACCGCAAGGCCGGTCGCGCCACGCTGACGAACAGCCACCACAAGCCCGCGACGATGCGCCAGGCGAGCCGGACGACGAACACCGACACATGCCAGGGGACCATCACCAGCATGCGGGTGTAGTGGACGATCTGGTAGACGATGACCATGGCGTGGCCCCTCTTCGGATCGTGTGGCGGGCGATCGTGTGACGCGAGCTTTGAGTTTCGCGCGGCAGCCTGCACACGATGTAGAGCGTGCTTTCCGGCCGAGTTCAAGCCCACGGCCCAGCCCAGCGGCTGAAGCGCATCACAAGCCCCGCATCGCTTGCGCGCCCCCTGTGCAGCAGCCGTGCGTCAGTGTTGCGCTTCAAGGGCTTCTCTGTATATTGCGCGGCTTCCAGCGGATGCTGAACGGAGGGGTGGCCGAGTGGTTGAAGGCGCACGCCTGGAACGCGTGTAGGCGGGCAACCGTCTCGAGGGTTCGAATCCCTCTCCCTCCGCCATATGTCATTGAAATTGCTTGCTAATTTTCGCTTGTCGCGGCCTCATCCCACAGCGACGGAATGTTGGGCAATGCAACTTTCGCTGACATTAACCCTCTGATTTTTTCGAACTGGTCCGCGCCAACAAATCCGCCTGCCGCTTGACGGATTGTGACGGGCACGCCGGCTTCCCCCCCCTTGAGAGCGCGCACCAGAGAGTTGTGTAGCGTTCGGTCCCTCGCCAACACCAAGCATCGCCGCCATGCATACTGAACCGCCCCGGGTTCTCCGGAGGCAGTTCGTCTGAGATCTGTCGGCTAGGTCCGCTGTCCCTTCTACAGCCGCCGACCAAGACGATCGCGGTCTGGGCTGGCTCCCGTAACGCCAATTGTCGGCTTGGCCGTCAGCACGCTGGAGCGGTTGGGTTTTCTCAATCGGCTACAGGCATGGAAAACGATGTGTGCCCTACGCCGTCATCCCATTTCGGTTCCAGGTACGGGTCCACTCTGAGGTGTCAGGCGCTTCTTTTCTCGCTCATCCGCCAACAGGGCGCTGAGTTGTGCCTCCCGATCGGCCCATTTTGCCATGCCAGCCAAATTGTCCAACTCCATGGGGTCGGTGGAGACATTGTACATTTCAAACTCGGGATCGACCGGTTCCACCTTGATGTCCTGCACGAAAATGCGCCGGCTGCGGCCTTCGTCCGTACTTTCGCGGCGCAGAGGCTTCCTGACGGTATCCTGCACGCCATCTTCACCCGGTGTACCCGGGTTGGTCCAATATCGCGGATGATCGAAGTAGCGGGAGTATTTCCATATCTCGCCGTCAATTTCCACAATTACGGTCTCGACATGATTGGGTTGCGTTACTGAATCGTAGTTCAGGCCGATGAAGTTCTTCTGGTCCAGGCCGCGGCTGGGATCATCGTCCGTCATGAAATAGATAGGCTCTTTGAGCGCCGCTGCGTCGGTTTCGCCCCGGAGCAAAGGCGACAGGTTCCTACCGACCAGTGGCAGGGCATCGGTGAAACCTGGAGCAATCTCAGCGTTTGCCTTGTGCATATCGACTCCAGCGAGCCCGAGAATGGTCGGAGCAAGATCGATATGGCTGGTCAGAGCCGAGACTGAAGCGGCCGTCTTGTTTCCCGGCAGCACGATGGTCAATGGAATCCGCAGCGCTTCCTCGTAAGCCATATACCATTTCTGAAATAGGCCGCCGTGCGATCCTAGCAGATCACCGTGGTCGGAGGTGAAGATGATGACCGTGTTGTCGGCGAATCTCGTTCCGGCCAAAGCCTGCACGACCTCGCCGATGTGCCGGTCAACATCTTCATGGAGTTTGTAGTAGAGCCTGAAATAATCTTCGCGGACGACGCTCGGCTGCATGAATTGACTGTAGGCATCGCGATAACTCGCTTGGCAGGACGGCTTCGTTTTGAGACTTTCGCGTCGGGTCTTTCTGAACGCATCCTGATCGAAAAGCTCGGTTGGGACATGGTCCGGAATGCTGAAATCGTAGCGCCCCTGCCCACGGGCGAGCAGATTGGCGAAGAACCCCCACAGTGCAATGTCATGGGGATTGGTGAAGGATGCGGCCATGAACCACGGCGTGTCGTCAGAACCAGCGTCCAATTGGCCAAGGAGGTCTCTGACTTGCCTGGATATGGCAGGATCACGGCCCTGCTGGCCCTTCGGCGCAGACGATCCCGTGCGAAGCGGATCGGCTCCATGGGGTTCCGGGCCGATCCAGCCATCAAAGCCAAAAGGACCGAGGACGTTGGCCTTAAGGTACGTCTGTTCCTTTTTCGGGTCGGCGAAGCCGTTTTCATCATAGCTGGTAATTGCGGTTTCCGTGCCCGGGATCCGCAGGTCTGCCTCGTGAGCGTGCCATTTTCCCTTCCAGAAAGTGCGGTAGCCGCCGGCGCGCAGGTAGTGGCCAACCGTCGGCACCGAGCCTGGCAGCAGCCAGTGCATGTCGGGGTCGTTGGCTGCCTTGGCGGCACCGTCGGTGTTCGCCACGCCGTGAAGCGAGGGATAATGTCCCGTATAAAGGGATGTCCGGCTGGGTACGCAGGCAACGGACGCAACATAGTGGCGCTCGAATGTGATGCCCCGGGCGGCAAGGCTGTTCTGCGCGGGCAAATATGTCTGTCGGAAGGTGCGGAGCTGTTCGCTCTCGTAGACCGTCGGGTAGCGCTGCTCGTCGACCAGCAACAAAAGGATGTTGGGGCGAGAACCATCCGCACCCGGCGTCTGGGCTCGAGCGGGCTGCTGATCCTGGCTCACGACCCCTGCTGCTGCTGCGCCCAATAGGCCCAGCTTCAAGGTATCTCTGCGATTGATCTCATTCGAGTGAGCCATTGCAAAACCTCCTTCGTCTTTGCGGTGACTATGTTCGCGGCGATTTTTCAGCCTTCAACGAGACGTGTGTCATCCCTGGCCGTTTCCTGATCTCTTTTCGAATTGGCCACCGCCGCGTCGCGGGCCAACGCTCCGTCTTCGAGGGTGATGATGCGGTCGGCGAGGTCGAGGATTCTGGGATCGTGCGTGACCATTACGGTCGTCGTGCCGCGTTCCGTTCCAAGCCTTTTCAGGAGTTCGACGACAGCCATGCCTGACACCTTGTCGAGGGCAGCGGTCGGCTCGTCCGCGAACACGATCTCGGGGTTCGACACCAGGGCTCTGGCAATTGCGACCCGCTGTTTCTGCCCGCCCGAAAGGTTGGCCGGCAGGTACTCGATGCGGTCGGCGAGACCGACGAGGCCGAGCATGTGCTCGACGGCGGCGGCCTGACGCGCCGGTTGCCCACGACCGTGGACCTGCAAGCCCATCAGCACGTTCTGACGCGCGGTCAGGCTGTCGTGCAGGTTGTGGGCCTGGAACACGACGCCGACGCGCCGCCTGAGGCTCATCTGAGTGTCCACGTCGGCGCCCTTGAGTTCGGTGCCGAGCAGGCGGACGCTGCCCCAGTGGACGTCGCGCAGACAGGCCATCAGGGTGAGCAGGGTCGTCTTGCCTGAACCGGATGGCCCCATCAGCACTGTCAGAGAGCCGCGCGCCACGGTGAGGGAGATGTCGAACAGCGCCTGAATGCGCGTATCGCCAGCACCGAAATAGTGGTCGAGGTGGCTGACGATGATCGGATGCTGGTCCATCGCGTTGCCTCAGAACAGATCGGCGGGATCGGCCGCCGCCAGTTTGCGTATCGCCAGCAAACCTGAAATCCCACAGGCAGCGATGGTGCCGATGAAGACCGCGACTGCGCGCTCGGCGGTCATGAAGATCGGGATGTTCGTGAGGTGCGCGAGCGTTTGATAGAATAATTCGGATAAGATCAGGCCGGGCCAGAAGCCGATTGCGGCCAGGATGATCGCCTCCTCCATGACGATCCCAAAGAAGAATGCGTTTGGATATCCCATTGCCTTGAAGGTGGCATACTCGCGGATGTGGTCGGTCACGTCCGAAGTCAGCACCTGATAGGCGATGACGATGCCGACAATGACGCCGATGCCGACGCCGAATGCGAAGATCAGCCCGGTCGGGCGTTCGGTCATCTGGTAGCGCTGCTCGTCCTCCATGGCCTGCTTGATGGGCCGGATGCTGACTGCACCGGGAGGGAGAAGCTGGATCAGTTCTGCGGCGACGCGGCCGGCATCGACGCCCGCATCAAGCTTGAGCAGGATGTGACTGGGATTGGCAGAGCTGCGCTTCGGGAATAGCCGGAAGAACGTCTGATCCGACACGATGAAGACGCCGTCGCCACTAAAGCCACCGCCGATCGACATGGTTCCGATCGCGCTCAGTTGACGATTGCCGATTTCGAAGCTGAGCGCCGCGTCGGGCCGGGCACCAGCGAAACCGCGCATGTCCACAAAGCGCGTTCTGAGGTCGACGAGGGCCGTGTCCTGAAGGGCGAGGCTGACAATGGGGGCGGCGAGGTCGGACGACACGAAGGCCATGGCCTGGGGATCGAGGCCGACGAATTGGATTTTCGAGGAACTGGCCGCGCCCGACAGCCACGAGGTGCTGCCGAGAAATATCGGCGTGCCTGCTGTCACATCGGGATGGACGAGCGCCTGGAACATGTGCTGGCGCGGCAGCGTGGCCGTGTCGGCAAGCGTCTCCGTATCAAGGGGTGAGATGAGCAGCAGGTTGGGCTGGAACAGTCGGTAGGGCGTGGCCACCGATTCATACATCGAGCCCGCCAGACCGAGTTGGACGAACACCAGCACGTTTGCGAAGGCAACGCCTGCGAGCGCCGCGGCGAACCGGGCCGGATTATGGGTCAGCTGCAGGAAGCCAACAGGCAGACGCCCGAGGAGCCGTGTCAAGAGCGCGGTCATTGGGCGGCCCCCGTGGCGCGATCTTTTTGCCCAACAGCGGCCCCCCCAGCGGCATGGATGCGCGCGACGACCTCGAGCCCGACGAGGCGGGCGGCTCGCGCGCTTGATGCTTTGTCTAGGGCGACGATCACCTCCAGCACGCGCGCATCGGTGTTGGCGGCCGGGTCGTCCTCGGTGACTTCCTGGCGACCGACGAGGGTTCCGATGCGAGCGACGCGCCCGGTCAATTCGCTCTCGCCCAGAACGCTCGAGCGTATTGAGACCGATTGCCCAACGGCGACCCGTGAGATGTTGGCCTGGAACACTTCGAGGTCGGCTTCCATCACCGAAGTGTCCCCTAGTTTCAAGAGCCCGTCGGCAGGCGGTCGCTCCCCTTCGCGCAGGGCGAGTTCAATGACGATGCCAGCGCGCGGCGCGTAAACACGCGCGCGCTCCAGGTCTCTTCGCGCCTGAGTTACGGCCGCCTCGGCCGCCGCCAGTTCCGCTTCGGCAAGCGCGATGTCGACCTGCTTGCCGCCAGCTTCTGGCGTGTAGCGCGAGAGCGTGGCCGTGAGCCGGGCAACGTCGGCCTTCGCTGCGTCGGCCTTCGACTGGGCATCTTCGAGACTGGCCTCGGTGGTCACATCTCGTGCCCGGAGTTGCCGCGCACGGGTCAGTTCGGTTTGGGCTGCGGCCTGGCTGACCTTGGCGCTGTCCAGCAGGGCGCGCGTTTCCGCTTCACCGACGGCAATTTGAGCGCGCATCTTGTCGAGGCTTGCACGCCGGGTCGCAACGCTTGTCTGGGCGTTTTCGAGCGCGGCCTCATATTGGATGCGGGTGTCGAGCACAGCCAAGAGCGCGCCCTTTTCGACGACCTCTCCTTGAGCCACCATCAACTGCTCGATCCGAGCATCGCCCGTACCAGCGGGCAGCCCGACCGCGACAATCCCATCGCGTGGACGCAGGCGGCCGAGCGCGAGCACATCGCCCGCCGCCAGCGCCGCCACGCGTTCCTTCGACGGTATCCGCTCGAGGGGCAAAGCAATCGGCTTACTCGCGCCGCCGCCGACTTCCAAGGGCGTCCACCTGAAGATCGCGCGCATAGCCGGACCCTGGAAGTAGAGACCGAGTATGCCGCCGAGCAGCAAAAGCCCTATACCGATCGCTGCGATACTGAGGAGGCTTGGCCGGGCACGCCGGCCCGTTGCTTCGGGTGCAGCCTTCCCGCTGTCAGCGAGCGGTAGCAAGCCAAACTCGCCGGTCTGTGTAGGTGCCGAGGACGCGCTGGATCTTGATGGCATACGCGAATGCAACCAACCCGTGGCCTTGCTGAGCAAAATACGGACCTCAACCATTTTTGTCATACCTTGCCGTCGCTTTTTTCTTCATAAGCAACCGCTGAGACCACTGGCCTTTGCCATCCTGAACCAAAGCGGGGCTTTGACCCATGTCAGGCCGCCGCCAGGTCCTCGTTTCAATCCGCGGAACGGTCGAGGCGCGCTCTTTGGCGTGAGCGCGTCCCGATCTGCTCGATTTGGGTACAGCAATATCCCACATCAGCCGCAGCGGTGGGTGTACTTGACCCACCGGCGGCAGATGCTGCGCCGCCATAACGTGCAGCGCCGGTGGACGTGAACGTAATTGCGGCAGTCTACCGTTTGCACGTATGCGCTCTGGTTCGCAAAGAGCGACTTGAACGGCGTTGGTGCCGCAGCGGCAGCACCTGCCGCGGTCGAAAGCGCCATGCCCATCATAATCGGAAGGACGGCTGCGGACGCCACCAATGTAGATGCTTTCATATCCGTTTCTCCGTTGATTGAAGTGAGTTCCCAAACCGACGGTTTGTTCGCGGCCGCCGCTTGCCCATGGACTACTGCTGGGCGCGCGCCGCGATTTCCTCTTTCGACACCACCCCGTCTCCGTTCGCGTCGGCCGTGGCAAAGGCCTTTGCGTGCATGCCGAAACGGCGGACCGTGACCGCCCGGCCGAGGCCATGGTCCGCGTTGAGATTGATGAAGGTAATGAACTCGGCCATGTTCAGCAGCTGATCTTGGTTGGTATCGGCTGCAACGAAATTGGCCTGCGCCTGGGCGCGTTGTGGATCGGCATGGGCCGGGGCCGCGATGGCGAGCGCTAAGGTAGATGCCGCCATGAGGAGACAGGCCTCTAGTGTCTTGTGGATCATCAATTGGTCCTTTCGTTTTCCGAGGGTCTGCGCGATATGAGACCTGCTGGAGTGAGTTTTATGCTTCAATTGTTTTGGCCCCGCTTTGCTTCAATTCTTTCTGCTTTTCGTTTCTGGTGTCCCCGTGTGCCCGCGGCGGTCCGAGCAGGATCGGTAGCCAGCTTGCTGGTCCGGCATCGGATTTACGGAGGTCTTTCAGAATTGCGGCCCATTCGCCAAAAACGATCGTTACAGGATTATGCGATGGGCTCCGGCCAACCAGCCCATATCGCAGCGGCTCTCTCTTTGGCGGTGTCGCGAATGTGCCGAAGAGCCGGTCGAAAACTATGAGGGTGCCGCCGAAGTTTTTATCGAGGCACTCGTCGTTACAGGCGTGGTGGACCCTGTGATGGGTCGGCGTGTTCAATATCCACTCGAGCGGCCCAAGGCGAGGTGCCAGTTCCGAATGAATAAAGAATTGATAGCCAAGGTTTGCGCCCAGCACCGCTGCAATGGCGAGTGGATGAAACCCAATCAGGGCAAGCGGTACATAGAACAGGAAGTGTCCGGAGATGCCGGCCGTCCAGCCGAGACGAATACCAGCCGTAAGATTGAGGCGCGTCGGCGAATGATGGACCGAATGGGTCGCCCATAGCCAGCGCACGGTGTGTGAGGCGCGATGGTGCCAATAGTAGACGAACTCCACCAGCAGGAAGAGAGCGACCCAGGCCAAAGGCGAATCCAGATCGACATCGAAAAGCCGGTACTGGTAAGCCAAGAAAAACGGTGCCGCGACGAGCCCGGCCTCGAGTGTTCGAACAATCCTGTTGCCAATCGCGATCACGAAAGACGCCGCTGTTTCTTTCGCGTCGTGTGTCTCAAGGTGCGCCAGCCGGCTTGCGGCATACTCGAGCACCATGAGCGTTATCACGGTCGCGAAGAACACGGGCACCAGCTCCGATCGCAAGTCCAACAGAGCACTGATTTCGAACATGGGTCCCTCCTCTTGGAGTGCGTGGCCGGTCGAAGCAGACCGGCCCCACGCTTGCGCGTCCGATCACCTGGAGAAGCTGCCGCTGCGCTGGACGGTCAGCCCGGCTGGCCCCGTGGCCGCGCGACTCGCGGAGCAGCCAGTCCCATCGCAGGAACCGGAGCCGCTGCGGGTTGCAGTTCGGCCTTCGGCACCGGTCAGGGTCGCAGACCGTGAGCAACTGCTGCCCGAACATTCGCCGTGGGCGCTGAAAGTGTTTGTGCCGCGTGGACCCGAGACGCTGCTATTGCGCGACCAGGCCGACGCGTCGCCGACCGAGGACATGGCGAAGATGCCGGTGAGGGCGAGGGTGGCGATCGTGTTCTTCATGTGAACCTCGTGTTGCTGGCGAGCGCTCATGTGGCGCCCGATCGCTTCGACACGAGAAGAGGTAAGGGGCGAACTTGGCTGGGATTTTTCCAGGCGCATTCGTTTTGTGGCGATTGGTGCCCCGTTTGTGTCGTTTTGTGCCTGGGCCACCAGAAGGCTTGCGGCATGACCGCGGATCGCACACATTTGCGCGCATGGGCGCACTGCAAACCAAGATCCTGGTTGTCGATGACGACGATGATATCCGGGGGCTCCTCGTCGGTTTCCTGACCGAGGAGGGCTTCGTGGCAGCGGGTGCATGCGATGCGCCGAGTATGGACGCCGCTATCGCTCGCTCACGGCCCGATCTCGTGGTTCTCGACCTGATGTTGCCGGGTGAGGATGGTCTTTCGATCTGCCGGCGTCTGCGCTCGACGTCCGGCATTCCCGTGATCATGCTGACGGCCAGAAGTGCCGAAGTGGATCGCATCGTCGGGCTCGAAATCGGTGCCGATGACTATGTGACGAAGCCGTTTTCGAAACGGGAACTGGTCGCCCGCATTCGTTCCGTTTTGCGCCGGGGCGGGACTGCCCAAGAACTCAACCCACCCAAATCGGTACTGCGCTTCAATCATTATATGGTGGATGTGAATGCGCGCCGAATGACGGACCAATCGGGCCGTGATATTGCGCTCACCAGCGCCGAATTCGATCTGCTCGTCTGTTTCATGCAATCCCCACAGCGCGTTCTTTCAAGGGACCAGCTTCTCGACAGGGTCCACGGGCGCAACGCCGATCCCTTCGACCGGTCGATCGACACTCTGGTTTCCCGTCTGCGCAAGAAGATCGAGGTGGCGAGTGACAACGACCGACTGATCGCCACAATCCGTAATCATGGCTATCTCTTCACGCCGACGGTTCAGATCGTCTCGCAATGAACACGTCTCTTGCAGTCCGCATCGCCCTGGCGGTCGCAATCGCATTCCTCGCCATTTCAGTTGTCGCCACGGCTTATGTCCTGCGGCGTTCGGACATCAATGCCCAGGCTTCGATCCCCTCGCCGGCCAAGGTTGCAGCAATGGCTGATCTTCTTGACGATTTGCCTGAACAGGCGCGGGTGAAAATCCTTCCGGCCCTATCGACGCCGCTTCTCGATGTCTCGCTCGAAGCCACACCCGCGCGCGAGGTCAGTCTCTCGCCGCTTGAAGACCGGCAACTCAGTGTGCTCCTGGAGGCTTATCGAGCAGCGATGCCGGCACGTGACACCTGGCTCGACATCTGGCGTCAAGACCGCCCGATGGGAGGTCTCCCACGGCTTCTGCGCCGGGAAGACGCGAGCCTCGTCTTGCGAACAACGTTGCAGGACAGCAAGTTCATGGTCCTTAGGTCCCGTGAATTGTTTCCGGTCACCAATTTCGGACTGCCGCTTGGGTTTGGAGCCGGGTTGCTGGGCACACTCATTGCCGTCCTGATGCTCGTTTTTCTGCTTCGCCAGATCCGCCCTCTGGAAGAGTTGGCGCGTGCCGTCGACCGCATAGATTTGCGCGACGTTCCGCAGCCGATACCTGCCGTCTCGTCGTCCGCCCCTGAAATCCGGGCGCTCGTTACCGCCTTCAATCGCCAGCAGGAGCGGCTATCAGGCCTGCTCAAGTCGCGACTGGCCTTGGTCGGCGGGCTCCAGCACGACGTCAGAACCTTCGCCACCAAGGTTCGCCTCCGCTTGGAGAGCGAACCCGCGTCCGCGAGTTTGAACAAGGCCATTTCGGATCTCGACGACATGGTTCGTCTGCTCGATGATGCGTTGCTTGCAACCCAGGGTACCGAGACGTCGACCGATGATGGGCTCGAACTGGTGGACATTCGAGAATTGCTCATCCTGGAAAAAGACGCGCGGCCTGATCAGAAAATCACACTCGAAACGATGGCCGGCGTCTCGCCACCCCGGCTCTACGTACTGGGTAACCGGCTTGCGCTGCGTCGGGTCTTTTCCAACCTGATCGACAATGCAGTTACCTACGGCCAGGAAGCGCGGATCGCCGTCGCCTCGGGACTTGGACGCGTCGTGGTAACCATCGATGACAGCGGGCCCGGCATTCCAACTAAGATGCGTGACATAGTACGCGAGCCGTTCGTACGGCTCGAGCGTTCGCGCGCGCGCGCGACCGGAGGCTCCGGGCTTGGTCTTGCAATTGTCAGCAACCTCGTCGGCAGTCACGAAGGCCGCTTTACCATTTCTGACGCCCCAGGCGGCGGTGCCCGCATGACGATCGACCTGCCCCAATTCAGCGCCGAACGGGCGCGTTGATCGGCCAGACGGGCCGCGAGGTCGCTCCGGTATTGCTGCCGGACACAGGTTAATTGGCGCGAGGGGCGGGGCTGTCCTTCCGAAACGTCTGATCGGGCCTGACGTGTCACTCGCACCAAATCGTCTCGCCACTGATCCTTCGTGCAGTTTTGCGGGCACGGTAAGCTGCATATTCGGTTTGACCTGCTCCCCTGAAATCCCTCCACGTGATAGTTGAATCCATCCGTGGAGTGAGGAACACGAGCAATTCTATGATCGTAGCGCAGCTTAGGCATCTGACGTTTGGTTCAAAACAGTGCTGCGAGCGGTGACCAGACGTTAGATGCGCTGCGCTGGCGATTTTCGTGTCGAGACGCGAGGCAAGGTCAGTGCCTTGAAATTGGCGGGTGCCCCCTCGGCGCACCGAACCATGGGACGAAGGCTGTTTGGCCCGACTACCGCAGCTTGAACCGTATGGTCGTCGTGCGGGAGCCCCCACGAGCCGACGGTTTGAACCGCCACTGGCTGACGGCTGCAATGGTCGGGCCGCTGAAGACGCCCGACGGGCTCGACGATACGACGCGCACATTCGAGACGGCACCCGAGGGGGAGATCGTATAAGCGACGACGACGGTGCCCTCTGTCCGACTGGCACGGGCCGACGCCGGATAGGCCGGCTGCGGCCGGTATATCGGATTGGGGTCGAAAGTGCCGCTGGCGGCTGCAGCGGCCCGCTTGCGCTCGGTACTGGCTCCCGATGTCGCCGCCTTGCCGCCAGCGGCTGCCTTTTGGTCCTTGTGCGCCTTGACTTTGGCGCGGGCGGCCTCCTCGCGCGCGCGGGCGGCGCGTTCCTGGTTGGTCCTTTCCTTGTCCTTATCCGTCGTCCTGGGCTCCACGCGTGGTTCGTCTGCGTGCTTGCGTGGCGGTTCGACGGGCTCGGCGTCGGGTTCCGTCTGGGGCACCGGCGCGGGCAGGGCCACCTCGGGATCGGGTGCCAGCAGCGCATCGGGCACAATCTCGGATGGTGCCTCGGCAACGGGGGGCGGCTCGACGGGGTCGGCCGACGCGGGCGTCGCAGGCTGGAGCGCTGCGGTTTCCCCAGGAGCGAGCAGTGGCTCGGGCTCCGTGACCGGATCAGGCGCGGTCGGAGGCTCCGGTTGGGCGATGTCGTTGGCGGGCTCGGCGGAGGCTGGCTCGGGTACCGCTTCCGGCTCGGGCAGGGCATCGCTGATTTCGGAGGCCGGAGCGGGTTCGAGGCTCGGGGCCTCCGCATCGGCCGCGGCGGTCTCGACCGGCTGGGCCGGAGGGGCAGAGGCCGCCGCGCTCTCTGTCTCCTCCGTCGCCTCCGTATCGTCGCCGGGCGATTCGGCGGCGAGAGGAGGCAAGTCCATTTCGATGGCACCGCGCGGATGCTCGGCCTGCGGCACATGGAGATGCGCGGAAAGCAGGACGATGGCCCCCGCGTGCAGCGTCAGAGCGACGGCCGAGGCGACGACCCAGCGCGCTCCGCCACGTCCCGTCTCCAGCGAAGACGCGACTGCCATGGAGGCCGTGGCCCCTGGCCCTTGTGGCTCTGCCTCTGCGGACGACATGGTGACCCACCCGCGTGAATGGCGAGGTGCGAACGGACGTGGGTCCGGCGTTTGTCGCGCCTCTGAAGACCGAACGGCCCCGGCTGATATCCACCAGACAGGGCCAACCGCTGCACTCGAGTCGTCGTGCGCGGTCGATGTCGACCAGCGCACGATGTATTGCCCGACCTTAAAAGGACTTGCGCGCCGTCAGCAGAAACAGCGGACCGCTGGTCTCGCGCTCGACTTCGAGACCGTCAGGCTGGCCGTTGAGGTCGGGGTCGAACGCCTGCTTGTTCTCGATCTTTTCGGCGTCGAGCAGATTGGCTGCCGTGAACCGGACCACGAAGTCCTTGCCGAATCGCCTCTCGACGAAGGCCTCGAGGTTGCCTGCGTAAGTCGTCTCCTCCACCTCGTTGAAGTCGAAGGCGAGCGAGGCACCGCGCTTCTGGTAGGACACGCCGAACGTCGAGTCCCAGTCCGGCACGTTCTGGATCATGCCGATGTTGTAGATATACTCGGGCTGATCTCGGAAGCGGCGGGTGCGGCCGGTTATCGGGTCTGTGACCTCCGACTTCAGCCAAGTGTAGTTGGCGAAGATACTGGTCTCCGGCAGGCCGACGACGGTCAGCGGCGCAGAGAAATCGACCTCGACGCCGTAGGCGCGCCCGTCAGAGAAGTTGCGATAGGTGAAGACGTTGAAGTCGTCGCCATCGACGGTCACCGTCTCCCCGGTCCCGACCCGCTCGATCACGTCCTTGATCTCGCGATCGAACACGTTGACGCCGAGGATGCCGAGCAAACCGAGACGTTGATCGACGCCGACGTCGAAGCCCCAGGCGGTCTCCTGCTCGAGGTTGGGATTGCCGATGGTGGCATCCTCGTCATCGGGCTCTTCCAGCAGTGTCGCGGGGACCAGGATGTCGAAGGATGGTCGACGCACCGTGCGGGCAACGGAGGCCCGGAGATTGGTCGTCTCGGTTAGGGCATAGAGGGCGTGCACCGAGGGGTTCCACTCGTGGAAATCCTGCTCGGTGGTGCCGAAGTGGTTGCCCGACAGCTCGCGGAAGGTGTTCTCATAGCGCAGGCCGGTCTCGATCTTGAGGCCAGGGAGCAGGCTCCAGGTCGCCTTCACATATGGGTCGATGCGGTTCTCGCGCACGTCGAACTGACCGTTCGGCAGACTCTCATCCTCGAGATCGCCGTCGAGCAGGGTCTGGCCGAAGTCCCGCGTCTTGACGCGGCCGTCGACGCCGACCTTCACCGACACGATGCTGCTGTTCAGCGTGTAGGCCAGTGTGCCGAACCAGTCCTGATCCTTGGTATCAATACGCTCGATGGCGTCCAGTTCGAGTTCGTTTTCCGTGTCGCCCTGGTACTCGACGGTGTCGAGATCGTCGGTAAACCGCGTATAGCCGAACTTCGCGAACACCTCGTCGCGGCCTACGGGCAGCTTGTACTCGCCGACGATGTTCACGTTGCGCTGCGTGATGGCCTCGTGCTGGGTTGCGACCTCGTCGAGATCGAGCACACCGTTGTCGACCTCGAAGGTCTTGGTGAACTCGTTCTCGTCACGGTCGGTCAGCACGGCGAAACCGTAGAGGCGGAACACGCCGTCGCCGACCTTGGTCGCCACTTCGCCGTTGAAGGCGTAGTCGGTGCCGTCACGGGTATCCTGCTGGGTCGCGAATTCTTCGAAGGCACCATCGGCATCGAACACCGACGATGTCTTTCGCTTCGGATTGCGGCGCTGCTGGACGTCGACCGAGAACAGGTAGGACGTCTCGCCGAACGTATTGCCGTATCCGACCGAGCCAGCGCCGCGCAGCTTGTCCTCGGCAACCGTGAAGCCGCTGCCGCGGACCCAGCCTCCGGTGATCTGACCGGCGCGCTTCAGGTTGACGTTGACCGTGCCGCCGATACCTTCCGAAGACATATCGGCCGAGGGCGCGCGCACGATCTCGATGCTGTCGATGAGTTCGGCCGGGATGCGGTCGGCGAAGAACACGCGATCAGAGCCCGGACCGTCGAGATTGGTTCCGTTGACTTGGATCTGCGTGTAGATCGACGGCAGTCCGCGCAACTGGACCTGGTCGTACTCCAGCGTGTCGCTGGTGAAGCTGACGCCGGGCACGCGCTTCAACGCGTCACCAGCCGAGATCGGCTCGAAACGCTGAAAATACTCGAGGTCATAGGACAGCGTCGGTGCAACAGATTCGGTCCGGTTGCGATGAACGACGGTCCCGTAAACGATGAGTTCGTCGGACGTCTGCGAATCTTGAGCAACCGCCACTTCGGACGGCACGAGCACGAGAACGGACGCGCTGAGCAGCAAGCCGAACTTGCTGCCGACACTGACATGACGCATGGACACTACCCCAACCACTTCGACCCGAACGCGGGCCGGCCCCCTATTCGCCCGTCGGCAACACTGTGCGCATCGACGTGCGGGATCCCCGTCCTGAAGCAGCAGTCGCACCGCCCTCTGACACGTGCGTGACAGATGCAAATGGAGGTCGATCGGCGACACTGGATCGTGGCAGAATTGCAACTTTTTCTGGTCAATTCGTGGATGCCGGCAAAGCCGTCGCCAAGCACCTGTATTGGCACCTCATCGCAGTCCCAATCGAGCCGGTGCCCGCTTCATGCTGTTCCAATTCGTCCGCCCCACCTCAGCCAAACAGGTCGTCGCACTGTTCATTATGCTGGCCGCGTCGCCGGCACGCGGCAGCGAGCTGCCCTTGCTCACCGTGCCTTCGAGTGTCGAGACGGAGGCGGTCGCGAGTGCGGAGGATGCCGCCGATGACGCCGAAATCTGGCGGGATGCCTCTGCGCCGGCGAAAAGCCTCGTTATCGCAACCGACAAAAAAAGCGGTCTCGTCGTTTATGATCTCAGCGGCAAGCTGCTGCAGAGCTTGGCCGTCGGGCGGTTGAACAATGTCGACCTGCGCGCGAACTGGCCGTCTGCCTCCGGCGACGGCAAGTCCCCCAGCGTGCTGATAGCCGCCTCCGACCGGACGCGGCTCGGCGTCAGCTTCTTCGCGCTCGATCCGGTCACGCGGATCGTCACACACCTGGATCGAGCCTTCTTGGCCGCCGACGTATCGGAACCGTACGGCTTGTGCCTCTACCGCAGCCGTCGCGACGCCAGCCTGTACGCGGTGGTTGTCAGCAAGGACGGCGAGGTGCGCCAGTTCGCTCTGGCCGCCGGTCCGGACGGCGCGGTCGCCGGGACGCTGGTTCGCACCTTTGCGGTCGGCTCCATCGCCGAGGGCTGTGTCGCTGACGACCGCACGGGCGCACTGTTCATCGCCGAGGAAAACCGCGGCATCTGGCGATACGGTGCCGAGCCGACTTCCGGGGACGCTCGCACACTGGTGGCCGAGGTCGACAACCGCCTGCTGATGGCGGACGTCGAAGGCCTGACGCTACATCCCGAGGGCGATGCGGGCGGGCATCTCATCGCGTCCAGTCAGGGTAACAGTACGTTCGTTGTCTTCTCGCTCCCGAGCCTCGTCCCGGCCGGGCGCTTTCACGTCGGTGTCAATGCCGAAGCTGGGATCGACGAGGTTACCGGCACCGACGGCGTGGCGGCGGCGGCTGGCAACTTCGGCCCCGCTTTCCCAGACGGCCTTCTGGTGGTGCAAGACGACGAGAACCCTGGGAGCGCTCAGAACTTCAAACTGGTCTCGTGGGCCCTCGTGCGACGGCAACTTGGCTTGAACTAGTCGCACGGCGCGCCGGCCCTGTTCAAAGCGAGAAGCAGAAACCCCGCTCGGCAGGGACGGCCGCTGGCCATCTGCTCGTGCACAGAATCGAGCGACCAGAGCAGGTCAGCGCGCTGACCTGCAATCGAAGGCCCTGCCGAAGGTGTAGCCCGCAGCGCCGAGCCCTTTGCACTTGCCTTCCCCAATGTGCTTGTGCGGGACGCTGTCGTCGAATGAGGTGCGCCGCATGCACGGGCCTTTGACGCACGAGCCGACACCCATCTGGCGTGACGTGCCGCGCGGCCACGTTATGTCGTGCGCAGTGGACTCTGCCGCGTGGGCCACGCAGGCGATGACTGCACAGGCAAGAGTCGGAATTGTCTTGGTCATGATCGTCCCCCTTTTTCCACGTGATCAATAGCGCGACGGGGCAACCGCAGCGTCGCCCGCAGCCCCCCGGTCGGCCGATTGCTGAGATCGACGTCGCCGTAGTGAGCGCGCGCGATGCCCCGAGCGACCGTCAGTCCCAGCCCATAGCCGCTGTCGGCGCGTCCGCGTGCCGCGTCTAGCCGGCAGAACGGCGCGAACACATCTTCGAGCTTGTCCTCGGGAATGCCGGGGCCGCGGTCGTCGACAGAGACCTCGAGCCCTTCGGCAGTTTCGATGGCCGAGACCGCAGCACAGCCGCCGTGGCGGACGGCGTTGCCGATCAGGTTGGTCAGCGCGCGCTTCAGCGCCAAATGGCGGCCGGTCGTGACGAGGCTCCGAGGTACCTCGACGCGGACGTCCTGGCCGGCATCGGCGGCATCGTCGGCGATCGTCTGCAGAATGGCCGCGATATCGACGGGAGCCGTTGGCTCCTCGATGGAGCTGTCGCGCAGGAAGCTGAGCGCGGCATCGATCATCGCCTCCATTTCGTCGATGTCGCGATCGAAGGCGCGTTTCAGCTCTGGTTCGCCGATGCCCTCCGCGCGCAGCCGCAGGCGCGTCAGCGGCGTGCGCAAGTCGTGGCTGATGGCGGCGAGCATCTGCGTCCGATCCGCCAACAGGCGCCGGATGCGCCGCTGCATCTCGTTGATCGAGGCGGCAAGCGTGCGGACCTCCCGTGTGCCGGCCTCCTCGAGATCGGCCCCCTCATCACCCGTCGCGAAGAGCGCACGCGCGCCATCGGCGAGCCGGCTCAAGGGACGGGTGAGCCAGCGGCTCAGAAGGACAGCCACGAGGACGACCCCAAGACCGCCGATCAGACTCGTGACGATGACGCTCGGCGAGGTGATCCGCGTTGCTTGTACGCGCGCGAGCGTGACATTGAGCCATGTGCCGTCATCGAGGCCGAGCGAGATGAGCGTCGTGTGGGCGGACGCCTCCGGAACGGTGTTCGCGTCAGCGCTCGATCCAAAGATCAGGCCCCGCGTTCGCAGCTCCGGCTCGCGCTCGAGGAGGAAGTTGCGCAGCATCTGCGCGGCCGGGTCCAAAGCCCCGCCGGCCGTCGTCAACGGACGTTCGCTCCAATGCAGTTCGAGCGGCCCGCCCGAGAGACGATGAGCGGTTTCGTCGCGTACTGCCGTATCGACGGCGGTGATGGTCTGGGCCAGGACGAGCAGACGCTCGGCGGTGCGATCGGCGTTGGACTGCAGAACCTCTCGCTCAGCGGCATACTGGTAGACGTACTGTGCAAGAAAAAGCGTCGAACCGAGCCCCAGGACGAGCACGAGAATGGTACGACCGGCGATGGTGTCGATCCACCTCCTCATTTGCGGCCGACCTCGGCTGTCAGCATGTAGCCGGCCCCGCGCACGGTTTTGATCAGCGTCTCGCTCGCATCGGGTGCCTCGATCTTTCGCCTCAACCGGCTCACCTGCACGTCGATCGAGCGGTCGAACCCGCCGGGCGTCCTCTTGCGCGTGACCTCCATCAGGTAGTCGCGATCGAGGATGCGGTTGGGCGCTTCGAGGAAGGTCAACAGCAGGTCGTACTCGCCCGCCGACAGGTCGATGATGACGCCGTCGGGGTTCTTGAGTTCGCGTCGCAGCGTGTCGAGCTGCCAGTCGTCGAAGGTGATGAGGTGCCGGCCAGACTGGCGCGGCTCGGCCGGGATCATGCGCGAGCGGCGGATCAGAGCGCGCACCCTGGCGAGCAATTCGGGCGGGCTGAAGGGCTTGGCGACGTAGTCGTCTGCCCCCATCTCGAGGCCGACGATGCGGTCGGTCTCCGAGCCCTTGGCCGTGAGCATCAGGATCGGGATCGCCGAAGTCCCCCGCAGTTGCCGGCAGATCTCGAGGCCGTTCGATCCCGGCAGCATGATGTCGAGAATTAGGAGATCGAACGCGCTGTCGGCGAGATGGCGGGCCACCTCGCGGCCGTCACCGATGGGCGTCACGCGGTAGCCGTTGTCGCGCAGGAAGCCGGCGAGCAACCGCCGTAGCTCCGGGTCGTCGTCGCACAGCAGGACATGCGCATCGGGAGGCAGCGGCGGTGACTGAGGATCACCACCTTCGCCGGACCGTCCCGCTGCGCTTGCTGCCATGATGGGTGGACCTCGGTTTACTTCAGTGGTGTCAGACGCGCCTGGAAGCTTTTGCCGCCGACGCCATCGGTCTTGAGGATGACCTTCATGCCCTTCTCTGCCGTGAACTCTCCTGTCGCCGTCATGGTGTTGCCACCAGCCGGGGTGAACGCGACGGTGTGGGTCTTGCCACCGATCAGCACCTTGCCTTCCGCCTTGCCGCCGGCCGTGTCGAGCGGCTTCTCCTCGCTGTCGGTGACGTAAAGCGTCAGCGCGTTGCCGGCCGCCACCAGTTCCCAGTGCTGGGCACCGCCGCCCGCGTCGACGATGTGACCGCCATTCGGGCCTTGGTTGAACGTGCTGTCGGAATGGGCCAACGCCGGCCCGGCGAGCGCCAGGGCGAGGATAACGACGAGTGTACGCAGCATGTAGGCTCCTCCGTGTGAGTGAGTGCGAGTTGGATGCCTCAATAGGCCTCCTGGGTGGTGGGCGCGAGAGCGTGCTGTTCGCGCTCCGCCATGAGCCTGCGCAGCGGCGTCTCCCCGTAGCGCAGGAACAGGATCGGGGTCAGCACCGTATCCAGCAGCGTGGAGCTGATGAGGCCGCCGAAGATGGTGATGGCCACCGGGTGGAGGATTTCTTTGCCCGGAGCGTCCGCGCCGATCATCAGCGGGATGAGGGCGAGCCCCGCAGAGAGCGCCGTCATGAGTACGGGCACCATTCGCTCGAGACTGCCGCGCACGATCATCTCGCGGCCGAAGGTCTCGCCCTCCAGCAGCACCAGATTGATGTAGTGGCTGATCTTGAGGATGCCGTTCCTTGCGCTGATTCCGGCCAGCGTGATGAAGCCGATCATGGTGGCGACCGACAGTGACTGATCGGCGATCCAAAGAGCCGCGACGCTGCCGATGAGGGCGAGCGGCACGTTGCCCATGATGATCAGGGCGAGGGTCGCGGATTTGTACCGGCTGAACAGCACGATGAAGATGCCGGCGAGCGAGACGAGCGACAGCAGCGCGATCGTCCGCGAGGCCTCCTCCTGAGCTTGGAATGTGCCCTCCAGCAAGGAGAAATAGCCCGGCGGCAGCGGCTGCTCGGCCAGCACCGCGCGGATGTCTGCGACGAGACGGGCCATGTCCGAGCCGTCGGAATTGGCCAGCACGAAGATGCGCCGCTTGGTGTTTTCGCGTGAGATCTGGTTGGGCCCGTCGTCCTCGACGATGCGGGCGAAGGTCGACAGCGGCACAGGTCCGGCCGGCGTCTCGATCTTCAGGTTGCGCAACCCCTCCGTCGTGCGGTCGCGGTCGACGACGCGCAGCACCACATCATGGCGCCGGGTGCCCTCCACGATCTCGGAGACGACGCGGCCGTTGATGAGGCGGCCCAACGCTTCGGTGATGGCGGCCGGTGCGATGCCGTGCGCATAGGCGGCGTCGTAATCGACGGCGACCTGCACCTGCGGAATGCGGACCTGTCGCTCGACCGAGATGTCGACGAGGCCGGGGATCGCCTCGAAACGGGTCTTCATCTGCTCGGCGAGCCCGCGCAGTGTATCGAGGTCGTCGCCGAAGATCTTGAGCGCGATCTGGGCGCGCACGCCCGACAGCATGTGATCGAGCCGGTGCGAGATCGGCTGGCCGACGTTGACGTTGGCCGGCAGGACGGCCAGCCGCGCGCGGATGTCGGCGATGATTGCCTCGCGACCCCGCTCGGACGGCTTCAGATCGACGTCGATCTCGGCCGAGTGCACGCCCTCGGCGTGCTCGTCGAGTTCGGCCCGGCCGGTGCGGCGGCCGACCGTCTCGACCTCGGGAACCTGTAGGATGAGCCGCTCGGCGATGAGGCCGACCTTGTGGGATTCGGGCAGCGAGATGCCTGGCCGGAACAGCATGGAGATGGTCAGCGTACCTTCGTTGAAGGCCGGCAGGAAGGCACGCGGCAGATAGGTCGCGGACGCCGCCGCGGCGAGGACGGCGAACATGGCAGCCGCCATGACGAACGCCTGCCGGCGAAACGCCCAGCCGAGCAGGTGACGGTTGCCGGACTTCAACAGCCGCACCATGAACCCATCACCGTGCACCATCACCGTCGAATTCGGCAGCAGGTAGTAGCAGAGCACAGGCGTCACTGTGATCGAGGTTATGAGGCTCGCCAGGATCGAAACGATGTAGGCGACACCGAGTGGGGCGAACAGGCGCCCCTCGATGCCCGACAGCGCGAACAGTGGAATGAACACCAAGATGATGATCGCGGTTGCGTAGATGATGCCAGAGCGCACCTCTTGCGAGGCACTGGCGATGACTTGGAGGACGGGTAGGGGAACGGCCTTGGCGGCATTCTCGCGCAAGCGTCGGAACACGTTCTCGACATCCACCACGGCATCGTCGACGAGTTCGCCGATGGCAATGGCCAGCCCGCCGAGCGTCATGGTGTTGATGGTGAGGCCCATCTGCTGGAACACGATGACCGTAATCAGGATCGAGATCGGTATGGCCGCAAGCGAGATCGCCGTCGTGCGCCAGTTGAGCAGAAAGGCGAACAGTACGATGGCGACGACGACCATCGCTTCGATGAGCACGATCTGCACGGTGTCGACCGACGTCTTGATGAAGTCCGCCTGCCGGAACAGCACGCTGATCTCGACGCCGTCGGGCAGTTCCTTGCGCAGGGCCGCGAGCGAAGCCTCGACGTCTCCGGTCAGCTTCAGGCTATCGGCTGACGGCTGCTTCTGCACCGACAGGATCACAGCCGGGTTGCCCATGTAGCCAGCGTCGCCCCGCTTGACCCGCGCGGCATAGTCCACCTCGGCCACCTGGTAGAGCCGCACCGGGACATGGTCGCGATAGGCGACCGGCAGGTTGCGCAAATCCTCGAGCCGCGTCGTCCGGCCGAGATTGCGGATCAGGTACTCGCGGGCGTGTTGGTCGACGAAACCGCCGGCTGTATTGGAGCCGAACTTGGCGATCGCCTGCTCGACCTCCTCGCGCCCGATGTCGAGAAGCGCCATCTGAGCGGTATCGAGCGCGACCCGGTACTGACGGACCTCGCCGCCGATAGGGATGACTTGGGCGACGCCGGGGATCGTCAGCAACCGTGGTCGGAGCGTCCAGTCGGCCAGTTCCCGCGTCTCCATCGGTGTTTTCGATGTGCTGGAGACCGCGATCAACATGATCTCGCCCATGATCGACGTCACCGGTGCCATCTGCGGGATCAAGCCCGCCGGCAACTGCTCGCGCACGATGTTGAGCCGCTCGCTGACCTGCTGGCGGTTGCGATAGATGTCGGTACCCCAATCGAATTCGACGTAGACGATGGACAGCCCGACGCCGGACACCGATCGGACCCGCGAGACACCGGCCATACCGTTCATCGCCGTCTCGATGGGGAAAGTGACCAGGGTCTCGACTTCCTCCGGTGCCAAGCCCTCGGCCTCGGTCATGAGGGTGACGGTCGGCCGGTTGAGGTCGGGGAAGACGTCGACGGGAAGTGTGCGTAGCGTCAGCGCGCCATAGATGACGAGCGTTCCGGCCAGCGCCAGCACGAAGACCCTGTTGCGCAAGCTGCTCGTGACGAGAAAGTTGAACATCGGGCCCGTGCCTTCAGCGGATCTGATTGAGCAGCGTCACACCGTCGGTGACCACGCGCTGGTCGGCTTCGAGCCCGGCGACCACACGCACGTTGTCGCCGTCGAACGGCTCGACTTTCACCACCTGCGGCTCGAACCGTTCCGGCGAAATTTTCAGCCAGACGATGGGCAGCCCCGTCGGCCCGCGCACGACGGCCGATGTCGGCAGGATGAACCCTTCCGTCTCCTGGGCGAGCTTCAGGATCACCCGCGCCGTCATGCCCACAGCCAGCGCCTCGCCGGGGGTCAGCACCTTGAAGTTGAGCACGGTCGAGTGGTTGCGAAGCGCCAGTCCGCGGCCGAGATACTCGAGATCGAGGGTGTGGTGATCATGGACCGTGGCGACGGCCGCGGCGACATCGTTGATATCCTCCACGTGGGGGGCCACCGCCTCGATCCAGAACTCCGACGGGTCGATGATTTCGAACAGCACGTCGGAAGATTCGACGACCTGCCCGACCACGACCTTGGCCGCCGAGATCACACCTCCGATTGGTGCCATGAGCGGCTCGCGGGCGGAGGTACTTGGTAGCAGTTCCTCCCGCCGCTTGGTCAGGGCCTCGAGTTCGCCGCGCACTTCGTCGACGGTTACTTGCGGGACGGCTCCCGGTGACTTTTCGTAGCGGGACAGGATGATGCGGTTCTTTGCAATTCGCGCTTCCGTCTCGGCGATCTGGCTTGCGATGTTGGCGCGGTCGGCCGCCTCGATGTAGGTCTCGACGTGGCCCAGCACCTGCCCGGGCTTTACCTTCATCCCCACAAAGCCCACCAACTCGCCCGCCGCGATGAAGCGGCCAGGCCGGCTCGACTGCACACGGCCGAGGTTCTGCGGACCGACTGTGACGCGCCCCGTCATTTCGATCGCTCGCGCCGCCTTCACCCTCTCGACCCGTTGGGTGCGGATCGACAGCAGATGCTGCGTCGCCTTCGGCACGAACAGCGTCGCATCGGGCATGCGCTGCGGCTGGTCAGTAGCCATGGTGGACGGGATCGACGGCAGCTCAAGAGCGGCCTGGGCGGGCTCGGCGGCGCGTGTATCCATGGCTGAAGTCGCCGTGGCGAGGACCGCCAAAGCCACAGCGCTTGCGGTGCGGCGCAAAGGCGTGATCCCCGGACCCGATTGGGAGGCCTGGACCGTCGCAAGGTCCAGCGGTTTGCCATCGCCGTGCGACCGCTCGATGTCTGCCCCACGCGACCGGCCGCCGGGTACGAACAGCAACGCCGACAGCACGCCGACGGCAAAGCTGCCGGCGGCAGCCCAGAGCAGAGCCGGATCGCTCGCCAGCTTGCCGACCCAACCGGCCTCCGCAGTCTTGACAGCCGCCGGCACGCTCTCCAGCGACTGCGGCGCTTCCAGCCGACCCGTCAGCAGATCCTCGCTACCGTCGGCGAGCTTCAGCGAGAAGATGAGGTCCATCTTACCGCCAGTGCCGAACCACGGCGCAGCAACGGTGAAAACGCCGTCGCCCTCGGGCTTGGCCTCGACGGAGCCGTGGTCGGCGGAAACCGACAGTATTGCTCCGGCCACCGGCTCGTTGGTCGCGAACCTATGCAGAAACACAGTGAGGCGGTCTCGGCCCGACAGCACGCCGACCAACTCGACATCCGGCGTGACAGCGACCACGCGCGGTGCGACTTGCAGATTGAGCGGCGGCGGCTGGTCGTGGTCGTGCCCCTCGTGGGCCTCGACGACATGCGCGAGGCTCAACACCCCCGCCAGCAGTCCGCCGACCAGTGAAAGGCCGATAGACAAAGCTTTTCGCATCGCGTCCGACTTCCGGTTGTCCCTCTGGGAGCCGGCACACTGCACGCGTTGCGTTGCAGGTGGATTTCGCAATTATTACCGAGTGTAACAACGAGCTGGCGCGACTTTCGACACACTGAGACCGCGCGCAAAAAGCCGTCGCCGCCAATCAACGCGGGATCACGTCACCGGCGCGTCGGCCGGTATGCCCGCCTGCGTCGCCTCCCAGCGCTGTCGCTGATCGTAGCCACCTCACCGGCATTCGCCCACCGCGACGGCTATATCCGTTCGATTACGGTTCATCCGAATTGCGCTCAATTACATGAGAAAATTGTAATTGGTGCCAACAACTCGGCGCTTGTAGATTGTGAGTACGGCATTCGGCCGTCCCCTCAACCGTTGGGAGTACCAGACATGACAAGCGCTATGCTCGATCGTCGCAGGCTTCTCGTCGCAGGTGGCGCTGTCGTCGCAGCCGGTGCTTCCGGCCTCCTCCTCCCGGCCATGGCCCAGGGGCTCCAGCCGACCAGGTCCATGCCAGGCGGGTCCAACAACTACCGCCCGGGCGCGCCGATCGTCGATCGGATCGGAGGCGGCGGGTTCTGGATGACCGGCAGCGTTCGCCGTGCGGGCGACGGGGTGCCACTGTCCGGCCAGCGCATCCAGATCTGGGCGCACACGACGGAGGGTCAAGAGCGAGATCCGCAAAGTCATGGGGCCACGCTCACGGACGAGAATGGACTGTTCCGCCTGGAGATGCCGCAGATTGTGCCCACGTTCGGACAGCCTCATGCTCACCTTGCCTATGACAGCGGCACCTTCGAGACCGTTTTCCTCCGGCCGATCATGCCGAGCGCAAGGGATACCAGCCTGGAAGCGCACTTCGTGCTTCAGCCGGCCTAACTGACAAGCGCGATCAGTGGAGATGAGAACTGCCAAGGCGACCCTGATCTGGGTCGCCATTGCGTTGGTGGTGGCTGTGCCCGTTGCGATGGCGGCGGCCAGCCCGCTGCTGAAGTGGCGCGACGCCATCTACATCGTAGCCGGGCTTGCCGGAGTTCTCGGCTTCGCACTCATGTTCGTTCAGCCCTTGCTGATCGGCGGATACGCGCCTGGTGTCCCGCGTGACAAAACGCGTGGGGTACACCGATTGATCGGGGGCCTGATTTTTGCGGCGGTCGCGGTGCACGTGGTCGGGCTTTGGATGACGAGCCCCCCCGACGTCATCGACGCCCTGCTGTTCAGATCGCCGACGCTCTTTTCGCCGTGGGGCGTGGTTGCGATGTGGGCAATCATCGTCGTCGCCGTCATGGTGGCGCTGCGCCAGAGCCTCGGATTCAGCCCTCGGACGTGGCGCGCCATTCATACCGCCCTCGTTTCGGTGACGATCGTCGGCACCGCCGTCCACACCCTTCTCATCGAGGGCACAATGGAGCCGATCTCGAAGGCGGTGCTCTGCGTGCTGGTCGTTGCTGTGACCGTCAAAGTCGTCGCGGACATGCGAGTTTGGAGACGCAGGGCCCGTCGCCGCTGAGATATTCGCTGCAACCGCAAGTCCAGGTGCACGTCGATCATCACCGCAAATACCAGTCTCGCGCGTGGCATCGCTCAGCCGTCTGCCGTTCACTCGTGTCACGCGCGCAGGTCAGGCGCAATGGGTGGACATTCGTTTCCAGGATTGGCGCCGCGGGATATCCAGGTCGCCATTCTGCAATCTGAATTATACAGCAGAATGCCATTCAGCCGCCAATCACGCCTTTTGCCCGATCGGCGCAATGAGATGGTGTCTCAGTCCATTTGTTTGTGCAGTTGCCGATTGTCTCGAACAGCAGGTGACAGTCTGCGGCGTGACAGCCCGTCCTGTTCAGGCGTCACTGCCCAGCGGCGATGACTGCCTCGCCAGCAGCACGACAAGGGCCTCATGTGCGACGTCGGCCACGCCTGCGTCCTTTGTGATCATCGCCGCCACGATTGCGCCGTCCATCAAAAGAGCAATCTCATGGGTCAGTCGATCCGGATCGACGACACCAGCCTCTACGCTGAGGGCGCGCACGTAGTCGAGCACCTGATGCTTGTGGCCGAGCGCCAACTGGCGCAACCGGTCGCTGGACTTGTCATGCTCGGCGACGGCATTGATGAACGGGCACCCGTAAAAGCGCTTTTCGCGAAACCATTGCGACAAGACAGGGAAGATCGAGAGCAGGCGATCGCGCGGCGTGTGACCAGCTTTGCGGGTGGTGCTGGTGAACCAGTCCCGCCAGTTCTCGCCCTCGCGTGCGAGCACCTCTTCCACCAGTTGCTCTTTGGAGCCGAACAGCTTGTAGAGCGTTGTTTTCGCGGTGCCGGCCTGATCGACGATCGTGTCGACACCGACGGCATTGATGCCGCGCTGACAGAACAACGCCGATGCAGCGGCGAGCAATCGCTCGCGCGGGGTGTTGTCGGCTTGGTTGCGCGGGCCACCTAGTGTCATGGACCGGATCTCTTTTGGAAGTGTGCGGACAATTCAGGCCAAGCCGGGCGTCCGAATCAGCCGCAGCCGTTGTGACATATCTAAGGGGTCTCGAGCGTAGTCCAGCGGTATGTCTGGATGGAGCCCCACACTCTCGATCGGTATAGCATACCTTCCACAGCCGTCCTGCCGCGCGGTGCTCAAACCTTGTCCTGCGGCCGCGCGCCGCTGCTTGGAAAGCCGGCACCTCATAAACCGCCGCTTCCCCGATTTGAATATAACCCTCTGATAGAGATAAACAAAAAAGACAGTTCGTCACTTGGCACGACGCTTGCGACAACAGAACGGTCTGTTTCGTTAACAGTCCTGGTTGTCGCACGAAGCCATGGAGGAACCTCAAGTATGACCGCTCAAGCTCGCACCGTCGTCACCGGCTGTCTCGCCCCCGCGACCAATACTGCCGTCACCGGCTGTCTCGCCCCGATCGACAAGGACGGCTTGGAGTCGCTCATCGCGGCTGGCAAGGCCAATCCGAACGTCATCAAGACGCTGAAGTGCAAAACCGTGGCAGAGGGGCGTTTCCGCCACCTCAACTTCATCCGCAACCTCCCCGCCTACATCGTCGACGAGCCGCCGGGCCTGCTCGGCGACGACACGGCCCCCAACCCGTCGGAAGCCGTGCTCTCGGCGTTGGGCTCGTGTCTGGCGGTCGGCATCCACGCCAATGCCGTCGCGCGCGGCATCACTGTCTACAAGCTCGAGATCGAACTCGAGGGTGACCTCAACATCACCGCCGTATGGGGGACGGGCGATCTTTCGGAGAAGCCGGTCGGCTTCACGGATATCCGCGCCAAGGTGACGTTCGAAGCCGATCGCCCGCGCGAAGAACTGGACGCCCTGATCGCGCACGCCAAGGTCTGGTCGCCGGTCGCCAACACGATGACACGTCCGGTCAATCTCGAGGTCTCCATGGCCTGACGGGCTGCGCTGCGCGGGTGCTGTCACCGGCACGTACGCCACTATTGTTGGAGCCTGGAGTGTAACCATGAACCTAGCCACTGCGGTTGCCGCCCTGCTGCCGAAGTTTGCTCAAGGCAGTCCGCCGCCGAGCAGCCTGTCACCCGAACCCAAAGCGATGGCTGCAGCATGCGAGTTGGGACCTCGTCATGCGATGCTCGGCCGTGTCGGTGAGGTGGTGAAATCGTCGCTCGTCCCGATCGTTCGCGACATCGACGACAACAATCTCTACCCGGCCGAGGTGCTGCGGTCTCTCGGTGCTGCCGGAGCCTACAGCGCCCACGTGCCCACCGTCAGCGGCGGCCGACCGGATTTGGTCGCCGCGATCGAGGCAATGGCGATTGCCGGCAGGGAGTGCCTGTCGACGGCCTTTTGCATGTGGTGCCAGTCGACGTTGGCCTGGTACGTCGAGAACACCGACAATGCGGCCTTGAAGGCGCGCTTCGCTCCCCTGGTCGCCGGCGGCACGATGCTGGGCGGGACGGGCCTGTCGAACCCGATGAAAGCCCTGTTCGAGATCGAGCGGTTCAAACTCAAGGCGACCCGGACCGCAGACGGCTACGTTGTGCGCGGCGCGCTGCCGTGGGTCTCCAACCTCGGACCAGACCACGCGTTCGGGACAATTTTCGAGGTCGAGGAGGAGGGACTGCCGACCAAGCGGGTCATGGCTCTCGTTCCGTGCAATCATCCCGGCGTTTCGCTGGTTTCGTCCGGTGAGCACCTGGCCCTCGACGGAACCGGCACCTACGCCGTGCAGTTCCGCGATGCCGTGTTCGGGCCAGACCTGGTGCTTGCCGACCCCGCCGAACCGTTCGTTCGCAAGGTCCGCCAGGGGTTCATCCTGCTGCAGATGGGCATGGCCATCGGCGTCATCCGTGGCTGCATCGACATTCAGCGGCGCATGCAAACGTCGCTCGGTCACGTCAACTGCTTCCTCGACGACCAGCCCGACCAATTGGAGGCGGAACTCGAAACGCTGCTGTCCGAAGTCCGCGAGCTGGCCGAAAGCCCCTACGACGAAAGCGGTGGACGGTGGCGACGGGTGCTCGAGGCGCGGCTTCTCGCGAGCCATCTGTCACTGCGGGCCGCGCAGGCGGCGATGTTGTTCTCTGGTGCACGCGGCTACGTCAAGGCCGGCGCCGCGCAACGTCGACTGCGCGAGGCTTACTTCGTCGCCATCGTGACACCTGCGACCAAACAGCTGCGCAAGATGCTCTCTGAAATTCCCGCCTGAGCCCGACGGCTCTTGGCCGTCGTCGCTGTCAACGATGCACGCGCCCGCCTTCTCTCGCGCCGACGCATCGCCAAGGAGACCGCCCTGGCTTGAGCCAGCGCAGAACCAGTGAACGAAATCGAGGAGAAACGAGCCGACAGCAAATGACGACGACACAGCCACCAGCAAAGCCCGCATCAACTGGGAATTTCAGCCAAAGTGAGGATTATCATGTCGGATAGCGTTCTGATCACGCCAGAGGAACTCTCAGCCCTCGCTGCCACGAGCAAGGTCGTCATCATAGATACCCGCGACCCCAAGAGCTACGCTGCGGGCCATATCCCTGGCGCGGTCAATTTGCACGAGATCTTCACCTATCTTGCCATGTCCACCGCCGAAGGCATGGCCGAACTGAGCAAGAAGTTCGCCGCTGCATTCGGCGCAGTAGGACTGGGCGGTGCCGAAACCGCAGTCATCTATGAGCAGTCCATGAATAGTGGCTTCGGCCAGTCGTGCCGAGGTTATTTCCTGCTGAAATATCTTGGGTATCCCTCGGCCAAGATCCTGCATGGCGGATTGGACGCCTGGACCGCCAAGGGACGACCGACGTCGACGGCCGTACCCAGCAGTGTCGCACGCGTTTTTCCAGTCGATCCGGCGGCGGCCGCACTGATGGTGGACCGTAACGTCATGCTCACGGCGATCGCCGATCCGACGATCGCCAAGCTGGATGTGCGGGATGTCGACGAATGGATTGGTGAAAGCTCCTCGCCCTACGGCAAGGATTTCTGTCCCCGCAAAGGTCGCCTGCCCAATGCGGTTTGGATCGAATGGTATCGGATGATGAAGCCGACGAGTGAAGGCCCGCGGTTCAAATCGCGCGCCGAGATATTGGCCGAATGTGCCACCGTCGGCATCACGCCAGACACGCCGGTCTATCTCTACTGCTTCAAGGGTGCCCGCGCCTCCAACACGTTCGTCGCCTTGAAGGAGGCCGGCATCAAGGACGTTCGCATGTACTTCGGTTCTTGGAACGAGTGGTCTCGCGATCCCTCGCTGCCAATTGACGAAGGCGCACCCGGCGTGAGCGCTCAGACCAGTTCTGCCGCTGCTTGATCTCGCAAAAACTGCGCGACGCGTCACTCGGACGCGTCGCTTGCCCATTCACCGTACCGCGAAGCAGGCACCAACAATGAGGCGATGTGGACCATGACCCAGCCAACGATAAAACTGGACTATGGAAGCAATGGCGAGGCTGTGCCCGGCCGCCGGCTGGCCTTTACCTCGCCGTTGGACTTCGAGGCCACTGCATTGGCGCTGGAAAAAGCGATTGTCGCCGCAGACCTCTGGGTGCTGCATCGTATCGAGACGCAGATGCTGCTGGCAAAAGGCGGCTATGAAATTCGCCCACTTCGTCAGCTTCTGTTCTTTCATCCCCGCTATATGGCGCGCCTGTTGACGACCAATTCAACTGCGATCGTCGAGGTCCCGCTGAAGTTCGTCATCATGGCATTCGCCGATGGTTCGGTTCGGGTTCTTCATCCCGACATCCGCACGGCTTTCGCATCCTACAGCGGTCTGGCTGATCTCGGCGCCGAATTGGCCGACGTCGTCGACCAGATCACGTCATCCCTCGAGGCGACAGCGCCCGCGTAATTGATCCCGAGCGTTAGAGCCATCACTCACCCAACCGCCGCATATCAGCCTGACACGCCACAAGGAGCGACATATGGCAACGTTCGACAACCCCTTCGACGCCGATCGCACGTCCGTGAAGCGGTGCGGTTGCTCGTGCGGTCGACATACGTCGCAGGCTGACCACGACGCCGCATCTCGTCACGCCAAGGTCGAGGCCGACTTCATCGACACGGCCGGAGAAGATGCCCGCATGCGCCGGGTCGTCGAATCGGGTGTCATGCGCGCGATGTTTCCCAACCCCGTTCAGCGCCGCGCGTTCCTGCAAGCCGTCGGTGCCACGACGGTCGCCGCAGCCATCGCCGAAGTGTTTCCCATCCTGACGGCGGCCGATGCGCTGGCAACCACGGGCACGCCTGAGAAGAAAGATTTGAAGGTCGGCTTCATTCCGATCACCTGCGCGACACCCATCATCATGGCCCACCCGATGGGCTTCTATTCCAAGCAGGGTCTCAACGTCGAAGTCGTCAAGACGGCCGGTTGGGCCGTCGTCAGAGACAAGACCCTCAACAAGGAATACGACGCCGCGCACATGCTGTCGCCCATGCCGCTGGCGATATCGCTCGGCCTCGGCTCGACCGCCGTGCCGTTCACCGTTCCCGCGATAGAGAACATCAACGGTCAGGCGATCACGCTGGCTATCAAGCACAAGGACAAGCGTGACCCGAAGGACTGGAAGGGCTTCAAGTTTGCAATCCCCTTCGACTACTCGATGCATAACTATCTGCTGCGCTACTATCTCGCCGAGCACGGCTTGGACCCTGACCAGGACGTCCAGCTTCGCTCCATTCCGCCGCCGGAAATGGTCGCCAATTTGCGCGCCGACAACATCGACGGCTTCCTTGCTCCCGACAATATCTGCCAGCGTGCGATTTTCGACGGCGTGGGCTTCAACCACATCCTCTCGAAAGAGATCTGGGACGGACATCCCTGCTGCGCATTCGCCGCCAGCAAAGAGTTCGTGACCGGATCACCGAACGCCTACGGCGCACTGCTGCGCGCGATCATCGAGGCGGCCGCCTTCGCGTCGAAGGCCGAGAACCGCAAGCAGATCGCCGAGGCCATCGCCCCTGCAAACTACCTCAATGCGCCGGTGACGGTGCTCGAGCAGGTCCTGACGGGAACTTATGCCGACGGTCTGGGAAGCGTGAAGACAGACCCCAACCGCGTCACGTTCGACCCTTTCCCCTGGGAGAGTTTCGCGGTGTGGATGCTGACGCAGATGAAGCGTTGGGGCCAGCTCAAGGGCGACGTCGACTACCAGCGTATCGCCAAAGAAGTCTTCCTGCAGACGGATGCCGTGCGCCTCATGAAGGAAGCAGGACTAACCCCGCCCACAGCCTCGACCAAGACCTTCGCGGTGATGGGCAAGACCTTCGATCCTGCCAAGCCGGGCGAGTATCTCGACAGCTTCGCGATCAAGCGCAACTGACGGCTGCAACCGAACAGGAGACGAGTTCAGGCGTCCACCCGGAGGGGGCCTCGGCCGCACGGGTGGGCGCGTTCGTCGTCGGTCTATTGGCCGGGCACTGCACGGTGACGGGCCGCCGTGGCGTGCGGCTGACGGGTTGCGTGTGTGCCTGGTCATTGGTCAATCGGCTCGGGCAGCGCACCGCCCCCGATCCAAGCCCGGCCGTCATGACGGCCCAGCGACCCCAGATAACGGAAAAGTGTTCCGGCCCGCCGATGTGAGATCATCGAGGCGTTGACGCGCTGTGCGCCGAGCCGGCTCGATAGCACTATGGTCTTTGCGACCCGCCTGTTGCGTTCAGTTGAGCAGCCGCCGTCACGCGCCAGACAGGGCGAAAGTCGATGAAACCTAGAGTCCAGGGCCTGCCGCGAACAGTCACGAGGTTCGCGGAACGTCGAACCTGCGGCCCAAAGTGCGGCGGCGTCACATTCTGCGGCATATTCACCGGGTACTCCGAAATGCAAGTGAGGCCGAGCGCTGCCGTCACCCTGCGGTGCACCCAGTCATCGCGATCCCGCGTATAGGGTCACTCGAACGCGACGCCGCCAAGCTTTGTTCACGTCTCGCGCCGACACGTGTGACCCACGCCATTTGCGCGACTGAGGTCGCGCCAGTCAGCACCTTGGGATCCTTGCCTCTGTCTGCACGTTGGAGCGGAAGGGATAGCAACCCGGCCGCGAATGGAGACCAGATGTTACGACACGCCGATCGCTCCATCACAACCGCGAGCACCGCCGCCCCGGACGTCACGCAAGAGAAGCGCCTCGCCGCGATGCGGCAGCGCTCGACCGACATCGCCGCGCCTCTCTCGCCCGAAGATCAGGTCGTTCAGGCCATGGAGGACGCAAGCCCGACCAAGTGGCATCTGGCCCATACCACCTGGTTCTGGGAGACCTTCGTTCTGGTACCGCACGTGCCGGGATACCGGGTCTTCGACGCGCGCTTCGCCTACTGCTTCAACTCGTACTACGTCAGCCTCGGGCCCCGCCATCCCAGGCCCAGCCGAGGCCTGCTGACACGGCCGTCTGTGGCCGAGGTGACGGCGTATCGCGAACACGTGGACGCGGCGCTCCAGACATGGGCGGCCGAGGGAATCCCACGCGGCCTCCGGGGGCTGGTGGACCTCGGGATCGCGCACGAGGAGCAGCACCAGGAGCTGATGCTGATGGACGTCCTGGCGCTGTTTGCGGCGAACCCGCTCGCGCCGGCTTACCGGCCCGAACCTGTGAGGACCTCTTCGCCGGCGGCCCCGGCGCTGACGATGACGGGCTTCGACGGCGGGATCGTCGACATTGGCCACCGCGGAGACGCGTTCGCATTCGACAACGAGGGACCGGCGCATCGCGCCCTCGTCCATCCGTTCCGTTTGGCCGATCGGTTGGTGACCTGTGGCGAGTGGCAGGAGTTCATGCGCGACGGCGGCTACCGGACGCCGTCACTGTGGCTCACCGACGGCTGGGCCACGGTGCAGGGGCAGTCCTGGGACGCCCCCCTCTACTGGCGCGGCGACGATCGGACCGGCTGGACGGAAATGACCCTGGGCGGCCTCGTCGCCATCGACCCGGCGGCTCCGGTCGCGCACGTGAGCTTCTATGAAGCCGATGCCTTCGCCCGCTGGGCCGGCAAACGGCTGCCGACCGAGTTCGAATGGGAGGTGGCCGCGCGCGGCCGCCCCATCGCCGGCAACACACTTGGGTCGGGCGCGCTCCGCACGCGGCCGGCTGCCCACGACGGCCAGCCGCTCCAGCAACTGTTCGGCGACGTCTGGCAATGGACCCAGAGCGCCTATGCGCCATACCCTGGATATCGGCCGGCCGTCGGTGCGCTGGGCGAATACAACGGGAAGTTCATGGCCAACCAGTTTGTACTCCGGGGGGCGTCATGCGTGACGCCCGATGGCCACACCCGCCCGACGTATCGAAACTTCTTCTATCCCCATCAGCGCTGGCCTTTTGCCGGGCTGCGGCTCGCGGAGGACGCAGCATGACGGCCAAGGCCCGCGCCGCAAGCAGCGAGGTGGACGACTTCGCGACCGCCGTCCTCTCGGGCCTCTCGAGCACGCCGAAGAGCATACCGCCCCGCTACTTCTACGATGCGCGCGGCAGCCGCCTGTTCGAGGCCATCACGGCGTTGCCGGAATACTATCCCACGCGGACGGAAATCGCCATTCTGGACTCCGCTGCGAGGGAGATCGCGGTGGCGTCCGATCCACGCACCGTGCTGGTCGAACTCGGGTCGGGATCGAGCCGCAAGACGGAGATGCTGCTGGCGGCGATGCCGGGGCTATCGGCCTACGTGCCGATCGACGTGTCTCCGACGGCGCTAGTGGACGCCAGCCAGCGACTCGCCAAGCGTTTTCCCCGCATTCCAGTGCGGCCGGTCGTCGGCGATTTCACCCGGTTGTCGGCGCTGCCACCAGAATTCGGGGATCGTCCGCAGCTTGGCTTCTTTCCAGGATCGACGATCGGAAATTTCACGCCAGCGGCGGCCAAGCAATTGCTCGTCCACTGGCGAGGCTTGCTCGGCCGCCGCGGTCGCTTCGTCGTCGGCGTCGATCTGGAGAAAAGCCCGCGCGAGCTTGTCAGCGCCTATGATGATGCACAGGGCGTCACCGCCGACTTCAATCTCAACCTGCTGCACCGGATCAACAGGGAACTTGACGGGACCTTCGATCTGGCTCGGTTCCAGCACGTCGCGCGCTGGAACGACCGTGAACGCCGGATCGAGATGCACTTGGTCAGCAGGGCCCCGCAGGAGGTGCAAGTCCTGGGACGGACGATCGCCTTCGCTGAAGGCGAGAGCATCCACACCGAGAATTCCTACAAGTACACCGTATCCCGGTTTCGCACCCTGGCGGAAGATGCGGGATGGACGCCGCGGGCCGTGTGGCTCGATGCGGCCGAACGCTTCAGCGTCCATGAACTGTCCGCCACGCAATGACAGCGAGGCCATCCGTCAGGATGGACTGGCGTTAGGCCGGCCCGGCGTCATCCTGGCCAAGCCCCCTCCGCTCGAGAGGTCGAACCACCGCTCGCGCCGCCTGGGAAACCCGTAACGTGCTGATGGTCTAGGCCGGGATCTGGATGAGCTGCCGGTCGAGGAGCACGCGCAGCATCACCGCGGCCCCACATTGCTTCGAAACCGCGTTGGGGTCCCATACGTTGTCGGCGACGAACTTGCCCTTGGCGTAATGGTTCGAGAAGCTCCAGAGGTAGGGCGTATTGATCCCGTTGCCGCGCGAGCGGAAGCCGTTGTAGGCCTCCCAACGATACAGCGTGCGCTCCAGCGACCAATCCGACACGTCGACGAAACCATCGAACAGCAGCGCATCGACGGCGCTCGTCTCCCAATCGTTCGGCGGGTTCCAGGTCTTTGGCCGACCCGCGGGCACCTGAAACGTCCGCGCCTTCAGCGAGTCGCCGTTGTGCAGATGCGAGCGGAAGTTGAACGAGGCTTCCATGGCGTGGATGATGCCGACGAAATACCATGGGCAACATGCCGCCTGAGCCACGCTGTACCAGCGCTTCTGGTTCTCGGCATTGATGAGCTGGCTCATGTACCACTCCAGGCTGGAGCGGTTGGCCTCGCGCACCTTCGCCGTCTCGAACAACTGGCGATAGCTCGCCTTGATGCTGTCGTAAGACGGACGGCCCGGTGTCGCAGTGATGCTGAGGCCCTCGCCGCGCTCGTCGGGCAGGTTGCGTTCTGCCTGATGAACCTTGCGCAGAAGATCGTCCGCTTCGTCCACCAAGCGCGCAAGTTCACCGGGTGCGACCGGCTTGATCTGGGTTGGCCGCTCGAGACTGCGCAGAAGTTCCACGGCCGCCGGCATGATCTGCTGGAAATCGCGACCGCCTGCAGTGTCGATGTGCGCCGACATGCGCGGCACCGATATGCCCATGTCGACCGCCCGGCGCGTAAGGTCGCCAAGCTGCCGCCAGGAATCGAACGTCCCCGCGCCCGTTGCGGCGCCACCCGTCGCTGTCTGCGCGGCCAGACCGGTAGGCAGAAGTGCTGAGGCCGCGGGAAGCGCCAGGGCGCTGCCTGCGTGCGACAAGAACTGGCGTCGGTCGACGGGTCGTGCGCGAACCATGATGTGCCTCGTCCTCTTTTGCCAGGCTCTAGTGCTGCCCAGGGTCTGCCGTCGTCCCGGCATGCGACCACTCCGCCGCCGTGCGGTGGTGTGCCGATGCTCCCGCTCCGACACGTGGGGCGCATCGCAGCACATCAGTCGAACCCGCGATATCCACGACTGGCAGGCCCCGCCCGCCCTGCTTGTCTGCGTGCTCCGCAGGTTGAACCCATGAAACACGATAAACACGTCACGTGACGGGATCGTGGAGCGCGCCGCACGTCGCCCGTGTCCGGTGGAAAGTCGCACACAGCCCGCCGCCGCGCAACTTTGGCCCCGTCGTTTGGACCGCTGGCCCTCGAACCATCGCGCCCTTGTGTCGGAATAGGAACACCCTGCTGGCGGCAGGGCGCGAAGGGATTGACGAGCGCTTCCTGGCAATCGTCTTTGATTGGTGACATTGGTTAACTACTGGTCTGGGGTCGGCGATAAGGCCGGTGTCAGCTCCCGAACCGGGGTGACGGGTGGACGGAACTTCTGGCAGTGCGACCGGGCGCTCGCGCGGGTCCTGAGGAGGTGACAATCTGATGTCTGAGGCAATCGGAAACTCGGCGGGAAAAGGCGCGTCGTCCATGGGCTACGTCATGCTGCGCGCGCTCGCCTATATCGTCGTCGGCCTTCTTGCTGCCGCCGCCATACTCGCCGTCGTGTTGTGGGCCTCGCCGCCGGGGTGGCTTGCCCGCGATGCGCTCATCCGCATCGTCGAGGAGCGGACCGGACGCAAGCTCACCATCGCCGGCGAGACACGGCTTGTGTTCCGCCCTGACATCCGCCTGCGCCTCGGCAAGGTGACGCTGTCGGGACCGCCCGACAAGCCAGACCGTAGCCCACTCACCGCCGAGAGCCTGGAAGCTCAAATCGAGATCATCGACCTGTGGAACCAGGTGTTCGAGGTTCCGGTCATCACACTCGTCAAGCCCAACCTGACCCTCATTCCGGGCGACCCCATGCTGATCGGCGTCGCCGAGGGCGACGTGCGCGGGGGCGGCATTCCCCAGCAGATCGTCGTGACCGATGGGACGTTGACGATCGAGGCCGTGCCGCCGCAGGAAACACTGAGGATCGAGCGCATTTCGGGCACCGCAACGCGCTCAGCCGATGGCAAAGGCGTGTCTTACAAGGGGGAATTGGCATTCAACGGCGAGCTGATCGCCACCAATGTCAGCCTCTCCGACGTTTATGCGCTGCCCGATGGCGGCACATCACCGCTCAGCCTGGAGTTGGAGGCGCTCAGCACCAAGGCCAAGTTCGACGGCACGATCGCCACCAAGCCGCTGGGCGAGGTCACCGGACAAGTCGTGGCAGAGACCGGCAATATCCCCAAGCTGCTCGCATGGGCCGGCATCGACCCGGCCGGTGCCGACCTGGGCATGACCGGCAAGATCGAGGGAACCATCGCCGGAAGCCTGCGACGGCTGTCGCTTAAGCCGGCAACCCTGACGCTGGAAGCAGCCTCCGGTGTCGTCGATGGCGAGGTCTCGATCGAGGAAACCCGGCCGTCGGTAAAGGCAAAAATCTCAAAGGCGCGCATCGACCTCAACAAGCTGTTGCCGGCAGCGGCCGCGCCTGCCGCGTTCTCGCTCGAGCCGCTGGAAGGTCGCCTGGCACTGCCGTCGGCCTGGGACAGCCTCCTCGATGCCCTGGAGCCGCAGAAGCAAACGTCCGAAGACTTGCGGGGAGCAGCCGCGACCGCGGCGAGCGCCTGGAGTTCTGAGCCGTTCAAGTTGCAGAAACTGCCCGACATGGACGTGACGCTCGCCATCGACGCAGAGGAAATACGCTACCGCCAGATCCCCGCAACCAAAGGCCGCGTCGAACTCACGTCGAGCCCGGACAAACTGGCGCTGAAAATCGACCAACTCGGCCTGTACAAGGGCCGCGTGTCCGGGCGCGCCGACGTGAGCATGAACCAAGGTCCACTCGAGACGGCGGTCAGTCTCGAATTCGACGAGCTGGCGCTCGAGCCGTTCACGACGGAGTTGCTCAAGCAGCGCCTCGTTTCCGGCAGCGGTGACCTCGACATGACGTTGACCGCGCGCGGCGGCAGCATGCGCGAACTGGTCGGATCGTTGAACGGTACCGCCCGGATGGAGGCGCGCCAGGGGGCGATCATTGGGTTCGACCTGCGTCGGGCGGTGCTGTCTTTTGGCCAGCAGCAGGGCTACAACGCGGCGCTCAGGACGCGCTTCGACAAGGTGAAGGGTGCCTTCGCCATCCGCAATGGCGTGCTGCGATCAACCGAGGACGTGAGCTTGGCCGGCCCCGAGGTCGATGTGTCGACCAGCGGCACCCTGGGTCTCGTCTCGCGCCGGCTCGAGCAAGTCATGCGGCTCTCGCTGAAGCCACCGCCGCTGCATCTGCCCATACCCATCAAAATCCGCGGCACCACCGACGAACCCGCATTCGAATGGAACATCTTCGGTGCGGTTGCCGAGCCCGCCAAGTTTGCCACTCCGTTTGCGGTGGCAACCGAAGGCGAGCGCATGCCCGATGACGTGAGGAAGGCACTCGAAGCCAAACTCGCCCTGCCCTCCGCTGAAAGCGGGCTTTCGCCTGAGGCCCGGGCCTTTCTCGAGGAATTGCTGGCGACGAGGTGAGGCAGGCAGCGGGCCGGCTGGGGTGGACGCGGACATGACGTGTCCGCTCCTGACCGCCTCACGGACGGTCTCGGCGGCCCGCTGTCAGCACGTCGACGAGAGGCGAGGTGTCGCGTGGAGGGACGCGAACGCGCTGCCGATTGAACGGATCATGGGTGAGATATGGTGATCCCGGCAGGGCTCGAACCTGCGACCTAGAGTTTAGGAAACTCTCGCTCTATCCAGCTGAGCTACGGGACCAAGCCGTTCAAGGCACTATGAAAAGAAAACGTCGCGCACGCTCTCGCGCGGTCGCCGCGGCACTATGCGAGCGGCCCGACGTCGGGTCAAGCGCTGGTCACGTGCCGTGTCACGCGCCGAGCCGTTCCCGTGCTGCACCGGCCGTGCGACGCGTTCGCAGCGGCCCGCGATGCCGGACGGGCAAGCCCAACGGCCCCATCGCCTCCCGCTGTGGCCGGCACCATCACGACGTGCCGCCCATGTAGCGAAATCCCGTGTCGACGTCGCACAACATCGGGGCCACCATATCTTTGGCCGAAAGAATTGGTTCAGCACCGTCGAGCCCCCAATCGATGCCGATCGCGGGGTCCGACCACAGAACCACCCGGTCATGCTCGGCGGAATAGTGTGCGGTGACCTTGATCAGCACGAGCGTCTCCGGCTGCAGGCTCACGAAGCCATGGGCGAAGCCTTCAGGCACCAGGATCTGGTTCATGGCGGCCGCCGAAACCTCCAGGCTCAACCACTGCCCGAATGTCGGCGATCCGTGGCGGATGTCGACGACGACGTCGCGGATGGCACCCGTGAGGACCCGCACGAGTTTTACTTGCGCGAAGGGCGGCTTCTGATAGTGGAGCCCGCGCACCGTGCCCGCAGCCCCCGAAAGCGACTGATTGTCCTGAACCCACGTGGTTGGCAGGCCGGCGGCGGCGAACCGAGCGGCATTCCAGACTTCGCTGAAATAGCCTCGGCTGTCACCGATCCGGGTCGGTATGATCTCCCTGACGCCGGCAAGACCGAGGTCGCGAACCTGCATCGTTCCAAGCCCTTTCGATTGGCGCGCACACGGCACGCCGTCGCCCCTGCACCGCCCAAACCCGCACACCTGAGGCCGGCCTAGTGCAGCGCATCTAACGTTTGGTACCCGCTCGCAACTCCGCCTCGAACCAAACGTTAGATGCATAAGCTGCACTAAAATCATATAGTTGCTAGTGTTCCTCATGGTTCTGACATTTGCTGTGAGCCAAGCCGCACGGGCAAGCAAATGTCAGAACCGGAACACGAGCCACTGGCCAAGCCCAGACCGTGGGGCGAAGTCATTGCCTCGCTTGCGGGCGCTGCCTATGGTCTGGCGGCCCACGAGCACATTTTGCGAGGACGCCGCCCATGCTGAAGCTAGCAGTGCAGATCGACCCCCTCGATAGGCTCAACATCGGTTCCGACAGTTCTGTCGCCCTGATGGCGGAGGGCCAATCGCGTGGTGTCGAAATCCACACCTATCAGCCGGGAACACTGGCGTTCGAGAGCGGCCGGCTTTCGGCGCGGCTGCGGCGCACGACGCTCGATCTCGCCGCGACGAGCCCGTTCACCGTCGGCCCACCCGTCGACCGTGACCTCGCCGACTTCGACGTCGTGTTCATTCGGCAGGACCCGCCCTTCGACATGGCCTACTATTCCAACACCTACATGCTGGAGTTGCTGCCGCCGCGCGTGAAAGTGCTGAACAACCCACGTGCGATCCGCAATACGCCCGAAAAGCTGTCAGCCCTGAACTTTCCCCATTTGATGGCCCCGACGCTGATCAGCCACGATCCCGAGGCCATTCGCGCTTTCGCCCTTCAGCATGGCGACATCGTCCTCAAGCCATTGTCGCTGTTTGGCGGCGAGATGATCGTCAAGTCCAGCGGTCACGACCCCGCGCTCGGGGGCCACATCGCCACGCTGACGTCCCACAGCGCCGAGCCGATCGTCGCGCAGAAATTCCTGCCGGGCGTCGCAACCGGCGACCGTCGCGTCATGATGCTGAAGGGAAAGCCCGTGGGCGCGCTCGGACGGTTGCCCCCCGAGGGCGGGTTCATCGCCAATATTCATTCTGGCGGCAAACCGGTTCTGGCCACGCTGACCGACCGTGAGGTGCAGATTTGCGCCGAGGTCGGCCCGAAGCTGATCGCGTGGGACATCTTCTTTGCCGGGCTCGATTTGATCGACGGCCACCTGTCCGAGATCAACGTCACATCACCGACGCTGATGCAGGAACTGCGCAGGGTCGGTGGCCCGGACATCGCGAAACTGTATTGGGACGAACTGCTGGCCGACCTGGTGACGTGATCGCGAAATGCGTCTCATCCTGCAACGCGCTCGTCACGAACTTCGCGATCTGAACGACACGAGCAATATCAATCATCTCGTGTGATTGAGACCGAGACGTCAGCCTCTCGACCTCGCTGCAAAATATGCCGCGGACGTCTCGGTCATCACACCAGGCTGGATCGACATTCACCGCATCCATAGCAGAGCGGCGGCGAGGCATAGCGAGGCCGAGAAGCGAACGGCGCGGCGATCAAACCCGCGCCAAGTCGAGGCACCTGATGGCATTTCATAGGCGCGGGTGGCAAGCGATCCGGGAGCCGCCTCCCGACATGTCGCCGTTCGCACCCCTTGGGCATCCGGAAGGCGCGTGCTGGCCGGTTATGCCCATCGGACACCCCACTCTTGGCGAGGCTCGTTCGGGCCATCGAGGGGCCGGGTTTCGATCGGCGTGCACCCACCGCCAAACCGGCGGGCGCACGCCTCGATGGCGACCTGGGCCACTCAACGCCGGCGCGGGCCGCCGCCTGGCCCACCCGAAGCTCCGCCCGGTCCGCCGCCCGGGGGACCGCCTGCCCGCGTATCCTTATGGCGGAAGTTGATGCGTCCCTTGGTGAGGTCATAGGGCGTCATCTCGACCGTGACGCGATCGCCAGCCAGAATTCGGATACGGTTCTTCTTCATGCGTCCGGACGTGTAAGCGATGACCTCGTGCCCGTTGTCGAGTTTCACCCGGCACCGGGCATCGGGCAGAACTTCGTCCACCACGCCCTCGAACTCGAGCATCTCTTCCTTAGCCATTCAGTCTCCTTTGGGCCGCAACACGGATGCTGCAGCAATAATGACGATCGGCCTCCAGCAAGCCTGCTCCGCACAGTACCGGACGGGCCATATGCGACAAACGGGAAGGCATCGGCTGCCTCCCCGGTGTCGTCGTCTCGATACTAGAATTCTTCGGCCGAGCCGAGCCGCCCCAGAGGCGGGAGCCTCCAGCGGTTCGACGAAGAGCCACCCGCCGTTCAGAGCTTGCGCAGGTTGACCGCTGCGTATTTCCCGTTACGGCCCTTTTCCATCTCGTAGGCGACGCGCTGACCCTCGTTGAGGGTGGTCATGCCGGCGCGCTCGACCGACGAGATATGAACGAACACGTCGTTTCCACCGTCCTCGGGTTGGATAAAGCCATAGCCCTTGGTCGAGTTGAACCACTTGACGGTTCCGTTAGCCATGTTGTCTGCCTCCAAAGCAGCATAAGAGAGCCGAGGAGCGGGATTGCCCCCGGTAATCAAATCGCGCGATGGAGACGTCTAGTGCAGGCGGGTAGGGCCGTGTCGTAGAGTGTACCAAGGCGTATTCGACGCCTTTGGTTATGCCGCGAGATCGTTGAAAATGCAAGAGTTGGCGATGCCTCCCCGCCCCGCCGTGATGGGCGAATGCGCGGACTAGAGCGAGGACGAGGAGGTCGCCAAACGATACCCGTCTTCAACGTTTCGCCCAACTTTTGGGCGGCTATTCTGCTGTCGTGCTATCTTGATGGTCACTGACCGCGAGCGATTGATGCTGGTCGCCCGGTTTCCTGGCGGCTGATCTTGTGGCACGCCACTTGCTCAGTGTTCATGCTGTTACAGGGTAGGGGCCACCCGATGGCGAGGCAGGATATGTTCAGCTGGCTACTCGGAAAGCGCTCGGCCAAGGCTGTGCCTGGAGGCCTCCCGCCCGCCGACACGCCCGTGGTGGAGCCAGTCTCGCCCGCCGGGTCGACCATCGCGGCCAGAGCGTCGTCCTCCGCGCTCGGAGCCGTTGAGCCGGCAGCGACCGCGCTGCCGGCTTCTTTGCCGACGACTGGACTGGGCAATGTTCCGACGAACGCCGGGCCTTTCCCAGCCGAACCAGTCCTGCCGGTGCACGCAAAACCAATCGTGCCACCAGTGCACGCCCCCGAAGCCGCGCCCGCCTTCGTCTCCTCCCCACCTCGGGCGGTCGCGGTTACTGACCTGCTGGAGCCAGCCCCTCCCGCAGGTGCGTCGAAAGCCGAGGAGCCGATCCTTGCTGCCGGATCGGCCTCCTCGGCGATCGTTGGCCAAGCCCAATCGGGCAAAGCTATCGTCAAGAGCACGATCGCCGTCACGGCGGGAATGCCGGTCATCGAGCAGACCGGCCGAGCTCGACGGTCGGGAACGATCATCGGCATCAAGGCGAACGGACGCCGCGTGGTCGCGCGCTTTTCCGGTTCGCTGCCACCACGCGTCTACGTCCGGCAGCCTGACGGCATCTATCGTCTCGAAGGCGCTCGCGGCAGCTTGGCACCGGTGCTCACGCTGACGGATTGAGTGGTCTTCGGACCATCCTTCAGGTGGGCAGGCTGCAAGCCAAATTCTCAGCTCCCGAGCGGCAGTAAGCCCACGGCAATCTGCGCATTGCGTACGCGGTCGCAATCCGAGCTGACGAAACCTGCCACGTTCGCACCGGCTAGTTCCAGGCAGGCCGTCTCGAAGCCCTCCGCCGCGTCCTTGAGTGTCGAACTCGGATTCATGTGGACGACGAGCGCGCGATAAGCGATCCGGCCAAGCTTGTCGCGGCCAATGCCCTTCACGACGACTCCACGGTGGCGACCGCCTTCCGACGAGAGCCAGGCGAGCTTGTTGAGAATGCCACTGTTGAAGTGCACGCAGCCGTTGAAATAGTCGTTCGTCGTCTCACAGATGGGGTCTTCGCGTGTGACGTAGTCGTCGTAGTGGTCGGGCTGGCCGCGATTGAGGGGCGAGTACGGCTTGCTGCGGTCGAACAGCGAATTCCCGTCGGGGTCGAACAGGGTTGGATTTGCCATGCTGCGGACAGCGGCCGTCAGCGAGTAGCCGAGCATGCGTTCGCCCATGACCCAGTTGGCGTTGCCGGCCGCGAGGTCGAACTCGACGAGCGTGCCGAAGATGTCGGCGAGGGCCTCGTTCACCGCACCCGATTCGTTCGCGTAGGTCAGCTCCGCTTCGGCTGAAATGATGCCGTGGGTCATCTCGTGGCCGACGATGTCGATGGCGCCGGCGGCTGCCGTGCCATAGACCATCGCTCCCCGTTCGGGGCAGCCGAACGAGACGCCGTTACACCAGTGGGCATACTTGGTGCCCCCATAGCGGACGTAGGCCGAGAGAACCTCGCCGTCCTCCTGGTAAACGCCCCCCCGCTTGAAGACGCGGTCGAAGAATCCCAGCACATGGCCGGCGTTGGCGTAAGCATCGCTGGCATCGGTGGGGAGCGGGTCAGCCTTTTCGCCCGTGGTGTCGTCGATCAGCTTCACGCCCGGGAACTCGGAGCGATCCTGGAGGTCAAAGACACGGCGGGGGGCCAGCGAGTGCTTGTCTGCGTAGAAGAACAAGACCTCGCCGGAACTCGCGTCGACGAAGACGCGAAACTCGTCGATGATCGTGAGCCAAGCCAGCCGGGCCGGGCCGGGATTCGCCTCGCGCCGCCGCTGGAGTGCCGGGTCGAAGACGACGAGACTGGCGTCGGCGGCGATCGTGTCGAGGTTTGCGCGCAGGCGGTCATAGCCGCCTTTGTCGCGTTTGCTCGCGAGAACGCCACGCAAATGCGCGCGGGCGGCTGAGATCGCGGCATCTTTCTCGACCTTTGGCGTCGTCGTCTCGACATCGACCGTCGAGAACGTCGTGGAGAGTTGCGTGACGGCCAACGACGGCGAGACCATGACCCGGCCCGACGAGCCGAAGACCGGCACGCCGTCCAGGCGCTGCTCGACATGAACGACGCTCTGACCGGGGAAGTCGGGGTCGCGGCGGACACGAAAGGCTGAGACTTCGGTCCGACCGTTGCGGGCGGTATATGCGGCGGCCAGCTCGCCCGTCTTGAAGAATGTCTCCGCGGCCCGGATGACGTCGGCCTCCGAAGGTGTGCCGGCGGCATTGCGAGATGCGCCGAGCGAGACATCGGGGTCGACGGCGGGCCGCAATCCGCGGACGCTTTTGGGCATCCCCGTCGCCGGGTCAATGCGAACCCGCAAGGACGGGTTGGTCCGGCGTGCGTCTTCGACGATCCGCTTGACGGCGTTGGGATCGGGATCGGCGGCGCGTGCGCTGGTCAGCGGCGCGCCGGTGGTCAGCGCGGCCATGAGCCCCGCCATGGCCCAGATGCCGAGCAGTCGATGACTCATCGTACGATCTCCCGTCGGGGTGCCAAGCGCACAGTGCACGCATGGCCCGCTGTGAATTCAGGCTCCGCGACCGCGATTGCCGCCGCCCAGCCATCCTGCCGGTCTGCGCGCCTCAAGGCCCGCAACCTCACCGGCAGGGCACATCGTCGGCCAGCGGCAGCTCGGCTGCGGCCATGATCGCGGTGGCCTGCCAGATGTTGAGCAGTTCGGCGAGCCCGCTGTTGCGCAGGGCGGTGTCGAAAGTCTCGGTGCGGTCCGTCCAGGCGGCGCGGATCATCTCGAGGTCGCTGCGCATGACGCCGCCGATAGGGCGCACGTCGGATGAATCATAGGACGCCCGACCACTGCCGTTGAGGTCGATACGCGGCCAGCAGCGCTCGCTACCGTCGATGGCACCATCCCCGTTCAGGTCGCGGTCGATGGGGTCGCCGTAGCGTCCGGCCTCGATCGCCAGCAAGTCCTCCCGGAAGACCGCGAGGTCGGCGGCATCGACGTCGCCATCGCCATCGAGGTCTGCGAGTTGGCGCACGTACTGGTCTGACAGACTGGCGACGGCAGCCAGTCCATCGGCGCGTGGCGCGGCGCGGCTGCCGGGCTCGGCGATTGTCGAAGCCCGAATGAGCGAAATGATTTCGGCAGGTGTCCGCTTCGGGTCGAGACCGAACAGAATGGCTGCGAGCGCCGTAACGTGCGGAGCCGCTTGCGAGGTGCCGCTGCACACGCCGTAGGGTGCCTTGTCCGAGGCCAGCGTGCTCATGATGTCGACACCAGGCGCGCTGACATGCCCGCCCGTGTTGGAAAAGGATGCGAGGTTGCCGTCACGGCCGTGAGCCTCGATGACGATGATGTTGCTCGATGGCGTGAAATAGGCCGACTCATGCAGCGCCGCGAACGCGAACGGCGTGGCCAGTTTGGCGTTGAACGGCTCACTCTCGCCCTCGCTGTCGTTACCGGCAGCGGCGACGAACAGCACCTGATCGCTGACGCGGTCGACGAGATACTGGATGAAGTTGGCGTGCTGCTGGATCTGGTTGCGCACACTCTGGTCCGTCGTCGGGTCGGTCTCGCTCATCTTGCGAACCCATGACCAGTTGTAAGCGAGACTGACATTCACGACGCGGCGCTCGTCGTCGGCCAGCGGATACTCGTCGAAATATTCGGCCAGATCGCGAATGACATCGGCGAAGTAGCCCAGATGAAGCTGCTGGCGCTGCGCTCCGGCCAACGAGCCCTCGATCAGGAGGTTGCGCGAGATCGGGATCGCATCGAGGCGCGCCTGCGGCACGATGCCGTCGATGCCATTCGTCGAGATGACGTTGGCGGAGATGATCCCGGCGACGTGGGTGCCGTGGCTGCGGGCACAATCAGCCGGCTGCGGACGCGCGGGCATACCGCCCTTCACGTTGGTGTAGGCAATCTGCGGATGCTCGCCGAAGCCGCTGTCGAGCAGAGCGATCGTCGCCGGCTTTGGGCCCTCGGCTGCCGCCGTCTCGATGCCGTGCAGGGAGGCGATGGCCGGAGATGTCGGATCGGGTTGGCGGTTGCCGCGGCGCACCACGGTCCAGACCTGCGGGATGCGCATGGCCTTCAGGCCCCAGTTGCCGTCGTCGTTGCTGCCTGTCTCCCAATGCCAGCGCGTGACCCCGCTGGACTGGCGTACACTGGCCGTCGTCGGCGGTGGAAGCGTTTTGGTGCCGATCGTCGATTGAACAAAAGCGGCATTCACCGCCGGCTCACGGCGCAATTGGACGACGAGGTTGGGTTCCAGCAGTGAGCGAACCGTACTGCGCGAACTCTTTTCCGCCGGCGCATTGGGCAGGCGGACGTACATCGCCCCCAGGCTCGGCACGACTTCGATGACGTCCAGGTTGTATTTCGTGATGAGCGCGTCGATGTCGGCTTCGCTCGCGCGGGGCTTGAGCTGGATGACGATGATGCGCTGGTTGACCACCGTGGACTCGGTGCTCGCGGCCAGCATGACATCTGCGGCGGCCTCTGTCGCCGGTGGCTCGTCGGCGGCCGCTACGACGGCGGGTGCCGACCGGCCATTTCCGAGTCCAGTCGCGCCCGCGGCGAGCGACAGAACGCCGCCCGACGCAGACGCAGTGAGGCGCATGTCCGAGGGCGGTACCGCCGAACTGTTGCCTGGCGTTCCCGGCGCGATGTTTTTCACCTTGCCCGATGGGTCGATGACGTAGAGATCGGCCGGTGGTGCGGCGGGCACCGCCGGCCTGATGGAGCGCGTCGTCTTCGCCGCGGGCTTCTTGAACTTGCTCTCCAGGAGGCTTCTCAGCCGATCCTTTTCCGTCGCGGGATCGGCGGCTGCCGCGTGCCCTGACAGTGCGAGGCATCCAGCAGCGAGCACAAGACAGCAGCGCTTGAGCATGACCTAACTCCCACTTGGCCGAGGTACTGGCGAGAGGATCGCCCGCCGCCGCACTGCGGCCACGCCACCGGCGTGACCGCGTTCATCTTGCTCCATACGAGCGCTCACTGCCACCAACTCTTGGCCCAGCCCCACCAGCTTCCCATCCATTCGTTCCACGTTCGCGAGCCGGGCTCGGCAGGCTTCGGCGGCTCCGCTGGCGCTGGCGCGGGGGCCGGCTCGGCGGGCTTCGGCGGTTCCCCTGGCGCTGGCGCGGGGGTCGGCTCGGCGGGCTTCGGCGGTTCCGCTGGCGCTGGCGCGGGGGCCGGCTCGGCGGGCTTCGGCGGTTCCGCTGGCGCTGGCGCGGGGGCCGGCTCGGCGGGCTTCGGCGGCTCCGCTGGCGCTGGCGCGGGGGGCGGCTCGGCGGGCTTCGGCGGCTCCACTGGTGAAGGCAGCGGGGCCGGCTCGGAGGGCTACGGCGGCTCGGGCGGTGTCGGCAGCGGTTCCGGCGGTTTGGGTGCCACCGCGCCGATTTCGTAGGCGGGATCGGCGATCAGGTTGCCGTCGGCATCAATCCCCGCATCGAGACCCTTGGCCTTCCTGTAGGACGCGATGAGGGAGGTCCACGTCGGGACGAAC